>JBAOHR010000012.1:0-205266 GCA_037045245.1 Gemmatimonadales bacterium | reverse complement strand
ATGACAGTTGCCTGGCAGGCGATCAAATTGAATCAATAAAAATTTGGACTACAATTCAAATTAGACTATTTGTGTCTGTTTATAAGTAAAAAGGAGAAACCATGCGAAAACTGATCGTACATCAATTCATTTCTTTAGACGGTGTCATCCAAGCCCCCGGCGGCGTGGATGAAGATACCGATGGCGGCTTCGCTCACGGTGGCTGGACCATTCCCTTTTGGCACGACGACATCGGCATGCGCTTCTCGCAAGCCATGGAAACCGCCGATACTCTTTTGCTCGGGCGCAAAACCTGGAAGACCCACGGCGATGCGTTTGAACCCATGCCGCCCGAAGAAAATCCATTTGGCAATGTCAAAAAATATGTAGTTTCCACCACGCTGAAATCGGCGGCGGCTTGGAGCAACTCCACCATCATCAGCAGCAATGTGGTCGAAGAAGTTCGCAAACTCAAGAACCAACCCGGCAAAAATATTCTTGCTCGGATGGCAGCAGCGTGCTCGTTGCATACCCTCATCGAAAATGATCTGGTGGATGAATTCGTCTTGCATGTCTATCCATTGATATTGGGCAGCGGCAAGAAATTATTTCCGGATGGCAAGTACGTCAAGCTGAAGTTGATCGAATCCGCGCCTCTTCCTACGGGTGTGCTGTATCAGCGCTACGAGCCTGTTCGCTAGCTGACGGTTGACCAGCCATGAATGCAGATGTATTCCTCAAACGATTGAAGGCGCTGCGTTCGCCAGCAGTGGCGAAATCTCATGGCCATCTTGCGTCGAATGAGGACGATGCCATTTTGGGCATCCGCATGGGACAGGTCTTTGCGCTCGCCAAAGAGTTCATGGACATGCCGACTTGGACGAAGTGGAAACGATGCTTGAAAGTCCCATTCCACGAAATGCGGGTCGGCGCGGTCAGCATTATGGATTTTCAGGCGCGCAGCAAAAAGACGACCGAAGTCCGCCGAAAAGAATTATTCAACCTTGTACATCCGCCGCCATGACCGCATCAACACCTGGGATTTGGTTGACCGCAGCGCGATCCATGTGGTTGGTGGTTACTTGTTCGAGAAACCGCGCAAGGTTTTGTATAAACTGGCAAAGTCCAAAAAGATGCCCGAGCGCCGCACGGCCATTGTCAGCACGCTTTATTTCATTGGCAAAGGTGATGTGGAAGATGCCTTCAAACTGGCAGAGATCATGCTCCACGACAAAGAGGATCTGATCCACAAGGCAAATGGGTGGGCGCTGCGCTTTGCAGGCGACAAAGACCGAAAGAAGCTTGCTTCACTTTTTAGATAAACATGCAGCCACCATGCCCCGTGTGACCTTGCGTTATGCATTGGAACATTTCGATAAAAAACTGCGCGATCATTACATGAGTTTGAAAGATAAACAGCAAGGAGAACGCCTATGAAATTCACATCCATCAATGAATATATTTCGACCCTTCCTGAAAATGCGCAGAAGGCGATGGGGGAGATCATTGCGGCGATCAAGGATAGTGGTCCCTGATGCGGAGGAACACATCAGTTACAACATGCCTGCCTTCAAGGTGAATGGCGAGTACTTCATCCATTTTTCAGCGTGGAAAAATCACATTGGAATGTATCCTATTCCGGCGGGGAATGAAGCGTTCCAAAAGCAGATCGAGCAATATCGCTCGGCAAAGAGTTCGCTCAATTTCCCTCTCGATAAGCCGATGCCCATCAAATTGATCGAGAAGGTTATTAAGTTCAGGATCGCAGAAAATCTAAAAAGTGCCAAAGTGAAAAGTAAATAATAAAAGGAGATTTTAAAATGAAAAAAGTTACCCCGTTTTTATGGTACGACGATCCCCAAGCAGAAGAGGCGGTGAATTTTTACGTCTCGATTTTTAAGAACTCTAAGGTGCTAAGCGTTAACCGCAAACCCGACGGCAACGCGTGGACTGTTTCGTTTGAGTTGGATGGGGTAGAGTACATGGCGCTGAATGGCGGACCAATGTTTAAATTCACCGAAGCATTTTCGATGTATGTCAACTGCGAAGATCAAGACGAAGTGGATTATTTCTGGAGCAAGTTGTCTGCAATTCCTGAAGCGGAATCTTGTGGGTGGTGTAAGGATAAATGGGGCTTGTCGTGGCAGATCGTCCCGAAGCAGTTGGGCGATTACATTGGCGGACCTGACCCGGTCAAAGCCGAGCGAGGCATGCAAGCCATGCTACAAATGCGCAAGCTCATCATCGCAGATTTGAAAAAGGCGTACGACGGCGAGTGATGCGATCTCTACGGATCTTTTTGAACTTTCTTACGTTCATCATCCCACAGTTTTGCAAATCGTTCAAAGGCATCTGCAATGATCTCCAGCTCACTTTCGGAGTAACCTGAGATCAATTCGTCTTGCGCTTTTCTCGCCAACTCAAACCATGACGCAGCTTTTTCAGAACTCGATTGCAAAGGTGCGATCAAAGTTCCGCGGCGGTCATTGGGATTGGGTCGGCGTTCAATTAAGCCCGCCTTTTCGAGCCGATCCAGCATGGCTGTCGTTGCGCCAGAAGTGAGGCCTGTAAACCTGGAAAGTTCAGAGGGGGTGGCAATGCCTTTTTGGAATAGAAGCCTGAGACATTCCATGTCGGTTACGTTGAGTCCCGCCCATTCACTCATGGCGTTTCGGAAGAGTGTCAGATTAACACCATAGTCCCTTACTGCCATGAGGGCTCGTTTTTTCAGATCTGTCTTTGTTGGTTTGGTCATAGAAATATACCCTTGACATTGCCTTTATTTTGAAGTATCTTTATTATAAAGATAAATTTGTTTTTATGCAAGTGTCAAAATAACCCAAAGTCAGATAAGGAGATTCTTATGAGCCCAAAGACAGAAACGAAAAAGACCACCAAGACAACTGGTGCAGGATTTACAGCCGACGAAAAAGCCGCGATGAAGGCTCGCGCCCAGGAGTTGAAAGCAGAAGCGCGTGCAGGCAAGGATAGGGCAGAAGGTGAAAAAGCCATCCTTGCGGCGATCAGTGGAATGAAAAACCCAACGGATCGTTCCATTGGGGAAGCGAATTCATGAGATCGTTACTGCTGCTGCGCCAGAGCTCATGCCGAAGACTTGGTATGGAATGCCTGCGTATGCCGACAAGGATGGCAAGGTCATTTGCTTCTTTCAAGCGGCGAGCAAGTTTGGTGTGCGGTATGCAACCTTTGGCTTCCAACCCGATGCGAAACTGGATGAAGGAAATATGTGGGCTGCCGCCTTCGCGCTGATTAAGTTGACCGCCACCGAAGAGGCAAAGATTGCCACGCTCGTTAAAAAATCGGTGAGTTGAGTTTGAAAACAAGTGCGAATCCTCTAGGCTCTTAAAATCGTTCTGGAGAGACATCATGAAATTTTTGCTTACCTCAGCAGGTATCAAGAATGCAAGTATCCATAAAGCGTTGGTCGATCTGTTGGGCAAACCGGTTGCCGAGTCCAGCGCCCTTTGCATTCCCACTGCCATATATCCTTTCTCCGTCGGACCTTCAATGGCCTACCGTTTCATCAGCGGATTAGGTCCCAGCCCCCTGACCGAATTGGGTTGGAAATCGTTGGGCGTGCTAGAGCTCACGGCCCTACCCAGCATCAAGAGAGAGAATTGGGTCACTCCTGTCGAGGAGGCTGATGCCCTGTTGGTGTTTGGCGGCGATGTCCTGTATCTGTGCCGCTGGATGCGAGAGTCTGGACTGGCAGAACTCCTGCCGTCGCTGCGCAAGACGGTCTACGTGGGGGTGAGCGCTGGCAGTATGGTGACGGCTCCTATTTTTGGAGAGACGTACGATGACCCCAATGCGCCCTTTGTCATCGAGAAGGGGCTGGGACTGGTTGACTTTGCGTTGCTTCCGCACCTGGATCACGAGAACCACCCCGAAAGTTCCACGGCCAAAGTAGAAAGAATGGCTGCCAAGGTACCAGTGCCGACCTACGGGATTGACGATCAGACCGCCATCAAAGTGGTTGATGGCGTCGCCGAAGTTATTTCTGAGGGACATTGGAAACGGTTTATGCCCCAATAGAGCAGTGAGTTGAGAATCCGTTTTTGTCTTGACTGTTTAGAATAAATGTTCTAAAATTGATACGAATTGTCATCTTGGGTGGGTGAAAGCCTTGCTTTTACCCACCCACTGCGTTAATGTTCTGCAAAGAATACAGAGGAGAGACTATGCCGCAGGAATATATCGAAATTCGCGGCGCACGTGAGAATAATTTAAAGAATGTCTCGCTGCGCATCCCCAAACGAAAGATCACTATTTTTACAGGCGTTTCAGGTTCGGGTAAATCGTCGATCGTGTTCGATACGATTGCCACCGAGTCACAGCGCCTGCTCAACGAAAACTTCAGCATGTTCGTGCGGAATTTTTTGCCGAAGTATTCCCAGCCTGATGCGGACGCCATTGAGAATTTGAGCATGTCCATTGTGGTGGATCAGAAGCGGATGGGCGGCGGTTCACACTCGACCGTTGGCACGATCACCGACATCAACACGATCCTGCGCATGATGTTTTCGCGCCTCGGGCAGCCCCATGTAGGCCCCACCAACGTATTCGGTTTCAACGACCCGCAAGGGATGTGCCCGAACTGCAACGGACTTGGTCGCAAACTGGATGTGGACATGGATAAGTTTTTGGATACGTCCAAATCATTGAATGAGGGTGCGATTCTGTTTCCTGAATACGCCGTGGAAAGTTGGGGCTGGAGTAATGTAATCAATACAGGTTTATTCGACCCTGATAAGAAAATATCCAAATACACCCAGAAGGAATTGAACGACCTTTTATATAGCGAACCCATCAAGGTCAAGACCAAGATGGGGGCAAAAGACTTCAACCTAACCTACGAAGGCATTGTCAACGCGCTTTACCAACAAGTACATCAAGCAGGATCTAAAAACCAAGTCCGAGCGGACTCAAAAGTCGGTGGAGCCTTTCATGACAATGGGGCCCTGTTCTGAATGCAACGGTGCGCGGTTGAACCAGACCATCCTGAAATGCAAGATCAATGGCTACAACATCGCCGACCTGACGAGCATGGAAATCCCTGAATTGATCGAAGCTGTGAAGGGAATCAAAATGCCTGCCGCCGAGCCAATGGTGCGGACGCTTCTCGAACGATTGGGAGAACTCGTAGATATTGGGCTGGAGTATCTCAGCCTCAACCGCGAGACAGATACGTTATCGGGCGGCGAGTCACAGCGCGTGAAGGTGGTCAAACATCTCGGCAGCAGCCTGACCGATGTGACGTACATCTTCGATGAGCCGAGCATTGGCTTGCATCCACGGGATGTGCATCGCATGAACGAGTTGTTGCAGAAACTGCGCGACAAGGGCAACACGGTCATCGTCGTGGAGCATGACCCCGATGTGATCAAAGTGGCAGACCATGTTGTGGATGTGGGGCCGCTTGCAGGTCCGCATGGAGGCGAGATCGTTTACGAAGGTAGTTATGCAAACCTGCTCAAAGCGGATACGATCACGGGCAGGCACATGAAGCAATCCATCCCGTTGAAAGAGTCGTTCCGCACACCGACAGGTAAACTGCCGATCAAGAATGCGAAGGTCAACAATTTGCAAAACGTCAGCGTGAACATTCCAACGGGCGTGCTGACCGTGATCACAGGCGTGGCAGGGTCTGGGAAAAGTTCGCTCATCAATGAGGTTTTCCAACTCCAACATCCCGATGCGATCGTGATCGATCAATCTGCGGTGGGAGTCAACAGCCGCTCCAACCCCGCTACATATACAGGCATTCTGGACGATGTCCGCAAGGCGTTTGCTTCGGCGAACAAGGTGCAGGCTTCGCTGTTCAGTTTCAACTCGAAGGGTGCGTGTGAAAACTGTCAGGGACTGGGTGTGGTCTTCACTGAGTTGTCATTTTTCGATAGTGTGAAATCACCCTGCGAGGTCTGCGGCGGCAAACGCTTCAAAGACGAAGTGCTGGCGTACAAACTCAATGGCAAATCCATCAGCGATGTGCTGGCGATGAACGTGGAACAGGCGCTCGAATATTTTGAGCTCAAGGAAGTTGTCAAAAAATTGCAAGCCATGAGCGATGTAGGTTTGGATTATTTGAGTCTTGGGCAGCCTCTGAGTACATTATCTGGCGGTGAATGTCAGCGCATCAAACTCGCCAGCGAGCTTCACAAAAAAGGAAGCATCTACATCATGGATGAGCCGACCACTGGCTTGCACATGTCCGATATCGGTCACCTCATGCAAGTCATTGACCGTCTGGTCGATACGGGCAACACGGTCGTTGTCATCGAGCACAATTTGCACGTCATCAAGAATGCCGATTGGATCATTGATATGGGGCCCGAAGGCGGCAGCAAAGGCGGCAAGGTTATGTTCGAAGGTACGCCCAAAGAATTATTGAAAGCGAAGCAATCGCTTACGAGTGAGTATTTGAAGAACTAGAAATCATCAGCAATGTCATCCTGAGCGATAGCGAAGGATCTCTACGTCGCTGTAAGAGACTCTTCGGTCGCAAAGGACGCTCCCTCAGAGTGACATAAAATTTTACAGACCAACTTTAGAAATAAGGAGAGAAAAATGAATATCAAATCCCACCCAACATGCTCAAATTGTCCCTTCAATTTCAGAGCTGCGCGCGCTCTTCAACGGACGGGTCATCGCCCCTGATGACCCGCGCTATGAACAGGCGCGCACCGTCTTCTACGGCGGCATTGACCGTCACCCCGCGGCAATCGTTCGAGTGGCAGATGCGGGCGATGTCTCTCGACTTGTGTCTGTCGCGCGCGAGGCTGGGATCGAGCTTGCCATTCGCAGCGGCGGACACAGCAACGCAGGTCACAGCACCACCGAAGGCGGCATCGTCCTTGATCTTTCAGCGATGAAGGATCTGCAAATCAATGTTCAGGATAAAACTGCCTGGGCTGAAGCTGGATTGACCGCTGGCGAGTATGTTGCTGCAAACAGCGGCGCACGGTCTCACCACAGGCTTTGGCGATACAGGCACGGTCGGTCTTGGCGGCATCACGCTGGGCGGCGGTGTCGGTTATCTCGTGCGCAAGCATGGCCTCACAATTGACAATCTGTTGGCCGCCGAGGTTGTGACCGCCGATGGTCAACTCCTGCATGTGGATGATCAGAATCATCCCGATCTATTTTGGGCGATTCGTGGCGGCGGCGGAAACTTTGGCGTTGCAACTCGCTTTCAAATTCCAATTGCATGATACTGGATACTATCCTGGGCGGGATGCTTTGCCTGCCTGCAACTGCGGACACTATCGCCTCTTTCATCGCCGAAGCTGAATCTGCTCCGAACGAACTTTCCACCATCCTGAACATTATGACCGCGCCGCCCATGCCGTTCCTTCCAGCAGATGTGCATGGCAAGGTGATCATCATGGCGATGATGGTTTATGCTGGCGATATAGAAGTGGGGGAGCAGGTCATTTCCAAATTCCGTTCCATCGCCACACCCTATGCGGATATGATCCGCCCGATGACCTACCCTGAAATGTTCCCTCCCGAAGAAGGCGGTGATTATCATCCCCTCGCAGTGGGACGCACCATGTTTATTGACCATGTCACCCGTTCTGAAGCGGAGATGATCTTGAATCGCCTTCAGAGTTCGAATGCTTCAATGGCTGTGACCCAGCTGCGGGTATTGGGAGGCGCGATGTCCCGCGTTCCAGCAGATGCAACAGCGTTCGCCCATCGCAATTCGCGGATCATGGTCAACCTTGCCGCGTTGTATGAAAATCCCGATGAAAAGGAAATCCATGAAGCCTGGGTGACGGAGTTCGCTGCGGCTCTGCGCCAAAGTGATGATGGTGCATACGTCAACTTCCTTGCGGATGTGGATGAGGCGCAAGTCCGCGCCGCGTATCCAAACGGGACATGGGAGCGGCTCGCCGCCATCAAAGCCCGCTACGACCCTGATAACTTTTTCCACCTCAATCAGAATATCCCGCCAAAGAAATAAAAGAGCATAGCTCTTAAAATTTATAAATTATATTAAGGAGAGTGAACCATGAATGTGGAACCCAAATTGGAACATCGTACGGAACAACCTTATGTTGCAGTCCGCGCACAGGTGGGGATACCCTTTGGCGAGGTGCTTGGAGGATTTTGGGATGAAGCAAATGCCTTTTTAGCTAGCAAGGGATTAACACCTTCTGGCCCGCCTTTTATTCGCTATCTCACGACAGATATGGATAAAAAGCTGGATATAGAAGTTGGCTTTCCTGTTGCAAGTAGGGTGGATGGAAATGACCGCATTACAACAGGCGTATTTCCCGAAGGGCAGTATGCTGTCTTCTTATATTTTGGACATTACGAAAACCTAGTAGCTGTGACTGCTGAATTTCTGGCTTGGGCAGAAAAAAATAATATTACGTGGCAAACTACAATAAAAGATGGAGTTGAATGGTGGGCGGGACGAATTGAATGGTATCCAACCGACCCAGATACTGAGCCAGACCCGCAAAAGTGGCAGACAGAACTTGCATTTCTGGTTAAATAAAAATACGTAGGAACTTGTATGAAACAAGACAATCAAAATAAAATTGATTTTCCGAAAATTGGAGCGCCAGCCACACGCGCGTTGGAAGCGGCTGGATATACCCGCCTTGAGCAGTTGACCAAAATTTCTGAAGCGGAGTTAGGTCAATTGCATGGGATGGGGCCCAAGGCGCTTGGCATATTGCGCGAGACGCTCAAGGAAAAAGGATTGTCGTTTAAGGCAGGCTCGGCAAATGACACGCCGAAAAAGAAGAAGGGATCGCCCGTCAGCCGCACGGATAAGGTGGATGAATTCCTCGAGAATCTCAGTCACCCGCTCAAGGCGGAGATAGAGGCGGTGCGTTCCATCATCAAAGGCGTGAATAAAGATATCAATGAAGAAATTAAATGGAAGGCCCCATCCTTCAATTACAAAGGCGAGTATTTGGTGACCTTTAACTTGCGGGATGAAAAGCGTGTTCATCTTGTGTTTCATAATCCGATGATTGCGAAGGTGAAGAGCGAATTGTTGGAAGGGGATTATAGAGACAGGCGCATGGCTTATTTTACAGACATGAAGGATGTGAAGGCGAAGAAGGCCTTGCTGGAAAAGGCGTTGAAAGAGTTGATTAAGTTGCAGAAATAAGGAGAAATTATTAATGGCGCTGACTCCCTCACAAGAGATCGACAAATTTATAAACGACCTCACCGATTGGCGCGGAACGTGGATCAAGAAATTCCGCGCCATGATCCTGAAAACTGCTCCCGAAGTTGCTGAAGGTTGGAAGTGGGGTGTTCCTGTGTGGACGCTGTAAAGGCAATGTGGTTGCTTCAGGAGTTTTCAAAGATCATGTGAAACTTAATTTTTTCAAAGGTGCATCCCTGCCTGACCCGAAAAAATTATTCAACGCAGGCTTGGAAGCCAAAGCCACACGCGCCATTGATATTGCTGAAGGTGATAAGGTTGATGAGGCGGCACTTAAGGATCTCATCCGTGCTGCGGTTGACTTCAACGGTTCTGGCGGCAAGAAGAAATACCAGTAGGAGAACGTAAAGTAAAGGTGCCTATGGATAAAACGATCCGTACTCATTTGGATAATATCCGCTCGGACGATGGCCAGATTCAATTCAAAGCCTATGATTACTTTAATGAAAGAGACCGAGCAGCCTGTGGATTGGGCATACGAGGCGTGGGACGAAATTGTGGAAGGGTTGACGCACAAGGATAACCACGTCCGTGCGATCACGTCGCAAATCTTGACGCATCTTGCGAAGAGCGACCCCAAAGGCAGGATCTTCAAGGACTATGAAAAATTACTCAATGTAACGAAAGATGAACGCTTCGTCACGGCGCGGCATTGCATGCAGTCGTTGTGGAACGTGGGAGTGGTTGGCAAGAAGCATCAAAAGCTTTATTTGGATGGGATGGAAAAACGATTCAAGGAATGTTCTGCTGAAAAGAACGGGCATTTGATCCGTTATGATATTTTGGTTTCGATGCGAAATGTGTATAACGAAGTCGGGGATGAATCGATTCGGGAAAAAGCGCAGGCGTTGATCGCCTCTGAAAAAGATGTGAAGAACCAAAAGAAGTGTGCAGGAGTTTGGAAGAAATGAAGATCCATTTAGTTGATGGCACGTATGAATTGTTCCGCGCTCATTTCGGTGCGCCGCCGAAGAAATCTCTCAGCGGGCAGGAAGTCGGCGCAACGCTCGGACTTATTCGAAGCATGATGTTGCTGCTAAATAATCCCGAAGTGACACATGTTGCGGTTGCCTTCGACCATGTGATCGAGTCGTTTCGCAACAAGATGTATGCGGGATACAAATCTAGTGCAGGTGTTGACCCAGTTATCTTGAATCAATTTCCGCTGGCTGAGGCGGCGGTCAAAGCCTTGGGGTTGGTGACCTGGCCCATGGTCAAGTTTGAAGCGGACGACGCGATTGCTGCGGCAGTCGCGCGAAGTTCAAGAAGATCAAGTCAGTGGAGCAGGTTGTCATCTGTTCGGTGGATAAGGATCTGACGCAAATGGTGGAGCGTGACAAAGTCGTTTGTTGGGACCGCCGCCGCGAAATTGTTTTGGATGAAAAAGGTGTGATTGAAAAATTTGGTGTCAGCCCTGAATCCATTCCTGATTTTCTTGCATTGGTAGGTGACTCTGCTGATGGCTACCCAGGCATTCAAGGTTGGGGAGAGAAGTCTACTTCGACAGTGTTGGCGAAGTACAAGCATATCGAGGCATATTCCCAGTGACCCGAATAAATTAGGTCTGGGTCTTGGTCGTGCTACGACCTTGCTGGAGAATCTCAAAAAACAATTACAAAGATGCTTTGTTATTCAGGGAATTATCCACTTTGCGGACGGATGTGCCGATCAAAGGAAAGTCTTGCTGACTTGAAGTGGCGGGGAGCCAACTCCGCGCTTGAGGAAGATTTGTAAGGAATTGGGGAGTGAGAGTGTTTTGGAACGGATAAAGCGCTGGCAATAACCGTTCGTAGGAAAAGAGTACCCAAATGGGTACTCTTTTGAAATTGCCTACTGAAACTATTGACTCATTTCGTTTTTCGATTAAAATGCCGCCCAATATGTACAGCACTTTGTTTACAGTCTTTGCACTGCCTCGTACCCGTCGTCCTGAGCCCACTTCTTTGAGAAGGTTGGGAGTTTTTTGTTTTGACGGCGCAAGCGAACGCAATAGTGCGCTAAGCGACATAGCACAAGTCAATCCAAAACGGCCATCCTTCATCGGATGGCCGTTTTTATTTTCCCCTCACCCTAACCCTTTCCCAGAGGGAGAGGGAATCAAATACCAGGAGTAAAAATGAACCCGCAATCAAAACCGCAAGTGAAGAAAGTTGTCCTCGCCTATTCAGGCGGACTGGATACATCCGTGATCGTGCCGTGGCTGAAAGAGAACTACGGCTGTGAAGTCGTCTGCTTTTGTGCAGACGTGGGGCAGGGCGATGAAGACATGCGCGGACTCGAACAGAAGGCCATCAACAGCGGCGCGAAGTCAGTGCATTATCCATGACATGAAGGAAGAGTTTGCTGCTGAATATCTTTTTCCAATGCTCAAAGCGGGGGCGGTTTATGAACACAAGTATTTATTGGGCACATCGGTGGCCCGTCCATTAATTGCAAAACATCTTGTTGATGTCGCTCACGAAGTTGGCGCGGATGCGATTGCGCACGGCGCAACAGGCAAAGGGAACGATCAGGTTCGTTTTGAATTAACCGTCATGGCGCTTGACCCGCGCCTCAAGATCATCGCTCCGTGGCGCGAGTGGGATATCCGCTCCCGCGAAGATGCGATTGCGTATGCCGCGAAACATAACGTGCCCGTCACCGCCACCATCAAATCCATTTACAGCCGCGACTCAAATCTCTGGCATCTTTCGCATGAAGGCGGTCTGCTCGAAGACCCGTGGAACGAACCCGAAGAAGCCATGTTCCAACTTTCCACTTCGCCAGAGAATGCGCCCGAAGAAGGCGCGTATGTTGAGATCGAATTTGAAAGCGGTAATCCAATTGCTGTGAATGGCGAAAAACTTTCACCTGCAAAAATTGTTGAAACGCTTAATGTCATTGGCGGCGCGCACGGCATTGGCCGCGTTGACCTCGTTGAGAATCGACTCGTCGGTATGAAATCGCATGGCGTGTATGAAACTCCTGGCGGCACCATTTTGCTGTATGCGCATCGCGAACTCGAGTCGCTTGTGCTTGATCGCGAGACCATGCACTTCAAAGAAATGGTCGCTGTGAAATATGCCGAGGTCACATACAACGGTCTGTGGTTCACGCCGTTGCGCGAAGCGATTGACGCCTTCGTCAATTCCACGCAAGGCCCTGTCACGGGTCTCGTGCGCCTCAAACTTTACAAAGGCAACATCATCACCGCTGGCAAGAAATCTCCGTTCAGTTTGTATCGCGAAGATTTCGCCACCTTCGGCGAAGAGGATGTCTACGATCAGAGTCACGCCGAGGGTTTCATTCGCCTCTATGGCCTCAGCATGAAAGTCCGCGCGATGAACGGTTTGCCTGATTTCGGGTCTCGATATGCCGAAGCCTGATTATTCGAAATTCAAAAGAGATTAGTCATCAGTAATTGGCAACATGGTAATCTAATCTTCGTGGTTGCAATGACAAAGGAGATTTCATGACCCTCTGGGGCGGACGCTTTTCAACCAAACTAAACGATCAGGCCTGGGATCTAAATTCCTCCCTACCTGTTGACCAGCGCATGGCCATTCAGGATGTGGATGGTTCCATCGCGTGGGCGAATGCGTTGCACAAAGCAAATATTCTTTTGGATGAAGAACACGCTTCGATCTCGCTCGGGCTTGATACTGTCAAAAAAGAATTCGCTTCGGGAGAGTTTATCTTCGCCCCCTCCGACGAAGATATTCACACCGCCGTCGAGCGCCGCCTCACCGAATTGATCGGCGTCACCGCAGGCAAACTCCACACAGGAAGAAGCCGCAACGATCAAGTCGCCACCGATTTCAGATTGTGGATGTTGCAAGCCATTCCCGAACTGCTTTCAGCTTTCAGCCTTCTGCAATCAGCTCTTGTTGAGCAGGCTGAACTCGCAGGCGAAATCATCATGCCTGGCTACACTCATCTGCAACGCGCCCAGCCGATTTTGCTTTCGCATTGGTGGCTGAGTCACTATTGGCCGCTCGAACGTGACCGCGAGAGACTCACATGATTTGATGAAACGAGTTTCGATTTTGCCTCTCGGTTCTGGCGCACTCGCTGGCACGCCCTGTCCCTGTGGACCGCGCCGCGTTGGCTGAGTCACTTGGCTTTGCAGTCGCTTCCCCAAACAGCCTCGACTCTGTTTCAGATAGAGACTTCGCCGCCGAGTTTTTATTCTGCGCCACGATGACGGGCATTCACCTGAGCAAACTCTCGGAGCAAATTGTCTTGTACACGAGTGCCGAGTTTGGTTTCTTCGAACTCTCGGACGCCTTCTCAACGGGTTCGAGCCTCATGCCGCAGAAGAAGAATCCCGATGTGTTTGAGCTGACACGCGGCAAGGCTGGCACACTCATTGGAATGCTGACGGGCTTGCTCGCCACGCTCAAAGGCTTGCCATCCACCTACGATAAAGATTTGCAGGAAGATAAAGCGCCTGTCTTTGCGGCGGCAGATACTTTGCTTGCGATTCTTCCAGTCATTGCTGGTGCGATTGAGATACGATCACTGCAAAACCTGCAACGAATGCGAAACGCGATCGACTCGTTCATGATGGCGACTGATCTGGCGGATTATCTTGTTGAAAAAGGGATTCCGTTTCGCGAGACTCACGCGATAGCAGGAAAAGCTGTCCGCGAGGCGGGCGAGAAAAATGTTGGGTTGGAGGAACTGTCACTCGAAGCGTATCAGGCACTCTGTCCAGCATTTGAAGCGGATGTGTATCAAGTTTTCGACCCGATGAAATCCATCGAAAAAAGAAATGCGATTGGCGGCACGAGTCTCCAATCTGTAAAAAATCAAATTGAAAAAATCAAAGGAGAATAAATAATGTCTACTGTTGCTTGCCCTGAATGTGAAGCTGAAATTACGTTGGAAGCTGGAACCGAAGCTGGTGAGATCATCGTCTGCTCGGATTGCGGTGTTGATCTCGAAGTGACTTCGCTTGAACCTGCCGCTGTGCAACTCGCGCCCATGGAACAGGAAGATTGGGGAGAATAACGAGAATGCGGAAGGCGGAAGGCAGAAAAATCTGCCTTCTGCTTTCCGCTTTCTCTTGGATGATTTTATGCAAAAGAGATTGAAGATTGGCGTCCTTTATTCGCGTGTGCGTGTGGAAGAAAAATGGATTTTCGCGGCGATGGAAAAACGCGGCATTGATTATGAACGACTCGATGACCGCGCGATTTCATTTGACTTGGAAAACCCCGAACCGTGGCGCGCGTTTGATGCGGTGCTGGAGCGCAGTATCAGCTACACCAGCGGATTGTATGCTCTGCGATTGTTGAATTCATTTGGCGTGCCGACGGTGAATACAGCGGCGGTGGCAGAAGTGTGCGGCGACAAGTTGACCACGTCTGCGATGCTGGCGAAGGCGGGCGTGCCGCAGCCGCGCAATGTGGTGGCCTTCACACCCGAAGCTGCATTGGAAGCGATCGAAGCGTTTGGCTATCCTGTTGTGTTGAAGCCCGTTGTCGGTTCATGGGGACGGTTGCTGGCGAAGATCAACGACCGTGATGCGGCGGAAGCGGTGCTTGAACATAAAGCCACGCTTGGGTCGGTGCAGCATTCTGTTTTCTACATTCAGGAATTCATCAAGAAGCCTGGGCGTGACATCCGCGCGATTGTGATCGGTGACCGTGTATTGACGGCGATGTATCGCAAGTCTGAACATTGGATCACGAACACGGCGCGCGGCGGGGAAGGGGAGTTGTGTCCCATCACGCCTGAGATCGAAGAAATGTGTTTGAAAGCAACTGCGGCTGTTGGCGGCGGCGTGCTGGCCGTGGACTTGATCGAACATACCGAGCGCGGTTATCTTGGTCAACGAGATCAATCACACGATGGAATTCCACACCATGCAGCCTGTGAGCGGCATTGATATTGCGGGCGAGATCGTGGAATATACGGTGAAGAGCGCAGTGGGTAGGTGGATAGTGTAGTGGACAGGTGACAGTGGAAATACTGAACCACTGTCCACTATTCACTTTCCACTGGTTTTATAAGGAGCAATTATTGATGACTACAGTTTCTATTATTGGCGGTTCGGGGTATGGGGGTGGAGAATTATTGCGTTTGTTGTTGGGTCATCCCAATGTGGAGATCAAGCAGGTGACGTCACGCTCGCGGGTGGGTGAGTATGTGTATCAGACTCATCCCAACTTGCGAAAGAAGACGCAGTTGAAATTCAGCGACCCTTCGCAGTTGGAGCCTGTGGATGTGCTTTTCCTTGCCCAGCCGCATGGACAGGCGCAAAAGCATATCGAAGAGTATGCCAAACTCGGAACAAAAATTATTGACCTCGCGGCGGACTTCCGTCTGCGGGATGCGGCGTTTTATGAGAAATGGTATGGCGAAGCACATGCCGCGCCTGAGTGGTTGAGCAAATTTGTGTATGGCTTGCCTGAACTTCATCGCGAAGAGATTTCCAAAGCCAGTTACATCAGCGGGGTGGGATGCAATGCCACGGCGAGCAACCTTGCGCTGCTGCCGTTGGTCAAAGCGGATTTGATCGATCTGTCTGCTCCAGTCATTATTGAAATTAAAGTTGGTTCGTCCGAAGGCGGCGCGGAAGGGAATTCTGGTTCGCTGCATGCGGAACGCGCGAATGTGATCCGCACGTTCTCGGCGTTTGGGCATCGTCATACGGCGGAAGTGATTCAGGAAATGGGCGTAAAAGACGTTTCGCTGACCATGACCGCTGTGGACATTGTCCGCGGGGTGTTGGCGACGGCTCATGCCAAGGCCAAGCCTGGTGTGGCGACAAAAGATTTGTGGAAAGCTTATAGAGCGGTGGCGAACGAAAATCCGTTCGTGCGGGTGGTGAGAGAACAGCGCGGAATTTACCGTGTGCCTGAGCCGAAGATTTTGGCTGGCTCGAACTATGCTGATCTCGGCTTTGAACTGGACGAGAGCAACGGTCATATCGTGGCGATGTGCGCGATTGATAATCTGATGAAGGGCGCGTCTGGTACGGCGGTGCAGTGTATGAATTTGATGATGGGATGGGATGAGACTCTGGGATGGAGTTTGCAGGGTTGCATCCGATTTAGTGAGTAACTGTGAGTAGGGTGCTTTCGCGTATCGAAACCAGAATATGTAAAGGAATTGTTTCGATACGCCGCATGCAGATCTACTCGACCACATGGATGGAGAATTATGGCAATCAATTACTGTAGTAAAACTCGGCGGCACGGAAGGCGTGGATTTTTCTGCGATCTGTGCGGATGCCGTGGAATTGTTGAAGCAAGGCAAAAGGCTTGGTCTTTGTGCATGGCGGGTCGGCGGAGGCGAATGCGCTTGGTGAAGGACTTGGGACTCCGCCGAAGATGATCACTTCGCCTTCGGGATACACATCGCGCTACACGGATCGCAAGACGCTGGAAATCTTTTTGATGGCGGTGAATGGCAAGGTCAATTCACTGCTGACCGAACAGTTGCAGATGATGGGAGTCAACGCGTTTGGGCTGTGCGGACTCGATGGCAAGTTGATGCAAGCCACACGCAAAGAGTCTGTGCAGAGCATTGAGAATGGCAAGCGCAAAATTATCCGCGATGATTACACGGGGAAGATCGATACCGTGAATAGTGAATTGCTGTTGATGCTGCTCAATGCTGGATACATGCCCGTGATCGCGCCTGTGGCTGTCAGTGAAAAAGGCGAGGCGTTGAATGTGGATGCAGACCGCGCGGCGGCGATGGTTGCGTCCGCGCTGAAGGCGGAGAATCTTTTGTTGCTCACAGCGGTGCCTGGGCTGATGAAGAATTTCCCAGACGAGTCCACACTCATTCGGCAGCTGCCGCAGAGTCAACTGGCGGCGGCGAGTGAAGCGGCGCAGGGTCGCATGAAGAAGAAAGTCCTCGGCGCGGAGGAAGCGTTGAAGGGCGGCGTGAGTCGCGTCATCATCGCGGACGGAAGAATTCAAAATCCAATCTCAAATGCTTTGGCAGGAAATGGAACGGTGATCGAATGAACGCACAGCAAATTATAGATACTGAAAACAAACATACCTCTGGCGTGTATGCCAAGCAGACATTGACCATCGTGCGCGGACAAGGCGCTTCGTTGTTCGATGTGGACGGCGTGGAATATTTGGATTGCTCGTCGGGACACGGCGTTGCGAACCTCGGTCACGCTCACCCGAAAATTGCGGAGGCGCTCTACAAGCAGGCGAATACGCTGATAACGCTTGTTTGAGTCGTTTCCCGAATGACCAGCGCGCGCACGTTGATGGAAAAGATCACGGCGTTGGTTCCTGGCTTGGACAGAGTCTTTTTCTGCAACTCAGGCACTGAGGCTGTGGAAGCGGCGTTCAAGTTTGCGCGCATTTCCACGGGACGCAAGAATTTCATTGCCGCGATGCGCGCGTTTCATGGGCGAACATATGGTTCGCTTTCGGCGACGTTCAATAAAAAATATCGTGAAGGTTTTGAGCCGCTTCTGCCCGGTGTTTCGCATGTTTCGTACAACAATATCGAAGCATTGGATAAAGCTGTGAATGAAGAAACCGCCGCTGTGATCTTGGAAGTGGTGCAAGGCGAAGGCGGCGTGTACCCTGCAAGTTTGGAATACATCCAAGCTGCGCGGCGGATCTGTGATGAGCGCGGCGCGTTGTTGATCGTGGATGAAATTCAAACGGGATTTGGGCGCACGGGCAAGATGTTTGCAGTTCAACATTATGGTGTGACTCCCGATTTGCTGACTTGCGCAAAGTCTCTGGCGGGCGGCGTGCCGATGGGTGCGGTGTTGATCGGTGCGAACATCAAGAACCTTGTGCCTGGTGTGCATGGCTCGACCTTTGGCGGGAATCCGCTTTCGTGTGCGGCGGCAAATGCGGCGCTGGATGTCATCCTCGGCGAAGATTTGCCTGGTCAGGCGGCGGCGAAGGGTGCGTATTTGATGGAGAAGTTGAAGAAGATCGAATCGTCCAATATCCGTGAGGTGCGTGGAATTGGTTTGATGATCGGCATTGAGATGAAGCAGAAGGTTACGCCGTATATCAAGACTTTGCAGGAGAAAAAGATCATTGCCTTGAATGCAGGGTTGACCGTGATTCGTTTGTTGCCGCCGCTGGTGATCACGTATGAGCAGATTGATCATCTGGTGGATGTGTTGACGGAAGTGCTGGCAAGTGAAATGCAGAATGCTGAATGATGAATGATGAATTTGAAACCCTAATCGGACTTGTTTCGCAATATAGCCCATCGGGGCAGGAACGCGGCGCGGTGGAATGGCTGGTGGCGCGGATGAAGTCATTGGGCTATGATGATGCTTTCGTTGATGAGGCTGGCAATGCTGTCGGTGTGATGGGGAAGGGGACGAAGCAGGTTGTGCTGCTGGGTCACATTGATACGGTGCCTGGGGAAATATCCTGTGCAAACCGTAGGGGCAGAGATGTCGACTTTCTGTATGGCCGTGGCTCGGTGGATGCGAAAGGTCCGCTGGCGAGTTTTGTGGATGCGGTGGCAAAGGTCGGTGCGAAGGATGGCTGGCAGTTTGTTGTGATCGGCGCGATTGAAGAAGAGCGTAATTCGGAAGGCGCAAGATTTGTCGCAACACAATACAAGCCTGATTTTGCGATCATCGGTGAGCCCAATCAATGGGACAGAATGGCACTTGGATACAAAGGCAGCGCGTGGGCGAATGTGACCGTCAAACGTGGGCAGGCTCACACAGCGAGCGGCGAAGAGACTGCGGCGGAAGCGGCTGTGGAAGTCTGGTTGAAGATCAAAGCGTATGTGGATTCGTTCAATGCTGATAAGCCAAAGGTGTTCGATAAATTATTGCTCACTTTGCGCGGCATGGATTCGGACTCAAATGATTTTGAACAATGGGCACGGTTGAAGGTTGGTGTCCGTTTGCCAGTGGAAGTTTCGCCAGAAGATTGGTATCAAATATTAAACGAGACCCTAAAGGTTTCAGAAACCTTTAGGGTCTTGATCGAGCCCGTTGGATTCGCCATCCCTGCGTGGGGGTGTGAGAAAAATACTCAGCTAGTACGAAGCTTCTTAAGCGGAATCAGGTCACAGGGCGGGGAGCCGCGTTTCGTCTATAAAACGGGAACCGCTGATCTGAACATCGTCGCTCCTGTATGGAAATGTCCTGCTGTGGTGTATGGTCCAGGTGATTCAGCGTTGGATCATACGCCGGATGAACATATTTCGTTGGAGGATTATTCCAGGGCTGTTCAGGTGCTTTCAAGTGCGTTGAGCAGGTTGACAGAATAATACTGAGATGGGTTGCATCTTGCGAGAAAAATGATATTCTATGATTTGATCATATTCAAGAAAGGATGCGTGTCATGGAGTATCGAAGATTGGGCTGTTCTGGAGTGCTGGTTTCACCGTTGTGTTTGGGAACATTGAACTTTGGCGGAGCAACCACTGAAAAAGATTCCTTTGAGATCATGCGTAGGGCGGTGGATGGTGGAATTAATTTTTTCGATACGGCAAATGTTTATTACATGGGGGAGGGTGAGCGTATTGTAGGAAGATTCTTGAAAGAACATCGTTTGCATGATCAGGTTTTCCTGGCGACAAAGGTTTTTCATCGGATGGGGGATCTTCCCAATGATGGTGGCGCGACCCGTTATCACATCATCAAGGCTTGTGAAGATTCGTTGCAGCGTTTACAGACCGACCACGTTGATCTTTATCAACTTCATCGTCCGCCGTTGGCACATTCGCAGGAGGAAGCGCTGCGGGCTTTTGATGATCTGATTCGTGCGGGGAAGGTCCGTTATATTGGCTGTTCCACGCATCCCGCCTGGATGGTCATGGAGTCGCTCTCCATCAGTGAGAAGGCTGGATTGAATCGATATATCAGTGAACAACCTCCCTACAATCTGCTGGATCGCCGTATCGAGAATGAACTTGTCCCATTGTGTCGAAAATATGACCTGGCGATTGTTCCATACTCGCCGTTGGCGGTGGGTGTGTTGGCAGGGCGTTATCCGCAAACTGGGAATTATCCTGAAGGTTCGCGCGCGCAACTCTGGGATAAGAGTATGAGCGATTCACGCATCACTCAACGCGGGATCGATGTTGCAAATGCGGTGGGTAAAATGGCTGAGGAACGCGGACTGACCTCTTCACAACTGGCCCTGTTATGGACGAAAGATCAACCCGGTATCACCGCTCCCATCATTGGTCCGCGTACGCTTGCTCATCTCGAGGATGCGCTCGTTGTTATGGATAAAACTTTGGATGAAGCAGATCGGCCATTGTTCGATGAGCTTGTGCATCCGGGGAATGCCGTTTCAGATTTTCATAATAATAACGAGTGGATGAAGGCGCGTGTCAATTCCTGATAAAATGACCGAACACTCCTATAAAGTGTAAAAACGAAACGGGTCACGCTTTTAGCGTGACCCGTTTATTATTCGGTTACCAAATGACAGGCTGTGTAATGTCCGGGGGCAACCTCACGCCATTTTGGAACTTCGGTCTTGCAACGGTCCACTGCGATGGGACAGCGCGGATGGAATCTGCATCCTGAAGGTGGGTTGATCGGGCTGGGGACATCGCCCACCAAAATGGTGCGTTGACGTGCGCGTTCTTTACGCGGGTCAGGCAGCGGCACAGCGGAAAGTAAAGCCTGTGTGTAGGGATGGCGGGGCTTTTCGTAAAGTTCATCCCGTTCAGCGGTTTCGACCATCACGCCCAGATACATCACTGCGACGCGGTCACAAATATGCCGCACCATGCTCAGGTCATGTGCCACGAAAAGATAGGTCAGTCCAAGATGGTCTTGTAATTTTTCGAGCAGGTTGACCACCTGTGCTTGGATGGAAACATCCAGTGCGGAAATGGGTTCATCGCACACGATGAAGAGCGGATCAGAAGCAAGCGCGCGTGCAATGCCGATGCGCTGGCGCTGCCCGCCTGAAAATTCATGCGGGAAGCGGTTCATGTGACGTACATTCAAGCCCACCAGTTCAAGCAATTCCTTTACGCGGTCATCGCGTTCCTTTTGACTCGCCAGCAATTTGTGCACACGTAATGGCTCGCTGATGATCGCGTTTACCGTCCAACGCGGATTTAATGAAGCGTATGGGTCTTGAAAGATCATCTGTGCTTTGCGGCGGATCTGCATCAATTCAGCGCCCGTGGATTCGTGCACGCTGAGATTGTCGATGATCGATCTGCCTGAAGTAGCGGGATACAATCCCAGCAGCGTGCGGCCAACCGTGGTCTTGCCGCATCCGCTTTCACCGACGAGGCCGAGCGTTTCCCCTTTTTGAATCTCAAACGAAACACCATCCACTGCGCGCACAGCGCCGACCACTCGGTCGAAAATGACCCCGCTGGTGATGGGGAAATGTTTGGTTAATTCTTCAACGCGTACCAATGGCCCGGTCATCGCAAGCCTCCTGTTTTTACATCCACCCAGCAGGCGGCCTTATGCTTCCCTTCCACGATTTGTAGCAGCGGATTTTCACGCACGCAGCGATTCTGTACGAATTCGCAGCGCGGCGCGAAAGGACACCCAACAGGTTCGGCCAATAAATTTGGCGGTGCACCTTGAATTGACTTCAAACTCTTTTCACGTCGGCGGTCTGCACGCGGCAGGGCTTGCAATAGAGCAATTGTGTATGGGTGCAGCGGATTATCGTAAAGGTCATCCACATCGGCTTCCTCAACGATGAAGCCAGCATACATGACGATCACACGATCTGCCATACCTGCGACCACGCCGAGGTCATGCGTGATCCAGATCATTGCCATACCCACATCCTGTTTCAAACGTTTGGCAAGCTCAATGATCTGTGCCTGAATGGTGACATCCAATGCGGTCGTTGGTTCATCTGCAATCAACAGGCTGGGTGTGCAAGCCAGAGCCATCGCGATCATCACGCGCTGTCGCATACCGCCCGAAAACTGATGTGGATAATCATAAAGACGCTTCGTCGCATCGGGGATACCCACCCAATCCAAAAGCGTGATCGCCCGCTCGCGGCATTGCTCCGGGGTCATGGGGGTATGCGTGCGCAGGGTCTCGGTCAACTGACGGCCAATGGTCAATACAGGATTGAGACTAGTCATCGGATCCTGAAATATCATCGCGATTTCTTTACCGCGGATGTGTTCCATCGCATCTTCACTTAACTCGAGCAGTTTCCTGTCACGATACGTCACTTCACCGCTGACGATTTTCCCAGGCGGCATCGCGATCAGCCGCAGAATCGACATCATCGTCACCGATTTCCCGCATCCGCTCTCACCGACGACAGCCAGCGTTTCACCTTCATTTAAAGAGAACGAAACACCATTGACCGCATAAATCGTCCCTTCCGGTGTGTGAAAGCGGGTTCTCAGGTCTTTTACTTCAAGAAAAACATGTTGTTCTTGGCTCATGGCTATACCGTCCGACTACGTGGATCGAGCGCATCGCGCAAGCCATCACCGAGAAAATTGATGCTGATGGTAATCAGAACGATCAACAAACCAGGGAAGAGCCACAGCCAATAGGCCGATTCGATGTATCTATAGGCGTTCTCCAGCATATTACCCCATGTGGCGGTTGGCGCGCGCACGCCCATGCCAAGGAAGCTGACATAGGCTTCAAGCGAGATCGCGCCTGCCACACCCAACGTCGCAGAGACAACGATTGGCGCGATGCTGTTGGGGAGGATGTGCTTGAAAATGATCTCCCAGCTGGGCGTGCCGGTGGCGCGTGCCGCCAGGATGAACTCGCGTTCTTTAATGGAAAGAAACTCTGCGCGAACGATGCGGGCGAGATAAGGCCAGCTCGTCAGCCCGATGATGAAAACGATGACGACCACACTTCCGCTCAAAGTGCGGCCAAGGATATTTATGTTGGGAAGCTGGCCTGAGAAGAACTTCGACATAACGATCAACAAAAGCAGCTGTGGCATATTGAGCATGGCTTCGGTGAAGCGCATCAGGATGCTGTCAATCCTGCCGCCGAAATACCCAGCAAGCGCGCCGATCAGAATGCCGATCATCACTTCAACGAATGCGGCTGTAATTCCGATCGCGATCGAGATCTGGCCGCCATAAATGGTGCGCGCGAGAATATCGCGCCCAACAGTGTCGGTGCCGAAGGGGTGCGCCGCGCTGGGCGGCTGCAAACGCTCTTTTGTATTCGTGAAGTTGGAATACTTTTCGGTGAAAAAGAACGCGCCGCCGAACGAATACAAGGTGAGCAAAACCAAAACAACAGCGCCGAAGATCGCCATTTTGTGTCGGCGAAATCTGCGCCATGTGAGGTTGGCTAGCGTAAGCGGCGGAGCTTCAACTTCCGCGACAAGCAATTGATTGGGGAGATCTTCTGAGATGGTCATGGTGCTCCTTAATCAAAGCGGATGCGCGGGTCGAGCCACGCATATACGATATCGGTAATGATCTGAAATATCACCACGGAAACTGCGATCAGCATCAGAATGCCCATGACAACGGGCGTATCTCCACGGTCGATCCCGTCGATGAATAACCGACCCATTCCGGGCCAGGCAAAGATGCGTTCCGTCACAACGGCACCCCCGAGCAGCAGGGGCAGGTCCAGCCCCACGATGGTGACGATTGGCAGGGATGCATTCTTAAGCGCATGGATGAAAGTGATCTCGCGCTTGGGCAGGCCCTTCGAACGCGCCGTGCGGATGTAATCCTGTCCCAGCACCTCGAGCATGGTGCTGCGGATGTAACGGCTGTAGGCTGCAAAGCTGATGAATGCAATGCTAAATACGGGCAGGATCATGTGCAGAATGATCTGACCGGTTGTTTTCCCAACCTTCGGGTCGAACATTCCCACCGTGGGCAGGTGAGGCAGTCCCCAGCGCTGGAAGTTGATCGAGAAGATGTACATAGTAGAAAGTGCCACAAAAAAGATCGGCATGGAATATCCGATGAATAAAATCCCGGTAAGAATATTATCGAACAATGAATACTGACGAAGCGCTGAAAAAATTCCCACCAGCAACGCGCCCAGCACGATCACAAATTCCGCTGTAAGCATGAGGATCAATGTGTTTGGCAGACGCTCAAAAATGACCGTTGTAACGGGTCTGCCGGTTTGAACAATGGATGTCCCGAAATCGCCCCGCAGGACGCCCTGCCGTTTCCCCTGAGTTTCTGCCGTGCCATCTCCATCAAGATCGACCTTGGTCCAGTCATTGCCGATCAGCCAGTACAAATATTGAATGTAAACGGGTTTGTCGAGGCCAAGCTGACGGGTGAGTCGCGCGCGGTCTTCGGGCCTTGTTGGCGTGCGTCCGCCCATGGTGGCTAGCGGGTCGGTGGCGTTTTGCATCAAGACGAACAGGATCAAACTAATAACAAGTAATAAAGGAATGGCTTGTAACAAGCGGCGGACAATGTATCTTGTCATTGAGTTCTCCTTCAAAAAGAGAGGGGTTCTGTAAGAATGGATTTTTACAGAACCCCTCCGGTATTTTACTTGATTATTTTATTGCTGGATGTCCCATTCAATGATGTTGTAGAACGGGGTCGCGCCGGAAACCTTGACATTGGTCAGGCGGGAGTTGATCGCCCAAATGTCGGGATCCCAGTAAATGCCGATGAAGTAGGCCTGATCGAAGATCAACTTCGAGATCTCATGGAAGGTCGCTTCGCGGGCAGCGGCATCCACTTGGGAGCTTTCCTGAGCAAAGAGGGCCTCAAGGTCGGTGTCGCAGACGGCCTGCCAGTTGCTGCCATCGGGGGCTTCATCTGTGGGGATCTGATCGCAGTACCACTCGGAGACATGAGGGTCAGGATATTGAGTAACGGTCGAGTATTCAAAAATATCGAGATCACCTGTTGCTGCAGGGCCGCCTTCTGCATACCCATCGAAGAAGTTTTCGGCGTTGATCAATTCAGTGCCGATGCCCACTTCGAGTAGTTGTTGTTGGAATACCGCTTGGATCTCTTTGCGAATCTCGCGGGTAGTGGTTCCGTACTTGAGGACGAGTTCAACGCCATCCTTGTCGCGGGTTCCGTCGCCGTTACTATCGGTCCAGCCAGCGGCATCAAGGAGTTCATTTGCCTTGGCAGGATCGTAAGGATAAGGCTCGATGGACGGATCGACGAACGGGGTGTTGTCCCAATAGGTCGCTGCCACGCCGGTACGCCCGAGCAACAGGTCGTTGACGAGGGATGCGCGATCGGTTGCATATGCGATCGCCTGACGGACGCCTTGTTCTTTCAAGGCAGGGTGTCCCTTATCGCCGAGGTTGATGTACAAGCCTTCATTGTAGCCAGAGAAGGCGGTGAACATTTGAGTGCCTGCTTCTTCCAGGGTTGGGATATCTGAATAGGCGATGAAAGTGCCGAGGTCGCCTTCGCCTGATTGAAGGGCCGCGATCTGGGAAGCATCATCCGGTACGAAGCGGATAAAGATCTCGTCCAGTTTGGGGCGGCCAAGCCAGTAACTGTCGTTGGCGACAAAGCGGGCAAATGAACCAGCTTCCCATTCCGCAAAGTTGAAGGGACCGCAGCCTACCATTGGAGTGCGGTTATATTCGGCGGCGTTCAGGTTGCCATCGGCTTCAAAGACGGGTTGCAAAACATGCTTGGGAATGATGCCTTTCCAGAGAGTCGCGGCCCACGGGGCGAAGACTTCATTGAATGTCACCACAACAGTTTGCGGATCTTCAGCGACGACGCTTTCCATCTGGTCGTAGGGGCTCTGCGACGCGACCGTGTTGTTGGGGTCCATGTACATTTCGTAGGTGAAGACAAAGTCGTCGGCAGTGATCGGAGTGCCGTCAGACCAGACAATGTCATCGCGTAGTTTGAATGTGATGGTACGGCCATCTTCTGAAATACCGCCATTTTCGGTGGTGGGCAGTTCAGTCACCAGTACAGGCACGGGCGCATTCTGATCGTCGTAGGTCCATGCGTAGCAACTCCACAACTGGTAGGTGATGGCTGTGAACCACTGGTTGGTATACAGCGGATTCAAGTTATCGAATTCCTGGGTGAAGATGAAGGTGGCAACCTTCTTCTCAGTAGCAGGGGCTTCGGTGGCGGCAGGGGCATCCGCAGGGGCCTCGGTTGCATCACTGCCAGTCGGTGCTTCAGTGGCAGCTGGACCACCACCGCATGCTGTTAACAGCAGTGTGGCGATGACCATCGCGAAAAAAATGGACTTCAAGTGTTTCATTTCTTCTTCTCCTTTTTTGATTTGATGCACATCTGAATAACTTCAGACGCTGCTCACTTCATGGTGTCGTGCGTGGTTCTGCCAATACCAACACTCAATAAAGAAAAATATACCGTGCCTGGGAGTTGCCCAGCCTTGTGTGATTGCGACCCTGTGCTCTCACATCAATATGATACCGCGTTTGGCTTTATATGGCACGATTGTTCTTGTTCAACTCTTTCTGTAAAGGGGTGAGATCGAACAGATCTGCGCAGAAGATGTTTAATGCAGTTCGCATATAATAAATGATCGCTTCATTGATAATAGAGGAAGTTGACTGTAGGTTTCCAAGGAGTGAAATTATGATCGAAAAATTATCTTCACGATTTTATGGGCGGGTGGGATATTTACTGGTATTGGTGGCTGTGCTCAATTTTGGATACCCGCTGACGCTGTACATGGGCGGGCTGGGGAACTTGCTCTTCCTGCTGGCGTATACATTGATGTTCGTCATCGGTGTTCTGGTGACTAGTGAGGATAAAAAACATTTCATTCAAACCAGCATCGCGGCTATAGTGTGGATGGTTTGTGCGGTCGTTTCGTTTTTTGCCCCATCGTCAGATTCTGCGACGATTATTTCACAGGTGGCGATCATCCCTGCGCAGTTGCTCATGACCATTGCCTTGCTGCGTTATATCTACACGTCCAAAGTGGTGAATGCGAATGTGATGATGACTGCCATCACGGTTTACATTTTTATTGCCGCCATGTTCACGCCGCTGTATGTCATTGTCAGCCGATTGGATGTGAATGCCTTCGTAGATAATGGATTGGGCGTCGCACCGCAGTGGCAGCAGTTGGTGTATTTTAGCTTTGTCACGCTCGCCACACTCGGTTATGGCGATGTGCTGCCGCTGAATGCGTGGGCGCGATCACTGGCGACGATGGAGGGCATGCTGGGGGTGTTGTACATTGCTCTCATCATGGGAAGATTGATCGGGGTGTACTCTCAAGAAAGAGATTAAGAGCGAAGCGCCTGATCCAAATCCCAGAGAATATCTTCGATATCTTCCAAGCCAATCGAAAGGCGAATGAAATCGGGGCTGACGCCTGCGGCGGTTTGTTCTTCGTCGGAGAGTTGGCTGTGGGTGGTGCTGGCGGGATGGATCGCCAGTGAGCGTGTGTCGCCAATGTTGGCGACGTGGCTGAAGAGTTGCAGGTTGTCGATGAATTTCGCGCCCGCCTCTCTGCCGCCCTTTACGCCGAATCCCATGACCGCGCCTGTTCCAAGCGGAAGGTATTTTTTTGCGCGTTCATAATGAGGGTGACTGGCAAGACCCGCGTACGAAACCCATTTCACATTGGGATGACTTTCAAGAAATTCGGCAACACTGTTGTGCATTTTGCACATGACGTTCCATGCGCAGGGAGAGGGTATCGAGTTCCTTGCAGGAGGAACCACGAAGCGATGGGTTGTTGCACGGTGCCGAAATCACGCAGGATGCCTGAACGCGCTTTGGAGATAAACGCCAGCGGACCAAAGTCATCGGCGTAGACAACGTCATGGTAGGCAGTATCAGGCTCGGTGAAGTTTTTGAAGCGCCCGCTCTTCCTCCAATTGAACTTGCCGCCGTCCACGATGATTCCGCCCATGGTGGTGCCGTGCCCGCCGATGAATTTCGTCGTGGAGTGGGTGATGATGTCCGCGCCCCATTCGAAGGGACGACACAGGTATGGCGTGGCGAAGGTGTTGTCGATCATCAGCGGGATGCCGTGCTCGTGCGCGATTTTTGAAACTTCGTCGAAGGGGAAGATGTTGCCGAGCGGGTTGCTGATGGTTTCGCCGTAGATTATTTTTGTGTTCGGCTGAATGGCGCGGCGAAAATTTTCTGGGTCGCTGGGGTCAACCAATGTGACGTTGATGCCGAGTTTCGGAAATGTGGATTTGAACTGTGTGACCGTGCCGCCATACAGTGTGGATGTGGAAACGATGTGGTCGCCTGCTTCGCAAATGGTGAGGATGGCAGTGGCTTGCGCCGCATGACCCGAACCAACTTCCACGGCGCCAACGCCGCCTTCGAGGCTTGCAATACGTTTCTCAAAGACGTTGCTCGTGGGGTTCGAGATGCGCGTGTAAATGTTGCCGCTCTCTTGTAGCGCAAAGAGTCTCGCGGCGCGGTCTGTGCTTTGCAGGTCGTAGGCAGTGGTTTGGTAAATGGGAACGGCGCGGCTGCCTGTGGTGGGGTCGGGAGTGTAGCCTTCGTGCAGTTGACGTGTGTTGAATCCGAACTTGCGGGGTGAGGTCATTTATTTCTCTTTGGAATTTCATTTGGGTCGAACGGTGTGGACTGATAAACGTAATAGTTCAGCCAGTTCGCGTATAGCAAGTTGGCATGCCCGCGCCAGCGGACGTTGGGCATTTTGCTTGGGTCGTCGTTGGGATAATAATTTTTCGGCACGTGAATGGGCAATCCCTTGTTCACATCGCGGTCATATTCACCTTTGAGGGTGAGCGGGTCATATTCAGAGTGACCCGTGATGTAGAGATTGCGTCCGTCTTTGTCACTGACGATGTACACGCCTGCATCCTCTGATTCAGCAAGGATCTGTAACTCGGAATGCTTCTCAATATCTTCGCGGCGGATTTCGGTGTGACGGGAGTGCGGGGCGAGGAAAATGTCATCGAAGCCGCGCATCAGGCTTTCGGTTCGATTTAAGAGACGGTGCTCAAAGACTCCGAACATCTTGCGGGGCAGGTCGTATTTTGGGATCCCGTATTTGTGATACAAGCCCGCTTGCGCTCCCCAGCAAATGTGAAATGTGGATTCAACATTCGTCTCCGACCAATCCATGATCTGCGTGAGTTCCTTCCAGTAATCCACTTCTTCAAATGGCATTTGCTCGACGGGTGCGCCTGTGATGATGAGACCATCAAATTTTTGATGTTTTCACATCATCGAAGGTGACGTAATGCTCGAGCAGGTGATCGGCATCGGTGTTCTTCGATTCATGCGTGGCAGTGTTGAGTAAGGTGACTTCCACCTGTAATGCCGAGTTGGAAAGCAGGCGCAGGATCTGCGTTTCGGTGGAAATTTTTGTGGGCATCAGGTTCAGAATGGCAACACGCAAAGCGCGGATGTCCTGATGAATGGCACGGTCTTCGTCCATGACGAAGATGTTCTCGTTTTCGAGAGTGGTTCGAGCGGGGAGGGTGGAAGGAATTTTTACGGGCATGGGTTTACAAAGGATGAAGGTGGAAGGATGAAGGATGAATTTTCATTCATTCCTTTCATCCCTCATCCTTCATAATTCATCCTTATGAATTTAAAGCCTGATCCAGATCCCACTTGATGTCTTCGAAGTCTTCGAGACCAATGCTCAAGCGGATGAAATCGGGGCTGACGCCAGCGGAGACTTGCTGTTCTTCGCTGAGCTGACTGTGCGTAGTGGTGGCGGGGTGAATGGCGAGACTGCGCGCATCACCGACATTGGCAAGGTGGCTGAAGAGTTGCAGGCTTTCGATGAACTTCTTGCCAGCTTCTGCGCCGCCTTTGATGCCAAATCCGAGGATTGCGCCTGCGCCCTTGGGAAGATACTTCTTGGCGCGAGCGTAATCGGGGTGGCTCTTGAGGCCAGGGTATTTGACCCAGCTGACTTTGGGATGAGCCTCAAGATATTCGGCAACGGCTTGCGTGTTCTGCACGTGACGGTCAATGCGCAGGTTGAGGGTTTCGAGTCCGAGCAGGGTCTGCCATGCGTTGAACGGAGATTGGCAGGCGCCGAGATCACGCAGAACTTGCACGCGCGCTTTGATCGCAAACGGGGGAAGTCCCGCGGCGGCGATGGAGGAATATACGAGGCCGTGATACGAAGGATCGGGCGTGTTGAAATTCTCGAACTTGCCGTTGCTCCAATCGTAATTGCCGCCGTCCACGATGATGCCGCCGATGGATGTGCCGTTGCCTGTGATGAACTTGGTGGTCGAGTGGGTGATGACGTGCGCGCCCCATTCGAACGGGCGGAAAAGATACGGAGTGGCAAAGGTGTTGTCGATGAACAAGATCAGTTTGTGCTTGTTCGCGATCTCGGATACTTCTTCAAACGGGAAGACGGAAATATCGGGATTGCCGAGAGTTCTCACCGTAAATAATTTTCGTGTTCGGCTGAATGGCCGCTTCAAAATTCTTCGGGTCGCTTGGGTCAACAAAAGTGACATTGATTCCCAGCTTGGGCAGGGTGTAGGCGAACTGGTTGTACGTGCCGCCATACAAACGGGATGACGAAACGATATGGTCGCCTGCGCTGCACAAAGTGAAAATTGCCTGTGCCTGTGCGGCATGTCCCGAGCTTGCGGCCAGAGCGGCAACGCCGCCTTCGAGTGCGGCAATGCGCTGTTCAAGCACATCGGTGGTCGGGTTCATCAAGCGGGTGTAAATATTTCCCAACTCTTTGAGCGCGAACAAATTTGCGGCGTGTTCAGTGTTCTTGAACTGATAGCTCGTTGTTTGGTACAACGGCACGGCGCGGCTGCCAGTGGTGGCATCTGGTGAATAGCCTGCATGTAAGCTGGCGGGTGGCGAAACCTAACTTGCGATCTTTGATTGTGGACATATTGAGTTTTCTCCTCTTGAATAATGTTTACCCGCCCTTCAGAAGAGATTAATTTTTGTGCTTACGTAAGCACTTAAAAAAATAACCTCTTCTGAAAGTACAAGAAGAGGTATACGTCTATACCGTCCTCTCATCTTCCAGATATGAATGACGTTTTGCTGTCATTCCTATTTGCCGAATTTGGCACCATAACTTTTGTTTGGTTGCCGAAGCTTCAAAGGGTCGGTCCCTCAGCTTCTCTGGATAAGAGCGAATATTTAATTTCGCCGTTTATATCACGGCGTTTGTGAATGTGTCAAGCGATTGAACGAGATTAATCGCAGTTACCCGTTTGGGTACTCTTTATAAAAGACCTTCATTCACAAGCAATTCCGCATTGTAAATGGATGCACCCGCCGCGCCGCGAATTGTGTTGTGTGAAAGTACAACGAATTTAAGATCAAGGATTGGATCTCGCCTCACGCGGCCGACCACTGTCGTCATGCCTTTGCCTGTTAATCGGTCGAGTCTTGGCTGGGGACGATCCGCCTCATCCTTAACCTCGATAACTGGTTTGGGCGTCGAAGGCAGATTCGCTCGCTGACGGTTTTGCGGCATAGTCGCGTAACGCTTGAATCGCAACTTCTGGCTCAACGGGCTTATCCAATGCCACGCTCGCACAGACGGTGTGACCATCGATCACTGCCACGCGATTTGTATGCGCGCTGAATTGAATATCTGCCATGTCAATTTTGCTTTCATTGAATTTGCCGAGCATCTTGCGCGGTTCCCATTCCACTTTTTCTTCTTCGCCGCCATTGCCCACGTTGGGGATGACATTGTCCATGATGTCGAGCGATGGCACGCCAGGGTAGCCCGCACCTGAAAGCGCCTGCAAAGAAACCATGAATACTTTCTTCACGCCAAAGGACTCATCCAATGCCTTGAGCGCAATCGTCAGTCCCGTGCTCGTGCAGTTGGGATTCGTGACAATGCATCCGCTCCAGCCTTTGTTCTTGCGCTGCTGTTTGACCAGTTGAATATGCTCCGCGTTGATCTCAGGCAGCAGCAACGGCACATCCTCACCGCGCCGATAGGATGACGCATTTGAGCAAACCGCCGCGCCTGCTTTTGCGAAAGCGGGTTCGAGTTCGTTGGCAATTTCTGTGTGCAACGCAGAGAAAACGATCTTCGCCTGCACCGCATCCGTATTGGCAGGGACAACGATCATATCCCGCGCATACGCAGGCATGGGGTCATCCAACACCCAGCGCGCGGCTTTGGAATACGGCTGCCCAACGGAACGGTCCGATGCGGCGAGTGCCACCACCTTGAACCACGGATGATTATCGAGCAAAGAAATAAAACGCTGGCCGACAGAACCTGTCGCGCCGAGAATTGCTACGGGGATTTGAGATTGGGACATGCGTGACTCCTATGTGAATTTGAAAGTTTGAATGGTTAAAGGTTCGCAAGGTTTTGTAACGTTCTAACGTGCAGACTTGTTAACTTGCAACAATAAGCTCATGCAACGCCTTGACCGCATTTTCCGTATCCACAGAATCGACAACGAGAGAGATGGATACTTCCGAAGAAGACCCTCCAATGATTCGCTCCATACTGAACGAGCACATCGTAACCGGCTCGTGCAAAGAGCGCTGCTGCGTATGCCTCTGCAGCCACTCCACATGATATGACTTCATATAGCCTTCAGTCGGAGTAGGTTGTCCGCGATAAATAGTCGTGCTGTTCTGCGACGAGACTCTTGAAGCCCGCGCGTGCGCCAAGAAGGCTACATCGCACGGCGGAGGAGTCCGGCCGCCACCGAAGCAAACTCCTGCTAGCACGCGCATTGTCACAGAACCAGTAGGTGGACACGCTGAATACTTCGGAGCTTTCCGGACAACCGGGTCTCGGCACAGTTGCCAGGCCGCATCCTCAGTTTGTAGCTCTTCTCTGGCGAATAGTCATAAAGCAGCAATGCTACCGCCTTGTACTGGGTTGAATAGACTGCGGCCTGCGCCAAAGCCTCCTTAAAGCTTGCTTTGTGATGGCCTGCGAGCTTCACTTCGATTGCCAATAGAGGCTTTCCGTTGGGGCCGCTGATCCAGAGGTCCGGAAAGTACCTCTTACCAAATAGCGTCGCTTTCTCAGGTTTCCTTCTAATCGGGTACTTCGCGAGATACCCCGTCGTTGGGCACTGTTTCGCTATTTCAGCGGTGAACGCCGCCTCACGCTTGTTTCCTGCCGCTAGAGGGCGATGGCCCTGTTTGAAGAATCGTAGGGCAGCGCTAATGATTGACTGTTCGACCTTGCCGATACGAATCTGGATCTGTTGCAGGGGCGCCCGCGAGCGCGCCCTGATCGCCTGCTCTGTCGGCAAATGGTCTCCCCCCTGAAATCATGTGGTCCTAGCGGTCTAACGTCGTTCGTTTCTGCGGCGGGGTCTGCCGAGGCCCGCGCGTGCCTCAATGAGCCCACAGCGCGCGGGCCGAGCCGGCCGGCCCCGAGGGCATTAGACGAGGGTTAGGTGGCGTACTTGGCAGCACTCTTCACCTCAGGCTCCTGTGTCGCTGCTTGGGGCGGTTCGGTCGGCGGAGCCTCCTTTGCCTTTGCTTCATCGACACTCTTGAGTTGTCCGATCAATTCGTGGAAATGCGTGACATCCCTCACGATTCCGAGTCCTGGCAACGTCTCCCCAGTCGCCCGATTCGGGACGTACGCCGATACCAGGCCAATGATCCGGGGCCCCCCGTCGTCCGCCGTAAAGGCCGGCCCACCGCTAACACCATTGATCGCGACGCCGTCGACGAAATAGGCGTGGCTTGCCTCGCCATAGGCGGAGACAGTCCCGGTGAAAAAGCAGAGGTTCGCACCCTGGATCGCTGGAAAGCCAAGCCACCCGATGGGGTTGCCAGACCTTAAGGAAATACCCCTCATCCATTAGGGGAGAAGGTTGTGCCGGCAGTCCAAGAGCAGGGTTGTTGAGTAGGATCACGGCTGTATCCCGTGACTCGTCGATCACGATCGCACGGTCACCCGAGCGAAGGAGAACGACTTCTCCGCCGATCGCGGGCTGAAGGCGGATCGGCTGCTCCCAATAGTGCGCCTGACTGACCACATGTGCGGCGGTCGCAATGCCATAGACAGACCCATCGTCCGAACGGGAGACTAGAAATCCAGTGCCCGACCCTTGAGGGGTGTAGATGCGAACAACGTGCGGGCGGATAAGATCAACGGCCTGATGCCATTCCATCGGAGAAGACTCCTAGTAAAGGCGCTACCGTACCAGATATTCTGCTGCGGATGTGAATGTCTCAGGTACGTACGACGTATCCCGCGACCGGGGAAGACCGGGTGATCCCCCTCACGTCCCATTCCCCCCTCCCCACCGCAAGCCCATTGCCACGACCCGGTCAATCACCGCCATCAATGCCGATCTCACCCGCCGCAAACAGATCCTTCACCTGCGAACCAGCTCGCCTCCGCCAGCCTCCTCCCCGCCTCATCCATCACATGCAGCACCAGCCGCTCCACCCCCGCCATCTGGGCCGCGATCTGCTGCAGCATGAGCATCATCACCTTGTTCCCGCCGAAGGCCCCGCACCCCCAGAAGCCGCTGTGAATCACGGTTCCGAGGCCGGTCGCGCTGCGACTCGACCACCGCGGCCCGGAAGCCGGTGTACGCCGTCACCAGGATGGTCTCGACCTGCTCCCGCGTGTACGCGCCATCGCCGTGCGCCGGCGCCGCAATCGCGATGATGTGGCTCACCGTCGGGGGCTCGATCAGGGTGATCCCCGAGGCCCGCTGGGCATCGGTCGCCCGGCTGAACTCCTTCCCATACAGCCCGTTGGGCCGTCCCGCCGACGCATCGGGTGTGGTGCGGATGCGGCATCGCCGCTCGACCCCCGACACCAGGACCGGGGTGGGCACGTCCCCCTCAAGAGTCAGCGCCCGATGCCCGCCCGCCAGGAGCGCCTCACGCACCGCCCCCAGCGCCGGATGCTCCAGCACCTGCATCTCGTCCTGCGCAAAGAGCCAGCTGCCATAGCCGAAGAAGAGGCTTGCCGTCGGCAAAGTTGACGTGCCATTCGCGCACCGGCGTGGGACTCGTCACCGGCGCGTAGTCGTAGGCGTTGGGCTGCACCTCGACGCGGAGCCCATCGCCTGCGGGGATCACCGCCGGCAACGGCATCGCCGCCCAGCGGGTCACCTCCAGCGTGCCGGCATGGACCGTCCCCGGCGGGAGGACCAACCCGAACGCGTGCTCCTTGCTCGCGTGGGTGAAGCGGAGGGGGTGCTGCTCCATCAGCGTGACCGCGTCCCAGCTCAGCCGTAGAAGTGGGTTGATCGCTGGGCTGATCACGTGGACGTCTCCTCACGTGCTTCGGGTGTGCGATTCGGTCGGGTCACCGGCCGCCGCGGATGGGCAGCTCGGCGCATCTCCGCCGCACGCTCCCTCGATTCACGAATCTGGTCCGCCGAGAGCACCGGCATCCGCCAGCTGATCTCCTCGTACGGCCTGAGGGGATCATCCGCCGTGATCCCCCACCCCCGCTGTCGCTCGGGGATTCCCATCTCCTCAAAGTCCCGGCGGAGCAGCTCCGGAAGCATCGGCAAGCCGTGCTGCGCGGCCATGCGTGCCAGGATGTCCTCCACGGCCGGGGCGTACCAGGCGAGCATTGAGAAGCGGATCAGTCGGTTGTGCATCCAGTTACCTGCATCGCCCCCGACGAGCTGCAACGCGGCGGTCGGGTGCAGATGCGTTCCGCAGCCACCCGGGCAGTCGCCTACCAGCTTCGGAAACCGGGTCAGGCCCCGGAAACGATCGTAGCTCTGGCGGTGGTAGGTCCACATCGCCTCATCGATCGACACCATCCAGTAGAGCCCCACGGCAAACAGGCTCTGCTCAGTGGCTTCCATCCGGCGGATTGCCGGATTCTTCGGCGTCGAGGTCCTCGGGCTGGAGAACGATCCCGTTGTCCTCCTCGAAATGGCGCCGTGAGTTGAACGACTCGCGCACCACCTCGGCCAACGTCATGGGGAGGTGCCGGCGCAGGTACGCGCGGAATTCGATCTGTTCCTGCGAAAGAGGCGGCATATCCAGCACTCCTTGGGACGGACCGCCGAGTCCCTAGCGATGGAGGCGGTCGCTGAGTTACCATTGGTTACCTCAACAGAGAGTAACCAGTGGTTACCAACCCCGCAACCCCCGCCCCACCCTGGAGCCCAATCGGCCTCGCTGCCCTCAAGGCGGCGGAAGGTGCCCTGCCGATGCTTGGGCACTATCGACTCGTGCTCCGTTCGATCGCCAAGGCAGTTGGGGTGACGCACCCGGCCATCCTCAAGCAATTCGGGTCGCAGACTGGCTTCCTGGCCGCCTTGGCTGCTCGCCAATGGGAGCGGGCCAATGAACGACTGCAGGCGGTCGGCGATGATGTGCTCTCGGTCGCGATGGCGGACATCGGCTTCGCAATTGAGCACCCGTCCGAATTCCGCCTGATGTATGACCACGAGATATGGTTCTTCGCCACCTCGACACACAAAGTCGGCTCACCGCGTGAGCAACTCGCCCTGCGACTCCTCGAGGAGGCTCGCAACCGGAACTACCTCCACGTCATGGCAACCTTCAAGCGCGACCACGATCCCCTCACTGTGCGGCTCGTCGCCGCACTCGTCACCGGACTCGTCGTTCGAATTTGTCAATGAGCGGTTGTACCAGGGCGACGCGAAGCAACAACTCAAACACGCGAAGCAATTGCTGCAAATGGCGCTGAAGCTGCGCTAACGATGGTATCCGAGCCGTCAATCCGCCGTGAATCACCCCCACCGCACCCGGAACGACTCGACCACCAGCCCCAGATCTCCCGGGATCATCTGCCTGCACCCTGCGTCGCGATCGCCGCCGGCACCCCGCCATACATCGCCTCGGCGATCGCCCCGGCAATCGAGGCCTGCGTGTCGGCATCCCCGCCAAGCGACACGGCCAGCCGCACCGCATGCTCCCAATCGGTGCTCTCGAGCGCGCAGATGATCGCTTCCGGCACCGACCCGTCGCAGCTCACGTCGAAGCGTGTAGCTCGGCCGGATCTGGTCCACCGTGCGGGAGAGGTCGTATCCCGAGAGCGCCGTCACCCGCGCGCGGATCTCGTCGCGCCCCCTTCCCTGCCGCGCCAACCAGATGGCCAGCGCTACCGCCTGCGCCCCGATGACGCCGCGCGGATGGTCATGCGTCGGCATCGCCGTCGCCTCGGCCAACTCCATCAACTCCACTTCATCGGCCGCGACCCACGCCACCGGACTCACCCGCATCGCCGAGCCGTTGCCCCAACTTCCGTAGGGTTGCGGGATCGCCGGAGTCGAGCCAAGCCCGAAAGCCCTTCCCGTATCCCGCCCGCCGATAGCGATTGCCCCACCGATGGTAGGCCTCACCGAAGTCTTGGTCCGTCAGCAGCGCGTCGGCCGTGGCCACCGTCATCACCGAGTCGTCGGTCACCCGACTCCCCTCCGGAAAGAGCTCGAAATCGAGCGTCTTGACCGGGTAGTGCTCCCGCGTGGAGCCGATGATGTCGCCGGCGATGGCACCGAGCATGGAGGTCATTAGTGAGGGGTGAGGGGGCGGGGCAACCAGTACCTCCCGACCCACCTAAAGGACGATAACCCTGCCCTGTGACATCCGCTTGGAGTGGCGGCTACGGGGGTTGTTCGGGGATGGAGTCGGGGGTCTTCGGAGTGGGCGCTCTGGGGTCAGGTCTTCAAGCCCAGATCCACCCCTCATGCTCGGCCAACGCTCGGTCGACCGGTGGGGTCGCACGACCGAGCAGGAAATCCGCGGCCGCTACGGCGCACATGACGGCGTCCCTAGCATCCGCGGACTCGCTGGACCAATCCCTGGTCAAGCGGCAGCGCGATGAATCCAGACCCGAGAGACTTCCTGACCCCGGTGGCATTCCATGCACGATCCGCGTCGCTGCTGGGTATACCTCAATCGCGGCAACGCTGGCGTAGTTTAGATGGTCCCAGGCGAGAGGGATCTGGTGCCCGGTATCCACTCGCAGGTCTTCGAGAAGTTTGAGCGCTGCGTGGGCCGTTCGAGCAATGCGGTCTGCCCCTACATCAAGTGATCGCTTGTGCAAGCGGTCGCAAATCTGATTGTCGGTGGTGCGGCGGAACAGTGCATTCGCCCCGAGTGGTAAGAACTGTCCTGCCTTGTGCCCGCGGAGCTGGTTGCCCAAGGGGGCGGGCCATCCGAGTGGGGCGTCTAGCGCCAGGAGCGCAGTGGAACTGTCAGCGATCCATCTCGAAATGATCGAGCAGGGGCTCGCATCGCCCGATCCCGTCCTAGCCTCAAGGATGACCAACTGCGCACCATCAAAGGTCGCACGTGCGAGCCCCGTGCGCTTGGGATCGGTTGCACAGTCGATGCCGATGATGGTTTTCAGTAGAACATCCGGTGTGAGTTCGAGTGTGGTGCGTTTCTGCGGCGGGGTCGGCTGAGGCCCGCGTCAGTCTCAAATTGACTTCTACTGGCGGAGTGCACTCCCCGGTAGGCTCGGGCTACGCGCAGCATCTACTCGGTCGCTGGCGGCTGAGACACAATCTGTCGCTGGAAGTAGAAAATCGCTCCACGCAGAGCGAGAACGCCGACGCGGAGGAGGCGCTGCTCCATCCCAATCTCCCCTGAGTGCTCGTGCAGCAGACTCATGCTTCCCCGGGTAGTCGCGGACCTTCAATGAAATAGTGCATCGCATCGCGAAAAAGTGCATCTGCTTCCTTTTCATTGAATTGGGCATACTCTGCGATGTGAAAGTTCGCCGGTGCCCATCGCCTAGCTATAAGGTCGTCAAGTCTGTCCGACCACTCCTTGCGTCCGGCCTTGTCCATCTTCATTGGTGGGAGGAGACAGAAGGCAATTGCTTGAAGCCCGAGGAAGTTGCGAGACATGAAGTACAGCCAGTAGGGGAACACAGAATCCAGTGCGCTAACAAAAGTCCGCACCTCGGGTATCTCGAACAGCTCCCTCGGGGTCGGCATCATAGCCGTGAAACGAAACATCGACTCGCCCCTGGTAGTCCCGCGCCAATTCAGGGGATTCAAGTAGTCTAGTGAGCACCCGCAGTGTGGCGGCCACATCGCACTTCTCAACATCGTCGCGGCTGACCACAAGCATCAGCGGATCACCAACCAGCGCCATGTCGATTCCTCTAGGTGTCTAACGTCGTGCGCTTCTGCGGCGAGGCCTGGTAAGGCCGCCGCACTCTCAACCAGACCTCAGCGCGGCTGCCGCAGCAAACGCGAGTTTGGCGCAAGGCACGCTCACCCGTCGATAGTATTCGCTGACCAGCCGAAGGTCGCGCCCCAAACAAGAGCCACACTCATCGCGATCTCAATGAGTGTGAAGGAATGACCGGTACCTCGTGCAAGTCCAACCGCAGAGGCAAAGCAGATTACCCTGGCGGAGCGCCGCAGGTTTTCTCGGCGGATCGCTGTGATAACATGTGACATCCCTGAACCTCTCTGGTGGTGATGCCGCATCAAATGCGGCAACAGCGCTTTTCACGTGTTGGCGACCTTGCGCCCTCAGGCGGGGAGCGACGAGTTTTCGCCAAACACGAACGCATACAACTGCATCACACCCCTACGTAACTCAACGGCGGTTACTTCAGTGCCATCCGGAAGCGTCAATTGGATCGATTCCTCGCCGACCCCGTACTCTCCCTTCCCGTAGCGCCCGACACCATAGCCAGAGCTGCTTTCCGCCTTCTGAACTGTCTTCTTAGGGGCTTGAACAAAATGCTTGCTTGCATTTGCCACGTCGGCACAAATGAGCAACCAGCGGTGCGAGGATGCCTGGTCAAGGCGTGTCTTCATTTCGGCGCCCACGGTGTGATCCTTGTTGATCCATTCACGGAGGTGATAGCCAATAACAACAAAATTGAAGGAACCGGTCACCGCTCACGACTTCGTCTAGCAAGTCAGCATCTCGCTTCAACTTGCCGTAGAGGTCCATCGCGGTCCGAAACGAGTAAGTCAGCGACAGCATCGCCTCCGTGTTCTACCACCGGGTGTGAACTGGAACCACATAACCGATAATTGCACCTCAGCACTCTACCTCCCCTACCTACCCCCCCCAATATCCTCCCCCCACAACTCCGGCTTCTCCCTCACAAACCGCTCCATCATCTCCCGGCATCGCGCGTCGTCCACCACCACGACCCCCACGCCGCGCGACCGCACGTACGCCTCGGGCCCCTGAAACGTCCGGTTCTCCCCCACCACGATCTTCGGGATCCCGTACAGCAGCGCCGCCCCACTGCACATGTCGCACGGCGACAGCGTCGAGTACAACGTCGCCCTGGCGTAATCCGCCGCCGTCAGCCGGCCGGCGTGCTCCAGGCAAGCCATTTCGGCATGCAGCGTCGCGCTGTCCGCGCTGCACCCGCTGGTTGTGCCCTCGGCCCACAATCCGGCCATCAATCACCAGGACCGAACCGATCGGGATGCCGCCGGCGGCCAAGCCCTCCGGGGGCGGAGAAGAAGGGAGGCACCGAGTACAGCCGCTTCGGAGGCCCCGCCGCCCTGCGGGGGCGGGGAAAGATGGAGGTATCGAGTCAGCAACCGCTTCGGGGGCCCCGCCGCCCTGCGGGGGCGGGGGAAAAGCACATTCGGTCGTTCTGCCGAACGCTAACTCCGCCCGGAGACTTTCGTGCGGAGTGGCGGGTACGGCCTCTCTTCGGGCCCCCCTACGTCCCCGTCCGCTTCTACTCAGGCTGGGCCACCTAGTCATACAGAATGCTGTGACCGTCCGGATCCTCTCGGTAATCCGTCGACCGGCACTTCGGGCACCGCGCCGGCGCACCCACCCGAAAGTGCCCGCCGCAGCGACATCGGCCGGCGTGCTCCTCCAGTGCCTGACGGTGCACTTGCCGAGCGGCCGGGCCCTGCATTTCGGCCTGACGAGCATCGCCCGCTTTGGCATACGCCACGGACCGATCGCGGCCGCACCGGTCGCAGTGGAGCAGCTCGAACATCTCGCCACCGCCGTCACGCACGGTGAAGTGGTGGTCGCATGCGCTGCAGGTCGCCTCGAACTGGTATCCCATGGGGGCCTCGGGTTGGGGAACGCCGTGCATCGTGGCGCTCATGGTCGAGTGCGCGACCCTCAGCATCATCAGGAGGGCGACCCTCGGGTCGCCCCTACCCGCATCGCTTTCCGCCGGCGGGACGGGCCCCCGCGCGCACCGCCGCCGACTCGGTCATGTACTCCCCGCGCGACGTCTTGCCGTAATAGGCCGTACCCGGGCAGTGATAGACCTTGGACGCCGTGTTCAGCCACACCCGAATCTCCTGAGCAATCACGGGGTCCGCGCCGAGCTCCGTGCGGAGGAGGTCGTAGCGATTGAGCACCGGCACGATCTTCAGCACCGGGTGCAGTTCAATCCCGTTGGGAGCCGCCCCGGACTGGCCGTGCTCGTCGTCCCAGAAGGCGACCCCCTCAACCTCGACCTCGACCCCCACCGGCATCCCAGCGAAGGTGCGGCGCGCCTCGGCGAAGTCCGACGCGTAGCGGCTCCCCACCGCGCAGGCCGAGTCAGGGATCTCTGCCACGAGAAACCGCGTGCGGTCGGCGGGGTCGCCAAGCACAAGATGCACGTCACCGTCGGCCTGGATGGGACGCAACTCGAGGATGATCCCGCGTACGCGGAAGACGCGACGCTCAAGAGAGGCACGGCCGTTCTGCGGAGGGTCCGTCTCCTTAGGGATGGCTGTGAGCGCGGCAATCGTCGTCGCCTCGGCCTCGCGCACGAGGGTCGCGGCGCCCGAGTCGCGCAACACCTTCACGTTCCAGCGATCAGCGCCACACTTGGGCGTCTGTGCCGGCGTGCGCGGCCCAAGCGCCGCCAGGAGCGTGAGCGCGAGCAGCGGAATGGCGAGGCGAGGGCGCATGGGTGAATCCTATTGGTGCCGCGGGGCTCCTGCCATCGACTGGCGGCTGGGCGGAGGCAACCGGGGTGTCGCCCTACCATCGGCCAACCCCCTCGCGTTGATCGGTACCGACCTCTATCGGCGTGCTTGGCGGCTCGCTGCCGCCACCGTGTCTTGGCGCTCGTTGTCGAGTGGACTACTCTCCATCAGCAGGAGTTGCACGACAACTGGCGCCTGCTGCAGGCGCACGAACTCCCGCGTCGTATCCCGCCACTGGAGTGATCCATGCCGTTGCATCCACGAATCGTCAGCGCAGTCGCAATGGGGGCGTTTCGGGTCCACCTCCAGTTCACAGATGGCACCGAAGCCACCGTGGATCTCGCTCCGTGGGTGGCAGGCAAGGACGGCGCCTTCGCACCGTTGCAGGACGCGGCCTTCTTCACCCAGGTGGCCGTCGATCGCGAGGCCGGGACCATCTGCTGGCCCAACGGCGCCGACCTCGACCCCGACGTGCTGTACGAGGTGGCGGGGGCAATCCCGGGTTAGGGGCGAGGCAGGCCTCGCCCCTACAGTTACGTGCCGGGCTTCTCCTTCTTCATCCGCTTCCGCTCCGCCGGCGAGAAGTCCAGATGGTGCCGGTCCCCCCGCCGCAGGTGCGCCAGCTTCTGGTCGACCACGCTCCAGGAGGCCTGCACCCCCTCGACGTCGGCGTCGAAGTTCACGTTCCGCCCCACCGGGATCCCCATCTTCCCCCCCTCGGCGAACGCGTCCACATTCGCCCCCAGATAGATGAACTCCCACTGATAGCCGCGCTGCTGATGCTCGATCATCTGCCGCAGCGCCTTCGCGGTGGTCTCCCGCGAGGCGTTCTCCTGCCCGTCGGTGATGATCAGGACCAGCACCTGCCCCGGCCGCGCTGGATCGGCGAGCGCCACCTAGTCACGAAGAGTGCTCGTCCCTTCCGAATCCTCTCGGTAATCCGTCGACCTGCACCGCGGGCACCGGGCCGGCGCACCCAGACGAAAGCGCTCGCCGAAGCGTGAGGGCTCTCCGCGCACTCCCAGGGTAGGTGGTCGCCAGGAGCCCCTACTGCACCCCGAGCTTGCGCATGCGGTAACGAATTCGCGCCAAGATCTGGGCGCTCTCGCTGCCGGGGGTCTTGAAAACGGGAGCCTCGGCGTCCTTGTCGTGATCGTAGGCAAGCGAGATGGTCTCATCCCCGCTGGCCCAATTGGTCAGGCTCGCACCAACGCGGTTGTTTGTGCCAGTGAAGTTCGTGATTGAGCGAATCGGGATCTCGAAGTCAGGCGCGTCATACTTGTCGCTGTTGAAATAGAGTCGGACCGTGGAGTCGGTCAGGAAAAGCTTGCCGACAAGATCACTCCCACCGATCCTCGAGTCACCACCACGGTAAGTGATGTTCCAATACTCATGCCCGGCTTTGTCTTGCTTCTGCGCGGACAATGCCGCCGGGATGATGATGGCACCAATCAGCAAGCGGGACCGCGTTGAGAGCATGATGCATCCATTGAGTTGAGGGGCCTGGGAGGAGGCAAGGACACACGGGCTTCGAAGTCCTGCGGCGAGTATCCTGAGAGGCCCATCCTTTGTCGAAGGAATGGGCCTCCTGAGGGGCTACGCGCTTGGGCCTCCATCAATTCGCCCCCCGGCCAACAGCGGGATTCGCTCGATGAGGGCCAGGAAGAGCGCGATTGCCTTCGTACGGCGGCGGACTAACGAGTGATCAGTAGCTGTAAAGGGTGGCTATGGAAGACCTGGCAATTCTGGGAGTTGAAGAACTGCGCAGTCCCAGCCACGGGAATGCGGTGGTTCGCTACATCGTACACCCCGGAGAATGTCGAAGTGACATTGGGACAGCCGGGGTTCCGTGTCTGCAAATTGACGGACGGATTCCCACCAGCTGCAATCGTACCGACAATCGGACCAGTGCCCTGGATCTCAACTACCGTGACGCCGTCGAAGAGGGTTCCCGACATTGCCCAGCTTCCGCCGATGGTACCGTCATCCTGCGTCAGCGTGAAGGAGAGCGTTCCCTGCAGCAGCACGCCACCTTCGATGCTGTTCAGCGGTCCAGAATAGCTTCCGGCAACCTGCTCATAGTTGTTGGTACCTGGCCCCGTCGCATCTCCGCCACAGGCGGCCGTGCATAGTACCGCTGCGATCGTCAATTTCCGGAATGCCCTCAGCATGATGCGCTACTCCTGAAGAGGTGGGAGCCTGGCTCAGTGAACCGTCAGGCTGATGCCGAGCTGACCGAAGTTCGCGCTGCCGCCGTCGATGCTGATGCCGTTACCGTTCCAGAACGGTGTCAACGAGATCTTCTTGCCCACGCGGATATCCACACCGAGGCCAAGGACCGCACCAGAGCCCGATTCCGAGAGGGTGGTGCCGCCCGAGGAGATCTGCAGGGTGCCATAGCCCAATCCGCCGACGAGGAAAAAGCCACCAGTCGCGGAGGGGTAGAACCGGATCATTGCCGTCACGGTACCCGCGGTCACGTCAACGCCTTCGACTTCCTTGGTCCACACGTTGACGCCCGCACCGAGCAACACCTTCCGGCTCAGTGTTCCGCCGATGGCGAACGTCCCTGCGCCACCAGTCTCACGACCGTCGCAGCCATCGCAGCCGTAGCTGCCGACCCCGAAGCCAACGTTGCCCCAGAGCCCGGAGCGAGTCTGCGGATTCTGCGCGGATGCCGCAGGAGTGTGAGCGAGGACCGCGACGCCGAGCAGGAGCGTGACCAATACTTTGCGCATGAACGTTCTCCGAGATGATGGGATGTGATGGGTCGCCGAATAGACCCCGGTTCGTGTCTCTCTAGCAGATGCTAGACCGAAAGCATTGGCGGATGCGCCAATGCGGCACTGATCAGCGCGTTCGCGAGATGAGCTTTGCCAGCTCAACGCGCGTCTTGATGCCGAGCTTGAGGTACGTGGATTGGAGGTGTGCTCGGACGGTGCGCTCACGACAGCCGAGTCGCTCCGCGACCTCCCAACTGCGGAGGCCGCTCGCCGCGTGCTGCGCGACTTCGCGTTCACGCGGGGTAAGACCGGCGAGCCGGTCCGTCGGAGAGGCGTCAGGATCTGCATCGCGCAGCAGGAAGACGAGGCAGCCACCAGGCCCTTCCGCGTTGCGCTCCTTCACGGCCACCAAGCGGAAGCGCGCAGGCTCGCGTCGCGGCAGCGTCACCTGTGCCGACCCCCCACGCCCACCGGTCCGCACGACAAGCGCAACAATCTCCGCCATGAGGCCAGGTGCGGCTTCGAAGATCTCCGCCGCCGGCGCGGTCATCGCCAACACCTTACCTCGACTTGTGCAATGCACCGCCGCCACGGGAAGATCCGCCACCGCGAGGTGAATCACGCGCGGGCCGGGTCGTTGATAGGGTGAGCGGAGGCTGCGCGCATTGGAATCCGATCAACAGGGGGAGAACGTGGGAATTTTCGGAACGCTACATGACCCCTGTGACAAACGACGGAAATTTCCCGCCACCCGCCTAGGCGGGTTCCTTACCCCCCGGCTTCTCCTTCTTCATCCGCTTCCGCTCCGCGGGCGAGAAGTCCAGATGGTGTCGGTCCCCCCGCCGCAGATGCGCCAATTTCTGGTCGACCACGCTCCAGGAGGCCTGCACTCCCTCGACGTCGGCGTCGAAGTTCACGTTCCGCCCCGCCGGGATTCCCATCTTCCCCCCCTCGGCGAACGCGTCCACATTCGCCCCCAGGTAGATGAACTCCCACTGATAGCAGCGCTGCTGATGCTCGATCATCTGCCGCAGCGCTGTCGCGGTGGTCTCCCGTGAGGCGTTCTCCTGCCCGTCGGTGATGATCAGGACCAGCACCTGCCCAGGCCGCTCGGCCTCCGGCATCGCCGCCAGCCGCTCGCCGGTGGTCCGGATGGCAAAGGCGGTGGCATCGAGCAGCGGGGTCCCCCCGCGCGGCTCGAGGCCGAGAGGGCCGACCTCCCCGATCGGCCGGGCAGCGTAGCGCACCTCCGTCTCCCTGCTGTCGAACTGCACCATGGTCACCAGGCAGCGGCCCGGGAGCGCCTGCTGCCTGGCCACGAATGCCGAAAAGCCGCCCTCCATGTCGTCCCGGATGGAGCTCATGCTGCCGGAACGGTCGAGGACCACGGTTACGTCGGTATAGTCGGGCTGCATGGGATTCCTCCGTGTAGGGTAGATGAAGGAGGATGGTGGGGGGGTGTGACAATCGATGATCGATGGTCGATGGTCGATGATCGATGGGGGCGCTTTACAGCCGCGCATGTAAATGCGCGGCGCCGGCGCAGCCCGCGTGAAGCGAAGGGTCAATGCGCGGCATGCCCGACGAACACCGAGCGGTGCGGCGCTCAGGGGCGCTCGACTCGGTCGGGGGGAAGCCGTCAGCCGTCCCCCCAACATTGACGGGTGCTCACCTTCCGAAGGGCGGCGCGCGTGCGCCACCGTCGGCTCGCGACGCGCGCTGCGCGCGCGAAGATCCTCCTCTGACGGCTCCCCCGTACCTCACCGGCGCCCCGTCGCACCGCACCGCACATGGGGCGACCGAGTACGACCGCTTCGGAGGCCCCGCCGCCCTGCGGGGGCGGGGGATAATCTGCCCACCTCAGCGTCCGATTGTGCCGTGGGATGCGTATTCCCCCGATTTCTATACAAGTCGTCCGCCAAGCGTATAAAAATCACCATTTACTATACATCTCACATCCGAGCCATCCCCATGTCGCCTTGCATGTCGTAGCTCATATCATATACTACGACATACACCCAAGGGGAGCACCCGGTGACGACGATGACCGCCAAACGCCTCGAAGCCCGTTCCACCGCCGAGATCGTCCAGTGGATCCGGGAATTTCTGGGGCTCACCTACAAGCAGGTGGGGCAGATCACCGGGACCACCACCCGCACCGCCCAGCGGTGGGGGAATCCGTCCGAGCTCTCGGTCCCTGCCGAGCCGCACCGCGCCCGCCTGCAGCAGCTGCGCGAGGTGCAGCGGCTCCTCGGCGTGGTCTTCGCTGACCCGAGTGCCGGGCACGACTGGCTCTTCTCCGCCGTCCCCGCGCTGCATGGGCAGCGCCCGATTGACCTCATCCGTGGCGGTGAGGTCGCCGCCGTGACGGGGATTCTCGCCGGGCTGCACGCCGGGACGTTTGGCTGACGGTGGGGGCGTGGCGCGGACTCTGTTGGCGGTACGTTCCGCGCGGCGCGCAGCCCCTCAACGTCGGCCACATCTTCCAGGCGAGCGGGCGCTGGAATCGCCGCGGCGAGTACGGGGCCTTGTACCTCGCAGAGACGCAGGCGGGTGCGCTCGCGGAGCGGAGCCGCTATCTCGCGTTCGCCGGGGTCAATCCAGCCACCGTGCAGCACGACCTCGTCAGCGTGCATGTCGAGCTGCATCACTGGCTCGATCTGACGGCGCCGGGCATCCTGCGCCGGTACGGCGTATCGATTGCGGCACTTACCGCAGCGGACCACGCCGTGTGCCATCGGACCGCCGACCTCGCCCGCGCCGCGAACTTCTTTGCGCTGCGTGTGCCGTCCGCCGCACTCGCCGGAGCCTGCAACATCATCATCTATCCGGATGCCTATCCGGTGGCGACGATTGCGCTGCGGGATGGTCCGGATCGGATTGCGCTGTGAAGAAAAGTTGAATTACCGACGGCTAATTAAGAAATACGGGCTATTTCTTAATTAGGCCCGCCCCGGAGACCATTGCGCGCCACAAGGGCTATATGTTGTCTTCCCAAGAGATACAGAATGTATCTATTACTGCTGGCCCTGACGCGAGTCCTCCCCTGAAGCGTTTGACGGCAGCAGAGTTCCCCGAGGCCATCAGGAGGGTGATCGCCGATGTCCGCACCCACCGTCGATAGTCTCTTCCGCCCCGTCATCGAGGCGGCGATCAGCGCCATCTGGCAGCAGTGGGCCGACCTCGGCGGGACGGCAACCGGTGGCGAAACGCGACGCTGGCTCATCGACCCCGAGGCCTTGCTGGTCGCATCGGAGGCGCTGGCCCCGCGAGAACGACGCCTGCACGAAGTCTATTTCATGTGGGTGCGCCAGCACGCCGACGTACTGAGCGCGCAGCGGCTCACCAATCTCGCGAACCGCACAGGCACGCTCCCGCAGCACCATCCGGAGGCGATCGCCGCGATTGCCATGCAGGGACCGAATGGGCATCGCTGGAAGAAGCTTGCCGGCACCACGCCGCCCTCCACGCCGTCCTCGTTGCACTTGCGGAGCGCGCCCCCGTTGAGACTCACTGCGCCGAGCACCGCGATGGTGCGCCTGCGCCTGGCGATGGGTGTCGGCGTGAAGGCCGATGCACTCACCTACCTGCTTGGCACACACGAGTGGCGCAGCGTGCAGGAAGTGACGCGCGCCACCGGCTACACCAAGGCTGGGGTGCGCCGCAGCCTCGACGAGCTTGCTGAGGCGCGCTTCATCGAGTCCGAGGATGGTGTCGCCTGGCACGCACGCCGCGTCCGGAACTACCGCGCCGATCCAAAGATCTTTCGCACACTGCTCGGCTTGGGCAGCATGCCCCCAGCCTGGGGGTACTTCCGCGAGCGCTTCGACTTCGTCGTGCACCTCAGCCAGTGGATGGATGAAGGCAACGGCCAGCAGCGCTGGAACCCGGTCCAGCTCGGTGATTGGGCAAAGATCTGGATGAAGCAGCACCTGCTCGCATTCACCATCAACGGCAAGGAACGCGCGGCTTTCCGCGGGAATCTCGAGGAGTGGGGGGCGCACTTTCAGGAGTCACTCCATGCGCTGGCGGAGTGGTTTGGGGGGAAGGAGTAGGCCAACGGCCCCAACCTTACACCCCCCGCAGCCCCCACTGCGCACGGGCGGCGCGGCGCAGGTACGGCGCATAGCTCAGCTTCGTCGCGAGCGTGGCGCGGTTCAGTCCGCGCCGATCCCACGCCGCAAAGAGCGCGTCCCGCTCGATCACTCCCGACGGGGCATGTCGCACGAGCTCGATGATCGCCGCATCAGTCGGCGAGTGGACATCGTCGAGCACGCCACCGCACCAGCGGACCGCGTCGCCGTCCACCGCGAGCTCGTCACACTCGGCGAAGTAGGCCGCGAGCACGGACGCAGGGGCAAGTGCCCCGACCGCCCCCTGGATCGCCTCCTGACGGCGCCGATCAAAGCGGTGGGCACGGTCCAGCCCCTCACGCGCGTCATCGATCGACAGCTGCGGCGCCACCGCCAGCATCTGTCGGAGCGGGGTGCGCAACCAGGTCCCGATCGAGCCGACCGTCCAATACCAGCCGAAGCGGTGCCACCTGAACTCGGTGAAGGTCTCGAGCACCTTCGACAGTGCCTCGGCGGAGACCTCGCCCCGGACCTCGGCGGGGAGCCCCTCATACGCCTGATCGAGCCGCGCCGCGCCGAGACCCTTCACCTGTCGATGGAGGTGCGAGGCCACCAGGGCATAGTGGCGCGCCGTCTCCTCGTCGACGAGCATCCGATGCGACGACGCCCCGCTGATGGCGAAGGGCACCGGTGCACCGAACATCTCGGCGACGCGGAGGATCGCCTCCGGCGACCACGCGCGCTTCACCACACCGGCCGCGCGCAACGTGTCGTCCAGCGCCGTCGCAGGCAGCGGCAACCGGGCACGGATGGCATCGAGCGTAGGCTGGAGTCCGGGGAGGTACACCCTACGGTGCTCCACCCACCCCTTGATCCGCTCGGTGAGCTGTCGCGCTCGCTCCCTGGTGACGTCGATCGCCGCCGCGGTTTCCTCCAAGCGCGGTAACTCGGCGCGGCCATCCCAGCCGAGGCGCGCCTGGAGCATCCTCGCCCTCGACTCGGAGGAGGAGCGCCCGAAGCTGGCGACGATCCCGAAGAGTTGCTCCTCGAGCGGTTCGGTGGCGATCCGCGCCACGCGGGCGCGGAGCTCGCGGAAGTTGCGGTCGATGATCGTCACCGTGGATTCACCCACGGGCGCACGCATCTGCAGTCGGAGCAGAAATCTCTGTCGCGTCTCCCGTTCGCCAGGGAGCAGATCCTGAAAGCGACGGTCCCCACCCCAGCCCACGCGTCCCCATGGCTCGCCGGCGATTGCGTCGAGCTGCTGCTCCAACAGCGCGAGTTCCTCGGTCAGCGGCGGCTCAGGACGACCCGGCGCCTCGGCGACCACCGGTGCGATCCACCGCGGATCGAGTGCGAGTTCGATGCTGCAGAGGACGTCAAGCACCATCGTCGGCCCGAATCCCCTGACATTCCTCAGCTCGCCGACGGTTGGCACCCAGTCGCGCGACAGCATCCGCCACAAAGACAAGGCGTTGAGCATGGCGTTGCAGCTTCTGGTTGAACACGGGAGCACGGCGAAGTTCGAGCGACTGCCATTCCTCGAGTGAGCACGGCACGAGCCGATCGACCTCCTCCCACCGCTCCCCGAGATACTCGGCCAGCGACTCGCGTCCCAACGGTGGCAGGATTTCGCCGGGAAGCAGCGCCGACGCATCAAGTGCCCCGAAGGTGGTCAGGTCCGTGCGCCGGAAGCAATTGCGCAACGACCACGGCAGCGGGACGTCGTGCCAGGCGCGTCGCAGCACCGCGGGAAGCACCGGACACCACGACATCCCCCAGTTGGGGTAGTAGGGAGTTCGAGTGCGCGTCGGCGAGGGATGCATGAGACCCGGGAACCGGAAGAGTCGACCTGAAGCGTAACGGCGACACGGAGGGAGCGGAGGAAGTGGCGGGTCTGACGCTGAGGGGCGACCCATGGGTCGCCCCTCTCGCCCCCGGACGGATGATCGCGTCGCGGGCGGGGGCGACGCATACGTTGCGGGCGGCGGGCATGAGCCAATCCCGCCCCCCACCACGCATGTCCCTCAGACCCCACTCTCGAGGCGACCATGCGGTACGCGTCCCTGGCCATCATCTCCCTGACCCTCCTCGCCGCCGCCTGCGGCGGCGGGGCGCCGAGCGGGCCGACGCAGACCGGGGGCCCACCGGCGGCGATCGTCGTGGTGAGCGGCGACGCCCAGCAGGCCGCGCCGAGCGCCGCCGTCGCCAGCGCCGTCTCGGTCAAGGTCACCGACGCCACGGGGGCGGCCGTCGGCGGGGTGACCGTCACCTTCCGGGTCGATTCCGGCGGCGGCCGGATCGCCAAGAGCAGCGCCACGACCTCCAGCGCCGGCATCGCCTCGCCCGGCGCCTGGACCCTCGGGAGCAGCGAGGGCCGAAACGTCCTCGTCGCCACCGTCGGCGACCTCCCCCCGCTCCGCATCCGGGCCGAGGCCGTGCTCGGCGCCGGGAGCATCCCGGGGCAGACGATCGGCGCCGGCGGCGGCACCCTCGAGATCACCACCCCGGGCCACCCCTATCAGGGACTCCGGCTCACCGTGCCGAGCGGTGCGTATGCGAGCGCCGGGACGTGGAACATCACCCTCGCCACCAACCCGCCGACGCCGACCCTCCCGGACGGCTTCACCGTGGCCGGGCCGGCGCTGCTGATGCAGACGACGCAGCGGCGCGCCAATCGGCTGATGACGCTCCGGATCCCGGTGACCCGCGTCGCCGGAACGACGCCGCTCTTCATCATGTTCGACCCGCTGCGCAACCGGATGGAGATGGTGCCGATCGTGGCGAGCGACGAGTCGAGCATCACCGTCGCGGGGGCCCACTTCAATGCCTCACTGATCGCCGGCCCGGCTGCTCCCGGCTCACTCCGGGGCGACGCTTCGCTGATCGGCATCGAGGGGTACGGCTACCCGGTGAATGCCACCCTCTCGAAACTGGGCTTTTCGCCCGCGGAGCTCCAGGCATTCGCCGCGAGCATCTGGCCCGCGCCGGAAACCGGGTCGTACGCCTACCCGGCGGGACACGGCCCCGCGATCCCGGTGATGGGGATCTTCGGCACGATCCAGAACATCCCGTTCGCCACGGCCATCAAGACCGTGCCCACCCTCGGCACCCTCGCCGACACCGCCGCGCTCGCCGGTCTCGAGATCATGGCCAAACGGCACTTCGACGCCACCGCCGGGGTCAACAGCGTCCTCTCGGACCTCGCCGCGATGTACGCCCCGCTGTCGCAGACCAGCCGCGACGAACTCACCTCGCTCAACCTCCGCGGGATGCTGCTGACCTCGCGGCTGCCGCAGCTGATGCTCTTTCCCGAACGGCTGTCGGACGTCCCCACCGGGCGCGTCGGTCGCGCGGTCTTCGCCGCGCTGCTGCGGCTCACGCCGACGACGCTCTGGTTCACCACCCCCGCCGATCCCTCGACCACCGCGCAGCTGACGCTCGGTTCGAGCGGCTTCCTCTCGCGGGCATTCAAGCAGACGGTGGACGGGCCGACGACCATCGCCGAGGCGGTGCTGCCGGTCGGCGGGAGCTTCCTCTTTCCGCTCGAGCAGTATGCCGACGTGCCGCCGATGGTGATGAACGCGTTGAACGCCACCGGCGCGTCGCGGCAGTCGCAGAACAACGCGCTCGCCGCACAGGCGGGCTTCCCGACGGTGACCCTCGAGATGCAGGGGACCAGCGGCGCCGGGTGGGCGCCCGACGACTCGCCGTTCGTGATCCGCGACTCGACCGCCAAGATCCGCGCGGTCTGCGCCAACTGCACCAAGGCCAAGCCGCTCTACGCCGAGCCGACGCAGCAGACGGTGGCGACGACCATTGGGCCATGCGCCGACGGGTCGCTCCCCCCGCTCGGCAAGAGCTGTGGCGCCAGCGTCCTGTTCGATGCCCTCGGCCTCACCGACGTGGTGGGTGCCGTGGTGGCGAGCCTCGACGTCACCGAATTTGGCAACGCGCTGCAGACGGCGTGGCGAGAGGTCGTCCCGATGAACATGCCGCTGATCCAGCGCATCCTGAAGATCGAGCCCGCCACGCAGACCCTGGCGATCGGCGCCACGGGGAGCTTCAGTGCGCCGGTGCTCGATCCGCCCACGCGCGGCTACGCGATGGAGTGGGACTGGGGCGACGGCACCGCGAAGACGCAGAGCCAGAACGTCAGCACGGCGACGCACAGCTACGCCGCGTCGGGGAAGTACACCGTCACCGCCACACTCAAGCGGTCGAACACGGCGATCCTGCCGGGACTGACGCTGGCGGTGGCGAAGGCGGTGGTGACGGTCGGCTTCCCGGTGTGGCGCGATCACCGTCGGCCACGATGGTGCATGACGTGATACCGCTCACGCCGGGCGAGATCTTCGCCGGCTGGAGACGGACTGGTCGCCGGCTTCCGGGGCGACACGATGTTCTGGAACCAGATCAAGCGCGGCGAGCGCGACGGCGTGCTGGTGTTCGCGACGCAGGACGCGCCGCTCTCGGTGCACCGCGGACTCTGGATGCTCCCCGATCCGCACACCGACTTCGCGACGATCCCGGCGATGCCGCAGGTGATGCTTGCCGACGGCGCAGATCGGATCGCGCACGCCTGGTCTCGCCAGACCCGTCGCTGAACGGTGCCTACGCCGAGAGCGGCGCCGTGCCGGACGGGGGACAGATCACCGGCCTGAGCTGGCACGGCGGGAGCAGCTATCCGGGATACCCAGGCGTCGTCAAACAGGTGACGGTCAACTTCACCCCCACCACCGCGTCGGGCGTGATCGACATCACCTATCGCGCGTGGGGCGGCACCACCCCCGCGATCTACAAGTCGTGGACGGCGCGGGTGACGTTCCAGGCGGTGCGGGTGCGGTAGGGAGTGTTGTCATCCTGAGCGGAGTCCGCGAAGCGGACGCAGTCGAAGGACCTCTCTCCTCGCATTGGGATAGAGGTCCCTTCACTTCGTTCAGGGCGGGCTCTTCGACTGCGCACCCCTGCGGGGTGCTCCGCTCAGGATGACAACATCTGGAAGGGGATAATCCGCCCACGCTGGCGTTTATTGGTGCCGTAAGACCAGCGGAAACCACGATACCATCCACGGTCGAACCGCAGCGCGGTGCGTGTTGCGGCCCCTCCCACGACCCTGGGGCTGGATTGACGTCATGACGTCACAACGCTACTCTCCCTCCATGCCCCCGGCCAAGCGCGCCACCGTCTATTTCGACGAGAGCCTCCACAAGGCCCTCCGCCTCAAGGCGGCCGAGACCGACCAGAGCATCTCGGACCTGGTGAACAGCGCGGTCCGCAATGCGCTGCGCGAAGACGCTGACGATCTTGCCGCCTTCCGTGACCGCGCCAAGGAGCCGACGGTGGCCTTCGAGGATCTGGTGCGCGACCTGAAGCGTCGTGGCCAGCTATAGCGTGGTGATCCGGCGCTCGGCCGGCAAGGACATCGAAGCACTCCCCACTGCGGATCGACGGCGCGTGGTGGCACGGATCCGGGCCTTGGCGACGGACCCCCGCCCGGTCGGTTGTGAGAAGCTCAGCGGTGAGGAGAAGTACCGGCTGCGGCAGGGCGACTATCGCATCCTCTACGAAATCACCGACCGCGAACTCATCGTCACCGTCGTGAAGGTCGGCAATCGGCGGGATGTGTATCGCTGAGCGGCCACGCCCCTCACGAGTTCTCGAATCGCCCCGGCCCCATCAGCACCAGGCACGTCACCGCCACCGCGACGGTCACGATCGGTGCCCACAGGCCGGTGAGCAGTGCGCCGACCGCCGCCATGACCCCGCCGCCTTCGCAGAGCACCCAGACCACCAGCGCCGGCCCCAGCGCCCCCTGCCAGTAGGCGGCGTCGCCCTGCCCTGAGGTGCGCGCCGGCACCTTCGGCCGGAAGACCAGCACGCCAAGGACGATCGGCAGCAGGCCCACCGCGGCGAGGATGGTGCCGATGATGACCACCCCGTCGCCGGCCCTGATGAGCGGGGCGACATGCAGCCCTACCCCGAGAAAGAGGAAGACCGCCGAGATCGTGAGGAGCCCACCGAGCAAGGCGGTGTGCATGACGCGCGCGGCGCGGCGTGGGTCGGGAACGTTCTCGAGGTTCACTGGGCCGGCGATGAACACGGGGTCTCCGGGGGATTGAATGGACGCTGCTGCTTCAGCCTCCTTAGGCCCGCTCCTCCGGATCGGCGAGGAACCACTCGATCCGACCGCACCCAACACACGCCAGCGTCGCCGCCGAGCGGTTGGCCCAGTCGAGATTGAAGAAGGTCATCCCCGCCGTGTTGAGCAACGCGCGCCCCTCGACGAATTCCTCGCCGCCGCAGTGCGGGCAGCGCACGACGATGCCGGCCACTTCGAAGCGGGAGGTGTTGTTGGAATTCACGGCGGCGTTGGCGCCGGCGGCGAGGGCGGAGAAGAGTCGTTTCATGGGGGAGTGGGGTTGAAGGGTGAAGGGTTACAGCCGAGGCCGTCAGGCCGCAGCGCCGGCGTAGCCGGCGTGAGCGGCGCCGACGCAGCCGGCGTGAGGCGTGAGGCGTGGAGTTCGCATTGATCCGTCCAGAGACGCGTCGATCGGGCCCAGGGGGGACGCCTTCCAGCTGCAATCTTCGCTCATGCCACTTCTTGCCCGACGCGGACCCTCACCATACCATTGCACTATGGCCTCGCGCATCGATTTCTCCGCACTCTCCATTCAGGAGCGACTCGACTTGATCGAGGCGCTCTGGGACAGTGTCGACCAGCATGACGTGCCGCCGGCCACCCCGGAGCTGCTCGCGGAACTTGAGCGCCGCGCCACTGAGGCGGAAGGATCGCCGCAGGGTGGCAAGCAATGGCGTGACATCCGCGACACGCTCTTCAAGCAACTCGAATAGTGGCTCGGGTACTACTCCGCTCCCTTGCCGAAGCGGAGGTGACCGGAGGCGACACTCTGGTACGCGGCGAGATCCCTTGAAACGGCTCGCCGTTTTGTTTCCCTGGTGGATGCCACCATCACCCGCATCGCGGCAGATCCAAGTTCATTCCCGATGGTCGGCCTGCAACTCCGCCGAGCAATCGTGCCACACTTCCCGTACGCGATCTACTTCATCGTGTTGCCTGACGTCGTGGCGGTGATCGGGGTGATTCACACCCGTCGCCACCCTCGGCGATGGCAGCGGCGCGACGGCGGCTGAGGCGGGCGCGTGGCCCATCCCCACCTCACCCGTCCGCGCGCCAGGCCAATGCGATCAGCGGCGACACCACCAGATAGTGGACGACGGTGAATGCCGTCTCCAGGGTCAGGAAGCCGCGCACGGAGGCGGTTCGGTACTTCGCGGCGACGGGCAGGACCGCGAGCGACCAGGCGAGCACGCCGAAGATCGCCCCGAACTGCAGCGCGCTGGTGAGCCACGCATCGTGCGTGGTCGCGAAGAGTCGCGGATAGATCCAGGCGTAGATCGCGGCCTGGATGATCATGGTGGCGAGGCCGAGCGGAACGATGACCTGCTCGCGGAACATCTCGAGTCGGTCGTAGTGGGTTCGGAAGGTCTTGAGGTGCCAGAAGTAGCCCAGCGGGAAGGTCGGCAGGAGGTAGGCGGCGAATGCCCACCAGAATGCGGATGATGCCATGCGCGTCTCCGAGGGTGCGCGTGAGGGTGTCGGGTGAAAGAGGCGGGGGCGTTACCCGCCCCGCAACTCCCCCGGCCCCACCTCGATCCCCATCCGGAACCGACGCACCGCGACCGGCTGGCCACCGCGGATCCCGGGGGTGAAGCGGGCGCCGAGGTGCGCGGCGGCGATGGCGCGGGCGATAGTCGGGGCGCTGGCCTGCACATGGCCACGCAGGTCCTTCGACTGCGCTCGCGATGACCCCGTCTTGAAGATCAACGCGCGCTGCGCTCGGGATGACAGTGCCCTGCGCATCAACGCACACCGCGATCACGTTCCCCACATCCGCCGGCGCCTCGCCCACCTCGGCGCGCACCACGACGCCGTGTTCGTCGATGTCGAGATCGACCAGCACGTGCACGGGACCATCGGGGAGGACCGTGTCCGGCGGCAACGCCGCACGGATCGCAGCCCAGGGTGGCACGCGGAAGGTCGGCAGCGGGATCCGGTCGAGCGTCATCAGCTCGCGGAGCGCGGCCTCGAAGTCGTCGTCCATCATTCCCTCGCTTCGAGTTCTGCGGCTCGGATGGCACGGGTCCCCATCACCATCAGGTAGACGCCGGGGATGGCAAGGAGTGCAGGTCCGACCACGGCGAGCCAGCGACGCTCGGCCGAGGCGGGGGCGCTGATGACGAGCCAGGAGATCATGATCAGCTGCAGGCCGCCGAGTCCGATTGCATGCGGTGCCGGGAGTCGACGATCCAGCGGGAGGCGATGGTATCTGGTCGCGATCATGGTGATCGCCAGCCAATTGGCGCCGAGGATTCGCTCCACCGCCCACTGGCCGTTCGGCTGGTCGCCGAAGACGAGCACCCGCACCGCCATGAAGACGATGATGGCGAGCAGGATGGATCCGGTCACGCCGAGCAGGGTCTGTCGCTCATCGTTCACCGCCGCATCGCCTCCATCTGCCGCTCCTGCCCCGCGACCAGGATCCGTGCGATCTCCTCGACACCGGTCTCGGGCCACGGCAACCGGAAGGTCGCGGCGAGCTCCGCCGCCTTCTCCGGCCGCGCCGCGAGATACTCGGCGGTGAACGCGATGTAGCAGTGCCGACAGAAGTGGTACCGGTTGTGCTCGACGTGGATGACGTCGCGGAGCGCCGGCTGGTCGCAGCGGTCGCAGGTGGGGGGAGGGGTCACGTGGAGCCTCCATTCTCGACGAGTCAGTAGGCTACCCCGGGGTCGGCACCCCAAGGTCACGGAGAATCTTGCGGGCCAACAAGTCGTTGATCTCGCGATGCCGTGGAATCGTCGAAACGCTCGCGGTCGCAGGGTTCATCCAGAGCGAATGATTGGCACCCTCACGAACCAGACGACACCCCGCTTCCATCAGCAACCTTACGAGGTCTCGTCGCTTCACCCTGCGATGCGAAGGGTCTCCGTCAGCAGCTCACCCGCTTCTGCTTCGGCCGATCGCCCTCGATTGGCCTCGATCACCATCTGCACCGCCTCGTGCAGATTGGCGCGGGCCTCCTCAAGGGTCTCGCCCTGCGAGTTGGCTCCGGCGACTTCGCGGACCCAGGCGACATACCCCTCAGGCACCCGCCGATACACGGCCGTCAGTTCCATGAGCATCTCCACTCCGGTGTGAGGGTCCACCATAAGGTACATCGAAGCTGACGTCTGCCCGTTTGTGGCGCCGGGGTGACCCAAGTTCCGCAGACGGGCGCACTGCAGCTCGTCCTACCGCTTCCCCGTGATCGACTCCGCCACCCGGTCCGCGACGTCCAGCACCCGCAGCACCGCGCCGCGGAGTCGGGCGCCGAGGCCGCGGGAAGGGCGCCGCCAGCCGACCTCGACGCGCGGCGGGGGTGGCGGCTCGGGGGTCGCCGTCGCGACGGCGGTCGGCGGATGGCGCCCCGGCGGCACGAACTGCCCGTCAGGCTGGGTCGGGGGGGTGTCGAAGCTCATCGGCGCGTCCTCGGGGAGATCGCGGCTGGGCGGGCATGGGGCGACGCATGCGTCGCCCGTACCAACGGGGAGATCGGCCTGCCCGGCGGGGCGTCGATTTGGGTAAGGGCGACGCAGGGGGACATCGGCCTGCCAGGGAGGATGTTGGTGTGCATCAGGGCGATGCATTCGGCGCCCTACGGCCCGCCGCTGCCGTGAGGTTCAGCGCTTCACGGCGTAGCGGAGCTCGACCATCCCGGTCCCCATCCGGTGCACCGACGTCAGCTCGAGCGTCGGCGAGGTGACCCGCCGCGGGAAGAGCGGCTTCCCCTTCCCGAGCGTCGCCGAGCCGACCTGGAGGATCAGTTCGTCGAGCAGCCCGGCGTCGTGGAACTGCCCCGCGAGCTCCCCACCGCCGACGATCCAGATGTTCTGGTCGCCGGCCGCCGCGCGCATCGCCTCGTGCACCGGGCGCACGTCGCCCTGCACGAAGCGGATGTCGGCGCCCTCGATCCGCGGCAGCTCGCGCGTCGTGAAGATCCAGGTCGGCTGCGTGTACGGCCACGCCGAGCCGACCTCCTTGATCACCTCTTCGGAGTGACCCAGCATCCATTCATAGGTCGCCGATCCCATCGCGAGCGCCCCCACCTCGGCGATGAACGCGGGGTAGCTCGACTCGCCGATGTCGGCGAGCGCGAAGAGCCATTCGAGCGAATCGTCCTCGGTGGCGAGGAAGCCGTCGAGGGTGGTGGCGGTGAAATATTGGGTGGCCATGGGGCGTCGTCGCGTTGGGGGCGATGGGATATCCGCCTGCGCGGGCGGAGGGCGACGCATGCGTCGCCCGTACACAATGGAATATCAGCCTGCACGGGCCGATGTCGATTTTCGCCGCCCGTCCCGCCTGCGATATCAGCCCGCACGGGCCGATGTCGATGTGCGCCGCCCGTCCCGCCTGCGATATCAGCCCGCAGGGGCCGATGTCGATGTGCGCCGCCCGTCCCGCCTGCGATATCAGCCCGCAGGGGCCGATGTCGATGTGCGTAGGGGCGACGCATGCGTCGCCCTTCTTTCCCCCGGAAATAATATCGGCGTCGCGAGCGGGGGGCGACGTGTGTGTCGCCCACACCAATGGGGAGATCAGCCCGCACGGGCCGATGTCGATGTGCGTAGGGGCGACGCATGCGTCGCCCCTACGCGCGGATCGCCGCGAACTCGACCACGCGAACCCGTCGCCCCGGCACATCGACCAGCAGCACGCCGTGCGCCTGCCACATCACCGCATACTCGAGCAGCTGGCGTCGGGTCGCGGTGGTGCGCGGGTCGCTCGCCGAGGGGCCGTTCTTCGCCTCGGCCACGTATCGCCTGCCAGCGCGCTCGACTACGAAATCGACGCGCACCGCGTACGGGATTGCCTCGCCGTCGACCAGGTAACTGCACGGCAACCTGAGTTGCGCGTCGACGATGGTGTAGCCCGCCGACTTCAGCAGCGATTCCGCCGACGCCTCGCCGCTTCCGCCCCAGCCACCGATACCACCATGCGCGGCACCAGACCACCGCGCGGTGGATGAGCCAGGCGATGAGGAGGCCGAGGAGGATGCCGGCGGCGAGCGACCAGGGGGAGATCACGATCAGCCAACGGGACCCTCACCTGATCTCAATCCCCGACGCAGCGGCCGGTGCGTCGACTTCTGTACGGGCGACGCATGCGTCGCCCCAACGAAAGGGCAGCGCAGCGCGCGCAGGGAGGATCTCACCCGCCCACCCGCTCCCGCCACGACCCGACCTTCTCCTCGCGCCCATCGGCGCAATAGCGGACCGCGAGCGCGTCGCGCCGCACCACATAGATGGCGTCCTGCGCGTAACGGCGGCCGAGCGCCTCGCCCTTCGGCGGCGTTGAGCAGCACCGCCCATCCCGGTTCGGCGTGCCCGGTCACGGGGGAGTAGCCGGTGAGGCGCACATGCCAGCGTCCCATCTCCTGCAGCTCGCGCCGGAGGCGCAGGTCGGCCTCGAGGTTCTTCTCCTCGGGCCACACCTCGCCGGTCGTCGCGTAGCCGGTGACGATGATGAACTCCGTCGGCCAGTGCGAGATCGGCGATTCTGCCCGGAAGCGGACGTCGAAGTACCAGGCGCGGGGGTCGTTCGAGTCGTGAGGCGTGAGTCCTGAGTCGTGAGTCATGGACGCGCGCCCGTCACGTCAGGTCCTCGATCGGTGCACGCGCCGCGCCCTGTTTGATCAGGTCGATCGAATTGAGGCAATCCTTCCTGGTCGTGTAGGGTCGTTCCGCGGCGCAGATGATGACTCCGTTGCCGGCCTTGAAGCGCCAGCGGAAGCCGCCGCGGGAGTCCTTGTAAACCTCGAACTGAAAACCGGCCGCTTCGGCGTGCGCGTCGCGCGGACCGCCGAGGGTGGCGAGTCCGAGGGCGGCGGCGGCGGTCGAGAGCAGGGTGCGGCGAGGGAGCAGGGTCATCACCATCCTCCGATGGAGGTGAGTCGATTTCGGGAATATGCCCCCCAGTCGGCGTTCATGCGTGCGAGTGGCGCCAGTTTGTAATGTTGGCCCTCCCCGCCCTCGGGACTCCCCGCCCTCGGGCGCAGCCCGAGCGGCGGGGCCTCCGAAGTCGCTGCACTCGGTACGTGTTGGACTGAGTGACCGAGTGTATCTGGCTCGGAGGCCCCGCCGCCCTGCGGGGGCGGGGAATAGTTGGGCGACGCATGCGTCGCCCCTACGCGGGGGCGGGGAAGGTCCTTTACCGATTGCTGATGTCGCGTCCAGCCGGGGATCGGCGCATCTCTGCATCCCGGCCATGGAGCCGCTGTGCCCGATCCGATCGACCCGCAACTCGCCGCCCGCCTCGCCATGCAGGGGTTCGGCGAACTCGACGACCCCGACTGGGTGGCGGTGGTCCCCTGGCTGCGGGTGGCCCCGGGCGCCTGCGCACTCTGGGCGGCCGTCGCCACCATCACCGCGTCGCCCGCCTCCTGGGCCTGGCTCGGCGTCGTCGCCGCGCTGGGGAGCCTGTCGCCGATCCACCCGATGGACGTCCCGTACTATCTCCTCCGCCACCGCCGGGGGGCGCCATCGATTCCGAGCTACGGCATCCCGCGCCGCTTCGCCTGCGGTGTCGCCGCGCTCTGGGGCTGGGGCACCGGGGTCGCCCTCGCCTCCGGCCGCGCGACGACCGCCGCCCTCCTCGGCGCGAGCTTCGTCGTCCTCGCCGCGATCCCCGCCCTGACCCACTTCTGCGTGCCGTCCTGGTTCTTCCGGCTCAGCGAATACGTCCTGGCGCTGCCGCCGATCGGCGGGGGCGACTGCCCGGCCCGACGGCCGCGGGCGATGTAACAACGCACCTGAAACAGTTTGCCGGTGAAGCGTGCAATCCGATTCACCGAGTGCAATGTCGTAGCAGGGTGTGACGGCGGTGTGACAGCCGCCCGGTAACGTGCATGGCGGTGCGGGGTGGGACGTCAACATCGCATTCCCCGCCGTCGGGATTCCCCGCCCTCGGGCGCAGCCCGAGCGGCGGGGCCTCCGAAGTCGCTGCACTCGGTACGTGTTGGACTGAGTGACCGAGTGTATCTGGTTCGGAGGCCCCGCCGCCCTTCGGGGGCGGGGAGAATCTGACCCGGAGGCCCCGCCGCCCTGCGGAGCCGGGGAAGAGACCAGCCCAGTCCACGATCCACGACGAGGCCCCATGCCCTCACCCCTCCTCCGCTTCTATCGCCACCAGGGCCCGGATCACGCTGGCAGGATGCTCGCGGAGATCTGGCACTGGCCGTATTCGTCGCTCGAGGCGCATCACGACTACATCCAGTGGCTCTTCCCGCTCGACACGCCGAGCGGGGCGAACGCGCGGGCTCCCATCCTCACGGAGGAGGATATCGCCCACTGGCAGCACGATCCGATGCTGCGGATGTACCTGCGGCGGTCGTTCGAGAAGCTGCTCGACTTCTACGGCTTCGCGATCATCAACAACAACGGGCACGCACGCATCATCGCGGCGTCGAATGCCGCGACGCGGCAACAGGCGTGGATCACGCCAGGGCAATCACAACTACCTCCGCCTCACCCGGATCGTGAAGTCGCTGCGCCTCCTCGGCGAAGCCGAGCTCGCCGACGCGCTGCGCACCGCCCTCGAGCATCTCGGCGCGCAGCACGGCGCGACGATCGGTGAGGAGACGGTGAGGTATTGGCGGGAGGCGTGACGCCTTCCCCGCCCTCGCGCATCGCGCGAGCGGCGGGGTCTCCGAAGTCGCTGCACTCGGTACGTCGACAATGGTGCGACCGAGTGTATCTAGCTCGGAGGCCCCGCCGCCCTGCGGGGGCGGGGAATGATCCGGTGTAATCCCCCTTCCGCCCCTTCTCGTCAGGACGTATTCTCCGCCTTCCCCTACAGGACATCCCCGATCGCTGAAGCGCGCCGCGGCTCGCTCCACCAGGTGCTTGGCGTGGCCTTTGGCCTCGCCGTCCTGGTCGGCACCACCATTGCCACCGGCATCATGCGGACCCCGGGCGAAGTCGCCTCGCGGCTGCCGTCCCCCATGCTCTTCATTGCGGTCTGGATCGTCGGCGGCGTCTACGCGCTCTTCGGCGCGATGGCGCTCGCCGAGGGCGGCGTCATCACCAAGCGCTCGGGCGGCCCGTACGCGATCGTGCGTCGCGGGCTCGACCCCTACCCCGCCTTCGTCGTCGGCTGGACCGACTGGTTCTCGACGGCGGCCTCGACCTCGCTCGGCGCGATCGCCTTCGCCGAGTTCGCGACACCGCTGCTTCCGGCGATTCCGGGCGGCGTGAAGGCGATCGCGTCGACGCTGGTGCTCGCCTTCGGGCTGCTGCAGTGGAGCGGCGTGAAGAGCGGCGACGTCGCGCAACAGCTGCTGAGCGGCGCCAAGGCACTGGCATACGCAGCGCTGATCGTCGCCGGCTTCGTGATGGCGGTGCCCGACGTCGTCGTGGCGGCGCCGCGGGTGATGCCGACGGGCACCGGCTTCATCGCCGCGATCGTCCTCGCGCTGCAGGCGGTGATCTTCACGTACGACGGCTGGACCGGGCCGCTCTACTTCGGTGAGGAGACAACCGACGTCGAGCGGACGATGCCGCGCACGATGATCGGCGGCGTGCTCGCCGTCATCGCGATCTACCTCTGCTTCAACCTCGCGATGCTGCGCGTGGTCGGCATCTCCGCCATGGCCGGCGATCCGTTCGTCGCCGGGTCGGCCGGGGCGATCCTCTTCGGCCCCTCGGGCGACCTGGTCATCCGGATTGTCGTGCTGATCGCCCTCCTCGGCGGGCTCAACGCCAACATTCTCTTCGCCGCGCGCGTGCCGCTGGCGATGAGCCGCGACGGCCTGATGCCGGCGGCGGTCGACCGCGTCAACGCCGGCGGCACGCCCGTCGTGGCGCATGCGCTCTCGGTCACCGCCGCGCTGCTCTTCATCCTGAGCGGCACCTTCAACTCGGTGCTCGCCCTCGCCGCGTTCTTCTTCGTCCTGAACTACCTCGGCTGCTTCATCGCCGTCGCCGCGCTGCGCCGCAAGGAACCCGACATCCCACGCCCCTTCCGCCTCCCCGGCTATCCCTACACCCTGGGGCTGTTGATCGTCGGCTCGGTCGCCTTCCTCGTCGGTGCGGTGCTCAGCGACCGCACGAATTCGATGTGGTCGATCGCGCTGCTGGCGGTGAGTTGGCCGGTGTACGTTGGGATTGTGCGGCAACGGCGATGATCGAGAAGCGAGAAGCGAGAAGCGAGAAGCGTGGTGTCGCGCTGAGATCTCGCCGCTGGGTCGCGCTTCTCGCTTCTCGCTTCTCGCTTCTCGCCCCAGCCCGGAGGCCACGATGAATTTCGCTCGCGCCATCACCCGCCCCCCCTCCGCTTCCTACGCCGACGGCCTGAGCACCGCCGGCCTCGGGACACCGGACTTGGCCCTGGCACAGGCGCAGCACGCCGCGTACTGCGCCGTGCTCGCGCAGCTCGGCCTCGGCATCACCGCGCTGCCGCCCGATGACGCGTACCCGGACTCGACCTTCGTCGAGGACACGGCGGTCGTCACCGCGCATGGGGCGATCCTCGCGCGGCCTGGGGCGCCGAGTCGGGCGGGCGAGGTCGCGGCGATGCAGCCGGTGCTCGAGGCGATCTACGGCGCGGTCGCCTCGATCCACGCGCCGGGCACCCTCGACGGCGGCGACATCTGTCAGGCCGGCGATCACTTCCTGATCGGCGTCTCCGACCGCACCAACGCCGAGGGGGCCCGCCAGCTCACCGCCTGGCTCGAACGCCTCGGCTACACCGCCGAGACGATCGACATCCGCGCGCATCCGACGCTGCTCCATCTCAAGAGTGGCATCGCCTGGCTTGGCGGCGACGACATGGTCACCACCGAGGCGCTCGCTGATCACCCGGCGATGCTGCGCTTCCGCATGCTCACCGTCCCCGACGCCGAGAGCTACGGCGCCAACTGCGTCGCCATCAATGGCGCAGTGCTGATGGCGACGGGGTTTCCGTCGCTCGCCGAGCGCGTGACGGCGCTGGGGTATCGGGTCGTTGAAGTGGAGATGTCGGAGTTCCGGAAGATGGATGGGGGGGTGAGCTGTTTGAGTATTCGGGTGCCTTGATCGAGCCGTAGGGGCGACGCATGCGTCGCCCGTACAAACGGGAGGATCGGCCTCCGCAGGCTGGTGTCGAGAAGCGTGAAGGCAGTGTCATCCTGAGCGAAGCACCCCGCAGGGGTGCGCAGTCGAAGGACCTCTTCCCGATGCGCTCGGAGAGAGGTCCTTCGACTTCGCCCGCTTCGCGGGCTCCGCTCAGGATGACATCCATCATCCATCATCCATCGAAGTATCTTCCCCCCTATGCGAATCACCCTCCTCCTCCTCCTCGCCCTTCCCCTCTCCGCCCAGTCGCCGCTCCGGCCGCGGACGATCACCGAGTTCTCGATCGGCAGGCAGCTCGTGCGGTTCGGCGAAGAGGAGAGTCCGTTCGCCTCCGACGAGGGGAAGTTGATGATGGCGATCGGGCTCGGCCGCGTGACGCCCATCGGTGCGCGGACGTCGGCGGGTGGCATTCTCTTGGCCGGCATCCTGGACGGCAACGCCTATCTCGCGCTCGGGCCTCGGCTTCGCTATCACGCCTCGCCGACGACGACGCTCGACCTCACGCCGAGCGTGATGATCGCGCGGAACGACGACCTGACGGGTCCGGTGCTGGTCGACGCGGCGGTAATGCACAAGGACAAGATCGGACTCTCAATTCAGGCCGCGGCGGGCCATCGGCGGATCTGGACCCTCAATGGCCCCGTGAAGGATGTGAGCAGCGCGTCGTTCGCGGCCGGGCTGCGCCTCGGCGGCAAGCCGGGTCGGATCGGTGGCGCGGCGGCGATCGTGACGGTGGCCGGGCTGATCGTGTGGGTGCTCTCGACCTGGCAGGATTGATCGGGATCGGCGCGCCTCCATCCATGGATTGAGTGCGGCGCAGCTGGCGTCAACGTCGCGTCCCCAGTGGCTTTCTTCCGGTTCCCCTCTCCGCTCTGGCCCCGGACGACTGCTGTGCCCTCGTCTCCCTCGATCCTCCTGGTCGGTGCCGACCACGCGACTGCGCGTGGGCTGGCGGCGACCGGCTACGAGATCGCGCACGCCGCCGGTGCGGCGGAGGGGATGCTGCAGGCGCGTCGGCTCATCCCCACACTGATCCTCGTCAACCGCGTCCTCCCCGACGGGGATGGCTTCGCATTCGTCGCGCGATTGCACGCCGAGCCCTCGCTCGAACAGTGCAGCGTCATCCTCCTCGGCGCGGAGCCCGTGCTTCCCGAGCAGGAAGCCGCCGCGCGCGCCGCGCTGGGGAGCGCCGAGGAGCTGCGCGAATCGGAGGAGCGTTTCCGCTTCCTGCTGCAGAGCGTGCCGATGGTGGCGATCCAGGGTTATGCGCTCGATGGCACGGTCCAGTACTGGAACAGCGCCAGCGAAGTCTTCTACGGCTACAGTCGGGAGGAGGCGATCGGCGGCAACCTGCTCGACCTGATCGTTCCCGAGGAGATGCGGGACGGCGTGCGCGAGGCGCTCCGCGGCGTCGAGCGCGGCGAGTCGATCCCGAACGGGGAACTGCTGTTGATCCGGAAGGATGGCACCCGGATCCCCGTCTACTCGAGTCACACCGTGGTCCGGCGCGCCGGGAAGCCGCCCGAACTCTTCTGCATCGACATCGACCTGACCGAGCGCCGCCGGCTCGAGAAGCAGTTCCTGCGCGGCCAGCGGATGGAGAGCATCGGCACGCTCGCCGGCGGGATCGCCCACGATCTCAACAACGTCCTCGCACCGATCATGCTGTCGATCGAGTTGTTGAAGGACACGGTGACCACCGACGAGGCGCAGGCCACGCTGGCGATGATCGAGTCGAGCGCCGAGCGCGGGGCGGAGCTGGTCAAGCAGGTACTGACGTTTGCGCGCGGGGTCGAGGGGAAGCGGCAGGCGGTGTCGCTGACCGCGCTGGTGGGCGACCTCGAGAAGATCATCCTCGAGACCTTCCCAAGAAGATCGGCCTCGCGGTGCATCTCGGCAGCGATCTCTATCCGCTCTACGCCGATCCGGTGCAGCTGCACCAGGTGCTGCTCAATCTCTGCGTCAACGCGCGCGATGCGATGCCCGACGGCGGCACCATCACGATCACTGCGAACAACCTGTTGATGGACCAACGGTACGCGGCGCTGGAATACGAGGCGCATGAGGGGCCGTACATCCTCCTGGACGTCGAGGATACCGGCACCGGGATCGCCGCCGACGTCATCGACCAGATTTGGGACCCGTTCTTCACCACCAAGGAAGTCGGCAAGGGGACCGGGCTCGGGCTCTCCACGTCGCTGGCGATCATCCGCAGCCATGGCGGCTACATGCGGGTCGAGAGCGATCCGGGGCGCTGGACGCGGGTCCGCGTCTTCCTCCCCGCCGACGCCATCCCGACGGCGCTGCCTGAACCGACGGCGGTGCGGGGGCTGCCGCGCGGTCGCGGGGAGCTGATCCTGGTGATCGACGACGAATCGGTGATTCGCAACATCACCCGGAAGATCCTGGAGAACTTCGGTTATCGCGTCGTGGTCGCGTCGGACGGCGTGGAGGCGCTGGCGATCCACGCCGAGCTGCTCGGGGCGATTCGGCTGGTGCTGACCGACATGATGATGCCGGTGATGGACGGCCCCGCCACGATCAACGCGCTGCTCGCGCGGAATCCGGCGCTGCCGATCATCGCCACCAGCGGACTCGATGTCAGCAGCACCACCGCGCACGCCGCGCACGGCGAGGTGAAGGCGGTGCTCAGCAAGCCGTTCACCGCGGAGTCACTGCTGCGGACGGTGCGCGACGTGCTCGACGCCGCCCGCTGAACGCAGCGGGGCCGGGCCCGAATGCCCGGACTATCGCTGCAGGACCGCCGTGGTGCTGAGCCGGCTGGAGATGGTGCAGGCGCTGTTCACGGTATTCACCACGTCGAATCCGCCAGTGATGGTCAGACGCTGCACACCGGCGTCGTAGGTGCCCGTGATACGCGCCTTGACGTTGGGGCAGCTGCCGTGCTCGAGGTCGAGCGTCACCGTGGGATAGTCACCCTCGGAGAGCGTGCCGCTGACGGTTCCGTTCATCGTGGCGACCCCGCCCTGGAGGTTTGCCTCGTAGGTATAGCTGCCGCTGAGGCTGCCTGCGGTCTGCTTGAGCGTGACGGTGAACGTACCGCTCATGGCGCTGCCATTCACGGTACCCGACACCGGACCAGCGTAGGTCCCGGCGATTGCATTGTAAATGCCGCCACCGCCCGTCGGCGAATCGGAACAGGCGAGCGCGAACAGCAGTACAAGCGGGAGCATCCGTCGCATCGTTGCCTCGTGGAGGGGGATCTCCAACGATACCGCCCCGTCCCGCAAGGGCAAGAGTGGCGTGCCGCTATACTTCGTTCCCCTCCCGCCCCTCACTTCCCCGGAATCCCCGACCGATGACCAACGCCTTTGCCGCCTTCTCGGGCGATACGCCACTTGCACCCCATACCCTGACCCGCCGTGCACCCGGGCCGAAGGATGTCGCGATCGACATCCAGTACTGCGGTGTCTGCCACTCGGACATCCACTACCTGCGCGGCGAATGGGGCCCGATTCCCTATCCGGCCGTGGCGGGACACGAGATCGTGGGCTTCGTGACGGCGGTCGGCGCCGAGGTGACGGGGTTCAAGGTCGGCGACACCGTGGGTGTCGGCTGCCTGGTTGATTCGTGCCGCAGGTGCGAGTCGTGCCAGGAAGGGCTGGAGAACTACTGCACCGGCGGCTCGGTCGGCACCTACATGGGCGTCGACAAGCACACCGGCGGACCGACCTACGGCGGCTACTCGACGGCGATCACCGTCGACCAGGACTTCGTCCTCCGCATTCCGGCCGGCATGGACCTCGCCGCGACGGCGCCGCTGCTCTGCGCCGGCATCACGACCTACTCACCGCTCCGCCACTGGAAGGTCGGCCCCGGCTCGAAGGTCGGCGTCGTCGGTCTCGGCGGCCTCGGCCACATGGCGGTGAAGCTCGCCGCCGCGATGGGCGCGCATGTGGTCGTCTTCACCACCACCGAGTCGAAGAAGGCCGACGCCAAGGCGCTCGGCGCCCACGACGTGGTCCTCTCGACCGACGCCGCGGACATGAAGCGCTACGCCGGCGAGCTCAACTTGATCATCGACACCGTCTCGGTGCCACACTCGCTCGACCCGGAGGTCCGCTGCCTCAAGCGCGACGGCAGCGTCGTCCTGCTCGGCGTCCCGCCAACGCCGCATCCGTCGCCCCGCGTCGGCCTGATCATCTCCGGTCGCCGCGCGATCTCCGGCTCGCAGCATCGGCGGCATCAAGGAGACGCAGGAGATGCTCGACTTCTGCGCCGAGCACAACATCACCGCCGACATCGAGCGGATCCCGATGCAGGAGATCAACACCGCGCACGAGCGGATGATCAAGAGTGATGTGAAGTACAGGTTTGTGATTGAGATGGAGTCTTTGAAGTAACGAGAAGCGAGAAGCGAGAAGGGAGAAGCGAGAAGAAGCGTGGTGTTGCGGAGAGATCTTTCCGCGACACCACGCTTCTCGCTTCTCGCTTCTCGCTTCTCGCTTCTCGAATCAGATCTCGCCGAGCAGCGATCCCAATCCTGGCCACGCCTCGCCGTTGTAGATCGCAATCGTCCGGAGATACCGCTTCCCGTCGTCGCCGTGGCTCGCGAGCAGCTGCTCGGCGGCCTTCTTGACGTTTTCGGCGGAGGCGAACGGGGTGGGCATGTCGTCGGCGATGTGGCCGGCCTTGTGGGGCACGCCGGCGGCGTCGAGGAAGGCGATCTGCAGCTCGGGTTCCTTCTCGACGTAGAGCGTCTGCAGCATGCCGAGCTCGTCCTGGAACGACTCGAGGTTCAGGCGAACGATCTCCTTCGCCAGCTTCTCGAGCGACCAGGCGCGCAGCGTGACCGGGCGGAAACCGCCGCCGCGCGCGACCATGCGCTGGATGTAGAGCGCGCGCGAGTCCTTGGTCGTGGTCAGGTCGTGGAGCACGAGCTCCACGCGCTTGGCCACCGGCAACGTGCGGTAGGGCGAGAGTGCAGCCATCAGGACAACTCCAACAGCAAGAGGATGATCAGGTTATCGGGTCGCGGGGCGGACGCGGAAGATCTGCCCCTGGCCGTTCTCGGTGGTGATGTAGATGAAGCCGTCGGGGCCCTGCTGGACGTCGCGGATGCGGAGGCCGAGCTCGCCGAGGTGGCGCTCTTCCTTGACGACGACGCCGTTCTCCATCACGAGGCGGACCAGGGAGTTGACCGAGCCCATGCCGCCGATGACGAAGTTCCCCTTCCACCCCGGGATCTTGTCGCCGGTGTAGACGATGATCGCCGACGGCGCGATGACCGGATCCCAGTAGTAGACCGGCTGCTCCATCCCCGCCTTCGCGGTGCCCTCGCCGATCTTGGTCCCGTCGTAGTCGGTGCCGTAGGTGATGATCGGCCAGCCGTAGTTCTTCCCGGCCTCGGGGTGGTTCAGCTCGTCGCCGCCCTTGGCGCCGTGCTCGAGCGTCCAGAGCCGGCCCGACGGATCGACGACGGCGCCCTGCAGGTTGCGGTGACCGTAGCGTCCAGATCGCCTCGTTGGTCCCGGCCTTCCCGGCGAACGGATTGTCCTTCGGGATGGTGCCGTCGGGATTGATCCGCACCATCTTGCCGATGCCGGTCGAGAGATCCTGCACCAGCGGCCGCTGATTGAAGCGGTCACCCGCGGTGATGAAGAGGGTGCCGTCCTTGCCGAACGCGATCCGCGAGCCGAAGTGGTTGCCGCTCCGCGACCTTGGGGCTCTGGCGGTAGATGACCTCGACCTCGGTCGAGGCGCGCCGCCGTTCGAGGCGGCCGCGGGCGACGGCGGTCCCGGCGGTGCCGTTCTCGCCCGGCTCCGGCGAAGCGACAGATAGATGGTCTTGTTCTGCGCGAACTTCGGGTCGACGGCGACGTCGAGGAGGCCGCCCTGGCCCTGAAAGAGCACCGTCGGCGTGCCGGTGATCGGCGTCGAGAGGGTGCCGTCCTTGGCGACATAGCGAAGCCGGCCGGCCCGCTCGGTCACGATCATCTGGCCGTCCGGCAGGAAGGCGAGGCCCCACGGGTTCTGCAGCCCGGTCGCGACCGGCTCTGCCCGGAGCACGCCGGTGGTATTGGCCGGCGTGGGCGACTTGATCGAGGGCGTCTGGGCGCCGAGGCAGGCGGCGCCCAGGAGGGCGGTCAGCGAGAGTGAGGCGATGCGGACGGACATGGGCGGCTCCAAGGGGGAAAGCGACGGTCGAATTTAACCGCGATGCTTGGGCGACAGGCATTGTCATCCTGAGCGGAGCCCGCGCAGCGGGCGCAGTCGAAGGACCTCTCGAATTCGCGCTTCCCCGCCCCCGAAGGGCGGCGGGGCCTCCGAAGTCGCTACACTCGGTACCCTCGTCCGGGCGCCCGTCGCGGGGCTCGCGGGCGCGTCGGTCCTCAGCCGCGCGCCGGGCGGCCTCGCGCCCGCGACCCCGCTGCACTGCGCCTCGGCTGAGATCCCAAGCGGGCCCGGCACTGGGGGGCCGGACGAGCGGGTTCCGTTCTCGTCGAGCCCTCCACGCCGGCGGGAGTGCCGAGTGCGGCGCCCCCGGCGTGCGGTATAGGGGGCGCCGCGGCGAAGACGATTGGAACACGCGAGACCGGAGCCCCCAGCACGGGCCCGCCGTACGCCAATCTCGACGACCACGCACGCCGGCTGCGCCGGCGCCGCGCATTGACATGCGCGGCTGAAGCGTGCTCCTCTCGCGACGGACGCTCGCAGTAGATTCCCTCATCTCCCCAACATCAGGTCTCCGATGCGACGCGCCCTGCTCCTGCTGGCACTGATCGCCCCGTTTCCGCTGGCCGCCCAGGTCCTCGACCATCGCGCGCTCCTCACGAAGGAGACGTGGTGGGACAACAAGGACTGGGCCTGGTACCAGCAGAACATCCCGTTCTTTGATTCGCCGGACAAGGAGATCAACAGCACCTACTACTACCGGTGGGAGCTGGTCACGAAGCACCTGACGTATGGCAGCCCCGAAAGCGGCTACACCTTCAGCGAGTTCATCGACCGGCCGTTCTGGTCCGGCGCGTTCGGCGCGATCTCCTGCCCGCTCGGTCACCAGCTCTATGAAGTGCGCTGGCTCCGGAATGGCGGCATCGTCCGGGACTTCGCGAAGTACTGGTTCGAGACGCCGGGGGCGGAGCCGAGGAGCTACAGCAACTGGTACGGCGACGCGATCTTCGCCACGTACATGGTCAACAACGACACGTCGTTCCTCAGGCGGATGCTGCCGCACATGGAGACGCAGTACAACGGCTGGGTCGCCGAACATTGGGACAGCACCGCGAAGATGTTCCACTGGGACGGCATGCACGACGGGATGGAGACCAACATCAACTCGCGGCAGACCGTCGATGAGTTTGCCGGCGCCGACGGCTACCGCCCCACCATCAACGCCTACCTCTACGCCGACGAGCTCGCCATCTCGAAGGCCGCCGCGATCCTCGGCCAGCCGGCCAAGGCACGCCTCTTTGCCGCGAAGGCCGCCGACCTCAAGCAGCGCGTGCAGCAGCAGCTCTGGGACCCGAAGCGCGAGTTCTTCTTCCACCAGAACCGGACCGACGAGAAGGACGGCATCAAGGCCGGGTCGCTCACCTACCAGACGGGGAAGTACGCGGGGAACCCGCACGGCCGCGAGCAGATCGGCTACGTGCCGTGGCAGTTCAACCTGCCCGACAACGGCTACGAGGCGGCGTGGAAGTTCCTGATGGACACGGCGTACTTCGCCGCGCCGTTCGGGCCGCTCACCGTCGAGCGCCACGACCCGCTCTTCCTGATCTCGAAGACGTGTTGCGTCTGGAGCGGCAACGCCTGGCCGTATGCCACCACGCAGACGCTGGTCGCGATGGCGAACCTGCTCAACAACTACCAGCAGAAGGTCGTGACCAAGGGCGACTACTTCTCGCTGCTCCGTACCTACACCCTGAGCCAGCGGAAGGACGGGAAGCCGTACATCGCCGAGGCGGCGAACCCCGACAACGGCTCGTTCGCGGGGCATGACTCGCCGTACCACTCGGAGCACTACTTTCACTCCGGCTACACCGACCTGATCATCACCGGCCTCGTCGGGCTCCGGCCGCGCGCCGACGATTCACTCGAGGTGGCGCCGCTGGCTCCCGAGTCGTGGGCGTACTTTGCGCTCGACAACATCAGCTACCACGGCCACGACGTGGCGATCGTCTGGGACAGGGACGGCACCCGCTACAAGCGGGGAGCCGGGCTCACGCTGCTGGTCGATGGCCGGGTCGTGGCGCGCAATCCGCGGCTGGCGCGGACGGTGGCGAAGTTGCCGAAGCTGGCGTTCGAGCGCGCCGTCATCAATGAGCCCAACATCGCGGTCAACAACGGCCACCGCTCCTACCCGCTGGTCACCACGTCGTACTCGGCGCCGGGGACCTCGCCGCACTGGCTCAACGACGGGCAGATCTGGTACCACCAGGCGCCGCCGAATCGGTGGACCACGGCCGGGTCGCCGAACGCCACCGACTGGGTCATCGTCGACTTCGGCGAGCCGCGGCGGGTGACGCAGTTGGCGCTCTACTTCCTCGACGACTCGGTCGGGGCCAAGCCGCCGGCATCATACCAGATCGAGGCATGGCAGAACGGCGCGTGGGGCCCGGTCGCGATGCCGCGCATCTTCGTCCCGCCGACGGGGCGACAGGCCAACCGCATCCGGCTGATCAACACCACGACCTCGAAGCTCCGCGTCACCTTCACCCCCAGGAAGGGAGCGTCGGTCGGGCTGGCGGAGATCGAGGCGTTCAGCACCGGGCCGCAGTTCGGCAGCGGGAGCGCGCCAAAGGAGCCACCGAAGACTCCGAAGACGCCGTCCCGGAACCTCGCCTGGGGCGCGGCGGTCAGCGCGACGTTCACGTCCAATTTCGACAAGGTGAGCGAGGTGAACGACATGGCGGTCGCCTTCACGCGGGCGTCGCGCAATCGTTGGACGGCGTTCGGAAGTCCCAACGCGACGGACTGGGTCGAGCTCGCCTTGCCGCGCGCGGCGAAGATCGGCTCGGTCGAGCTGTACCTCTGGGGCGACGACCGCGGCGTGAAGGCGCCGAAGCGCGTCACCATCCAGTATTGGGACGGCACCGACTGGCGGGACGCGATGGTGCACGCGCAGGTGCCGGCCGAGCCGGCGGTGTCGATGGTCAACACGGTGACGATCATGCCGGTCACCACGAACAAGGTCCGAGTGCGCTTTACCCACAATCTTCCCGCCGTCAGCGGGATGACCGAGATCCGCATCCTGGAGGCAGGGCAATGAGTCGCAGGTTCCTGTTGGTGCTGGCACTGTTCGCCCTGCCGCTCGCGGCACAGGCTCCACCGACGCTGCGCACGCGCTGGGCCGATTCGGTCTCGCAGGTCATGCCGCTGCCGGAATACCCCCGGCCGCAGATGGTGCGCCCGAGCTGGGTGAACCTCAACGGGCCGTGGGCGTATGCCATTGCGCCGAAGGATGCGCCGCGGCCGAGCACGTGGACCGGATCGATCCTGGTGCCCTTTCCCGTCGAGTCGCAGCTGAGCGGCGTGCAGCGCGCGGTGACGCCCGACCAGAAGCTCTGGTATCGCCGGAACTTCACGCGGCCCGAATCCAGGGGACCCAACGCCCGCGTGCTGCTGCACTTCGGCGCGGTCGACTGGCAGACCACCGTGTGGGTCAACGGGAAGCAGGTCGGGATGCATGAAGGTGGCTACGACCCGTTCTCGTTCGACATCACCGACGCGCTCACCGCCTCGGGAACGCAGGAAGTCGTTGTCGCCGTCTGGGATCCGACCGACAGCGGCTCGCAGCCGCGCGGCAAGCAGGTGCTCAAGCCGGAGAGCATCTGGTACACCGCCGTCACCGGGATCTGGCAGACGGTGTGGCTGGAGCAGGTGCAGTCGCTGCACTTCGTCGACCTGGTGATCACGCCTGACCTCGACGCCGGCACGGTACGCATCCGCCCCGTGGTCGCCGGGACCAGGAACCCCCTCGAGGTCGCGGTCACGGTGTCAAGCGCGGGTGCGACCGTGGCCACCGCCACCGAGCCGGTCGGCCGCGACGTGGTGGTGAAGATCCCGAAGGCACGGCGCTGGTCGCCCAGCGACCCGTTCCTGTACGATCTCCAGGTGTCACTGCAAAGCGGCGATATGGTCTTCGACCGCGTCACTTCCCACGTTGGCATCCGGAAGATCGCGCTCGGCAAGGACGCCAAGGGCGTCACCCGGCTCTTCTTCAACAACACGCCGCTCTTCCAGTACGGCCCGCTCGACCAGGGATGGTGGCCCGACGGCCTCTACACGCCGCCGACCGACCACGCGATGCTCTACGACCTCGTGACCACCAAGGCGCTCGGCTTCAACATGATCCGCAAGCATGTGAAGGTCGAACCGGCGCGCTGGTATCACATGGCCGACTCGCTCGGCATCCTGGTGTGGCAGGACATGCCGAGCGGCGACAACAAGACGCCGGAATCGCGGGCAGCGTTCGCGAAGGAGCTGCAGGCGGAGCTCGACGCGCTGCGCTCGTTCACGTCGATCGTGATGTGGGTGCCGTTCAACGAGGGATGGGGGCAACACGACACCGAGAAGACCGTCGCGTGGGTCAAGGGGTACGACCCGTCGCGCCTGGTGAACAACGCCTCGGGATGGACCGACAAGAAGGTCGGCGACGTCTCCGACGTGCACAGCTATCCGGGCCCCGGGATGCCGGCGCTCGAGCCGAATCGCGCCGCGGTGCTCGGCGAATTCGGCGGCCTCGGCCTCCCGCTCGCCGGGCACACCTGGCTCGCCAAGGACAACTGGGGCTACAAGAGCTACACCGACGGGCGCGCGCTGAGCACCGCGTACGCCGACCTGATGCACCAGCTCAAGTTCCTGATCGACGAGGGCCTCTCGGCGGCGGTCTACACGCAGACCACCGACGTCGAGATCGAGGTCAACGGGCTGATGACGTACGATCGGAGCATCATCAAGCTGATGCCCGATGCGGTGGCGTCGTCGAAGCAGCTCTTTGGCCCGCCGTCGCGCGTGCGGAGCGTCGTCCCGACCTCGAAGGGCACCGGGCAGGCATGGCGCTACACCACGACGGCGCCGGCGGCCGACTGGTTCGCGGTTCGCTTCAACGACGCGGCATGGCAGGCGGGAATCGGCGGCTTCGGCAAGGCCGGGACGCCCGGCGCGACGATCCGCACCCCGTGGACCACCAACGACATCTGGCTGCGGCGCAGCTTCACGCTCAAGACGGCGAAGCTCGTGGCTCCGCACTGGTATGTCCATCATGATGAGGACGCCGACGTCTACCTGAATGGGAAGCTGGTGGCGACGTTCAGCGGCTACACTTCCGGATATTCTCGCATTCCGCTCGACGCCACCGCGCGCGCTGCCCTCAAGGCGGGCCGCAACGTGCTCGCCATCCACGTCCGCCAGACCAGGGGCGGGCAGTACATCGACCTGGGCCTCGACGAGGTGATCACGCCATGACCAGCGCCCCATTCCGCCACGCCGCCCTCCCGCTGGTTCTGCTGGTGGCCGCGGCCTGCGCCAAGCCCGACGCTCCCAAAGACGAGACGCCCGTGATCAAGCCATCGGTGATCGGCCGAGCCCCACTCGACACCGCCCCCGGCGGGAAGCCGGTCGAGGTCTTCACCATCACGAACGGCAACGGGATGCAAGTCCGCGCGATGACCTACGGCGCGATCATCCAGTCGATCAAGGTCCCCGACGCCAAGGGCGTGATGGGCGACGTGGTCCTCGGCTTCGATTCCGTCGCCGGTTACGTGAAGGAGTCGCCCTACTTCGGCGCGGTCGTCGGCCGGTACGGCAACCGGATCGCCAAGGGGCGGTTCACGCTCGACGGCAAGAGCTACTCGCTTGCGGTCAACAACGGCGTGAACGCGCTGCATGGCGGGCTCAAGGGCTTCGACAAGGTGGTGTGGGAGCCGAAGTTGGTGCAGACCGACAGCACCACCGGCGTGATGTTCACCTACGTCTCGCGCGATGGCGAGGAGGGGTACCCCGGCGCGGTCACGGTGAAGGTGACCTACCAGGTGATGAACGCGCGGAACGAGCTGGTGATCGACTACGAGGCGTACAGTGACAAGGCGACGCCGATCAACGTGACCAACCACTCGTACTTCAACCTCGCCGGCCCCGGCGGCGACATCCTCGGCCACGAGATGACGATCGACGCCGACAGCATGACGCCGGTCGACACCACGTTGATCCCCACCGGCAAGATCGTCAACGTCACCGGCACGCCGTTCGACTTCCGCACGCCGACGGCGATCGGTGCCCGGATCGGCGCCGACGACCAGCAGATCCGCTTCGGCGGCGGTTACGACCACAACTTCGTGGTGCGCCGCTCGACGCCTGGCCTGGTCCACGTGGCGCACGTGCACGAGCCGACCACCGGTCGCACGATGGATGTCTCGTCCACCGAACCGGGGGTGCAGTTCTACACTGGCAACTTCCTCGACGGCACGATCAAGGGGAAGGGCGGCACGGTCTATCCGCACCGCGGCGCCTTCTGCCTCGAAACCCAGCATTATCCCGATTCACCGAACCAGCCGAACTTCCCGAGCACGATCCTGAGGCCGGGGACGACGTATATGAGCAAGACGATCTTCGTGTTTGGTGTGGCGAAGTGAGTCGATGATCGATGATCGATGATCGATGATCGAGAACAACGAAGCGCGGCAGGGCGGGTTTCACTCCGCTTCGCCGCGCTTCTGCTTTATCGATCATCGATCATCGACCATCGATCATCGGCTTCTACTGTCTCTCCGCCACTCCCTGCCCATACACCCACCCCGTCAGCGAATCCGACTTCACGCGGACCCAGCCGCTCTGCGAGGCGAGGACGACGACGGTGGTCTGCGGCTTGATGACGCCGAGGATGGCGGCGCTGGGCATCGGGGCGGAGCGGACGTTGACCCACTTCACCGAGACGAGCGCGGTCGACGGCGGCACGTCGGTCGGTGGCGGTGCCGTGCGGATGACTTCGTTCACGGCGATGGTCGTGGGCGGTGCGGCGACGACGGTCTGCTGCGTCTCGGTCTGCATGGCGGCGATCATGGTGCCGGCAGCGGGCGGTGGCGGCGGCGCAGGGGTGGAGACGACCGGTGTGGTGATTGGTTCAGTAACCGGTGCGGTGGGCGTGGTGGTCGGGACCTGCTTCGCGGCGGCAAGCTTCGGTGCGCCCTGCACGGCGGGCCAGTACATCACACCGAGAGCGGTGATGGCCACGGCGGCTGCGACCGCGACAACGCCGAGCATGATGCGACGCGGCGAGCCGTTGCGCTCACGCGGCGCGGCGCAGTGCTGACAATTGATGTCGGTCGGCGTGTTCAGTGTGTGACACCCGCGACATCCCCAGAACTTCAACAGTTCACCGCGATCGTCGCGGTTGGGCATCGCTTCGCTGCAGCGGGGACACCGGGTCGCAACCTCGAGCGCCGTGGCGCCGCAGGCTGTGCACCGACGCCGATAGGCGGCGGAGGTAGACATAATCCAGACACTCGTCGAATTGTTGGGGGCTTGCTCGGACCCTAGGCTACCGTCCGGTTCACCACTCCGCAAGGCAAGTCCGGTACCAAACCGGTCTCGGGGCCATATCCGACGGCGTGGCAAGGAGTTCCGGGGGGGGGGGCACGGGGAGCGGGGCCCTGGGCAAGATGGCCCCCAGCCGCGCCTCCCCCGCCCCCGCAGGGCGGCGGGGCCTCCGAGGTCGCTGCACTCGGTACCCCAGGCGGGCGGTCCCGACCTGGGGGCTCCGGTCTCGCGTGTTCCAAGCGTCTTCGCCGCGGCGCCCCCTATGAAGCACGTCGGGGGCGCCGCATTCGGCACTCCCGGTAGAGGAGGGGGCTCGACGACACGGAACCCGCTCGTCCGGCCCCCCAGCGCCGGGCCCGCACAAGATCTCACCCCGGGGGGCGCGGGAGCGGGGTCGCGGGCGCGAGGCCTCGTCGGAGCGCGCAAACCGGATGCGGGGCGCAGCCCGTTGGGCTGCGCCCCATCCGTTTGGCGGCGGCGACCCCATGCTAGCGACGCACCAGCGGAGCCGCCGCCCGGCGCGCGGCTTGAGGACCGACGCCCCCGCGAGCCCCGCGACGGGCGCCCGTCGCGGGGGTACCGAGTACATCTACGTCGGAGGCCCCGCCGCCCTGCGGGGGCGGGGAAGGGCTTCTCGCTTCTCGCTTCTCGCTTCTCGCTTCTCGCTTCCCGCTTCCCGCTTCCCGCTTCTCGAAACGAAAACGGCACCCCCCGAGGGGAGTGCCGTTCAGTGGCCAGAGAGGGAATTGAACCCCCGACACCGTGATTTTCAGTCACGTGCTCTACCAACTGAGCTACCTGGCCGAACCGGGGCGGAAAGTAGCATCCGGACGGGCCCGGGGGAAGATGCTGGACCTTGGAGAGGTCCTTCGACTGCGCCCGCTGCGCGGGCTCCGCTCAGGATGACAACCCGCCGGAGCCCCCCTACCCCGTCACCCGCCCCCGGTGGGCGGCCAGCAGCTCCGCCCGGAAATCGGGGTGGGCGATCGAGATCAGCAGGTCGCCCCGTTCCCGGAGGGTCTTGCCGTGGAGGTTCACGGCCCCGAACTCGGTCACGACCCAGTGGACGTGGCCCCGGGTGGTGACCACCCCGGCCCCCGGGCTCAGCTCGGCGGCAATCCGCGAGACCTTCCCGCCGGCCGCGGTGGAGGGGAGGGCGATGATCGCCTTGCCGTGCCTGGCCCGGGCCGCCCCGCGGATGAAGTCCATCTGCCCGCCGATCCCGGAGTAGATCCGGTGCCCCATCGAGTCGGCGTTCACCTGGCCGGTGAGGTCCACCTGGATGGCCGAATTGATGGCGGTCATCCCGGGCATCTTGCAGATCAGCTGGGTGTCGTTGGTCCAGTCGCAGCCGTGGAAGTGCACCAGCGGGTTGTCGTTGATGAAGTCGAAGAGCCGCCGCGTGCCGGTGACGAACGAGGTCGAGATCCGTCCGGTCTGCGTCGGCTTGAAGCGGTTGGTGATCACGCCCGCCTCGACCAGGTCAACGAGCCGGTCCGAGAACATCTCGGTATGCACGCCGAGGTCGTGCTTGCCGAAGAGTCGCGAGAGCACCGCATCGGGAATTGCGCCGATCCCCATCTGCAGCGTGGCGCCGTCGCCCACGAGGTCGGCGATCAGCTCGCCGATCTGCGCGCTGACCGCGGTCTCCATGTCAGGGGCGTGCTCGTGCAGCGGCCGATCGGTGATCGTGAACGCACTCACGCGCGAGATCGGCACAAGCGCGTTGCCGTGCGTCCGCGGCATCTGTCGATTGATCTCGGCGATCACGATCCGCGCCGAATCGACCGCGGCACGCGCGGTGTCGACCGACGGCCCGAGGGTGCAGAAGCCGTGCGCATCGGGCGGCGAGAGCTGCACCATCGCGACGTCCAGCGGCACGTCGCCGCTGGTGAAGAGCGACGGAATGTCGGAGAGGAAGATCGGGACGAAGTCGGCGCGCCCCGCAGCCACCGGTTCGCGACAGGCGGCGCCGGTGAAGAGCGACACCGAGCGGAACTGGTCGGCGTACTGCGGCGCGAGGAACGGCAGCGGCCCCGCGAGATGCAGGTGCCAGAGCTTCACGCCGGCGAGATCGCCGCGCGCGGTCATCGCCTCGACCAGTGCCGTCGGCGTCGCCGAGGCACCGTGCAGGAAGACGTTGCTGTGACTGGAGAGGAGGCGGACGACTTCATCCGCCGAAACGGCGCGTGCTTCCCACCCTGTATTCACGACACACCCCGTGTCGATGATCGATGATCGATCATCGATGATCGATGGATCAATCGCCCGCCCCCAACGAGAATCCCGCTTCGATGTCCTTGCGCGCGTAGGCGCGGAACGCGATCAGCGTCTCGGTCTCCTTGATCCCGGGGAGCCGGACCATGCGGTCGGTCACCAGGTCGGCGAGATCCTCGTTGGCGCGGACCCGAACGATGGCGACGAGATCGAACTTGCCGGCCACGGAGAAGACGTCGCTCACCTCGGGCATCGAGGCGAGCTGTTCGGCGACGTCCTTGATGTGCTCGCGGGCGACAGTGAAGAGGATGACGGCGGTGACCACGGCGCGGCTCCGGTGAGGGACCGGGGAAATCTAGCCCGTTCGCGGCACGCCGTCAGAAGAGCGTGGAGAGTCCCATCGCCCCGACACTGGTGCCGTCGCCGGTCGACAGTCGCCGATGGAAATCGACCTGACCGAGGTGGTAGCCAAGGTGCACGGCGAGGTGGACCAGGAAGCGACCGGTCGGGACGACCTTGCCGTGATCGGGGGAGGTCGGCGGCAGCGGCAGCGCATAGGGGGCGTCGAGCACCGCGTCATCGAGCCCGGCGAGCGTGGTGTCGACCTCGCGCCGCGTCGTCGCGATCAACGCGAGCAGTTCGCTGCGCGGCACGTCGCGTGTCGAGAACTCGAGTTCGCGCTGACGCACATATCCGGTGTGGCCGAGCGTGGCGCCGATGAAGTGACGCAGGTTGCCGGCGAGATGGAGCGTGAGGGTGCCGGCGCTGTTGGGCGCGCCGGCCGGGAGGGCCCACACGCTCGCGTCATCGGGATAGGCGGTGAGCTCGGCCGCCAGGGTATCGAGGTCGCGGCCCAGCGAGCGCCGGATGGTATCGATCAGCATCGGGATCACCTCGCGGCGGCGAGCCGGTCGCGGGCCTTGGTGGCCTGCCAGATGTGGCGGCGCTGGTGCGCAGCTTCGATGTGCAGCGCCGAGAAGAAGGAGTAGTGCAGCCGCGAATCGAACGGCGACACCAGCTCGATGCGCGTCAGGTCGATCCCGTCGCCGAGGCGGATCATCGCGAGCAGCGCCTCCTGCGATCGATCATACTCGGCGAGCGTCTCCACTTTCGACATCGCCTCGTCGGGGACGAACGCCGCGGTGGTCGGATACTTCTGGCGCGCGGGGGGTTCGAGTGCGCGGCAGAGCATCCAGGCGAGGAACGAGCGCCGCATCTTTGCTGGTGCGCGCCGCGCGCGCGATTCCGCGCGCTGCAGCTGTTCGCGCATCACCGGGAGGAACGCCTCGGTGGTCAGCGTCAGGTGGCCGATGCACTCGCTCATCGACCACGACGTCGGCGCGGGGCGCGTGACCCAGGTCGTCTCGTCCACCGACTCGGCGAGGCGGTGGATCGCCGATTGCGCGGCGAGGAGTTGGTCGGTGACGATGGTGAGGTCAGGATGCATTGAAGAAATGTGACCAGTGACCAGTAACCAGTGACCCGGACCCCTGGTCACTGGTTACTGGTGACACGTCACCGTGTCCTTACATCGTCGGCGTCAACATGATGTGCGCCTTCGGCGTGCCGGGGAACATCAGCCACGGCATGCCGGGCGCGCCCTTCGCGGGGATTCCGGTGCTGGCCGGCGTCGCGAAGGGCATGTAGATCACATAGAGGGCGCGGACGTCCTTGGTGTACGTCCCGGCGGCGGCGTCAACGCCGCTGTGCGGGCCGAAGAGCTGCCAGAGCGCGCCGGCCTTCGGCATCGGGAGCTTGCCGCTCTTCACTTCCTTAAAGCGCACTGAATCTACCTCGCCGCCCTTCACGCCCTTGGCGCGGAGCGCGCGGCCGCGCGCCATGAACGGCTCGAGCGACTTCTGGTAGCAGGCGCCGTGATAGTTCTCTTCCTTCGGATCATCGGCGAGGCAGATCATTCCGCCGGTGCCCTTGCGGAGCGGCACCAGCGCGCCGGCGTCGTTGTAGCCGAGGACCGTGGCGTCGGCGCGGAACTCGGCCGGCAACGGCAGCACCGCCTTGGCGATCTGTTCCGCGGCGGGCGGGATCACCACCGGCGCGGCCGGCGCGGCAGGGGTCTGCGCGGCAAGCGGCAGGGCCAGAAGGGGGAGCAGCAGCAGGGCGGACGCGCGCATGGAGACCTCGAGAGGTGGGGGACGGGTCGAGCGATGTCGGGAAAGATACGGCCGCGGCCGCGGAATGCGCGCCGAACCTCAGCGCATCGAGGCGCGCGGGCCGAGGCGTTCGCGCCAGGGGCGCACGTTCGCGGCGGGGTGCCGGGGGGTGAGGACGATCTCCTGCCGGACCACCGCGCCGCGGCTCAGGTGGAGCTCCTCGCTCTCTTCCCAGCGGTAGCCCGCGGCCTGGACCTGCAGCCGGAAACGCCCCGGCGGAAGGTGCAGCGCGAATTCCCCGCCCACACCCGTGACGGTCCCCACCCCGGTCGGGAGGAGGACCACCAAGGCACTGCGGACGGGGGAGCCACTCGGGTCGCGGACGACACCGGAGAGGCGGCAGCTGGGCATCGAGATCCTCGGGACGGGGCGGAGAGTGTACCGCCGCGTGCCGGATCGCGGAAGGGCGACTCGTGCGATGCCCCTACGGGAGCTCCGTCGCCTTCCCGATGATGCTCCCCACCAGGCCGTAGGCCTTCGCCTCATCGGCGCCGAGCCAGAAGTTGCGGTGGGTGTCGTCCTCGATCCGGGAGACCGGCTGCCCCGTCTCGCGGGCGAAGATCAGGTTGAGCCGCTCGCGCATCTTCACGATTTCGCGCGCCTCGATGGCGATATCGGAGGCGGTGCCGCCCGCCCCGCCGGCCGGCTGGTGCAGCAGGAAGCGGGTGTTGGGGAGGCAGTAGCGCTGGGACACCGGGACCGAGACGAAGATCAGGGCGCCGGCGCTGGCGACCCAGCCGGTCCCGACCATCCGGACCTGGGGGGTCACGAAGCGGATCATGTCGTGGATGGTGTCACCCGCCTCGACGTGGCCGCCCTGCGAATTGATATAGATGGTGATCGGCTCGGTGGCCGAGGCGGCGGAGAGGGCCAGCAGTTCGGCCATCACGCGGGCGGCCAGCTTCTGCGAGATCTCGCCCGAAATGATGATCGTGCGGGCGTCAAAGAGGCGCTGGGCGATCGGCGCGCTGGCGGCAGCCACCGCTTCCGGCGTTTCGGGCGTCTCGGGGGTCTCGGTATCGGCCATGGGACTCACATCATGCTGGAGGAGCTGCCGGGCAGGGTGGGACGCACCCCGCAGAATCGCTGAACCCTAGCCGCCTCGCGGCGCGGGCGCGAGGGCCCGATGGACCACGTACCTCCCCGTCATCGCCGCGACCTCCACCCCGCCGGCGTCCCGCACGGTCACGTCGACGGTCACCCGCCCGCGGCCGTGCCGGCGGAGCGCCGTCAACAGGTGGCGCATCGCCTCGGGGTCGGGGGCGGTCGCCGTCGCGAAGGCGTCGCTGTGGACCGGCTTGAGGTAGCGCATCGAGGAATCCTGGATCACCACGTGGGCGTGGTCGCCGGCCTCCCGCAGGGCGAGCCAGAGGAGGCTCCAGCCGGCCAGCGTCGTCAACGCCGAAAGGGAACCGGCGAACGCGGTTCCCTTGTGGTTGCGATTCGGGGCGAGCGGCATCTGCAGCACCAGCGCCCCGGGTGGCGCCGAGACGACGGCGATCCCGAGCGCCCCGGTGATCGGCAGCTCCTCCTGCCAGACGGTCCGGAGCGCGTCGAGGGCGTCGCCGCTCACGGGCGCTTGATCAAGCCGCGGAGGCCGTTCTTGAGCGCGTTCTTGCCGGCATCGGCCATCGCGTTCTTGAAGGCGTTCGACATCGCCTTGCCGAGGTCGAAGTTCTTGAGCGCGTCGCACATCTGCTTCTGCTGCTCGGGCGTCATCTCCCCCTCGCCGGCGCCGGCCTCCTTCGCCTTGGCCTTCGCGGCGGCGAGCGAGTCGGCGAGTTCCTTCGAGGCGAGCTGCTGGATCCAGGCGCGGGCCGACGAATCGGCGCGGGCGCGATCGAGGTCCTCGGTCCACTTGATGTCGGCCGGCGGCTCGAACATCGAGGCATCGGTGGTCCGCGCGACGCTGGTCGCGGTCTGCTCGAAGTTCACGCAGAGCAGCGACCCCGCGCTGTAGAGCGCGACCGGCGCCTTGTCCATCGTGCAGAAGGTGAAGGCGCCGAACTGCTTCACGGTGCACGTCTCCCCCGCAATCGTCTTCGTGCCGGCCGACTTCCCCTCGAACGGCGTCCCCGGCAGCGCGCGCGTCACGAAGGCGGCCATCGACTGGATGTTCTCCTGGAAGCGCGCCTTCCCCGCCCCGTCGAGCTCGTCGTAGGCCTTCGCCATGCTCGGCAGCGGGTTGACCATCTTGGTGCCCCTCTTCTTCTCGAGGTCGGCGTTCCAGATCACCTCGGGGTCGGTCAGCGACCAACTGCTGGTCGTGGACGTCTTCCCGAAGAACTTCCCGGTCATCGTGGAACGCGACGCCATCTTGTCGCCGCCCGAGGTGGAACGTCCGGTCCCGGTGAGGTCGCCGCCGTAGCTGTACTCGACGGTGTAGGCGGGAAGGGAGCGAATCGGCAGCTTGAACGGGTTGCCCTGGGCCCCGGCCGGCAGGGCCGCGACGAGGGTCAGCATCAAGGCAACGGACGCGGGGTGACGCATGACAGGACTCCTGACGGGTGGGTCTCCGGGGATGCCCGAAGTATCGGCGACCGGCCGATGCATTGCCAACACCCCGGCGGGGCGAGATCATTGTGGAATGTCCGCCCAGACGCCCCGTGGCCTGACGGTCCTCGATCACCCGCTGATTCGCCACAAGATGGCGCTGCTCCGCGCGGCCAGCACCACGTCGCGCGACTTCAAGCAGCTGGTGGGCGAGATCGCCGCGTTGATGACCTATGAGGTCACGCGCGACCTGCCGACCGCGCCGGTCGAGGTGGTCACGCCGCTCGAGACGATGACCGGCGACACCCTCGCCGCGAAGGTCGCGCTGGTGCCGATCCTCCGCGCCGGCCTCGGCATGGTCGAGGCGGTGGTCCAGCTGATCCCGAACGCGCGTGTCGGGCACATCGGCCTCTTCCGCGACCACGACACGCTCAAACCGGTCTCGTACTACTTCAAGGTGCCAACCCCGGTCGAGGAGCACAGATTCTTCCTCCTCGATCCGATGCTGGCCACCGGTGGCTCGGCCGTCGAGGCCGCCACCGAACTCAAGCGCACCGGGGCGAAGGAGATCGCGTTGATCTGCCTGGTGGCGGTGCCCGAAGGTGTGGCCGCCTTCACTGCCGCGCACCCCAACGTTCCCGTGTACGCCGCTGCCCTCGATCGGCAACTGAACGCCGACGGCTACATCCTCCCTGGTCTCGGCGATGCCGGCGACCGCCTCTTCGGGACCCGATGAGCGCTCCTCGGACGCTGACCTTCTTCGGCGGTGCGGCGACGTCGACCGGCTCGATGATCCTCCTCGAGGCGGCCGGTGCGCGCATCCTGCTCGACGCCGGCCTCTTCCAGGGGAACGTCGCCACCACCGACGCGCTGAACCGCGAGTTGCCGCTCGACCCGCGCAAGGTCGACGCGATCCTCCTCTCGCAGGCCGGCCTCGCCTACTCGGGGCGCACGCCGCAGCTGGTGCGGCACGGCTTCGACGGCCCGATCTACGGCACGCCCGCAACGCGCGACACCGCCGCGATCCTCCTCGCCGAGGCGGCGATGGAGCTCGCGTCGAACCACGGCGAGCCGCTCTACGGCCTCAAGGACGTGATCGCGACGCAGCAGCGCTTCGTCGGCCAGCCGACCCATCGGCCGCTCCACCTGCGCCGCAACCTCGTCTTCACGATGGTCGATGCCGGGCACATCCTCGGCTCCACGTCGATCGAGTTGCGCACGGGGGAAGGCGGCTCGCACCGGATCATCTACAGCGGCTGCATCGGCCGCTCCGGCTCGGCGCTGCTCCCCGATCCGGAAGTGATGCCGGGCGAGGTCGACACGCTGATCATCGGCTCGCCGTTCGCGCATGCGTCGCACGGGATGTTCGCCGACGCGCAGCACCATCTGGCGACGATCATTCGCGACACCACGGCGCGCGGCGGGCAGGTGATCATCCCCGCGTCGTCGCTCGGCCCGGTGCAGGAGCTGGTCCGCACCGTGCAGGCGCTCTGGCGCCGCGGGCAGTTGCCCGAGCTGCCGATCTGGATCGACTCGGCCACCGACGTCTGCCTGCCGACGATGATGCGCCTGCACCCGGAGTCGCTCGGCATCGGCGAGCGCGCGTACGCCGAGGTCGGCGGACCGTTCGATCATGCGCTGCTGCATTACGTGCGCAGCGACGCCGACCGGATGCGCCTCGACGGGCACACCGGGCCGGCGATCATCATCGCCCCGGGCGAGAGCGGCGACACCGGTCGCGCGGCGCACCACCTGCGCCGCTGCCTCGGCGATTCGCGCCACACCATCATCTTCCTCGCGCCGAACGAGGAAGACTCGGTCGGCCGGCTGCTGCAGGAGGGGGCCGACCAGGTCACCATCCTCGGCGAGACGGTCGAACGGCACGCCGGGATCGAGACCCTCACCGCCTATTCCGGCCATGCCGACGGCGAGGAGATGCGCACCTGGCTCCGCGCCCTCGGTGGCCCGATCAAGCGTGCCTTCGTGGTGCACGGCGACGACCTGGCCGTGGCCATCATGGTCACCATCCTCCGGGAGGAGGGCGTACGCGACGTGATCGTGCCGCGGCAGGGGGAGTCGTTCCCCTTCTGAGCACTCCCCAACGGGCGTGGGCCGCGGCACTCGCTGCGGCAGTCGCCAGCGTGTACGTCCTCTCCTTCTTCGCGGTCCTGTTCGTCTCCCGCCAGGACCAGCGCTATCAGGCCGATGCCATCGTCGTGCTCGGCGCCGCCCAGTACAACGGCCGTCCCTCCCCCGTCCTCCAGGCGCGGCTCGACCATGCCGCCGTCCTCTTCCGTGCAGGTTACGCCGAGCTGATCGTCGTCACCGGTGGCATCGTGGCGGGCGATCGGATGAGCGAGGCCACCGCCGGGCAGCGCTACCTCGTCAGCACCGGGATTCCGGCGACCTCGATCGCCGTCGCCCCCGAGGGACGCACCACGGCGGGGTCGATGACGGCCGTGGCCGACTATCTCCATGGCGAGGGGCTCAACCGGGCCATCCTCGTCTCCGATCCTTTCCATCTTGCCCGGTTGCGGATCGAGGCGCGTCGCCTCGGCCTCGAGGCCTGGACGTCGCCGACGGCGACCTCCCCGATCTCCCGACGCTTCGGCACGGAGCTGCAATACCTCCTCGCCGAAGCGGGCAAGCTGCCGATCCTCGTGTTGCAGGGGTTCTTCCGATGACGGATATCTCGCTGACCTTCTGGGGCGCCGCCGGGCAAGTCACCGGCTCGTGCCACCATCTCGAATGGCGCGGCCACCGCGTGGCGCTCGACGCCGGCCTCTTCCAGGGGCGCCGCGAGGAATCGCATCGCCTCAACGCCGAGACGCCGTTCGATCCGCGGCAACTCGACGCCGTGATCCTCTCGCACGCGCACATCGACCACAGCGGGCGGTTGCCGTTGCTGGTGGCGCGGCAGTTCGACAAGCCGATCTTCGCGACGCCCGCCACGCGCGACCTCTGCGCGATCATGCTCCCCGACTCGGCCCACATCCAGGAGAGCGACTTCCGCTTCCTGCAGAAGAAGGGGCGCGCGGGACCGGGCTCCGAACCGCTCTACACGATGGCCGATGCCTACCACGTGCAGGAGTTGATCGAGGCGCATCCGTACTGCCGGCCGTTCAAGGTCGCCGACGACCTCACCGTCACCTTCCGCGATGCCGGCCACATCCTCGGCAGCGCGAATGTCGACATCACCATCGATGGCGCCGGCGGCGCACCGCATCGCCTCGTCTTCTCGGGCGACATCGGCCGCTGGGGCCAGCCGATTATCCGCGATCCGGACGGCCCGAAGGGGGCGATCGACACGCTGATCATCGAGAGCACCTACGCGCTCAAGCAGCACGACACGACCGAGGACGCGATGGCGCGGCTCGCCGAGGTCGTGAGCCGCGTCGCCGCGCGCGGCGGGAAGATCCTGGTGCCGTCGTTCGCGGTGGGGCGCACGCAGGAGCTGGTGTATGCGCTGCACGAGCTCGCGGCCGCGGCGCGGATCCCGCAGATCCCGATCTACATCGACTCGCCGCTCGCCGTCGAGGCGACGGCGGTCTTCCGGCTGCACCCCGAGATCTTCGACCAGAACGAGGGGTTCATCAAGACCGGGATTCCGATCTTCGACAACCACCTCGTGCACTACGTCCGCGACATCGAGGAGTCGAAGAAGCTCAACGCGCTGCAGGGGCCGGCGATCATCATCTCGGCGAGCGGCATGGCGGAGGCGGGGCGGATCCTGCACCACCTGGCCAACCACGCCGGCGATCCGAAGAACGCCATCCTCTTCGTCGGCTTCCAGGCGGAGCACACCCTGGGGCGGCGGATCAGCGAGGGACGCAACCCGGTGAAGATCCTGGGCGTCGAAACCACGATCGGGGCCGAGGTCGTCAAGATCGACGGCTACTCGGCCCACGCCGGGCGCGACGAGCTCCGGCGCTGGGTGCGCAACCTGGGCGGCCCGATCCAGCGTGCCTTCTGCGTCCACGGCGAGCCGGAATCACTCGCCGGGATGAAGAAACTCCTCGAGGAGGAGGGCGTACGAGAAGTGATGATTCCGAGTCATGGGGAGAAGTTCAGTTTGTAGTGGCATGGGGCCATCGGTCATCGATGATCGATCATCGATGATCGATTCTTTTCACGGAGGTTTCCGCTTGCGCACCCGCTTGTTTGCCTTGGCGCTCCTGCTCGGCGCCGCTCCGCTCTCGGCGCAGGGGCTGAAGGTCCCCGCCACCGTGGACACCCTGCCGAACGGCCTCCGGCTGATCGTGCATGAGGATCCGTCCACGCCGATCGTCAGCGTCAACGTCTGGTACCATACCGGCTCCGGGTCGGAGAAGGTCGGCCGCACCGGCTTCGCGCACCTCTTCGAGCACCTGATGTTCATGGGCTCGCAGAACGCCGTGTATCCGATGTTCGACCGCCTCCTCGAGGCCGCCGGCGCCAACAACAACGGCTCGACCACTGAAGACCGGACCAACTACTACGAGTCGGGACCGGTCTCGGCGCTGCCGCTGATGCTCTGGCTCGAGGCCGACCGCATGGGATGGCTGCTGCCGACGATGGACTCGGCGAAGGTCGATGCCCAGCGCGACATCGTGAAGAACGAGCGTCGGCAGAGCTACGAGAACCAGCCCTACGGCATGGTGGCCGATCACCTGCCGCGGATGCTCTACCCGGCCGGCCATCCCTATTCGTGGCCGGTGATCGGGTCGATGATCGACCTCTCGGCGGCCTCGGTCGCGGACGTGAAGGACTTCTTCCGCACCTGGTACGCGCCGAACAACGCGGTGATCACCGTCGCCGGCGCCGTCAAGCACGACTCGGTGCTCGCGCTGGTGAAGCACTACTTCAGCGCGATCCCGCGCGGCCCCGCGATCACCGCCATCAACCCGACGCGGCCGAAGATGACGAAGGACACCGCGCTGGTTCTTGAGGACCGGGTGCAGGTGGCGCAGCTCGAGTACGTCTTCCCGACCGTGAAGGCGTGGGACCGTGACGATGCCGCGCTGCAGGTGGCGCGGATGATCCTTACCGGCTCGAAGAACGCCCGCCTCACCAAGCGGCTGGTGTATGACGAGCAGTCGGCCACGATGGTCATGGCGTCGCCCGACCATCGGCGCTACGATGGCGACTTCGACATCGTCGCCCGCCCCAAGCCGGGGAAGCCGATCGGTCCGGTGCAGCGCGCCGTGGACGAGGAGCTGCGCCGGCTCGGTGAGGCGCCGCCGTCGGCCCGCGAGATGGAACAGGCCAAGAATGCACTCGAGGCCGCCTTCCTTCGGTCCACCCAGACGGTGGACGGGAAGGCCGACCAGTTGAACCAGTACTACTTCGAGGTGGGCGTGCCCGATGCCTTCCAGCGCGACCTCGACCGGTTGCGCGCCGTGACGCCCGCCGACGTGCAGCGCGTCGTCAAGCAGTACCTCACCGGACCGCGGGCGATCGTCTCCGTGGTCCCGATGGGGAAGCGTGAACTCGCGGCGGAACCGCGGGGGGTGACGCCGTGATCCCGATGCATGGGTGGGTCCGCGGCCTGACGGCCGCGGTTGGGATGGGCGCGGCCGTCGCAATGACCGCGACGCCGTTGTCAGCGCAGGTCACCACCGCGCCCGCGCTCGGCCCGGCGCCGAAGCTTTCGGTCCCGGTGGTGCAGACCGCCTCGCTGCCGAACGGCCTCAAGATCCAGGTCGCGCGGAATGCGGAAGTGCCGCTGGTCGAGGCGCGACTGATCATCAACGGCGGGGCACGGCTCCGCGGCACCACGCCCGGGCTCGCCACCTTCACCGCCGGGCTGCTCGGTGAGGGCGCCGGTGGGATGACCGCGCTGCAGTTGTCCGAGGAGATCGACTTCATCGGCGCCTCGCTGCGGGCCGGGGCGAGCTACGAGAACGTCACGCTCTCGCTCTCGGTGCCGAAGCGCGCGGTCGATCGCGGCTTCCAGCTGATGGCGACGATGCTGCTGAAGCCGACCTTCTCGAGCGTCGACATCAACCGGCAGCGCTCGCTGCGCCTGGCGGGCTTCATCAGCGCCAAGGACTCGCCGCGCGCCGTGGCGAGCAAGGTCTTCTACCGGAACCTCTTTCCGGCGTCGCATCCGTATCACGGCAACATCAACGGCGACTCCGCGTCGGTCAGCCAGTTCGACTCGGTGGCGGTCCGTGCCTGGTGGAACACCGCGGCCGATCCGCGCCGCACGACGCTGGTGCTGAGCGGCGACGTCACGCTGCAGGAGGCGGTGAGCTGGGCCGCGAAGCACTTCAGCGGGTGGAAGGCGCCGTCGGTGATCCTCTCCTCGGTGCCGGCGCGCGACGTGCCGGGGCCGACGCAGTGGAAGTCGCGCGTGATCCTGGTCGACAAGCCCGACGCCGCGCAATCGGTCATCATGATCGGCGGGCCCGGAATGTCGCGCACCGATCCCGACTATCCCGCGGCCGTGGTGATGAACACCATCCTCGGCGGGTCGTTCTCGTCGCGCCTCAACGACCTGCTCCGCGAGCAGCTCGGCTACACCTACGGCGCCGGGTCGAACTTCTCGTTCGCGCCGGTCGCCGGGCCGTTCATCATCTCGAGCGACGTCCGCACCGACGTGACCGACTCGTCGCTGGTGGTGATCTTCCGCGAGATCGCCGCGATGCGGGACAAGGGCGTCACCGACGTCGAGCTCGCCCGCGCGCGGAACTACCTCGTGCTCGGGTCGCTCTCGGACTACGAGACGGCTGGCCAGGTGGCCGGCGCGATGAGCACCGCGCTCCTCTTCCGGTTGCCGCTGGCGACGATCCCTGCCGAACTCGCGCGGATCAACGCCGTCACCGCGGCCGACGTGCACCGGATGGCCAAGCTGCGCCTGAACCCCGCCGAGATGACGGTCGTGATCGTCGGCGACCTGGCGAAGATCCGCGCGAAGGTGGAGAAGCTGGGGTTGGGGCCGGTGGAGGTGCAGACGTACGACCAGTAGTCGTGAGTCGTGAGTCCTGAGTCGTGAGAGGCCTCCGAGGCGGTATACTCGGGGGCCTCTTTCGTGGCACCCTCAGGACTCACGACTCAGGACTCACGACTCGCCATGACCCTCCTCTCCACCCGCCGCATCTACTCCGGCCGCATCGTCTCCCTCGACGTCGATACGGTCCGCTTTCCCAACGGCAACGTCGGCGAGCTCGAGATGCTGCGGCATCCCGGTGCGTCGGCGGTGCTGCCGTTTCTCGATCCGGTCGACGATCCGGATCCGCGCGTGCTGCTCATCCGGCAGTTTCGCCACGCCACCGGCGACTTCCTCTGGGAGATTCCGGCGGGGCGGCGCGACGGCGACGAGGCGCCGGAGACGACGGCGCGGCGTGAACTGCAGGAGGAGACCGGCTATCAGGCCAGCCATATCGAGCGGCTCACCTCGATCTGGACCACCCCGGGCTTCACCGACGAGGTGATCCACCTCTTCCTGGCGAGCGGGTTGACCCCCGGGGCGAGCGCCCTGGAGGCGGATGAGGTGCTCGATCTGCACCCGACGCGGTGGTCGACGGTCCTGCAAATGGTGCAGAGTGGAACCATAACCGACACCAAGTCGTTGAATGCGATCCTCTTTGTCCAATCTTTTATGAGATAACGTTTGACAAACTGAAAAAGCGCGGTAGCTTCTCGTGGCGACCCTTCAACGAAGGATGTCTCCATGACCGCGATGACGTTCCCGCAATTCGACATACCCGGCGCCGACGCCGCGCTCAGCGATCGGCCGACGATGGTCGCCTCGCCGGCATCGGATGCCGCCAACGTCGAGAATTCCCGTCTGGTGGCCGCCCACCTCGCGGGCGACGAGCGGGCCTTCGGCGAGCTGGTGCGCCGGTACCAGACGCGGCTCCTGAACTTCATCTTCCGGATGATCGGCGATCGCGAGCGGGCGGAGGATCTGGTCCAGGAGGCGTTCGTCCGGGTGCACCGTCACCTGCACCGCTTCGACCAGAGCCGGAAGTTCTCCACCTGGCTCTACACCATCGGATCGAATCTCGCGAAGAACGAGTTGCGGAACCGCGCGCGTTCGCCGCTGGTCTTCCACGAGTCGGCGCGCGCGCCTGGTGAGCACGAGGGTCGGACTCTCGAGTTCGAAGATTCCCGCTCGCGTCCCGATGATCTCTTTGCCAATCGCCACCTCCGCGAACTGGTCGAGGCGACCGTCGCCCGACTGACGCCGCACCACCGGGTGGTGTTCGTCCTCCGCGAGCTCGAGGGGAAGAGTTACGAGGACATCGCCGAGGTCACCAACACCAACCTCGGTACGGTGAAGAGCCGCCTGAATCGGGCGCGCACGTCGTTCCAGCAGATGATCGCACCCTTCCTGGACTGAGGAGCGCGACCACTCGGAACCATTTCTCATCCCCGGTGTCAAAGTCCGTTGACATCGGGGATTTTTGTGGTCGGAATTGACTGACAGCCCCCCCTATCGCACATCCCTTTCCCAGCGTACTATCTCCCCATCTCCTTGCAGCGCAGGAGTCCCTCCAGACATGAACTGCCGAGAGTTCGGCCGCTACTACTCCGATTTTCGGGACGGCAACGATCCCGAGCTTGCGCATCGCATGCGTGAGCACGCGGGAGCGTGCGGGCAGTGCCGCTCGCACAATCGCGCGCTGCAGATCGGCGTGGAGTTGTTGCGCGTCAGCGAGATCGAACCGTCGGATGGATTGGTGGATGCGCTGAGTGCGAGGTTCAATGTGAGGCCGATTCGGTAACGACACGCCGAAAGGGCTCGTGAAAGGTGAGACGTGAAACGGGAGCCTGCGGGCAGCGACCGTTTCACGTTTGACGTTTCACCCCCTGCTCTCCGCCGCTTATCATTCCCCCATGCCCGTCCTCTCCCTTCCCCAGCTCCAGCGCGCCCTTGCCAAGACCCCGCCGCGGGGGGCGTTCTACCTGGCCGGGAGCGAGCCGATCCTGAAGGACGAGGCGCTGGCGGCCCTGCTCGATCGGGCCCTCGACCCCGGCCTCCGCGACTTCAACCTCGACTACCTCTCCGCCTCCCAGCTCGAGCCGGACGAGCTCGCCTCGGCCTGCAGCACGCTGCCGATGATGGCCGAGATCCGGGTGGTGGTGGTGCGCGACATCGAGTCGTGGAAGCGGAAGAGCAAGGGGAAGCAGCCGGCGGTCCGCTACCTCGAAAAGCAGGCGCCCGAAACGGTGCTGATCTTCGTGCAGGGGAACGACGACGACCCCGATGCCGACCTCGCCGCCCATTGCACCGTGATCGACTGCAAGGCGCTCCTCGGCGAGGCGCTGGACGCCTGGCTGGAGGACCGCCTGCAGGGCGCGGGGATCACGCTGGCCCCGGACGCCCTCGAGCACCTGCTCCGGGCCACCGGGGGCGACCTCGGAACGCTGACGGCCGAGGTGGCCAAGCTCTCCTCGCTGCAGATGACCGGGCCGATCGATCGCGAGACGGTCGGGTCGCTGGTGGGGATCCGCTTCGGTGAGACCATGGAGGATTGGCGGGACGCCGTCCTGCGCGACGACACCGCCCGCGCGATCTCCCTTGTGCCGCAGGTCCTGGCGTTGAGCGGTGTCTCCGGCGTCCGACTCGTGACACTCCTCGGCACCTCGCTGTTGATGCTCCGCTGGGGGCGCTGCACCGCCGAGGCGAAGAAGATCCGCGACCGTGCGCTGGCGGAGCAGGTCAAGAGCTTCGCCTTCCGGATGCGACCGCCAGTGGGGAGTTATCCTCCGTTTGCCTCCTTGGTGGGCGAGGTGGTGGGTCGCTGGTCGCTACCCCGCCTCCGCGCGGCGATCGCCGCGACCCTCGCGGCCGATGCCGCCCTCAAGAACACCACGATTTCCGATGAAGGAGGGATCGTGACCGATCTCGTCTTGACCCTGGCCACCTCGCGCGCGCGGAAGGCGGCGTGATGCGTAGCGTAATGGTGATGTTCGCCGTCGCGGTCGCAGCCCCGATGGCTGCCCAGGCCCCCCTGCCGCCGACCACGCCGCGCTTCGTCGAGATCACCCGCCTGGCGCAGGAGGGGTATGGTGATTCCGCGCGCGCGGTGATCGCCAGGATCCTGGCGCAGACCAAGCCGACCGACGCCGCCTTCGCCGAGGCGCTCTACACCTCGGCGGCGGTCGCGAAGACGCTCGGCGAGGCGCGACTGCAGTACGCCCGCATCTCGGTGGACCACGCCGACTCGCCGTGGGCGGACAAGGCGACGCTGCGGCTGGCCCAGCTCGATTACGGCAGCGGCAACAGCGAGAGCGCCGTGCTCCGCGTCAAGCGGATCTTCACCGACTTCCCGGAGTCGGCAGTGATTCCAGTCGCCGCGCTCTTCGGCGCGCGCGCCGCCTTCGAACGGCGCGACGGCGCGCTCGCGTGCGACTGGCTCACGCGCGGGCTGCAGCAGGTCGGCTCGGACCTCGAGCTCAAGAACCAGCTCGAGTACGCCAAGCAGCGCTGCACGCCGGACGAGTTGGCGCGTCTCGCGGCGCTCCCCAAGGGCGACAGTCTCAAGCGCCCCGAGGTGATGCCGCCGAAGAACCCGACCGTCACGCCGCCGACCACGACGATCACCCCGCCGTCCGCGCCCGCGGCCACGACCGGGAAGGCCACCGCCTCGCCGTGGCGCGTGCAGGTCGCCGCCATCAGCGACCCCGCCTCGATTCGCCGCGCTTCGCAGCAGATCGAGAAGGCGGGCTACATGGTCTATCGCGTCGCCGGCCCGGGGAATCTCACCAAGCTGCAGGCCGGACCCTTCGCGACGCGCGAGGCGGCCGTCGCGGCGGTGGGGAAGCTCAAGGCGGCGGTGGGTGGAGCGCCGTTTGTGGTCAAAGCTCCGTAGCGGTGAAAGGTGAAAGGTGAGACGTAAAACGTGAGACGGTTCAATTCAGGCGACGCACGTTTCACCTTTCACGTTTCACCTGTCACGTACCACCGTGCACCCCAGTACCAAACTCCCCATCGTTGAGATCTGATTGACCGACTCCCCCCTCCTCATCCAGTACCGCGAGATCAAGGCGCGTCATCCCGACGCGATCCTCTTCTTCCGGATGGGCGACTTCTACGAGATGTTCTTCGAGGACGCGCAGGTGGCCGCGCGCGTGCTCAACATCACGCTGACGTCGCGTGGGGATGGCGTGCCGCTGGCCGGCGTGCCGGTGAAGGCGGCGGCGGGGTACCTGCGGCAGTTCATCGCGGCGGGCTTCCGCGTGGCGGTGTGCGAGCAGGTCGAGGATCCGAAGTTTGCCAAGGGGATCGTCAAGCGCGCCGTCGTCGAGACGGTGACGCCCGGCGCGTTCCTCGACGAGGAGTGGACGCCTGGATCGCGCAACAACTGGCTGGTGGCCGTGGCACCGCGCGGCGCAGGCGAGGCGGTCGGCGTCGCTGCGCTCGACCTGACCACCGGCGAGTTCATTCTCGAGACGGTCGCCGCCGATGGCCTCGCCGAGGCACTCGGTCGACTCTCCCCCGCCGAAGTGGTGGTGCCGCGCGAGAGTGACGTGGCACTCGAGCCGGAGGTGCTCCGCACCGAACGCGAGCGCTGGGAGTTCGATCCGGCCCTCGCCGCCGAGGAGTTGAGCCGTCGCCTCGCGATCGCGTCGCTCGACGCGCTCGGCATCGCGACCGACGATGCAGCCGCGGTCGGCGCCGGTGGTGCCCTGCTCCGCTACGCGCTCGAGCTGCAGCCGCAAGGATTGCCGCAGCTCGCGCGGCCCGACGTGCGCCGCCCCGATGAGCTCTGCTGGCTCGACGAGATGACGCGCCGCAACCTCGAGCTGGTCGAGCCGCTCCGCGCCGGTGCGAAGGGCGTCACGCTCGTCGAGACGCTCGACCGCACCCAGACGCCGATGGGCGCGCGCCTGCTGCGCCAGTGGGTGCTCTCGCCGCTCCGCGATCCGGTGCGGATCGAGGCGCGCCTCGACGCGGTCGCCGCACTGGTCGAGGCCGGCAGTGCGCGCGCCACGCTCCGCGCCGCGCTCGACGGCGTGCGCGACGTCGAACGACTCGCGGCCCGCGCGGCGGCGGGCCGCGTCACCCCGCGCGAACTCGGCGCGCTGCGCGATTCCTTCCTGGCGCTGCCGCAGGTGGGCGAATCGGTCGCGATGCTCGCCCTGCGCACCGTGCCGGGCACCGATCGCGTGGCCCGGTTGCTGGAGCACACCGCCGAACAGTTCGACCGCCTCGAGGATCTCGCCGCCGAACTGGCGCGCGGCCTGGTGGAGCGGCCGCCAGTCACGCTCGCCGATGGCGGCGTGATCGCCCAGGGGTACGACGCCGAGCTCGACGAGCTGCGCGACCTGCGCGACAACGGGAAGCAGGCGCTCGCCTCCATTCAGCAGCGCGAACGCGACCGCACCGGGATCTCGTCGCTCAAGGTCGGCTTCAACAAGGTCTTCGGCTACTTCCTCGAGGTCACGCACGCCAACAGCGGCGCGGTGCCCGAGGATTACGAACGGCGGCAGACGCTCGCCAACGCCGAGCGCTATGTCACGCCGGAGTTGAAGGACTACGAGGCGAAGGTGCTCGGCGCGGAGGAGCGGATCGGCGAGCGCGAGGGGGCGCTGTTCGGGGCGCTGCGCGACCTCGTCGGCACCGCGATCACCCGGGTGCAGGGAACGGCGCGCCTCCTCGCGCGGCTCGACGTGCTCGCGTCACTGGCCGACACCGCCGTCAACGAGCGCTACGTCCGGCCGGTGGTCCACGACGGCTACGGCCTGACGCTGCGCGGCTCGCGCCACCCGGTGATCGAGCGGATGATGCCGCGCGAGCGCTTCGTCCCGAACGACGTGCACTTCGACGAGGTCGAGCGGGTGCACCTGGTCACCGGCCCGAACATGGCCGGCAAGAGCACCATCCTGCGCCAGATCGGGCTGAACGTCGTCCTCGCGCAGATGGGGAGCTTCGTCCCCTGCCGCGAGGCCTGGGTGGGCGTGGTCGACCGCCTCTTTACCCGGGTCGGCGCCTCCGACAACCTCGCCCGCGGCCAGTCCACCTTCATGGTCGAGATGTCCGAGACCTCGGCGATCCTCCACAACGCGACCGCGCGGTCGCTGGTCCTGCTCGACGAGATCGGCCGAGGGACCTCGACCTACGACGGCGTGGCGATCGCCTGGGCGGTCACCGAGTACCTGCACGATCGGATCGGCTGCCGGACGATGTTTGCCACCCACTACCACGAGCTGATGCAGCTCCCCGAGCAGCTGGCCCACGCCCGGAACTGCAACGTCGCGGTCCGGGAGTCGGGCGACGGGATCGTCTTCCTCCACCGGCTCGAAGCCGGGGGGACCGACCGCTCCTACGGGATCCACGTGGCGCAGCTCGCCGGCCTCCCCAGCGGCGTGGTCGGCCGCGCCAAGGAGGTCCTCGGTATCCTCGAGACCGACCATCGCGTCGTCGAGGGCGCCCCGCCAGGCGACCCTGACCCGACCCAGCCCTCGCTCTTCGACCTCCTCCAGGCGGGGATTTCGTCGTCGGGCGAGCATCGGGCGAAGGGGCCGGCTGGTGGGGGCGACGCATGCGCCGCCCGTACGCAGCCCCCCGGAAGCGCCAGCCCCCACCCCGGCACAGCGCCGCGCCGCCGAGCTGACCGAACGGCTCCGGGCGCTGGACCCGAACCAGATGACGCCGATGGAGGCGTTGCAGGAGTTGGCCAAACTGAAAGCGGAGATCTAACGGGGATCGAGAAGCGAGAAGCGAGAAGCGCGGTCGTGCGGGGAGATCTCAACGCCGGGCCACGCTTCTCGCTTCTCGCGGTAACCACCATTCCGTAGTATGTTGGTTACATGCCCCAATCCCAGCAAGCCTTCGGTGGCGTTCCATGCATCGACTTCGCCAACGGCGCCGAGCTCCCGGAGGCCGTGGATAACCCGGCGGCGATGCGTGCGGCCGCCCGTTTTCGGGTCGTGCTCCACCGGCTGTTGCGGGCCGAGGCGTTGGGCGAGGGGGCAGCGGAACGCGACCTCGCGCGGCTCAACCGCATCCTTTCCCAGGGGCAGAATCACCGGGGGGTCCTTCCGGCGGTTCGGGGGTATGGCTGGGGGTGGATCGGGCCGGCGGAGGATGTCGAGCGGGTGCTCTGGCCGGTGGCCTGGTCGGCGGCGTTGCTGCTGGCGGGAGCGGACCTGGTCCGGCTCAAGTGCTGTGATGGGTGTGGTCGTCTCTTCTTCGACGCCTCGCGAAACCGCTCGCGTCGTTGGTGCGACATGCAGGGGTGTGGCAATCGAGCCAAGGTCGCCCGTCACCGACTGCGGAGCGGGTGAATTGCCTCGCCTCATGATCGCTTACATTACCGGAATGCTGCCCATGCGCCGATCGATTGCTGCTCTCGCCGTGACCCTCCTCCTCGGGAGCGGGGCGTGCGGTGGCGACCCGCCGGCGGCGGCGCTCCGGGCGGCCCGCCCGATTGCCGGCGGTCCCGAGATCCCGTATCCGCCCGAGCTCTTCACCAAGAAGGTCGAGGGGGAAGTCCTCCTCTACCTCGTGGTCGATTCCTCGGGCGCGGTGATCCGCGACTCGACGCGGATCGCGACCTCCAGCGGGCACCCCGAGTTCGACGCCGCCGCGATGGAGGCCGCTCCGGGGCTCAAGTTCCACCCCGCGACCCGCAACGACACCGCGGTGGCGGCGCCGATCCAGGTGCCGATCCGGTTCCGGTTGCCGGATTCGCTCAAGACCAACCAATGAGCTGAACGGCGACCGGCATGCGCATGACCAGGCAGACCCCTCTCCAGGACCTGCCCGATGCGCATCACCCCGTTCCTCGTGCTCGCCGCCATCCTCGCCGGCTGCAGCAGCCCCTCCTCCAATCCGATCACCCCGCCCCCGCCGCCCCCGGCGGTGTCCACGGTGTCCCTGACGCCGGCGACGGCCACGCTCGCGATCGGCGGCAACCAGGCACTGACCGCGTCGGTTCGTGATGCATCAAACGCGGTCCTCACCGACCGCACGGTCACCTGGCAGAGCAGCAACGAGGCGGTGGCGACGGTGTCCGGCAGCGGCGTGGTCACCGCGATCACCTCGGGCGGCCCGATCACGATCACGGCCACCAGCGAGGGGAAGAGCGGCACGGCACAGATCACCGTTTCCGCCCCACTGCCGGCGCCGGTGAATTCCGTGGTTCTCTCGGGCGGCGCTGCATCGATCGCCATCGGCTCGACGACGACCTTCACCGCGACGCTTCGTGACGCCGGCAATGCCGTCCTCACTGGCCGAGCGGTGGTGTGGGGCACCAGCAATGCCTTGGTGGCGACCGTCTCACAGGCCGGCGTGGTGACCGGTGTCACCGCAGGGGGCCCGGTCACCATCACCGCCACCAGCGAAGGGAAGAGCGGCACGGCGCAGGTCACCATCACGCCGCCGCCGGTGGCCCTCACCACGGACACCTTCGGCGCAGAGTCATTTCACAGCTGCCAGTTGTTCCAGGGCACCGGCACGATCGTCTTCTGCTCCGGAGAGGGACAATTCGGCCAGCTGGGCCGCAACGCAGTCGTCGCCACGCAGCTCACCCCACTGCAACTCGTCGGCGCCTTCGCGTTCGCGAAGGTGTACGTCGGCAACTTCTTCACATGCGCGCTGACCGCGGCCGGGGCGCCGTGGTGTTGGGGACGCGGAGCCCAGGGAGCGATCGGCAACGGCGGCACCACCGATCAGCTCACGCCCGTGGCCGTCAGCGGGGGCAAGACCTTCACGCGAATGTTCCTTGGATGGGGCGGCGCTGCCTGCGCGCTGGAGGGGTCCGGTGCGGCGTGGTGCTGGGGGCAGGGCGGCAGTGGCGAACTGGGCAATGGTGTCGCTGCCAATCAGCTGACGCCGGTCGCCGCGGCCCCCGGGCTGACCTTCGCCTCGCTCTCGGTGACGGCCTTCAGTACCTGCGGGCTGACCGCAGCGGGTGCCACGTGGTGCTGGGGGTCGAACCTCTCGGGGGCGATCGGGAACGGAACGACCGGCGGCAACGTCTTCGCCCCGACGCTGGTGAGCGGCGGGCATCAGTTCGCCGAAATCACCGGTGGTGATCAGTCGCATTGTGGTCGAAAGAGTGACGGCACCGTGTTCTGCTGGGGACAGAACGATGGCGGTCAACTGGGAGATGGCACCACCACCAATCGGAGCGCACCCGTCGCCGTCGTGACCGCGCAGCGCTTCGTCCGGCTCGGCGGGGGTCGGGGTGGCGTCTGCGGCCTGACCGCCGCCGGAGAAGCGTGGTGCTGGGGTGCCTTCATGGGGAACGCCACCACCCCGCAACTCATCCCGGGTGGGCGCGTCTTCAGCGAGATCGACGTCGGCGGCGAGCACGCCTGTGGTCGGGTCGGCGTGGACGTCTACTGCTGGGGGAAGAACGGTTCCGGCCAGCTCGGCAACGGCACCACGACCGACAGCGCGATTCCGGTGCGGGCAACGATCTTTACGTGAGGCGTGTAGGGGCGACGCATGCGTCGCCCTGCCCGAGGATCGCGAGAGGTGTGGAGGGCGACGCATGCGTCGCCCTTACGCACGGGGACACCAGCGCGCCGCCCACGGATCCCAGATCTCTGTTCGCGGCTCGCCGTTCGCTGTACACTTCCCCCATGCACACACCCCATCCCTTCCCCTACGACACCGTCCTCGACACCATCGGCCAGACGCCCCTGATTCGCCTGGGACGTGTCGGCCGCGATGTCCGCACTCCCGTCTTCGGCAAGGCGGAATACGTCAATCCGGGTGGCTCGGTGAAGGACCGGATCGGGTTGGCGATCATCGAGGCGGCGGAGCGGGACGGCACCCTGAAGCCGGGCGGGACGATCGTCGAGGGGACCAGCGGCAACACCGGTGTCGGCCTCGCCGTCGCGGCCGCGCTGAAGGGGTACCGCTGCATCTTCACGATGCCGGACAAGATGTCGCAGGAGAAGGTGCGGTTGCTCAAGGCGTATGGCGCCGAGGTGGTGATCACGCCGACGGCGGTGCCGCCCGACCATCCCGAGAACTACGTGATGAAGGCGAAGCAGATCACCCACGACACGCCGGGGGCGGTGCTCGCCAACCAGTTCTACAACCAGGTCAATCCCGAGGCCCACTACGCCACGACCGGTCCCGAGATCTGGGCGCAGACCGGCGGCAAGGTGACGCACGTGGTGGCGGGCGCGGGGACCGGCGGCACGGTGAGCGGCATCGCCAAGTATCTCAAGGAGCAGAACCCCGCCATTCGCATCATCGCCGGCGATCCGGTCGGCTCACTCTACAGCGGCTACCATCGCACGCGCAGCATCGGCACCGACGGCGCGCCGTACAAGGTCGAGGGGATCGGCGGCGACAAGGCGCCGACGACGGTGTGGTGGGACCTGATCGACGAGTTCCGGCAGTGCAGCGACCGCGACGCGATGGCGATGGCGCGCCGCCTCGCGCGCGAGGAGGGGATCCTCGTCGGCGGGTCGGCCGGCGTGAACGTGCACCTCTCGCTGCAGCTCGGTCGCGAGCTCAACGATCCCAACGCCTGCATCGTCACGATCCTCTGCGACACCGGCGAGCGCTACCTGAGCAAGGTCTTCAACGACGAGTGGCTGCAGGAGAACCAGCTGCTCGAGACGGTGAAGCCGACCGTCGGCGACCTCCTCGCGAAGCGCGGCGGCTCCCATCCGACCCTCGTGCAGCTCGCCCCCTCGGCGCAGGTGCGCCAGGCGGTGAACCTGATGCACACCTGGGACGTGTCGCAGATCCCGGTGATCGAGGACGGCCGCTGCATCGGCGCGCTCAACGAAGGGACGCTGATGACCCAGGCCCTCGAGCAGCCGACGCTGCTCGACCGCCCGGTCCGCGAAGTGATGGAAGAGCCCTACCCCGAGGTCGAGCTCTCGCTTCCGGTCGATCGCCTCGCGCCGATGCTCACGCGCGAATCGCCCGCCGCGCTCGTCCGCGACGGCAGCACGCTGGTGGGGATCGTGAGTCGGTATGATGTGTTGCAGTTGATGATCGGCAGGTAGTCGAGAAGCGAGAAGCGAGAAGCGAGGACCGGCGGGAAGATCCCAACGCTACTCCTCGCTTCTCGCTTCTCGCTTCTCGCTTCTCGGGCTCTTGTAAATCGTCACGGTACAATCCCCAAACACCTTCCGCCGCGCTCCGTTCGGAATCGCGTGGCTCGTCGCGTGTTCGACGGCGAGCAGCCGCGCGAACGGCTTGGCGCGCCACATCTCGAGGACCCGATCGAGCACCTTCGAACCATACGGCGGGTCGACGAAGGCGAGGTCGTAGCGATCGGCCTCGAGCATCGCCGTCCAGGGCACCGCGTCCTTCGTGAAGATCCGCGTGCGCTCGAGGAGGTGGAGCGCAGCGACGTTCGCCTTGAGCGCGTGCAGCGACGCCGGGCGGAACTCCACGAAGTCGCAGCTCTTCGCGCCGCGCGAGATCGCCTCGAGGCCGAGCGCGCCGGTCCCCGCGAAGAGATCGAGGACCCGCATTCCCTTCAATTCCGGCTCGAGCATCGTGAGCAACGCGTCGCGCACCGCTTCCTTGGTCGGGCGGACCCGTTGGTCGGCGGGCGAGGTCAGGTGGCGACCGGTGAATTTTCCCTTCACGATGCGCACGGTGGCCTCGGTGGATGAGTGTCGGGAGGCAACATACTCAGGGCTTCCCCGCCCCGGTTGCGCGTCTCCGGTTCTGGCCGTAAGATTTCCCTGACCGAAGAAACACCGAAGTGTCACCCTTCCCGACCGAGGCCTGACCATGTCCGCACCCCAGTTGATCACCCCTGACCAGTTCCTCGAGCACTGGCAGGGTCACCGCCGGCTCACCCGGCGCGTCATCGAGGCGTTTCCCGAGGAGCAGCTCTGGAGCTTCTCCGTCGGCGGCATGCGCCCCTTCGGCGCCCTGGTGCTGGAGATGCTGATGATCGGCGCTCCGATGCTGAAGGGGATCGTCACCGGAGAGTGGGTCGGGTCGACGGTCGAGGGCCAGCCGACCAAGGCCGACCTGCTCGCCCACTGGGACGCGGACACCGCCACGCTCGACGCCTTCTTCCCGCAGATTCCGATCGAGCGGTTCCAGGAGCATCAGGTCGCCTTCGGCCAGTATCCCGGATCGGTCTATTACCTGCTGCTCTACGGCATCGACAACGAGATCCACCATCGTGCGCAGGGGTACGTCTACCTCCGCTCCCTGGGCATCGAACCGCCGCCGTTCTTTGAGCGCTGAGGTCACCGATCGACGCGGTCCTCGCTGGTTGGTCAAATCTCCGTTGTCGGGGTACAATCCAGCGATGACCGCTTCTCCACTGCGCATTCTCGTCCTCACCGGCGGTTCCTCGGCCGAACGTGACGTCGCCATCGCCTCGGCCTCGCAGGTGGTGACCGCGCTGCGTTCGGCCGGGCACATCGTCCACGTCGCCGATACCGTCGAGGGTGTCCTCGATGCGACCGCCGAGGCGCGCGTGCTCGGCGGACGGGTCGGGACGGAGCCGCCCGATGTCCGGGCCCTCGAGGTGGAGGAGCGCCGGGTGCTGTTCGCCGGCCTGCTCGACGAGCCGCTCATTCGCGAGGCCGATGTCGTCTTTCTGGCACTTCACGGCGGGCGCGGCGAGGACGGCACCATCCAGCACCTGCTTGAAGTCGCCGGGATCCGGTACACCGGTTCCGGCCCGCTCGCGTCGGGACTGGCGATGGACAAGGACGTCTCCAAGCGGCTCTTCGAGACGGCCGGCGTCCCGACGGCGGCGTGGCGGATGGTCCCGACCGACCTCGACGAGGCGGTCGCCTCCCTCGGCCTCCCGCTGGTGGTCAAGCCGAGCAAGCAGGGGTCGACGGTCGGGCTGACCGTGGTGCGCGAGGTGGCCCAACTCGTCCCCGCCATTGCGGAGGCGGCCAGGCACGACGACGAGGTCATGCTCGAGACGTTCGTCCCCGGTCGCGAGCTCACGGTGGGGATCCTGGGCGACCAGGCGCTCGCCGTCGGCGAGATCATCCCGAGGCACGAGCTGTTCGACTACGAGTGCAAGTACACCCCGGGGATGTCGGAGGAGATCTTTCCGGCCGATATTCCAGAGGCAGTGACCCGCGAGGCCCAGCGCCTCGGCCTCCTGGCCCATCAGGCACTGAAACTGCGGGGGTACTCCCGGGTCGACTTCCGCCTGACCGCGGACGGTCGCCTCTTCTGCCTCGAGGCGAACACCCTGCCGGGGATGACCGCGACGTCGCTGTTGCCGCAGTCGGCGAGGGCCGTGGGGATCGGGTTTGCGGAACTGTGTGAGGCGATTTGTCGTAGTTGTGAGTCGTGAGTCCTGAGTCGTGAGTGGCCTGCGGGGCAACTCCTCTCACGACTCAGGACTCAGGACTCAAGACTCGGGACCCAGGAAGCAATAGATGAGCGCATCCCTGCAGGACCGCATCACCCCCTGGGTTGGTCGCCTGATCGCGATCAACGCGGTGGTGTTGCTGTTGCAGCAGACGCTCTTTCCGTCGGAGGCGCTGCTCGACCTGGTGACCTTCGATCCGGCGCGCGCGCTGGGGCGGCCCTGGACGTTCGTCACCTACATGTTCGTGCACGGCGGGCTCCTTCACCTGGTCGGCAACTCCATCGCGCTGTTTGTCTTCGGCCCGCCGGTCGAGCGCCGCCTCGGCAGCTCCGCGTTCCTCTTCTATTACCTCTACTGCGGCCTCGGCGCGGCGATCACCTCGCTGCTGCTCTGGACCGTGGCGCCGTCGTTCATCTACCCCTTCATCGGCGCCTCGGGCGCGGTGCTCGGCGTGGCGTTCGCGTTCGCGAAGTTCCACCCCGACGCCAAGCTCTACGTCTTCCCGTTGCCGATGCCGATCAAGGCGCGGACGCTGGTGGCGATCATGGCGGGCCTCGACGTCTTCGGCGCGCTGATGGGGAGCGACGGCGTGGCGCACGTCGCTCACTTGGGCGGCGTGCTCTGCGGCTGGCTCTTCTTCGTGGTGCAGGGCGGCGGGAAGTCGTTCGAGCCGCCCCATGTCGCCCCCCCGCGCGCGCGCGTGCCGGTGGCGGCGCCGGCGTCGGAGCACGGGAGCGGCGGCACCGCACCACGGCGCGAGCGGATGCCGGAGCGGGCACCGACGGCGCCGGTGCGCGATCCCGTGCTGGATGAGCGGATGGAAATGGATCGGCTGCTCGACAAGATCAGCGCCGCCGGCATCGAGTCGCTCACCGCCGACGAACGACGCTTCCTCGACGACGCCGCCAGGCGGCGCCGCGGCGAGCTGCACTGACCCTCAGCGCGTCGCGAGGATCGCGGTCACCCGGGCCAGCAGGTCCTGCCGGGTGAACGGCTTCTCCAGAAATTCGATCCCCTCGTCGAGGACGCCATGATGCACGATGGCGTCCTCCGTGTACCCGGACATGAAGAGCACGCGCACGCCCGGTCGCAGCGCCTTCACACCGTCCGCCACCTCGCGACCATTCATCCCCGGCAAGACGACGTCGGTCAGCAGCAGGTCGAGCGGCCCGGCGTGGTCGGCGACCAGTTGCAGCGCGGTCTCGCCATCGGGCGCGGCGAGGACGGTGAAGCCGGCACGCGTGAAGATGCGGGTCACCAGCGAACGCAGCAGCTCTTCATCCTCCACCAGCAGTATCGTGCCCGAGCCGGTGTCGGCCGCGACATCGGGCCTCGGCTCGGGTGGCGTCGGCGCCTCGACCACCAGCGGGAAGTAGACCTTCATCGTCGTCCCGTCGCCCGGTTCGCTCTCGACCGCGATGTGGCCGCCACTCTGCGTGACGATGCCGATCACGGTCGACAACCCCAGGCCAGTGCCACCCTGCTCCGCCTTGGTCGTGAAGAACGGCTCGAAGATCCGTGCCCGCACCTCCGGGGTGATGCCGGTGCCGGTGTCGGTCACTGCCAGCATGCCGTACTCGCCCGGTTCGATGCCGATGTGCTGCGTGGCATACTCGGGCGAGAGCTGCACGACGCCGGTCTCGATCTGGAGCGAGCCACCGTTCGGCATCGCCTCCTTGGCGTTGATCACCAGGTTCAGGAGCACCTGCTCAAGCTGGCCGGGATCGACGGTGACGCAGACCGGCTCGGTGGCCAGCCGAAGCGACTGGTGGATCGACTCCCCGACGATCCGGCCGAGCAGCGTGTTGAGTTCGTCCACGATGTCCGAGAGATCGACGGTGCGCGGCTGCAGGAGCTGTCGGCGCGAGAACGCCAGCAGCTTGCGCGTCAGCTCGGCGGAGCGCGCGGCGGCACGACGGATCTCCTGCAGGTGTGAGTGCGCCTCGGTCGTGGCATCCTGCAGGTCGAGCGAGAGCAGTTCGGCGAAGCCGGAGATCGCGGTGAGCATGTTGTTGAAGTCGTGCGCGATCCCGCCGGCGAGCCGTCCGACCGCCTCCATCTTCTGCGACTCGCGCAACTGCTCCTCGAGGTGGCGCCGCTCGGTGATGTCGCGGTCCACCGCCACCCAGTGCGTGAATGTGCCGCGCTCGTCGGCCACGGGCGAGAGGTCCATCTCCACCCAGAACGGCGTCCCGTCGCGGCGGACATTCTCGAGTTCCACGCGCACCGGCTCCCATTTCGCCAATGCCGCCTTGACGCGGTCCAGGGTCGCGCGGTCGGTCATCGCCCCTTGCAGGAAGCGGGGGGAGCGGCCCAGGACCTCACCGCGCGACCAGCCGGTGACACGCTCGAAGGCGCGATTGACGAAGCGGATCTGCGGCCCCGGCTCGTCGACCGGCTCGGCATCGGTGACCATCACCATGTCGTTGAGGTTCTCGACCGCGGCCTGCAGCAATCGCAGCTCCTCGTCCACGCGACGGTGCTCCACGGCCACCGAGGCGAGCCGCGCGATCGTCTCCATCGCGGCGAGCTGCGCGGGCGTCGGGTCCCGGGAGGAATCGGGATAGATCGCCACCGTGCCCGCGACCGCCCCGGCCGCCGTGTGAAACGGCACCGACCAGCAGGCAACCAGGCCATGCGGCATCGCCAGGCTGCGGTACTGTTCCCAGAGCGGGTCGTGCGCGATGTCCGAGGTGAGCACGACCGCATCCCGCCAGGCGGCGGTGCCGCACGAACCCGCCGAGGGGCCGATCGGCATCCGCTCGATCGCCCGGACGTAGTCGGGGGGCAGCCCGGGCGCCGCGCCGGTGTGCAGGCGTCCGTCGCGCACCAGCAGGATCGATCCCCGCGAGTTCGGGACCAGCACTTCGGAGGAATGCACCAGGTCGGTGAGGATCTCGTTGAGTGGCGCGCGCCGTGCGAGGTGCTCCAGCGCGTCACGGTGCAGCGCCTCGATCTCCGCCGTGCGGTGCTCTTCCGTCACGTCGCGCACGGTGCCGTAGACCACCGCGTGCGCGGCGTCGGGAAAGACCGCCCACGCGAGCCAGCGATAACTGCCGTCGGCATGCCGGTACCGATTCTCGAACGGCGCGCTCGTCGGCAACCCGTGCGAGAGGCGCTGATGCTGCGCCTCGGTCGGGGCGATGTCGTCGGGGTGCAGCCAGTCCTGCCACGGATGGCCGAGGACCTCCTCTCGTGTCCGCCCCAGCATCCGGCAGAAGGCGGGGTTCACGCGACGGAAGTACTTGTCGTTGCCGGCGACCACGAGGCCGTCGAGCGAGAGCTCGAAGAGGTGATCGGCCATCTCGAACGCGCCCGCCCGCGCGATCAGCTCCGCAAGTCGGGGCAGAAAGGCCTCGATCAGGCCGCGCGACTGATCGTTGGCGAACGGCGCCGAGTGCAGGAAGACGAAGATCGCGATCGCGACACCGTCCGCCATCACGGGCACCGCCAGTCCGGCGCGCAATCCCGCCGCGGTGGCGATGTTGCCGCGGACGAAGCCGTGCTCGGGGGTCAGCGCGTCGACGTAGACGGGACGGCCCATGCGCGAGGCGAGGCCGGGCAGGCCGATCTCCAGGTCGAAGCGCTGATCGCGCATCGCCTCCTGAAACTCGGCCAGGCCCGGGCGACCGCTCGTCTCCGATGCCATCAGCTTCCATTCCCGCCCACCCAGGAGCAGCCAGGCCTCGGCCACGTCCCACCCGGCGACGAGGCGGAATTCCCGCGCGGCGCGGGCGAGGATCTCCTCGGCCGTGCCGCGGTCATCGCCCCAGTCGGTGAGGCGCGATTCGAATTCAGAGAGTTGTTCGCGGATCACCCGCGCGTTGACCTGGCGGCCGATCATCACGACCCGCTCGCCGCGCCCCTGGAAGCGGAGGTCGTACCAATCGGCACTCAGCCCGACCCGCTCGGTGCATTCGAGGATCGACTGCTCGGCGATCGTGCGGCGCAGGATGTCGCGCACGCGTGCCGTCATCGCGGGCGGGAGCGCGTCCCAGAGCGCGGTGGTGCCGATCGTGATGCGCAGCTCATCGATGGCCTGGCGGTTGGCGTACACGACGATGCCCGCCGCATCCGCGACGGCGACGATGTCGTCGATGTCGTGAATTGCCTCGATGAGGGCGGCCTGCCCCTGCAGGGTCATGGCTCCACCGTGCGGTGAGAGTGTGCCAACTCCTGCAAGATACGGCCGCGTCACGGGGTCGGAAACCGCCACCTGTCCAGCCGGCTCGTGACGCGGTAGCTTGGATCATCCATGCCATTGCTCGACCTGGTCACGCCGTGGGCCGCGGTCCGCGCGTCGTCCGATGCCGCACGCCACTTCGCCGGACGCCACGCGGCGATGCTCGAGCGCATCCGTCGCCAGCGCGCACCACACCTCGACGCGCTCCCGCTGACCGCGGACGCCACCGTGCTCGCCGCTGCCGTGACGCGCGCCGGCGATGCGGCACTGCAACAGCAGTTGCGTGACGCCACCCACGCCGCGGCGGCGCTCGGCGCCGACCTCCCCCACACGACCGTGCTGCTCGCTGGCTGCGACGAGGGCGACGCCGTGCTCCCGCTTCCGGGCGATCCGCCGCTCGTCGTCCTCTTTCTCGACCGCGAAGCCGACAACGCGGCGCTGCTGCTCGCCCAGGTCCGCGGACAGGCGGCGATCACGCGCTGGGGCGCTCAAGACTCCGCCGCCATGCTCCGCGCCTCCCTCCACGACCCGTGGGACAGCTGGGAGCTCACCCGGACGGTGCCGCTCAGGGAGTGGATCTACACGGTGGGAGTCGCCATTCACGTGGCCCAGGCGGTCTTCCCCACCACGCCGGTGCACCGCCTCCTTGGCGTGCGACGCGGCGAGCTTGGCCGACTGCGGGAGCGCGAACGGGGATTGAGCGCCCTGCTCACGCCGGATCTCGATGCGTCGGGGCTGGGGCTGGTGCTGCGCTGGCTGGTGGCCGAGACGCCCAGCACGATGCGCACCCATCTTGGCACGGTCATCCCGCCGGGTGCCGGGCGCTACCTCGCCTGGCGCCTCACGGCGGACCGGGTGACGCGCGTTGGCGTGCGGGAAGCGCTCCGGCTCCCCGCCTGAACCGACTCAGGGCGTCGGGGCGATCGGGACGAGGCCCTTGTGCGTGCCGTCGCAGACCGGCCACTTGGCACTCTGGCCGCAGGAACAGAGCGACAGCCGCTGCTGATTGACGCGGGGTGGCAATTCGATCGGGTTGCCGTCGCCATCGACGACCTCGAAATCGCCGTTGAGGACGTAGGGCGCGCAGGGCGTGGCACTGCGGATCGTGACGCGAAGGGGCGTGGGGGTCTCTGACATGGCGGGAAGATAGTAGGGGCGATGCATGCATCGCCCCAACAGCGTCGCCTCTACGGCGGCGTCGCCACCACGCGCCTGGACGCCGCCCACCCCGCCACGAGATACGCCGCGAGGAAGAGCGCCGAGCCGCCGCTGACCAGCAGCCGGGACGAAATCGTTGCCGTGCTCGCTGAGATCAATCCTTCGATCAATCCCGCGAAGATCAGCAGGATCACCGCCGCCCCGACCATCGGCAACGCCCGTTGGGCGGCCAGCACGAGGGCGTCCCGGCGACTGTAGTCGCCCGGAACGATGAGCGCGCGGCCAAGCAGGAAGCCGGCGGCTCCCGCCACCCAGATGGCAAAGAGCTCGAGCACGCCGTGGCCCACCACGAAGCTCCAGAGGTAGCCGAGGACGCCGAGGTTGGCGAAGTGCCCGCTGACCGCGCCGAGTTGCAGGCCGTTGAACGCGAGCAGCACCAACGAGCCAACGCCGAACGCGACGCCCGAGGCGAAGCAGGCAACGGCGACGCGGACGTTGTTCGCGATGATCGACGTCGCCATGACCGGTCGCTTCTCGGCCGTGACTTCGACATAGCCGCGGCCAGCGACTCCCCGCTGCTGGCCAGCCTCGGCGCGCTCGAGCATCACGTCGGGAATCAGCGACGGGGCGAGCCCCGGCTGTTCGCGCAGCAGCGCGTAGCCACCGACTCCAGGGAGGATGAAGAGTGCGGCGGCGAGCGCCACGGTCCGCCACGACGCAACCACGGCCGCCGGCGCGTCGGTCACCACGAAGCGCCAGAGCGCCGTCCAGTTCCGACGTTCCGCGCGATACAGGGCGTTGTGGCCGGCCGCGACGAGCCGTTCGAGCCGGACCGTCACCGTGGCATCCGCCCCGTACGTGCGCACCCGCGCGAGGTCGGCCGCCACCTCGCGATAGCGGGCGGCAAAGTCGGGGAGCTCCTCGGCGCTCAGCACATCCAGCCCGCCGAGCGCGACCCGCCCGGCGAGTGCATCGAAGGCATCCCAGCGGGCGCCTTTCCGTGCCACGAGTCGTTCGGCCACCGAGCGGCGGCCGCTGCCACCACGCGCGCCGAACTTGCCGCGACGGCGAGCGCGTTCACGGTGGAAGAGCTCCTGCAGGAATTGGAAGTCGTCGCCGGGTCGGCCGGGGAATCTGGCCGAGAGGCGGTTGGCAAACTGGGTCGCAAAGCGATTCCGCACCGGTCGCGGAAGAGCCGGCGCACGACCGATGAATTCCCGGATCAACGCGAATTCCTCGTCGGGCAGCTCCGGCGATCCCTGGTCACTCTCGTCGCCCTCGGCCTCGGCCTCGCCCTCCGGAGACGCCGGCAGTGCGACCTCGACGGGGAGATCGCGCACGACAACCGTGCCGGCCACGAGGTCGCCGAGGCGCTTGGCCCGCGGATGCACCGCGATCAGGATGAGGCCGATCATCCCGAACAGGTCGATCGGCGTGAGCAGGTGGCGGGTGGCCGCATCGGCGAAGGTGATGCCGTGGCCGCTCTCACGAATGGTCCGAATCCCCACGATGTGCTTCCCGGGCGTCTGTCCGCGACGCAGTCCCTCGAAGAGCGCGAAGTAGAGCCAGACCATCGCATAGAGCAGCAGCACCTGCAACGCCGTCACCCACGCCGAGAAGTGGCCCCAGAACAACATCGAGAGCGTCACCACGGTGGAGAGCACGCCGACCAGCACCATGTCCACGATCGCGGCCAGCGTCCGACTGCCGATGCCTGCGAGCTCGTAGTCGAGGACCACGTGCTCGGGGGTGTCGAGTTCGAGGTGCTGCCGGTAGCGAGGCGCGGAGGTGTCGGCCATGGGCACGTGTGGTTCGGGGGGGGTGCCGGAACGGCGAATATCCGGTAATGTACGGCGTTGCATCTTGCCCGCCCAATTCCCCCGCCAAGGAGTTTCCCCTGATGAGCGCCCCCGTCCTGCGCCCGCTCTCTGCTGGTGAAGTGCTTGACGTCTCCTTCGGCTTCTATCGCGCGCACTTCGTGCCGCTGGTCACGATCGCCGCGCTTTCTCGGGTGGTGCCGGACGTGCTGGGGATCTACGTCGAGCAATCGGGCGGCATCATGGCGAACCTGACGCTCGGGATCGTGCAGCTGATCCTCTCCATCGTGCTGTCGATGGTCGGCGTCGCCGCCACGACCTCGGTCGTCTCCGACGGCTACCTGGGCCGGTCGATGCAGGCGGGCGAGGCGATCCGCAACGCCCTCGGCATGCTCGGTCGGCTGCTGGTCGTCTCGATCAGCAGTGGCATGCTGATTTTCTTCGGAATCATCCTGCTGATCGTCCCGGGGTTGGTCGCGATGTCGGGGCTGGCCCTCGCGTCGGTGGTCGTGGTGCTCGAGGGGAAGGCGCCGGTCGAGGCGATGCAGCGCTCCTGGAACCTCACCAAGGGCTTCCGACGGAAGATTCTCGGCGTGTTGAGCATCACGCTGCTCCTGCTCGTCGTGCCCGGCTTCGCGATTGGCGTGTTCACGGCGATCACCTCGGCCTCGGCTGAACCGGGGATCCTGGCGATGGTCGCCAATTCGGTGCTCGCGCTCTTCATCTTCCCGTTCGTCTATGTCGCCACGGTCGTGCTCTACTACGACATCCGCGTGCGGAAGGAGGGTTTCGACCTCGAACTCCTCGCCGGGGACATGCCCGCGACGTGACCGCCGCGCCGGGAGATTCGCTCCGCACCGTGCTCGACTCGGTCTTCGCCGCCCCGGCCTATCGCTGGGTCGAGCCGACCGATCCCTTCGCCGCGCTCCGGCTGCGCTTTGCGCAGCTGGTGGATTGGATCAAGCACCTCGAGTCAAACAGCCCGGCGCTCTACACCGTGGTGATCGGCGTGCTGGTCCTGCTGCTGGTCGCGGTGCTGGTGCACGTGGGGTGGCTCGTCTGGCAGACGCTGCGGGCGCCGCCGGCCGTTGCGCCGGTCCTGCCGGACGCCGCGGTTCGACACGACGCCTCGTGGTACCAGGCCGAAGCCGATCGTCTCGCCCTCGAGGGCCGCTTCCGTGAAGCGGTGCAGGCCGACTTCCTCGCGCTGGTGCTGACGCTCGATGCCCGGGGCTCGGTGCACTTCCACCCGAGCAAGACGCCGGCGGAATATCTCGGCGAGCCGGGACTCCGTGGCACGGCCCACGAGGAATTCCGTGGGATGGTGCGCCAGCTGTACCGCATCGTCTTCGGCGGGGCCTCGTGCGACGCTGGCACCTACGCCGAGTGGCGCCGTCATGCGGCACCGGAGCGCTATGCGGCCACGCACTGAGCTGCTCCTCGTCCTCACCACGGTCACCGTGCTCGGCCTCGCCGCGGCGCTGCTCGCAGGGAGCGGCAAGCGCGTCTCGACCGACGAACGGCCGTCGACGCTGCTGACCGGCCCGGGGGGCACCAGCGGATTCCTCGAGGCGACCCGCGGATTGGGGATCTCGGTGCGGCGCGTCCGCGAGCGGACCACGCGTCTCGCCGCACCCGACAGCGGCCAGCGCACCCTGCTCGCGATTCTCGGCCCGACCGTCCGGCTCAGTGGTCCGGAGCGCGCTGCCGTCGAGCGCTTTCGTCAGGAGGGCGACCTGCTGCTCGCCGGCATGACCGCCGACCGGTTGATGCGCTGCTACGGCTACACGGTCCAGCTGCGGCTCTTCGATTCACTCGCCGTGCGCGAGGCGCCGCTCCATGCGCACGCCCTGCTGCAGCCCACCGGGGAACGCACCGCGACCGATTCAAGCCGCGTGTTCGACACCGGCACCGCACGCTGCACCGTGCCGACCTACGCGAGCGTGACGCCGTTGCTCACCACGGCGAAGGGCGTGGTCGCGGTCCGGCTGGAGCCTGCCGATTCCACCGGCGCGATCGTGCTCGTCGCCGACGAGGGGATCTTCCGCAATCGGACCATGCGCCGTCACGACAACGGCGCAGGCCCCTTCGCCCTCGGCCTCGTGCTCGGTCGATACGATCGCGTGCTCTTCGAGGAGTATCATCACGGCTTCGGCGCCGCGGGGTCGCTGAGCGACCAGGTCGTCGCGTGGAGCTGGCGCTCGCCGTGGGGATGGGCGGTCTGGCAACTCGCCGCGGTGGGTGTGCTGATCCTCCTGGTCGGCGTGGTCCGCTTCGGACCGATCACCGCGCGCCTGCTCCGGCCCCGACGCAGTCCGCTGGAGCACCTTCGTGCGCTGGCCACGGCCCTTTCCGCGGCGCGGGGCCACGACGAGGCGATCGGCGCGATCGTCCGCGGCCTGCGCCGTCGACTCACCACGAGCACCCTCCGTCCGCGCGGCGACTGGCGCCGCTGGCTCGTCGAGCAGGACGGCAACACCACCACGGCCGAGGGGCGCCGCGCCCTCGACACCCTGATTCACCTCTCGACCCCCGGGCAACCGGCGTCGAGTGTCTTGCAAGCGGCCAACGCCGCGGAGGAGCTGTGGCAGAGCATTCGTACCTGACGGCCGACGAGGCCGCCGCCCATGCTGAACGAGCCGGCCGGATCCTGCACGAGATCCAGCGCGTGGTGCTCGGGCAGGATGCCGTCGTGCGCGAGGCGTTGCATGCGCTGCTGGCGCGCGGCCACGTCCTGCTCGAGGGGCCGCCGGGCACCGCCAAGACGCTCCTGGTCCGCGCCTTCAACGAGGCCCTCGGCCTCGCGTTCCGCCGGATCCAGTTCACCGCGGACCTGATGCCCTCGGACATCACCGGCGTCAGCATCCTCGGTGGCAATGGCGACTTCACTTTCCGCGCCGGGCCACTCTTTGCCGATCTCGTCCTCGCCGACGAGATCAACCGCGCGCCGGCCAAGACCCAGGCCGCGCTGCTCGAGGCGATGGAGGAGCGCAGCGTCACGGTCGACGGCACCAGTCATTCGATGAGCGCATCGTTCACTGTCTTCGCCACGCAGAATCCGATTGAGTTCGAGGGGACCTATCCCCTCCCCGAAGCGGAGCTCGACCGTTTCCTTATCAAGAGCACGCTGCGCTATCCCGATCTCGACACCGAGAACGGCGTGCTGCACCGCGTGCTCGACGGCTTCGAGTCGTCCTCGGTGGCCACCTTCGGGATCGCGCAGGTGCTCGACGCCGATGGGCTCGCGGCCCTCCGGATGGCGGTGCGCCGTGTGCGTGTCGAGCCGGCGCTGGTGGAGTACATCACCGCGCTGGTGCGCGCCACGCGGAGCGCCCCGGCGCTCACGCTCGGCGCCTCGCCGCGGGCGAGCGTGGCCCTGCTCAAGGTGTCGCAGGCGGCGGCACTGGTCGAAGGCCGCGAATACGTCACGCCCGACGACGTGAAGAGCCTGGCGCCGGCCGTGCTCCGGCACCGTGTGGTGCTTGCCCCGGAATTGGAACTCGAGGGCGTCTCGGCCGACGATGCACTCGCCACCCTGATCCAGCGCATCGAGGCGCCACGGGGGTGATCCTCCCCTCGCGCCGCTGGTTCCTGGTCGCTGCTGCCCTCGCCGCGCTCGCCCCGCTCAGCGTGTGGTGGCCGTCGGCGGGCGTGCTCTGGCTCGTCCTCGACCTGGTCTGGGTGCTCGCGTTCCTGCTCGACGCGCGCGACGCCGCGGCGCTGCCGCTTGAGGAGTGGCCGGTGACGCGCGAGGCACCGCCGGCGTTTTCAGTCGGTCGTCCCCTGCCGGTGCACTACAGCTGGTCCAATCCGCTCCGACGTGCCGTGGCGCTGGTGGTGCGCGAGGAGCTCCCTGCCCCGCTCGACTGGCCAGCGGGTCACGAGCGTGTGCTCCTGCTCGAGCCGGCCAGCGAAGCGTGCGAGGAGATGCGCTTCGCGCCTGCGCGGCGCGGCAAGGGGACGGCCGGGACGCTCCACCTGCGCGGACTCGGTCGCTGGGGCCTCGCCTGGCGCCAGGCCGCGCGACCGCTGCCCTGGACCGTCACCGTCTATCCGAGCCTCCGCCACGCCGCGATCCGCGCGCTGCCCACGCAGACCCAGCGCCGCCGCGAAGCGGGGCAGCGCACCGTGCGTCGCCTCGGCGAGGGACGCGTCTTCGAGAGCCTGCATGAATGGGTGCCCGGCGAGGAGACGCGATCGATCGACTGGAAGGCCACGGCACGACGCGGGAAGCTGATGGTCCGGCGCTACGAGGACGAACGCCGCCAGCAGGTGATGATGGTGATCGATGCCGGCCGGCTGCTCACCGCCGAGAGCGAGGGACGACCGCGGCTCGAAGCGGCGATCGACGCCGCCCTCGAGCTGGCGCATAGCGCCGTCCTCCACGACGACAACATCGGGCTGTTCGTCTTTGCCGATCAGGTGATGCGCTTCATTCCGCCGGCCCGCGGTCGTCGCGCGCTGCGCCAGGTGCTCGACGCGCTGGCGACCATCGAGGGGCGGATGGTCGAGCCCGATTACCCGGCCGCCTTTGCCTACCTGGCGGCGCGCAATCGGAAGCGCGGACTCACCGTGCTGTTCACCGACGTGGTCGATCGCACCGCGAGCGATGCCCTGGTGGCGCAGGCGGGGTCGTTGCGTCCGCGGCACCTGCCGTTGGCGGTGACGCTTCGCGATACCTCGATCGAACGGGTCGCCACGCAGCGCGCCGTCCGGGTCGAGGACGCCTACCAGCGGGCAGCCGCCGAGGAGTTGCTCGAGGCGCGCGATGGGGCGCTGGCCGAACTGCGCAGCCATGGGGTGCTAGTGCTCGACGTGCTCCCGGACAACGCCGCGAGGATGGTGGTGGAGCAGTACGAGCTGCTGAAGCGGCGGGCGCTGGTGTAAGGGCGAGGCGCGCCGCACCCCGACTGCCGAGGCCGGGGGAGGCGCGTGGATATCGCCCTGTGTAAGGGCGACGCATGCGTCGCCCCTACTTGCCGATGCAGAATCCCAAGAAGACCCGGTCGAAGACCTCCTCCCGATCCACCACCCCGATCAAGGCGTCCAGCGCCGCGACCCCCTCCTGCAGCTGGTGCGCCGCCAACACCACCTCCCCTGCCCCAAGCTCCGCCTCGGCACGCCCCAAGGCCCCAAGCGCCGACTCGATCGCGGCACGGTGCCTCGCCCTGGTCAGCAGCGCTCCATCGCCCGACGCACGCGCCGCCCCGCCGAACAGCCGCTCCGCCAACAAGTGCCGCAGCTCGGCGATTCCCGCTCCCGTGACCGCCGAGACAATGGAGTAGTCGCTACTACCCACAAAGTCCCCAATTGCCAGGTCTGCCTTGGTGGCCACACGGACCGTTCGCTGATTTTCTATAAATGAATATTCGTTTATTTGTTGATTTTCCGTCAACTCATTGCAGTAAAAGATGATATCCGCTACTTCAAGGTAGCGATTGGTGATCTCCACGCCCATCGCCTCGAGGCGTTCGGTCGTGTTGCGGAGTCCCGCTGTATCTACGAGACGCACCGGCCACCCCTCCACGGTCGTGTCGGCCTCGATCGCGTCGCGGGTCGTTCCGGGGATCTCGGTGACCATCGCGCGCTCGGCGCCGAGGAGTGCGTTGAAGAGGGTCGACTTGCCGGCATTCGGGGGGCCGGCCAGCACCACCAGGGCGCCCTGCCGCACCCGCTCGCCGTCGGCGGCGGTGGCCAGCAGCGCCTCGAGCTGCGCGACGAGGCCGCGGACGGCCGCCACTGGACGCTCCGGGGCGACCGGCCCGTCGTCCTCTTCGGGGAAGTCGATCGCATAGGCCAGGAGGGCGGAGGCCTCGAGGATGCCCTCCCGCAGCGCGGCGATCCGGCGCGAGAGGCCGCCATCGAGCTGGCGGAGGGCGACCCTCGCCTGCCCCGGCGACGTCGCGGCGATCAGGTCGCCCACCGCTTCGGCCTGCAGCAGGTCGAGCTTTCCGTTGAGCACGGCGCGTCGGGTGAACTCCCCCGGCTCGGCCATCCGTGCCCCCGCCCCGATTGCCGCGGCCATGACCATCGCCGGCACCAGGGCGCCGCCGTGCACGGACAACTCCACGGTGTCATCGCCCGTGAAGGAGTGCGGCGCCGGGAAGCACGTGACCAGCGCCTGGTCGATCGGCTCACCCGCCGACCCGACCAGCGCCACCAACTGCGCCTCCCGCGCCCGACCCACCACCAGCGACGGCGCGAGCCGCTCGGCCACCCTGAACGCCTCGGGGCCGGCGACACGCACGACCGCGAGCGCTCCGAGGCCGGGAGGGGTGGCGAGGGCGACGATCGTCGAGTCGTGAGACGTGAGTCGTGAGTCCTGAGGGGTGCTGGGCATGGGGTAAAAGGTAAGAGGTGAAACGTGGCCCGCGCGGGCTCCCGTTTCACCTCTCACGACTCAGGACTCAGGACTCAGGACTTCTTCGTCTTTACCTCAACCGCCGGCGCCGCCTTCGGCACCAACTTCTTCCGCTCCTTCATGATCAACCACTGCTGCGGCAGCGAGACGATGTTCTGGATCGTGTAGTACAGGTTCAAGCCGGCCGCGAAGCGCGAGAAGAGCACCAGCATCATCACCGGCATCATGTACATCATCATCTTCGCCTGCGGATTCGGCGGCATCCCCATCTGGCCGATCTTCGAGACGGCGAACATCGACGCGGCCATGATCACCGGAATGATGTAGAGCGGATCGAAGCGCGAGAGGTCCGTCATCCAGAGGAAGCCGACGCCACGCAATTCGATCGTGTTCGCGAGCACGAAGAAGACGGCCAGGAGCAGCGGGTAGGGCAGCAGCATCGGCCAGCAGCCGCCGAACGGATTGACCTTGTTCTCCTTGTACAACTTGAACATCTCCGCCTGCTGCCGCTGCGGATCTTCCTTGTAGCGCGTCTGGAGCGCCGTCAGCTGCGGCTGGATCGCCTGCATCGCGACCATCGAGCGCATCGCCTTCTGGTTGAGCGGCCAGAGGAGGAGGCGCACCAGGATGCCGAAGAGGACGATCACCCAGCCGTAGCTGAGCCCGGTGGAGGAGTGGAGCCAGACGAAGAACGTCCGGATCCCGACGGCGAACGGCCGGATGACGGTGCGGAAGCCCGGCCAGCCGTAGGGATTGACGTCGTCGAAGTCGTGGCCGACGCGGGTGAGGTGGTCGTATTCCATCGGGCCGAGGAAGAGCCCCCAACCGAACTGTCCGCTCGGCGGCACCACGACGGACGCGGTCACCAGCGCCCGCGTCGGGTTCTTCACGTTGGTCTCCCGCGCCGTCGCCTGCACAGCGCCGATCAGACCGCGCGCGCCGCCGGTGGCGGTGCTGTCGTAGGCAAAGAGGCCGGCGACGAAGTACTTCGACTTCACCGCGACCCACTCGAACGGGCCGGTGAGGACGCGCGACTCGCCGAGCTTCAGCGACATGAAGCGGGTCAGCGTCGTCTTGTCGAGCTTGGTGACGACGCCGCTCTCGCGGTGGTTGGCGACGGTGTCGGTCTCGGTCTCGCGGAAGCCCTCGCCGAGGCCGAGCAGCAGGGTGCCGCCGGTGCCGGTGAGGCCCGAGACGGTGCCGGTGACGCGGACGCGATAGTCATCGGGCGCGAACTCGTAGCGCAGCGTGATGGTGTGCGCGCCGGACTGCCCGGTGAGCGTCAACGTCGCGGGGGCGTCGACGGCCACCAGCGAATCGCTGCTCGCGACGAAGTCGATCCGGTCGAGGTGGAGCGTGTCGCCGGAGATGACCAGCTTGCCGCGCAGGAGCGGCGCGTCGGGACGCACGAGCTCGAGGGTGTCGCGCTTGCCGTTGGCGAGCGTGTCGGCCGGGTACATCGACTGGTAATGCTGGAATCGCAGCGAGACGAACTTGCCGCCGCGGGTCGAGATCCCGTAGCGGTAGAGGCTCGAGCGCACCGAGATGATCCGCTCCGGCACCGGCGGCGGGGTCAGCGAGTCGACAGCCGGCGCCGCCTGCATCGTCGCGGGCGCGTCCGCCGCGCCAGCGAGCGGGGCGGGGCCCCCGGCCTTGGCCACCACGGCGGAGTCGGCGGCGGTGGGCAGCGGGGCAGGGCGCTTCCAGAACATCGGAGCGACGGAGATCACCAGAATCAACGCGATCGCGATCAACGGCCTACGATCGTTCACGAGCAGCTCACAGGTCAGGGAACCGGGTCATAACCACCCGGATGCCAGGGATGGCAGCGGGCGACCCGTTTGATGGCCAGCCACCCCCCAGCCAGGGCCCCGTGGCGGCGCACCGCCTCCAGGGCGTACTGGGAACAGCTCGGCGAGAATCGACACGCCGGGGGGAGAGCCGGAGAAATGAAGCGCTGATAGCCGCGAATAAGGAGGGCAAGGGCACGGGCTGGACCTGACGGGGCCGGTGCCTCGGGCGTTTCAGATGCCAACTGGGGGGTGGTCATGGGGTCCGCTCGGCGCACCAGGCGAGCAGCTCCAGCCGGAGCGAGGCATAGCTGGCGGCATACGCCTCCGGACGCGCCCGGATCACGACGTCCAGGGCGGGGAGGCGGGACTGAAGCTCACGCCGCCACAGGTCCTTCAGCCACCGCCGGATGCGATTGCGGGCCACCGCAGTCTGTCGGAACTTCGGGGTAACGAGTCCGAGACGCGGATGGCCCGATTCGCCGGCCTTCCAATGAATGTCCACCGAGGGGTGGCGGCTCCGCTGTCCACTCCGGAAGACCCGGCGGACCTCGTCACTGCGGACCAGCCGACGCGAGCGCGGAAAGCGCTCGTCGTCGGTCAGACGCGGGCGTGCTTCGAGCCGATGGAAACCGTCAAGGCCTTCCGACCCTTCTTGCGGCGGCGGGACAGGACGGCACGACCCCAGCGGTCTTCCATCCGGTTCCGGAACCCGTGCTTGGCCACGCGACGCTTGTTGCGGGGCTTGTACGTTGGCATCATGGCAGAACTCTCCTTCCAAAGTAGCCGAGCAACCTAGCCCCCAAACCGGAGGAATTCAAGGGGTTTGACTTTTCCACATTCGGGACCTAGAATCGGCCTCCCTAGTAACGCCGCTTGACCCTGTTTCCCGTCATAGAGCCTGATGCCGCTGTCCGCCAAAGACCTCTGGAAGCGAGTCCTCGACGGCGCCAAGCCCGTCATTCCGGAGGGCATGATCCAGACCTGGTTGGCCTCGAACGAGGCAATTTCGTTTGAGGGCGGCACGCTGCTGGTCAGCACCCCTGACGATCTCGCGAAGCGCTGGAACGAGGAGAAGTACGCCCCGACCCTGGTGCAGGTGGCGAGTGCGGCCGCCGGCGAACCGGTGGCCGTGGTCTTCCAGGTGGCCGCCGAGCGCCAGAAGCGGCCCCAGATGGACCTCTTCGTCCCCACCGCGCCCGCCGAGGCCCCCGCGGCCCCGGCCGCCCCGGTGAACCCGAGCGCCCAGCCGCTCAACGACCGCTACACCTTCAGCCATTTCGTCATCGGCAAGTCGAACGAACTGGCCGCCGCCGCCGCGCACGCCGTCGCCGAAGCGCCGGGGAAGCAGTACAACCCCTTCTTCATCTACGGATCGACCGGCCTCGGCAAGACGCACCTCATGCAGGCCATTGCCCATGAGGTGCTGTCGCGCGCACCGGCGACGCGGGTGCTCTACATCAGCGCCGAGCAGTTCATCAACGAAGTGATCGAGGGGATCCACGGTCGCTCGATGGCCGACCTCCGCCGCCGCTATCGCAGCGACGTCGATCTCTTCATCGTCGACGACGTGCACTTCCTCGAAGGGAAGGAAGCGACCCAGGAAGAGTTCTTCCACACCTTCAATGCGCTCTACGAGGCCGGCAAGCAGATCGTGCTGACCTCGGACCGGTTGCCGAAGGAGATCCCCGGGACTCGAGGCGCGTCTCGTCTCGCGCTTCGAGTGGGGGATGGTCGCCGACGTCAAGCAGCCCGACCTCGAGCACCGCATCGCGATCCTGCGCAAGAAGCAGGAGCAGGACCACCTCGAGACGACGATCCCCGACGACGTCCTCCGCTTCATCGCGGAGAATGTCCGGTCGAACGTGCGCGAGCTGGAGGGGTGCATCATCAAGCTCCTCCTCTACGCCTCGTTGCGGCACAAGGAGATCTCGATCGAGCTCGCCCGCGAGGCGCTCTCCGACAAGATGCGGCCGGGCGACGACGCCGAGGCGCGCCAGAAGACGTTGCCGACGATCGAGAAGGTCCAGGAGGTCGTGGCGCGCCGCTGGGGGGTCACGCCGGAAGGGCTGCGCTCCAAGGCGCGCATCAAGACACTGACCGTCCCGCGCCAGATCGCGATGTTCCTCGCGCGCGAGCTGCTGCAGATGCAGCTGGTGGAGATCGGCCAGGCGTTCGGCGGCCGCGATCACTCCACGGTGATCCATTCCGTGGACAAGGTGCAGACGCAACTCGGCCGCGATCGCGACTTCCGCGCCCGCGTCGACTCGGCTCGGCAGGAGTTGTTGACAGTCTGACCACAATGTTTGCGGCGTCCCCGACAGAACGTGGGGAAGTGTGGGCTGTCCGTGGGGAACTCCCTCGACTATCCCCGCTCGTCCACGCGGCGTAAACAGGGACAAACTGTGCAGTGCAGTGTACCGGAAGCAGTTAGGGGTTTGATGCACATTTCAGCCCCCTCTACTACTACTGCTATCATATATATCTTGAAAACAGCAGTAGTTCTTGGCAACCCTGGGGATCGCCGATGAAGTTCACCATCACGCGGGAACAGCTCTCCGAAGGCGTCAGCGCGGTCAGCGCTGCCGTGCCGTCCAAGACGACGCTCCCCGTGCTCGCCAACATCCTGCTCGAAGCCACCAAGGACGGGCTCCGGCTCTCCGGCACCGACCTCGACATCGCCGTGAGCACCACCGTGCCGGCGTCGGTCGACCAGGAAGGGGCGATCACGCTGCCGGCCCGGAAGCTCCAGGAGCTGGTGCGCGAGCTGCCGAGTGCCGGCATCCGCTTCACGACCCAGGGCGAACAGCGCGTCACGATCGAGTGCGGTCGGTCGAAGTTCAAGCTGCTCGGGTTGCCGCGGGAAGAATTCCCGGCCTTCCCGCAGGTGACCTTCGATGGCGCCTCGCGGACCACCGCCCGCGACCTCCAGAAGCTCGTGGCACACGTCGCGTTCGCCGCCTCGACCGAAGAGAGCCGCCCGATCCTCAACGGCGTCCTGTGGCAGCTGACGGCCGACCGGATGCGCATGGTCGCCACGAACGGACACCGCCTGGCCAAGATGGAAGTGCCGCTCCAAGGGGGCACCGCCCAGCCGGCCGAGTTGATCGTGCCGCCGAAGGCGCTCGAGCAGTTCCGGAAGCTCTTCGGCGCCGACGACGAGATCGAGATCGGTCGTTCCGACAACCACCTCGGCTTCAAGTCGGCGACCACCCAGGTCTTCACCCGGCTGATCGAAGGGCCATATCCGAACTACGAGCAGGTCATCCCGCGCGAGAACGACAAGTTCGCGACGGTGGAGAAGGCCACGCTGATCGCCGCACTCCGCCGCATGAGCATCGTCGCCTCCGACCAGACCCACCGGATCCGGATGTCGTTCGGCGATGGCTCCTGCCGCCTCTCGGTGACCACCCCGGACCTTGGCGAGGCCCAGGAGGAGATCACCGTCTCCTACGAGGGCGAGCCGCTCGATATCGGCTTCAACGCGAACTACCTCCTCGAAGTGCTGAAGTACATGCCGACCGAGGAAGTGCCGACTCACGTTCAAGGCGCCGGAGCGCGCCGCGACCGTGGAGCCGGTGGGTTGGGACGACCCGGCCGCGTACCTGACGCTGGTCATGCCGCTGCGCCTGATCGACTGATCGGCCCTGCACGACCTAAACGAGAAGCGGGAATCGAGAACTCCGGGAAGGCGACGCTCGTACGGAAGAGCGAACCACCCTCGAGACCTCGGTTCCCGTTTCGCCTTGCCGCCACCGCATTGGAGTTCTGCATGAAGCGCATCCTCCCCGTTGCCCTGCTGGCCATGATCGCCCTGCCGCTGACCGCGCAGGTCAAGAGTCCGGGCGCCGCCGCCCCCAAGTCGAAGGCCGGGGCAGCCAAGACGGTCTGGCCAGACGAAGGCCCCCGCACCTGGGCTCCGCGCCCGACCAAGCCCGCGATCGACGCCAACGACCTCCGCACCCGCCTCTACCAGATCGCCGATGACTCGATGATGGGGCGAGAGGCCGGGCACGCTCGGGAGCTACAAGACCACGGCCTATATCGCCAAGGAACTGACCCGGCTCGGCCTCAAGCCGGCCGGCGAGAACGGGACCTTCTTTCAGGACGTTCCCTTCGGGCCGACGGGCTACGACGTGAAGCTCAGCGAGTTGATCGCCGACGGCCGCAAGCTGACCCCGATCACCGAGTGGGTCCCGATGACCCCCTCGGCCGTCAACGGCATCGGCAACCGGATGAACGCCGGCGCCACCGCGACCGTCTTCGGCGGGCGCTGGGGCGACACCACCGCGCTTGATGCCGCGGCGGTCGCGGGCAAGATCGTCGTCTTCCTGCCGGCGCCCCCGGCCGCGGCACCTGCGGCGGGTGGCGGACGTGGCGGCGTCGCCACCGTGCGTGACCAGCGTGCCCAGAACGCCGGCGCGGTCGCAGTGCTCGTCGCCGGGCTCGATGCGATGAGCGAGACGCAGCGCATCAACGCCTTCACGCTTCGGATCGCGCTGAAGCCGGCCAACACGGGCGACATCTCCGGCATCCCCGGCGCCACCATCTCGATGGCGGCGGCGGAAGGACTGCTCGGCGGGCCGCTGGCCCAGCTGAAGGTCGGCGCGGCAGGGAAGAGCGCCAGCGGGAAGTGGCTCAGCGAGTGGACGATGTCGAAGACGCCGGGCCGCAACGTGATCGCGATGCTGCCGGGCTCCGACCCGAAGCTCAAGGATGAGTACGTGCTGATCGGCGCGCACACCGACCACGTCGGCATGGTGAACGGGAATCCGCCGGAGCACGACTCGCTGCGCGCCTACAATCGCGTGATGCGGCCCCAGGGTGCGAACGACCGGCTGGGCACCCCGACCGCCGAGCAGTGGGCGACCATCAACGGGCTCATTGCCAACGCCCGCGCGGTCCGGCCGGCGCGTCCTGACACCGTGAACAACGGTGCCGACGACGACGGCTCGGGCACCGTGGTCCTGCTGGAGATCGCCGAGCACTTCGCGAGCGAACCGGCGCCGGCGCGTTCGATGATCTTCAACTTCCACATCGGCGAGGAGAAGGGGCTGGTCGGCTCGAAGTGGTTCGTCGATCATCCGACGGTCCCGCTCGACAAGATCGTCGCCGCGCACAACATGGACATGCTCGGCAAGGGCCGCGTCACCGACGTCCGCTACGGCGGCCCCGCCTCGGTGCAGATGCTCGGCTCGCGCCGCCTCTCCGACAACTTCGGCGACGTGATCGACTCACTCAACGCGGTGCGCAGCGAGCCGATGGTGATCGACTACTCGTGGGATCGCACCAACCTGCTCAACCGCTTCTGCCGCTCCGACCAGGTGAGCTACTTCAACAAGCAGATCCCGGTCACCTACTTCTCGCTCGGGTATGCGGTGGACTACCACATGCCGACCGACGAGCCGCAGTACATCGACTACGAACACGGCGCCCGCGTCGGCCGCTTCGTCGCCGAGATCGCGCGCACCGTCGCCAACCGCCCGGAACGGCTGCAGTTGCTGCCGGCGGACAAGCAGGACAAGAGCGCGAGCTGCACGAGGTAGATTCGAGAAGCGAGAAGCGAGAAGCGTGGCCTGGCGGGAAGATCCCTCCGCTGGGCCACGCTTCTCGCTTCTCGCCCTACATGTGCCCCAAGATCCAATCCCGCTTCCACAGCATTCGTCCAGGCCGTTCGCGCGGGTTGGACGTCGTGGGGGCGGGGAGGGTCGCGGCGAGAGTCGCGGCTTCGACGCGCGTGAGGCGTGAGGCGGGCTTGCCGAAGTAGGCGCGGCTGGCGGCTTCGACGCCCCAGATCTCGTCGCCGAGTTCGGCGGTGTTGAGATAGAGCTCGAGGATGCGGTCCTTGCCGAGCCAGAGTTCGAGGCGCCAGGCGGTGACCACTTCCTTCACCTTGCGGAGCGGATTGCGCGAAGGCGAGAGGTAGAGATTCTTGGCGAGCTGTTGCGTGAGCGTGCTGGCGCCGCGGACATCGCCGAGGTCGCTGCGGGCGATCGCGCGCGCCATGTCGCGGCGATCCTTCGCGCTGGTGAAATCGAAGGAATCGCGACGATAGCCGAGCGCCTTGCGGAGCTCGATGTAGTCGACGCCGGAGTGTTCGTAGAAGCGATGGTCCTCGGCGACGAGCACCGCCTGCTTCATCACCGGGGCGATGGCCGTCATTCGCACCGGGGTGTAGCGCCGGCGCTCGGCCGGCCTCCGGGTTCTCGTGCCGACGCATCGCCTGGAAGGCGGTCTCGCCGCGGGAAGGTCACCCGGTACCAGAGCGGCGGGGGCCAGACGGCGAAGAGCCAGAAGATGAAGAGGCCGATCGCCACGAGCATGGCCTTCCCGATCCGGCGCCACACCGACCGCTTCCCCTTCAGTCATTCGGCGACTTGGCGGCGAGGGGGCGGAAACGGATCAGGGTGCGGCTGTACTGCATGGTCGGGATCGACTGTTGACTGCCCGGGATGGTGATGAGCTTGGCGGCGGAGTCGACGATGGTTGCGGCCTCGACACGGCCGTCCAATGTCATGTAGTACTGAGCACTACGACTACCCTGCGCGGTCATCGTCATGTTCCGGCCGGCCGAGGAGCCGCGGCCGACCTGTTCGAAGGCTTCGCGGACCTGAACCGGAATGACGCGGATCCCGTCGCGGTCCATCGGGGCGGCGACGCGCCACTGGCCGGTGCGTTGATCGTCGGTGCGAAAGATCTCGACGCGGATGGTCTTCTTGGTGGTGTCGGCCCAGCGATCGCCGGGGCGGGCGCCGCCGCGGGGGAGCCTGGGGAGGAGGTTGGCGACGGTCTGTGTGAGCTCCTCCACAAGGATGCCGCCGCGCGAGGCGGTGAAGTTCTCGAGCTCGGCCGTAGGCGCCGAGCCAGCCGGTCCAGACGGTGCCGGTTGCCTCGCGGGAGGCTTCCGGCGAGGCCGGGACGAGTTGCAGGGAGTCGAGGGTGACCTTGATGTCCTTGCCGTCGATCGAGAGGGTGAACAGCGCGTTCCGGCCGAGCCGCTGGAGCTGCTTGCTGCCGTTCGGGAGCGTGAGGATCAGCGAATCGCGGCGCTCGAGGAGGACGCGACTCTGCCAGAGCGTCGACAGCGCGACGGCGCCGGCGGTCGGCGTGGTGGCGGCGACATTGATGTTCGGTGTCGGGCGGGTCACTGGTGTCCGGTGACTTTCCGCACCCCGCGAGCGTGAGGAGCGCGGCGATCATCAGTCCGCGTTGGGGGGTCGTCGGCATGGACAGGTCCGGTGAGTGAGGCAGGGAAGGTTGGCACCGGCGGGGAGGAAATGCAAAGTCGCCGCCGCCCGCGGGGGGCGACGGCGACTCAGATGCATCCCGGGAGATCAGGGAATGATCGTGAAGGTCACTTCGGTCGTGGCGCTGACCGGAATCGAATCGGCCATCCCCTCGATCGAGACGAGCAGGTCCTGCATCGCCTTGATGGTGCCCTTCTGTCATCGGACCCGATGACCGGGCCGGTGAGCGACCGGGTGCCGCTGATCTTGGCATTGAGGGTCTGCTTGCCGTTCGGGGTCGGTCCTTCGCTCTTCATGGTGCCGGTGGTGGTGGCATCGAAGGTGAGCGAGCCCATCGTGCCGGCCGAGACCTTCCAGTTGAGCAGCGTCGGCGGAGCTCTGCGTCGACGCCGTCGGTGGTCTTGTCGGTCTTGACGGTGTCCGACCCACGAGTCGCCCAGTCTTCGCGGTGGGGCGGAGGCCCGGGAAGAGGTTCTCGACGCCGCCGGCGAGCAGCGCCGACGATCGGATTCTGCACCGACGGCTTGAGGCCGTCCTTCGCCTTGCCGTTGATGATGTAGGCCGTGGAAGAAGACGCCCTTCGCGCTGCCGACGGCGTCGCCCAGCTGCGGCGGCAACTCGATGCCGGCGGGGATCGCGACGGAGTCGACGACGATGTGGGCCACCTGGCCACCGGTCGTGTCGGACATCGTGACGGTGACGAAGCCGATCACGGCCGAGGTCGGTCGTCTGCTTGCCGCCGCCCATCGCGGACATGTCCACTTCCTGCTGCGCCTTCACTTCGATCCGGTAGCGCTGCGGCGCCGTCGGGCCCGTGACGGTCCCGGTGAGCGTTGCGAGGGCCAGGAGACCAACCAGCATGCCGAACCTCTTGAGTAGGGATCCTCTGCGGGATCCAGTGGAGACCCGCGCCACCGTACGGCGGCGCGGGACGGGTACGACCGTAAGCCGAGTTCTGTTCGTGCCGGTGTGACCCGGCCCGGATGATCATCTGTCTGGGACGTTCGTCACCGAACGCCTCGAGCAGCCTACCCGCGGCTATAGCGGTGCGGGCCGCACCTCGCCGCCTATTTGGCCTTGCTCCGACCGGGGGTTACCGTGCCTCCGACACTTACGTGCGGAGCGGTGGGCTCTTACCCCACCGTTTCACCCTTGCCTGTGTCCTTCGGGCGAGCTCTCGGGACCATCGGCGGTTTGCTTTCTGTTGCCCTGTCCGTCGCCTCACGGCGCCCAGGCGTTACCTGGCGATCTGCCCTCTGGAGCTCGGACTTTCCTCGATCCCGAGTTGCCTCGAAACCGCGATCATCACGTCCTACCCGTACCGGAAAGCTAGTCGGCGGGTCCCCTACGCGTCATTGGGACCCTCTGTGTCACCCGACTGTTCCACTCCCCATTGAGCCGAGGTTGAGGGGGTGGCGGCACCCTGAGGGGTCTTTCACCCAGGAGCTCGTGATGCCACCGACGCCGACCATTGCCGCTGTGCTCGACCCTCATGAGCGTTCCCGGGCGGATGCCGCCGGGAACGGCTACTTCTCGCTGGTCCACCGCGAATCGGTTCGCGACGCGCTGCGGGTGGTGCGCGAGCGGCCGGTGGATGCCGATGCTCGTCTCGGTCGGGCGCTGCGCCGGGGAGGCTCCGGCGCTGCTGGAGCAGTTTGCCCGCGCCTTCCCGGCGATCCCCACCGTGGCCCTGCTCTCGACCCACCACGCCGGCGCGAGCGAGGCGCTGCTCCGCCTCGGCGCCACCGGGGTGCGTCGCGTCGTCGACACCACCGATCCGGCGGGGTGGCGTCGACTGCGCGAGGTCCTCTCGACCCCACCGGCGGAGCGGGCGCAGACGATCCTCACGCCGGTGCTCGCGACCCTCGCCCCGCTCCCGGCCGGATCGCTCCGCTTCTGGGAGGAACTCTGCCGCAGTGCGCCGGAGACGACGACGGTGCGCCAACTCGCACGTCGGCTGGTGGTCACGCCGTCGACGTTCGTGTCGCGCTTCGCGCGCGCCGGGTTGCCGTCGCCGAAGGATCATCTCGTCGCGGTGCGTCTCTGTCACGCGGCGAAGCTGTTCGATGAAGGGGAGCTGACGGTGGCCGACGTCGCGTACCGATTGGAGTACGCCTCACCCCAGTCGTTCGGCCGTCACCTGCGCGTGGTGCTGGGGATCACGCCGAGCGAATTCCGCTCGCGCTTCCCGTTTTGCAGTGTGCTGGATCGATTCCTCGAGCGACTCGTGAAGCCGCATGTCGAGACGTGGCGCGGGTTTCATCCGCTGGCGCCGGGGAGGGGATGATCCACGATCGCGCCGGCGCCCGCCATGCGACGGATTTCCCGGCGGCGAGAAGGGCGACGCATGCGTCGCCCCTCCCCACATCGAGATCACCCTGCGCGGGCCGATATCCGAATGCATCCGGCGGCCCCACATCGAGATCACCCTGCGCGGGCAACGCTCCGATTGCGTACGGGCGACGGATGCGTCGCCCTCACAATCCAAACTCCTTCGCGGTCCCCACACCGCCATCCGACCGCGCGGGCCGCTATCCGAATGCACCCGGCGGCCCCACATCGGGATCACCCTGCGCGGGCAACGCTCCGATTGCGTACGGGCGACGCATGCGTCGCCCTCACAATCCCAATTCCGCCGCGGAGACCAACGCAATCACCGGCACCCCCGTCGCCTCGATCTTCTCGCGGCCGCCGGCCTGGCGATCGACCACGGCCAGGACCCCGATCACGGTGCCGCCCGCCTCGCGGATCGAATCGATCGCCGTGAGGGCGGAGCCGCCCGAGGTGATCACGTCCTCGATCACGACGACGGCGTCGCCCGCGGAGAAGTTGCCCTCGACCTTGCGCGCGGTGCCGTGCTCCTTCGCCGCCTTGCGCACCGAAAAGGCGTCGACGATCGGCTCGTGGTCGATCGAGGCGCGGGCAATCGCGTAACTCACCGGGTCCGCGCCCATCGTGAGCCCTCCGACGCTGCTCGGCGCCCACCCGGCGGCGCGGATCGCGCGCAGCGCGAGCGGCCCGATCAGTGCCTGGCCCTGCGCGCTCATCGTGGTGAGGCGACAGTCGATGTAGTAGGTGGAGCGGGCGCCGGAGGCGAGGATGAAGTCGCCGAAACGCACCGAGCGCTCGCGCAACAAGGCGACGAGCGCATCGTGGGCTGCTGCAGTCATGGGGAGGGTCCTGGTTACTTCTTGAAGAGCGACGAGAAGAAGCCGCCCTTCTTCTCCGGCTCGGCCGTCACGGCGTCCTGGAAGGCCTTGGTGAAGTCGGTCACCGTCTTCCAGCGCTTGCCGAGGTCACGGGCCAGCCCCTTCATCACCACTTCCTCGAGCCGCGACGAGAACTTCAGACCCTTGACCGCCTCGTTGAGCGGGATCGGGTCCTGCGTCAGCAGCTGCTGGAAGAGTTCGCGCGGGTTCTTGCCCGGAAACGGCGTCAATTCGGTCAGAAGCTGGTAAGCGATCACGGCCAGCGAATAGACGTCCGCCTGCTCGCCGACGAGCTCGCCACTCAGCGCTTCGGGGGCCACGTACTGCAGCGTGCCGACGAAGAATCCGGCGCGCGTGAGGCGCTCCTCGGCCGGCAGTTCCGCGTCGCGCGCGATGCCGAAATCGAGGAGGCGCGCCTTCTGCGTCGCCGGGTCGTACATGATGTTGGCCGGCTTGAGATCGCGATGGATGATCCCGACGCGATGCGCCTCCTGCAGCGCGGCGCCGAGCTGCACGACGATGTTCGCGGCGACCGGGGCGGCGAGCGGCCCGGAACGCGCGATGAACGTCTCCAAAGGCTCGCCAGCGGCCCATTCCAGCGCGAGGTACTGCACCCCATCGGCTTCGCCGAAGTCGAAGGTGCGCACCACGTTCGGATGGACGACGCGCGCGCCGAACTCGGCCTCGCGCAGGAAGCGCTTGACCGCGACCGGGTCGGCAGCGAGTCGGGGACGCAGCAACTTCAGCGCGACGGGACCCCGCTCGGGGTGTTCGGCGAAGTAGACTTCTGCGGTCCCGCCCTCACCGACGGCCTTTTGCAGCGTGTAGCCGGCGATCGTGCGCCCGATAAAAGGATCTTGTGCCATGGGATGCGCTAAAGGTACTGCGCGTCCCGGCGCCCCGGCAAGCGCAAGCGGACGCCGTTCAGACGTCCTATACTACACTATGCCCAACATCCTTCGTGGTCGCGTCGGCGCCCTGGGCGCCCCAGCCCTCCTTCTTGCCCTCGTCGCCGGCTGCACCAGCTGGCAGCGCGTCGGCTCCAGCAAGGGCTCCTCGCCGGACCAGCAACTGCTCCAGCTGTTCGACCCGATGGCGATGTACACCCGCCTCGGTCGCCTCGTCTCGGCGGACCAGATCCCCTTCATCGGGACGGTGGCGCTGATCCCGGGTCACGCCGACTCCACCCAGGCGATCGTCGGCCTGTCGCTGGGGAACCGCGCCTTCGCCTTCGAGCGGAGCGGCTCGGCCTGGCTGGCACGCTACCGGGTCGAGTACACCTTCGAGCGGGCGGGCGCCGCTCCCGTCACCGTGGGCCGTGACGAGGTCCTCCGGGTCGACACGTTTCAGGAGACGAGTCGGATCGACGAGTCCGTCCTCCTCCAGCAGGTGGTCCAGCTGGCGCCGGGCGACTACACCGTCACCGTCCGGGTCCGCGATCGCGGCAGCGACCGGGTCGGCACCGGGAAGCAGCAGCTCAACGTCCCCGCGTTCACGCCGGGCACCGTCTCCGCTCCGCTGCTCGCCTACGAGGTGGCCGGCCGCGGCAAGCGGGCCGACTCGCTCCGGGTGGTCCTCAACCCGCGCGGGACGATCGCCTTCGGCGAGGACACCCTGCTGGTCTACTTCGAGGGGACCGGCTTCACGCGGCCGACCGAGGTCCCGATCGAGATCCACGATGAGCGCGATTCGGTGGTCTTCCGCTCGACCGCGCGCTTCACCGGCGCCCGCGAGGTCGAGAGCCAGTTTGTCCGGATCGCCCCGGACTCGGCCCCCCTCGGCCAGCTCCGGGTGGTCGTCGGTACGACCCCGGCCCGGTCGGTGAACGGCATCGTCTCGTTCTCCTCGAACTGGGTGGTCACCAACTTCGACGACCTCCTCGACCTGCTCCGCTACTTCGGGAACGACGCCAAGATCGCCCTCATGCGGAAGGCGAGCCGCGAAGACCGTGGCCAGCTCTGGCGCGACTTCGTCCGCGAGACCGACCCGAACACCGGCACGCCCGAGAACGAGCAGCTCGCCAACTACTTCGCGCGGCTGGCCTACGCCAACACCCGCTTCCGCGACGAGGGGATCGCCGGCTGGCGCACCGATCGGGGCGAGGTCTTCATCTCGCTCGGCGAACCGGACGAGATCTACGACCAGTCGCTGCAGACCGGCCCGGTCCGCTACATGCGTTGGACCTACAACGAGGCGCGCGTCACCCTCTACTTCGAGGACGTGAGCGGCTTCGGCCGCTTCCGGCTGGCGCCGCAGAGCCGGGGCGACTTCGAAAGCGCCAAGGCGCGCATGAAGCGGCGGTAGGGCGAACCCGCGGGTTATTCTTCCCGCATGCCCAACCATACCCCGCAGCAGCTCTTCCTGGTTGACGGATTTGCGCTGATCTTCCGGGCGTTCTTCGCCCTCATCTCCAGGCCGCTTCGCACCGCCAAGGGCGAGAACACCTCGGCGGCCTGGGGGATCACCAATTTCCTCCTCCGGCTCCGCGAGAAGTACCGCCCCGACTACCTCGTCTGGGTCAACGACGCGGGCGATTCCTTCCGCACCCTCGAATACCCCGAATACAAGTCGACCCGCGAGAAGCTCGACGACGAACTGCAGGCCGACTTCGACACCGCCGTCGCGCGGGTCAAGCAGCTGCTGGTCGCCTTCGGCATCCCGCTGGTGCAGGTGCAGGGGTACGAGGCCGACGACGTGATCGGCACCCTCGCCCTGCGCGGTGCCGCGAAGGGGCTGCAGACGGTCATCGTCTCCGGCGACAAGGACTTCTACCAGCTGATCCGCCCCGGCGTCTCGCTGCTGAACCCCGGTCGCGGTGGCCCCGGCGGCGTCGACGAGGTCTGGGTCGACACCACCAACGGCGCCGATCGCCTCGGGATCCCGCCACATCAGGTCACCGACTATCTCGCGCTGCTCGGCGATGCTTCCGACAACGTCCCCGGCGTGAAGGGGATCGGCGAGAAGGGCGCCGTCGAGCTGCTGCAGCAGTTCGGCGACCTCGAGACGATCCTCGCCAACGCCGCCAACGTGACGAAGAAGCGCTCCCGCGAGGCGCTGCTCGAACAGGCCGACCAGGCGCGGCTCTCCAAGCGGCTCGTCACCATCAAGACCGACGTCCCGGTCGAACTCGACCTCGATGCCCTCGTGGTGCACGCCCCCGACAAGGCCGCGCTGATGCGCTTCTGTCAGGAGCTCGAGTTCGCCTCGCTGGTGCCGCGCCTCAACCACCTCGGCACCGACCAGGATCCGGCGCTCTTTCCGGTGGGTGCCACGCCAGCGGCCCCGGCCCCAGGCGCCACCGCGGTGGCCGCCGAGGGTGGCCCAGAGGCGCCGCCGGTCGTCGACCGCTCGGCCCCCGACATCAACGTCACCATCGTCGACGATCCGGCCGCACTGCCGGCCCTCGTCGCGATGTGGCGCACGGCGCCGATGATCGCCTTCGACACCGAGACGTCGTCGCTGGAGCCGCATGACGCCGAGCTGATCGGACTGTCGATCGCGATCAACGCCAAGGATGTCTGGTACCTGCCGTTCGGCCACCGGTCGCCGGCCTCGGACCTCTTCTCGGGCACGTCGACCAACGCGGGCGTGACGCCGCCGCGCGATGATGCCCCGAAGAATCTCCCGCCGATCACCAGCGCCGCCTGCGCACCGGTCGCCGAGCTGCTGCGCGATGCGTCGGTCAAGAAGGCCGGCCACAACCTCAAGTACGACGTGCAGGTGATGCGGCGCGCCGGGATCGAGGTCGGCGGGCTCGCGTACGACTCGATGCTGGCGTCGTTCGTCGCCGATCCGTCGCGGCGCTCGCACGGGATCGACGCGCTGGTGCTCGAGGCCTTCGGCACCCTGATGACGCAGTACACCGACCTCACCGGCAAGGGGAAGCAGCAGATCCCGTTCGCCGAGGTGTCGGTGGCCGCGGCCGCCTCCTACTGTGGCGCCGACAGCGCGATGGTGCTGGCCTTGCAAGACTGGTTTGCGCCGACGCTCGACCAGGCGGCGCTGCGGCCGCTGCTCGAGACGCTCGAGATGCCGCTGATTCCGGTGCTGGTCGACATGGAGTGGACCGGGATCCTGATCGACCTGCCGCGTTTCGCGGAGCTCGGGCGGATCCTCGGCCACGACCTCGAGGTGCTGGAGACGCAGATCCAGGCCGCCGCGGGCGGGAAGGCGCTCAACATCAACTCGCCGAAGCAGCTCGCCGTGATCCTCTTCGAGGAGCAGGGGCTGCCGGTCCTCAAGAAGACCAAGACCGGGCCGTCGACCGATGCCGAAGTACTTGAGCAGCTCGCCGACATGGGGCACGAGCTCCCCAAGTTGATCCTCGGCTACCGCGAACTGCAGAAGCTCAAGAGCACCTACGTCGACGTGCTGCCGACCAAGGTGAATCGCACCACGGGGCGGATCCACACCTCGTTCAACCAGGTCGGCGCGCAGACGGGGCGGCTCTCGTCGAACGATCCGAACCTGCAGAACATCCCGATCCGCACGCCGCGCGGCGAGCTGATCCGCCGCGGCTTCATTCCGCAGGCGGGGTGGAAGTTCGTCGTTGCCGACTATTCGCAGATCGAACTGCGGCTGATGGCGCACCTCTCCGAAGATCCGGCGTTCGTCGAGGCGTTCCGTTCCGGAGGCGACATCCACCGGCAGACGGCGGCGATCATCTTCGGCGTCCCGCTCGCCGAGGTGACCAGCGAGATGCGCGCGCGCGCGAAGACGATCAACTTCGGCACGATCTACGGGCAGGGGCCGTTCGCGCTCTCCAAGATGCTCGGCATCACGCAGGAGGAGGCGAAGAACTTCATCGGCGACTACTTCTCGCGCTTCAGCGGCGTGCGCGCGTTCCTCGACAAGCAGGTCGAGCTGGCGCGCGAGCAGGGGTACGTCGAGACGCTGTTTGGCCGCCGGCGCTACATCCCCGAGATCCGCGACAAGAACTTCAACCTCCGCGCCTTCGCCGAGCGCACCGCGCAGAACACGCCGCTGCAGGGCTCGGCCGCCGACCTGATCAAGCGCGCGATGGTCGACATCCACGCCGCCCTCCCCAGTGCGGGACTGAAGTCCCGCCTGTTGCTCCAGGTGCACGACGAACTCGTCGTCGAGGCACCCGCCGAGGAGGCGGAGGCGACGGCGGCGCTGGTGAAGGAGCACATGGAGGGCGCGGCGGTGCTGAAGGTGCCGCTGCAGGTGGGGATCGGGATCGGGGAGAACTGGGTGGATGCGAAATCCTGAGTCGTGAGTCCTGGGTCCTGAGTCGTGAGAGTGATCGTAGGTCTTGCGACGTCCCTCTCAGGACTCAGGACTCACGACTCACGACTTCGGATCTTCCCGCTTCGGCGGCTTGTACCCCGGCCACCAATTCCACGCCCCCGCGATCTGCATCAGGCTCGGCACCAGGACCATGCGGATGATGGTGGCGTCGAGCAGCACGGCGACGGCGAGGCCGAAGCCGACGAACTGCATCAGCAGGATGCGGGCAAAGGCAAAGGCGCCGAAGACCGCGATCATGATCAGCGCGGCGGAGGTGATCACCGAGGCCGTCGCCGAGAGTCCTTCGCGCGTGGCGAGGGTGTTCTGGCCGGTGCGGTCGAAGGCTTCCTTGATGCGCGCCAGCAGGAAGACCTCGTAGTCCATCGACAGGCCAAAGACGACGGCGAAGACGATCACCGGGACCAGGACGTAGATCGCCGAGGTCGGTCCGGTGATGCCGAACAGCGAGCCGCCGATCCCCTCCTGGAACACCAGCACGATCAACCCGAACGTCGCCGCGACCGAGAGCGAGTTCATCACCACCGCCTTGATCGGCACCAGCACCGACTTGAAGACGATCGCGAGCATCAGCGCGGTGACGCCGAGGATCAGGGCGACGATCAGCGGGAAGCGCTTCAGCAGCAAGGACTGGAAGTCGAGCGCGGCGGCGACGTAGCCCCCGACGCGGATCTGGGCGTTCCGGAGCTGCTTGATCTCTCCCGAGGCGACGCGCGCGCGAATCTCCGTCACCACGTCCATCGCCGTGGTGAGGGTCGTCGTGTCGGCGAGGATCACGTCCATCAGCGTGGTGCGGCCGTCGCGCGCGAGGTAGGCGTCGAGGAAGTCGGGGTAGCGGGCGCGCACGGTGTCGGGCTCGCTGTAGAGGAGCGAGTACTCGAGGATCGAGGTGCCGGGGGCGATGTCGACAAGGGACTTCACGTCGCGCACGCGCGGGTCGGCGCGGAGCGAGTCGGAGAGCCCCTTGAGGCCGCGGAGCGCGGTGGCGCCGGTGCCATCGCTCCCCTCGGGGAACTCGATCAGCACGCGCACCGGCTGGATGTAGCCCGACATCCCCATCCGCTCCAGCGTGGCGACGCCGGCGCCGGCCTCGGTTTCCTCGGGCCACCAGTGCCGCGACGGCAGCCCGATGCGCAGCTTGAGCGCGGGGAGCGTCAGCAGCGCGATGATCGTCCCGCCGATGACCAGCGCCCGATACGGGTGGCGCGACAGCGAGCGCGCCCACCGCTCCCAGATCTGCGGCCGGTGGTACCAGGCGAGTCGGTGCGCCAGCCACCGCGGCCGGTCGATGTTGCGGCCAAGGAGTGACAGTAGTGCGGGGAGTAGCGTCGTCGCGAGCAGCACGGCGACGGCCACGACGAGAAGCCCGGCGATCCCCACCGAGCGGGTCTCGGTCAGCGGCGTGAGCAGCAGGGCGCCGAAGCCGACGACCACCGTCATCCCCGACACCATCACCGCGTGCCCGGCGGTGCTGAAGGTGTGGGCCGCCGCCTCGCGCGGGCGCAGCCCGGCGTTCAGCTCCTCGCGGAAGCGGGTGATCACCAGCAGCGAGTAGTCGATCCCGACGCCCAACCCGATCATCGAGATCATGTTGAGGACGAAGATCGACATCGGGAAGAAGGTCGCCACCCAGCCGACGAGCGTGAGCGTGATCGCGATCGCCATCACGCCGACGATGATCGGGAGGAAGGCGGCGACCAGCGCGCCGAACGCCAGGACGAGGATCGCCAGCGTGATCGGGACCAGCTTGGTCTCGTTGCGGCTGGCGTCTTCCGCCGAGACGGCGCGGATGTCGAGGTCGAGCGGGGCGCGCCCCGTCACCAGGACGCTGTAGGCGTCGCGGTCGGGGAAGCGGCGGAGCACGGAGTCGAGTGCCTGACGGAGCGGACCGACCGCGGCGGAGACGGAGTCGCCGTCGCGCCGATTGAGTGCCACCAGGAAGAAGGTGGTGCGGCCGTCGCGCGCGACGAAGGTCGAGTCCTTGGTGGTGCGCACCGACACGACGCCGCTGGTGAACGGCTGGGCGCGTGCCGCCGCGAGGAGCGAGTCGAGCAACTGCCCGGGGATCCCCTCCGTCATTCGGGCGGGGCCCTGCACGGTCACCGCGAAGAACTCGCTGATCGGCCGGGAGAAGCGCGCGGAGAGGAGCGAATCGGCGACGCGCGCCTCGGTGGTGGCGTTGGCGCCGCCCCGAAGCTTCAGCATGCCGACGGTGTCCCCGGCGCGAAACGCCGCGAGGACACCGATGACGGCCCAGATCGCGATGACGGCCCAGCGCCAGCGCACCAGGGCCCGTCCCAGAGAGTCGAACACGGGACAATGGTAGGAGCGCCCATCCCTTGGCGCCAGCCGAGCCCCTCGCCGCCCGGGCGGGCCGTGCCGATATTCAAGCCATGACCCAGCGCCTGACCATCGCCGGCCTTCTCCTGCTCGTCACGCTGGTCGTGGCGGGACGCGCCGCGCGGCAGCCCGTCGAGCCCCCCGAATTGTCGGCAGAGGAGATCGTCGCGGCCGTTCCCGGGAGCCCGCGGGCTCGGCAGGTCGGTCCCCTCCCCGAGGCGGTCAACGCGCCTCCGCTCGGGACGCCGGCGATCGACCTCACCGCCAGGCTGGCCACCAGACGGCGCATCGAGCGCGAGGGGCGCCGGGTCTATCTCGACTCGATGTTCGCCGCGAGCGATTCCACGGTGGTCCGGTGGGAGGACCGCTCGATCCGGGTCCTCACGGTTCACTTCGCCATCGACTCCACCCTCGCGGACTGGCAGGGCGCGCTCGCCGACGCCAAGGCCGCGATGGCGGTGTGGGACGGCAACGAGGCCGGCTATCAGCTGCGGGAGACCGGCGACTCCACGGCCGATATCGTGGTTTCCTGGACGCCGATGCTGGGCGTCCCGTCGCAACTCGGGCTGACCGGCCTGCGCTGGGGCAGCGACGGGGTGGTGCAGGGCGCCACCATGTCGCTGGCGATGCGACAGAACCCCGATTCGCTGGTGGTTCCCGCCGCGATCCGTCGTCGCGTCGCCGCCCACGAGTTCGGGCACGCGCTCGGCCTCCCGCACTCCGATCGCGAGGACGACGTCATGTACCACACCTCGCCCGTCGGGGCTCCGTCACGCCGTGATCGCGCGACGCTCCAACTCCTCTATGCCCTCACGCCCGGGCCGATCCGCACGCCGTGACACGGATCACCCTCCTTGCGCGTCTGTAGGTTCATGCATCGCCCCCTGCTCCTCCTCTCGTGCCTCGCCTGGCTGCCGTCGCCCGCGGTCGCGCAGCGTCCCGTCGCCTTCCAGGCGATCGACGCCGCGATCGAGGACGGCATCCGCCGCCACATCTATCCCGCCGCGGTGGTGATGGTCGGTCGACGCGACAGCATTCTCTACCGCAAGGGCTACGGCCACTTCACCTGGAGCAACCGCACCACGCGGCCCGATCCGGCGTCGACGCTCTGGGACATCGCCTCGCTCAGCAAGGTCGTCGCGACAGCCAGCACCGTGGCGAAGCTGGTGGAACGGGGAACTCTCGATCTCGAGGCGCCGGTCGAGCGGTACCTCCCCGAGTTCGCCGGCGTCTCCAAGGACCAGGTCACGGTGCGCATGCTGCTTGACCACACCAGCGGCCTGCCGCCGTACGAGGCACTCTATCGCGGCCGCCCGACGATCTCCGCGGCGCGCGAGAAGCTGTTGACGGTGCCGCTCACCCGGATGCCCGGCGCGTCGGCGCTCTACAGCGACCTCAACGCGATGCTCGCCGCGATGGTGGTGGAGCGCGTGGCGGGGGAGTCGTTCGACAGCGTCTCGCGGCAGGAGGTCTTCGAGCCGCTGGGGATGCGCACCACGCTCTGGTCGCCACCAGCCGCCGACCAGACGCGCGCCGTCCCGACCGCGAAGTTCAAGGGTCGCGCGATCAGCGGCGTCGTCAACGACGAGAACGCCCGCATCCTCGGCGGCGTCGCCGGGCACGCCGGCGTCTTCTCGACCGGCGCCGACCTGGCGCGCTTTGCCCAGTCGTGGCTTCGCGCGCTCGTCAACGTCGATGCCCCGGCTCCCTGGCTCAACAGTGCGACGGCGCTGCGCTTCACCGAACGCAGCCTCGAGTCGGGCACCCGCGCCCTCGGCTGGGACACGCCGATCCTCACCCCCGGCGACGGCAAGCCACCGCTCTACGGTCGCTGCGCCACGCCGACCACCTTCGGCCACACCGGATGGACCGGCACGCTGATCTGGATCGACCCGGCGGCCGATCTCTTCGTGGTGTTGCTCACCAATCGCAGCTACGACCCGCGCAGCGCGACGCGGTCGTTCGAGCAGATTCGGGAGGTTCGGGCGAAGGTGAGTGATGCGGCGCGGCGGGCGGTGGGGAAGAGTTGTTGAAAGCCGATGATCGAGGGTCGATGATCGATACGGGATTTGTGGGAGGTCTTGCGACGAAAAACCTGACGCGGGCTGGATCCATCGATCATCGATGATCGATCATCGATCATCCTCAGTGCCCGAGAAACGCCCTCACCCTCGGATCCATCCGTTCCGGCGTCCAGTACGGCTCCCACACCAGTTCGACATCGACCGCGGTGATGCCTTCGAGGTCGGCGAGGGTGCGGCGGACGTCTTCCATGATCTCGGCGCCGGAGGGGCAGCCGGGCGACGTGAGCGTCATCGTCACCTTCGCGGCGCCGTCATCGGCGACCGCGACGTCGTAGATCAGGCCGATGTCGATCACGTTCAGCCCGAGCTCCGGATCCTTCACGGCGCGCAGCGCCTTCCGGGCGAGTTCGGGTGTCACGGGGGGTCGAGTGTCGGCGGTCATCTACTAATCCTAACGTACAAGTCGGAATTGGGGGAAGCAGTGGCTCACCCGGTGGCGGCGACCGCTTCCAGCAACGACGGACCGAGCACCTTCACCTGCCAGCGCCGCATCTCGGGAATCGTGGCCAGGGCCGCCATGTCGGCCGGCTCGGCCCGAGCGATCGCCTCGAGGGTTCCGTTCGGGCAGAGTACCCCGGGGGCGAGCTGGAGCTCCTCCGCCAACCGGTTCCGCCGGTGCTTGAGGGCCTCGACGCGCGCCTCGAAGGCGGGGTCGGGGACCCGGCGGGCGGGCCGGTCGACGCGCGGGAGGTCGCGGTCGGGGATCGCCTCGCCCTTCGCGATGGCGGCGAGGATCTCGTTGCCGCGCCGTTGCGCCCCCTCCTGACCAACCCCCTTCACGCGTCCGAGTTCCTCAAGGGAGTGCACCGGCTGCTGGGCCAGGGCGAAGAGGACCTCGTTGCCGAGGACCCGGAAGGAGGCGCGATCGAGGCGGGCGGAGGTTTCCTCGCGCCAGTTGTAGAGCTCGCGGAGGATCGCGAGCTCGCGCCGCTGCAGCGCCTTGGCGCCCTTGAGCCGGAGGAAGGCGGTCTCGGGACCCTCGCCGCCACCGGTCCAGCGGATCTTCTCGAGGTTCTCGAATTCCTCGGCGACCCACTCGGTCCGGCCCATGGCATCGAGTTGCTCTATAAGTATGTCTCGCAACTCACAAAGATGGACCGTGTCCCCGGCGGCGTAGTCGAGCATCGGCGGGGAGAGCGGCCGGGCCGACCAGTCGGCGCGCTGGAAGCGCTTGTCGGCGGTCACACCGAAGTACTTGGCCAGCAGGGCACCGAGGCCGATCCCGGGTTCGTTGAGGAACTGGGCGGCGATCCGGGTATCGAAGAGGTGAGTCGCGCGGAAACCGAACTGCTTGTCGAAGAGCCGCAGGTCGTAGTCGGCGTCGTGGAAGATCACCTCGATGGCCGGGTCGGCGAGCAGGTCGCCGATCGGCGTGAGGTCGCCGACGCCGAGCGGGTCGATGACCGCGGTCAGCGTCCGGGTGGAGAGCTGGACCAGGTAGATCCGGTCATGGAAGCGGTGGAACGAGGCGGCCTCGGTGTCGAGTGCGACCAGCGGGGCCCCACGGACTTCGTCGAGGAGGGCGTGGAACGTCTCGGGTCGATCGACCAACCGCACATCGGCCATCTAGTCCTTCCGCTTCGAGGCCTGCTCCAGGCCGTCTGCCACCTGCTCAAGCGCCTTGGCGAGGGTCTTGAGATATTCCGGAGTCAACTCCGGCGGGGTGCCCATGGAGGCGTCCATCGCCAGTTGTCGAGTGAGCTTCGCAGCGTGCCGGATGTAGTCGGTAGAGGGCGCCATGCGTCACCAGAGCGTTGAGTTGAAGGAAAGGTAGTCGATTGGGGGCTCGGCCCTCGGCCGCGCTGGGTGAGGGGTCAGGGGTGGAGGGGTGAAACGTGAAAAGTGAAACGGAGTCCACGGTGAGATCACGTCTCACGTCTCAGGTTTCACGACGCCCCCTTGCTCCTCACCATTCCGTTTCACCTTTCACGTTTCACCCTTCTCCCGCAGGATCCCGACATGAGCACGATCACGCTCCCCAACGGCCACCCCCTCGAATACGTCGACGTCGGCGAGGGCGACATCCCCGTGGTGCTGGTCCATGGCTATCCGCTCGACCAGAGCATGTGGAAGCCGCAGCTGGAGGGGCTCACGGGGGTGCGCTGCATCGCGCCTGACCTGCGCGGCTTCGGGGCGTCGTGCCTGTCGCCACCGCCGCACACGCTCGGCGAACATGCCGACGATCTCGCGGCGCTCCTCGACGCGCTCGGCATCCGGCGCGCGGTGATCGCCGGGCTGTCGATGGGCGGCTACATCGCATTCGAATTCGTGCGACGGCATCGCGAACGACTGCTCGGCCTGATCCTGCTCGACACGTCGCCGCGACCCGATGACGAGGCGGCGCGCGCGGGGCGCAACGCCACCATCGAACGCGCCGCGAGCGAGGGAGTCGGGCCGATCGCGCTCGCCCTCGGTTCGAAGCTCTTCGCCGATGACGTGGTGCCGATGGTGCGCGACCGCGTGATCTCGCAGATGGCGACGACGCCGCGGGAAGGGATCGTCGCGGCCGTCACCGCGATGCGCGATCGCGCCGACTCGCGCGACCTGCTGCCGACGCTCGCCAACACGCCGACGCTGGTGATCGTGGGCAGCGAGGATCGCCTCACCCCGCCCGACGTGGCGCGGGCGATGGCCGCGGCGATTCCTGGCGCGACGCTCGTCGAGGTGGCGGGTGCTGGTCACCTGCCGACACTCGAGCGGCCGGAGGTGACGACTGCCGCGATGCAGGACTTCATCTCGCGACTCCCGACCGGACGCTGAGCTGAAACCAAACTCGGGGGCTCGGCGTATCTCCCTGTGGCGGACCCGACGATCCTTCCCCCTTCGTCACCGCCAGACAGCAGGTATCCTGCCAACAAAGACGCCCCCGGAGCCTTGGCTCCGGGGGCGTCTCGTCGTTCGGCTCTGGCGCTTACTTGCGCGGACGCCCGGGCGGGGTGTCGGAGTCGAAGATGTCCTTGTTCTTGGCGATGAACACCTGGAGGTTCGCCGGCACGTCTTCTTCCGGATAGATCGCGCTGACGGGGCACTCCGGCTCACAGGCGCCGCAGTCAATGCACTCATCGGGGTGGATGAAGAGTTGCTCTTCCCCTTCGTAGATGCAGTCGACGGGGCAGACATCCACGCAGGCGCGATCCTTCACGCCGATACAGGCCTCGGTAATGATGTACGGCATCGAACGAGCACTCCTCCGGGCTGCGCCGGCTGGGTTACACGGGTAGGGGGTCCCGCGGTCAGGGGAGAGTGTAGGAACGCGCCCGCCCCCCGCGCAAGGGGGAGGCAATTTCGGGCCACGCCGCCGACGGCGCCAGTCTCCCGTCGCGTTACGTTTCGCGGCATGATCACACTGGCGCGCCGGACCCTCGCCCTCCTCCTCGCCAGTGCCGTCGCGGCCACCGCCGTGCCCGCCCAGGCGCCCGCGTGCCGCCCCGGTGTCACCGCCCTGGTGCTGAGCGGCGGCGGTGCCAAGGGGTTGGCGCACGTCGGGGTGATCGCCGCCCTCGAGTCGGCCGGCGTGCGTCCCGACCTGATCGTCGGGACCTCGATGGGGGCGATGATCGGCGCCCTCTACGCCGCCGGCTACACCGCCCGGGAGATCGATTCGCTCGCCCGTGCGCTCGCCGCGCACGACATCTTCCGCGCCAAGGAGCTGCGCGGCCCGGTTGCCTGGGGCTCCCTCCTCCCGTTGCTCCTCTGGGAAGAGGGCGACGCCGGCTTCTCGATCCAGAGTCCCGCCGTGCGCCAGTACCAGGTCACCGCGGTCCTCAACGGCGCGATGCTGCACGGCAACCTCCTCGCGCGCGGTGACTTCGATCAGCTCCCCATTCCGCTCCGCGTCGTGGCGACCAACCTCCGCGACCGCAGCGTCGTCGTGTTGCGTGATGGCGACCTCGCCCAGGCGGTCCGCGCGTCGATCGCGATCCCGCTGGTCTTCTCGCCCCAGAAGGTCGGGGCCCTCACGCTCACCGACGGCGGTCTCTCGGCCAACATTCCCGTCGCCGTGGCGCGACGCGAAGGCGCCGCGCGCGTCCTCGTGAGCGACGTCACCGAACGGCCGGCCGACACCCTCGATCTCGATTCGCCGCTGGTGATCGCGGACCGCCTGCTCAACTGGCTCTTCCGGCAGCCGCCCGATTCACTCCACGCCGAAGACCTGATGATCCGTCCCGATGTCGACGGCTTCCGTGCCCTCGACTTCTCGCCGGGCGCCGTGGATTCACTCATTCGTCTCGGTCGCATCGCGGGCGATTCGATGGTGGCACGCTGGGGATGCCGCGCGATGCCACCGGCACCGGCCCACGTGGTGCAGATGCCGCGACAGCTGCTCGGGTTGCAGGGTCCGGCCAGCGATCCCTCCGGTGCCCGGCTGTTGCGACGCGCGCTCGCCCTCGAGGCACCGCGTCCGATCGACGAGACGACGCTGCAGCAGCAACTCTTCTCGCTCGGCGAACGCGAGATTTTCCGTGAGCTGTGGCTCGGTCCCGTGGGCAGTGGCGACACGGTCCGGTTGCAACCGACACTGCGCCGCCTGCCGCGGCGCGTCGCGGGGATCGGCCTTGCGTACGACACCGAACTCGGCGGCCGCGTCTGGGGTGGGTTCGTCGATCGCAACATTGCGGTGGCACACGCCGAAGCCTCGGGGGTGCTCGCGCTCGGCCGCTACCGGCGCGACCTCGAAGTGATCGGGCGACGGCAGACGCTCCTGGGACGCGCGGTCTTCTCGCCCGTGGGCACGCTCGGGCTGCATGGTGAAGATGTGCGCCGCTTCGATGCGAACGGCTTCGAGCTCCCCTCCGATGATCTGCAGCATCTCGTGATCACCACCGGCGTCGAGCGCTTCGTCGGGCGCGATGTGCGCCTCTCGCTGATGGCCGAGTTCCGCAGCTGGGACGCGGCCGATCTGCAGACCCGCTTCCGGTCGACCGCCTCCGCCGCCGGGGGCCGCTTGATCGTCGAGCGTCGCAGCGATGATCGCGACCAGTCCGCGCGCGTCGAGGTGGCCTACACCTCGGAGTATCGCGTCGCGCTGGGTGAGGTGCGGAGTCGCACCGAGTGGCGCGGGCTCCGATTCGAGCCGCACGTTCGCCTCGGCGTCGGCGAGCAGCTTCCCATCCCGCTGACCTTCGCGCTCGGTGGCGACGACGGCTTCCCCGGCCTCCACGTCGGCGAACGCCGGGGAGACCGCGAGGTGTTCGGCGCCCTCGCCATCTCCCGGCCGATCATCGGCCCGCTCCGGCTCCGGGTCCTCGGCGCGATCGGCCGCACCGCGATCGGAAGCACCCCCACGACGCTGATCGGTCTCACCAGCACGGACAGCACGCCCACCAACGGCGACCTCATGCGCCGGCCCCGCGGGCTCTTTGCCCGAGGGGGCTGGGTCGCCGGCGCCAGGGTCGGGATCGGCTCCGATACCCCCCTGGGGCCGGTTCGGGTCGAGTACGGCTGGAACGACGCGGGGCGGGAGGCGCTGTTCCTGAGGGTGGGGCGGTGGTTTTGATCCCAACGACACGTTGAGATCTGTGTTGGGGCGCAGCATGCTGCGCCCTTACGAATGTGGTGACCAACCGCATGGGGAAGATCGCGTTTACACCAATTTCCTCGCACGAATTGACAAATCCCCATTTGGCGCGTAGTCTTGCCCCCTTATGGCCTCCCCTGCGCTCTCGCTGACCGATACCGCGGCCCCTGTGGGCCACCGCGGTCCGCGGGGTTTGGTGCTGCTGCACCTGAAGCGCGAGGGTGGGGCGACGGCGGGGGATCTTGCGGCCGCGTTGGGGTATTCGCTGAACGCGGTGCGGCATCATCTGAAGGAGCTGGAGGCGGAGGGGGTCGTCGGGTTCGACCGGACCTCGAAGGGGGTCGGTGCGCCGGCGCACACCTATCGCCTTACCCCCAAAGGACATAGCCTCTTTCCTGACCGCTACGAGCGGACCCTGACCGACCTGCTCGACCATCTGGTCGCGACGTCGGGCCGGGATGCCGCGGTGGCGTTGCTCGAGCAGCAGTACCGGACCCTCGCCGAGCGGCTGGAGGTCGAGACGCGGGGTGTCTCGGCCGACCAGCGGGGCGAGGTGGTCGCGCGGGTGCTCGACGCCGAGGGGTACATGGCGACCTGGGTGCATGCGGCGACGGGGGGGCTCCTCACCGAGCACCACTGTCCGCATCGCCTGGTCGCGGAACGTTTTCCCGAAGTCTGCGCCGCCGAGGAGCGATTCCTCGCGCAGGTCTTCGGGGCACCGATCGAGCGCCGCTCGCGGATCGCGGGCGGCTGCGGCACGTGCAGCTATCGAGTCGCCAATCCGGGCGACGACGCAGGCTTGGAGGCTTCGTGAGCACCGAGATGGACGCGCTGGTCAACCGCGAGTACAAGCACGGCTGGGTCACCGACATCGAGCAGGACACGATGCCGCCGGGACTCACCGAGGACACGGTCCGCTTCATCTCCGCCAAGAAGGAGGAGCCCGAGTGGCTGCTCGACTGGCGGCTGAAGGCGTTCCGCCGCTGGCAGGAGATGACCGAGCCGACCTGGCCGAACGTGCACTACACGCCGATCGACTACCAGTCGATCGCCTACTTCTCGGCGCCGAAGACCACCACGCCGCTCGGCTCGCTCGACGACGTCGATCCGAAGCTGTTGGCGACCTACGAGAAGCTCGGCATCCCGCTCAGCGAGCAGAAGCTGCTGGCCGGCGTCGCCGTCGACGCGATCTTCGACTCGGTCTCGGTCGGCACGACGTTCAAGGCGGCGCTCGCGAAGGAAGGGGTGATCTTCTGCTCGTTCGGCGAGGCGGTGCGCGAGCATCCCGAGCTGGTGCAGAAGTACCTCGGCTCGGTCGTGCCGGCGTCCGACAACTACTTCGCCGCGCTCAACTCGGCGGTCTTCTCCGACGGCTCGTTCGTCTTCATCCCGAAGGGCGTGCGCTGCCCGATGGAGCTGTCGACCTACTTCCGCATCAACGCCGCCAACACCGGGCAGTTCGAGCGGACGCTGATCGTGGCCGAGGAGGGGGCGTACGTCTCCTACCTCGAGGGGTGCACGGCGCCGAAGCGCGACGAGAACCAGCTGCACGCCGCGGTGGTGGAGCTGGTGGCGCTCGATGATGCGACGATCAAGTACAGCACGGTGCAGAACTGGTATGCGGGCGACGAGAACGGCGTCGGCGGGATCTACAACTTCGTCACCAAGCGCGGCAAGGCGGGGGCGCGGGCCAAGATCTCGTGGACCCAGGTCGAGACCGGGTCGGCGATCACCTGGAAGTACCCGTCGGTGATCCTGCAGGGCGACGACTCGATCGGCGAGTTCTACTCGGTGGCGGTGGTGAACGGCATGCAGCAGGCCGACACCGGCACCAAGATGATCCACATCGGCCGCAACACGAAGAGCACGATCGTCTCGAAGGGGATCAGCGCCGGGCGCGGGCAGAACTCCTACCGCGGCCAGGTGAAGATCCTCCCGAAGGCGCACGGGGCGCGCAACTACACCCAGTGCGACTCGATGCTGATCGGCAACGCCTGCGGGGCGCACACCTTCCCCTACATCGACGTGCAGAACAGCACCTCCGACGTGGAGCACGAGGCGAGCACCAGCAAGATCGGCGAAGACCAGATCTTCTACTGCAAGGCGCGCGGCCTGAACACCGAGCACGCGATCTCGCTGATCGTCAACGGCTTCTGCAAGGAAGTCTTCCGGGAGCTCCCGATGGAGTTCGCGCTGGAGGCGCAGAAGCTGCTGGGTGTGTCGCTGGAAGGAAGTGTCGGCTGAGCTGTCGTAGGTCATAGGTCGTAGGTCATAGGCTCTGACCTCCGACTGCCGACCCGCGACGTACGACTTACGACTTACGACTTACGACTTACGACTTACGACTTACGACCTGTTCAAGGATCTCAACGAATGGCACTGCTCCAGATCTCGAACCTCCACGCCTCCGTCGACGACAAGGAGATCCTCAAGGGGATCTCGCTGACCGTCAACGCCGGCGAAGTCCACGCCATCATGGGCCCGAACGGCTCGGGCAAGAGCACGCTGGCGCAGGTGCTGTCGGGGCATCCGGCCTACGACGTCACCAGCGGCACGGCGACGCTCGAGGGCGAGGACCTGCTCGACATGGAGGCGGAGGAGCGCGCCTGGGCGGGCGTCTTCCTGGCGTTCCAGTATCCGGTGGAGATCCCGGGCGTGACCAACGCCTACTTCCTCCGCATGGCGTACAACGAGGTCCGCAAGGCGCGCGGGCTCGACGAGCTCGACCCGATGGACTTCCTCGACCTGCTCGAGGAGAAGCTCAAGGTGGTCGAGTGGGGCCCGGAGATCATGGAGCGCGCGGTGAACTTCGGCTTCTCCGGTGGCGAGAAGAAGCGGAACGAGATCCTGCAGATGGCGGTGCTCGAGCCGAAGCTCGCGATCCTCGACGAGACCGACTCCGGCCTCGACATCGACGCGCTGCGGATCGTGGCCGACGGCGTCAACAAGCTGCGGTCGCCCGAGCGCGCGATCATCCTGGTGACCCACTACCAGCGCCTCCTCGATTACATCGTGCCGGACTTCGTGCACGTGCTGGCCGGCGGCAAGATCGTGAAGTCGGGCGGCAAGGAGCTGGCCCACGAGCTCGAGGCCAAGGGCTACGAGTGGCTGACGGGCATGCCAGAGGGAGCGGCGGTCTGATGGGCAGCACCACCAGCATGACCCCCTCGATCAGCGTGGGCGCTTCGGCGTTCGCCGCGCTGGCCGACGCGGCCACCAGCAGCGGGCCGGCGTGGCTCGTGGCGCGCCGCCGCGAGGCCGCGGCCCGCTTCGCCGAGGTCGGCGTCCCGTCGACCCGCGACGAAGAGTGGCGCTTCACGCCGGTCGGCTCGATCGGCAACACCGCCTGGACCGCGCCTGCCGCGTCGGCGCCGGTCTCCGCGGCCGATGTCGCCGCCGTGCGCCTGTCCGATGGCCCGCTCGCGGTCCTGGTCGATGGCGTCTTCGTCCCGGCGCTCTCGAACATCCCGGCCGGCATCACGGCGAGCTCGCTGCAGGCCGCGATCGCCGCCGGCGACCCGGCCGTCGAGAGCCATCTCGGCACGATCGCGCTGCCGACCGCGACGCCGTTCTCGGCGCTCTCGCTGGCGACCTTCACCGATGGCGTGGTGCTGCACCTCGCCGCCGGCGTCGAGCTGGCCGCGCCGCTCGAGATCCTGCACCTGACGACCTCGGCCGCCGAGGGCGCCCTGGTGGCGCCGCGCGTGCTGATCACGGCGGCCAAGGCGGCGCGCGGTGCGGTGGTGGAGCAGTTCGTCTCGCTCGCCGACACGGTGCACCTGAGCAACACGGTCACCGAGCTCGTCCTCGGCGAGGCGTCATGGGTCGAGCACATCCGGGTGCAGCGCGAGGGTGCGCGCGCCTGGCATGTCGGCTACACCCATGCGCACCAGGCCCGCGCGTCGCACTACCGGTCGTTCGCGCTGTCGATCGGCGGGAAGCTCTCGCGCCACAACCTGCACGCGCGGCTCGCCGGCGAGCAGGTCGAGACGCTGATGTACGGTCTCTACCTGACGCGGCACGACCAGCTCGCCGACACCCACTCGGCGATCTTCCACGACCAGCCGAACTGCAACTCGTGGGAGGTCTACAAGGGCGTCCTGGCCGACAAGTCGCGCGCCGTCTTCAACGGCAAGGTGTTCGTCGAGCCGATTGCGCAGAAGACCGACGCCAAGCAGACCAACCGCAACCTCCTCCTCTCCGACGAGGCCAAGGTCGACACCAAGCCGCAGCTCGAGATCTTCGCCGACGACGTGAAGTGCACCCACGGGGCCACGGTCGGCCGGTTGAACGAGCAGCAGCGCTACTACCTGCAGACGCGCGGCATCGGTGGCCGCACGGCGCAGGAGCTCCTGATCTGGGCGTTCGCCGCCGAGGTGCTGACCGAGGTGACGCTCCCCGCGGTGCGGAACGGCATCGAGCGGCTCGTGCGCGAGCGGCTCGAGGAGATGCTGGGATGAGTGAAGCCGTGCGGGCGCAGTTCCCGATCTTTGCCCGCACCTCGCGCGGGGAGCCGCTGGTGTACCTCGACAGCGGCGCCACCACGCAGAAGCCCCAGGTCGTGATCGACGCCGAGATGGCGTTCTACGAGGGGTGGAACGCCAACATCCATCGCGGCGTCTACGAGTTCTCCGAGCGCGCCACGATGGCCTATGACGGCACGCGCGCCACGGTGGCGCGCTTCCTCGGCGGCGTGCGCGAGGACGAGATCGTCTTCACTACCGGCACGACCGGCTCGACCAACCTGGTCGCCCAGTCGTTCCTCCGCCCGAAGGTCGGCCCGGGGACGTGGGTGCTGGTGACCGAGATGGAGCATCACGCCAACATCGTCCCCTGGCAGCTCGCCGGCGCCGCCCTGAAGGCGATCCCGGTGACCGATACCGGCGAGCTCGACCTCGCGGCCGCCGGGAAGCTGCTGGCCGAGGGGCCGGCGCTGCTCGCGGTGGCGCACGTCTCGAACGCCCTCGGCACCATCAACCCGATCGCCCAGCTGACCAGCATGGCGCGGGTGCATGGTGTCCCGGTGCTGGTCGACGGCGCACAGGCGGTGGGGCACTTCCCGGTCGACCTGACCGCGCTCGGCGCCGACTTCTACTGCTTCTCGGGCCACAAGCTGTTCGGCCCCACCGGCGTCGGCGTCCTCTGGGCTCGCCGCGAGCTGCTCACCGCGATGCCGCCATACCAGGGCGGCGGCGACATGATCGACCGCGTGACCTTCGAGAAGACCACCTTCGCCGCGGCCCCGCAGCGCTTCGAGGCGGGGACGCCGAACATCGCGGGCGTGATCGGGCTCGACGCGGCGATCCAGTGGGTCATGTCGGAAGACTTCGCCGCCTGGCAGGCCGAGGACGAGCGGTTGCTCCACCTCGGCCGCGAGATGCTCGAGGCGATTCCGGGCGTGAAGCTGCTGGCGAAGCCGACCCACAGCGTCGGCGTGCTGACCTTCACGATGACCGGGGCGCATCCGCACGACATCGCCTCGATCCTCGACTCGCGCGGGATCTGCATCCGCGCGGGGCATCACTGCACGCAACCGCTGCACGCCCGCTTCGGCGTTCCGGCCAGCGCGCGCGCCTCGCTCGGCCCCTACTCCACCGAGGCCGATGTGCGCGCCCTGGGGAAGGGACTCGAGAAGGTGCGGGAGATGTTCCGCTGATGGCCGGCATGGACGAGATGTACCAGACGCTGATCATCGAGCACGATCGCTCGCCGCGGAACTTCAAGCGGCTCGACGCACCGACGCACCACGCCGAGGGGCGCAACCCGCTCTGCGGCGACGAAGTGTCGCTCGACCTGGTGGTCGATGCCGAGGGGCGGATCACCGAGGTCGGCTTCCAGGGCCAGGGCTGCGCGGTCAGCCGCGCCTCCTCGTCGATGATGACCACCGCGATCAAGGGGAAGACGATCCCCGAGGCGATGGCGCTCTTCGACGGCTTCCACGCCATGCTCACCGGCCAGCCCGGTGAGCTCGAGGGCCTCGGGAAGCTGGTGGCCTTCAAGGGACTGTCGGTGTATCCGATGCGGGTGAAGTGCGCGACGATGGTGTGGCATGTACTCAAGGAAGCACTGAGTCCTGGGTCCTGAGTCGTGAGAGGGCGCACACCCGCGCTCACGTGTGCTCCCTCTCACGACCCAGGACTCACGACTCACGACCATTACACGGAGCTGAACCCCGATGCCGTATCCCGAAATGATGATCAAGCCGATGCGCGAAGAAGTCACCCGCCTCGGCGTGCAGGAACTGAAGACGGTCGATGACGTCGATGCGGCCCTCGGCAACGCCGAAGGGACCACGTTCGTCTTCGTGAACTCGATGTGCGGCTGCGCGGCGGGTGGCGCGCGTCCGGCGCTCGCGAAGGCGCTGGCGACCGCGGCGAAGAAGCCGGCGAAGCTGGTGACGGTGTTCGCGGGGCAGGACCTCGATGCCACGGCGCGGGTGCGGTCGTACTTCGGCGAGTATCAGCCGTCGTCGCCCTCGGCGGCGCTGCTCAAGGATGGCGAGGTGGTCGCGTTCATCCACCGGCACGAGATCGAGGGGCGGTCGCCCGAGATGATCGCCGCCGCGATCGTGAACGCCTTCGAGACCCACTGCGCGTGAGCGGCATGGTGCTCCACCCCGGGCACGACGAGCTGCACGGGATCACCGTGCTGATCGAGGGGGCCAGCGGCCGGAGCTACGTCGGTCGCTGGCACGAGCGCCAGGAGCGCGGGGTCGTGATGCGCGACACCACGATCCTCGAGCCGGGCAACGATCGGGACGCCTGGGTGGCCAAGCTGCGGAAGTTCGGGGTGCCGCCGGAGCATCGGACGCTGGTGATTCCGGCCGAGGAGTTCCTTTCCGTGGCGAAATTCTAGCTGGGGCGGGCAAGGGCGACGCATGCGTCGCCCGTACCAAAGGGGACATCCGCCGGCGTGGGCGAGATCCCCGAAGATCCACGCAGATGCCGGCTTGGGTAAGGGCGACGCATGCGTCGCCCCCCTGGATGCCCGCTCCACGATGAAACTCCCCGACGCATGAAGTAGTAAGTTCCCCCGTCCACTCACACCTGGGGAACTCTGTGGCAGCAGCCGCTGTTCGCTTCGAGAAGGTCACCAAACGCTTTTCAGGCCATGTCGCCGTCAAGGATCTCTCCTTTGAGGTCCCGACCGGCGGCATTTTCGGTTTGTTGGGCCCTAACGGGGCCGGGAAGTCGACCTCGATCCGGATGATGATGGACATCATCGAGCCGGACGAGGGGTCGATCTCCCTCTTCGGGTCCGACCGGAAGGGGCGCGACCTCTCCCCCCGGATCGGCTTCCTCCCCGAGGAGCGCGGCCTCTACAAGAAAATGAAAGTGCTCGATCATCTGGTCTTCTTCGGCGAGGTGAAGGGGATCGCCCGGAGCGAGGCGAAGCGACGGGCGGCCAAGTGGCTCGACCGGCTCGGGATCGCCGACTGGGCCCAGAAGAAGGTCGAGGACCTCTCCAAGGGGATGCAGCAGAAGGTCCAGTTCGCCGGATCACTGCTCCACGACCCCGAGCTGGTGGTGCTCGACGAGCCCTTTTCGGGGCTCGACCCGGTCAACTCCCAGGTGATGAAGGACGTGGTGATCGAGCTCGCCAAGTCGGGGGTCACCGTCCTCTTCTCGACCCACATCATGGAGCAGGCGGAGCGGATGTGCGATCACATCGTGATCATCGCCCGCGGCGAGAAGGTGGTCGACGGCACCCTGCAGGAGATCAAGTCGGGCTTCGGCGGACGGCACATCGCCCTCGGCTTCACCCACGACCGCCACAAGGCGGAGCGGGTGCTGGCCGACCGACACCTGATCGAGACGATCGATGACTACGGCGCCTCGGCCGACCTCCGCATGGCCGAAGGGGCCGACCCGGAGACGCTGCTGCACGCGCTGATCCGTGAAGGGGTCGGCCTGAGCCGGTTCGAGATCGTCGAGCCGTCGCTGCAGGCCATCTTCATCGCCAAGGTCGGCAACGCCGCGGTCGCGGTCCGGACCGGGGAGGCCGCGTGAACAAGATCTTTGCCGTGGTGCGCCGTGAGTTCATCGAGCGCGTCCGCACCCGTGCCTTCCTGCTGGCCACCCTCGGCCTGCCGCTGCTGATGGTCTTCGCGATGACGATGCCGGCGCTGATGATGCGCGGCACCGACCGCACCACCCGGATCGCCGTCATCGACGGCACCACCGACTCGACCGGTATCCAGATCGTGGCGGCGCTGGGGAAGCCGACCTTCAAGGACGGCACCCGAGCCAAGTACGCCATTGAACACGTCATCCTCGCGGGCGATGCGACGGCCAAGCGCGACTCGCTGCTCCTGCGCACGGCGCGGGACGTGGCGCAGCCGCTCGACGGCGTGATGATCCTGCCGGAGAACACCCTGGCGGCGGGGAAGGTCGAGTACTTCGGCACCAACGTCTCGTCGTTCGAGACGATGGGCGAGCTCGAGCGGTTGGTCTCATCGGTCGTGGTGGGCACCCGCCTCGAGCGGGCCGGCGTCGACGCGGGTGTCGTCACCGCCGCAATGCGGCCGGCCGACATGAAGACCACCAAGGTGGCCGACGGGAAGCCGACCGGCGAGAGCGGCGCCGCGTCCTTCCTCCTCGCCTACATCATGGGCTTCCTGCTCTACATCTCGGTGGTGCTCTTCGGGCAGCAGACGATGATGTCGGTGATCGAGGAGAAGACCTCGCGCATCATGGAGATCCTCGCCTCGTCGCTGCGGCCGTTCCAGATGCTGCTCGGCAAGGTGATCGGCGTCGGCGCGGTCGGCCTGCTGCAGATGTCGATCTGGGTCGGCACCGTCTTCATGGTCGGGCAGAACCGCACCGTCCTCGCCGGGATCCTGAAGGTGCCGGTCGAGACGATGCAGGCGATGCCGATTCCGTCGATTCCGACCGACCTGCTGGTGGTCTTCCTGACCTACTTCGCCCTCGGCTTCCTCCTCTTCGGCGCCGTCTTCGCCGCAGTGGGGTCGATGGTCAACTCGACCCAGGAGGCGCAGCAGGCCATTTCCGGCGTCGTGATGGTGATCATGGTCGGCTTCTTCGGCGTCTTCGCCGTGATCAAGGACCCCTCGGGCGGCCTCGGCACGGTGCTCTCGCTGATTCCGTTCACGGCACCATTCGTCATGCCGGTGCGCTGGTCGATGGCCGCCGTTCCGCTCCCGGAACTGGCGATCTCACTGACGATCATGGTCGGCGCCCTGCTCGGCGTCGTCTGGGTCGCCGGACGGATCTACCGGACCGGGATCCTGATGTACGGCAAGAAGCCGACGCTGCGGGAAGTGTTCCGGTGGGTGAGAGCCGGGTAGCACGTTCGAGAAGCGAGAAACGAGAAGCGAGAAGCGTGGCCTGGCGGGAAGATCTCTCCGCTGGGCCACGCTTCTCGCTTCTCGCATCTCGCTTCTCGACGCCCCGCTACTTCAGAATGGGCAAGCATCACATGCGCTCGGCCATGCCGCCGACCGCTGCACGGCATGCACCGCCTTCCGGAAATCGGCGGCGCTCGCATTGAAGATGTTGGGGACGTAGCGCTGCGGATTGCGGTCGATCAGCGGGAACCAGCTGCTCTGCACCTGCACCATGATCGCGGTGGCCCGGCTTGAAGGTGTACTCCTGCGTGTGCAGGTCGATCGTGAACTTCTCGACCTTGTTCGGCACCAGAGGCCGAGGCTTCTCGAAGGAGTCGAGGTAGCGCCCGCGCAGGACGTCGTTGGCGACCATGAACTGGAAGCCGCCCATCGGTGACGGCAGTGAATCCGGGTAGACGTCGATCAGCTTGACGACCCAGTCGGCATCGCTCTGCGAGGTCGACGCATAGAGCGTGGCCATGATCTCGCCACTGATGGTGACGGGCGCATCGAGCACGCCGGTCTGCCAGGTGAGCACATCGGGGCGATGGTCGACGAGCCGCTGGTCTTCGGTCAGCCAGGCGCGCCACTGCGAACCGGGGCCGTACGTCGGCTGGATCGGCCGGCGGCGATACGGCACCGGGTTGGCCGGGTCGGAGATGAAGGAGTCGGTGGCAGCCGCGGCCTTCGGGGCGGTGAACGAGAGCGCGCCCGACGCGGCGGTGTAGATCGGCGTCGGGGTGACGCGCTCACGCCGGGGGAAGGTGGCGCTCGTCACCCACTGGTTCTCGCCGGCCCGGAACAGCGTCGCCTCGGCCGGTGTGCAGCCGTCGGCCGCGCCGCGCAGATGGCAGGCAAAGAACGGGCGCTGGATCGACTGCCGGTAGTAGTCGCCGGTGTTGCTGCCGAAGTCGATCAGGCCGAGGGTCTTCCCGGTGCCACCCCAGCCGCCGTGGTTCCACGGCCCCACCACCAGGAAGTTCATGTTGTTCGCGTCGTGCTTTTCCATGGCGCGGTAGATGGTGACCGGACCATAGAAGTCTTCCTGGTCCCACCACCCCGCCACGTTGAGCGTCGGCACGGTGACCGGCCGCTGCAGGTAGGGCACCGCGGCCTGCTTCTTCCAGAAGGCGTCGTAGTCGGGGTGCGCGGCGAAGTCGTTCCAGGTGGGGATGCTCCCCTTGAAGACTTCCTGGTTCACGCGCGCGAGGGAGCCGAGGGTAAGGTACCAGTCATAGGTGTCGGCGCGATCGAAGGCGAACTGCTTCGAGACCTTCCCCTGTTCCATGTCATAGGCGTATTCGAAGCCGTACGACAAGCGGAACGCGCCCTGATGGTGGAAGTCGTCGCCCATCCACATGTCGGCGGGCGAAGCCTGCGGCGACGCGGCCTTGAACGCGGGGTGCGGATCCATCAGCGCCTGGACGACGACCCAGCCATCGTAGGAAACGCCGAGCATGCCGACGCGGCCGTTGTTGCCGGGGACGCGCTTGACGAGCCAGTCGATGGTGTCGTACGCGTCGCTCCCCTCGTCGATCGCCTTCGGATCGTTGCGATCGCGCGGCGGCCGCATCATCACGAAGGTCCCTTCGCTGCCATAGTGTCCGCGCACATCCTGGAAGGCGAACGCATAGCCGTCTTCGGCAAGTTCGCGGTAGCTGCCAGTCATGCGGCCGGCCGAGCCGGTGATGCTGTATGGCGTGCGCGTGAAGATGATCGGCAGCGGGCCGCTGTAGTTCTGCGGCACGTAGATGGAGGTGTGGAGCTTCACCCCATCGCGCATGGCGACCATGGTGTCGACGAGCTTGACGTAGGTGTAGGCCGGCTTGGTCGGGGCGGCGTTCTGGGCCGGGAGCGCGGCCGCGAGGGCCGGCAGCAGGAGCAGGGAGGCGAGGCGCATCGATGGTCCGGAGTGGGGATGCCGTAATGTACTTCCGACTCACGTCGCGGTGGCGCTTGCTTCAACCGCGGCCGTCAGGCCGCGGGCCGTGCAAAGACGCCCCCCAGCCGCGTTTCCCCGCCCCCGCAGGGCGGCGGGGCCCTTCGCTCTGCTCAGGGCAGGCTCTCCGAAGCCGCTGCACTCGGTACCCCAAGCGTTGTCATCCTGAGCGGAGCCCGCGCAGCGCGCGCAGTCGAAGGACCTCTTGCAGGGCGCACCGGTCGGGGCTCGCGGGCGCGTCGGTCCTCAGCCGCGCGCCGGGCGGCGGCTCCGCTGGTGCGGTGGCACGATGGGGTCGCCGCCGCCAAACGGATGGGGCGCAGCCGAACGGCTGCGCCCCGCTTCCGGTTTGCGCGCTCCGGGAGGCCTCGCGCCCGCGACCCCGCCGCCGCGCGCCTCGGGTCAGATCCCAAGCGGGCCCGGCACTGGGGGTCCGGACGAGCGGGTTCCGTGTCGTCGAGCCCTCTCCTCTTTTGGACGTGCCGATTGCGGCGCCCCCGCCGTGCTTCATAGGGGGCGCCGCGGCGAAGACGCTTGGAACACGCGAGACCGGAGCCCCCAGGTCGGGCCTGCGGGCGCATGGGTCGGGGCCCGCCCCCACGTAGATTGTCGCATGCACTGCGATGTCCTCGTCCTGGGTGGCGGTCACGCCGGCACCGAAGCGGCCGCCTTGGCGGCGCGTTCGGGTGCGCGGGTGATCCTGCTCACGCAGCGCCTCGAGACGATCGGCCAGATGTCGTGCAACCCCGCGATCGGCGGCATCGCCAAGGGGACGGTGGCCCGCGAGGTCGACGCCCTCGGCGGGATCATGGGGCGCGCCACCGACCGTGCGATGATCCAGTTCCGGATGCTCAACCGCAGCAAGGGTCCCGCGGTCGCGAGTCCGCGCGCGCAGTGCGATCGCACGCTGTACCGACGCGCGGTGCGCGACCTGCTCGAGTCGCTGCCGGTGAAGTACCCGGTCCAGTTGGTCGAAGGCACCGCCGCGCGCTTCCTCCTCGAAGGGGGCGCGGTGGTCGGCGTGCTCACCGACGCCGGCGAGTCGGTGCGCGCGCGCGCGGTCGTGATCACGACGGGGACCTTCCTGCGCGGACGCATTCACGTGGGGACGTCGCACACGATTCCTGCGGGCCGCGCCGGGGAACCCCCCTCGGTCGATCTCTCGGAACACCTTGCTGCGCTTGGCCTTGCGGTCGAACGCTTCAAGACCGGCACGCCGCCGCGCATCGATGGGCGTACCATCGACACGACGGTGATGGAGCGCCAGGAATCCGACGCTGTACCGTACTGGTTCTCGTCGCACGCGCGCGCGCCACATCCGGCGCAGCGTCCCTGCTGGCTCACGTGGGCCGGCGATCCAGTCAAGGAGTTGATCACGCGACACCTCGCCGACTCCGCACTGTACGGTGGCGCAATCTCGGGACGCGGTCCACGCTATTGCCCGAGTGTCGAGGACAAGGTGGTGAAGTTCCCGGATGCCGCGCGACATCAGGTGTTCCTCGAACCCGAAGGCCTCGACACCGACGAGCTCTACGTCGGCGGGCTCTCGACGTCGTTGCCCCCCGAGGTGCAGCAGCGGATGCTGCGACTGATCCCCGGGATGGCGCAGGTCGAGATGACGCGCGCCGGCTACGCGATCGAGTACGACTATCTCCCGCCGACGCAGCTGGACCGCCATCTCGCGGTGAAGGGAATTCCCGGGCTCTACACCGCGGGCCAGATCAACGGGACGACGGGCTACGAGGAGGCCGCAGGGCAGGGCGCGGTCGCGGGGATGAACGCCGCCGCCTGGGCTCTCGGTCTGGAGCCGATTGCGATCGGTCGAAGCGAGGGGTACTGCGGCGTCCTCGTGGACGACCTGGTCTCCAGGGGCGTGGACGAACCGTATCGGCTGTTCACTTCCCGCGCAGAGCATCGCCTTATGTTGAGGCAGGACAACGCGTTACGGCGCATGTTGCCGATTGCGACTGCCCGCAATCTCTGGTCGGACGGGGAGCGGGCTGCCGCCGAGGCGCGGTTGGAGCGCGAGGAGGCGGTGGGGCGCCTGGCGGCGGAGACGGCGGTGTCGCCGGCGCAGGCGAACGGGATCCTCGCGGAGAGTGGGAGCAACGGGATCAGCGAACCGGTGCGGATCGCGGAGCTGGTGAAGCGTCCGGGGGTCTCGCTGCCAGCCCTGCTGGCGGCGTCAGGGGTGTGGGTCGCCGAGGAAGACACCGAGTGGTTGGGGATCGAGCTGCGGTATGGCGGCTATCTGGCGCGGGAGCGGGTGGTCGCCGAGAAGTTGGTGCGGCTCGAGGCGACGCCGTTGCCGTCGGACCTGCCGTGGCGTCAGCTGGAGACGCTCTCCTGGGAGGCTCGCGAGAAGCTCGCCCGGGTGCAGCCGACGACGCTGGCGCAGGCGGGGCGGGTTCCCGGGGTTTCTCCGGCAGACTTGCAGCATCTACTGGTGGAAGTACTGCGTCGGGAGCGCGCGAAGTAGCTGTTTCACGTGAAACGAAGGCTTTCGCGACCTGACATCGGAAACGAAGTCTGGTTCTGCCGCGTTGTCATCCCGAGCGGAGCGAGGGATCTGCGTGATTGCGGACGGGCCGGGCCTCCGTGCCATGCCAGGGCGCCCGTCGCGGGGCTCGCGGGCCCTGCGACAGTGCGCGGCGGGCCCGTGCTGGGGGCTCCGGTCTCGCGTGTTCCAAGCTCTTCGCCGCGGCGCCCCTGCGGGCGAGGCATGCCTCGCCCCTACAGCGCACGGACAGATCGCCACTCCGGGGCGCCGCAATCGGCACTTCCAGCGGAGGAGGGGGCTCGACGACACGGAACCCGCTCGTCCGGCCCCCCAGTGCCGGGCCCGCTTGGGATCTGACCCGAGGCGCGCGGCGGCGGGGTCGCGGGCGCGAGGCCTCCCGGAGCGCGCAAACCGGAAGCGGGGCGCAGCCCGTTCGGCTGCGCCCCATCCGTTTGGCGGCGGCGACCCCATGCTGGCGACGCACCAGGCGGAGCCGCTGCCCGGCGCGCGGCTGAGGACCGACGCGCCCGCGACCCCGCCGCGTGCGCCCGCAGCACGGGCCCGTGTGCCTGGGGTACCGAGCGTAGCGACTTCGGAGAGCCTGCCCTGAGCAGAGCGAAGGGCCACGCCGCCCTGCGGGGGCGGGGGAACGCGGCTGGCGGCATCGTCGCATGGCCCGCGGCCTGACGGCCGTGGCTGAACAACACGTTTCACGTGAAACTCCGACCACCCGCTATCCGTCCCGACCAAACCCCCATATCTTTAGTGGTTAGCTCCTCTGACCGGACTCCCCATGGCCCGTACCATCGCGATCGCCAACCAGAAGGGTGGCGTCGGCAAAACCACGACTGCTGTCAACCTCGCAGCCTCTCTGGCGATCGCGGAACGGAAGACCCTGCTCATTGACGCCGACCCCCAGGGGAACGCCACGTCGGGGGTCGGGATCGAGAAGGGGAGCGTGGAACGGTCGCTCTATGATGTTCTGATTGATGGACTTAGCGTCAAAGAGGTCGTGCGGCAGGACCCCCAGCTCCCCTTCCTGCACGTCCTCCCCGCGACCCAGGACCTGGTCGGCGCCGAGCTCGAGCTCATCGGCATGGCCAACCGGGAGACCATCCTGCGCGGCGTGATCGACACGATCCAGGATGACTACGAATACATCCTGATCGACTGCCCGCCGTCGCTCGGTCTGGTGACCCTCAACGTCCTCACTGCCGCCGACGCCGTCATCATTCCGATCCAGTGCGAATACTACGCATTGGAGGGTATCTCCCAGCTGCTCAACACGATACGCGTCGTTCAGCAGAACTTCAATCCGGACTTCCAGATCGAAGGCGTCCTCCTCACCATGTACGACAACCGCCTCAATCTCTCGCGGCAGGTCGTCACCGAGGCGAAGGAGTATTTCGGCGCGAAGGTCTTCCGCACCGTCATTCCGCGGAACGTCCGCCTCGCCGAGGCGCCGTCATTCGGCAAGCCAATCTTGTTGTACGACGTGCAGTCGGTTGGCGCGAAGAGCTATCTCGCGGTTGCGCAGGAATTGATGAAGCGCACGGTGGGGCTCACCAAGGGACGCAGCGGCGGAGGGGCGACATGAGCGAGTCGAAGCGATTGGGGCGCGGGCTCGAGTCGTTGCTCGGGCCGATCTCGCGCGAGCAGGCGGAGCAGAGTGGCGCGCTGCGCGAGATCGCCGTCGGCGCGATCTCCGCGAATCCGTATCAGCCGCGCCGCACCTTCGACGAAGAGGCACTCGCCGAGCTCACGTCGTCGATCGAGGCGTCGGGATTGCTGCAGCCGATCGTCGTGCGCCCGGTCGGCAATCGCTACGAACTGATTGCGGGTGAGCGGCGCTGGCGCGCGGTGCAGCGCCTCGGGTGGGCCAAGGTGCATGCGGTCGTGCGCGAGTTCGACGATCGCACGGCGCTCACGCTTGCGCTGATCGAGAACCTGCAACGCGACGATCTCTCCGCACTCGACGAAGCTGCGGGCTATCAGCGCCTGATGGCGGAGTTCGCGATCCCGCAGGCCGAAGTGGCCCGACTCGTCGGCAAGGATCGCTCGACGATCGCCAACACGCTGCGCCTGCTCAAGTTGCCGGCCGATGTGCAGGAACTGCTCGCGGGGAAGCATCTCGCCGAGGGGCATGCGCGCGCATTGCTCGCGATCGACGACCAGCGCGAGATCTCTCGGCTGGCGCAGGAGGCGGTCGAGAAGGGATGGTCGGTCCGCGAAGTCGAAGCCGTCGTGCGCGGCGAGACGCCCGAGAAGGCGCGCGGCAAGATGATGAAGAAGCCGCCGGTGCCGAAGTCGTCATCGGCCGATGCGCGCCGGGTCGAGGATGCGCTCCGCAAGCGGCTCGGCACCGACGTCCGCCTCACCGCCAAGCGGCGCGGTCGCGGCCTGCTCGCGATCTCCTATTACTCCAACGACGATCTCGCGCGCCTGCTCGAGCTCATCCTCGGGGCGCCATTCGAAGGGTGACGTGAACCACCCGCGCCCCGGCGGGGTACCACCAAGCTCCTGAATCGCCTTCGACCGCCGACCCTCACCCAGGTCCTGGCATGCGCCGTCTCCTCCTCGCCTCGCTCCTCGTCGTCAGCGCGTGCGCCCCGAAGCCCTCGGCCACTGATGGCGGCTTCCGTGTGGCACTGATCACGCCGGGGTCGATCGCCGACGCGGCGTGGAATGCCGGGGCCTTTGCCGGTCTGGGGCAGATCAAGGATTCACTTGGCGCGTCGATCTCGCACATCGAGGCGCGCACCCCGGCCGACCAGGAAGAGGCGCTGCGCTCCTACGCCGCCGCTGGCTACACGATGGTCTACGGCCATGGCTACGAATTCCAGGCGCCGGCTGAGCGCGTCGCGAAGGACTTCCCCAACACCGTCTTCGTGATCACGTCGGGGCAGCAAGTTGCCGGGAAGGTGGTGCCGCTGGTGTTCCGGATTCACGAGGCGACGTACCTGGCAGGGATGGTGGCGGGCGCACTCACCAAGACAGGGAAGATCGGTTTCGTCGGCGGGATGGAGCTGCCGCCGATCAAGCTCGGCTACGATGGCTGGGTACAAGGCGCAGAGGCGACGCACCCTGGTGTCGAGACGCGGCTCACCTACCTCGGCAACTTCGATGACGCCGCCGCCGGCAAGGAGGCGGCGCTCGCGATGATCCGCCTCGGCGTCGACCAGTTGCACCACAACGCCGATGCGGCCGCGATCGGCCTCTTCGGCGCCGCGAAGGAATCGCCCAACGTCTATGTCTATGGGGCCAACGCCGACCAGACCGCACTCGCACCCGAGCGGGTGGTCGGCTCGGCGGTGCTCGACCTGCCACGCGCGCTGCTGCTGGTGGCGCGCGAGGTCAAGGAGAACCGTTTCACGCCCCGCGTCGAGTCGTTCGGGTTGGAGAGCGGCGTGATCTCCTTCGCCACCAACCACGCGCTCACGGCGATCTGGCCGGCCGGTCTGGCCGCGCGCGTGCAAGCGGCCCGCGACTCGATCATCGCGGGGACCCTCGTCGTTGCCGGAGTGAAGACGCCATGAGGACTGCCGCGCTGCAGGAGATGGTCGAGTTTCTGGACGGCTACCTGCGCATCGCCGATGTGCCCGACGAATCGGGTGCAGTGAACGGGCTGCAGGTGGCCAACGAAGGTGAGGTGACCTCGATCATCGCTGCCGTCGACGCGAGCCAGCGGACCATCGATCGGGTCGTGGCCGACTGCCCGCGGGGGACGCTGCTGCTGGTGCACCACGGGCTCTTCTGGGATGGGAATCGTCCGGTCACGGGGCGCCGCTATCGGCGGATCAAGGCGCTGCTCGACCACGACGTCGCCGTTTACAGCGCGCACATCCCGCTCGATGTCCACCCCGAGGTCGGCAACAATGCCGTGCTCGCCAAGATGCTCGGCATCCTCGATCCGGTCCCGTTCGACACGTACCGCGGGATGCCCTTCGGCGCGGCAGGCCACCTGATCTCCTCGCGTGACGGCCTGGTCCAGCGGCTCGTCGAACTGCTCGGCGACCAGGTCCACCTGATCCCCGGCGGTCCCGAGACCACGACTCGTGTCGGCATCATCACGGGCGGTGCCGGGGGTCGGATCGAGCAGGCGGCCGCCGCCGGGCTCGACACCTACATCACCGGCGAAGGCGCGCACCACACCACCTTCGACGCACTCGAGTACGGCGTCAACGTCCTCTACGCCGGCCACTACGCCACCGAGACGGTCGGCGTGAAGGCGCTCGGGCAGCTGCTCGCGGAGCGGTTCGGGTTGGGGTGGGGGTTTCATGATCATCCGACGGGGTTGTAGCGAGAAGCGAGAAGCGTGAAGCGAGAAGCGAGGTGTCGCGGAGAGATGTCCGCGCCGGGCCACGCTTCTCGCTTCTCGCTTCTCGCATCTCGTCCTCGCCCATGCTGACTCTCTCGAACATCTCAAAGTCCTTTGGGGCCCTCCTCGCCCTCGACAACGTCTCGTTCGACGTTGCCGCTGGCGAGGTGCATGCCTTGCTCGGCGAGAATGGTGCGGGGAAGAGCACGCTGATCCGGATCGCGGCGGGGCTGATCTCTCCAGATGCGGGCAGCGTCGCCTCATCGGGATCTCTCCCGAGTCCTCGGAATTCGGAAGCACGGGCGCAGCATGCTGCGCCCGTACGGATGGTCGCGCAACACTTCTCTTCGATACCCGCCTTCACCGTCGCGGAGAACATCGCGCTGGCGGCGGGGTGGCGGGAGACGGGGCGCGCGGCCGAGCGGCGCGCCGCGGAGGTGATTGCGCGGCTCGGCTTGCCACTCGACGCGACGGCGGTGGTCGAGACGCTCTCGGTGCAGCTGCGGCAGCGACTCGAGATCGTGAAGGCGCTGGCTGGCGACGCGCGCGTGCTGCTGCTCGACGAGCCGAGTGCGGTGCTGGCACCGCGAGAGGTGACGGAGTTGTTGCAGCTGGTGCGCGATTTCGCCGCGAGGGGCGGGGCGGTGGTGTTGATCACCCACAAGCTCGACGAGGTCTTCGCGGCGGCCGACCGCGTCACGGTGCTGCGTCGCGGACAGGTGGCCTTCACCGGGCCGGTGGCGGGTGAGACGCCGGCGAGTCTGTCACGCGCGATGATCGGCGGCGACCTGCCGCGCGTCGAACGCACCGCGCCCGTGATCGGCGAGGTGGCGGTGCGCGCCGAGCGATTGGTGGTGGAGCGGGTGCCGCTGAGTCTCGAGATCCGAGCCGGCGAGGTCGTCGGCGTCGCGGCGATCGAGGGGAATGGTCAGCGGGCCCTGCTCCGCAGGATCGCCGGAGTCAACGAGGCCGCGCCGCGGAGTGGGTCACTGACGGTGAGCGGGCCGGTTGCGTTCGTGCCGGAGGACCGCACCACCGAGGGGATCATCCCCGCGCTCACGCTGACGGAGAATGTCCTGCTCGGCGATCAAGCCGCGCCGTGGTGGCTTGACTGGCCCGCGTTGCGCGTCCGCACGACGGCTCTGCTCGGCGCGTTCGACGTGCGCGGTGGCGATGCCGACACCCCGGCCGCATCGCTCAGTGGCGGCAACCAGCAGAAACTGATCTTTGCCAGGGTGCTCGAGCGATCACCGAAGGTGCTGGTCGTGGAAGATCCGACGCGCGGCCTCGACGTGCAGGCCACGGCGGCGATCCATGCACGGCTGCGGGCGGCTGCCGCGGCAGGCGCCGCCGTGCTGGTGCATTCATCTGACCTCGATGAAGTGCTCGAACTCGCCGATCGACTCTTCGTGATGGCCAGTGGCACGCTGACTGAGTTGCCGATCGACACCCCGCGCGACGTGGTGGGCGATGCGATGCTCGGCGTGGGGCGCAGCGGGTGACGGCCCCGGCGCGGGCGGGCCTCCGCGACCTCGTGGTCACCGGGGGGGCGTTCGCCCTCGGGCTCGTGTTGCTCGCGCTCTTCCTCCTGGTTGCCGGCTTCGACGTGCCGCTCGCGCTCGGCGCGCTCTGGCGCGGCGCGTTCGGCTCATGGTACGCGATCACCTCGGCGACACTCGTCCGGGCCACACCGCTCATCCTGCTCGGGCTCGCCTTCACGCTCGGGAGTCGAGGCGGTGCGCTCAACATCGGGATGGAGGGGCAGTTCGCGCTCGGCGCGATGGCGGCGGCGTGGGCCGGGACGCATGTCGGTGGGCTGCCGATGGTGGTCGCGCTGCCGCTTGTGCTCGCGGCCGGGATGATCGGTGGGACGTTCTGGATGGCGGTGCCGGTGCTGCTGAAGCTGCGATTCGGGGTGACCGAGGTGATCTCGACGCTGCTGCTGAACTTCGTCGCCGAGGCGGCGGTGAGCTGGGCGGTGAGCGGTCCGATGCAGGAGCCGACGCATGTCTATCCGCAGAGTGCGGCGATTGCTGCCGCGGCCCAGCTGCCGAAGCTGCTCCCTGGGGCGCGGCTGCACCTCGGGCTGGTGCTGGCGGTGCTGGTGGCGGTCGGATTGATGGTGTTGCTGCGCAAGACGCGCTGGGGCTTCGAGTTGCGAGCCGTCGGCGCGGGGCCACGCGCCGCCGAGGTGAGCGGCGGAATCCGGAGCAACCGGCTGCTGGCGGTGGCGCTGCTGGCCAGCGGTGCGCTGGCCGGACTCGGTGGTGCGGTCGAGGTCAGCGGCGTATCCTATGCGCTCTACCTCAATCTCTCCCCCGGCTACGGCTTCACCGCGATCGCGGTGGCGCTGCTCGGTCGGCTCCAGCCGCTCGGCGTGGTCATCGCAGGCGTTCTCTTTGGAGCGCTCGAAGCGGGGGCCGGGGCGATGCAGCGCGACGCCGGGATCCCGGCGGTGGCGGTGCAGGTGGTGCAGGCGGTGGTGATCGTGACGATGGTGGTGGCGGGACGAACGGCGAACAGTCGATGAGCGATGAAGCGATGAAGCGAGAAGCGAGAAGCGAGAAGCGAGAAGCGAGGATGATGGATGATCGATGATCGATGATCGATGATCGATCCGCATCTCAGCGACCTACGACCTACGACTTACGACTTACGACTTACGACTTACGACCTACGACCTATGACCTCTGTCCTCGCAACCAGACTCCGATTCGCCCCGATGCTCCTCCTCGCCGCGTGCGCGGGGACCGGCCCCCGCAGCGGCGCCGGCGTCGAGCCGCCGAATATCGTGGTGATCCTCGCGGACGATCTCGGCATCGGTGAGCTGGGTGCGTGGGGGCAGCAGGAGATCGCCACGCCGAACATCGATCGGCTGGCGCGCGAGGGGATGCGCTTCACCGAGTTCCGCTCGAGTGCCGGTGTCTGTGGCCCGGCGCGCTGCTCGCTGATGACCGGGCATCACAACGGCACTTGCCGGCTCGATGACAACGACAATGACTACCTGCGTCCCGAGGATGTGACGCTCGCCGAGCGGCTGCGGGGCGCGGGGTACGCGACGGGGCTGTTCGGAAAGTGGGGGCTCTCGTGGGATGCGCGCCCCGAGTCGTGGCCGCAGGCGCAGGGCTTCGACGTCTTCTTTGGCTATCGCGACCAGGTGCACGCGCACAATTTCTATCCCGAGTATTTGATCGACGGGACCGATTCGCTGCGCACCGGCAACGTGGTGCCGAAGCCGACGGCGATGGGGGCGGGGCAGGCGACGGTCAAGCGCGCCTACGCGCCGGACCTGATGCGCGATCGGGCCTTTGGCTTCGTGCGTGCCAACGCCGGCCGCCGCTTCTTCCTCTACTGGGCCACCAATCTTCCGCACATCCACAACGAGATCGCGCGAACATCGCCCGATGGCGGCTACGAGACGCCGACACTCGGCGCGTACGCTGACAAGCCGTGGCCACTCCCGAAGAAGAGCTACGCCGCACAGGTGAGCCGTCTCGATCAGGATGTCGGGGCCATCCGCGCGCTACTCGACTCGCTCGGCCTGACACGGAAGACGCTGATCGTCTTCCTCTCCGACAACGGCGCCACCTTCCTGAAGATCGCGAATGACGGCCAGAGCGACATCGCCGGCCGCTGGTTCAACGGCACCATGGGGTACCGCGGCTTCAAGGGCGATCTCTATGACGGCGGGCTGCGCGTCCCCGGGATCTTCACCTGGCCCGGCGTGGTGAAGCCGGGTGGCAACTACGCTGGCCGAGTGGACTTCACCGACCTGCACGCGACGCTCACGCAGGTCGCGGGGATGCCGGCGCCGAACGACATCGACGGCCGCTCGTTCTCGCCGATCCTCACCGGACGCGGCGGCTTCTCGCTGCGACCATACCAGGTGTGGTACTCGCCGGACCGCAACCAGAGTGCGGTGCTGCGAGGCGACTGGAAGGCGGTCTGGATGCAGGACACGATGCGGCTGTTCAACCTGGCGCAGGACCCGGGGGAGCAGCGCGACCTGCGTGCCCAGGAGCCGACGATCAGTGCGCAGCTCGATTCGATCCGCCGCGTCGAGGATCGCCGCCTGAAGCATCCGGTGAAGCCGAAGTGATCGAGCTAGCGCTGGTCAGTGGCTTCGCGGCGGCGACGGTGCGCGTCGCCACGCCGCTGGCGCTGGCCGCGCTCGGCGAAACGGTGAGCGAACGCGGCGGCGTGCTCAACCTCGGCATCGAGGGCGCGATGCTGGCGGGCGCACTCGGTGCAGCTGTCGGTGCGGTCTCATTTGGTGCGGCGGGTGGCGTCGCGGCGGGCGTGCTCGCCGGCGTCGCGACGTCGGCAATCGTTGCGGCGGTCGCGATCGGCGCGCGCGCGGACCAGATCATCACCGGGACGGCCGTCACGCTCGGGATGACGGGGCTCACGGGGTTGATCGCACGGATCGCCTTCGGCAATGCGGGGGCCGGGCTCACGGTGCCGACGATGGCGGCGGTCCCGATACCGGGCCTCAGCGCCATTCCCTTGATCGGTCCGGCGTTCTTTTCACAGTCGCTGCTCAGCTACGCCGTCTACGTGCTGGTGCCGGCGGTCGCGTGGCTGCTCTTCCGCACGCGCTTTGGATTGGAGCTGCGGGCGGCGGGGGAATCGCCCAGCGCGGCAGAGGCGATGGGGGTGCGGGTGGGGCGGGTGCGGACCATCGGGACGCTGCTCGGCGGCGCCTTTGCCGGACTCGCGGGCGCCTCGCTCGTGCTGGCCCAGGTCGGCACCTTCACCGAGAAGATGACGGCAGGGCGCGGCTTCATCGCGATCGCGATTGTGGTCCTCGGCCGCTGGCATCCGCTCGGCGCCGCGCTGGCTGCGCTGCTCTTTGGGGCGGCGACGGCGCTGCAGTTCACCTTCCAGGCGAGCGGGAGCGCGGTGCCGTATCAGCTCTTTCTGGCGCTGCCCTATCTGTTGGCGTTGGCGGTGCTGGCGGTGGCGGTGGGGCGGAGGAAGGGGCCGGCGGGGTTGGGGCGAAATCGATAGATCCTCAGGAGCTAGGGCGGTGAGGGCGACGCGTGCGTCGCCCGTACAAAAGGGGAGCGTCGTGTGGCGGGCGAGGGATCTGCGGCGGGCCAGGCACTGGGGGGCCGGGCGAGCGGGTTCCGTTCTCGTCGAGCCCTCTCCTCCGCCGGAACTGCCGATTGCGGCGCCCCCGGCGTGCTGTATAGGGGGCGCCGCGGCGAAGACGATTGGAACACGCGAGACCGGATCCCCCAGCACGGGCCCGCCACGCAGAGGTCCTTCGACTGCGCCCGCTACGCGGGCTCCGCTCAGGATGACAACGTCGGGGTGTGGACGCCGGAGTTACGTTTCGTGCGGCCCCCGAACGGTTCGTTTCCCGTCTGCAGTAGAGGTTGTCATGCGCAGGTCCCTGCTCCTCCCGTTGATCCTCCTTGCTGCGTGCGGCGGTGACAAGGCCGCGCCCGGCGGCGGGATCGTCGAAGCGAAGGTCCGCGACTCTTCCGGCATCGCCATCCGGGAGTACCCCGCGTCGTCGTGGGAAGCCGCCAAGCAGTTCACCCTCTCGGCGAAGCCGCTGATGGCGGTCGGTGGTGAAGAGGGCGACACCACCATCGACCTCTCGGCCGGGATCATGGGGGCGTCGTCGGCGTCGGTCGGGCGCCTGCTGCCGGACGGCCGCATCGTGGTGGTGGTGGGTCAGCCGCCGCAGATGATGGTCATCGACACCACCGGCAAGAAGAGCGGCGTGATCGGGCGAGCCGGCGAGGGGCCGGGCGAGTATCGCCTGGTCACCCAGCTGTTGCAGCTCGGGAGCGACACGCTGCTCGCGTTCGACATGATGCGACGCAAGGGGATCCTCTTCGGGCTCGACGGGTCGTCGCGCGGAGAACGCGACTTCCCGACCATTGGTGCGCTGCCGATCCCACCGACGATCCTCGGCGTGCTCAATGACGGCACCACGATCCATCGCGGCGATGGCCTCTCTCCGACTCCCGAGGCCGGCGGCGATCCGAACAGTTATCAGCTGCCGCTGCCGATCGTCGCCCTCATTCCGGGTGGGGCTCGGTACGATACCCTTTTCATGGTGAAGGGGATCGAGATGTACTCCTCGACCTTCACGGGCCGGGGGACAGACCGCCGCGATCCCGCGCCAGATCGGCTTCGGCAAGGTGCCGCAACTCGCGGTGGGCCCCGAGGCGATCTGGTTCACGCCGTCGGACAAGTTCGAAGTCCATCGTCGCAGCACCGGCGGCGCGCTGCTCGAGGTGATCCGCATCGACCTGCCGACGCGCGAGGTGACCGACGCCGACAAGGCCGAGTACAAGCGCGTCCTCACCGAGGCGCTCACACGGCTCAAGACGATGGTGCCGCCCGCGATCATCAGCGGCGAGATCAAGAAGCTCGACGAGACGAAATTCGCGACGCGCTTCCCCGCGCTGGGGCAGTTGCTGGTCGATCCGACCGGCGCCCTTTGGGCCAACATCAGCGGGTCGCCGCTCGACAGCACCACCACCTGGGCCGTCTTCGACGCGACCGGGTCGCTGCAGGGGCGCGTGACGCTGCCGAAGGGCGGTCTTTTCGCGGTGGGGAAGGATCGCCTGGTGGTGCGCCGCGAAGATCCGGCGACCGGGCTGGTGCGTCTCGAGGTCTGGGGTTTCACGCGATGATTGGTGGGAGTCTCACTACCCGACGAGAGGAGTGATCGCCGATGGCCAGCAATACCGAGGGGATTTCGTGGGGAGGCATTGGCGTCCGCTTCGTGCTGGCGCTGGTGCTGGTCTACGCGACCTGGAACCCGACCGGGACGTCGTTCACGCACTGGGTCTTCCTGCCGATCTTCGGCCAGGGCGCCGCCGGCACCTCCGCCGGCGACCAGGCACCGCTCAAGTTCCTCCTCGGGATGGTGCTGGTGGCGGGCTGGGTCCTCTACCTCCAGGCGACGCGCCGCTCCCTCGGGGCGGCCGGCGCGCTGCTCGTGGCGGCGATCTGCGGCGGCGTGGTCTGGCTGCTCTCCTCGTGGAACGTCCTGACCATGCAGGGGCAGGCCGTCGCCCACGTCGTGCTGGTCGTGCTGTCGATGATCCTCGCGATGGGGATGAGCTGGTCGCACCTCTCGCGCCGGATGACCGGTCAACTGGATACCGACGCGGTCGAGTAGCCCCAGCGCGAGCGTAACGTTTCAGGGGTGGATCGGTTCAGGGTGAAACCGACCCACCCCGCTTTGCGTCTGGAAGGCCGTTCCCCTCAATCCGCCGGCTCGTTCGGCAAGGAGTGCCACCATGCTGTACACGATCATTATCGGCTTCCTCGCAGGTCTCGTGGCCAAGATGCTCTACCCCGGCAAGCAGGGCGGCGGGATCATCGTCACCATCCTGCTCGGTGTCGCCGGTTCGTGGGTCGGCTCCTTCCTGTCCGGCATGCTCGGGATGGGTCGCAGCGTCGGTTTCATCGGCTCGGTGATTGGTGCGATGATTGTGCTCTGGCTGTACAACAAGCTCAACAAGTCCTGACCTGAACCTTCGGAGTCATTCGACGATGCTCGTCACCACCACGGATGCCGTCCCTGGTCATGCCACCGTTCGCGTCCTCGGCCTCGTCTCCGGCGAGGCGATCATGGGCGCCAACATCTTCAAGGATCTCTTCGCCGGCTTTCGCGACATCGTGGGCGGCCGCGCCGCCGGCTATGAAGAGGAGCTCCGCAAGGCGAAGGAAATCGCCATCCACGAGATGTGCGAGTTTGCGGCCGACCTGGGCGGCAATGCCGTCGTCGGTGCCGACCTCGACTTCGAGAGCATCCAGATGGGCACCGGCGGCGGGATGTTGATGGTGTCGGCGTCAGGGACGGCGGTGGTGATCGAGGCGGCTCCGTAGGGGCGACGCTGTAGGGGCGACGCATGCGTCGCCCTTACCCACGCAGGGATGGGTGCGCGTAGGGGCGACGGATGCGTCGCCCTTACTCACGGGGAGATCAGCCCAAGGGTAGATTCGTGGGATCCCCTTTCCGGAGTACTTCGGTGGCCCGTTTCGGCATGATTGGCGGTATCGTGATGCTGGTGATGGTGGCACTGCTCGCCTTCTTCACCGGCTGCACCAAGGTCGACCAGACGGACTACTGCATCGAGACGCGGTTCGGGAAGGTGGTCACCGACCACATGCAGACCGGGATGGCGATGACGGTGTTCAGCGAGGCGACCTGCTTCCCGCTGACCGACGTCAACTTCCCCTCGCAGGGCAACACCGAGCAGATCGAGGCGCAGACCGCCGATCCCGTCACGGTGACCGGCGACGTCGGCGTCGTCTATGCCTACGACCCGGCCTCCGTGAACGGCGTCTTCATCGCCAAGCGGACGCCCGCCGCCGCCGAGATCGAGATCCTCAACGCGATTCGCGAAGGGTATCGGACGGCGCTCGCCGGGTGGACCGTCGCGGACATCTTCTCGAACCGCCGCTCCGAACTCTCCGATTCCGTGCGCGCGCACATCCAGCGCAAGCTCGGCAACCTGGCGATGATCAAGCGCGCCTACGTGCGCGACATCAAGATCCCGAAGACGATCGAGGACGCGCGGATCGGCGCCGTCGCACAGGCGCAGGTGCTCGACTCCACCCTGAAGCGCTTCGCGATCGACTCGGTCGCCGCGCGCGCCACGGTGATCCGCGCGCAGGCCGAGGCAGAGGCGACCCGGCTGCGGGCCAGCGCCTACTCGACCAACCCGGCGCTGGTCGAACTCGAGCGGTCGAAGGCCCTCGCCGAGGGGATCGCGCGCGCCTGCTCCGGTCCGCAGATCACCACCTGCGTGATCGGCGGCACGGTGCTCGACGCCGCGCCAACCCGACGGCCGTGAGCGATCTGCCGGCACGACCGCCCCATCCCGATCCGTGGGCGGTGGTCGAGCATCACGCGCGGGTCGCCGCGGCGCGTGGCACCGAGGCGGTGCTCTCGCCTGGCCAGCGGCTTGCGCTCTATGCGACCACCGCGCCCGAGGTGATCGGCGCGCGTCGCATGGAGCGCAGCGAGTTCGGCATGCTCGGGCGCTTTGCGCGGAGTGGTGAGTGGTGGACTGCGGCGATTCCCGGCAGCGGCGATCGACTCGCCTGGAATGAGCAGGGCGACGTCGTCGTCTCGAATCGGGCGCACGCCGTCGATCCGGCAGACCGTGATCGGGGGCTTCGGCGACGCTGCTCGCGTTCATGGTCGCTCGCGTCGGATCGGCGGGTCCTCGGGCGATCATCCCCGCACTGATGGTCGGTGTCGGCGTGCCGCGATGATCGCCGCGCGCCTCGCCACGCGCTGGACACTTCTCGGCGACGGCCGGAACCACCCGCTCGCCGAGCAGACACTTCAGCAGTTCCTCCAGCGATACGAGGAGGCGTGTGGCCCGGTAGCCATGCTCCGCCACCTCTGGCCCTCCCCCCTCTCACTCGATCGGCATCCTGATCGCGGCGGCGTGCCGAGCGCCGCTGCGTCGCCGCGACCACACCCTCGAGGCCTGCGGCGGCCGGCTCCCGCGATTCCTCCCCCGGATCGGTTTCGGGATGCGCCCCGCCGCCATCACCCTCGGTCACGTGATCCTGGCCGTTGACCAGCCAACCCTCGACCGGTGGCGCGCCCATGAGCGGGTGCATGTCCGGCCCAGGCCGAACGCTGGGGGCCGCTCTTTCCGCTGGCGTATGCGGCGGCCTCGGCGGTGGCGTGGGGGAGGGGGGAGGATCCGTATCTGGAGAATCGGTTTGAGCGGGAGGCTAGGGGAGATTCGGGGTGAGGGGGAGATGAGGGCGACGCATGCGTCGCCCGTACAAACACGAACATCCGTGTCGCGGGCGGATGGTGGCCTTTTGTAGGGGCGACGCATGCGTCGCCCTTGCTGGCGCCGCGCGGATCCCATCCAGGGGGCGAATCGAATCGCAATGCCGAATATTTTGTTGTGATCCCCAACACAACACGCAGGTGTAAATTGTTTGCCAGTATAGTTTTATGTCATAGTTGACAATTGGTGAACCGCTCAATTAGCTTGTCCCCCCTATGCCACCGGTCCTCCCTTTGGCTGCCCCTCGCTGGCAGCGCCGTCCCGCCGACCGCCGTCAGGAGATCCTGGCGGCGGCGTTGGTCGTGTTCGGCGAGGAGGGCTACGCCAAGGCGACGCTGGCCCAGGTGGCCCGGAAGGCCGGGATCTCGGCGGCGACGGTCTCCCACTACTTCGGCTCCAAGGCGGCACTCTTCGAGGCGATGGTCAGCGAGGAGGCGATGGTCATCAGCGACGACGACCCGCTCCTCCTGGTCGGACCGGACGGCTTCCGGGGGCTCCTGCACCAACTGGTCGACGAAAAGCTCGAGAGGCTGAACCGTCCCGAGATGGCGCGGTTGACGCTGACCGTCCTCCGCGAGATGCACACCTTCCCGGCGTCCGCCCAGCAACTCTTCCGGCAGTTGTCGCAGCGCCACCGCCGTCGGGTCGAGGCGGTGTTGAATGCGGGCGTGATGGCGGGCGAGTTCGATGTCGCGGATGTGCGCGTGACTGCGCAACTCTTAGGATCGCTCCTCCTCGGGGCGATGATGGACCTGCACTTCGTCGCGGAGTGCACCAATGAATCCGCGTGTCGCGTGGGGGCGGCGAACGCCATCCACGCGGCGGTGGACCGGCTCGTGGGACCGGCAGCTCCTACCTCAGTAGCGTAACCCTCACAGCAAGTCGGGGCACCGATGCAGCAGATGGAATCCGGGCGGCAGCGCCGCATGCAGATTGGAATGTTGAGCGTTTTGGTCGCACTTGGGGCGTGCAGCAAGCCGCCAGTGCAACAAGCGCCGCCACCGCAGGATGTTGGCATCGAGGTCGCCGGGGTCGGCACCGTCGCCGAGCCGTACGAGTTCGTCGGCACGGTGCAGCCGTATCGTCGCGTCGAGGTGCGCTCGTCGGCGTCGGGGATCATCACGGCGCGCCCGTTCACCGAGGGCGCCGAAGTCCGTCCGGGTCAGGTCCTCTACGAGATTGACCGCACGGTCTATCTCGCGGCCGAGCGCGGTGCTGATGCGCGATTCAAGAACGCCGAGAAGCAGGTGGCGCGGTTGACGCCGTTGGTCGCCGAGCGCGCCGTCGCGCGTCGGGACCTCGACAACGCCGAGACCGAGCTGCTCCAGGCCAAGGCCGAGTACGATCGGGCGCGCAAGAATCTCGACGACGCCACGGTGCGCGCCGAGATCGGTGGCCGGGTCGGCAAGGCGCTGATCGAGCTGGGTGGTCGGGTGGCCGGTGCCGGCGACCTGCTCACGACGATCGACCAGGTGGTGCCGGTCTACGTCTCCTTCCGTCCGTCGGCGCAGCAGGTGATGGCGTGGCGCGGGACGGCGCAGGGCGCGGCGTTGCTGAAGCCGGGCTCGAAGCTGAAGATCTCCGTCACGCTGCCTGATGGTTCGGTCCTCGGTCGCACCGGCGTGCTCGACTACATCGACCCGGTGCTCGAGCAGAGCACGGGGACGCAGGAATACCGCGCCAAGTTCACCAACGACGATCGCGCGCTCCTGCCGGGGCAGTTCGTCCGCGTGCGGCTCGACGGCTTCGTGCAGGACAGCGCGCTCACCGTGCCGCAGCGCGCGGTGCAGCAGCAGATGGGTCGTCGGGTGGTGTACATCGTCGGTCCCGGTGACACGGTGCAGGTGCGCGAGGTCGTGGTCGGGCCGTGGACGGGCGATCGGTGGGTGATCACCAGCGGCCTGACCGCCGGTGACCGCGTGATTGTCGACGGCCTGCAGAAGACCGGGCCGGGTGCGGTCGTGAAGCCGACGATCGTTGGTGCGGTCGACACCGACCAAGGCCCCGGCGGGCGCGCCCAAGTGAGTCACGCCACCCCCAAGAGCGACGGGGCTGAACCCGAGCTGAAGTACTACTTCGTGCGGCGGCCCAGTGATGGCGGCCGTCATCTCGATCGTGATCACGCTGCTGGGCATCTTTGCCCTGCAGCGGTTGCCGATCAACCGCTACCCGCAGATCACGCCGCCGGCCGTGAGCGTGACGGCCGTCTACCCCGGCGCGACCGCCGAGGACGTGGCGCTCGCCGTGGCCGCGCCGATCGAGCAGCAGTTGTCGGGCCTCGACGGGCTGCTCTACTTCCAGTCGGCGAACTCCTCCGACGGCGTGATGAACCTGACGGTGTACTTCGACATCTCGCGCGCAGCAGGACCTCGCCGCCGTCGACGTGCAGAACGCCGTCAAGCTGGCCGAGCCGCAGTTGCCGGAAGAGGTGCGCCGCAACGGCGTCGTGGTGTCGAAGGCGCAGAGCGACCTCCTCTTCGCGACGGCGCTCTACTCCGAGCGACGGCAAGTTCGACGCGGCATACCTGACGAACTACGCCAAGCTGAACATCGAGGACGAGATCAAGCGGATCCCGGGCGTCGGCAGCGCCCGCGTCTTCGGCCAGCTCGAGTTCTCGATGACGATCTCGGTCGATCCGGACCGGCTGGCGCAGCTCGGCCTGACGATCGGCGACGTCTCGCGCGCGGTGCGCGAGCAGAGCACCACCAATCCGGCCGGCCGCCTCGGCCGCGAGCCCGCGCCGACGGGGACGCAGTTCACGATCCCGGTGACGACGCAGGGCCGCCTCACGACGCCGGAGGAATTCGGCGACGTGATCCTGCGCGCCGACCACAACGGCTCGCTGGTCCGCGTCAAGGACGTCGCGAAGGTGACGCTGTCGTCGCGCAACTACGACCAGGTCGCGCGCCTCGACGGCAAGCCGACGACGTTCATCCTCGTCAACCTCCGCAACGGCGCCAACGCGCTCGACGTGCGCAAGCTCTTCGAGACGCGGATGAACGAGCTCCAGAAGTCGTTCCCGCCGGGCGTGAAGTGGACGATGCCGTACGACACCACGCCGTTCATCCAGGAGTCGATCGTCGAGGTCGTGAAGACCCTCGCCGAGGCGATGCTGCTGGTGACGCTGGTGGTGTTCCTCTTCCTGCAGAGCTGGCGCGCGACGCTGATCCCGGTGCTGGCCGTGCCCGGTCTCGGTCATCGGCACCTTCGTCGGCCTGCTGATGCTCGGCTTCTCGGTCAACGTGCTGACGCTCTTCGGCCTGGTGCTGGCGATCGGCATCGTCGTCGACGACGCGATCGTCGTGATCGAGAACGTCGAACGGATCATGGCCGAGGAGAAGGTCTCGGCCCGGGTCGCGGCCGACCGCGCGATGGGCCAGGTCGGCGGCGCGCTGGTCGCGATCGTCCTGGTGCTCTGCGCGGTGTTCATTCCGGTCGCCTTCCTGGGCGGCATCACCGGCGAGATGTACAAGCAGTTCGCGGTGACGATCGTCCTCTCGGTGGTGCTCTCGGGCATCGTCGCGCTGACGCTGACGCCGGCGCTCTGCGCCATGCTGCTCAAGGAGGCGGTCGGCAGCCACGACGACGACGGCCCGCGCTTCTTCGCCTGGTTCAACCGCACCTTCTGCCAAGGCGACGTCGCGCTACACCAACGCGGTGAGCGGCATCATCACCCGGCCGCGCACCACGCTGGCGGTGTTCGCCGTGCTGGTGGCGCTGATCGGCGTCCTCTACCGCCACGTCCCGAAGGCGTTCATCCCGCCCGAGGACAAGGGCTTCTTCGCGATCGGCGTGCAGCTGCCCGACGGTGCCTCGAAGCAGCGGACCGAGGAAGTGGTCGCCAAGATCGAGGCGTTCCTGCTCAAGGACCCGGGCATCCGGCACGCCTCCGCGCTGGTCGGCCTCGACGCGCTCTCGTTCGCGGCGCAGACCAACTCGGCGATCATCTTCGTCAACCTGAAGCCGTGGGACGAGCGGACAACGCCCGACCTGGGCATCGACGCGATCGTCGGGCGGGCCAACGGCCAGCTCTGGGCCATTCGCGAGGCGCTGGCGTTCGCCTTCAACTTCCCCGAGATCCCGGGCCTCGGCACCACCTCCGGTCTCGAGCTGAACCTGCAGGCGCGGGCGGGGCAGTCGTTCCCGCAGTTCGCCGCGTCGGTCCAGGAGTTCATCGGCGACGCCAACAAGCTGCCGGTCCTCGGCGGCGTGCAGAGCTCGTTCCGCGCCGACGTGCCGCAGTTGCGGGTGACGGTCGATCGCGAGGCGGCGAAGGCCCGCGGCATCGCGCTGACCGACATCTTCCAGACGATGCAGGCGTCGCTTGTCGACGCTCTATATCAATGACTTCAACCTCTACGGCCGCACCTACCGCGTGCAGGCCGAGGCGCAGGCGCCGTTCCGCCAGCGGCCGGAGGACATCGGCCGCCTGCAGGTGCGCGCCGACGATGGCGACATGGTGCCGCTCTCGTCGCTGATCCGCACCTCGTTCGAGGGCGGGCCGAGCATCCTGCGCCGCTTCAACGGCCTCACGGCCGCGCTGATCACCGCGGTGCCGGCGCCCGGGCGCAGTTCGGGCGAGATGCTCGACGGCGTCGACAAGCTGATCGCCGACAAGTACGCGGCCCAGGGGATCAGTGGCGCCTACGGTGGCCAGTCGTTCCAGGAGCGGTCGTCCAAGGGCGACAGCGGCATGGTCTTCATGCTGGGCCTGGTGCTGGTCTTCCTGGTGCTCGCGGCACAGTACGAGAGCTGGGCGATTCCGTTCGCCGTCATTCTCGGCATCCCCTTCGGCATCTTCGGCGCCTTCCTCGGCGTCTGGCTGCGCGGCATGCCCAGTGACGTCTACTTCCAGGTCGGGCTCGTGACGGTGGTCGGGTTGGCCGCCAAGAACGCCATCCTGATCGTCGAGTTCGCGACGGCGCTCCGCAACCGCGGGATGTCGATTCGCGAGGCGGCGACCGAGGCGGCGCGCGAGCGGTTCCGCCCGATCCTGATGACCTCGTTCGCCTTCATCCTCGGCGTGCTGCCGCTGGCGATTGCCCACGGCGCCGGTGCGGCATCGCGGCGGTCGCTCGGCACCGGCGTCTTCTTCGGGATGCTCACGGCGACGACGGTCGGTGTCTTCTTCATTCCGCTCTTCTTCGGCCTGATTCGCCGGGTGAGCGAACGCGGCACCAAGTCCGCGCAGGAGGTTGCGTGACCAGGACCATGCTTCGGGTGGCGGCGCTCCTCGCCGTCACCGCCGGGGCCGCCTCGGCCCAGCAGCCGGCGACGATGCTGCAGGCCGGCGGTGCCTCGGCGTCGTCGCGCGCCTTCTTCGACTCCGCTCGCCGCCAAGCGCGGCTCGGCCACCGACACGCCGCTGCTGCTGCGCGGCGCAGGGCGGCGGCGCCCTCGCGTGGCTCGACCTGCTGCAGGATTCGGCGCTGGTGGCGCTGGTCCGCGAGGCGGTGCAGCAACAGCCCCGACATCCAGATTGCCCAGGCGCGGATCCGGGAGTTCCGCGCCGAGGCCGGCGTGACCGGTGCGGCGCGCTATCCGCAGCTCTCGGCGAATGGCAGTGCCGCCACCCAGCAGACGGTGTTCGGCACGTTTCGGTACGCAGTCGTTCGACGCCTTCCGTGCCACCGCCGACCTGACCTGGGAGCTCGACTTCTGGGGCCGGCTCCGCAACAACGCGCGCGGCGCCTCGTTCGATGCCGCCGCCAAGGTGGAAGAGGAGCGGGCGACGTTGCTCACCTTGGTGAGTGACGTGGCCACGGCGTACCTCGAGCTGCGCGAGATCGATCAGGAGCTTGCCATCGCCGAGCGGACGCTGACGTCGCGCCGCGCGACGATGGCGCTGGCCGAGCGGCGGTTGGCCGAGGGCGTCATCTCGGAGTTGGACGTGCGACAGTTCGAGGCGGAAGTTGCCGCCCCGGCGGCGCGCGTGGCGCAGTTCACCCGCGACCGGGCGCGGAAAGAGCACCTGCTCTCGCTGTTGATCGGCCAGGTGCCTGGGCCGATCGCCCGCGGCCGCCCGCTCAGCGAGGTGGCGCGTGCGGTGACGGTGCCCGACGCGATCTCGTCGGAGTTGATTGCGCAGCGGCCGGACATTCTGCGGGCGCAGCTCGAGGTCAACGCTGCCGAGGCGAAGGCGGGCGCGGCGCGGGCGGCACGGCTGCCACGATTCCTGCTCACGGGCCAGTACGGCACCCAGGGCGCGGAGCCGAACCAGATGTTCAAGAGCTCGAGCGAGATCTACACGATCCAGGGTGGCATCTCGATTCCCCTCTTCACCGGCGGGCGGGTCACCAACGAGCGTGCCGCGGCCTTGGCGCGGAGTGAGCAGGCGACGATCCGCTTCCAGAGGACGGTGCTGACCGCACAGCGTGAGGTGAGCGATGCGCTGGTCGGCGTACGGACGTCGCGCGATCAGGTCCTCGCGCAGGAAGTGCAGGCGCGGGCGCTGCGCCGGGCACAGGAACTCGCCGAGAAGCGCTACGACGCCGGGATCGCCTCGTACCTCGAGGTGCTCGATGCGCAGCGCGGATTGTTCAATGCGGAACTGGCCCTGAGCGCCGCGGAGCGGGAATACCTGGTGAGTGCGGTGACGTTGTACAAGGCGCTGGGGGGGAGTTGGAAATAGATGTGAGTCGTGAGTCCTGAGTCCTGAGAGGGGTGCGGTGCAGGGGTGATCATCCTCTCACGACTCACGACTCAGGACTCACGACTATTCTTTACCGATGCTCCCCCTCCTCCTCTCCCTCTTCCTCGCCGCCCCCACCGACACCCTCCGTCCGACGACCATCGTCGTCGTGCGTCATGCGGAGAAGTCGGCGGAGCCGGCCAACGATCCCGCCCTCAGCCCCGCCGGCGTCGCGCGCGCGGCCGCGCTCGACAGCGCGCTCGGCCGACGCCAAGGTGACGGCGATCATCGTCACGCCCTACCGGCGGAACGCCGAGACGGCCGCGCCGGTGGCGAAGCGCTTCGGGCTGACGCCGTTCGTGATGCCCATCATGCCGCAACTTGGCATCAAGGGACACGCCCTGGCGGTGGCCGCCAAGGCGCGCGACCTCGGCGGCACCGTGCTGGTCGTCGGCCACAGCAATACGGTGGGCGCGGTGGTCGAAGCGCTCGGTGGGCCGAAGGTGGGCGACCTGCCGGAGAGCGAGTACACGCAGATCTGGACGGTGGTGGTTGGGGAGGATGGGGTGAGGGTGGTGAGGAGTCGGTTTGGGGGGTAGCAGGGATGATCGATGATCGATGATCGATCATCGATGGACGATCATCGATCATCCCCCACATCCTCCCGCCAACGTAGATTCAATCCATGCGCCACCTCTCCGGCCCCGCCGGCACCCTTGCCGTCGAAGAACATGGCCAAGGTCCACTCCCGGTCCTCCTCGTCCACGGCATGGCGGGGGAGGCCGGTTTTTGGTCGTCGACGATCCGGGCGCTCGGGCCGACCCACCGGCTGATCGTGCCGGAGCTTGCGGGGGCATGGTCGGTCGGCGCAGCCGGTCGACGGCGACTACTCGATCGAGGGGTGCGCCGGCAGACGTGGCCGCGGTGATCGACGGGCTTGGAGTTGGAGCGGGTGGTGCTGGTCGGGCACTCCTATGGGGCGAGCGTCGACGATGGCCGCTGGCGGCCCGACGACCCGGAGCGGGTCGCCGGGATGGTGCTGCTCGATCCGGCCGGCGACTTCTCGTATGTGCCGCCCGAGGCGATCGCCGGTTTCCTGGCCGGCCTCGACCACGAGGCGCACTTCGCCGAGACGGTGGAAGGGGCGTTCGAGGTGGCACTGGAGGGTTCGTCTGCTGAGACGGAGCGACGGGTGCGCGCGGCGATCCTGGCCGCGCCACGACCGATGATTCGAAAGATGTACCATTCACTACTACGCTTCAAACCACTGGCCAGCGCGTTGCGACGAGTATTCTGGACAGCTACTACTCGTCACCGCGCCTGCGAACGCCGCATCCGTTTGCGCTGCACGAGTTGCGGCCAGACATTCCTCGACAGGCGATCGCCGCGGTCTCCCACTGGATGATGCTGGATCATCCCGAAGGCGGTCGCCGGGGTGATCGAGGCCTTCCTCACCCAGGTCGCCTAGGCTACTAGCGCCACCGTGACACCGATCGTCGCGCGCCGCCGTACGAGCGCGGCAACCCCACCCGTGGAGCAGCATCATTATGGAACCCGAAGCATGATCTTCTTTCTGCTGATGTTGACCACGGCTGGCTCGTCGTTCATGTGGTACCGCGCCGTCCAGGCCAGAAAGCGGATCGAGGCGAGGCTCTGGGGGTTGGCCGCCGGGCAGGGATTGCCGATCGCGGCGATGCTCGAGGGGGAGCCGACCGGAGCCATGCCGGCTATGAGCCGTGGTGATGCCTCCCGGGTCGAACGTCTTGAGCATCAGGTCGATCAAATGGCCCAGCAGATGGAGCGGATCAGTGAGTCGCAGGATTTCATCTCGCGGGTGCTGACCGACCGCATCGAGCAGTTGCCGGACCCCCGGATGCGGACGCCGCATTGAGGGAACCAGGGTCGGCCGGGCGGCGTTGAGGCCGCACGACCCTTTCGTTTGAGTGTACCGATGCGTCACCAGATCGTAATTCTCGCGGCCCTTCTGGCCGCCACCCCGCTCGCGGCCCAGACGCCCGAGCGGACCCCGGCGACCGTCCTCCCCACCATCAAGCTCGGCAGCAGGCTGCGCATCGAGGCCGACAACGCCCTGATGATGGGCAAGCTCGACTCGCTGACCGCCGATCGTCTCGTCATCAACGGCGCGGACGGCCGCAGCTCGATCCCGATCAACACCATCACCACCGTCTGGGTCCGCCATGGCCACGGCGCCAAAGGGGCGCTGATTGGCGGAGTCATCGGCGCGGTGGTGACCACGGCTTTCTTCCACCTGATTGTCTCAGGATTCTGTGACTCGACCGACGGTTGCCACCGCGACCATGTCCGCGCCTGGGGCTACGGCATCGCGATCGGTGGCGCCGGCGGGGCGCTGATCGGGGCGGGGGTGGGGTCGTTGGTGCAAGGATGGGAGAAGAGAGCTCCTTGAGCCGGGGAGCGACAGGGTATCGATCATCGATGATCGATCGCTCCTAGCGATTCCCCGAGAATGCACCCAAATTGCTTCATCCCCTAGCACCGGATCCCATCCCATGCTCCGTCGCGACCTTCTCCGCCTCCTCGGCGGGGTTTCTGCGCTCGCCGCGATCCCCACCGAGGACCTCTTCGCCCTCGGTGAGTCGACCCACGCCGGGCTCCGCGCCAATACCGCCGGGATCGGCTTCTTCGACGCGCACCAGCTGCAGACGGTGGCCTCCGCGGCCGATCGGATCATTCCGACGACCGAAACGCCCGGCGCCCGCGAGGCCGACTGTCATCGCTTCGCCGAGAAGATCATCGCCGATCATTACGACACGACGCGGCAGAAGCGCTTCCTGACCGGGCTGGTCGACCTCGACACCCGAAGCAGCACGCTCGCGCAGAAGCTCTTCGTCGATCTGACGCCCGAGCAACAGGACACGGTGCTGGCCGCGGTAGAGAAGGACACCCTCGCCTCGGCGGCGCCGGCCAACTCCTTCTGGCGCGACCTCAAGTACCTCACCATCTACGGCTACTACACCTCGCGCATCGGGATCCAGGACGAGCTCGAGGTGAATTTCTATCCCGGCCGCTTCGACGGCTGCGCGCCGCTCGAGGCGAAGTGATGCGCCGCGAGACGTTCGACGCCATCGTGATCGGCAGCGGCATCTCCGGTGGCTGGGCCGCAAAAGAGCTGAGCGAGAAGGGTCTCTCGGTGCTGGTGCTCGAGGCCGGCCGCACCCTCGACCCCGCGCGCGACTACCTGATGAACGCCCCCGCGTTCGAGATGGACTACCGCTACCTCGGCGACATCAAGCGGCTCAATGCCCGGCAGTCGATCCAGAAGAAGTGCTACGCCTGTGACGAGGGCGCCGCGCAGTTCTTCGTCGACGACGTCGACAATCCCTACACCACGCCGGAAGGGAAGCCGTTCGACTGGATCCGCGGCCGGCAACTCGGTGGCAAGTCGATCATGTGGGGCCGCCAGTGCTATCGCTGGAGCGACCTCGACTTCGAGGCGAATCTCAAGGACGGACACGGCACCGACTGGCCGATTCGCTATCGCGATATTGCCTCGTGGTATGACTACGTCGAGGGTTACGCCGGCATCTCCGGCGAGAAGCTCGGCCTGGCGCACCTCCCGGATGGGCCGTTCCTCCCGCCGATGGAGATGAGCTGCTCCGAGATGTTCGTGCGGGACGGCATCGCCAAGAAGTACGGCAAGTCGCGCGTGCTCACGGTCGGACGCGTCGCCAACCTGAGCGCGGCGCACAACGGACGCGCCGCCTGCCACTACTGCGGCGACTGCCACCGCGGCTGCACCACGGCGGCGTACTTCAACTCGGTGCAGACGACGCTCGTCGACGCTCTCGCCACCGGCCGCTGCCGCATCCGTCCGTTCTCCGTGGTGCGCTCGCTCGCGTGGGATGACGCCAAGGGGAAGGTGACCGGCGTCCAGGTCGTCGATGGGCAGACGATGCAGGCGCTCGACTTTCAGGCGCGGATCATCTTCGTCTGCGCCTCAGCCCTCGAGTCGACCCGCATCCTGCTCAACTCGAAGAGCCGCGCCCATCCGAACGGTCTTGGCGGCAACAGCGATGTCCTGGGCCGCAACCTGATGGATCACACGATGCAGACCGGTGCGAGCGGCAACGTTGCCGGCTTCGAAGACAAGAAGACCTTCGGCAACCGCCCCAACGGCATCTACCTCCCGCGCTTTCGCAACGTCACCGACCAACATCCCGACTTCCTCCGTGGCTACGCCTACCAGGGCGGCGGCTACCGCGCCTCCGAGGGTTGGGGCCGCGGCGTGACGACCGAGGGTTTCGGCGCCGACTTCAAGCGCGCACTCAAGGTGCCGCAGTACGGCGGCTGGCGGATGAGCCTCGGCGGCTTCGGCGAGTGTCTGCCGAATCCGGACAACCGCGTCACCATCGACCCGCAGGTGGTCGACAAGTGGGGCATTCCGGTGCTCCGGATCGACATGCAGTGGCGCGACAACGAGCGTGCGATCATGAAGGATGCGCAGGTGGCTGCTGCGGAGATGCTCGAGGCGGCCGGCTGCACGAACGTCAAGACGTACGACAACATGACGCCGCCGGGGCTCACCATCCACGAGATGGGGACGGCGCGGATGGGGAAGGACACGAAGAACTCGGTGCTCAACAAGTGGAACCAGGTGTGGGAAGCGAAGAACGTCTTCGTCACCGATGGCGCGTGCATGGCGTCGTCCGCCTGCCAGAATCCCTCGATCACGTACATGGCGCTGACGGCCCGTGCGGCCGACTACGCCGTTCGCGCGCTGCAGCGCAAGGAGTTGTGATGGATCGTCGCACGTTTGTCGGCGCCCTGGGTGCTGCGGGTGTCGCCTCGTTGTTGCCGTCGCGGGAGCAGCTGATGGCTCAGGAGAAGATCGACAAGATCGGCCTGCAGCTCTACACCGTCCGCGGCGAGATGAAGGCATCGGTCGAGCGGACGCTCAAGGCCGTCGCTGACATCGGCTACAAGGAAGTCGAGTTCCACGATTACTTCGGCCGCCCGCCGCGCGCGATTCGCCAACTGCTCGATCGCAACGGATTGAAGTCGCCGGCGTGCCACGTCTCGCTCGACAGCATCAAGACCGGCTTTCACCGGACTCTCGCGGACGCGGTCGAGGTTGGCCACAAGTGGCTGATCGTCGCCTACCTCGGCAGCAACGACCGCAACTCGGTCGACGCGATCAAGCGCACCGCCGAGGCGTTCAACAAGGCGGGCCGCGACGCGAAGGAGTACAAGATGCGCTTCGCCTACCACAACCACGATTTCGAGTTCCAGGAGATCGAGGGGAAGCGAATCTACGACATCCTGCTGGCCGAGTGTGACCCGAAGTACGTCGACTTCGAGATGGACCTCTACTGGGCCACCAAGGCCGGGGCGTCGCCGCTCGACTACTTCGCCAAGCATCCGGGCCGCTTTCCGCTGGTGCACGTGAAGGATGCCGGGCCGCCGCCGGAGCGGAAGATGCTCGAGGTCGGCAAGGGGACGATCGACTGGAAGGCGATCTTCGCGCAGGAGAAGCTCGGCGGGATCAAGCACTTCCTGGTGGAGCACGACAACCCGACCGACCCGATGCAGAGCATCGCGACGTCGTTCCGCTACCTGAAGGAGCTGCGCTTCTGACCTGGGACGCGATCGTCGTCGGCTCCGGGATGTCCGGGGGCTGGGCGGCGAAGGAACTCGCCGAGCGCGGCCTCCGCACGTTGGTGCTGGAGGCCGGTCGGATGATCACGCCCGAACGCGATTACCTGATGGACACGCCGGCGTACGAGTTCCCCTACCGCGGTCTCGGCAATCCGAAGGAGACGGCGGAGAAGTTCTCGATCCAGCGGCGATCGGTGGGGTTTTCGGAGGCGACGAAGCAGTTCTTCGTCGATGACCGCGAGCTCCCCTACAACACCGCACCGGGCACCGGCTTCTCGTGGCTCCGCTCGCGAGTGCTCGGCGGCCGCACGCTGCTCTGGGGCCGGATGACGTTCCGGATGAGCGACCTCGACTTCAGCGCCAACCTGCGCGACGGTGTTGGCATCGACTGGCCGCTTCGCTACGCAGACATTGCGCCGTGGTACGAGTACGTGGAGCGGTTCGTCGGCGTGTCGGGTGAGGCACTCGGGTTGGACTACCTCCCCGATTCGCATTTCCTCCCGCCGATGCAGCTGACGTGCGCCGAGGAACAGGTCAAGGCAGGACTGACGAAGGCGTATGGCGGCCGCCGCATCATGACGATCGGCCGCACCGCGGTGCTCACGCAACCGATCCATGGACGCGCGGCCTGCCACTACTGCAACAGCTGCGAACGCGGCTGCTCGACCTTCTCGTACTTCAACTCGGTGCACGCCACGCTGCCCGCGGCGATGAAGACGGGGCGCTGCACCATTCGCCCCTTCTCTATTGTGCACTCGCTGGCGTACGACGACCGGACCGGGAAGGCGACCGGTGTCCGGATCATCGACGCCAACACGCACGAGGCGATCGAGTTGAAGGCGAAGGTGATCTTCCTCTGCGCCTCGACGCTGGAGTCGGCGCGGATCCTCCTCAACAGTGCCACCGCAGGGCAGCCGACCGGCCTCGGCAACGCGTCGGACCAGCTCGGCCGCAACCTGATGGACCACATCAAGGGCGCTGGTGCGTCGGGGCGCGTCGAGGGGCTCGACGACAAGACCTCCTTCGGTCGGCGCCCGACCGGTGTCTACATCCCGCGCTTCCGGAATCTCGACGCGCGCAGCCACCAGACCGATTTCATTCGCGGCTACGGCTATCAGGGCGGAGCGGGTGGGCGCGGTCCGCTCTGGTCATCGGCGGCCGGGACGCCGGGCTTCGGCGCCGACTTCAAGCGCGGCCTCAAGCACGCCATCGGTGGCTGGGGCTTCTCCATGAGCGGCTTCGCGGAGTGCCTCCCGAACCCCGAGAATCGGATGCAGATCGATCCGACACTCAAGGACGCCTGGGGCATCCCGACGCTGAAGATCTCGGCGAAGTGGGGCGAGAACGAGCTCCGGCTGCACAAGGACATGGCGGAGCAGGCAGGCGAGATGCTCGAGGCCGCCGGCGTGAAGAACGTCAGCATCAACCGCGGCACGCCGCCGCCGATGGGGCAGACCAACCACGAGATGGGTGCCGCGCGGATGGGCCGGTCGCCGAAGACGTCGGTGCTCAACGCCTGGAACCAGGTGTGGGACGCCAAGAATGTCTTCGTGACCGACGGCGCCGCGATGGTCTCCTCCAGCTGCGTGAACCCGTCGCTCACCTACATGGCGCTGACGGCGCGTGCGGCGGCGTACGCCGTGAGCCGCCTGAAGCGGAACGAGTTGTAGATGGAACGGCGCGACTTCCTCGCGGCCGCCGCGGCGATTCCGGCGTTCCGCCTCCTGCCCGCGACGAACAAGCTCGGCGACATCGGCCTCGCGACGATCACCGTCGCCAAGGGGATGACGGAGCAGCCGGCGAAGACGCTCGATGCCGTCGCCGAAATTGGCTATACCGAGATCGGGCTGAGCCAGCTGTATGGCAGCACGGCGCCGCAGATCGAGGAGATGCTCAAGCAGTCGGGGCTCCACTGTCCGGTGCTGCACCTGCCGTGGGCCGACCTGAGTGACGCCAATTTCCCGGCGGCGCTCGAACGCTGCCACGTTCTTGGCGCGCGCTATCTCTTCTGCCCGTCACTGCCTGCGCCCAAGTGGACGACGCGGGCCGGGATCACGGAGCTGGCCGAGGTCTTCAATCGGCAGGGTGCCAAGGCGCGGGATGAAGGCGTCATCCTCGGCTTCCACAATCATGCCGCCGAGTTCGCGCTGGTCGATGGCGTGCCGGGCCTTGCGCGCTTCCTCGACGAGACCGACCGCGAGCTGATGCAGCTCGAGCTCGATTGTTATTGGGTCACCAAGGCGGGGCAGGATCCGGTGGCGTGGCTGCTCCGCAACCCGGGGCGCGTGCCGGCGCTTCACATCAAGGACATGGCGATGGGTGGCGGCTTTGCGGATGTTGGCGCGGGCACGATCGATTACCGCCGGATCTTCCGCGAGCGGAAGCGTGCCGGGGTGAAGCACTTTCTGGTCGAGCATGATCAGCCCGCGGATGAATTGGCGACGGCGCGGGCATCATATCGATATCTCCGCGCGTTGCGATTTTAACGGCGGGGCTGGCATCTGAAGGGCGCAGCATGCTGCGCCCCTACAGCGATGATGCTGGCCTGCATCCCCCGATATCTCGGGATGCCGGCCGATGTAATACGATGCTCCGTGTGTACGGGCGCAGCATGCTGCGCCCGGGAGCCATCCCGACGATCACGCCGGCGCCGCGATGGGATTCCGGCCTGCATCCCCCTATATCCCGGGATGCCGGCCGATGCGATACGATGCCCCGTGTGTACGGGCGCGGCCTGCCGCGCCCTCGATATCCCTGAATGCATGGAGCCCCGCCCGATGGCCACTTCCCGCCGCACCTTCCTTGCCGCTTCGGCGGCCACGATCGCCGGCATCTCGCACGCCAATGCCATCCACGCCGCACCGTCGGCGCCGCGGGTGGGCCGCCTGAAACAGTCGGTCACCCGGTGGACGTATGGCGGGATGCCCTACGATGAGTTCTGCCAGATGCTGGTGAAGCTCGGCTTCGGCGGGGTCGATCTCGTGAACCCGGCGGATTGGGCGACGGTCAAGAAGCATGGGCTCAAGATCTCGACCTCGAACTCCACCACCCGCGGCGACTTCATCAGTCGTGGGTTGAATGACCGGGCCAATCATGCGCTGATCCTCGGCGAGCTGGAGACGGTGCTGCCGGCCGCGGCGAAGGAGGGGATCCCGAACGTGATCGCGATGTTCGGCAACGCCGGCAGCATCAGCCGCGAGGACGGGATCGCGGCGTGCGCGGAGGGGCTGGCGAAGATCGCGCCGCTGGCGGAGAAGGTCGGGGTGACGGTGATCCTCGAGATGCTCAATTCGCGGGTCGATCACCGCGGCTTCCAGGGCGACACCTCGGCGTACGGGATTGCCGTCGCCGAGAAGGTCAACTCGCCACGCGTGCGACTGCTGTACGACATTTACCACATGCAGATCAGCGAGGGCGACATCATCCGCTCGATCCGCACCAACGGGAAGTACTTCGCGCACTACCACACGGCGGGGAACCCGGGGCGGAACGAGATCGGCGACACGCAGGAGCTCAACTACCGCACCATTGCGCAGGCGATCGCGGACACGGGCTTCCAGGGGTGGCTGGCGCACGAGTTCTCGCCGCGCGGCAACAAGGAAGTGGCGCTAACGGAGGCGCGGGACCGGTGTACGGTGTAGTACAGCCGCGCATGCCTGCCCTGAGCGTAGCGAAGGGTCAGGCCGCTTGAGTGATCGCTCCGGTCAGCAGACTGCAATGGTCTACAGGTTTCCTATGGAAAACCACACCGCCAGCTTCCGATTCCGGGGGGGGGGGGTCTATTCTCTAATTCCTGACCCTCTCATCGCCTCTCTGGAGCGCCACGACCATGACGAATGACCGTCACACCATTTCCGTTCTGGACGCTGCCGCATTGACTGCCCGCTGGCGGAAGTCGCACCCCGACGCAATGCGGGCCGCGCGCTTTGATCGTATCGCGTTCGACCGGTTGCTGAGCAGGCCGGGTGTCGCAGGGATCCGCATCTACCTCGCGATGCAGTCTGGTGGTGAATGGACGTACGTGATGGTGGCGACAGACGGGAATGGCAAGGACATCCTCGGGGACGTTGGCGACGTGACAGGGACCGCGGGGACCGGGGTCGAGGAGCAGGCCTACCCATGCCCACCCTACTGTGACTGCTCAAGCCCCCTGAACGGGGACTGCCCGCCCGACGAATGACTGTACCAATGTGGTTCACGATGCTGGCGCTCTGCTATCTGGCGATGCAGGTAGCCGGGCTCGTCGTGGGCCTTGTGCGATGGCATCATCTCGGCTTGCCGGAACGCTTTGCGGCACTCTGGTTCGGGGTCGCCGCGATTGCGGGGATTGTCGAACATGTTCTCCGAACGACGCAGCACAACAGTCAACTTGCCGCCCATTTGTGGTTTGCTCCGAGTGGCGTGCTCGCGCTCTGGATTGCGGCCGGGGTCGTCACCGGACGGCGCGCCAGGGCGCTATGGCGAGCGGCCGCGCTCGCCTACCTCGGGGTTATCGCTATGGTCCTGGCAATCACTGAGACCCCGGCGGAGTATTCTCCGTACGCTGGTGCGATTCATGGGATGGTGCTGGTCGGGGTCGGTGCACACTCAATCGTCTATCGCGCTGGGCACGCAGGCGTGTCTCTATGGCGTGACGCCTCCTTCCTGATTGGTGCCGGGCTGCTCCTCATCGGGGGGCCGACAACGTTCCTTGCACTGGTTTCACGGACTCTGGGCAGCACAGACGGGGCGACAGTGCGCGTTCTATACGCAATGCGGTTGTGCCTCGCTGTAGGGGGCCAGGGTTTCATCCTCCGTGGGCTCTTGCCAATGCCTCGACGAGGACGGGAGCACACCCAATGATCTTGGTTGTCACACTCACCCTCGTTGGCACAATTCTGCTTGCGACGATTATTGGAACGGCCGTGGTGCAGCAGTCACGACTGTTGAGGCTTCGGCAGTCCCTATCCGGACGGCTGATTGAGGCACAAGACAGGGAGCGCGCAGCCCTCGCTCGCGAACTGCACGATGACATGGTTGGTCGGCTGGATGCCGTCAGCCGAGGATTACGCGCACTTTCGAACGGAGATGCGAACGACTACGGAGATGAGCTTGCCGAGCTCGCGGATGAACTTCGCGATGTCGCACGGCAGCTTCACCCTTCCCTGGTTGATCTCCGCGGACTTGAGGTTGCGCTGCAGGTGCTGGGTGACGAGATGGCGTCACGTGCCGGCATCGCGATCACCGTGCACGTGCGCGGCGAGTCCCATCTAGTGCCGAAGCAGGCGCAGCTGGGACTGTTCCGTATCGCGCAGGAAGCACTCCGGAATGCGATCAAGCATTCGAAGGCCGGCGAAGTCGAGATCTGCCTCACTTGCACGACTGACCTGGTGGAGCTGGTGATCACCGATGAGGGGGTCGGCTTCGTGGCCGAGGAGGGACGAAAGGGCGCCGGCCTTGGTCTCTTGTCGATGGCGGAGCGGGCTCGTTTGCTTGGGGGGCGGTTCCAGGTTGACTCAACGCCAGATTCAGGCACCAGGGTGGGGGTGCTCATTTCTTTGGCCGGGAAGCCATAATGCTCGATGTGGAGAAGCCACTCCCGGGGAAACCAAAGGTCATCATCGTCGATGATCACGTGGGCGTGGCGGAATCTCTCGCTACCGCGTTGCGGGACCAGACGCGCGAAATCAGTACCGTCTCCAGTCTGCCGGTGCTGCGCGCCGCCCTGCGGCGAGCTGGCGCGAAGGGAGGTCCTGTGGACATCGTCTTTCTCGATCTGGCAGTCGGGTCGGACAATGCGCTCGAGTGGTTGCCGGACCTCGTGGAGGACTATCCGGAGGTCCGTTTCATCGTCCTGACGGGATACTCCGAGTTCGCTTTGATGGAGGCGAGCCTGAGCGCGGGTGCGCGTGGCTTCCTCGTGAAGTCAGCCTCAATTGCCGAGATTCAGACTGCCATGGCAACCGTCGCGTCCGGAAAGACCTACCGCAGTCCAGGTGTGCATCGGATCGCGCCCTCAAGAGCCCCAGCATCTCCCACGCAACTCCCCGGTGCCGACCGGTTGGTCCGTCCCACCAACCGACAGCGAGAGATCCTGCTGCTCCTCCGAGATGGCGCGACCATGGCGGCTGCTGCTGAAGCACTGGACCTGCATGAACGAACTATCGAGTACCACCTCCGGACCCTCCGGCAAAAGCTCGGCGGTGTGACACTGCTCGCCTTGATGCGCTGGTTTGAGGACTATCTGAATGCGGAGGCAGGGTAATTCTCGCCTAGGGAATTCCGTAGTGCGGTTGGCTGGGGAGCGGTCCGAGACTGCATACATCCCGCCAACTCGGAGCATCGCGTGATTCCAAAGTGCCTGATCACCTTGCGCGGACCCCACCTGCTGGCCCTCATCACCGCCCTGCTCCCAGCGACCGCCGCGGCCCAGCAGCGCACCCAGCTTCGCACGCCCGCCTGGGTTGAAGTCACCCCCAAAGGCACCGACACCCTGACCCTGTCGTCTGGCGGTGGCCGCTTGGCCAACTTCACAGTCTCCAGTACCTACCCTGGGACCACGACCTACAGCCTCGAGTGCACCACGTCGGGGATGCTCGATGCGTGCAGCATCGACGAGCCGTCGATCACGTTGAGCCAGTATGAGTCGGGCGTGGTCTCCGTGTCCATCACCGCCTCGGTGGGGAGCGGTATTGGCACGGTGACGCTCACGGCGTCTGGCGTTGCAACCGATTACGGCTGGATTCCAGTGCACGTCCTCCAAGTCACGGCCCCAACGGTCTCCCAACCTCGCCAGGCAGACTCTCTCGCCGACTATGGGCGCTGCCTGACGGCCACGTCAGGAATCGGTGCCTGGTCGTGTGGGCATCAGGTGCTCTCCCTTGGCACGCCAGGTCTGACGACCCTGGAGCGCAGTCGCTCCATGACCTTGGTGTACAACAGCGCGACGGCGAGTCCCAGACCAATCGTCTCGGCCAACGTCGTGGTCGGCGGCGGGAGTCCCAGTTTGGACCGCGTCCGCGCCGTCCTCAAGGTGATGGACACCGTTCGGACCACGGTGACCTATGCCGGATGGACGGGGGCGAGCAAACAAATCAGCCTCGGTTGGTCGAGTGGAAGTCGCCCGACGGGTATCTACCCCTACGAGCTCGCCGTCTGGGCAGTGGCAGGGAGTGACTCCGCGGCGACCACGGTGTCCGGCAACCTCTTCGTCGTCAACCGGGCCAATGGGCCGATGGGGACCGGGTGGGAGTGGCTCGGCGTCGAGCGCCTGGTCTTCAGTCAGCCGGCGGGCACCAATCACCTGATGTGGGTGGGTGGCGACGGGTCGGCGGCCCTCTACCGGCAAGTCACCTCGACCCGGTGGGTGGCCCCGCCGGCGGAGTATCGAGACACGATCGTCTACGCGAGCGGGGAATACACGCGTACGCTCCGTCATGGGATCCAGGTCGTCTATGACGCGACCGGCCGGCACGTGCGCACGATCAACCGCGCCAATCAGGTGACGACCTTCTATTGGGCGAGCGCGACCCGGCTCGACAGCGTCAGAGTCCCGCCGGCCGGGAGCGGCGGCCGCACCATCCGCCTCGCGTGGTCCGGCAGCATCCTCGACAGTGTCATCGTGTCCGCCGGCAAGGGGGTCAATGCCACCATCGACGGGTCGGGAAATCTGATCCACTGGGGATGGCCCGACGGGACCTACCAGCAGTTTGTCTGGGACGGGAGCAACCGCCCCTCAACGACTGAGGACGATCGGGGTGGGATCTCCCGGTACGTGTATGGGTCGCATGGTCTCGTCGAGGAGGCGCGCCTCTACTACACCAAGCAGGGGGGTGGGGCGGACAGTGCGGTGACGAAGTTCACGCCCTGGCAGGCGGCGGGCTACTCCGGTAACGGGGGCAGCGGGATTAGCGCCGGCGACACAGCGCAAGCGGTGACGACGGTCTTCGGGCCGCGGGTCGGGATCGCGGACGACGCCGTCTTTCATGTGACCAAGTGGGGGAGCCCGAGCGAGAGCCGGGATGCCCTCGGCATGGCGACGCGGTACGGCCGAGATGACGGCGTGGTACCAGCTCTCGTCACGAGCATCCAGTATCCGAACAGTCGGCGCGCCATCATGACCTACAATGCGCGCGGGAACCTCCTCACGCTGACCGACAGCACGTGGGGGAGCCGTGCCTTCCCGACGCTCCGGAGTAGCTGGGCGTATGCTGATGGCAACGCGCCCGACTCCCCGTCGAAGATGAAGGGGCCTGCCGGCGATTCGACAATGTACAGCTATACCTCCCTCGGGCTCACCAGCACGATCACTGATCCGCGTGGGCACGTCACGTCCTTTGCTTACGCGGCCACCGATGACTCGGTTCGGGGGCAGGTCCGGACGATCGCCGAGCGCGCGGTCGGGATCTGGAAGGAGTCGATCGCGGGCGAAATCGTCGACTCGCTGACGACAATCCTCGGCTACGACGCCAGCGGCAACATCCGACGGATCGAGTCGCCCAGCGGGGCGATCTCCCGTCAGGCGCGCGACAGCGACGGGCGGATTACGAGCGATACGTCCGCCTTGGGGCAGGTCAGGAGCTTTCTCTGGGATGCCATGGATCGGCAGACGCACCTGATTCGGCCCCATGCCGCCGGGGCGACGGCCTGGACGTGCCATACCGGGGAGTTCATCTGCGCCGACCTCACCGTCGATGCCTTGAATCCGCCGAACAGTGTGGACACCACGATCGCCACCTACACCAATGGGTTGTTGACCAAACTGCGGGACCCTCGGGGTGTCGAGAAGAACTACCGATACGACCTGCGTCGACTGATGGTGGCCGATCTGGACGAAGCGGGTGCGAAGGATTCCGCTCGATACGACCCGGCAGGTCTCGTGGTCGGGCACCGGAACCGGATCGATAGTCTCGTGACGATGGCCTATGACATCCTTGACCGAGATTCCGTCGTAGGCTTACCCTCAGCGGATACACAGTAAGTTAGACTTTCTCGCCCGAAGGAGGGGATATGAGGAAGTCGAAGTTCTCCGAGGCCCAGATCGTTGCCGTGTTGCAGGAAGCCGAGGCCGGGATGCCGGTGGCCGAGCTGCTGCGGAAGCATGGTATCAGCCGCCCGACCTATTTCGCCTGGAAGTCGAAGTACGGCGGGACCTCGGTGCCGGAGCTGCGCCGTCTGAAGGAGCTCGAGCAGGAGAACGCCCGGCTGAAGCGGATGTACGCGGAGCTGGCCCTCGAGAACGCCGCGATCAAGGATGTGCTCAACCGAAAACTGTAGGGCCGTCTGCGCGACGGGTCGTCGCGGCGATGCTGGTGCAGGAGCACACCCTGTCGGTCGTGCGGGCCTGTCGGATCGCTGGATGCTCGCGGACGGCGTGGTATCGCCCAGCCCAGGATCGCTCGGCCGCCGACACGCCGATCATCGACGCGCTCACGGCGCTCGTCACCGCGCAGAGCAAATGGGGCTTCTGGCTCTGCTTCGACACGCTGCGCGCCCAAGGCCACGGCTGGAACTGGAAGCGCGTACATCGCGTGTACTGCGCGCTCCGGCTGAATCTGCCGCGCCGGGGGAAGAAGCGGGTGCTGACGCGGCCGCGCTTGGCGCTGGAGGCCCCGGCGGTGCTGAACCGGACCTGGGCGCTCGACTTCATGGGCGACACGCTCTACGACGGACGCTGCTACCGCACGCTGAATGTGCTGGACGAAGGCAATCGGGAGGCGCTGGCCATCGAGATCAGCACGTCACTGCCGAGCGTGCGCGTGGTGCAGGTGCTGGAACAGCTGGTGGCGATGCACGGCGCGCCGAAGATGCTGCGGTGCGACAACGGGCCGGAGTTTATCGCGCAGGCCCTCGTGCGGTGGTGTGAGCAGCATGGCGTCGTGCTCCATCACATCCAGCCGGGCAAGCCGAACCAGAACGCTTTCATCGAACGCTTCAACAAGACGTACCGCCACGAAGTCCTCGATGCCTGGGTCTTCACGTCGCTGGCGGAGGTGCGGCAGGTGACCGAGGACTGGCTGGAGCTCTACAACACCGCGCGGCCCCATCGCAGTCTCGGCCGAGTGCCGCCGCGGACCTTTTTGCCGAGATCGGAAGCGGCCTGAGAGTCTAGCTTGGGACTGTATCCTTGACGGGTAAGCCTACGCCGTCGTGCTGGTCCCGAAGCGGGTCCAGACGCTGAACTCCCTGATCGGAACGGCGCTTGCCGACACCATCCGGACGACCTACGACTCGATCAGCAACATGCTGACCAGCGTCAGTCGGATTGGAACGGTCCAACGCACGTATTTTGAGAATGGGGCCCTCAAGTCCGAGCGCATGATCCCTGGATCGCCGCCTGGGATGTTGGCGGACTCCATGCGCTTTACCTATGACTCGGTCGGCAGGCTCCAGCGCATTGCGTGGCAGAACGGCGACTCGTTGATGTACTGGATGCGACGCACGGGCGACCTCGATTCGATGCGCGTCTGGTGGGTCACCGATGGATCGCAGCGGAGCGAGATCTGGAAGTTCACCTGGGACTCGCTCGGTCGGCGTCGGAGCATCATCTACCCGTACGCCAGCATGACGGCAACGTGGCACTACGACCGGGCCGGGACGGTGCGGCGCGTGCTCTCCGACAACGCGTCGGGGGTCGTCACCAATCGGTTCAAGGCCACCTTTGCGCAGGACAGTGTCGACGTGACCGGGCGGGTCATTGGCCAGTACACCTATTGTGACACCAACTACGATCCTGGTGTCACCGCAGGGATGACCTGTCAGGGGTGGCTCCCGGATCGGAGCTCGAACCGATTCAATCGGCTCGGCGCCATGGTCATCCAGCGCCAGGACGTCACGACAGACACCCTCTGGTACGACCAGTCGGGCAACCGGACCGCGGCAAAGAACAACACCCTGATCCAGCAATACACAATCGGCAGCGCGAGCAACCGGTTGGTGAGCCAGAAGGACTCCCTGCGCGGGGCAATCTACGCCACCAGCCGCGATTACGTCTACGCTGCCGACGGAGGCATGTGGGAACGGCACTCGGTTACGCCCTCCGGGCCCGACGTCCGCCAGCAGTGGCAGTATGACAACCTCGGGCGCCTGGTGGGTCGTGGAGAGATTTCGAATCTCGGGGCGAGGGATACGTCGTGGAACACCTGCCGGTGGGATGGGACCGGGCGCAGCGCGCAGCCGTGCAATGGATTCCAGTCCACCTTCGTGGGACCCAATGTGGTGCGGACGAGCAACGGCTGGTTCTTCGTGCAGGCGCCGGGCATCGACGAACCGCTGTTGCTGATCTTCCGGAACCCGAACACCTGGCAGCTGCAGAAGCGGCTGCAGGCGGTGACCGATGGGGCGGGGCAGCTGATTGCCATCGCCGATTCGGCGGGCGAGATTGACGCAAGCTACGCGGGGTCGGGGTACGGACAGTCCAGTTGGCGCGGGGCTGGTGTGATGACACGGGGACAGACCTTTTCGCCCCGGCGGTGGGAGACGGATGCACAGTGGGGACAGCTGCAGCAATTCCGCAACCGGGCGTATGATCCGGGGACGGGGCGCTGGCTGCAGGAAGATCCGATCGGCGTGGCGGGTGGGATCAACCTGTACGAGTACAATGGCAACAACCCGGCGACGTGGCGGGATCCGTTTGGGCTAGACCCGTGCCTCATGGCTCGTGCTCGAAAGCTCGGATACCTCGCTTGCGCGCTCGTGGAGTTCGCTGGCCAGGCGCTGGAGAACCGAGGTGTACAAGTCCCCTCCGGAATCGCACCTGAGGTCCTCGGGACGAGTAAGGATGCGCTTTCTCCAGTGCTGCGCGGTGCAAAGTGGGTCTCGGGAATTCAGAACACCGGTGGTCCGGCGCCGAAGAGCATTGAGAAGATTGCGGAAATGATTGGCCCATCCGCTGCTGGCACCGGAATAGGTGGGAAAGCGCTTCGATTCGTGGGGCCGGCGGCGATTATCGTGGGAGCCATCGAGTTCCTTGTGCCTCCGACGCAACGAGCCTACAGAGGAATAACCTGCATTGTCGAGTCGTGCGTCAATAGTCCGCTAGCACCGAGAATTCCTGGGCCTACAATAGGGCCTAGACCATAGGCCCTGTACGCCTGCAGATCCTTGACCATATGGAAAAGTATTCGATGCAGAGTGATCCGTGGATCCAGGAGATCAACGTCGAGGCCTTGCCCGGTGACGAGGACGGCGACGTTGTCCTCGACGTCACCTTCACCATCGCAAGTGATGCTGAGGTCGATGCGCCAGAATTAGTGTTCGGAGCGGGGCATTGCCCGCTGCTGCTGGATGCGATTCAATCCTCTGCTGCGAGTATCGGCCGATGGAAGGGGCCGCTCATCGTCTTCTCGCTCCGAGATGGTTCCCGGTGGGATGGCTCGATTGTCCGCCTTGAAATGCGGCTGGGGGCCGCGCGCTTGCCGATCTATGTCCCGGACGATCTTCCGACCCTGGTTGGGAGCGGCCCAAGTCCCCAACGACCGCTCCCGACGATTCGTTGGATCACCGATGAGTTGGTAACGGGCGTCCGGTTTCTGGGGCTCCCTGCGCCCGCCGCACCATCGGCCAGGGTGTGGGGCGCCGTCACCGCCGTCCCTGCACAGACATTGGAGATTGATGGTGTCAACGTTGGCTTTTCCGCCATGGCTGCGGCGTTGTCTCACGATCGGTCCGCGGTGGCTCAGCAGATCGTCACCGTTTTCAGTGCTTTGGAGCGAGAGTATGGCTCACCAGGGGTGACCGAGGTCATGGTCATCTCCGAAGCGGAACGACGTCGGGAGAATCCGTGGACCGGCATGCTCTTGCCGCTGACCGAATCCGGGTTGTTTGGCGCTATGCCGCGCGATCATGGACTATTTCAAGCCGAGGTAGCTCGGATTGTGGCGAGTTGCTGGGTCGGGGGGCTTTGGCGAACCTACGATATTGGGCCCGAATGGTTGTTCTGGGGAATCCATTCAGGAATGAGAGCTGACTTCGTCAAGCGGACCGACCCCGGGTTGTACAGTCGGTTGCTCCCGTTGATGACGAAGCGACTTTCGCCGTCGCCATTGAAGCGGTTCCAGCGGGATGTGCGGTACGACATGCGTGCGGCTGCTGTGGGGCTTCACGTGTTGGCGCTCCTTGAAGTGGAGTTCGATCGGGCCACGTTCAGGCGCATGCTGAAGGAATTCTCCGGCACTTCCGTGGCAGCGGAGGACGTGATGACGTTCCTTGCGCTGCCGCCTGAGTTGCGCGGCGAGGTCCGATAGCAGTGGAAGGTGAACGGTACTAGCCATGGTCGGTGGTGCGATTCTTTGCCGCAATCACCGACACCAGAAGGCCATTTCTCGCCGTCCGGAATCCGAGTATCTCACAGCCGCAGTAGCGGCTGCAGGCGGTGACCGATGGGGCGGGGCAGCTGATTGCCATCGCCGATTCTGCGGGCGAGATTGACGCGAGCTACGCGGGGTCGGGCTACGGCCAGACAAGTTGGCGCGGCGGGGTGAGGGGCCTGCGGTAACGCGCCTACCGGTGGGAGCACTCGATGGGAAATCGGCATGGGGAAGGGAGTCTTGGCACTAACCCAGGTGTCGACGGGAATTGCGAATAGTGACTCGCCGTCGCGCCGTCCCTGTCTCGAAGAAAGCGATCAGAACAGGATTCCTGTGGAAATTCACAGTCCTGTTCCTCTTCCATTGGCTTGACGCACCAGCTTTTTAAGGGCATCACCAGCGGAGCGGCCCAACAGCGGCGCGATGTCGATTCTTTGAGGCGCTTCCCCTAGGGTTTGCCCCAGTGTACGTGCGAGCTGCCGAGCCATATCCTCTTGGTGGGCAGACTGTGGTTGCGCCGTCTCTAGACCTTATGAGCGGCCGGTGCCCGCGGCACTCCCTCCCTGAGGCCACTTCGTGAAAGCATCCGAACGAGCTTCGACCGTACTGATGTGGGCCGCCGTACTCTCGGCCGTGACGAGTACTGCGCTACTGGTCGAACGGAGGTTCAGTACGTCGCGCGGCAGCCAAGCAGATCCGTGGGCGCAACCACTCAAATTGGTGGACGGGTGGGAGACACTCGTGGACTCTGGCCTCAGGATTGGACCAGCCAACGCGCGCATCCAGGTGGTTGAGTTTGGTGATTTTGAGTGTCCGGCCTGCAAGAGCTTCGGAGAGAAGGTCCTCGATCCACTCTTGAGGCGGTATCCAGCGCAGATCGCGTTGACGTTCAAGCACTGGCCACTGGAGTACCATCGCTTCGCGCGCAGAGCCGCAATTGCAGCGGAGTGCTCGGGTAAAGAGGGGCGGTTCCCATCCTTCTATGAGGCAGCGTATGCCCATCAGGATTCGATCGGGTTGATTTCATTCGCCGACATTGCTCGCCGGGCCGGGCTCATCGATACCGTTGCCTTCAATGAATGCCTCGCGAGCGACCGTTTTGATAAGACCCTTCAACGTGACCTGGCGCTGGTCGACCGACTGGACGCCCGGGGGACGCCTGTCATCATTGTGAATGGCTTGCTCTTGCCGACGACTCCGACGAGCGAGCGGTTCGAGCGATTGCTGGATAGCCTCGGACTGCGGCGACAGTAGCACGTCTCGTTGCATGGAGGTGAGCCATGCCATCACGCTTTCTCACCGTGGACACCATTCGCCCCCTTTTCCGGAGTCTACAATAATGTCGCGTACCAATCTCACGTCAGTCCTTGCACTCGTTGCCTCTCTCGTCGCTGGCGGACAGCTGATGGCGGAGGAGGAACCCGAAGGATTGTTCTGCGCTACATTCGACGTGAACCCCGACTGCAGCGACTATGTCTGCACCAACGCCAACTGCCCGGGGTATACGGTCTACGGGACTCAGTGCTCGGGCAATCATGTGACCTGTGAGGGGACCAAGAACTAGGGTCGTGTTTCCGCTGGTCAGTAGGTGCAGATGACGGCTTCCCGCCGGACAACGGTCCGGTGGGAAGTCTGTGCAAACGACGTGGTTTGAAGCCGGACAGTCCGGCGAATTGTTCCGGGCCGGCAATTCGGCTGGACCGCGAGGTCTACGTCCGCAACGTAGCATATTTCCTAGTAGCACACCGGGCGACTCGCGGTGCCGGATTCTGACACCCAAACGCTTGCAGAGGAGCGCCGACGCCGGACATGATTGGTTGCCGGCGTGCTGCTCCAATACCCACGTCCTAGCAGCAGGGTTTTCCATGCCGCGCAACAGTAGTTACACCGTGTTCCTTCGGAGCGCCATCCCGCTGCTCATGCTCGTGTCTTCCGTTGGAAGACTCGACGGGCAACAAATGACGACGAAACGAACCCTCCGAATCGATGCCGCGGCCGAGGGGCTCACGGAAATCGGGAGTCTCGTGGTGGGACGCGATGGCGTGATCATGATCACCCAGCCTCAGGACTTCCGGGTTCTGGTCTTCGACCGGGCAGGGCGTCGGGTCGCTTCGATCGGACGCAAGGGCGGTGGACCGGGGGAGTTCCAAGCCATCCGCGGGGTGGGCCGATTCGGAGATGGTTTCTGGGTGGAGGATCCGGTACTCAGGAGATTCACGATCATCGGGGCGAATTTGGGAGTCTCACGAATCGTCCCCTATCCGATTCTTGCCGTGCCGCAGGACGGGACTCGTGGGTGGGCGCAGACGATGCCAATGGCGCTTCGGCCCGATGGGTCCGTGATCTTCACGGGGAGACTCCAAGGGGAAGGCACCCTCCCATCGTGGCACCCGCAGTTGCCTGTCGAGGGGGCGTACATCTTCCGAGTCTCTGCAACGGGGGCGTTCCTTGAGCTTCTCGCACGGCATGCCACGCCGGTGTGCCATACGCAGATAACAGAGACGCGGAAGGCGACCATTCCCTTCTGTTCCGAACCGCTCACCGCATACTCCCCGGATGGCAGCCTGAGCCTGGTGGTTGACTTCGGAATGCAGGCAGGGCGAGACAAGCGGTACTCGATGCGAATCGTCGGTGCGGGTCGACGGGCGCCGGCGGAGGCATTCATCTCATTTGAGCCGCTGGCAATCCCGCCATCGATCGCGGATAGTGCCTTGCGAGCGCGGGCAGCACTTCTCCGAATCGACCCGGGTGAATTTCTCAGGCGGATGAAGGCGCCCTCCTACTACGCTCCCGTCGTCGCAGCGATCGTGGCCAATGACGGCTCCGCCTGGCTTGAAGAGACCAGGGTCGGACGGGAGCACCGCTGGGTGGCAAGAGATCCACTTGGCAAGGTCACCCGTCGTGTCACCCTTCCCGGCAATGCTCGTTTGGTAGCTGTTGAATCGGGGGTGCTTTGGGCAGTGGAGATGGACGGTGACGGCCTGGAGCATGTGGTCACGTTTCGAGTGGACCGCTAAGAGGCGCCACCAGCGCTCGCACCCGCAGGGTATGGCTATTTCTAGTCTTAGCGTGGGTCTATGAACAACGCCGCGAATACGAAGTCCCGATTCGTGAGGTCGAATCAGTCTATGCCGATTGTGGACATCCGGGTGTGATGACCGGCTTTGTCACCTTTATGCCATCGGGCCCGCCAATTAGCAATGCGGAGGCAGGGGAGACCAGGATGTATTCGGAATGGCGACGATTTCTCCTGGAGGAGGTCGAATGGTTCAACGATGAGGCATGAGACTCGTCTCACGATTTGGACGATCGCCCAACGCGGGTAAGGAATCGTGGCCACCACGAGTCATGCTGAAGTTGCATCATTGCGTCCGTCGCCGGGATTGGGGTGTTTGCAGTCCTGACCGCGAGCTATGCTGGCAGGGAGATTGCCGTTGGAAGGTGGGCAGTTCGCAGTCTAGCCTTGTGCGCCGCTCGGTGTGGTGTCGTCGCGTGCGGCACGCGCGATTTGCTCTATTGCGATCTGGCGCGGTGCGCCGAGGCTTCAAGTTCATTGTGGAAATCCACAGGATTGAGTCGGAGGCTATCTGCTGCCCCGGGATTTCTCTCGCGCATCGGCGCCGCCATTTCGCCGAACAGGCAATCCAGCTTCGGATTGGTTTCCACCTCGGGAGGAATGCATCGCCCCGCCAATCAGCACGGCGCGTTGTGGAATGACCTAGTTGTTACGCCTCGATTCGCGGACGACCTTGGGGTGACGAGCGTGGGTACGCAGGTTGCCGCCTACCTGCTCGGTCAGGATTTCTCGAACACTGGGAGGTGAGTATGACGATTTTGAGGAAACTCGCTACCGCGGGCGCCGCGACGGTCCTGCTTGCACTGAACCTCGTCGCAGCAGGGACCCTGACGGCGGATGAGGGGGAAGAACCATGGCCGCCGAATGGTTCATGTTACCTCAGCATGGTCGGTGGTCAGGCACATTGCTGGTGCGGGTTTCCGGACCCCACTCCAACCTGCCACACGATCTTTGGCGGTTGCATCTCGAATGAGACGACTCCCTGCGCAAATCCCTAGCTGGCCCCCTGAGCTGCCGGGAGACCGACGACTTTGCCGTATCTCCCGGACAGCCCATCGGAGGATTACGTGAACCAACGGATCGCGCGGAAAATCGTGATCGGACTTACCGTGATTCTCCTGTTCCAAGCGAGTTGGATTCTCTTCGACCGGCGCGCGATTGCCGCGCCCACAACAGGTGACCAGCTCATCGATGCCCGAATCATCTCTACGGAAGGCAACCTGACTGCAACGACGCTACGTAACATCGCTACTGCCTCCTGCCAAGTTGTTGTGTTCTATCACTCTACGTGTCCGGTGTGCGACCGCATCGCACCATTCTGGCAACGCACACAGCGAGTGACCACGAACACAGGAAACATCCCGGTGATCTGGGTCAGCGTATCCGCGTCAGACACGGGCGCCCGCGCGTTCCTGTCTCGCCACGAGCTTTCCTCGAACGATGCGCTTGGAGTGGCTTCAATTCGGGAATTGAAACGACTCGGAATCACGGCCTGGCCAAGATTTCTACTCGTGGATAGCGCAGGGCATTACACAGCAGAGGGGCCTCGGAAGCCAGCTGACTATAAGCGAATCTCCGGCTGCCGCCTTCTCGACTCAGTGCCGCAATGACCGTTCAGTCACAACGGACGACGCGGGCGCTAGACAAGAGTCTTTCAGCACTGCTCATTTTAATGCTGGTGGGGTGCAAGGCGGCCGCGGCACCAGATCCCGATATCGAGGAATCGGTGCAATTGTCCCGCCGCTTTCAGATGGAACCTACCGTTGCCGCGGCAGTGATCCCCGCGAACGAGATGTTTCCGGAGTGGCGCCCCGAGTTGCTACGTTATCTAGTCGGCGGCGGCTTTCGGGACGACTCCACGCTCGGCTTTCAGCTCGCACATTCTGCAGTCATCATGAGTGATGGATCAATTTTCCTCGCGTCCTACCGCCCACCCTTTGTACGGTACTCAGCTGCGCGAGGGAACGTCGCTCACCTCGGTGTGACGGGTGAGGGGCCGGGTGAGTACCGCCAGATTCAATGGATCGCCCGCTTCCGCGGCGACTCGCTCCGGATATGGGACGGAATCCTGCGGCGGTTGGCAACGCTCGATCCCGAAGGGCGTGTCGTCGCCGAAGCCAGGCCGTCGCCGAAGCTTCGAGATGCGCTCGAGTTCTGGCCGAGCAGGCTCTTTGACGACGGGCGCCTATTGGCGATCGGTCGACGGGGCGTTCCAGAAGCTGCTGGGAACTTAATAATTCGCGGTGACCTGCTGCTTGTCGACTCATCGAATAGTGTGGTCGAATCGCTCGCCAAAGACGTGCCACTTGGCGAGATGCATTTGAAGGAGGCGCCGAATCAACCCGGCATGGATCGAAGC
>JBAOHR010000011.1:482500-512307 GCA_037045245.1 Gemmatimonadales bacterium | reverse complement strand
GTGCGCAATTAGTTTTCGCATCGAAGTGCAGCGAACGGCGGATCGTTCGGGTGCCGCGTCGATCTTGTCGAGGAAGAACTCGAGCACGCGCGAGCGAGGCATCGACCTTGAGGTTGAAGGTGCGGTCGACGAACTTGAACTGCCGCGCGCCGCGCTGCTAGCAGCGCGCTCCAGCGCATCGAGGAAGGGCATGCAACGGGAACGGCCAGGCGGTCTGGTCGAGCGCCGACAGGCAGAACTCGCACTTGAACGGGCAGCCGCGCGAGGCTTCCACGTACAGGTGGCGCTGGCGCGACGTCCTCGTCGGTGTATTCGGCATAGGGCAAGACCAGCGTGTCGAGCGGCGGCTGCGACGCCGGCGATCACCCGATGCTGGCCGGCGGATCGCCGCTGCAGCAACTGCCTGCACGAGCGTGGCGAAAGCTGACGTCGCCCCAGCCGGTGATCACGTAGTCGGCCAGCGCACAGATGCGCTGCTGCGTCGATCTCGTGGCTGACCTCGGGTCCGCCCGAGCACGACGACGATCCCGGGCGCCAGCAGTCTTGAGCTGGCGCCACCAGCCGCGTGGTTTCTTCGACATTCCAGATGTAGACGCCGAGCCCGAGGACCCTGGGCTGCTGCGGCCAGCAGCCGTTCCGACGATCTCCTCGGTCTTCTGCCCGATCACGAATTCGAGGATGGCGCTGCGTTCGCGCAATTCGCCCAGGTTCGCGCGCAGGCAGCGCAGGCCGAGCGAGGCGTGCGAGTAGCGGGCGTTGAGGGTGCACAGCAGGATGTCGGGCATGCCCTGAGTATCGCCCAGCCATCCTCGATCACGAACACATCCCGGAACCCCCGTTCACCCTACCAAGGATGTACGGAATAGGTATCAATCCGGATGAACAATCGGTTGCATTTCGGTAGAATTCCGCAGGTAGGCCGCATCTTCGCGGTTGCAGGCGAGACCGAGTGAGTCGTCCCAGTCCCCAAAGGCATCGGCATTGGCTTCTGGCTGATCGTCTGGGTTGCCCTGTGGGCATGCGCGAGCCCGCTCCGGGCCGAGTCGACCCAGCCCGCCGACGCGGCCGACTCCGAGCTGCCGCGCCACTCGTTGGAAATCCAGGCGTTGACCGACCCGGGCCAGGTGCTGCGGGTGATCCCGCAGGCGCTCGAGCAGGCGAACCTGCGGCGCGACAAGCGCGAAATCGCGCTGCTGCACCTGGCGCACGCCAACGCCTGCCGGATGGTGGCCGACTGGTTCTGCCAGCGCAGCGCCGGCGCCCAGGCGCGCCGCTTCGCCAGCGAGGCCAAGGATCCCGATCCTGGTCATCCGTGGACTGATCGCCGAGGCGCGCGCCGGGATGTCGCTGCAGGACTACTCGCGCTCCGAGCAACTGCTGGTCGAGGCGGAGCTGATGCTGAAGACCACGCCATCGGCGGAGCTGCGTGCGGATGTCGCGCTGGCCTATTCGACCCTCAGCAATACCCTGGGCAAGCACGAACTGGCGCGGCAGTACGCGGAGGAGGGCATCGCCGCGCTGGCGCCGGGCAAGGCGCTGCCGATGCGCGTCCGCCTGTTGCGCAACCTCGCGCGCGCGCTGACGCTGTTGGGGGAACTCGACGAGGCGCGCGATGCGCTGGACGAGGCGTTGAACATCGTCGAGGGGGTGGTCGATCCGAAACTGCGCTCCGAGTTGCACCTCGAGGCGGCGCGGCTCGCTCGCACCCGCGGAGATCGGCAGGGGGTGGAGACCAACACGGCGCGCGCCCTGGACCTGGCGGGGCAGCTGAAGAACTCGCAGCTTTCCGGTCTGGCGCACGAGCTGCTCGGACTGGCCGCCATGGACGCCGGCGACCGGGAGACGGCAGAACGCGAGATGGCCATCGCCCACGCCTCGTTCCGCGGCCTCGGGCTGGCCCGCGACGAGCTGCGCGTGGTGCGCGAGCAGGTCTCGGTCAAGCTGATGTCCGAGCCCGCGAGACAGCGCCTGGGCGCAGATCCTGAACCGCCTGCTGGAGCTGGAGGCGGACGTCTCCAGCAGCGACCGCGCATCCGCCTCGGATGACTTCGACGCGCGCCTGACCTATGCCGAGCAGGCCCTGGAGATGGTGCGCCTGGAAGGCGAAGCCACGCTGGCGCGCGAGCGCGAGCGCGCGCTGTCGCAGCGCAACCAGCTGACGGTGTTCCTGGTGTTGCTGTCGATCGCCGTGGTGCTGGTGATGGCCGTCTACTTCGCCGCCCAGCGGCGCTCCAATGCGCGCCTGCAGCAATCGCTGGACGCGCGCCTGCGGGCGCTGACGCAGACCAGCCACGAATTGCGCAATCCGATCGGCGGCGTCCTCGGCTTGTCCGAATTGCTGCTGAAGACGCCGATCAACGCCGCCCAGCGCAGCATGGTCGAGGCCATCCGCTCGGCCGGGTCCACCATCGAGAAACTGGCGCAGGACCTGCTCGATCGCGGCCGCATCGAATCCGGTCGCCTGAGCCTGTCGCTGCAGCCGGCTTCACTCGCAACTGCTCGCCGAGAGCCTCTATCAGCTGCACCTGCCGCGGGCCCGCGAGAAGGGCCTGCACGCTGCAACTCGATCTCGGCCCGGATCTGCCGGAGCTGGTGATGGCCGACGCCGAGCGCCTGCAGCAGGTGCTCAGCAACCTGCTGGGCAACAGCCTGAAGTTCACCGAGCGCGGCGCAATCAATCTCAGCCTGCGGGTCCGCGCGCGCTCCAGCGACAATCGAGTGCGGGTGAGTTTTGCGGTTCGCGACACCGGGCCCGGCATTGATCCGGACGAGATCGAACGCCTGTTCGAGCCTTTCGCCAAGGGCCGCGCCGGCCAGCGCCATCGCGCCGGCGCGGGCCTTGGGCTCGCCATTTCCGCGGATCTGGTGCGTCTGATGGGCGGGCAGATCCAGGTCGACAGCGCGCCGGGCAAGGGCGCCCAGTTCCGTTTCGAGCTGACCCTGGAGACCTGTGCCGCCAACCTGGATACCACCGAGCGATTCGAACGCGCGCAGGGCACCGGCCTGCACGTGCTGATGGTCGACGATGACGAGGACGTGGCACTGGCGCTCCGCAGCCAGCTCGAAGGTGCTCGAATGCGAGGTCGACCAGGCCGGCTTCGGCCAAGGAGGCGCGCGCCCGTGTGGCCAGCGCGCACTACGACCTGGTGCTGCTGGATGTGGAACTCCCCGATGGCAACGGGCCCGACCTGGCGCGCTCGCTGCGCGCCACCGAGGCGAACATGGAGGGTACCCGCGTGGCGATCATCTCGGGGCATCAGGCGCCGAAGGTGCTGCCGCCGGGCGTCGACGAATGGCTGACCAAGCCAGTGCTGCTCGATCGCCTGAACATGCTGCTGGCCACCGCACGCGTGACTGCGCTGACCAGCCGCGTCGCCTGACTCAGGCGGCTTTCAGCAGCACGATGACGGCACCGGTCCCGCCTTCCTGTGGACGTGCCGAGGTGATAGCCGATCACATCCGCGCGCTGGCGCAGCACGCGGTCGGTCATCGCCTTGATCACGCTGCCGTGGTCGGCGCCGCGCGCCTTGCCGTGGATGATGCGCACGCAGCGGCGCCCGCCCTTGCGGCATTCGGCAAGGAACTGCGACAACAGCGCGCGCGCCTCGTGCAGACGCAGATGGTGCAGATCGAGTTCGTCCTCGATCACGAACTGGCCACGACGCAGCTGCCGCAGCAGCTTCGGCGGGTAGCCGTCCTGCAGGTGCGACAGCGCATCGCCGCTGGCCAGGCCGACCAGCACCTCGTCCTGGGTCAGCAACTCGGCGAGCACCTGGCGCTCATCCGCCTGCGACTGGCGCGGCTCCGGCGCGCGGCGCAGGGCGCGTCTGCGCGCGCGGATCGGCCTCGCTGGCGATCGCGCGCACCTGGCCCGATCGCATCGCGGAACAATTCGCGATCTTCTGCGCTGGGTTGCGGGGCACGTTTCATCGGAGATCGCGGGGGCTGCGAGGGCAGGGCATTGCTATTATCGCCGGCTGGCCTGCGAGAGTTTGTATGCACGTACTGATCAGCAACGACGATGGTGTCGATGCGCCGGGTATCCAGGTGCTGGCCGCGCACATGGCCCAGTTGGGCCGGGTCAGCGTGGTCGCGCCCGACCGGGACCGCAGCGGCGCCAGCAATTCGTTGACGCTGGACCAGCCGATCCGGGTGACCGCGCTCGGCCGACGGGCGGCTACCGCGTGGCCGGCACCCCCACCGATTGCGTGCATCTGGCGCTGGCCGGCTTGCTCGACTCGGAGCCGTCGATCGTGGTTTCCGGGATCAACAATTCGGCCAATCTGGGCGACGACGTGCTGTATTCGGGCACCGTGGCCGCGGCGATGGAGGGGCGCTTCCTCGGCTTGCCGGCGATCGCGGTGTCGCTGGTTACGCGCGACCACACCGGCCAGCACTACGAGACGGCGGCGCGCGCCGCGCTGCGGCTGGTGGCGCGACTGCTGGAAGATCCGCTGCCGGCCGACACCATCCTCAACGTCAATGTGCCGGACCGGCCGTGGGACGAGATCCGCGGCTTCGAAGTCACCCGGCTCGGCCATCGCCATCGTTCGGAGCCGTGCATCCCGCAGGCCGACCCGCGCGGCCGGCCGATCTGGTGGATCGGACCGGCGGGTCCGGAGCAGGATGCCGGCCCGGGCACGGACTTTCATGCCGTGCGCGCCGGCTACATCTCGATCACCCCGATCACCGTCGACCTGACGCGCTACACCGCGCTGGACAAGGTGGCCAGTTGGGTCGCGACGCTGCGATGACCCGTTTCCACGCGCCGCCGCCGGTTGTCGCCCAGGGGACCGGGATGACCTCGCAGCGCGCGCGCGACCGCCTGGTCGAGCGCCTGAAGGCGCAGGGCATCGGCGATCCGCGCGTGCTCGAGGTGATCGGCCGGGTGCCGCGCCATCTGTTCGTCGACGAAGCGCTGGCCAGCCGCGCCTACGAGGACACCGCCTTGCCGATCGGCCTCGGCCAGACCATTTCGCAGCCCTATGTGGTGGCACTGATGACCGCCGCGCTGCTGCGCGACCGGGTGCCGGCCAAGGTGCTGGAGATCGGCACCGGCTCGGGCTATCAGGCGGCGGTGCTGGCGCAACTGGTGGGCGAGGTGCACACGGTCGAGCGCATCGACGAGCTGCTGCGTCAGGCGCGCAAGCGCTTCCGCCAGCTCGGTTACAAGAACATCCGCTCGAAGCACGATGATGGCAATATCGGCTGGCGCGAACATGCGCCGTTCGACGCATTGATCGTGACCGCCGCGCGCGATTCGCTGGATCCGGCCTTGCTGGACCAGGTCGCGGTCGGCGGCATCGCGGTCGCGCCGCTCGGGCCTGCCGGGCAACAGACATTGATACGCATGGTTCGGGGGACGGACGGATGGTCGCGGGAGAATCTGGGTGCGGTGAGCTTCGTTCCGCTGGTTCGGGGCGTGCTGTGAGCGCCGTGCGCCTGTCGCTGCTGGTGGCCGCACTGGCGCTGGTCGCCTGCACCCGCTCGGTGATGGTGCAACCGGCGGATGAGCCGGCACCGCCGCCGCCTCATCGCCCCACCGCGAGCGCGCCCGCGGGCGACGCCTACACCGTGCAGCCTGGCGACACGCTTGTACAAGATCTCGGTGCAGTACGGCGTCGATTACCGCGATCTCGCCGCGTGGAACGGCATCGAGGCGCCTTACACCATTTACCCGAAGCAGCGCCTGCGGGTCGGGGAACGCGCGTCCCCGAGCCGGCCGCACCGAGCTGCGCCCGCCACGGCCAGCCACCGCGGTCGCAGCCGCGCCGCCGCCGGCAAACGCCGACGCGCGTGGGCGCTGCGGCGACGCCGTCCGCCAGCGCGAGCTGCGCCGGCCGCCGCGTCCGGGCCCGCGCCGGGTCCGGGCTACGATCCGAACCTGGGCGTGACTCTGCCGGAAGGCGCGCAGCCGATTTCCACCGGTCGCGTCGACGGCGGCGAGCTCAAGCGCGCCGGTGTTCGAGGCAGCCCGAGGCGCCGTTGCCGACGGTCGCCGCAGGCGCGGCATCGACGGCAGCCAGTGCGCCCGCGGCGGCAACCGCCGTGCCCGCGGCAGCGCCTGTCGCCAGCATCGCCAAGTCCTGCAGTTGCCACCGGCTGCAGCGGCCACCAGTTCCGCCGCGCCCGGCGCCACGCGACATCGCCGGCAGCAAGCCGAGCGCCGCCGGCTGGATCTGGCCGACGCCCGGCAAGGTGGTCGGCACCTATGCGGCGGGCGATCCCACGCGGCAGGGCATCGATATCGCCGGAGAGGCCGGTCAGCCGGTGCGCGCTGCGCGCGACGGCGAAGTGGTCTACAGCGGCGCCGGCCTGATCGGCTACGGCGAACTCATCATCGTCAAACATTCGCCGGAGCTGTTGTCGGCCTACGGCCACAACCGCGTGCGCCTGGTGAAGGAGGGCGACAAGGTCAAGGCCGGCCAGAAGATCGCCGAAATGGGCAAGAACGCGGCCAACCGTGTGCTGCTGCATTTCGAAGTACGCAAGAACGGCAAACCGGTCGATCCGCTGCCGCTGCTGCCAGCCCGGTGATCCCGGCGCGCTGGGACGATGGTGTTTGACGATGCGCCGTGCAGTGTCCATGCACATCTACACGAGCGACCGCTTCGTGCTGCCGCTGCCCGTCGGGCATCGCTTTCCGATGGCCAAGTACCGGCTGCTGCATGAACGGGTTGCGGCCAGTCTCCCGGCCCTTGGCGCCAGTTTGCTGGATGCCCCGCGCGCCGATGACACGGCAGTGCTGCGTGTGCATACGGCCGATTACCTGGCCAAGGTGCGCGATGGCACGCTGAGTGCAGCCGAACAGCGCCGCATCGGCTTTCCGTGGTCCCCGGAAATGGCCGAGCGCACGCGGCGGGTGTCCGGCGCGATGATGGCCGCATTGGAGAGCGCGATCCGCGGCTGCGGGGTTGGCGTCAACCTCGCCGGTGGCACGCATCACGCCGCCGCGGGTCACGGTGCGGGCTACTGCATCTTCAACGACAGCGCGGTCGCAGCGCGCCATGTGCAGGCGCTGGGATTGGCGCGCCGCGTGCTGGTGATCGACCTCGACGTGCACCAGGGCGACGGCACCGCGAGCATTTGCCAGGGCGATCCGAGCATTTACACCTTCTCGATCCACTGCGCGCGCAACTACCCGGCTATCAAGCCGCTGGGCGACCTGGACGTGGCGCTGCCTGCAGGCACTGGCGATGACGAGTACCTTGCATCGCTGGAGCGAAATCTGGCATACGCGCATGCACAGGCAAGGCCGGACGCGGCGATTTATCTGGCCGGTGCCGACCCTTTCTCCGGGGACGCCCTGGGCTTTCTGGAACTGAGCAAGGACGGACTGCGCCAGCGCGATCGGATGGTCTTCGAATATTGCCGCCAGCACGGACTGCCAGTAGCCATCAGCATGGCGGGTGGCTATGCGCCGCAGGTGACGGACATCGTCGACATTCACTACGCTACCATCGAAGCCGCCGCCGCGCTGGCGCGCGACGACGGCTGGTATCCACCGCGAAAGCCGGCGCAGGTACATGCCTGCACCATGGTCGACGATTGAGTTACTGCTTTGCCGCCGGTTCTTCTGCTCCCGGCTCCGGATCTGCCTGGGTGATCTCGCCCACCTCGACCACGCCGCGGTAAGGCTCACGCCAGATCTGATCCTGCCACTCGAAGTACTGCTCCGGCTTCCAGAAGCGGTCCTCGTAATACTGGGTGCCATCCAGCGAGATCCAGCTGCCGTTGCCCGGCACCAGCACCCGCATATTGCCGACGAAGCCTGTACGGCTGCCAGTGACATTGCGGCGGCCCTTTTCGATCTGGCGCGCCAGACGCGGCTTGGCCACCTCGTCGCCGTACTCGGCGTAGATCTCCTTGCCCACCTCCAGCGCCCGCGAGCGCTCGGCGTCGTCCAGCTGGTTCCAGTAGCGCTCGCGGATCTTCAGGAAGTCCTTGTAGCCGCGCTCCGCGGCCAGGTCCATCCACGCGTAGGCCAGCGCGCGGTCCACCGGGGTACCCTGGCCGGTCCAGTACATCTCGGCCACCATCGCCTGTGCCCCCTTGTCGGCGAAGCGCGAGGAGCGCACGAAGGCGTTCAGCGCATCGGCGTGCTCGCCGTCCTCGAAACGCTGCAGCCCGATGCGGCGCCAGCGCAGATCCGGGTGGTACTTCAGGAAGCCCTCGGTCATCGCCGCCACGTGCGGCTTCTCGGCATCCGGATTCAGCGCCAGCGCGCGCGGGGCCACCGCGGCAAACGCCAGCGCCAGTGCGGATACGACGAGGATTCGGTGTTTCACTTGGAACTCCTTGGGTGGTCCGGCGTGGTGATGGTCAAGACGCGCCAGCGCGTCCGACCGTCGTACTGACAACGCTAGCGATGCATTGGTTCACAATCCCGTGCCGGAAGTCGCGGTCGGTCGTCCCAAGTGTTCCCGCGCGCAGGTCCGAGCTTGCTTGGCTTGAGTGCGGTCGCCGCACTTCGCCGTTTGTGGGAGTCCAGGTCTGCCGGTGCGCTTATTCGCGCATCGAACTGTCCCGCACTACCGATCCAGTTTCTTGTCCGCAAAGGACGCAAAGTACGCAAAGAATGCAAGAGCATCCCAAGCTGCGCGCGCTTCCCATGGCGGTGGTCACCCTGACATGTGCCTTCGCTCTTCTTTGCGTCCTTAGCGTACTTTGCGGACAAATGTCTGTTTCGGATCAGTGACTTGAAGGATCTCGGGCAGAGCTCGCTCCCACAAATGCCAGAGCGACCAGCGACCAGCACCACCCCTCGGCGGCGCTTCCTCTGGCCCAGGCAGCGCACCTCGTTTCATCGATTGGTCAACTGAATCTCGATACGCCGGTTGATCGCGTAGGCGGCCGGCGTTTCCGCCGGATCCAGCGGGCGGAACTCGCCGAATCCATTGGCCGCCAGCCGGTTGGCCTGGATCCCGGACACCACCAGGTGCTTGACGATGGCGATCGCGCGCGCGGTCGACAGCTCCCAGTTGGACGGGAAGCGCGCAGTGCGGATCGGGCGCTTGTCGGTGTGGCCGTCGATGCGCAGCACCCAGTCGATCTCCGGCGGGATTTCCGCGGTGACTTCCAGCAGCGTCTGCGCCAGTTGGTCGAGCTGCGCCTGCGCCGCCGGGGTCAGCTCGTCGGTGCCGGAAGCGAACAGCAGTTCGGAGGGCACCACGAAGCGGTCGCCGACGATCTGGATGTCGGCGCGGTTGCCGAGCACCTCGCGCAGCTTGCCGAAGAAATCCGAGCGATAGCGCTGCAGCTCGTTGACCTTGTTGGCCAGCGCCAGGTTCAGCTCCTTGCCCAGTTCCTCGATGCGCACATCCTTGGCCTTGCTCTGCGCCTTGGCGAGGTCGAGCGAGGCCGACAATTCGGCGAGTTGCTGGCGCAGCGCGGCCACCTGCCGGTTGAGCAGTTCCACCTGCGCGGCGGACTTGGCGGAAAGATCGGTCTGGACCGCGAGCTTCTCCTGGTTCTCCTCCAGCTCCGCCAGGCGCGAGGCGACCTCGCTCTCCAGCTGCTTCTTCAGCTCGGCCAGCGCGTTGATGTCGGCGGTCAGGCGCGCCACCTCGGACTCGCTGCCTTCGAGTTGCGCCTGGGTCTGGGTCAGCGTGGCCTGGGTCTGGTCCAGCGACAGCCGCAGCGCATCGCGCTCGCCCGCGGTGCTGGCCAGCGAGGCGGACAGTTCGCCCACCCGGGTTTCTGCCTTGAGCTTGGCTTCGCGCTCCATCGACAGGCTGCGGGCGAGTTCGGCGAGCTCCGCGTTCAGCGCGGCGAGCGCCTTGTCGCGGCCGGAGAGCGCGTCGGACAGCACGAACTGGCCGACGGTGAAGATCAGCAGCACGAACACCAGCACCATCAGCAGCGAGCTCAGGGCATCGACGAAGCCCGGCCAGAAGTCGATGGAACGCCGGCGGCGCGAGGCGAGGGTGCTCATCGGCCGGCCCTCAGGCGGCCGGCCGCTTGTGCTCCATCGCCGCGGCGATGGTGCGCGTCAGCAGGCGGAATTCGGAGCGCAGCTCCTCGCTCAGCTGGTGCCCGCCGCCCTGCGCCTGGGCCATCGCCTTGAGCACGCCGCGCAGTTCCTGCTGCGATTGCGCCAGCTCGCTGAGGCCGCGCGACTCGCGGCCGAGCAGTTCGCCCAGCTTGCCCAGTTGCGCGTTCAGCTCGACCAGCTGCTCGGCGCTGGCGCGGCGCTCGCGCTCGCTGTCCACGATCGCGCGCTGCATCCGCTCCAGGCCGTCGGCGGTCTGCTCCAGCAGCGCCTGCACATAGGCCGGCACCGAGGTATCGCTCTCGACCGCCATGCCGCCGCCGCCGCCGAGCTTGGTCATGCCCGACAGCCAGTCTTCCAGCTCGGTGTAGAAGCGGTTGGCGGTGCGCGCCGACTGCAGGTCGAGAAAGCCCAGCACCAGCGAGCCGGCGAGGCCGAACAGCGAGGTCGAGAAGCTGGTCGCCATGCCGGACAGCGGCGCCTGCAGGCGCGGTCTTCAGGGTTTCGAACATCGCCACCGCATCGGCGCCGGCGGTCAGGAAGCGCTCCCGTCGGAGAGCGCCGAGCATGCGGCCGACTCGGCCGAACAGCTGGCCTTGCTCCACGCCGCGATCGGCGATCTGCCCTCGGACGCGCGGCAGCTGATCGAGCAGCACTACTTCGCGGGAGAATCCTTTCGCCGAGATCGGCCAGGCCACTGGTGTCTCCGAGCGCGCCGTCGAGGGGAGGCTGCGGCGCATCCGGATCCGGCTTCGCGCCGAGCTCGAGGGCCGCGGCGTCACGAGTGCCGACCTCCGTGGCGTTGCGGCGGCGACTGATCTCTCGCTGCTCTCCCTTGCAAAGGCGATCATGATGAGCGGAGTGCTGAGCGTGGTGTTGGTGCCGTACCTGATGCTCCTCCTCTCCTACTTCCTCGCCCGCCCGCTCTTCGCGCGGCTCTCGGAACAGCAGCGGATCAAGGGAAGCGGGCCGAATGGGGCAGCCATCCCAGCGCAGGTCACGCCCGCCATGCTCGAGCTGGGACTCAGGAACGCGCTGATCTGCATGACGGGTGCTCTCCTCGTCGTGGGCATTGGCGCGTACGGGGTCGCCTCCGTAACTCAACCGCGTCGAACCCTGGCCCGAGTCAGCCGGGATCGTCGGCGCGGTCGGGTATGTCGTCGTCGTGGTGGTGTTCTTCGGACTCTGGCTCCGGGGGCAGGGAACGTCGCGGCACGGGCTACTCCTCGATTGCGGACCACACCCGACGCGCTGGCTCTTCCTGATGCTCGCCGTGCTGGTCCCGGTGATGAGCCTCACGGCCATGCTGTCGAGCACCTCGGGACGCTCGATCTGGGCCTTCGGCGGGCCGGGGCTCATGCTGTTGCAATCGCCCTTCATGGCGGTGGTGGGCTTCAGTTGACTCCAGGTCACCGAGCTGGGACTCTGGCAGTATTATGGCTTGCTGCCATGGGAGAAGATCATCTCGGCGAGTTGGACGCCGGAGTCGACGTTGCGCGTTCACGTGAAGGGCCGCTTCGCCGCGCTCTCGAAGGGTGTCGTGCCGGTGCCGCCAGCCCACCGCGCCGCGATCGCCGAGCTGCTCGCACAGCATGGGGTCGCGACGACGGCCTAGCCGCCATCTCCTGCCGCGACGGCCCTGACGCTTCCGCCCCCGCGGTGTAGTCTTATGAATACCCCTGCAGGCCGCGGCCGCCCCCACTCCCTGAGTCGTCTGATGCGCCTTCATTGCCTCCTGCCCCGCGCTCGTGGTTGGCCTCGCCACGCTCCCCGCCGCCGCGCACGCCCAGCACATCATCGGCGAGCGCGACGCGCGCGCCCTCCGCGCCGACAGCGTCTTCCGTCGCTTCGATCGCTCCGACGCGCCGGGCTGCGCCCTCGGCGTCTACCAGGACGGCCGCCTGCTCTACGCGCGCGGGTACGGGATGGCGAGTCTCGAGCACGGGATCGCACTGACCCCCCGTTCCGTGCTCGACGTCGGCTCGATCTCGAAGCAGTTCACGGCGATGGCGATGCTCCTCCTCCAGCGGGACGGCAAGCTCTCGCTCGACGATCCGATCCGGAAGCTCTTTCCCGAGATGCCGTCGTACGCCGACAGCGTCACCTGGCGCCGCGCGCTGAGCCAGACGAGCGGCCTGCGCGATCTCTGGACGCTCTGGGGCCTGACTGGCCGTACCTTCCGCGGCGACTCGATCGACGCGCTGCGCGTGATCACCCGGTCCGCGGGCACCAACTACCCCCCGGGGCGCGCTACCTCTACACCAACTCCGGGTGGATCCTCGCCGCGCAGGCGGTCTACCGTCTCACCGGCCAGTCACTCGCGCAGTTCGCCGAGGCGAGGATCTTCGCGCCGCTCGGCATGCGGGACACCCGCTACTTCGGCGACAACGCCATGGTGATCCCCGGCCTCGCGACGGCCTACTCGCCACAGGCCAATGGCAGCTTTCGCGTGGCCCGCAACAGCTATGACGGCGGCATCGTGGGGGCGGGCGGGGTGCACACCACCATCGAGGACTTCGGCCGCTGGCTCGACAACTACGACCGACTCCTCGTTGGCGACGCGTCGATCGTGCGCACCATGATGACGCCGACGGCACTCACCGATGGCTCGCCTGCGCGCGTCGACGTGAACCAGGCCTACGCGGTCGGCCTCGATGCCGGCACGCTGCGCGGGCTCCCCGTGATCTCGCACGGCGGGAGCTGGGCCGGCTACCGCGGGCACTTCCTGCGATTCCCCGAACAGCGGATGGCCGTGGCGACCTTCTGCAACGTTGCCAACGCCGGCCCCGATACGCTCGCGCGGCAGGTCGCGGCCGTCTACCTCGGCGACCGGATGACGCCGGACACGGCGGGCGCCTGGGTGGCGGCGCTCGACGCGGCGCCGGCAGTGACGGTCCCGGAGGCGGAGCGAAAGGCGATCATAGGCATCTGGCGCAATGTCGCGCGCGGGCAGCTGCAACGCATCCGCCTGGCGGGGGACACCCTCATCGCCGTGGGCGGCGAGCGGACGCGCGTGGTGCCGCTCGGCGGCGGACGCTTCCGACTCGGGCGCGGGACCGAGCTGCGGCTCGCGTCGGGGAGCGGGGGCGCCAGGCTCCTCGTGCGTGGCGCCTCCGACACGTCGTCGTACGAGCGCGTCGACTCGGTGGCGCTCACGGCGACCCAGCTCGCCGAGTATGCCGGCGAGTATCGCAACGAGGAGATCGAGACGACCCAGAGCTGGCGCGTGGAGAAGGGGGAGCTCGTGGCGTACGCCGGCGGGACGACGGCTCGGCACGGTGGACCCCACGTACCGCGATGGCTTCGTGCGTGACGCGGCGGTGATCGACATGACACGGGACGCGCGCGGGCGCATCACGGGATTCATGCTGCAGTCGGGGCGCGTGCGCGAGCTGCAGTTCACGCGCGTGCGGTGAGGCGGGGCGGACCGCAGCCTATCGCTACATGCGGCTGCCTCCTTCACCAGCGCCAGCCCGAACGTCCACTGTCCGGCCACGCTCTGGATGTCGATCGTCCCGCTGCGCAGCTGCTGATAGATCTCGCTGAGCGTGGGCGTGGCTTCAGCCGCCGTCTCGCCGCCCGCGTGCCCCCGCGACCGCGCCGCCGTGAGCGCCGCCACCCCCGAGAGCGCGGCCGCAGACCGGCGGTAGTAGGTGAATGCATCGGGGAGCTCCGCATTCGGCGCATCGTCATGCGCCGCCACCAGCTCGCGACACGCGGCATCATCCATCCGGTAGAACATCGCCGCCGTCGCGAGGTCGTAGAGCGGATCGTTCGGCGCGGCGGTGTCCCAGTCGAGCAGCAGTACGCGCGTCCCGTCGAAGACCAGGTTCGAGGGGTTCACGTCGTTGTGGCTCATCACGAAGGCATCCACCTGCACCGGCGGCTCCGCCAGCAACCGCGTGAGTGCCTCGTGGACAAAGCCCGGCAGCTTCGGCCAGGCCGGTCAATGCGCCCCACATCATCTGGAGCACCTGCCGCACATCCGCCCGCCCCATCCCGGGCGGGGTCGGGAGGTGGGCCCGCTGCGCGAGCATCCGCCCGAGCATCCGGATCGCCTCGGCGCGGGTGGCAGGATTCCCGTACTGCGCTGGCCACGAACGGTCCACCACCAGCGCGCTCAGCACGGCACGCCGGGCCTCGTCGACATGCACAACAGCGGGAGCCATCCCTGCCGAGGCCGCGGCGCGCTGTACCGTCAGGCGCGCCTGCCACGGGTCGACCGGCTCGTCGGTCGAGGTGAGCTTCAGCACGAACGCCTCGCCCCCGGCGTCCACCCGAATAGACCGCGGCCCCCGACATCCCCCGGCCGATGCGCGTCAGCGTCGTGGCCGGCCCGCGCATCGTGCTTGGCAGCGCTTGCTGCCAGTTGGCGGGGTCGTTGCTGGCGGCGTGCGGCGGTACGGTCATGCGCTGCTCCCTTGAATGAATCCAATCGACGGCGGTTGTCGCTTCGTGGCCCAGCGCTGTAGCTTCCTGCGCCAGATGCACCACGGGGCGTAGCGCAGTCCGGTAGCGCGTCCGCTTTGGGAGCGGAAGGCCCCGGGTTCGAATCCCGGCGCCCCGATCAACTGAACAGCCCCGCCACGACTCGGTCATGGCGGGGCTGTTCGTCATCCTGCCCGAGGGCAGCGGCTCAGCGCACCCGCGTCGGCTTCCCGAACGCATCGGGGAACGACCCCACCCACGCCGGCAGCTTGTACGGCCCGGGGAGGAAGATCGCGGGGTCGAGCTTCACGTTGTTCTTGATCTCGTACCGCTCCTCGACCTGCGACGGCTGCCCGCCGAGCGTGATCAGCACGAAGCCCTCCATCCACCCGCCACCGACCTTGGTGTACTTGGTGAACTGCGCCTCCATCGGCCGGTTCGGATCGGAGCCGTTCGGCTCGATGAGCCGCATCACGATCATCCGCTCCTTCTCGAGCCAGAACTGCTTCGAGCGGAGGTCGCCCTGCTTCGCGCCGACCACGATGTACCGGACGCCCTTGACCGTCTCCTCGTGGGTGATGTCGAGGTTGAAGCCGAACGCCCGCAGCCGCTTGATCGTCTCGGCCGGCGGCGCCACATGGATGTCGCCGGTGAGCACGAGGAAGGAGTTGGGCCACCAGCTCCGGGTCTTCATCTGCTTGGCGCCGTAGGCGTAGAGCGAGTCGTTGCGGTAGATGATCGCGCGGCCCGTGATGTCGGGCGCAACGTCGATCCGCACCATCCCCGGCAGCTTCACGGCGTGATACCACGTCTCGTTCCGACCGTCGGGGAGGACGGTCTTCTGGACGTAGGTGAACGACGTGGGCCACTTGCCGGCGTACTTGGCGTAGGCAGCCTTTACGACCGCTTCGCCAGGGGACACCCCGGGGCCGCCCAGGGCGAGGGCCAGCAACAGGATGGGGGATGCGAGCATCGACACTCCTCAGGGGCTCAGACGTACCACGCCCCGGCACGGAAGTGACCGGGGCGCGAAATATAGACCGATCGTCAGCCGCCCGGCGGGGGCGGGGGCGGGGCGGGCCACCGCTCCTCGCCGGCCCCGACCCATGCCGGCGTCGCGGTGCGCGCCGGGTCGAACAGCCCCGGCTCGTGCTTCACGTTGGTCTTGACGTCGGTGTACTCCTCGAGCTGCACCAGCTTCCCCTTCTGCCACACCTCGATCCGCCCCTCGACCCACGCCGAGCCGTGCTTGGCGTAGCCGCTGAAGCGGGCGTCCATGGTCGGGTCGATCAGCCGCACCAGCAGCATCCGCTCCTTCTCGAGCCAGAACTGCGAACGACGTCGTGTCGCCCGCGAGCGCGCCGACCACGATCACCGGCTTCCCCTCCCAGGTGCTCTCATACGTCTTCGAGAGGTCGAAGCCCAGGGAGCGCAGCTTGGCCACCGTCGTGTCGAGCGGCGCCGCGTGCACGTCGTGCAGCAGGATCAGCATCGGGTGCTTCAATGCCCGCGCCGGGGCCATCTTCCCGCCCGCAAAGCGATAGATGGTGTCGTTCCGAAAGAGCATCCCCTGACCCGCGCTGGCCGGCGCCATGTCGATGCGCAGCTTCCCGGGCACCTCCATCGCCTCGTACCAGGTCTGCACCCGGCCGTTCAGGAAGGTCGTCTTCTGGACGAAGGTCATCGAGGTGAACCACTTCCCGGCGTACTTGGCGTGCACGGCGCGCAGCACATCGACGCCGTCGGTCGGCGGGGCGGTGAGCAGGGTCAGGGCGGCGAGCGCCGCGGCAGGTGTCAGCATGGCCAGCCTGGGTCGGGGTGGGTGGGGTACAGGGTCGGATCGACGGGGAATCTACGATTGTCCGGCCACCCGGGTTTCCTCAGCGCGAATTCCGCGCTATGATCACCCACATCCTCTGACCACCCGTCTCACCCCTCACCCCTCACCCCAACCCACCAAGGAACCCTCATGTCCATGACCTCCGAGTTCAAGGAATTCGCCCTCAAGGGCAACGTGATGGATCTGGCCGTCGGCGTGATCATCGGCGGCGCGTTCGGCAAGATCGTGGACTCCGCGGTGAACGACCTGATCATGCCGCTGGTCGGCAAGGCGGTCGGCGGGCTCGACTTCAGCAACTTCTATGTTGCGCTCAGCGACGTCCCCGCCGGGACGGCCAACACCCTGGCCGCCGTGAAGGAGGCCGGGGTGCCGGTCTTCGCCTACGGCAACTTCCTCACGATCTTCCTGAACTTCCTGATCCTCGCCTTCGTGATCTTCCAGATGATCAAGGTGATGAACCGGATGAAGCGGGAGCAGCCCGCGCCGGCCCCGGCGCCGGCCGTGACCCCCGAGGACATCCTCCTCCTCCGCGAGATCCGCGACGCGGTGCGCAAGTAGCCAGCGGGGCCGGGGAGGAGGCTACATTACGGCTTCCTCCCGGCGCCCGTAGCTCAGCTGGATAGAGCAGCAGCCTTCTAAGCTGCCGGTCGCAGGTTCGACTCCTGCCGGGCGCACTCTTAGCCAAGCCAGAGCATGACCGACGATCTCTTCGCCTCCCCAAAATCCAGACTCGTCGCCCAGCTGCTCGCCGTCTTCCTCGGCGTCTTCGGTGCGCACCGGTTCTATGTCGGCAAGGTCCAGAGCGGCATCCTCCAGGCGTGCACCCTCGGCGGCCTCGGACTCTGGTACCTCTACGACAACATCCTGATCGCCGCCGGCTCCTTCCGCGACGCCGACGGGAACCTCGTGGCCAACTGGGAGCCCGAGACCGACCGCCTGATCCCCCGGGGACGGCCGCCGCGATCTTCGACGAACTCGACGCCCTCCGCGCCGAGGTCACCGAGCTGCAGGACCGCGTGTCGTTCGCCGAGCGGATGATCGAACCGACCGCCCGCCGCGATTCCACCCAGGCGTGACCGCCGGCGCCCTGCCGGCGTCGGTGTCCCCTCCCAACGCATATCGGCCGCTCCTCCGCCTCGCCCTCCCGATCATCGGCGTCAACGTCGGCATGATGCTGATGGGCGTCGTCGACACCCTCATGGTCGGCCGCCTCTCGCCGCAGGCGCTCGCCGCCGTCGCCCTCGGCAATCTGTACGGCATGGCGGTGCTGATGTTCGGCCTCGGCATCCTCCTCTCGCTCGACCCGGTGCTCTCGCAGGCCCACGGCGCCGATGAGCACGAGACGGTCGCGCTCGGCGTCCAGCGCGGCGTCGTGCTGGCGATCGTCCTCTCCGTGCCGCTCGCCGGCGTGATGTGGTTCGCCGAGCCGTTCCTGCCGCCTCGTGCGCCAGCCGGCCGACGTCGTCCCGCTCGCGGGTACGTACAGCCGCGTGCTGATCCCCGGCGTGCTTGCCGTTCCTGCTCTTCACGGTCGGGCGCCAGACGATGCAGGTGCTCCACAAGGTGCAGCCGGTGCTCTGGACGATTCTCGTCGCCAACATCGTCAACGTCGGCCTCAACTACTGGCTGATCTTTGGCGGCGCCGGCGTGCCGCCGCTTGGCGTCGCGGGCTCGGCCGCCGCCACGGCCGTCGTCGCGCGTGGTGATGATCGTCCTGCTCGTGCGAGCCTCGCGCTGGCACGAGCTGGGGCCGATGCTCCGCCCGGTCCGGCCGCGGACTGCTCCAGTGGGCGCCGTTCGCGACGATGCTCCGCATCGGCGTGCCGATCGCGCTGCAGGTCGAGATCGAGATGGCGGCCTTCTCGATCGTCGGCCTCCTGATGGGGGTGTTCGGGACCGTGCAGGTCGCGGGGCGCCAGATCGCGCTGAACCTCGCGTCGCTGACCTTCATGGTGCCGATGGGGGTGGGGATGGCGGCGTCGGTGCTGATCGGGCAGGCGGTGGGGAGGGGCGACCGCGCCGCGCTCCGCGCCGGCGCGCGCGCGGCCCTCGTGGTCGGTGCCGGCTTCATGGCCGGCACTGGGGCTGATCTTCCTGCTGGTGCCGCACTGGATCGCCGGCTTCTACACCAATGCCGAGGCGGTCGTCACCTTCGCGGCGATCCTGCTGCCGATCGCCGGCGTCTTCCAGGTCTTCGACGGCATCCAGGTGGTCTGCGTCGGCGTGCTGCGCGGCCTCGGCGACACCCACACGCCGATGCTCGTCAACCTGGTCGGCTTCGGGGTGCTGCGGTCTCGCCGACGTCGACGTGGTTGGCCTATCGAACGTCGCTCGGCCCGATCGGCCTCTGGTGGGGCCTGGTCGTCGGTCTCGCGGCCGTGGCGCTGATCCTCCTGCATCGGGTGCGCGCGGCGCTCCGCAGGCCGCTCCGCCGAGTCTGAGCCTGGGGGCTACTCGCCCACTGGCCTGCGGCGACGCCTGGTACTTCTGCTCCGCGGCCTGCCGGCTGCCCGGGTCGCCGAAGATCTTCTCGCCGTCGTGGCGGCCGTTCTCGATGAAGACCTCCGAGATGAAGCGCCCCGCACCCACGCTCCCTGCCAGATAGATCCCCGGCACGCTCGACTCGAGCGTCTCCGCGTTCATGATCGGCCGATCGCCCGCCTCGTCGAACTGGATGCCGAGCTGCCGCTGCAACGCGAAGTCCGGGTGATAGCCGGTGAGCGCATACACCCGATCGGCCGGGATGTCCTTCTGTGTGCCATCGGCCGTGCGGATCCGCACTGCTGTTGGTGTGATCGCCAACACCTCGGCGCCCAGATGCGCCGCGATCTCGCCGGCCGCGATTCGGTTCTCGAGGTCGGGGCGCAGCCAGTATTTGAGGCTCGGCTTGAACGCCGCGCGTCGATACACCAGCGTCACCCGCGCTCCCGCACGGAAGCACTGCAACGCCGTCTCGACCGCCGAGTTCTTCCCGCCGATGATCACCACGTCGAGCCCGGCCGTCCGGTGTGGCTCGTCAAACCAGTGCGACACATGCGGCAACGACTCGCCCGGCACGTCGAGCATGTTGGCGTGATCGAAGTATCCGGTGGCGAGGACCAGCCGTTCGCAACGCACAGTCTGCGGACCGGCCGCAGTGCCGAGCGTGCATTCGAGATGTCCGTCCCGCCGCTCGGCGTGCACCAGCCGCGTGTACGGATGCACCGCGAGCTTCTCGGCACGCGCGACGCCGCGGTAGTAGTTGAGCGCCTCCTCGCGCGTCGCCTTGGCACCGCTGGTGACAAGCGGATGGTCGCCGATCTCGAGCCGCTCGGGCGTCGTGAAGAAGGTCATCCCGATCGGGTAGCGCACGATCGCATCGGCGATCGCACCCGAGTCGATCACCAGCGCGTTGATGCCGCGACGGCGCGCGGCGATCGCGCAGGCCAGTCCGATCGGCCCCGCGCCGACGATCAGGGCCTCGACCTCCATCGGGAGTGGCTTCACTTCAGCTCCGACGCCGGAATGGCGCGCTTCCACCGGACGGCGCCGGTGCGATCCTGGATCGTGATGGTCAACACGCGCTCCTTCAGTGGGCCGGTGACCTCGAGCAGGCCGAAGTTGCGGTCGCTCACGAGCGTCCCCTCGACGCGGAAGGCGTTCTGCTCGCTCTTCCACCCTGTAGACGGCCCCGCCGTGAGTGGCGACACCGTCAGATCGTACAGTGGATAGCTGCCGCCGCGTTCCATCCGGCTCAACTCGGTCCAGTGCTTGTCGCCGCTCAGGAAGATCACGCCCGGGATCTTCTCCTGTTGCAGCCGATCGAGGAGGAAGGTGCGCTCGGCGCCATAGGTGGCGTAGTTCTCGAAGGTCACCGAGTTGTTCACCGTTTGACCGCCGATCACCACCAGCTTGAACGTCGCGCGCGATGCCTTCAGCGCGTTGAGCAACCACTCGATCTGGTTGCGGCCGAGGTAGTTGCGATCGCCTGTCAGGCGCCCCTGGCCGTCGCGGTACCAGCGATTGTCCATCTGGAAGACATCGACATCGCTCCAGCCGAACGTCGACGTCACGCCGCCGCCACCGTCCGCCCCGAGCGGCGGGTTGGCCCAGAAGAGCTCGAACGCGGCACGCGTCAGGAAGCGGCCACCGTAGGAGCGATCGCTGTCGTTGGGGCCGAAGTCGTGGTCGTCCCAGGTCGCGTAGTGGCTGGTCGCGGCGAGCAGCGGCTGCAGCTCAGGCAGTGAGCGCGAATGCGTGTAGCGATGGAAGACTCCGGTGCGGCTGTCGAAGTCGCCTTCGCGGAGGTAGGCGTTGTCGCCCATCCAGAGCATCAGGTCCGGACGGCTCCGCGTCACCGCGCCGAGGATGTCGTAGTCGGCACCGTAGGGGGTGCCGGGGCGGTCGAACTCCGCCTCATTCACATAGAAGCAGGAGGCCACCGCGATCCGGACCGTCGGCGGGTCGGTGCGGTACTGCCAGAGCGCCGGCGTTGCAAAGCGGAGCGGATAGGGGCGAGGGACTGCAACGCCGTTGATCCGGAGTTCGTAGCCATACACATGCCCGGGCCGCACGCTGTCGGCCAGCACCTTCGCCACGTGGGCGGTCGCTGGGGCCGTCCTGACCGCCTCGGTGGTGTACTTCCTGGCCGGGACAAGCGAATCCCAGTAGGCAAACTGGACCAGGGCGGGTCGGGTGGTCTGCACCCAGAGCGCGACCTCGCGCATCTGTGAGGCACCGACCATTGGTCCCGACTGCAGCAGCGGGCCGGATTGGGCCGGAGACTGGGCGCCCAGCGCCGCGCCGAACAGGGCAATGCTGGCAAGGGCCAGCCGCACCGGGGAAGCAAGACGAAATGGAGTGTGCATGGCGGTAATGATCGTCCGTTGTTGTTTGCAGAGAGGGATCCCGGCCGGGTGTCGGGCATCCCGTTCTGCCCCCGACACCACTAAGCTCTAACAGTGAAGCCTACCACGCCATTCACCGTCGGGCCCCCGATTGATGGGGGGCGGAGTTGGGGCGCGCTCAGCACGAGCGCGGCCCTGCATGTGGTCGTGGTCCTCTGGCTGATCTTCCGCCCCGCCTCGGCGCGCTCGCTCCCCACCATCGAGCGGAATCCGGGGGAGGATCGGCAGGAAATCGCGCTGGCCCCGCCGGCCAACCCCGCCCCGAAGGCGGAGCAGCAGCCCGAGCAGCCCCAACCGCAGCCCCAGCAGCAGGAACAGCCCCAGCCGAAGCCGGAGCCGCCGAAGAAGGCGACGCCGCTCGGGCCCGATTCCAAGAATCCTGATGCACTGGTGCCCAAGGAAGCGGGGCCGGAGAAGCCGCCGATCGATCCGGACCAGATGAACGTCAACAAGCCTGAGCCGCCCACGAAGGTGGAGACGCCGCCGGCCGAGCCCGAGGCGGCCCCGACCCAGGCGCCGAAGGGCGTGCGCCGCATTGCCACCGTGACCGACCTGGGCGAGGCGATGCGAGCGAAGGGGCTGTTCGACAGCAAGAACGACAAGCCTCGTGACATCCTCACTGCCGGGACCCGGAACTCGAACGCCGAGGTCGCCGCCGCGGCCGGGATGATGGGTCGCGTCGGACCGACGCAGCCCGACTACCGCGACTGGCGGCCGTCGTTCCCCGAGGCGGCGGGCAAGTGCGTCGAGATCCCCGACCTCGGCAAGAATCCCGACGGCACGCCGGTGCTGGCCACGGTGATCGGGCGCGTCCTTGCCGACGACCAGCGCTCGCCGCTCGCGGGTGCGCACCTGCAGATCGTCGGCACGCCGTTCTCGACCTTCTCGAACGCCAACGGCGAGTACCGCCTCGAGTTCGATCCCAAATTGCTCGAGCGCTGCCGCGTGCAGTACGTCCGCGTGGCGCGCGAGGGCTTCAGCGGTCAGCTGCTCACGCTCGCCATCGGGGAGCGCATCACGAGCGATGACGTGGTGCTGCGCCGCCGCTGATGCCTGACGCCATGCCGCAGTGGGTGCCCGATCCCGCGCGCGTTGCCGCGTCGCACCTCGCACGCTTCCTCGCGGCGCGCCGCGCGGAGGGTGTCGCGTTGCCGCCGACCGTCGATGGCGAGGCGTATCGCGCGCTGCACGCCTGGTCGATCGCCGACCCCGCCGAGTTCTGGTCGGCCGTGTGGCGCGATGGCCGGGTGATCGCGGACGTTCGCGCCGACGGCACCGCCTGGGATGAAGTCGTCGTCGGCGTCGAGCGGATGGCACCTCCCGATCCGGTGCTCGGGCCGCACTGGTTTCCGGGCGCGCGACTCAACTTCGCCGAGAATCTGCTGCGCCATGACGGCGACGCCGACGCACTCATTGCATGGGATGAGCGCGGCGCGGTGTCGCGGTGGAGCTGGCGCACGCTGCGCGAGACCGTTGCCCGCCTCACGGCCGGTCTGGCTGCGCTCGGCGTCGGCCAGGGCGATCGCGTGGCGGGATGGCTGCCCAACATGCCGGAGACGATCGCGGCGATGCTCGCGACCAGTGCGCTCGGTGCCGTCTGGACCTCGTGCTCGCCGGACTTCGGCGTCGAGGGAATCGTCGATCGCTTCGGCCAGACCGCGCCGCGTGTGCTCTTCTTCTGCGACGGCTATGGCTACGGCGGGAAGGTGCACGACTGCGTTGCGCGCGCGGAGGAGTTGTTGCCGCGGCTGCCATCGGTCGAGCACGCGGTGATGATCCCGTATCGCGGCGCGCGCAATCCTCCCGGACGATCCGCGGATGCAGTCGTGGCAATCGTTGCTCGGCGACGGACCGCCCCCACCGCTCGCCTTCACCCGCCTCCCGTTCGATCATCCGCTCTACATCCTCTATTCGTCGGGCACCACCGGGCTGCCGAAGTGCATGGTGCACGGGGCAGGGCGGGACGCTGCTGCAGCACCTCAAGGAGCACCGTCTCCACGGCGACCTGCACGACGGCGAGCGGCTCTTCTACTTCACCACCTGCGGCTGGATGATGTGGAACTGGCTGGTGAGCGGGCTGGCGGTCGGCGCGACGCTGGTGCTCTACGATGGCGCGCCGATGCCGTCGCACGATCCCGGCATCCTCTGGCGCCTCGCGGCGGCCGAACGGGTGCAGCTCTTCGGCACCAGCGCCAAGTACCTCGCGCTCGCGGAGAAGGCGGGGCTCACCCCGCGCGCGACGACTTTGGACTCGACGGAGCTGCGAACCGTCTTCTCGACCGGCTCGCCGCTCGCGCCCGAGTCGTTCGACTGGGTGACGGCGTCGGTCGGGCCGGTGCAGGTCGCGTCGATCTCGGGCGGCACCGACATCGTCTCCTGCTTCGTGCTTGGGAATCCGATCTCACCGGTCCATCGCGGCGAGATCCAGGGCCCCGGCCTCGGCATGGCGGTGGAAGTCTTCGACGCCTCGGGGCAGCCGGCGCCGGTCGGCGAGGCGGGTGAGCTGGTCTGCACGCGACCCTTCCCGTCGATGCCCGTTGCGTTCTGGCACGACCCCGACGGCGCGCTCTACCGGGCGGCCTATTTCGCGGAGTATCCCGGGGTGTGGCGGCACGGCGACTGGATCACGCGGACGGCCCATGGCGGCTTCGCGATCAGTGGGCGCAGCGATGCGACGCTGAACCCTGGCGGTGTCCGCATCGGGACGGCCGAGATCTACCGGCAGGTCGAGACGATCCCCGAGGTGCTCGAAAGCCTGGTGATCGGGCAGCGGATCCCCGGCAGCAGCGATGGCGACGTGCGGGTGGTGCTCTTCGTCCGGCTGGTCGAGGGCGCCGAGCTCGATGCGCCGCTCATCGACCGGGTCCGTCGGCGGATTCGCGACGGGGCGTCACCGCACCACGTCCCCCGGGTGGTGCTGGCGGTCCGGGACATCCCGCGGACCCGGAGCGGCAAGCTGAGCGAACTGGCGGTCCGCGACGTGGTGGAGGGGCGCCCGGTCAAGAACGTCGGGGCGCTTGCCAACCCGGAGTCGCTGGCGGAATTTCGAGATCGGGCGGAACTGCTCCAGGTCCAGCCGCCCCATTAGTTTCCAATCCGAGTTCCGTCCCTCTCGGAGGCCCGTTTGACCACCACCGACACGGCAGTCCCCGGCCTCACCACGACGCGTGCGCCGTTCATCGAACAGGCGCAGGCGGAGGGGCGGCTCTACATCGATCAGCCCTACGAGCTCTACTCCGAGGCCAACCACGACGTCTGGCGCCGGCTCTACGCGCGGATGGGGGAGCGCTGGCAGAAGTACGCCAACCATCGTTTCCTCGAGGGGCTCGAGACGCTCTGCCTCGACCCGGAGCGGGTGCCGCGCCTGGACGACGTGAACAAGTTCATGGCGCCGCTCACCGGCTTCCGGGCCAAGGCGGTCAGCGGCTACGTGCCGGCGTACATGTTCTTCGATTGCCTGCGGCAGCGTGCCTTCCCGACGACGATCACGATCCGCGACGGCGCGGTGCTCGACTACCTCCCCGAACCGGACATCTTCCACGACATCGCCGGCCACGTGCCGATGCACACCGACAAGGCCTTCGCCGACACGCTGGTGATGTTCGGCGAATGCGCCAAGGCGGCGGCGGAGCGGGTGGCGACGATCGAGGACGAGCACGAGCAGCTGCAGGTGCTGACGTCCGTGATCAAGGCGATGGCGCGGTTCTTCTGGTTCACCGTCGAGTTCGGCCTGATGCGCGGGACCGCGCCGGGCGAGCTCAAGGTGTATGGCAGCGGCCTGCTGTCGTCCTATGGCGAGATCGCCCACGCGATCGAGTCGCCGGCGGTGCAGCGCTTCCCGCTGCAGCTCGAGTGGGTGGTGAACCAGTACTTCGAGATCGACCACTACCAGCCGCTGCTCTTCGTGGTCGATTCGTTCGACCATCTGTACGCCGAGATCGGGCGGCTGATCGAATGGGTGCGGGAGGGACGCCTCGACCACGTCTCCCCGGGCGAGCCGGCGATCAGCGAGGCCGATCTTCGCTCCTTCCTCGCCGCCGCGCGGACCGCGTGAACCTGCGCGCCCCGCGGCCCGGGCATCGTCGCACCGATCCAGGATGGCAGGCGGCCCCGCTGCCTGCCCACTGCCCGTCCTACTGAACGCGACCCGGAGCACCCCATGACCGCCACGATCACGCAGCCTGCCGCTGCCGACACGACCGACGCCTTTCCGATTCACGGCACCGACTACATCGAGTTCTGGGTCGGCAATGCCAAGCAGTCGATGCTCTACTACTGCTACGCCTTCGGCTTCGAGCTCGATCGGCTACCGCGGCCCCGAGACCGGCGTCCGCGACCGTGCCTCGTACCTGCTTGAAGCAGGACAAGATCCGCCTCGTCCTCACCACCCCGATGGGGCCCGAGGGCGAGATCGCGGCGCACGTCCACGCTGCACGGCGACGGCGTCCGCGACATGGCCTTCTGGGTCGAGGATGCCCGCGCCGCCTACGCCGCCGCGATGGAGCGGGGTGCGGAGTCTCGCCGGCGAGCCGCGAGGTCGCTGCAGGACGAGCACGGCGAGGTGGTCATCGCCGCCATCACGCACCTACGGCGACACCATCCACTCGATCGTCGAGCGCCGCAACTACACCGGCCTCTTCCTGCCCGGCTATCGTCCCGATGAAGTCGACGCTACCAGTCGACGTCGACGTCGGCCTCAAGTACGTCGACCACTGCGTCGGCAACGTCGAGCTCGGCAAGATGAACCAGCTGGGTCGACGTTCTACGAGCGAGGTGCTCGGCTTCACCAACATCCTGACCTTCGACGACAAGCACGATCACCACCGAGTACTCGGCGCTGATGTCGAAGGTGATGAGCAACGGCAACGGGCGGATCAAGTTCCCGATCAACGAGCCGGCGCAGCGGCAAGAAGAAGTCGCAGATCGAGGAGTACCTCGACTTCTACCGCGGCCCGGGCGTGCAGCACGTCGCGATCGCGACCGACGACATCATCACGACGGTCCGCGACGCTGCCGCGCGCGCGGCGTCGAGTTCCTCCGCGTGCCGGCCGAGTCCTACTACGAGACGGTGCTCGACCGCGTCGGGAAGATCGACGAGGACATCGCGCCGCTCGCCGAGCTCGGCATCCTCGTGGACCGCGACGACGAGGGCTACCTGCTGCAGATCTTCACCAAGCCGGTGCAGGACCGCCCGACGCTCTTCTACGAGATCATCCAGCGGAAGGGCGCCAAGAGCTTCGGCGCCGGCAACTTCAAGGCGCTCTTCGAGGCGATCGAGCGCGAGCAGGACGCGCCGGGGGAACCTCTAGCATGCCGATCTATCACACCTGATGGGCGAGGTGCCCGCGCAAGCGGCACATCGTCTTCCGGCAAGCCCGGACGGCGGCGCTCTATGCACGAGGAGCTGATGGGGCACGAGGGCTTCGTCGGCACCGTCGTCGCTGCTCTACCACATCCATCCGCCGACGACGGTGCTCGTCGGTCGCGGCAGCTCCGGCCGATCGTCGTGGGAGGCGGACGACGAGACCGTACGCTGCGCCACCGGCACTTGGCGCACCGCGCCCAGCGCGCGCGAAGGGTGGCTCGCTGGTGCTCGACCGCGTCCCGATGCTCTTCAACAACGACATCGCGATGCTCTGGTCGGAGCCCGGCACGCCGCCGACGAGCACGTTCTACCGGAACTGCGCAGGCGCGACGAGGTCGTCTACGTCTGCGGAGGGCGAAGGGGTCCTCGCCTCGGCGTTCGGCGATCCTCCCGGTCAAGCCGGGCGACTACGTCGTCATCCATCGCAACATCACTGCACCAGCTGGCGCTTCGATCGCAGCAAGGGGGCGCCCAAGCTGCTGGTGATGGAGAGCGCGCGGGCATGTCCGCTTGCCCGACGCGCTACCGCAACAACGTCGGGCAGCTGCTCGAGGGCGCGCCGTATTCAGCGAGCGCGACATCCGGCGGCCCGACGCACCTCGAGCACGCGTGGACGAGAAGGGCGAGTTCCCGATCGTGGTGAAGCAGTACAACGGCCTTCAACGAGGTCGCTGCTCGACCACCACCCGTTCGACGTCGTCGGCTGGGACGGCCACTTCTATCCGTGGGCGTTCAACATCCACGACTTCGAGCCGATCGTCGGGCGCGATCCACCAGCCGCCGCCGGTGCACCAGACCTTCCAGGGCGACGGCTTCGTGATCTGCTCGTTCTGCCCGCGGCCGTACGACTTCCATCCCGAACGCGATCCCGGCGCCGTACAACCACAGCAACGTCGACTCCGACGAGGTGCTCTTCTACGCCTCGAGCGAGTTCATGAGCCGGAAGGGGATCGAGTACGGCAGCATCACGCACCATCCGGACGGCCTGCCGCACGGGCCGCATCCCGGCCGCTGCCGAGGCGAGCATCGGGGCGACGCACACCAACGAGCTGGCGGTGATGATGGACTCGTTCCGCGCGCTCCAGGATCGCCAAGGCGTCGCAGCCGTTCGAGGACCCGAACTACCATCGGTCCTGGGTCGAGCAGCAGCACGGCGCCTTCAACCCGCCGACGAGCTGAGGCGGAGCGCCACGATGCCACGGCGGCTGTACTACGCCATCACCGACGGGATCCGCGTGACCGTCGATCCGCGCTTCGTGGCCGAACAGTCGCGCCCGTCGATGGGGCACTACGTCTTTGCGTATCGGGTGCGCCTGGAGAACGTCGGCGAGCGCGCCGCGCAGCTGCTGGCGCGCCGCTGGCTGATTCACGACGACATCGGGCATGACAGCGAGGTGGCCGGGGAAGGGGTCGTCGGCGAACAGCCGATGCTCCTCCCCGGTGCGGTGTACAGCTACCAGTCCTCCGCCGTCCTGCGCGCGTCGAGCGGCTGGATGGAAGGGGAGTACCACTTCGTCCGCCCCGACGGCGAAGTGTTCGAGGCGACGATTCCGAGGTTCTACTTGACGGCGGATGAAGTCGCGACGAATTGACGAGAAGCCGTGAACGGTGAACGGCGCAGAAGGTGAAACGTAAGAGGTGAAACGGTCGCCACCCGCGATCCCGTTTCACCTTTTACGTTTCACCCGTCTCGCTGGTCGCCATTGGCTTCTTCCTTCCATCTCCCCACCGCCCGCTCCACACTCAACGCCCGCTCGAGTCCTTCTCGCTGCAGCGCAGCGGCCGTCGCGCCGTCCTTCGTCACGAACACCACCCGCGTGCCGTGGCTGCGGCTCTGCGCCTCGAAGTCCTTGAGGATGCGGGCGGTGGTCACGTCGAGCCCCGGCGCGGCCGCGAGGTCGATCAGCAGCAGCTTCGAGGGGTCGGGGAGGATGTTGAGCGCCCGGCGCAGCGTCTCGGCGCCGCCGAAGAAGAGCGGACCGCGCACCTCGAGCAGCCGCACGCCCGCGGGGAGCCAGGCGCGGCGCACCAGCGCCTCGCTGTCGTCCTCATCCTCGCCGGTGATCACCTGCGTGGCAGTGGTCATCTTCTGCACGAAGAGCAGCGCGGCGAGGGCCATCCCCATCCCGATGCCGACGGTCAGGTCGGCCATCACCGTGAAGCCGAAGGTCGTGAGCAGCACGGCGGCGTCGTTGCGCGGGCCGCGGGCCAGCCGGAAGAACGAGTGCCACTCACCCATGTGCCACGCGACCACGAGCAGGATCCCCGCCAGCGTCGCCATCGGGATGAGGCGAGCCAGCGGCCCCGCCACCAGCAGGATGATCAGCAGCGTCGCGGCGTGGACCAGGCCGGCGATCGGCGTGCGGCCGCCGCTCCGGATGTTGGTGGCCGTGCGGGCGATCGCGCCGGTGGCCGGGATCCCGCCGAAGAACGGCACCGCGAGGTTGGCGATCCCCTGCGCGACCAGCTCGGTGTTGGCGCGGTGGCGGAAGCCGGTCATCGAATCGGCCACCACGGCGGCGAGCAGTGATTCGATCGCCGCGAGGAGGGCGATCGTCGCGGCCGGGGTGAAGAGCTCGCCCAGGCGCTCGAGGGAGACGTGGGGGATCGCTGGGCATCGGCAGCCCGCGCGGCAGGTCGCCGAAGCGGGAGCCGATGGTCGCCACGTCGAGGTGGAGCAGCGAGACGGCGGCGGTGGTCACCACCAGGGCGACGAACGGCCCGGGGATCTTGTTGCCGGTCCTGGGCCAGAGGAGCAGGATGGCCAGGGTGGCGACGGTGACGCCCAGCGGCGGTCGGGTCGATCGGTGCTGATTGCACCGGCCAGGACCTGAATCTTCGGGAGGAAGGCGGCCGGGACCTTCTCCACCCCCAGGCCGAGGGCGTCGGCGAGCTGGCCGAGGCCGATGATCAGGGCGATCCCGCTGGTGAAGCCGGTGGTGACGGGGAGGGGGATGTAGCGGATCAGCGCCCCGGCGCCGAGGAGGCCGGCGACGATGAGCATCCCGCCGGCCAGCAGGGTGGCGACGAGGAGGCCGTCGAGGCCGAATCGTTCGATGGTGATGGCGACCAGGACGACGAAGGCGCCGGTCGGGCCGCCGATCTGGACCCGGGAGCCGCCGAGGCCGGCGATCAGGGCGCCGGCGATGATGGCGGTGACGAGGCCTTGTTGGGGGGTGACGCCCGAAGCGATGCCGAAGGCGATGGCGAGCGGGAGGGCGACGATGCCGACGATGATGCCGGCGGCGATATCTCGGCCGATTTGTCCGGGGAGGAGCTCCCGGCGGAGGTCGACAA
>JBAOHR010000011.1:0-480000 GCA_037045245.1 Gemmatimonadales bacterium | reverse complement strand
GAATCAGGGGGGACCACCCTCCAAGCCTAAATACTCCTCGATGACCGATAGTGCACTAGTACCGTGAGGGAAAGGTGAAAAGCACGCCAGGTGGCGAGTGAAAGAGATCCTGAAACCGTGTGCCGACAAGCTGTGGGAGGGTCCGCAAGGGCCTGACCGCGTGCCTTTTGCATTATGATCCGGCGAGTTACTGATCACGTGCGGGTTAAGGCCCTCAGGGCCGGAGCCAGAGCGAAAGCGAGTCTGAATAGGGCGCATGTACGTGGTCGTAGACCCGAAGCCGTGGCGATCTATGCTTGAGCAGGTTGAAGCCGCCGTAACAGGCGGTGGAGGACCGAACCGATGTGGGTTGAAAACCGCTCGGATGACTTGAGCATAGGGGTGAAAGGCCAATCAAGCTCGGAGATAGCTGGTTCTCCCCGAAATATATTTTGGTATAGCCTCGGAAAATGAGTTCCTGGGAGGTAGAGCTACTGGATGGGTCCGGGCCGCGTCAGCGGTACCTCCCCCAACCAAACTCCGAATGCCCATGGAATGCTGTCCGGGAGGCAGTCGCTGTGCGCTAATGTACAGCGGCGAGAGGGAAAGAACCCAGAACGACTGCTAAGGCCCCGGAGTGGTGGCTCAGTGTAGCAAAGGATGTGATTTTGCTGTGACAACTGGGAGGTTGGCTTAGAAGCAGCCATTCCTTTAAAGAGTGCGTAATAGCTCACCAGTCCAGCGAGATTGCGCCGATAATGGTCGGGACTTAAGCCACCCGCCGAAGCATCGTCTTCATGCTTTGCATGAGGGGTAGGGGAGCGTTCCCATAGCGACGAAGCCGCGGCGGAAGCCTTGCGGTGGAGCGGTGGGAAGTGAGAATGCCGGATTAAGTACGCGATAAACAGGGTGAAAACCCCTGTCACCGTAAGCCTAAGGTTTCCTGAGCCATGTCGATCAGCTCAGGGTTAGTCGGTCCCTAAGGTGAGGCCGAGAGGCGTAGCTGATGGGAAACGGGTCAATATTCCCGTACCAACTGTAGGCCGTTATGAGCTCGAGGAGGGACGCAGGAGCAGGGTGTCCGACGGATTGTGGTTATGCCGTTGCAAGGTGGTAGACGTTTCCCGGTAGGCAAATCCGCTGGGATAGTCGAGAACCGATGCCGAAGGGTCTTCACCGACCCGCAAAGGGATGCTGACGCCGACTGCCGAGAAAAGCTTCGCGAGCCAGGACTGCAGTTGACCGTACCGTAATCCGACACAGGTAGGCGAGGCGAGCAGCCTAAGGTGCTCGAGTGATTTACGGAAAAGGAACTCGGCAAAATGACCCCGTAACTTCGGGATAAGGGGTGCCGGCAGTAGCTGACCTAATCAAGGGAAGGCGAGACCGGCCGCAGAGAATCGTCCCAAGCGACTGTTTAGCAAAAACACAGGAGCGTGCTAAGGCATTGTCCAAGCCAACGTATACGCTCTGACTCCTGCCCGGTGCCGGAAGGTTAAGGCAAGTCGTCAGCCGCAAGGCGAAGCGATGAACCGAAGCCCCGGTAAACGGCGGCCGTAACTATAACGGTCCTAAGGTAGCGAAATTCCTTGTCGGGTAAGTTCCGACCTGCACGAATGGAGTAACGACTTGGGAGCTGTCTCTTCCGTAAGCTCGGCGAAATAGAAGCATCGGTGAGGATTCCGATTACCCGCGACAGGACAAAGAGACCCCATGCACCTTTACTACAACCTGTCATTGATTGTCGGTATGCGTTGCGTAGCATAGGTGGGAGCCGGCGAAGCCGGGGTTTCGGCCCTGGTGGAGGCACCAGTGAAATACCACCCTTCGTTTACTAACAATCTCACTCAGCCGGCAACACCGGCGAGGACCGTGGCAGGCGGGTAGTTTGACTGGGGCGGTCGCCTCCTAAAAAGTACCGGAGGCGCACAATGGTTGGCTCAGTGCGGTCGGTAATCGCACGTCGAGTGTATACGCAGAAGCCAGCCTGACTGCGAGCGCGACAGCGCGAGCAGGGACGAAAGTCGGTGTAAGTGATCCGGCGGGACCGTGTGGACGGCCCGTCGCTCATCGGATAAAAGGTACGCTGGGGATAACAGGCTTATCGCGCCCGAGAGTTCACATCGACGGCGCGGTTTGGCACCTCGATGTCGGCTTGTCACATCCTGGGGCTGGAGAAGGTCCCAAGGGTCCGGCTGTTCGCCGGTTAAAGTGGCACATGAGCTGGGTTCAGAACGTCGTGAGACAGTTCGGTCTGTATCCGTCGTGGGCGTGGGAATGTTGAGGGACGTCGACCTTAGTACGAGAGGACCGGGTCGAAGCGACCGCTCGTGTACGGGCTATCCTGCCAAGGGTATCGCCCGGTAGCGATGTCGCGCGCAGATAACCGCTGAAAGCATCTAAGTGGGAAACTGTTCCCAAGATGAACATTCCTGGGTCTTAAGACCCCTGAAGGGCCGTGGGAGACTACCACGTTGATAGGCGGCAGATGTAAGGCGTGCAAGCGCTTCAGTCGAGCCGTACTAATCGCCCGTGCAGTTTGATCTCTCCCTATTATTTTTGGTTTTCGGTTGCCTTCCCAGGCACATCATCCCTCCCTTCGCTTGTTAATCAGCCCATATTTTTTGGCTGGCGACCAGCGCGCAGGGGCCACACCCGTTCCCATTCCGAACACGGTAGTTAAGCCCTGTAGCGTCGATGGTACTACGACTGCGAGGTCGTGGGAGAGTAGACCGTCGTCAGCCACCCCATTGAAGCCCGAGTGTCCGAAAGGATGCTCGGGCTTCTTGGTTTTGTCGTGAGACGTGAGTCCTGAGTCGTGAGAGGGTGCCGCCCACTCTCAGGACTCAGGACTCAGGACTCAGGACTCAGGACTCCCCTTCCGCGACTATCTTTCCAAATGCCCAAGACCGGACGCATCGCCCTCGCCGGCCGACCCAATGTCGGCAAGTCCTCCCTCATGAACGCCATCCTCGGCACCCCGCTCGCCATGGTCTCGCCCAAGGCCCAGGCGACCCGGATCCCGGTGACCGGCCTCCATACCGAGGGCGAGGTCCAGATGATTTTCGAGGACCTTCCGGGGCTCCTCGATCCCGCCTACCTGATGCAGTCCTCGATGCGCCACATGGCCCTCGAGCTGCTCCCCAAGGTCGACGTCATCCTCCACCTCCATCCGGCCGACGAGGGCGACCATCCCGAGTTCGCCTCGCTCGTCCCCGATGCCCCGGCCTTCACCGCGCCGATACTCAAGGTGCTGACCAAGGGGGATCTCGTCAGTGGGCCCAGGCGGACCGAACTGATGAAATCGGTGGTGGTGACCGAGATCGGTCGGCCGGCCTCGATCAAGGCGCTGCTGGCCGCGATCACGCCGCTGCTCCCCGAGGCGCCGTTCAGCTACGACCCCGAGGACATCGGGACCCAGCCGGTCCGCTTCTTCGTGGGCGAGTACCTCCGCGAGGCGGCCTTCCAGGAGCTCGGGGACGAGGTCCCCTATTCGTTCGCCGCCGAGGTCGACGAGTTCCGCGAAAGCCCGCCGCCAGTGTACATTCGGGCGACGCTGTACGTCGAGCGGGAGTCGCAGAAGGGGATCGTGATCGGCAAGAACGGCGCGACCCTCAAGAAGATCGGCGCTCACGCCCGACAACGTCTCGAAACGCTCCTTGGCGAAAAGGTGTACCTGGAGACCTGGGTCAAGGTGCTCCCCAAGTGGCGCCGCTCGCCGACCGCACTGACCCGCTTTGGCTTTCCCGTCCCGGACCCCGAGATTCGTTGATGCCGCTGGCCCAGGAACTCCTCGACCTGCTCGTGTGCCCGAAGTGCAAGGGTGACCTCGTGTATCGGACCGAGCCGGACGAATCCCTGGCCTGCCTTGCCTGTCGCCTGGTATTCGCGGTCGAGGATGACATCCCGATCATGCTACTCGACGAAGCCACCCCTCTCGACTGACCCCCGTGCCCCCACTTGATGATCTTCGCGCCGCCGCTGCAGCACGGGCCGCGGCGCTGGAAGCCGATTTCACCGGCACCGAACACCTGTTGCTCGCCTGGCTGGACACCGCCACCGGGACGCTCGCCGAAGCCGTCGCCACCGCCGGGCTCACCCCCGACACGCTTTCCGCCCTCATGGCGCAAGGGAAGGGGCGCCGCCGTGGCGGTGTCCCCGCCGGCGAACCGGGTGGACTGTCGTCGCAGGCGCAGCGCGTCATCGACCTCGCGACCGAGCAGGCCACCGCGGCCGGCCGCCCCGAGGCGACGCCGGACGACCTCTTCCTTGCGATGATTCACGAGCCGCGCGGCATCGTGGCGCGCGCGCTCACCGAGTACCAGCTCAAGCCCTCGAAGTTGCGGGCGCTGGTCCGGGCCGAGGCGCCGAAGCCGCGCCGCGATCCTGCGGAAGCGGAGGCTCGTGCCGCCGAGAAGGCCGCCCGGAGGGCCGCCCGCGAGAGCCAGCCGAAGCCTGAACGCACCGAAGCACCGGCCCCCAAGGCGGAGCGCGCGCCGCGCCCCGAGCCGAAGCGCGGCCGCGACCCCGAGATCGATGACATCCCGGAGCCGCGCGCCCCGGTCCGGCCGAAGCTCGTCCCGCCGCCGAAGCCGGCGCCGGTCGTCGTCGAAGCGCCCAAGCGTCGCTTCGGCATCACGACGCCGCTCTACCTCGCGGTCCCGATCGCGATCTGGCTCTACAGCACCGGCGCCGATCCCCTCTGGATCTTCATCACCGCCTGCCTCGGCGTGCTCCCGCTGGCCGGCCTGATGGGCACCGCCACCGAACACCTCGCCGAGAAGACCGGCCCGGCGCTTGGCGGACTGCTCAATGCCACCTTCGGGAACGCCGCCGAACTGATCATCGCGCTCGCCGCGCTGCGCGCCGGCTACGTCGAGCTGGTGAAGGCGTCGATCACCGGCTCGATCCTCGGCAACCTGCTCCTGATCCTCGGCCTCTCGATGATCGCCGGCGGGACCCGGAAGCCGATGCTGAACTTCAACCGGACCAACGCCGGGATGAGCGCGGCGATGCTCGCCCTGGCCGTGACCGGGCTGATCTTCCCGGCGCTCTTCGTGGCCACGCATCCGGCCGCCGAGATGCTGGTCACGCTGCATCTCTCGGAGGCGGTCGCCGGGATCCTGGCCGCGACCTATCTCTTCTCGCTGCTCTTCGTCCTGAAGACCCACCGGCCGCTCTTCGGCGGGGCGAGTCACGGCTTCGAGGGACCGGTCTGGAGCGTGGGGCGCGCGGTCCTCACCCTCGGCCTCGCCACCGTCGGTGTCGCCGTGATGTCGGAGATCCTGGTCCACGCCGTCGAACCGGTGACCAAGACGCTCGGCATCTCCGAGGTGTTCCTCGGGTTGATCATCATCCCGATCATCGGCAACGCGGCGGAGCATGCGACCGCGATCGTCGTCGCCCGGAAGGGGAACACCGACCTGGCGTTCCAGATTGCCCTCGGCTCGAGCACCCAGGTGGCGCTGCTGGTCGCGCCGATCCTGGTCTTCGCCGGGGCGATGATGGGCGTGGTCGGGATGAACCTCGTCTTCCCGGCCTTCGAGGTGATGGCGCTGAGCGTGTCGGTCGTCCTGACCGCCATCATCACCCTCGACGGCGAGTCCCACTGGTTCGAAGGGGTGCAGCTGCTGGCCCTGTACGCCATGCTCGGTGCGGCCGCCTGGTTCATTTGACGGCCTCCGCGGGAGCGGATACGTTGAGTTGTTGGTTCACCCTCGTCCCGGAGTGCCGGCGTGCCGCTGCCGCGTCGCACCATCCTTCACTGCGGCTCTCCTGAGCATCCGCTGCCGGAGCTGTACCGGCGGTGGGCGGAGACCACGGGGTTGGAGGTCGAGTTTTCCGACGACCCGGCGGAAATCGAGGCACGGATCCTTCGGGGCCGCGGGGCCCTCCTCTTCGTCGTGGACGACCCCGCTCGCCCCGAGCGCGAGGCGCTGCTGCGCCGACTCAAGGGCGACGCCTACACGGCGATCGTGCCGGTGACGATCCTTGCAGGGGAGCACGACGCCGCGCGGGTGGCCCGCTGGTACGAGGCCGGCGCCGACGAGGTGCTGACGCCGCTCTTCGCCCCGGGGGAGCAGCGGGCGCGGCTCGGGGCGCTGATGGCGCGGACCGAGCGCAACGTCGGCGTGCATCCGTCGACGCGGCTGCCGGGGACGATCGAGATCGAACGCGAGTTCCGTCGGCGCATCGAAGCGGCGGCACCGTTCGCGGTCTGCTACGCCGACCTCGATCACTTCAAGGAGTTCAACGACCGCTACAGCTACTACGACGGCGATCGGGTGATCTTCGTGTTGTCGCGCATCCTCCACGACGTGGTGCGCGGCGTGGTCGGCCCCGACGGCTTCGTCGGCCACATCGGCGGCGACGACTTCATCTTCGTGGTGCCGGCCGCCGCCCACGCGGAGATCTGCGCGGAGATCCTCCACGTCTTCGAACACGCTGGTGCCGCTGCAGTACAGCGAGCAGGACCGCCGGGCCGGGTACTTCTTCGGCAAGGACCGCCGCGGCCAGCTCCACCGGGTGCCGCTGATGACGCTCTCGATCGGCGTGGTGACGAATGCGCACCGGAGCTTCACGCATCCGGCCCAGATCAGCGAGCTCGCGACCGAAATGAAGAGCTACGCCAAGACGCTTCCCGGCTCGGTCTACGTGGTGGACCGGCGCCGCAGTGACCATGAGATTCGCAGCGGGCCGGGCGGGCGTGACGCCCGCGGCTCCTGAGGCTTCGAGGACCCGATGAACGTCACCTGTCCGCAGTGTGCTTCCGTCTTCCGGGTGGACCCCGCCAAGGTCCCCGAGTCCGGCGTGCGTGCGCGCTGCTCGGTGTGCGCCGGCCTGATCGCGGTGCGGCGTCCCCCGATTTCGGCGCCGGTGCTCCCCCCGATCGACATCCCGTTGCCGCCGGTCGAACGCCGCCACGCCGTGCCGCATGCGCCGATGGCCGCCGAACCGTTCACGCCACCGGCGCCCGAGCCCGAGCCGCAGCCTGAACCGCAGCCCGAGCCGATCATCGCCGCTGCGCCGGCGGTCGAGCCCGCGCCGATCGTGGCCCCGCCGCCGGCGGAGATCGTCGTCCGCGAGATGGCGCCGCCCGTGATGCCGCCGGCGGTGCCGTTCACGACGCTGCCGCCGGAACCGGCCCCGCGCCCGACGGCGCCGGCCCCCGAGGTCGAGGCGCCGCGGCCGGCTCCTGGTCGCTTCGCGAATCCCTTCCTGCAGCAGGACCCGGCGACCCGCGCCCGGCGACTCGCGCGCGCGCTGGTGTCCGACCTGGTCGTGTACCATCCCGAGAAGCGCCAGCGCGGCCTCGCCGACGGCACGCTCAAGGAGCTCTTCTCCGAGGAGATCCGGAAGAGCTGGGAGGAGTACTCGGAGCAGGTCGGTGAGGAGATCGCCAGCACGACGCCGTGGTTCACCGAGGCGCTCAACGAGATCCTCGCCGAGGGGCGCCCGCTCTTCGGCTGAGCGACGCTGCGGCGTCGCCGCGCAGGGCCGATCGCGTTATCTTTGTGCGCTGAGTCCGGGTCGTTCCCCGCCACCGGGCGGGTGAGCGGCCCGGTGGTGTCTCCGGTCCTGATGGGGTGTGGTGATGGCTGATCTTTCCGAACGCGCAGCGGGCTTGAAGCAGCGAGTCGTCGAACTCCGAGACTTCCTTTGACGTCCCGCGGAAGACGGCACGGCTGACGGACCTGGAGTCCCGGCAAGGCGATCCCGCCTTCTGGGCCGACTCCGAGCGCGCGCGGGAACTGGTGCAGGAGATCAAGGCGCTGAAGGCGTGGATCACGCCGCACAGCGACCTGTCGGCGCGCGTCGAGGATGCCGCCGGCATGCTCGAACTGCTCGCGCTCGAGCCCGACGCCTCCATGGAGGCCGACATCGCCGCCGAGCTCGACAAGATCACCGTGGGGCTCGACAAGCTCGAGCTCCAGACGATGCTGCAGGGCCCCGACGACCAGCGTGACGCGATGCTCACGATCCACCCGGGCGCCGGCGGCACCGAGTCGCAGGACTGGGCGCAGATGCTGATGCGGATGTATGTCCGCTGGGCCGAGCGCCGCGGCTTCGAGGTCACCATCCTCGACCTGATGGAAGGCGACGAAGCGGGCATCAAGTCCGCCACGATCGAGATCAAGGGGCAGTACGCGTACGGCTTCCTCAAGGCGGAGAAGGGCGTGCATCGCCTCGTGCGCATCTCGCCGTATGACTCGCAGGCGCGGCGCCACACGTCGTTCGCCTCGGTCTTCGTCTACCCCGACATCGACAACACGATCGTGATCGACCTGCGCGACGAGGACATCAAGATGGATGTCTACCGCGCCTCGGGGGCCGGCGGGCAGCACATCAACAAGACGTCGTCGGCGGTGCGCCTGACCCACATCCCGACCGGGACGGTCGTGGCGTGCCAGCAGGAGCGCTCGCAGCACAAGAACAAGGACACGGCGATGAAGATGCTGCGTGCCGCACTCTACGCGCGCAAGCTCGAGGAGCAGGAGGCCGCGAAGGCCGCCGTCGAGGCGACCAAGAGCGACAACTCCTGGGGCAACCAGATTCGCTCCTACGTCTTCCAGCCGTACACGATGGTGAACGACCACCGCACGGAACTGAAACTGACCGACGTCCATGCCGTCATGGACGGCGACCTCGACGAGCTGATCGAGGCGTACCTGAAGCGGAACGGAGGGACGGCCGCATGAGCGACCCGCTGCTGACCCGGGGGCATGTCGAGGAGGGTCGTCGCGCCAAGCGCGCCCAGCTCGAGGCCCTCGGCGTCACGCCGTTTGCCTACGCCTTCCACCGGTCGCACACCACGGCCGACGCCCTGGCGCTCTGGGACGACGCGCTCGGCGAGAACGGCCCCGTCGTCACGGTGGCAGGCCGTCTCGTGGCGCTGCGCGGCCAGGGGAAGACCATCTTCGCGCACCTCGAGGATGCCTCGGGCCGGATCCAGCTCTACTGCCGCCGCGATGCACTGGCCGAGGCGTGGCCGCTGCTCGAACTGCTGGACCTCGACGACCATGTCGGCGTGCAGGGGCGGCTCTTCCGGACCCGCACCGGCGAAGTGACGCTGGCCGTCCTCCAGATCACGCTCCTCTCGAAGAGCCTCCGGCCACTCCCGCGCGGCAAGGTCGAGACGCTCGAGGATGGCAGCACCGTCGTGCATGGCGGCCTCACCGACCCCGAGGTGCGCTATCGCCAGCGCTACGCCAACTTCGCGGTGCACCCCGAGCTGCGGGAGACCTTCCGGCTCCGCGCGCGGGTGATCGCCTACATCCGGCGCTTCCTCGACGACCGCGGCTTCCTCGAGGTCGAGACACCGGTGCTGCAGCCGCTCTACGGCGGCGCGTCGGCCCGGCCCTTCGTGACGCACCACAATGCGCTCGACATGCCGCTCTTCCTGCGCATCGCCGACGAGCTCTACCTCAAGCGGCTGCTGGTGGGTGGCTTCGAGCGCGTCTACGAGATCGGCCACGACTTCCGCAACGAGGGGATGGACCGGACGCACAACCCCGAGTTCACGATGCTCGAGTGGTACATGGCGTATGCCGACTACCACGACGTGCTCGCGATGTTCGAGGAACTGCTGAGCGGACTCGTCGAGACGACTCTCGGCACGCTGCAGCTCGAGCGGCAGGGGCAGCTCCTCGACTTCACCGGGCCGTACCGCCGCGTCTCGTTCGTCGAGGGGATCCGCGAGACCTCCGGACTCGACGTGCTGAACGACTCCGAGGCGACGCTCCGTGCGTACCTGGTCAAGCGCGGCGAGCCGGCGGAATCGGCCGCGACGATGAGTGGCGGCCGGCTCCTCGACGAGGTGTTCAAGGTGACGCTCGAGCCGACGCTGGTGCAGCCAAGCTTCGTGCTCGACTATCCGCGCGCGCTCTCGCCGCTCGCCAAGCCGCACCGCGACGACCCGCGGCTCACCGAGCGCTTCGAATTCTTCGTGCTCGGCCGCGAGGTGGCGAATGCCTTCTCCGAGCTGAATGACCCGGACGATCAGCGCGCCCGCTTCGAGGACCAGGTCGCCCAGCGCGCCGCCGGCGACGACGAGGCCCAGCAGTTCGACGCCGACTACATCCGCGCGCTGGAGTACGGCATGCCGCCGACCGGCGGGATCGGCGTCGGGATCGACCGCCTCGTGATGCTGCTCGCCGACGAGGCCTCGATCCGCGACGTGATTCTCTTCCCGGCGATGCGCCCCGAATCCACCGGCGCAGCGCCGGCCGCGCCCGAGGGCTGATGGCCGCGCGCTGGTGGCCGACGGCGCTCGAGCGCCAGATCGCGGTCCGCTACCTGCGCGGACAGCGCGGCACCCGCAGTGCCTCGCTCCAGACCATCATCGCCACCGCGGGGATCGCCATCGGCGTGGCCGCGCTGATCGTCGTGCTCGGCGTGATGACCGGCCTCCGGAACGACCTGCGCGACCGCATCCTCGTCGCCGCCCCGCACCTCCGCGTCCTGACCTACGGCACGTCGCTCCGGGTCGATGACTGGCGCGCCCAGCTCCCGAAGATCCGGGCCGTCCCCGGCGTGGAACTCGTTGCTCCCGAAGTGAACACCCAGACCATCACGACCAATGCCGAGGGCTATCCCGAGCCTGCCGCGGTCCTCGGCATCGAGCCCGGACTCGGTCAGGGTGGCGTCGTCCGGCTCGACTCGGTGATGACGCAAGGGAACCTCGACTTCAAGCCGACCGCGACCGATGTGGACGCCGCCGTCGTCCTGGGTGGTCGGCTCGCCGAGCGGCTCTCGGTGCTCCCGGGGGACCTCCTCCAGATCATCCAGCCGAAGGCGGTACGCCGGAGTCGCACGCTGGGCACCATGACCGGCGCCAACGTGGTGCCGTGGACCGTCGAGGTGACCGGGACGTTCGAGACCGGGATGTACACCTACGACAACACCTTCATGGTGATGTCGCGCGCCGATGCCCAGCGCTTCGCCGGCCTCGATACGGCGATCACGGACATCGCCGTCCGGGTGAGCGACCCGTGGCGTGCCGTGGCGATCGCCCGCCAGCTCGACACTCTGCTCGGGCTGCCGTACCGCACCGAGGCGTGGCAGGAGCAGAACAGCACGCTGTTCGCGGCGCTCGAGCTCGAGAAGAAGGCGATGGCGATGGTGATCTTCTTCATCATGCTTGTGGCGGCATTCAACATCGTCGGCACGCTGACGATGGTGGTCGCGTTCAAGACGCGAGAGATCGGGATTCTTCGGGCGATGGGCGTCACGCCGTCGGGGATCGGCCGGATCTTCCGGACCCAGGGCACCACGATCGGGCTGGTGGGCACCACCATCGGGCTGGTGCTGGGGCTGGCCCTCTCGATCGCGGTCGACCGCGGCAAGCTGATCCACCTGGACCCGACCGTGTACTTCATCGATGCGCTGCCGATCCGCACCGAGCCGCTCGACGTCCTCGGCGTGGTGTTGACGTCGCTGGCGATCGCGGTGCTGGCCACGATCCCCGCCGCGCGTCGAGCGTCCCAGCTCGAGCCGGTGGAGGCGATCCGCGCCGAATGAGCACCCTCCTCGAAGCGACCGACCTGGTCCGGCATTTCACCGGCGGCGACGGCAGCCGTGTCGAGGTGCTCAGCGGCGCCTCGCTCACGATGGCAGCGGGCGAGTGCGTGGCGATCACCGGCGCGAGCGGGACGGGGAAGAGCACGCTGCTGCATCTGCTCGGTGCACTCGACCGGCCGGACCGCGGGACGGTGCGACTCGAGGGCGTCTCCTTTGCGGACCTCGACCCGGACGCGCTGGCGGATGTGCGGAATCGACGGATCGGATTCGTCTTCCAGTTCCATCATTTGCTGCGCGACTTCACCGCCACCGAGAACGTCATGATGCCGCTCCTGATCGCCGGGGTCTCGCCGGCCGATGCCCGACGCCGGGCGACCGCCGAGTTGGCGCGGGTCGGGCTCGAGGCGCGGGCGACGTCGCGCGTGACGGTGCTCTCCGGCGGCGAACAGCAGCGGGTGGCGCTCGCGCGCGCGCTGGTGCCGCGGCCGGCCGTCCTGCTGGCCGACGAGCCGACCGGCAACCTCGACGTCCCGACCGCGAGCCGGATGCACGGCCTGCTGCTCGACGCCGCGCGCGAGGCGGGGGCGGCCGTGATCCTGGTGACCCACAACCCGGAACTCGCGGCGCTTGCCGATCGGGCGCTCACCCTGCACGGCGGCGTGCTTTGCCCGGCCGACCCGGCGGCGTCCGACGGATGAGCCTCTGCGTCGATTGCCATCAGCGCGAGGCCGTGGTCCACCTCACCCAGGCGGAGGGCGGGGAAGTCCGCACCCTCCACCTCTGCAGCCGCTGCGCCGCCGTACGCGGGGTGGCCACCGACTCGGACGTGGGCGAGACGCCGCTGGGCGCCTTCCTCGCGGCGATGGGGAGCGGTGGAGCGATGCTGGCCGCCGCGGCGGCTCCCGAGGTCCACTGCCCGGCCTGTGATGCGACGCTGGGGGATTTCCAGGCATCGGGTCGATTGGGATGCCCCACCTGCTGGGAAACCTTCGATCGTCCCCTTCGAGACCTGCTCCGCCGGGTCCACGGCGCGACCCGCCATGTCGGCGAGGCCCCCGGGCAGTCGGCCGAGGGGGGCGCTGCCCTGACGGTGGCCCAGCAGGTCGCCCGGTTGGAGGCGGCGTTGTCGGCCGCGGTGGCCGCCGAGCGGTTTGAAGAGGCCGCCGACCTGCGCGATCGGCTCCGCCTCCTTCGGGAGGGGGCGACGTGACCACCCCGGCGCCCTTCCCTGACGGGGAGCTCCCCTGGCTCGACGCGACCGGCCCCGACAGCGCCCTGGTGGTGTCGACCCGGGTCCGGCTGGCGCGGAACCTTGCCGGACGTCCGTTCTGGGGCCGGAATTCGCCGCTGGACCGCGAGAGCGTCGTCCGGACGGTCGAGGCGGCGGCCAGCGAGTCGCCGGGGCTCACTGGGGCCACCGTGGTCCGGGTGGACGGCCTCAGCAAGCCCCAGCGGATCCTGTTCCACGAACGGCAACTGATCTCCCGGGAACTGGCCGGGTTGGACGCCTCCGGGCGGGTCCGTTCCGGGGCCGGATTGCTGCTCGGGACGACCGCCTCGGTGATGCTGAACGAGGAGGATCACCTCCGGATTCAGGCCTTCCGATCGGGCTTTGCGCTGGCTGCCGCACATGCCGATGCGGCAGGGGCGGAAGTCGAGCTGGGGCGGCGACTTTCCTTCGCCTTCCACCCCGAGTTCGGCTATCTTACGAGCTGTCCGACCAACGTCGGCACCGGCCTTCGCGCGTCGGTGCTGATCCATATCCCGGCCCTGGTGATGACCCGGGAAGCGGCGAAGGTGTTGCACGGATTGGGGCAGGTGGGGCTCACGCATCGGGGCCTCTCCGGCGAGGGGAGCGAAGCCCTCGGCCACCTCTTCCAGCTCTCCAATCAGACCACCCTCGGCAAGTCGGCGACGGAACTCCTGGATCATCTGGGCCGGTTGGTCCGTCAGGTGGTGGAGTACGAGGAACGGGCGCGCGTCGTGCTCCGGCGCGATGCCCCCACGACCCTCGAGGACCAGGTCTGGCGTGCATGGGGGATCCTGCGCCATGCGCGTGCCCTGGGGTTCGAGGAGTCGGTGACCCTGTTGAGCAGCGTCCGGCTGGGCGTCGGGATGGGCATCCTCCCGGCCGTGGCGCGACCGATCTTGAACCGGCTCCTGGTGCTGGCGCAGCCCGCGCACGTGGCCCAGGATGCCGGGACCAGCCTCGAAGACGAGGCGCTCGCGATGCACCGCGCCACGATGGTGCGTCGACTGCTGGCTGACACGGAGGGTGGCGGATGAACGGCTACAACTTCACCGACCGCGTGCGGAAGGTGCTCCAGATGGCCCGCGAGGAAGCGGCGCGTCTGCACCACGAGTACGTCGGGACGGAGCACATCTTGCTCGGGCTCATCCGCGAGGGTGAGGGCGTCGCCGCGGCGGTGCTCACCAACCTCGGCGTCGAGCTGGAGGACGTCCAGCAGAAGATCGAGGAGACCGTCAAGAAGGGGAAGGCGGCCTCGGCCGCCGGCCCCGAACTGCCGTACACGTCGCGCGCCAAGAAGGTGCTCGAACTGGCGATGGTCGAGGCCCGCGAGCTGAACCATTCCTACGTCGGCACGGAGCACCTGCTCCTCGGCCTGCTGAAGGAAGAGAAGGGGATCGCCGCGCAGGTGCTCACCGATGCGGGCATCTCGCTCGAGCAGGCGCGCAGCGAGACGCTCAGGCTCCTCGGCTCCGACCTCCCGGCCCAGCCGCCCGCCGCTTCGGCGCCGGCCGCCGGTCCGCAGAGCGTGCCGCCCAAGGGCGACAAGAAGTCGAAGACGCCGGCCCTCGATCACTTCTGCCGCGACCTCACGACGCTGGCCGCCGAGGGGGCACTGGACCCGACGATCGGCCGCGCGAAGGAGATCGAGCGCGTGATGGAGATCCTCGCGCGCCGCAAGAAGAACAACCCGGTGCTGATCGGCGAGCCGGGCGTCGGCAAGACCGCGATCGTCGAGGGCCTCGCGCTGCTCGTCGCGAACGGCAACTGCCCCGACGTGCTGCGCGATCACCGCGTCCTCTCGCTCGACATGGCCGCCGTGATCGCGGGCACCAAGTACCGCGGGCAGTTCGAGGAGCGGCTCAAGGCCGTGATGAACGAGATCGCGCAAAGCAAGAACGTGATCCTCTTCATCGACGAGCTGCACACGCTGGTCGGTGCCGGCGCCGCCGAAGGCGCGATCGACGCGTCCAACATGCTCAAGCCCGCGCTCGCGCGCGGCGAGCTCCAGTGCGTCGGCGCGTCGACGCTGAACGAGTACCGCAAGTACATCGAGAAGGACGGCGCCCTCGAGCGTCGCTTCCAGACCGTGGTGGTCGAGCCGCCGTCGATCGACGAGACCGTCGAGATCCTCAAGGGGCTGCGCGGCAAGTACGAGGACCACCACCGCGTGACGATCCCCGACGCGACCCTCAAGGCCGCGGCGGAGCTCTCGGAGCGCTACATCACCGACCGGTTCCTGCCGGACAAGGCGATCGACGTGATCGACGAGGCCGGCGCCCGCGCCCGCCTCGCGTCGCAGCACCCGCCCGCCGAGGTGGGGGCGCTGAAGCTGCAGCTCGACCAGGTCACGATCGAGAAGGAAGAGGCGGTCCGCGACCAGAACTTCGAGAAGGCCGCGGCGCTCCGCGATCGCGAGCGCGACCTGCAGCAGCAGATCCGCCAGGTCCAGGAGGACTGGGAGCGGGAGCGGCAGACGATGCGGCCCATCATCGACGAGGAGGCGGTGGCCTTCATTGTCGGACGCTGGACCGGCATCCCGGTGACGCGCATCCAGGAGGCGGAGGCGTCGCGCCTGCTGCGCATGGAGGACGAGCTGCACGTGTCGGTGATCGGCCAGGACGAGGCGATCAAGGCGGTGTCGCGCGCCATCCGTCGCTCGCGCGCCGGTCTCAAGGATCCGAACCGCCCGATCGGCTCGTTCATCTTCTCGGGCCCCACGGGCGTCGGCAAGACCGAGCTCGCGCGCTCGCTGGCCAAGTTCCTCTTCTCCGATCCCTCGGCGTTCATCCGCGTCGACATGTCGGAGTACATGGAGAAGTTCTCGGTGTCGCGCCTGATCGGCGCGCCTCCGGGGTACGTCGGCTACGAGGAGTCGGGCACGCTCACCAAGGCGGTCCGTCGGAAGCCGTACTCGGTCGTGCTGCTCGACGAAATCGAGAAGGCGCACCCCGACGTCTTCAACATCCTGCTGCAGGTCCTCGACGAGGGGCACCTGACCGACAACTACGGTCGCGTGATCGACTTCAAGAACACCGTCGTGATCATGACCTCGAACGTCGGCGCGCGCGACATCATGCAGGGGAAGTCGCTCGGCTTCCACGCGGTCGACGGGGCGCAGAGCTTCGCGAAGATGTCCGAGACGGTGAAGGAGGAGATCGGGAAGGTCTTCAACCCGGAGTTCATCAACCGGCTCGACGACGTGATCGTTTTCCATCCGCTCACGAAGGAGCACATCGCCAAGATCGTCACCGTGCTGCTCAAGGACGTGATGCGGCGGCTGGGCGACGAGGTCCGACTCACGCCGGCCGCGATCGACTTCCTCGCCGACCACGGCTACGACCAGAGCTACGGCGCGCGGCCGCTCAAGCGGGCGATCCAGCGCTACATCGAGGACCCGCTCTCGGAGCGGATCCTTGCCGCGGACTTCGTCCCCGGCGACGAGATCGAGGTGGACGTGGCGCCCGAGGGCGACAAGCTGGCCTTCCGGGCCCTCACCGGGAGCAAGGCCTGAGCCCCGCGTCGCTGGGCCGACGGGCGCTGGTCGCGGCCGCGGTGGCCGTGCTGGCGCACGTCGCGCCGCTCCGCGCCCAGGACCCGCAGGGGATGCCGCCCGTCGACTCGATCGTGGTCGAGGGCAACCTCCGCAACAAGGCGGACCAGATCCTCGCCGTCGGCGGCCTGAGCAAGGGCGCCGTGATCACCTGGCGCGATATCCAGCGCGCCATCACGCTGCTCTACCGCTCCGGGCAGTTCGACCGGATCAGCGTCGAGCAGCGCCAGAGCGACGAGGTCCTGATCCTCGCCCTGGTGGTGGTCGAACGGCCGCTGCTCCGCAGCTGGACCCTCGAGGGGCCGGACAAGCTGGCCGCGCGGCAGTCGCGGGAGTTCGTGCGCCTCGCGATCGGTCAGCCGATCGAGCGGGTCGCGGCCGCGCGGGCGCGCTACCAGATCGACTCGATGTACCACAAGCTCGGCTACTACACCGCCAAGGTGACGTACAAGGAGACCAAGACCGAGGACGGCGGCGTCACGCTCGCCTACACGGTCGACGAGGGGAATCGCGTCGCGATCGCCCGCGTCGAGGTCGAGGGCAACTCGGCGATGACCGCCGAACAGATGGTCGGCGCGATGGCCACCAAGCCCGAGGGCTTCTGGTGGTTCCGGCCGGGGTCGTACAACGAGCGCGAGCTCGACCTGGACATGCGCGAACGCCTGCCGCGTTGGTACGGCGAGCGCGGCATGATCGACTTCCAGGTCGTGCACGACACCATCGTCGACGACCAGCAGAACGGCAAGGCGACGCTGAAGCTGAAGGTCGAGGAGGGTGACGTCTACAAGGTCGGCACCTTCGAGATCCTCGGGAACCGGCGCTATTCGCTCGAGGAGCTGTCGCAGGGCTTCCCGTTCGGCCTCCCCGGCCAGGTGGGGACCGGGCAGGAGCTCGGCGGGCTCTTCAATCGCAGCCAGTGGGAAGAGGCGACGCAGAAGGTCGGCGAGACCTACGCCAATGCGGGCTACATCCAGGCGCGCGTCGAGCCGGAACAGGTGCGTCGCACCCTCCCCGACGGCAGCAAGGTGCTCGACATCCGCTGGCGGATCTTCGAAGGGCAGCCGGCGACGGTCAACAAGGTCAACATCGTCGGCAACGAGGTCACCCACGAACGGGTGATCCGCGAGGCGATCGTGCTGCTCCCCGGCCAGCTCTACAACCAGGAAGCGGTCAAGCGCTCGTATCAGAACATCTCGAACCTCGGCTACTTCAACCCGCTGCCGAACCCGGACATCGCGCCGGCGCCGAACGGTGTCAACGTCGACGTGACCTTCCGGGTGGAAGAGAAGCGCACCGGCAACATCAACTTCGGCGCGTCGGTCGGGCAGGGCACCGGCCTCGGCGGCTTCCTCGGACTCGAGGAGCCGAACCTCTTCGGGCGCGGCAAGCGCGGCCGGCTGCAGTGGCAGTTCGGGCGGAACATCAACGACTTCTCGCTGTCGTACTCCGATCCGGCGATCCATGAGAGCCGCATCTCGGGGACCGTCACGCTGTACAACTCGCGGCAGCGCTACGTCATCGGCGATCTCGGCCGCCAGCAGCAGGAGGGCGGCTCGATCCAGCTCGGCCTGCCGTGGCTCGGCTCGCGGGTGTCGCGCCTCTTCGCCTCTTACGGCTTCCAGCGGATCCGCTACTCCGAGGGCTCGGCGGCGCTGCAGTCGCGCTTCCAGTGCGCGCCCTGCTCGCGCTCGACGATCGGCCTCTCCTTCCTGCGCGAGACGCGAATCGGCCTGCCGTTCCCGATCGCCGGCTCGATGGTGCAGGTCGGTGTCGAACAGAACGGCGGGCCGCTGGGTGGCACCGGTGACTACCAGAAGGTCGACCTCGACACCCGCTGGTACGCGCCGCTGGGCCGCCTTGGCGGGACGCCGGGCGCCCTCGGCGGTGGTGTCCAGTTCACCCTCGGGCTGACCGCCAAGTCGGGCTTCATCTTCGGCGATCCGGGCGGCTTCTTCACCCAGCTCTATTCGCTGGGTGGCGTCCAGTATGGCATCCCGCTCCGGGGCTACAGCGAGTTCTCGATCACCCCGAACGGCTTCGACGCCCTGGCCGGTGGACAGCGCGCCAGCGCCGACGGCTTCGGCAAGTCGTACGCGGCGTTTACGGTGGAGGCTGGCGCCCGGATCTCCCAGGCGCTCTATGTGAACACCTTCTTCGACGCCGGGAATGTCTACCGCAATGTGCGCCAATACGATCCCACTCGTCTCTATCGAGGCGCAGGCGTCGGCGTCGCGTTAATTTCCCCGCTTGGCCCGATCGGCGTCGATGTCGGGTACGGGTTCGACAAGCTGGACAATCTCGGTCGCCCCAAGCCCGGCTTCCAGCTTCATTTCCGCCTCGGCAACTTCCAATAGTGGCCGACCTCAACCGGCAGTACGCCAAGGATGTCCCGATGATTCGTGTTGGATTCCCGCTCCGCGCCCTCGGCCTTCCGGCCGCCATGCTCCTCTTCGTGGCGCCGCTCTCGGCCCAGACGATCGCTGGCTGCAAGGTCGCCTACGTGAACGGGGCGCAGGTCCTCCAGTCGACGCCCGGGTACGCCCAGGCCGACTCGATCTTCAAGCGCGAAATGCAGGTGTACTCGACCGAGATCACGCAGTTGCAGGCCAGCCTCCAGGCGGCCGCGGCGAAGTTCGAGGAGACGTCGGTCATGCTGTCGGCCACCAACCGGGCCGCCGAGCGGAAGAAGCTGGGCGATCAGCAGGACGCGCTCGACAAGCGCCAGCAGGAGATCCAGGGCAAGGCGGCCGAGCGGCGCCAGCAGCTCGTGCAGCCGATCGAGGCGCGCATCACCGCCGTCATCGAAGGGATCCGCGCCGAGAACAACTGCGCGATGATCTTCGACGTCGCCGTCGATGGCAACGCGATCCTGGCGGCCGACAAGTCCCTCGACCTGACCACCAAGGTCATCGAGCGGCTCCGCGGCGCCACCCCTCCGGCCACTGGGAAGCCGGGGACGCCCTGAGCCTCCGGGCTGAGGACGCGCTGACGGCACAGGCGGTCGCCGACTCGGTCGGTGGCCGCCTGTATGGTCAGGGGGACCTCCCCCTGCGGCGCCTGCGTTCCCTGGAACTGGCCGAGGCCGACGCCTTGGCGATCTGCCTCGGGCCGAAGTACCTCCCGGCGATGGCGGTGACGCGCGCCGGTGCGGTGCTGCTTCCCGAGGCGCTGCTCGACAGTGCCGGCCCTGCCACCCGCATCATCGTCGCCGACCCGGCCAAGGCCGTGGCGAGCGCAGCCCGGCTCCTCCATCCTGCGAACATCACCGCGCCCCAGCTCGATCCGAGCGCACGCATCGGCACCGGCACCACCTTCGGCGAGTCGCCGCGGGTCGGGGCCTTCGCCGTGATCGGACGCGACGTCCGGATCGGCGATCGCGTGCAGATCGGGCCGCATGTCGTCATCGAGGATGGTGTGGTGCTGGGCGATGACGTCCGCATCGACACCGGGGCGGTGATTCATGCCCACGCGGTCCTTGGGGCCCGGGTCTGGTGCAAGGCGCGCTCGATCATCGCCGGCGAGGGATTCGGGTTCCATTCCGACGCCGCGGGGCATCGCCGCACGCCGCAGGTCGGCGGCTGCATCCTCGAGGACGATGTCGAGATCGGTTCCGGCAGCTGCGTCGACCGCGGCTCGCTTGACGACACCGTGATCGGTCGCGGCACCAAGATCAACAACCTCGTGCACGTCGGGCACAACGTCCGCCTCGGCGAGCATTGCCTGGTGATGGCGGGTGCCGGCGTTTCCGGCAGCGTGATCGTGGGTGACCGCGTGATCCTCGCCGGGCAGGCCGGGATCGCGGGACACCTGACGATCGGCGATGGAGCGCGGGTCGGCGCCCAGGCCGGCGTGATTTCCGACGTGGCCGCCGGGGCGTCCGTCTCCGGCTATCCGGCGCGGCCGCACCGCGAGTTCCTGCGGGCGGTGGCCGCCCTTTATCGATTGACACCGCACGTCGACGCACTCGAGGCGCTCGCCGCGGCAGAGGAGCAGGACGATGGCTAGGCGCACCCTGGCAGGAACGGCGAGTGTCGCCGGCACGGGACTCCACACCGGCGCGAAGACGACGGTGCACCTCGGGCCGGCCGCGTCGGGCAGCGGCATCCGGTTCCAGCGCACCGATCTGCCCGGCACTCCGTTCGTGGCGGCCCGGGTGGCGCAGGTCGAGGCGACCGAGCGGCGCACCGGATTGGCCGACGGCAACGCCGCGGTGCAGACGGTAGAACACCTCCTTGCGGCCCTCTTCTCCCAGCAGATCGACGATGCCCTGATCACCATCGACGGCCCCGAGCCGCCGATCCTCGACGGCTCGTTCCAGCCATGGCTCGAGGCGATCGACACGGCCGGCATCCGCGAGCAGGACGGCAACCCGGTCGTGATCCGCGTGACGGGGCCGTTCACGGTCGAAGAAGGGGACGCGCGCTACGTCGTCGCGCCGGCGTCCGGCTTCCAGGTGACCGGCACGATCGAGTGGGACCATCCGGTCATCGGCCGCCAGTCGCTCTCGGTCACCGTGACGCCGGAGAGCTTCCGTCGCGACATCGCCCCGGCGCGGACCTTCGGCTTCGTCCACGAGGTCGCGGCGCTGCAGGCGCGCGGGCTCCTGCAGGGCGCCACGCCCAACGTGGCGGTGGTGCTCTCGGAGAGCGGCATCGCCACCGGGGCGCTGCGCTGGCCGGACGAGTTCGTGCGCCACAAGATCGGTGACATTGTCGGCGACCTCTCCCTCCTCGGCGCCCGCATCGAGGGACACATCATCGCCGAGCGGCCGAGCCACCAGGGCAACCTGGCACTGGCGCGGGCGTTGGCGCGGCTGGCGCTCCGGTCGGATCCGCGGCGACTCGACGTGACCGCCATCATGGACGTGCTCCCCCACCGCTATCCCTTCCTCCTGGTCGATCGCGTGCTGGAAATCGAGCCGGGGAAGCGACTGGTGGGGATCAAGAACGTCACCATCAACGAGCCCTTCTTTCAGGGGCATTTCCCGGGGCACCCGATCATGCCGGGCGTCCTGATCGTCGAGGCGATGGCGCAGGCCGGGGGCATGCTGCTGATGGACAACTTCGACGACCCGGGATCGAAAGTGGTGTATTTTGCCGCACTGGACGGGGTGAAGTTCCGCAGGCCGGTGGTCCCCGGCGACCAGCTCCGCTTCGAGCTGGAATTGCTGCAATTCCGCGGACGAACCTGCCGCATGAAGGGGCAGGCCCTGGTTGAGGGGCGCGTCGTGTGCGAGGCCGAGATGCTGGCGACGGTGGTGGACCGGTGACCCAACGCATTCACGTGTCGGCGATCATCGATCCGTCGGCCACGATCGGAACCGATGTCGACATCGGGCCGTTCGTGATCGTCGGACCGAACGTGACCGTCGGCGATGGCTGTCGCCTCGGTGCGCGCGTCACGCTCGAGCGGAACGTCCTCCTCGGCGACGGGATCCAGATCGGGACCGGCGCGGTGCTGGGCAGTCCGCCGCAGGACCTCAAGTATCGCGACGAGGAGACCTGGGTCGAGGTGGGCGACGGCACGATCATCCGCGAGTATTCCACGATCAACCGCGGCACCGCGGCCTCCGGGAAGACGACGGTCGGGTCGCGCTGCTTCATCATGACCTACGTGCACATCGCGCACGACTGTCACATCGGCGATGGCGTCGCGATCGCCAACGGCTCGCAGCTCGCCGGCCACGTCACCATCCAGGATCGCGCGGCGCTCTCCGGTCTCGTGGCGGTCCACCAGTTCACCACGATCGGTGCGCACTGCTTCATCGGTGGCGCGACGCGGGTGAGCCAGGACATCCCGCCGTACGTGAAGGCGGTCGGCAACCCGGTGGAACTCTACGGCCTCAATTCGATCGGGCTCCAGCGCTCGGGCTTCCCGCCGGAGACGATCGCCGCGCTCAAGCGCGCGTACCGCCTCTTCTTCAACTCCGACTTCAACCTCGGGCAGGCGTTGGACCGCGCGCGCACCGAACTGCCGCAGATTCCCGAAGTCGAACGCTTCGTCGAGTTCGTCTCGTCGTCGCAGCGCGGCGTGCCGGCGTGACCGCTCGGATCCCGGTTGGCGTCGTCGGCGTCGGGGCGCTCGGTCGGCACCATGCCCGGCACTACGCCAAGATGCATGGCGCCGAGCTGGTGGGCGTCTATGACGCCGATCCGGCGCGTGCGGCGCTGGTCGCCGCCGAGGTGGGGTGTCCGGCCTTCACGGTGCTCGACGAGCTCCTCAGTCGCGTGCGTGCGGTCTCCGTCGCCGTCCCCACCTCCTACCATTGCCAGGTCGGGCTCGAGTGCCTCGGGCGCGGCGTGGCGGTGCTGATGGAGAAGCCGATCGCCGTCACGCTCACCGAGGCGGACGAACTCCTCGACGAGGCGGAGCGGCAGGGCGTCGTGCTGGCCGTCGGGCACGTGGAGCGCTTCAATCGTGCGGTGCGCGCCGCGCAGACCGTCCTCGAGCGCCCGATCTTCGTCGAAGGGATCCGGCTCGCGCCGTTCCAGCCGCGCGGGACCGATGTTGCCGTGGTGCTCGACCTGATGATCCACGACCTCGACCTGGCGAATCACCTCGTCGGCGGGGCGGCGACGCAGGACGTCCGCGCCAACGGCGTCTCGATCCTGTCGCCGCATCTCGACATGGTCAACGCGCGCGTGGAGTTCGTCGGCGGCGTGGTGGCCTCGATGACGGCATCCCGCGTGGCGCGCGATCGGGTCCGCCGCCTGCGGGTCTTCCAGCCGTCGGGGTACATCTCGATCGACCTCGCCGAGGGGACCGGCACCTTCATGCGGCTCCGTGATGGCTGGCGGCCCGGCATGGGCAGCAGCATCGAAGAGATCGTCGAGACGATTCCGCTGACCGCACCGGAGGCGGACGCCCTGGGTCTCGAGCTCGCGGCCTTCGTCGCGGCGGTCCGCGGCGAGCGTGCGGCGATCGTGACGGGTGCCGAGGGACGGGCCGCCCTGGCGCTGGCGCTGGAGGTGACGGCGGCCGTCCAGCGCTCGCCCCAGCCCGCGCTGGGGCGATGACGCAGCGGATCCTCATCACCGCCGGAGAACCCTCCGGCGATCTGCACGCCGCCCGGATCGTGACGGCGCTGCGCGCCCGAATGCCGGACGCCGTGATCGACGCCGTCGGTGGTCCGCACATGGCGAAGGCCGGTGCGGTGCTGCGACGATCGATCGACGGGCTCGCCGCGATGGGGCTGGTGGAAATCCTCGACAAGCTCCCCGCGCACTATCGCCTCCTCCGCACCCTCACGGCCGATTTCCGCGCCGGTCGCTACGATCTCCTCATCACCGTCGACTATCCGGGCTTCCACCTGCGACTCGCCGAAGCGGCGAAGCGCCACGGTGTGCCGGTGCTCTGGTATATCGCACCGCAGCTCTGGGCGTGGCGGCCGCAGCGCGCCGCTCGGCTCGCGCGTGCGGTCGATCGGCTCGCGGTGATCCTGCCGTTCGAGGAGGCGTTCTTCCATGCGGCCGGCGTCGAGGCCACCTACGTCGGTCATCCGCTCGCGGATCGCGAGGCGGCACCGACGCGCGCCGCGGCGCGTCTCCACTTCGGGCTGGCCGACGGGGCGCGCACCCTGGCGCTCTTCCCGGGGTCGCGCGCCGGCGAGATCAGCCGGCTCTGGCCCGCCTATCGCGACGCGGCTCGCCAGTTGCTCGCGAACGGCACCTGTCAGGAGGTCCTCGTCGCAGCGACCGAGTGGGGCAGCTATCCCGGCGCCGAGGGGATGCGGCTGGTCCGCGACGACTCCTCGCGCATCCTCGCCGCCGCCGATGCGGCGCTGGCGAAGTCGGGGACCACGACGCTCGAGGCCGCCATGGCCGACGTCCCGATGGTCGTCGCGTACCGCGTGCACCCGCTGACCTATCGCCTGGCGCAACGGATGATCACGGTCGAGTGGGTCTCGCTCGTGAACCTGATCGCCGATCGCGAAGTGGTGCCGGAGCTGTTGCAGGGCGAGGCGACGCCGGAGCGACTGGTGGCGGCGATCGCGCCGCTCCTCGATCCGACCAGTGCGGCCTGCCTGGCGCAACGCGCCGGGCTCGCCGACGTGCGTGCGCGTGTCGGTGGTCCTGGGGCGAATGCTCGCGTCGCGGAACTCGCCGCCGGACTGCTCGCCGCATGAAGATCCCGATGCCGCAGGCGGTCCTGCGCTATCTCGTCGAACCGCTCGTCAGCGCGCTCGCTGCCTCGTGGCGGATGCGGGTGCACGGCGGGGATCGGGTGGCGGCGTTGCAGGCCGCCCAGACCCCGGTGGTCTTTCTGCTCTGGCACGAGACGCTGCTCCCGCTCCTCTGGTGGCAGCGAGGGCGCGGCATCGCGATCGTGGTGAGCCAGGGGCGCGACGGTCAGGTGCTCGCCGATTACGCGACGCGCCTTGGCTATCGCTGCATCCCGGGGTCGTCGTCGCGGGGCGCCGTGCGGGCCTTCCTCAAGGCCGTCCGCCTCCTCGACGAGTCGGTGTCGGTGGCGTTCGCGACCGACGGGCCGCGCGGTCCCCGGCGCGTGGTCAAGCCCGGCGTTGTCCGGGCGGCGCAGCGCGCCGGTGCGCCGATCGTGCCACTGCACGCGGTGGTGCGTTCCGGGTGGCACTCGCACTCGTGGGACCGGACCGTCGTGCCGAAGCCGTTCACGCGCGTGGACGTCGGCTACGGCGAGCCGTTCACGATCGCCGCCGGCGAGGCGGGGCTCGGTGCCGGCGTGGCGCACGCCGCCGCGGCACTCGAAGCGCTCGAGCGCGAGATGGTGGCCTGATGGCGACCCGGAAGAGGGACGGGCACCGGCTGGTGCGCTGGCTCTGGACGGCCCGCTCGGTTGGCGCGAGCGCGGCCCGGGCCGCCCTGGTGCCGGCCAGCGGGCTCTGGCAGGCCGGGATGTCGGTGCGGGAGCTGCTCTACACGCGGGGCTGGCTGGCGCAGCACGCGCTGCCGTTGCCGAGCGTCGCAGTCGGGAATCTCTCGGTTGGCGGTTCCGGGAAGACCCCGCTGGCGGGATGGGTCGCGTCTCACTATGTCTCAGGGGGGCATCGACCGGGCATCCTGCTCCGCGGCGTCGGCGGCGACGAGGCGCTGGTCCATCGCGAAGCGGTTCCCGAGGCGATCGTCGTGGCCAATCCTGACCGTCTGGCAGGCGCGGCGATCGCCCTCACCGCGGGGGCGGACGTTTTGGTACTGGATGATGCGTATCAACGGCTCGACGTCTTGCGCGACCTCAACCTCTGCCTTGTGAGCGCCGAGACGAGTCGTGCGGTGCCGTGGCGCCTGCCGGCCGGCCCCTGGCGCGAAGGGTATGCGGCGCTCGACCGCGCGGACGGGCTGATCGTGACGCGCAAGCGGGCCGACGCGGGCACCGCGCAACAGTTGGCCGCCCAGCTCGCCCCCCGCGTCCGCGGACCGGTGGCGATCGTGCGCCTCGATCTTGCAGTGCTCGAAGGACTCACCAGTGGGCAGCAGCAACCGATCGGCATGCTCGAGGGACGGCGGGTGGTGGCCGCGAGCGCGATCGCCGATCCGGAGGCCTTCGTGACGCAGCTCAAGCGCACGGGGGCGCAGGTGCAGGTGGCAACCTGGAAGGACCACCACCAGTTCCGCGACGAGGATGTCGCCTGGCTCGCCCATGCGGCGCGCCGCGCCAACCACGTCGTGATCACGGCGAAGGATGCCGTCAAGTTGCGCGACCGCTGGCCTGCCTCCGTCCCCGAGCCGCTCGTTGCCCGGCTCGCGGTGACGTTCGAGGCGGGTGAGGCAGACCTGCGGTCCGCGCTCGACCGAGTGGTCCGGCACGACGCCTGACCACCGAACCCTGAGGTCCCCCGCGGACCGGAGTCTGACATCATGGCTAGCCCGAAGTCGCGCAAGTCAAACGAAATCATCTCGCCGGACAAGGATCGTCGCTTCGCCTCGGAGGAGAACCCGTTCGAGGCGATGATGACCCGGTTCGACGATGCGGCCCGTCGCCTCAAGCTCGAGCCCGGGCTCTACAAGGTGCTGCGCGCGCCCGAGAAGCAGTTGATCGTCTCGATTCCGGTGATGCGCGACAACGGCGAGATCGAGGTCTTCACCGGCCTGCGCGTCCTGCACAACACCTCGCGCGGGCCGGCCAAGGGCGGCATCCGCTTCGACATGAACGTCTCCGTCGACGAGGTGAAGGCGCTCGCGGCCTGGATGACGTGGAAGTGCGCCGTCGTCAACCTCCCGTTCGGCGGCGCCAAGGGCGGCGTGATCTGCGACCCGACCTCGATGTCGGCCGGCGAGCTCGAGCGCCTGACCCGCCGCTACACCTCCGCGATCATCGACCTCCTCGGACCCGACTCCGACGTCCCCGCGCCCGACGTGAACACCAACGAGCGCGTGATGGCGTGGATCATGGACACCTACTCCATGCACAAGCGCCACACCGTGACCGCCGTGGTCACCGGCAAGCCGGTGGCGATGGGCGGCTCGCTCGGCCGCCGCGAGGCGACCGGTCGCGGCTGCCTGGTGGTGACGCGCCGCGCGCTGCAGCGGAAGAAGATGAAGGTCGCCGGCGCGCACCGTCGTGGTGCAGGGCTTCGGCAACGTCGGCTCGATCGCCGCGCAGCTGATGCAGCGAAGAGGGGATGAAGGTCGTCGGCCGTCTCCGACACGACCGGCGGCGTCTACAACCCGAAGGGCCTCGACGTGAACGACTGCGCTCAAGTGGCGTCAAGGAGCACAAGTTCCTCGAGGGCTACCCGAAGGGCGAAGCCGGTCGACCAACGAGGAGATCCTCGAGCTCGACCTGCGACGTGCTCGTGCCGGCCGCGCTCGAGAACGTGATCACCAGCAAGAACGCGGGAACGATCAAGGCGAAGATCATCTGCGAGGGCGCCAACGGCCCGACCACCGCGAAGGCCGACGCGATCCTCGACGCCAAGGGCGATCTACGTCATCCCCGACATCCTCGCCAACGCGGGCGGCGTGACCGTCTCGTACTTCGAGTGGGTGCAGGACCGCGGCGGCTACTTCTGGGACGAGGCGACCGTCAACGAGCGGCTCGAGAAGATCATGGTCAACGCCTTCGACGAGGTCGCGGCGATGGCGGCCGAGCATGACGTGTCGATGCGAATCGGCGCCTACATGCTCTCGATCGACCGGGTCGCCTCGATGCACCGCATGCGCGGGCTCTATGCCTGATGAAGTGGACCCTCATCGCGGTAGGGAAGCTGCGTCCCGCACTGCGTGAGGTCTGCGACGACTACCTCCGCCGCCTCGGCCGGCACCTGCCGGTCGAGGAGCGCGAGGTGCGCGAAGCGGGCCGCGCCGGATCGCCGGCCCGTCAGCGCGACGAGGAAGGGAAGCGCCTGCTGGAGGCGCTGCCGCCCTCGACCGACGTCGTGCTGCTCGACGTCGGTGGCACCGAGTGGTCCAGCGAGGCACTCGCCACCCAGCTGGAGGGATGGCGACTCGCGGCCCGCGACCGGGCATTCGTCATCGGGGGCGCCGAAGGGGTCTCCGAGTCGGTGCGCGCCCGCGCCGCCACGCGCTGGAGCCTCGGCCCCTTGACCCTCCCGCATGAACTGGCGCGCGTCGTGGTGGTGGAGCAGCTCTACCGCGCCGGCACCATCCTGCGGGGCGAGCCCTACCACCGCGGCGAGCGCGACGCGTGACCGACGACCTGCACCTGCTGGGCGGCGCACCCGCGCCGATCCCTGCGCTGACGCCGACCACGGCGACCTGGGACCGGACGCTCGACGCGGCCATCGCGCCGTGCGTCGAGCGCGACGCGTTGCTGGCGCGGTTGCACGCGCCCGGCACGCTCGTGGTGACCACGGGGCAGCAGCCGGGCCTCTTCACCGGGCCGATCTACACGATCCACAAGGCACTGGCCGCCGCGGCCCTCGCGCGCCGTCTCGAGGCGGAGTGGCGCCGCCCGGCGGTGGCGCTCTTCTGGCTCGCCGGCGACGACCACGACCATCGCGAGGCGAGCAGCGCCGCGTGGCTCGATGGGCAGGGCCGCCTCGAGGCATGGGGACTGCCCGCGCGACCGGCAGACGCCGTGCAACATCCGATGTCGCGCGAGCCGCTGCCTGACAGCATCGGCGAAGGTCTCGACAAGCTTGCGCGGACGCTGCCGCCAGGGCCCGACACCGACACGACGATGGCATGGCTCGCCCGGCACTATGTCGCGGGCGCGACGATCCACGCCGCGTATGCGGGCGCGTTGGCCGAGTTGCTCGGACCCTACGGCGTCGCCTGTCTCGACGCGACGCATCCCGCCGTCAAGGCGGTGCAGCGTCCCTTGCTGGCCCAGGCGCTCCGCGACGCCACCGCCCTCGATGCGACGCTCGCCGCACTCCCCGATGCCGGCACCGGGATTCGCGCGGGCGATGGGGCCACGCTGGTCTTCCTCGAGACGGCGGCAGGGCGCGAGCGACTCCTCGTCGAGGGCGACGACTTCCGCGCGCGCCGGAGCGGCGATCGCTTCACGCTCGCCGAGCTCGAGGCGCTGCTCGACCGCGAACCGGAACGCTTCTCTGCCAACGTGCTGCTCCGGCCCGTGGTCGAACGGCGGATCGTCCCCACGGTCGCGTACGTCGCCGGCCCGGGCGAGTATCGCTACCTGACTGCGCAGGCCTCGGCGCTCTATGCCGCGTTCGGTACGACGCCGCAGGTGCCGGTGCCGCGCTGGGGCGGCACCCTTGTCGAACCGTGGGTCGAGCGATTGCTGGGGCGACTCGGCGTCACCGCCGAGGCCGTCCTCGCCGACGACGGCACCCTGGCGCGGGCGATCCTCCGACGCGACTTGCCGGCGGCCGTGACCGCGCAGCTTGCCGCGCTCCGCGACACCATCGCGACCACCGAGCAGGTGCTGGGGCAGGAGGGCCACGCGCTCGACCCAGTGCTCGATCGGGCGGTTGCCGGACGTGGCCGCAAGCTCACCGCGGTGGCCGACGACCTCGAGCGCCTCTTCGAGCGCCACCTGCGCAAGCGCGACGACATCGCGCACGCGCAGTTGCGCCGGGTGCTCGATGCGCTGCGCCCGGGCGGGGCGCCACAGGAGCGGCACCTCACCGCGGCCACCTTCCTGGCGCGCTACGGCCGGAGCTGGCTCGACCTGATTGTCGAGGCCACCGACCGATGGGCCGCGAGGTGGTCGGCGTGAGCATCATCTCGGTGGTCCTGATCGTGGCGCTTTGCATTCCGATCGTCGCCCTGATCGTCGACTCACCGATCGGTCGTGCCCTCGGCCGTCGCCTCGAGCGTGAGCCCACGCCGGGGACCCGCCGCGACGCCGTGATCGCCGACCTGACCAAGCGCCTCGACCTGCTCGAGGGGGACGTCGATATCCTCCAGCACACCGTCACGGAATTGCGCGAGGAGAACCAGTTCCTCCAGCGACTGCTCGACGACGGATCGCGGCCGCCCCGGACGCGGTCGCCTGAGGAACGGTGATCCAGCGCAACCGCGGGTCGGTGCTGGTCGGCACCGGGATTCTCTTCTCCCGGATCGCCGGGCTGATTCGGCAGCGCGTCATGGCGCACTACCTCGGCCTCTCGGATGCCGCGGACGTCTTCGCCGCCGCCTTCCGCGTCCCGAACCTCCTGCAGAACCTCTTCGGCGAGGGCGCGCTCTCGGCGTCCTTCATTCCGAGCTACTCGCGCCTCCTCGGCGAGGACCGCGAGGACGAGGCCCGTCGGCTCGCGGGCGCCGTCCTCAGCATTCTCTCGCTGGTCGTGGCCGTCATCGTCCTTGGCGGCGTCTTCGCGGCGCCCACGGTGGCCAATCTCCTGGCCCCGGAGTGGACCGGCGAGAAGCGGCGGTTGATGGAGCAGCTGATCCGGATCCTCTTTCCCGGCGCCGGGATGTTGGTCCTGTCGGCCTGGTGCCTCGGCGTCCTGAATTCGCATCGCCGCTTTCTGCTCTCGTACGCCGCGCCAGTCGTCTGGAATTTCTCGATCATCGTCACCGTCGTGTTCGTCGGCGCGCTCGGCGGGATGGACCGGGTCGTGGTGTGGGCCGCCTGGGGCTCGGTGGCTGGATCACTCCTGCAGGTCGCCGTCCAGTGGCCGATGGTGCGTCAGGTCGGGGGCGCCATCTGGTTCCGTGGGTGGGGGGATGTGCCGGAAGTCGGCATCGTGCTCGCCACTTTCCTCCCGGCGCTGCTCTCGCGCGGTGCGTTGCAGTTCGTCGCGTTCGTGGACCTCTACTTGGCCCAGTTCCTGGGAACGAGCGCCGTTGCGGTGCTCGCCGCGGCCCAGGTGCTCTACACGCTGCCGGTCTCGCTCTTCGGCATGTCGATCTCGGCGGCGGAGCTTCCCGAGATGTCGCGCGAGCGCGGTGACACCGACACCATCGCCGGCTCGCTCCGCGTCCGTCTCGACGCCGCCACGCAGCGGCTCGCCTTCTACATCGTCCCCTCCGCGGTCGCCTTTCTCTTTCTCGGAGGCGTGCTCGCGGCAGCGATCTATCAGGGCGGCAAGTTCACCGCGAACGATTCGCAGTACGTCTGGGTGGTGCTCGCAGGCTCCGCGACCGGCTTGCTGGCGTCGACGCTCGCCAGACTCTACGCCTCGGCGTTCTATTCGCTCCGCGACACGCGGACGCCGCTGCGCGCCGCGCTGATCCGCGTGGGCCTCGCCAGCGGGTTGGGCGCGATCGCGGCCCTCCTGGTGCCGGGATGGTTGGGGATCGACCAGAAGTGGGGCGTGGTCGGGCTGACCTTCACGGCGGGGATCTCCGGCCACGTCGAGTTCATGCTGCTCCGGCGCGGGCTCTGCCGGCGGATCGGCCAGTTCTCGCTGCCGCAGGTGGAGCTCGCCAAGCTCTGGGGCGCCGCGCTCCTCGCCGGTGTGGTGGCGACCGGCGGTCGTCTGCTCGCCGGGGGATTGCCGCCGCTGCCCATGGCCGCGGTCGTCGTGCCGCTGTTTTGCGTGACGTACCTGCTCGCCACCCACTCGATGGACATTCCCGAGGCCGCGGTGCTCACGTCGCGCCTGGTGCGACGCGTCCGGCGATGATCTCCGAGGCGCTGGCCCGCAAGCTGGAGACCCTCGCCGACGGCCCCGGCGTCTACCTCTGGCGAGACGCCGAGGGTGAGGTGCTGTACGTCGGCAAGGCGAAGAAGCTCCGGACCCGGGTCCGCTCCTATTTCGCGACTGACTTTCCCGATTCGCCGAAGCACCGGCTGCTGCAGCGTCGCATCGCCGATGTCGAGACGATCGTGGTGGCCAACGAGGCGCAGTCGCTGCTCCTCGAGAACAACCTGATCAAGGAGTACCAGCCGCGCTTCAACGTGCGGATGAAGGACGACAAGACCTACCCGTCGATTGCGGTCACGCTGGGCGAACCGTTCCCGCGCATCCTTGCCACCCGACGCCGGGACATTCCGAAGGCGAAGTACTACGGTCCGTACACCGATGTCGGCGACATGCGCCGGATGCTCAACATCGTGCGGCGGATGTTCACGGTGCGCTCCTGCAGCGACAACATTCCGGTGGACCGCCGCGAACGCCCTTGCCTCGACTACCACATCGGCCGCTGCAAGGCGCCGTGCGTCGGCTGGCAGAGCGAGAGTTCGTACCGCGCGATGATCGCCGAGGTCACCGACTTCCTCGACGGCCGGACGGTCGACCTCAAGGTGCGCATCCGGGCGATGATGCACGAGGCGAGCGCGCGGGAGGACTTCGAGCGGGCCAAGGACATGCGGGACACGCTGAAGTGGCTCGAACAGGTCGAGACGCCGGCGACGGTCGACGTGGTCGGCACCGGCGACGCGGACGTGATCGGGTACGCCCGCGACGGCGACGATGCGGTCGGGGCACTGCTGCGCATCCGCGACGGCCGGGTCATCAGTCGCGAGCACCGCTTCCTCGAGAATGTCGATGAGGTGCCGGACGGGGAGGCGCTCGAGGCGCTGCTGGTGCAGTGGTACGTTCCACTCGCCGGCAAGGCGCGCCGGTTGCTCCTGCCGTTCCTGCCGGGCGAGCTCGAGGGCGTCGAGGAGCTGCTCCCGGAGGCGCGGATCGCGGTGCCGCAGCGCGGCCTCGGATCGCGCTGGAGCGAGCTCGCCGACCAGAACGCACGCCACCTGCTCGAGAGCCTCCGCATGGAGAGCTTCGAGACCGAGGAGCGGGTCGAGGATCCGGTCTACCTGCTCGGCCGCGAACTCGGCATGACCACGGTGCCGCGGACCTTCATCTGCATCGACATCTCGACCGCGCAGGGGAAGGACACGGTCGGCTCGCTGGTCACCTTCGAGGCCGGCCGGCCGCGGAAGGCGGAGTATCGCAAGTTCAAGATCCAGGGGCCCGGGCAGCAGGACGACTTCGCCGCGATCCACGAGGTGGTGACCCGCTACTTCACGCGACGCCTCGAAGAGGAGAAGCCGCTGCCCGATCTCGTCGTGATCGACGGCGGGAAGGGGCAGCTCGGGGCCGCCCTCGATGCGCTGCAGTCGCTGGGACTCGACCATCTGCCGCTCGCCTCGCTCGCCAAGCGCGACGAGGAGATCTACCTTCCCGGCCGCAGCGACCCGATCCGCCTCCCGCGACGCAACGCGGCGCTTCGACTGCTCCAGCGCGCGCGCGACGAGGCCCACCGCTTCGGCGTCACCTACAATCGCAAACGACGCACCCAGCGCACCATCACGTCGGCCCTGCTCGACATCCCGGGGATCGGAGCCACCAAGCGACGGCTGCTGCTGTCGACCTTCGGCTCGCTCGCCGGCGTGAAGGCCGCGACCGTCGCCGACATTGCCGCGCTGCCTGGCTTCTCGACCACCAGCGCACAGAAACTGCTCGACGCCCTCAAGGGGAGCTGAATGGACTGGCATCTCGAATGTTCCGATTGCGGGCTTGTCGCCGCGCCCGATGGCCTGCCGTCGGTCTGCACGGCCTGCGGCCGCCCCTGGCTGGTCCGCTATCCTGACCGCGTGCACAGCACTATCGAGCGCGCCGAGGTGCGCCGGCGCCACGGCATGTGGCGGTACCGCTCGTTCATGCCGCTTGGTGCCAACGAAGAGCCGATCTCGCTCGGGGAAGGGGACACGCCGTTGCTCCGGCTGCCGCGCCTGGAGCGGAGCCTGGGCTTCACGAACCTCTGGGTCAAGGACGAGGCGACCAACCCGACCGGTGCGTTCAAGGCGCGAGGGCTGAGCGCCGCGATCACGCGGGCGGTCGCTGCGGGGGCGACCCGCTTCACGATTCCGACCGCCGGCAATGCGGGTGTTGCGAGTGCAGCCTATGCGGCCCGTGCCGGGGCGCAGGTTCGAGTCTACGCCCCCAAGACCACGCCCCGGACCATCCTCTCCCAGATCACCGCCTTCGGCGCCGAGCTGATCCTGCTCGACGGCCACATCGGCGATTGCGGGAAGGCGTCGCGCGCCTACGCGACCGAGAGCGGGGCGATGGACCTGAGCACGCTGCGCGAGCCCTATCGGATCGAAGGGAAGAAGACCCTCGGCCTGGAGCTCGCGCTCCAGTTCGGGTGGGAGTTGCCCGACGCGATCCTCTACCCGACCGGCGGCGGTACCGGGCTGATCGGCATGTGGAAGGCGTTCCACGAGCTGCGCGAGGCCGGGTGGGTCACCTCCCCGATGCCTCGCTTCTACACCGTCCAGAGCACCGGCTGCGCCCCGATGGTGAAGGCGTTCGAGGACGGGAGCGAGACGGCCACGCCGTGGGCCGACCCCTGGACCATCGCCAGCGGCCTGCGGGTTCCGGGGCCCCTCGGCGACAAGCTGATGCTCCGGATCCTCCGGGAGAGTGCCGGCGGCGTCTCGGCGATCCCCGATGCCACGATGGCGGAGTTCGCCGCGCGCGGAACCCGCGAGGAAGGGGTGGACTGGTCGCCGGAGGGTGGGGCGGCTCTGGCGGCCGCCGTGGCGCTCCGGGATGCGGGGCAGTTGGGCGCCGGGGAACGGATCGTCGTCTTCAACACCGGGGCGGGATGGCTCTACCGCACGCCCGAGGATTTGCTCGGCCCCATCCTTTGATTGATATTTGGGGGTTCTTGAGGGGGAGTCGCCGTGTCTCTCGGGCTGCCCTCAGGCGTCCCCCACGCAGGAAGACGGCAACAACCGGCCATGGCCGGAGCGCGTAATCAGTCTGGTCGCCACGGCGGCGGCCTTCCATCCCCTTGTCGATTCCCGTGTGGATCGGCGCATCGAGCCAAGGAGCTGCGATGAGGACGTTCGGATTCGTTGGTGTGGCGGCGCTGGCCGTGGTGGCCCTCCCGTTGACGGCGCAGGTCGAAGGCAACACGCGCGTCATGCGCATCTTCGCCGGCGGCCGCTACCAGGCGCCCCTCTGCCCCCTCAAGGGTGACTTCCGGACCAGCAGTGCCGGCATGTATCTCAAGACGTCGGTCGAGGGCGCCGAGGGTGGAGCCCGGCCGGACGACGAGAAGCGCATCGGCATCGTCAAGAAGGCCCGCGACCAGGCCCTCGAGGCGGTGAAGGCCAACCCGAAGAGCGGGGCGGGGTGGTACTACCTCGGCCGCGCCGAGCTCCTGCTCGGCAACCTCGTCGGCGCCGACACCGCGTTCACCAAGGCCAGTGAGGTCGCCCCGGATTGCGCCGAGGAGGTCAAGGGCTACCGCCAGCGCGCCTGGCAGCCGCTGATCATGGCGGCCAGCGATGCGATGAAGGCCTCGAAGATGGACACTGCGCTCGTGCTCTTCCGCGAGGCGGCGGTCATCTCGCGTGACTATCCGCAGGGCTTCTACAACACCGGCATTCTCTTCGCCAACACCAATCATCCGGATTCCGCGGCGCATTACTTCAACCTCGCGGTGGAAAAGAGCGGCAACGACCCGCGCCTCGCCAAGGACAAGCTCGCGGCGATCGTGAACCTCGGCTCGATGTACCAGGCGATGGACAAGCACGCCGAGGCCGTGGTGCAGTTCCGGAAGTACCTCGCGGCAGAACCGAACGACGCCCAGGTCAAGAAGGCGATGGCCTCGTCGCTGCGGCTGAGCGGGCAGGCCGAGGAAGCGGCGAAGATCGAGTCCGCGATGCTGACGACCGCCCTCGCCGATGGCTCGGCGACCGCGAACGACCTGATGCAGATGGGCGTGAACCTCTTCCAGGACAAGAAGTACCCGGAGGCGGCCGACGCCTTCGGCAAGGCGCTCGAGAAGGAGCCGTACTTCCGGGACGCGCTGTTCAACCTGGCCAACGTGTACCTGGCCGAGAAGAACGGGCCGAAGCTGATCGAGACCGCCCAGAAGCTGCTGGCGATGGAGCCGCAAAACACGATCAACATGAAGCTCCTGGGTGAGGGGTATCGGGCCGCGAACGACCAGGCCAAGCTGATCGAGACCGTCGAGAAGCTCGTCGGGGTCGCGACCAACGTCTCGATCGACAACTTCCAGGCACGGAAGGACGGCGCCAAGCTGCTGGGCACCGCGACCGGCCTCGAGGCGACGACCCCGGGCGGCAAGCCGCTGCCGGCAACGGCCAAGACGCTGACGTTTGAGTTCCTGAATGCGACGGGCGCCGTGGTGGCGACCAAGGAAGTGGCGATCCCGGCCCTGAAGGCCGGCGCCACTCACGCGATCGAGCTCGAGGTCAGCGGCGCGGACATTCACGGTTGGCGCTACACCGCAAAGTGACGCCGGTGCGCAGCCGACGCCGTTGATCGGCGTCGGCTGCCGCGCTATCTTGGTGGCCTCGCGGGAGTAGCTCAGTTGGTAGAGCATCAGCTTCCCAAGCTGAGGGTCGCGGGTTCGAACCCCGTTTCCCGCTTTGGTCCCGGACTACCCCAAGGGTGGTCCGGGATCGCTCGTTTTGCCCCCATCGCACGGTGCACACCCCCGTCCCGACGCCTTTGGGGAGGGTTCCGGCCGCGAACTCGCTTGAAGTGAGAGCCCTTAACCCTTGTCAGGGGGCCAACATAGCGACATATTGACTGCGTGAAGAACTCCCTCTGGCGGCTCCCGTGATCAAGGTGACCAGCGTCCAACCCGATTCGATCGGCGAGGAGCTCGGTTTGGTGCCGGGCACCGAGTTGTACTCGGTGAACGGGCGCGAACTCGAAGACTTCCTCGACTGGGAGTTCCTGACGGCCGACGAGGAATTCACCCTCGTCTTCCAGGAGCCAGGGGCCGCGGAGGCGTACGAGGTCGTCGTCGAACGTCCGGTCGAGGAACCGATGGGTGTGGCAGTCGAGCCGCCCCGCATCCGGCGCTGCGCCAATCGCTGCGACTTCTGCTTCGTCGAGGGGAACCCCGACGGCGTCCGCGAGGTGCTCTACATTCGCGACGACGACTACCGCCTCTCGTTCCGGTACGGCAACTTCGCGACCCTGACGAACCTCAAGCCGCACGACACGGCCCGGATCATCGAGTACCGGCTCTCGCCGCTCTACGTCTCGGTGCATGCCACCGACCCCGCCATCCGGCGCTGGGTCCTCCGGAATCCGCAGGCCCCCGAGATCCTGCCGCAGATGCAGGAGTTCGCCGACCACGGGATCGAGTTCCACACCCAGATCGTGATGTCGCCGGGTGTCAACGACGGCGACGCCCTCAAGCAGACGCTCGACGAGCTGTACGCCTTCGGACCGTCGGTCCTGTCGGTGTCGGTCGTGCCCGTCGGGCTGACCGAGTTCTCGAAGCACCACCTCGTGCGTGAACCGGACGACGCCGAGTGCCGCAAGGCCGTGTTGCTCGTCGAGGCCGCGTCGGCTCGTGCCCGCGCCGAGCGCGGCACCGCGTGGGCCTACGGGGCCGACGAGCTCTACCTGCGGGCGCACCTCGATCTGCCGCCAGCCGAGAGCTACGGCTCCTTCGACCAGGTCGAGAATGGGGTTGGCTCGGTGCGCTGGCTGCAGGAGCAGGTGCGGGAAGGCGCCGATGATCTCCGCGGCTGGGAAGGGCGCCGGATCGCCGTGGTCACCGGCACCTCGATGGCGCCGCTGATGCCGATGGTGCTCGGCCCGCTCGAGGAAGCGACCGGCGCCACCTTCACCCTGCTGTTGGTCGAGAACGACCTCTTCGGTCGCCGGGTCACCACCGCGGGCCTGCTGCCGGGGAGCGCGATGCGCGACGCCCTGCAGGCGCTCGAGGGGATCGACCTCGCGCTGCTGCCCGGCGAGTCGGTCAACGACGCCGGTTTGTTCATTGATTCGCTCAGTGTCACCGCCCTTGCCGAGGCGGTGCCGATGCCGGTGCGGCTGTCGCGGACCTTCGTAGACGCCCTGATGGAGCCGTTGCCCGCATGAGCAGAGCCACCGTAGCCCTGGTCGGACGCCCGAACACCGGGAAGTCCACCCTCTTCAATCGCCTCGTCGGTGGTCGCGAAGCGATCGTCTCCGACAAGGCCGGCACCACCCGCGACCGTCACTTCGGCGAGGCAAACTGGATCGGCGTCGACTTCTGGCTGGTCGACACCGGCGGCCTCGTCCCCGGATCGCAGGACACGATGGACAAGGCGATCGGCGCGCAGGTGGAGCGCGCGGTCGAGGAAGCCGACGTCGTGATCTTCCTGGTCGACGGCAAGGACGGCATCAACCCGATCGATGCCGAGATCGCCGCCGGCCTGCGGGCCTCGGGGAAGCCGGTGATTCTCGGCGTGAACAAGCTCGACGACATCGCCGACCGCGACGCCCGCTTCGTCTTCTACTCGCTCGGCCTCGGCGAGCCGTGGCCCGTCTCCGCCGCGACGGGGAAGGGGAGCGGCGACCTGCTGGACGAAGTCGTGCGCCTCCTCCCCGAGTCGGACGACGACGAGGAGACCGAGCGGATCGATGTCGCGGTGATCGGCCGCCCGAACGCCGGCAAGTCGTCGCTGGTGAACAAGCTGCTCGGCGAGGAGCGCCTCGTGGTCACGCCGATCGCCGGCACCACGCGCGACTCGATCGACACCGACTTCGCGCACGAGGGGCGGATCATCCGCTTCATCGACACCGCCGGCTTGCGGCGAAAGGCGAAGGTCGAGGAAGACCTCGAGTTCTACTCCGGGATGCGGACCGAGCGTTCGATCGGCCGCGCCGACATCTGCCTCCTGGTGGTCGACGCCGAGCGCGGCATGCACAACCAGGACCTGCGCATCGCCAACAAGGCGTGGGACGCCGGCTGCGCCGTGATCGTGTACGTGAACAAGTGGGACCTGATCCCCGAGAAGGATGCCAACACCGCCAAGCGCGGCCAGGAGCAACTGATCGAGAAGGCGCCCTTCCTCGAGTTCGTGCCGTTCCTGTACGGTTCGGCGCTCACCGGGCAACGGGTGCGCAACGTGCTCGAGCTGATCACCAAGGTCGCCGAGGAGCGGAAGCGTCGCATTCCGACGGCCGAGGTCAACACGGTGCTCGAGGCGTTGCTGGAACGCGCCGCGCCGCCGCAGGCCGCGGGCGACGAAGTGAAGCTGCTCTACGCGACGCAGATCGAGTCGGCGCCGCCGACCTTCGTGATCATCTGCAATCGGCCGGACCACGTGGCCGAGTCGTACCAGCGCTACCTGATCCGTGGCTTCCGGAAGGCGTGGGGCTTCACCGGCTCGCCGCTCCGGCTCAAGCTCAACCGCCGGGGAAACCGCAATTGACGGCGGCGCTGCTCGGTGCGGTGGTGGCGTCGTACCTGCTCGGGGCGATTCCGACCTCGCATTGGGTGGCGCAGGGCTTCAAGGGCATCGACCTCCGTACCGTCGGCAGCGGCAACCTCGGCGCGACCAACCTCTACCGGCAGCTCGGCTGGCGCTACGCCATCCCCGTCGGCCTCTTCGACATGCTCAAGGGCGCCGTACCGGTCGCGCTCTTCGGGCCGTGGGCCGGCGCGGGTGAGATCGGCTCGCTGTTGCTCGGCGTCGTCGCGGTCTTCGGGCATGTCTTCTCGGTGTTCGTCGGCTTCAAGGGCGGCAAGGGCGTGGCGACCGGCGGCGGCATCGTCCTTGGCTTCGCGCCGTGGGCGTTCCTCGTGGCGCTGCTCGTCTGGGTCGTGACCACGAAGCTCAGCGGCTACGTCTCGCTTGGCAGCATCCTCGGCGCGTTGGCGCTGCCGCCGGCGGTCTGGTTCCTCCATCCGTCGCATCGGGCCGCGGTGCCGTATGTCGCCGTGCTCTCGGCGCTGGTGATCTGGTTCCATCGCGCCAACATCGGTCGCCTGATGGCCGGGACGGAGAACCGCTTCGGGGCGGGGCGGTCCAAGCACGGAGCGGCGGCGTGACGCGCGTCGCGGTGCTTGGTGCCGGCGCATGGGGCACGGCGCTCGCCGACCTGCTCGCGCGGAAGGGGCACGACGTGCAGCTCTGGGCCCATGAGCCCGACGTGGCCGACGCGATCAATGCCGAGCACCGCAACCCGCTCTACTTCCCGGACGCCGCGCTCGACCAGCGCTTGGTGGCGAGCAGCGATCTCGCCGCCGTCATCGGCGACGCGCCGGTGATCTGCTCGGTGGCGCCCAGCCATGTCACGCGGGCGCTGTTCGAGCGAGCGGCGCCGCTTGTGCGGCCGGGCACGCGGCTCGTCTGCGCGACCAAGGGAATCGAGACCGAGACGCTGGCGCTGATGAGCGATGTCGCGGCGGAGGCGCTGCCGCAGGCCGCGTTCGTGGCGCTCTCGGGGCCGAGCTTCGCCGACGAGGTGCACGAGGGGCAGCCGACGGCGATCGTCGCGGCCTCGCTCGATCACGCCGCCTGCGAGGAGGTGCAGCAGCTCTTCAGCACCCCCTATTTTCGCGTCTATTCCGGGAGCGATGTCACCGGCGTCGAGTTGGCGGGCAGCCTCAAGAACACGATGGCGATTGCCGCCGGAATCCTCGAGGGGCTCGGGCTCGGCCACAATCCGCGCGCGGCGCTGCTGACGCGCGGCCTGGCGGAGATTGCCCGGCTTGGCGCGGCGCTCGGGGCACGGCCGGAGACGTTTGCGGGGTTGGCCGGGATGGGCGACCTCATCCTGACCTGCACCGGCGCGCTGTCGCGGAACCGGCAGCTGGGCGTCCTGCTGGCGCAGGGGATGACGTTGGCGGAATACCGCGCGACCCACCGCAACGTGGCGGAAGGCGTCAACACCGCGCTCGGCGCCTCGCGCCTGGCGGTGAAGCATGGCGTGCCGATGCCGATCACCGAACAGGTGGCGGCGGTGTTGTACGAGGGCGCCTCGCCCCGCGAGGCGATCCGGGTGCTCATGGAGCGGGAGCTCAAGGCGGAGCGATGGACATGACCCTGCCGAATCCGGTCCAGCAGTTCTTCTCGATCGGCGAGGTGTGCGCCCTCACCGATCTCAAGCCGCACGTGCTGAGGTACTGGGAGAGCCAGTTCCGCTTCCTCAATCCGGCGAAGAATCGTTCGGGCAATCGCGTGTACAAGTCGCGCGAAGTCGAGATGATCATGCTGGTGAAGCATCTCCTCTACACGGAGAAGTTCACCATCGAGGGGGCGCGCCAGCGACTCGACGCCTACCGCCGCACCGGCGAGCTCAAGAACGCGGCGCGGGCGGCGATGCGCTGGGAGACGGTGCAGGAAGTGCGCGCCTCGCTCGACGACGTGCTGGCGGTGCTCGAAGGACGCGAGCCCGCGATCCGCGCGCAGCCGGCCGACGAAGAGGTGGGGTGAGATGCACATCCTGGTCGTGAACGACGACGGCATCCTCTCGCCCGGCATCCAGGTCCTCGCCGAGGCATGCCAGACGGTGGCGCACGTCACCGTCGTTGCCCCCGACCGCGAGCAGAGCGCGCAGAGCCACGCGCTCACGCTGACGCGGCCGCTCCGTCCGGTGGCGCGGCCCGACGGCAGCTGGCAGGTCGACGGCACCCCGACCGACTGCGTGCTGCTTGCGCTCGAGGCGCTGATGCCCGAGCAACCGGCGTTCGTCTTCTCGGGAATCAATCACGGCCCGAACATGGGCGAGGACGTGCTCTACAGCGGCACCGTCTCCGCGGCGATGGAGGCGGTCGTCCTCGGCATTCCGGGCGTGGCGATCTCGTTCGCGGGCCGGCGCGAGGACCTGCTCGCCGGGCTACGCACCAATCCTCGCGAAGCTGGTCCGGCGCATCACGACCCTCGGCGAGTACCCGCGCAACACGCTGCTCAACATCAATCTCCCCGAGATCCCGGCCGACGAAGTGAAGGGGATCAAGGTGGCCCGGCTCGGCTCGCGCGTCTTCGAGGGGTCCGTGGCCCGGCAGAAGGATCCCTGGGGCCGCGAGGTCTTCTGGATCGGTGGCGGGACGATCACCTGGAGCGGCGATGCCGACACCGACCACGCCGCCGTGGCCGCGGGCTACATCGCCGTGACGCCGTTGCAGCTCGACCTCACGAACCACACCCTCCTCGAGACGGTCCGCGGATGGCGACTGGAGGAGTAGCGTGAGCGACGGCTACGTCGGCTACCGCTCCGCGCTCGTCGAGGCGCTCCAGCGGAAGGGAATCCGGGACATGGCGGTGCTGCGCGCCGTCGCCACGGTGCCGCGCCATCACTTCGTGCCGGAGTCGCTGCGCCATCGCGCGTACGAGGACGAGGCGCTCCCGATCGGCAACGGCCAGACCATCTCCCAGCCCTACGTGCAGGCGCGTTCCTGCGAGCTGCTCGCCCTGACCGGCCGCGAGCGCGTGCTCGAAATCGGCACCGGCTCCGGGTACCAGACGGCGCTGCTCTCGATGCTCGCGGAGAGCGTCTTCTCGATCGAGCGCGTTCCCGAGCTGGCCCGGCGCGCGCACGAGACGCTACGCACGCTCGGCGAGTACGAGAACGTCTCGGTGATGCACGCCGATGGCACCCTCGGCTGGAAGCCGAATGCGCCGTACCAGGGCATCGTGGTGGCCGCGGCGTCGCCGGCGGTACCGAAGCCGCTGGTCGAGCAGCTGGCGCCCGGCGGGCGGCTGGTGATTCCCGTCGGCTCGCAGGAAGGGCAGGTGCTCACGCTGGTCACGCGCGACGCCGAAGGCCCCGGCTATACCGAGCAGGCCATCCATGACGTCCGGTTCGTCCCGTTGCTGGGCGAGTTCGGCTTTTCTCCGCAGGATTGAATGGAATTCCTCAAGACGATCGTCGGTTACTTCCTGCACCTCGATGTCCATCTCGGGGAGCTGCTGCGCACGTACGGCAGCTGGACCTATGGGATCCTCTTCCTGATCGTCTTCGTCGAGACCGGCGTGGTCATCATGCCGCTGCTCCCCGGCGACTCGCTGCTCTTCGCGGCCGGAACCTTCGCGGCGCTTGGCGACCTGAACCCGTGGATGTTGAACCTGATCCTGGTGGTCGCCGCCGTGCTCGGCGACGGCGTCAATTACCACATCGGCAAGTCGATTGGCTCCAGAGCCTTCTCCGGCAACATCCGCTTCCTGAAGAAGGAGTACCTGGAGCAGACCCAGGCCTTCTACGACAAGCACGGCGGCAAGACCATCATCCTCGCGCGGTTCATCCCGATCATCCGGACGTTCGCGCCGTTCGTTGCGGGCATCGGGACGATGACCTATCCCCGCTTCCTGGCCTACAACGTCGTCGGGGCCGTGGCGTGGGTGACGTCGTTCGTCTGGATCGGGTATGGCTTCGGCAACATCCCCGCAGTGAAGGAGCGCTTCTCCCTGGTGATCCTGGGGATCATCGCGGTGAGCGTCCTGCCGATCGCGCTGGAGCTGCTCAAGGGATGGCGCGCGAGGCGGCAACCGGCGGGGTGAGGCAGACGGTGTTCCCCTTTGCAACCTTTACCGGCACTCATGCGTCAGAGCCGTTATGGCCCGACGTCCCTCCATGCGCGGCTCGCGGGTAGCCGGACGGCGGTCTCCCCCCATTCGGCCGGATGGCGGCGGCGTTAGATTCTTCGGCTGCGCCCCCGTAGCTCAGCTGGATAGAGCGGACGCCTCCTAAGCGTCAGGTCGGCAGTTCGAATCTGCCCGGGGGCATGAAGCCGGGTGTCAGGCCGGAGTATCGTACCAACCACCGCACATTTCTCGAGGGGCCAGAGCACCATGCCTCTGCCGTCACGACCCTGGGCCATTGTGGCGTTCGCGCTCACCGGGTGCGCCACCGCCTCCGCCCGGCCCGCCCCCGTGTCGCCCGCCGCGGTCGCCACGCCGGCGATCCTGGGCGGCGACGCCGCGAGCATCGCGCGCGCCCGGGCCGACAGCCTCCGCTACCCGTACACCGCCGCCGACATCCACTTCATGACCGGGATGATCGGCCACCACGCCCAGGCGATCGAGATGGCCCAGATGGCCCCGACCCACGGCGCCTCGGAGTCGATGCGCGTGCTGGCGGGCCGGATCATCAACGCCCAGCGCGACGAGATCGTCATCATGCAGCGCTGGCTGCGTGACCGCCAGTTGCCCGTGCCCGAGGCGAAGGGTGGCCCGATGATGATGGAGATGGGCGGGATGCAGCACGAGATGCTGATGCCCGGGATGCTGACGGCTGCGCAGATGAAGGAGCTCGACCAGGCGCGCGGGCTCGAGTTCGACCGCCTCTTCCTCCAGTTCATGATCCAGCACCACCGCGGGGCCGTCTCGATGGTGAAGGACCTCTTCGCCACCGACGGCGCCGGCCAGAACGAGACCGTCTTCAAGTTTGCCTCCGACGTCAACACCGACCAGACGACGGAGATCGCCCGGATGGAGCGTATGCTCGCGACGATCATCTTCGAGAAGCGCGCTCCGTGAGCCGTTCCGTTTCCCTCCACCCCCAGGAGTCCTCCATGACGATCCGTTCCTCCCGTGTTGCGCTGCTGCTCGGCGCCGCTGTCCTGGCCGGTTGCGCCGGCGGCGGTGGTGGCGGCGGCTCGACATCGCCCGCGCCGGTGGCGCTCACGGCCGCCCCGCGCCCGGATCCGCGCGTCGGACTCAAGGCCGGTCTCTATGACGCCGCGACCGCGAGCTGGAACATGCGGCTCGCCTCGACGACGAAGTCGCCGCCGAAGTTCGAGGGGTCGACCAACTCCGACCTCGCCTTCACCGGCAAGTACGCGATCCAGGGCAACTACAACGGCTACCAGGTCTGGGACATCTCGAACCCGGCGAAGCCGGAACTCACCACGGCCTTCTTCTGCCCGGCCTCGCAGAGCGACGTCTCGGTGTACAAGAACCTTCTCTTCGTCTCCGGCGAGGGGAACACCGGCCGCCTCGACTGCGGCGCGCAGGGCGTCTCGACGGCAGTGAGCAAGGATCGCCTCCGCGGCCTGCGGATCTTCGACATCTCCGACATCAAGAACCCGAAGAACGTCGGCAACGTCCAGACCTGCCGCGGCTCGCATACGCACACCGTGCTCGAGGACCCGAAGGACAAGGCGAACGTCTACGTCTACATCTCCGGCTCGGCCGGCGTCCGCCCGGCGGATGAACTCCCGGGCTGCGTCAACACGACGCCCGACAAGGATCCGAACTCGGCACTCTTCCGCATCGAAGTCATCAAGGTGCCGCTGGCCGATCCGTCGAAGGCCGCGATCGTGTCATCGCCGCGCATCTTCAACGACCTCACCGCACCGAAGGGCCACGGCGCGTCGCCGGCCGATGCGGTGGACATGGCGAAGGCGAAGGCGGCCGGTGCGTACACCGCCACCATCGGGGGCGAGGAGATGATCGTCCCGCCGAATTTCATCCGGCCGATGCTCGACTCGGTGGTGAAGGCACGGGGCGGCACGGGAGCGGCGACGGGTGCCGACAGCGCCGCGCTCCGTGCGGCGCTGCCGGGCATCATCGCGAAGCTGGTCGGCGCGCCCGCGGCCGGCTCGACGGGGCCGCGTCCGGGCCCGACGCAGTGCCATGACATCACGGTGTATCCGGGGATCGGCCTGGCGGGCGGCGCCTGCGAGGGGTACGGCCTGCTGCTCGACATCAGCAATCCGGCCAACCCGGTCCGCATCGCGGCCGTCGCCGACTCGAACTTCTCGTACTGGCACTCGGCGACGTTCAACAACGACGGCACCAAGGTGCTCTTCTCGGACGAGTGGGGCGGTGGCGGCGGCCCGAAGTGCCGAGCCGATGATCCGAAGCAGTGGGGCGCGGACGCGATCTTCACGATCGAGAACCGTCAGCTCAAGTTCCGCAGCTACTACAAGATGCCCGCGCCGCAGACCTCGCTCGAGAACTGCGTGGCGCACAACGGCTCGCTGATCCCGGTGCCGGGCCGCGACATCATGGTGCAGGCGTGGTATCAGGGCGGCATCTCGGTCTTCGATTGGACCGACGCGTCGAACCCGACCGAGATCGCCTTCTTCGACCGCGGCCCGGTCGCGGCCGATCACGCCGGCAACGGTGGTTCCTGGTCGGTGTACTGGTACAACGGCGTGATCGTCTCGTCCGAGATCGCCCGCGGCCTCGACATCTTCGAGCTCACGCCGAACGCCAACCTGACCCAGAACGAGATCGATGCCGCCAAGTCGGTGGTGCTCGATCACCTCAACACCCAGGGCCAGCCCAAGTACACCTGGGCGCCGACCTTCGCGCTCGCCCGGGCCTACACCGACCAGCTCGAGCGGTCGCGCGGGCTCTCGTCGAGCAGGATCACCTCGATCCGCCAGGCGCTGCTCCGCGCCGAGCAGGCCAATGGCGCCGCCCGGCGTGACGCCCTGAGCGCGCTCGCCGCGACGATCAACGGTGACGCGGGCAGTTCGAAGGATGCCCTGAAGGTGCGGGCCCTCTCTGCGGCGGTGCGGGACCTGGCCGCCAAGTAGCACCACCTCTTCTTCAGGCGGGGGGCGTCGGCTTCAGGATGAGGCCGGGGCCCCTTCGCCGTGGAGCCCCCTCCCATGTCCGGTGAAATGATTGTCCTGCGTCTGCTCCATGTGGTCTGCGGCGTCGTCTGGGTAGGCGGTGTCTGCATGATGCACTATGTCCTTCTCCCCGCGACCGCCCAGGCCGGCCCCGGCGCCGGCCCCGTGATGGCCGCCATCCCGCAGCAGCGCCTCTTCCGCCTGATGCCCTGGATCGCCGTGGTCTCGATGTTGGCCGGGGTTCGGCTGCTCGGGATCGCCTCGGGCGGCTTCACGAAGGCGTGGTTCCTGACCTGGCCCGGCCACACCTACGCCGTCGGCGGCCTCCTCGCCATCGTCGGCTTCACCGTGGCGATGCTGGTGAGTCGGCCGAGCGGGATGCGCGCTGGGCAGTTGATTGCCCAGCTCGCGTCGGCAGCCGACGATGGCGAGCGGAGCCGTCTGCAGGCCGAGATCGCGGCTGCGCGCGGCCGGGCGACCCGGTTCGGGGGGCTCTCGACGATGCTGCTGCTCACCGCCACCGTCGCGATGGCGATCGCCCGATACCTCTAGAGTGCCAGTCGGCTGCCCCGGACGTTAGATTCGGGAGCTTGTCCCCCCACCTCCACACCCCGTTCCCAGGTGTCTCGATGCGATCGCGTTGCCTTCGTGCGCTGCTCCTGCTGTCCGCCGTGGTTATCCCGCTGCATGCCCAGGTCCAGAAGAAGGCGCTGACACAGGCTGACTGGGACCGTTGGGAGTCGATCGGCGCCCCGGCCCTCTCGAACGACGGCCGCTGGGCCGCCTACACCATTCGCCCGCAGGTGGGTGATGGTCGGTACGTGGTGCGTGCCACGACCGGCACCACCGAGTACACCATCCCCCTCGGCTACATCGCGCGCGCCAACAACAGCGTGCCGGCACGCGGTGCGGCGGGTGGCGGCGCCCCGGCCGGTGGTGCTGCGGCGGGTGGGAGCGGTCAGCTGACCTCGGACGGTCGCTTTGCGATCGCGACGACGCAGGCCACCAAGGCAGAGGTTGATCGGATCGCCAAGGCCGTCGCCGCGCTCAAGAACGCGCCGAAGCCGGCGGCCGGTGCACCGCCGGCCGCGGCGCCCGACACGGCGACGCCGAAGGGCGCACTCGTGATCCTCGATCTCCGCACCGGTGTCCAGACCGCCATCACTGGCGCGCGCAGTCCGCGGCTCGCGAAGGAGAGCAGCAACTGGATGATCTATACGCCGGATTCCGTCCGCGTGCCCGGTGACAGCACGGCGAACGGTCGTGGCGCTGCTGGCGCGGCGGGTGGCCGCGGGGCCGGAGGCCGTGGCGCTGCCGGGGCGGCCGCATCGACCGGTCCGCGGCGGACCTACGGCTCGACGATCGTGCTGCGCAACATGGTGACCGGCGCCGAGGAGAAGATGACCTACGTCGCGTCGTCGACGTTCGATGACAGCGCGAAGGTCCTCGTCTACACCATCGCATCGCGCGACTCCACGCAGGACGGCATCTTCATCCGCAACCTGGCGACCGGCACCACCACGACGGTGATGAAGCAGCCCGGCAACTACCGCGGCTTCAACTTCGACCGGGCCCAGCAGCAGTTCGTCTTCACGACCGATGCCGGCGCCGAGTTCGGCAAGCCGGAGCCGGTCGGGACGATCTACGTCGGCTCGCTCAAGACCGGGACCGCCACCGCACTCATCACCCCCGCGATGGTGCCCACCGGATTGCGGATTCCGGCGACCACGACCGCGACCTTCTCGCGCAACGGGACGGCACTGCAGTTCACGATGTCGCCCCCCGCGCCGGACACGATCCCGGCCGACTCGCTGAACGGCAAGGCGCGCTTCGACCTATGGCACTGGAAGGATCCGCAGCTCCAGCCGGCGCAGCTCCTGAGTGCCGGCCGTGACCGGACCAAGAGCTATCAGACGATCTTCCATCTCGCCATGGCGCCCGCGGCCAAGAAGCCGGCCAAGAAGGGCGACACCACCACCGTCGTCGGCGACAAGCGGCTCGTGAAGCTCGCCGATGACACGGTCAGCGGCGTGCAGCTCTCCGATGACGCCAAGGTCGGCGTCGCGACGAGTTCGGTGCGCTACGACATCGAGAAGATGTGGGGCGGCGGCGGCAACGACATCTACATCGTCGATCCCGTCACCGGCGTCCGCAGGCAGATCGCCGCCCAGGTGCAGACGGCCGGCCAGCTCTCGCCCGACGCGAAGTACGCCTACTACTTCGACAAGGGGAACTGGTACGCCTACCAGCTCGCCACGAACAAGCTCCTGAACGTGACGGCGCAGGTGAAGGGCGTCCGCTTCGACCAGGAGACGTGGAGCACGCCGGACGAGCCGGCTGCGTGGGGCGTCGCGGGCTGGACCAAGGGCGACAAGTCGGTCCTGATCTACGATCGCTTCGACGTCTGGGAGCTCGACCCGACCGGCGTCAAGGCGCCGGTGATGGTGACCGATTCGGTCGGCCGCCGTGAGCAGCTGTCGTTCCGGCTGGTCGACCTCAACCGGGACCGTGAGGAGGATCGATTCCTCGATCCGGCCAAGCCGCTCTACTTCCGCGCCTTCTCCGAGGCGACCAAGGGCAGCGGCTTCTACCGCGATCGCCTCGATGCCAAGGCCGTGCCAGAGAAGATCATCTTCGGCGACTACGCGTACGGTCAGCCGACCAAGGCGAAGGGTGCCGACGTCTACGCGATGACGCGCGGCACCTTCATCGAGTTCCCGAACCTCTGGGTCGGGCCCTCGCTGACGCAGATGACCAAGATCACCGACCTGAACCCCTGGCAGAAGGAATACAACTGGGGCACTGCCGAGCTCGTGAGCTGGCTGAGCGAGGACGGCGTGCCGCTCCAGGGCATCCTCTACAAGCCCGAGAACTTCGACCCGTCGAAGAAGTATCCGCTGATCGCGTACAACTACGAGGATCTTTCGGACGGGCTGTACAGCTACGTCCCGCCGACCGGGCGCAACATCATCAACGCAACCCACTACGCCTCGAACGGCTACCTCGTCTTCATGCCGGACATCCATTACGCCGAGGGTCACCCCGGGGAGAGTGCCCGGAAGTCGATCGTGCCCGGCGTGCAGATGCTCCTGGCGCGCGGCTACGTTGACCCGAAGGGGCTCGGCATCCAGGGACAGTCCTGGGGCGGGTATCAGGCTGCGTACATCATCACGCAGACCAACCTCTTCTCGGCGGCGATGGCCGGCGCACCGGTCTCCAACATGACCTCGGCCTACGGCGGCATCCGCTGGGGCTCGGGGCTGGCCCGCGCCTTCCAGTACGAGAAGGGGCAGAGCCGCATCGGGAAGTCGCTCTGGGAGGCGCAGGATCTCTATCTCGAGAACTCGCCGCTCTTCCACCTGCAGCGCGTGACCACGCCGCTCTTCATCATGGCAAACGACCAGGACGACGCGGTGCCTTGGTGGCAGGGGATCGAGCTGTTCGTGGGAATGCGCCGGCTGAACAAGGAGGTGTACCTCATCAACTACAACGGTGACGTGCACAACCCGGCCTCGCGCGCGAACCAGAAGGACATCGCGATGCGGATGCAGCAGTTCTTCGACAACAAGCTGAAGGGGATGCCGGCGCCCGACTGGATGGTCAAGGGGATCCCGGCCGTCGACAAGGGTCGCGACCAGGTGACCTTCACCGCCCCCGTCCCGCCCGCCAAGCCGTAACGGCGCGCGGCACCGGCAGCAACGCAACGGGGCGACGCATCACGCGTCGCCCCGTTGTGCATCCCGCCTTCGCCGGACCGCTACGCGCCGCGCTTCGCGACCAGCGCCACCCGGGAGCGATCCGAGACGACCACACCGCCCGGCCGCTCGACCGTGACCACGAAGAGCGTCGCCTTCGTCACCTTGATGGCCGGGTTGATCCGCACCAGTGTCTCCTGGGCACCGGCCGCGACGTTGAACACCCCGCCGTCCACCGGATAGCGTTCGTCGCCCGACGCATCGAAGATCCAGAGCTGATACTGCTCCTTGGTCGGATCGTTCGCGGCGAGCTGGTGGAACCGCATCACGCCGGCCTGCGCCGAGTCGCTCCAGACCACGTCACCGTGGGCGCTGTCGGCCACTGCGTCGGGGCCGTGTGTCCACGCCAATTCGCCCGCGCTCGCCAGCAATGCCGTGCGCAGTGCCGCCGGCGTCGGGTCGACCACCGCGGGCTGGGACGGGTTGCGGCCGACCATCGCCCAGAGCGCGATCGCGGCGGCGGCGGCCCACCCGGTCCATGCCGGCATGCCGGTGGGGCGCCGAGCAGCGAGGTCGACCACCGGGGCCACCTCGGCCTGGCCACGGGCGATCAGCTTCGCCGCGAGCGCGCCCGACAGCGGCGTCTCCTCGTCGGCCACGAGCGCGGCGGCCAGTTCGGCTTCGATCCGCTCGTCGTCGGAAGGGTGCGCATGGTCGGTCATCGAGCACCTCCTTCGGTGGACGGTCCCACACCCATCAGCGCCCGGGCCCGGAGCAGCCCGCGGCGAACATGCGACTTCACCGTGCCGAGGGGGGTGTCGGTCTCGAGCGCAACTTCCTCGTGCGTCTTCCCTTCGAGCAGCGTCATCTCGAGCATCCGTCGCTGCATCGGCGTCAACTCCGCCAGGACCCGACGGGCGGCGTCTCCGTGTTCAAGCACCTCGGCCGCGCCGGTCGTCTCGGACGCCTGGTCGAAGTCGTCGGGCATCGCCACCATCACGGGGGCGCGGCCGCGCTTACGCGCGCGATCGATCAGACGGCGCCGCGCGATCATCGCGACGAAGCCGCGCGGCGAGCACTTGGCGGCATCGTACCGTCCGGCGCTCTTCCAGAGGTCGATGAAGATCTCCTGCACGGCATCCTCGGCGTCGGCCGGATCATGATTCCATCGCTTGGCCAGCGCCTGCACCAGGCCACCGAAGGTCCGGACACAGTCGGCCACCGCGCGCTGATCGCCGCGGGCGATGCGGTCGAACAGATCTCCACCATCACCCTCAGCCATCGACACACCTCGGGTGGGTGGACTCGCGGCAGCGTGGGGTCGCACAGGCATCGAGAGGGCCACGGCAGTGCCCATTGCCACTCCGAATGAGGGACGCAAGCCGGCTGACTCCCCTCGGTTCGCCCGATGCGGCGCGACGGATGCACCCCTGTCCCGTCACGGGCGGCCGTCGTCGCCGAACGGGTCGCCCGGGGGGGCCCGGAGCGCCGGCGAGGGCGTCGGCAGTTCGCGCCGTTCCCGCCACCGGGTGATGTCCGCGGCGATGCCGGCCCAGTGGGCGCGGGCGGCGACGGGGCCGGCCGCCGAGCGCGCCTTCGCGTCGGGGCCGAGCGCGACCAGCTTCAGCTCGACGATGTCGCGGACCTCCTGGGCGGCGTCGCGATCGGCTGCCAGGGCCAGCAGTCGGTCGACCACCGCGCGCTGGGTGACTCGGCGGAGCGCGGCGTCGCTGGACGTCACGGCGGGCCCGCGCCACGTCGTGGCCACCAGGCGATCGATCACCTCGTCGAGGGTCAGCTGCGCCGGCTGGCGTGCGGCGCCGATCACGAGGCGGGCCGCCCGTTCGCGCTGGAGCAGTCCGTCGACCGTGAACTGGGCCAGCGTCCTCGCCGCGCTGAGGGCATCAAAGCCCGGGCGACTCCGGCTGGCAAAGAGCTCGACCGATTCCGGGTAGCCGCCTGGTCTCGGGGCCATCAAGGTCTGGATCGAGTCGGGGATGGCGAGTTCCGACGGCTCGAGCGTGGCGAGCAACTGGCCGAGCGCGCGGCGCTGCTGGTCGGCCGGGACCAGGCGCGTGGCCTGCTGGCCGTCACCCTTCACGGCAAAGGCGTACTCCATCCCGCCCACCGTCTTGACCAGCGAGTTGATCGCGAAGCGGTGCCAGAAGTAGAGCGGGACGAAGCGCTCCTGCAGCGTCGCGATCGGCTCGCCGTCGCGGATGTTGCGCTCCCCGAAGTGTGCGATGCCCCAGCGGCGCACCTCCATCTGATGCTGCAGGAACTCGCCCGCGGTGGCGGCGTCGTCCCAGAGATTGGTGCGCGGGTCACTTGCCGATTCGGGGCGGGCGTCGTTGTCCGAGAGGAAACGGTAGCCCTTGCGCAGCCCGTCGGCGACGATGGCGCGCAGCGAGTCGGCCTCGACGGCGGCGGGCCAGATGCCATAGCCCCAGCGGATGGCCCAGACATCGTATTCCCCGGGGCCAACGTCGTACGCCGCGGAAATGTCGGGACGGCCGTTGGACATGCGGATGCGCGGGGCAGGGTAGTCCATCACCGAGCCGCGGTCGTACGTCGAGGCGATGTAGTTGTGGGCGAGTCCGAGCGTGTGGCCGATCTCGTGCGCCGTGACCTGGCGCACACGGGCCAGGACAAAGGCGGTGTCGGCCGCGGCGGCCTCGGCGCCGAAAAAGGCCGCGTAGATGTTGTAGTCGGTGCGGGCGCGGTGCGAGTCCATCCGCGCCATCCCCTTGAGCAGCTCGCCAGTGCGCGGATCGCCGACGGCGCCCCCGATGCTCCAGCCGCGCTCGTTGCGGTTCTCCCACTGCACCACGTTGTAGCGCGCATCCATCGGATCGGCGCCGGCCGGGAGATACTCCACGCGGAAGCCACCCGGCAGGCCGGCCCGCGCGAACGCCTCCTCCCACCACTTCGCACCCTCAAGTGTCGCGGTGCGGAGGGGCTCCGGAATGCCGGGGTCGATGTAGTAGACGATCGGATTGATGATCGGCGACGCGGGGTTCGCCGGATCCCGGCGCTGCAGCCGGTGCCGCGCGATCCAGCGCTGCGTGAGGTCGCCCTGGATCGGTTCGAAGTAGTCCTTGAAGCCCGTCGCGCCGTAGCCGACGCGCGGATCGAAGCGGCGCGGCGTGTAGCCGTCATCCGGGAGTGCGAGCAGCGTCAGGTGCTGGCGCAGCGTGAACGCCCGCCCATCGGGGACGATCGATTCGACCGTGCGCCCCGGGTTGCCGCTCGTCGTGAAGGTCAGCGACACGTCGATCTCGCTGTTTCCCGGGAAGCCGATCGTCCGGTTCCGATTGACCCCGGAACGATCGCGCGCCACGGTGTAGCTCCCTTCCTGGCTCCGCTGCAGTGTCGAGGCCACTTCCATCCAGTCACGATGCACGAAGTCCGTCGCATCGACCAGCACGCGGTCGCCCTCGGCGCCGATGATCGGCAATGCGCCGGAGATGCTCGACGGGAAGGCCTCGTCCACCGTGCGTCGGTGGAGGGAATCACCGCGCGTCCGGTAGTTCCAGTTCTCGAAGATCACCCGGACCGCGTTACCCGCGGCTTCGAATCGGGTCACGTACGTGGGGCCGTTGGCGCCACGATCGAGACCGATCGGATTGGAGCCGAGCCCGGTCGCGAGCTCCGCGATGAAGAGGGCGCGAAGTCCGCTCCGCGGCAGCTCGAGGGCCAGCGTCCCCTTGGCCTCGTCGAGATACATGGTGACGAAGCCCGGGAGCCGCGTCCATCCCGCGGTCTTTGCGGCGATCGTCGGCAGCGGCGCCGGGGCGGCACCTTGCTGCGCGGAGAGTCCGGCGACCGGCGCCAGCGCGAGGAGCATCGAGGCGGCGGCCGCAGGCATCCCCCAATAGCGACGGAGATTGGCAATGATCACGGGGAGTCCTCGGAAGACGCAGAAGGTGAGGGCCACCCAGGCGAGCCAGCGGCCGCCCTGCAGCAGCGTCGGTGCGTACCCGGCGAGTGCATGGTCGCTCGGGTAACCGCCGAGGGCCTGCGCGAGGGTCAGCAGCGTGAAGGTGACGATCTTGCTGATCGAGTACCCGGTCCGCATGAAGGGAGATCCCACCATGAATTTGCCCAGCTTCGACTTGTGCTGGTCGAACGGGGCGACCCCTTGGGCGACCCCGATGCTCCGGAAGGCATCGGTCAGCGTTGTCCGGGCGATGACGACCAGGGGGATCACGACCGAGATCAGCCCCAGGTCGGCGAAGACGGCCCAGAGCACCAGCTCGTAGGTCCGGTCGGCGGCGATGTCGAGCACGGAGCCGAAGAGGGTCGTCTGGCCGCTCTTCCGGGCCACCATGCCGTCCACGGTATCCAGCCCGAGGCCGACCAGCAGCAGCGCCACGCCGGCCAGCCGGAGGGGCGGGGAGCCGAAGTAGAGGATCAGGACGTTGGCGAGGAGGAGGGGGAAGCGGGAGAGCGTGATGTAGTTCGCCAGCAAGCGGTGCTCCGGTCGGGGCTGGGAGGAATGGACGCCCCGCCGGGCGGCGGAGGCAAGGGAGGGGGCCGGGATCTGGCGCCCATCCCGCCATTGTGCCATCTTTGGAGGCTGTATCGGCCAGTTCCGGCCAGTGGCAGGGCTTCTTACACGACAGGTCGCATGGCAACCTCTTCGGACGACACCTCGACGATGACCCCCGATGCCGCCCCGCTGGCGCATTCGGACGGGCCCTTCCTGACCCCCCAGCGCGTCAAGGTGCTCGGTATCGCCGGCGGTGCGGTGCTGGTGGTGGCGCTCGGGATCTGGTTCGCGATCACGGCCGGGAAGCGGAAGGAGGCCTTCGCGGCCCAGGCGCTCGAGACGGCCCGCATCACGGCCGAGCAGGGGAACCTGCCGGAAGCGGTGGCGCAGTTCGAGAAGGTCGTCACGACCTATGCCGGCACCTCGGCGGCCTACAGCGCCTCCCTGGGCGTGGCGCAGGCCCGGCTGGTCAGCGGCCAGACCGAGCTCGCAATCGCCTCGCTGCTCGATTTCCTGAAGACGAACCCGCCCGCCCTGTACGCCTCGCCGGCCAACGGGCTCCTGGGCAGCGGCTACGAGAACACCGGCAAGTTTGCCGAGGCGGCCGCAGCGTACCGGAAGGCCGCCGACGAGGCGACCTCGGACTACCTGAAGGCGTCGGCCCTGCTCGATGCCGGTCGTGCGTTCCGTCTGGCCAAGAACAAGGACGAGGCGATGAAGTGCTACCGCGAGATTCTCGACAAGTATGCCGAGACCGCGGCGAAGACCGAGGCCGAGGTGCGGCTGGCGGAGATGACGATCGGCCAGGGGTGAAGCGGGCCGGTGCTCGACGCACCACCTGACGAATACGAAACGCGGCGCCCATCGGGCGCCGCGTTCTGTTTCTGGCAGGGGAGTCGCGGCTACTTCGGGAAATTGACCTTGCGAATGGTGAAGGTCCCGATGCCGAGGTCATCCTCGCTGCGGAAGACCACGCGATCGTCACCGAAGGCAAGCGGCACGGCGCCCTTCGCTTCGACCAGCCGGCCGAGGATGCGCCCGTCCTTCGCGAAGGCAGTGGCCGCCCAGCCGTCGGCGCCCGGAATCGGATAGTCCACCACCCAGAGCGTCCCGTTCGGGGTCACCTGCGTCCGCTCGAACAGCGGCAGCGAGTCGGCGTGCTCGTTGGCCAGCATGTTCTTGCGCATTTCCGCGGTGTCGGGGCCGGCTCCTCCGCCACCGATCGCGCGCGTGGCGCCGACACTCATCGTCGATGCCCGACCGCTGCTCGCGCCGGTGAACTGCGCGATCATCTCCGAGGCGTTGTCGTTCAGGAGCTTCTCGGTCACCGGTTGACGCGTCTGGGCGACCATCAGCACCTGCTGCAGCGCGCCACTGGTGTCCCGCATCTCCATCCGGAAGTGGTTCGGGTCGGCCACCACGAAGCGGCCGCCCCAGGCAAAGGCCGTGGGGAACGACTCGAACGTCTTCACCCGAATGGGCGTCCCGATCATCATCATCCCGCCTGTTCCCTTCGACGACGCGCGGGGCGTCCGCCGGCTTCTCCGCCGGCCCGGTCGTGAAGGCGCGTCGCGCGTCGTCGCCCGTCGGGTTGAAGAGCACGCCCTTGATCCCCGACGGCGAGCTGGCGGCCACCTCGGCCCCCGACGTGATGTTCAGGCCGTACAACATCAACTTGCCGTCCGTCGCGCCGATCAGAACGTTGCCGCCGTCGGCCATCGCCTTCGCCAGCGGATACTCGGCACCCAAGCCACTGACCGGATCGACCACCGTGAGTCGAGCATTGGCGTAGTCCTGGACCAGCAGCGAGTCGCCACCCCCGGCGACGATGTTGCCGATCGCGCCGAATTCGCCGGGACCGGCGCCCGGTCGTCCGAACTCCTTGCGGCTCGCGCCGTCGGCGCCGAAGACCACGATCACCTGTCGTTGCTGATCACGACCGACCAGTCGGCCGTCGGCGAGGAAGAGGGCCGGGGCGATGGTGGAGATGTCGGCGGCCGCATCCTCCGCCGACCCCTTGATCTCGGCGAGCGGCGTGGAGTCGAGGGTCAGCTTCGGCGCGCGGCCAAATGGGTCGCCCTCATGGCGGAGCATGACGATGCCGGCGGAGTCAGTCTTCGTCGGTTCGAGACTCGCCGTCGCCGTCGAGGCGTCCTGGGTTCCACCGCAGGCGGTGACAAGAATGATCGAGGGGAGAAGCCAGCGTGTCACGGAGACTCCGGGCGGTGCGGTCGAGGGGCGGGCGCAGTCGGGCCACCCGGGGGATGCCCAATCTACCCAGTCCGACGCGGCTCTCGCCGCGCCGCGGGAAGACGCTATCTTCCTGCCTTCCCCCAGACAGGTACTTCCGATGCTCGGCTTCCTTCTCCTCGCTGCATTCCAGCAAGGCCAGACTCAGGCCCCGGCCCAAGGGCTTCCCCCGTCTCCGATCGCGCGGATCGAGATCACCCCCGCGAATCCGTCGATGACGGCACGCGACACGCTCCGGCTCAAGGCCCGCGCCCTCGACGCGGCGGGGCGTGAGGTGCCGAATGTCACGCTGCGGTTCGTGCTGGCCTCGGGGGCGCGGTTCGAGGGTCGGGTCACCGCCGACGGACTGGTGAGCTCCGGCGCGACCGGCCGCCTCCCGATCTCGGTGATTGCCTCCGTCCCCGGGACGGCGCCGGTGACCGAGCGGGTCGAGGTGCCGATGCTCCCGGGTGCGCCGGCGCGCATCGCGATCGACAAGGCGCCCAACCGCCTCGCGATCGGACAGCGGGTCGGCCTCACCGCCACGGCATTCTCCAAGGACAACGACCCGCGGACCGGCGATCGGATCCTGTGGACCAGCCTCAATCCCGCGGTCGCACGGGTGAACGAGGCCGGCGTCGTGACGGCGGTCAGTCCTGGAAAGGCGGTGATCCGGGCGGGCACCGCGCTGAGCCGCGAGGCCGGCCCCAACTTCGTGAACAGCAACATCGCGACCGCCGAGTTCCCGGTCGAGGTGGTGCGGGCACAGATCGCGAGCCTCGCGGTGACGCCCGGGATTACCACCGCGAAGACCGGTGACGTGCTCCACTTCGGTGTCGAGGTCCGGAGCGCCGCGGGGGCGGCGATCACCGGCCTCACCCCGACCTGGTCGATGTCGCCGGGGCAGGGCGCGATCACTGCCGATGGAGCCTTCGTCGGCTACGAGGCCGGCACCTACACGATCGTCGCGAACCTCGGCGAGCGCAGCGCGGTGGCCACGGTGCGCCTCGCCCCGCGCGACGTGCGTCGCCAGGCCGAGATCGTGGGGCGGCTGCCGCGCACGCTCTTCAGCACCGAGGAAGTCTGGCTGCATCCGAACGGGAAGAATCTCTACCTCGGGACCGGCAGCGGCGGCGACCGGATGTATGCGATCGATGTCAGCACCCCTGGCAAGCCGGTGGTGACCGACTCGCTGATGGCGAACACCCGTCGGGTCAACGACATCATGACGACGCCGGACGGCCGCTTCCTGGTGCACACCCGCGAGGGCGCCGCCGACCGGAAGAACGGCATCGTGATCGCCTCGCTTCAGGATCCCGCGCACCCGAAGGTGATCTCGGAGTTCACCGAGGGTGTCACCGCTGGCGTGCACTCGGCGTTCATCTTCCAGCAGCCGAAGTACGGCACGCACGTCTACATCACGAACGATGGCACCGGCGCGCTGCACGTCATCGACATCAATGACCCGTACCATCCGAAGCAGGTGGCCGAGTACCGCTTTCCGGGACCGATGGCGGGGAACTCGCTGCACGACCTCGACATCCAGGATGGCCTCGCCTATCTGTCCAACTGGAACAACGGCCTGGTGATCCTCGACGTCGGCAACGGGATGAAGGGCGGATCGCCCGCGAAGCCCGTCCTGGTGAGCCAGTACAAGTACGATCTCAACGCGATGTATCGCGATGTCGAGGCGAGCGGCGGTCCCGGCTTCATTCGCGGGACGCACACGGCCTGGCGGCACAAGAACTACGTCTTCATCGCCGACGAGGTCTTCCCGGCGAGCCAAGTCGAGGGCGCCAAGGACGCCGCGGCGGGCCGCGCGTATGGCCGACTGCAGGTGATCGACGTCTCCAACATCGAGCAGCCGAAGGCGGTGGCCTGGTACGAGCCCGAGTTTGGCGGCGTCCACAACGTCTGGGTCGCGGGCGACACGCTCTACATGGGCGCCTACAACGCCGGGTTCCGCACCTTCGACATCTCGGGCGAGCTGATGGGCGACCTGCGCGCGCAGCAGCGGGAGATGGTGCACGTGAACACCGCCGACATGGACGGCACCTCGGGAGGCCGCAACACGGCGATGACGTGGGGCGTGGTGGTGCGCGATGGCCTCGCGTACGTGAACGACGACAACAACGGCCTCTGGATCATCAAGATGAAGCCGAAGCAACCTCCCACCGCCCTGGTCCCATGACGCGGTGGCCGCTCGCAGCGGGAGCCGCCCTGGCCCTCGGTTGCGCGGGCGCCACGCCGGTGCCGGTGGCCGTGCCGCAGCCGACACCGGGTGGTGCGATGGCAGTCACGCCGGCGCGCGACTACCTCGTGCTGATCGCCTCGGAGGCGACCGACCAGATCACCCTCGCGCGCTTCGGCGCGGGGGCGCCGACGGCGGAGCGTGTCCAGGTCACCGGGTTCAACCCCACCGAGCCCGATGGTCCGCACGGGCTCGCGGTCGCGCCGGGCGGGGCGACCTTCTTCGTGTCGACCGCCCACGGCACGCCCAACGGATCGCTGTGGAAGTACAACACGGCCACCGGCGCCCAGCTCGGCCGTGTCGAGCTCGGCTCGTTCCCCGCGTCGATGCAGGTGACGCCGGACGGGCACTACGTCTATGTCGTGAACTTCAACCTGCACGGCGACATGGTCCCCTCGTCGGTCTCGATCGTGGCCGCCGACCAGATGCTCGAGGTGGCCCGGGTCGAGACGTGCACCATGCCGCACGGCTCGCGCGTGAATGCGGCGGGCACCAGGCACTACTCCGCCTGCATGATGGACGAGGCGCTCGTGGAGATCGACGCGACGAAGTTCACGGTCGCGCGGCACTTCATCCTGACGAAGGGCGGGGAGCACGGGATGGCGGGGACTCCGGCGGCGCATGCGATGGGAGCGATGGGTGCACCTGCGGCCGGCAAGTGCTCGCCGACCTGGGCACAGCCGTCACCGGACGGTCGCCGAGTCTTCGTGGCGTGCAACGCCTCCAGCGAGATCGTCGAGGTGGATGTCGCCACGTGGGCATTGGTGCGGCGGATCCCGGCGGGGACGGGGGTCTACAACCTGGCGTTCACGCACGACGGTACGAAGCTGATCGCGACGAACAAGCGGGCGCAGTCGGTCTCGGTCTTCGACGTGGCGAGCGGGCGGGAATTGGCTCGCATCCCGACCATCCGCCGTTTCCCCCATGGCGCGGTGGCGAGCGACGACGATCGCTATGCCTTCATCTCGGTCGAGGGCTACGGCAGCGAGCCCGGGACGCTCGAGATGATCGACCTGCAGCGACTCGAGCGGGTGGCGTCGCTCGACGTGGGCCAGATGGCCGGCGGGCTCGACTTCTGGCGGAGCGAGCCGCGGCGGTAGTCCGGTCGTCGTGCCAATTACTCGCCGAGGCGACCATGCGTTCCCTATCCGACGAGCCCGCGATGCCATTGCCTCACTTCCGGTACCATCCCGATCCGCTGGCGAGCGGCAGTGTCGTTGTGTCAACGGCGATCTGCCGTCGCTGTGGAGAGGCGCGTGGCTATGTGTACACCGGACCGGTGTATGCCGAAGGCGATCTCGAGGATGCGCTCTGTCCCTGGTGCATTGGCGATGGGAGCGCGAACGGCGACCTGGGGGCGGAGTTCGTCGACAGCGAAGCGTTTGGTGAGGGGACGCCGGAGCCCGCCATCGACGAGATCACGCGACGCACGCCCGGCTACTGCGCCTGGCAGTCCGAGGTCTGGCCGGACTGCTGTGGAGATGCCACCGCCTTCCTCGCCCCAGTCGGGATGACCGAGCTGCAGGGCGCATTTCGAGGCTTCAGTGGCAGCGTGCTGAACCACATCATCTACGATCTGGGCATCTCCGGCGGCGCCGCAACCAGGCTGCTGGAGTCACTGCAGCGGGAAACCGGACCGACGGCGTACCTCTTCCAGTGCCTCCACTGCGACGGCCACCACGTGCATGTCGATCACCCCTGAAGGGCCAGCCGGCATGTCGACCCTGAGTCTCGTCGTGCTTGGGCTGACCATCCTGCTCTGGGTCGGGGAGGTCATGGTGGCTGCGACCATCAATGAAAGCGATGCTGCGGGCAACGGACTGTCCTTCTCGTTCGGCGTGCTGATGGCCGGAGGGCTGTGGCTCCTGATCGCCGTACTGCTCTTCACGGTGGCCCATCGGGGGCTGATGCCCCGAAGCGATCAGCTTGCCGCACTGTTGCTGGTGCCAGCCTCCGGGGCTGCCGCGGTGGCTGCGTTCAACCTGCTTCGCGTGCGCGCCGTGCCGGCGGGATGGCCGGTGGCCATCATCGCCCTCGCACCGGCGCTGGCCATCGGCTATGCCGTCTGGGTGTCGTGGCCGTCGGGCCGAGTGATCCTTTCGCCGGACATCGGATCTCCCCTCGTCTGGGGAATCGTGTCGCTGCTTGCAGTCGCGCCCTGGCCCGCGCTGATCGTCCATGCGCGTGCGACGACCAGCCGTCAGGCTGCAGAGCGCGGCGGAGCAACATGCGGCCGAGGTGAGGGCCCGGCAGCAGGCCGCCCGGGAAAACCAGGAAGCGTACGAGCGGCTTACCCCCGACTCGCCGCTCTGGGAATGGCTGGACGTTGCCGGACGCGGGGACGTGTTCCGCGACCAGGCACTGGAGGGAGCCCGGTGCCTTGCTCGTCGCCAGGCGGATGCCGAAACCATGCTCACCAGCGGGCGTGGGAGCATCCTGCGCGAACTCCCGCAGCTGGACCTCGCATCAACTCCAACGATCTGCGCGCTCTGCCGGCCGCTGCTCATGAAGCATGCGGCTGACTGGCGCACGACCGTGGTGTCCCCGCCGGCGTATGCCGTGCGAGCGGAGTCCATCGAAAAGTACCTGCCAACGATGTGGTGGCTGCAGCAGCATGGCTGCGATCTTCGCGAGGCGATCGCCGAGCTGGAGACAACGGTGCGCAGCTACCCTCAGGCTCCGCCTCGTGATCGGATGCTGGCCGTGCTCGCCGAGATGCGGGTCACCGTGCCGCGCGGCGGATCCCCGTGATCACGATCGGCGGGGTGAGGTTCTGGTCGGTGTGCGGCGCCTGCTGGATCGCGCGGACCACCTCCATGCCCGCGGTGACCTTGCCGAACGCCGCGAAGCCCTGACCGTCGAGGTTGCGGTGACCGCCCTCGTCGAGCGACGGCTGCGGTCCGATCGTGATGAAGAAGGCGGATGTCGCGCTATTCGGACCGCTCCGTGCCATCGACAGGACGCCATCGAGGTGGCGGAGCCCGGTGACGCTGGTCCGCTCGAGCGGGATCGGCGCGAAGCCGGAGTCCGGCGTCGTGCGTCGCGCGCGTCCCTGGATCACCTCGATCCTCACCGAGTCGCGCGGCTGGTTGTCCGGTGTCACGGTCCGATGGAAGGCGCCCCCGCTGAAGAGCCCGGCGTCCACATAGCGGAGGAAATTGGTCACCGTGATCGGCGCGCGTGCGCTGTCGAGCACGGCGCGGATCTCGCCGCGTTCGGTGCTGATCACGATGGCCACCTGGCCCGACTGGGCTGGGGCGATTGTCGGAACCAGGAGGAGGAGCGCAGCCACGCCCGCGAAACGGGGGAAGGTCATCGAGCCACTCCGGTCAGGGCGGTGAGGATCAGCAATGCGAACTGGGGACCCTTCCAGGCGTCGGCCGTTTCCTGGTACCACTCGGATGCGCCATGCGCGCCACCGCCGCCACCACCGCCGTTGATCGCGATCGCCGGGATGCCCAGCGAGATCGGGATGTTGGCATCCGTGGACGAGGCGATCGTGCGGGGCATCCAGGTGAGGCCGTCATCGAGCAGTCCCGCCGCCGCCTTTGCGACGCGCACGAGATAGGCGTCGTCGCGTTGGCCACCGGTCGGCCGGATGCCGATGGTGTCGTAGCGCACCGTGATCGGAGCCTTCGACGCCGGCCAGCGCGCCAGCTCCTCGGCGACCCCGCGCGCCACCGCGGCCCGGACGCGTCGATCCATCTCGAGCAGGTGCTCGGCGGACTCGGAGCGGATGTCCACCTCCATCTGCGCGAGTGGCGTGATCGTGTTGACACTCGTCCCGCCGCGCACGACCCCCACATTGAAGGTGGTCTTGGCCCCGGCCGGCGGCTGCAGGTCGGCGATGTGGGCGATCGCGCGTCCCAGGGCATGTGCCGGGTTTGTCATGCCGAAGGCCTCGTACGAATGCCCACCCGGCCCGGTGAACGAGATCGTGTAGCGGTGACTGCCGACCGCGCGCGAAACGATCTCGGCCCCGCCGCCGCCGTCGACCGACACGAAGTAGTTGATCATGCCCGGGAATTCGCTTCCGAAGAGATGCCGGACGCCACGCAGGTTGCCCGGCCCCTCCTCCCCCACGTTGGCGACCAGGTACACCCGGCCCGCCGGCGTCAGTCCGGTTTCCTTCAGCACCTTCGCGAGCGTGAGCAGCACGGCCAGGCCGCGGCAGTCATCGCCGATCCCCGGCCCGGCGATCCGGTCGCCGGTGCGCGTCGTCTTCACGTCGGTCCCTTCCGGAAAGACGGTGTCGAGGTGTGCGGCGAACATCACCGTGGGTCCGCTCCCCGTGCCGAGCTGGCTGATGACGTTGCCGACCGCGTCGATGCGCGTGTCGGTGTAGCCAAGGGCGATCATCCGGCGCCTGAACTCGTCGGCGCGCGCGGCCTCCTTGAACGGCGGGGCGGGGATCTCGCAGATCGACACCTGCTGCTGGAGCGTCCACGCCTGCAATTGCCGCATCGAGGCCATCGCCGTCACGACGGTCGGATGCTGGTTCGCGAGACGGATCTCCTGGGCGGATGTCAGGGCGGGATGAAACAGGCCGACGAGGAGCAGGGCACGAAGGGCGGGGGGGATGATTGGCATCCTCGAATCTACCGTCGGCGCCGTCGACCGTGCCACGAGGCCGCTTGCCGACTTGACGCTGTCGCAGGCACCTTTCCTCCACATGCCCCCACACTTCATGCGTGAGCCCCGCCCGTGACCGCGGCGTCGCTCCCCCTGCCGACCCTCGACGCCTCGCGTGACGCGCGTCGGGTCATCGTTGCCTCGTCCCTCGGGACCGTCTTCGAGTGGTACGACTTCTACCTCTACGGCTCGCTCGCCGCGATCATCAGCCGCCAGTTCTTCTCCGGCGTGAATCCGACGGCGGGGTTCATCTTCGCGCTGCTCGCCTTCGCGGCCGGCTTCGCGGTTCGCCCCTTCGGCGCCCTCGTCTTCGGCCGACTCGGCGACCTGGTCGGTCGGAAGCACACCTTCCTCGTGACCATCGTGATCATGGGCGTCTCGACCTTCGTGGTCGGCGTCCTGCCAGGGTACCGGACGATCGGCATCGCCGCCCCGGTGATCCTGATCCTGCTCCGGCTGCTGCAGGGGCTCGCCCTCGGCGGGGAGTACGGTGGGGCCGCGACCTACGTGGCAGAGCATGCGCCGCATGGGCAACGTGGCGCCTACACGTCGTGGATCCAGACGACGGCCACCCTCGGGCTCTTCCTGTCGCTGCTCGTGATCCTCGGCTGCCGGATCGCCCTGGGCACCGAGGCGTTCGAGGCCTGGGGATGGCGCATCCCGTTCCTCGTCTCGCTGCTCCTGCTTGGCATCTCGGTCTGGATTCGGCTCGCACTCGACGAGTCGCCGGTGTTCAAGGCGATGAAGGCGGAGGGAACCCGGTCGAAGGCGCCGCTCCGGGAATCGTTCGCCGAGTGGGGCAACCTCAAGATCGTGATCCTCGCGCTGTTCGGATTGACGGCGGGGCAGGCGGTGGTCTGGTACACCGGACAGTTCTACACACTGTTCTTCCTGACCCAGACGCTCAAGGTCGAGGCGCAGACGGCCAACATCCTGGTGGCGATCTCGTTGCTGCTGGGCACGCCGTTCTTCGTCGTCTTCGGGCGGCTCTCGGATCGGATCGGGCGGAAGCCGATCATCCTCCTGGGCTGTGCCCTCGCTGCGCTGACGTATTTCCCGCTCTTCCGGGCCCTCACGCACTACGCGAACCCCGCCCTCGAGGCGGCGCAGCTGCGCGCGCCAGTGACGGTCGCGGCCGATCCTGCCGACTGCTCGGTGCAGTTCAATCCGGTGGGCACGAGCAAGTTCACGTCACGCTGTGACGTTGCGAAGGCGGCACTCGTCGCGCGTGGCGTGCCCTACCTGAACCTCGTGCTGCCGACCGGCGGGGAGGCGGTGGTGCATGTCGGCGCGACGGCGATCGCGTCGTTCGACGCCGCCGCCGCCGATGCCGCGGAGCGGCGACCGGTCTTTCAGGAGGTGCTCGGCAAGGCGCTCGACGAAGCCGGCTACCCGGTCAAGGCCGATCTCGCCGCGATCAACCGGCCGATGGTCGTGCTGGTGCTCTGGATCCTCGTCCTTTACGTGACGCTCGTGTACGGACCGATCGCCGCGATGCTGGTCGAGATGTTCCCCTCGAAGATCCGCTACACCTCGATGTCGTTGCCCTACCACATCGGCAACGGCTGGTTTGGCGGCTTCCTCCCGACGACGGCGTTCGCGATCGTCGCCGCCACCGGAGACATCTACTCCGGACTGCGCTACCCGGTGGCCATCGCCACGATGACGCTCATCGTCGGTGCCCTCTTCCTCAAAGAGACCAAGGACGTCGACATCGTGGCGAAGGACGGCCCCGCCGCCGGCTAGAAGTCCGTCGAGATCCGCAGCATGATGTCGCGCCCGGGATTCAGCGCGAACTGCTTGTAGCGGCTCAGGAAGTCCTTGTAGGCGACGTTGCCGGCGTTGTGGATGGCAAGGTCGATCTCGAGGAGCCGACCACCGACCACCTGCTGCACGCCACCTTCGATCTCGACGAGGTGGTAGCCGTCGGTGGCGAGGTCGAGCGCGGCCAGCCGGTCCTGCCGGGCCACGGACACGAGGTCGACGCCGAGGTGGGCGTGGTGCGCGGCCGCATTGTGCCATTCGAGCCCGATCACGCTCCGGGTCGGCGGGATCAAGGGCAGGGGGGCATCGGTCTCCCGGTTGGTCGCGTGGACGCCGTCGATCCGGGCCCGCGCCGTGAACGCGTCGGCCAGGTCAACCTCCGCCTCCGCCTCGGCGCCGGTCAGCAAGGCATCCGCCTGTCCGTACTGATAGACATCGAGACCGCCATTCGTGGTGCCGGTCGGCGCGATGTAGATGAAGTCCTTTACGAGGTGCCGGAAGCCGGTGACCTCACCCCGCACATGAGCCGCCTGCCAGCGGAGCGACCCGTCGATGGTCGTGCCGACCTCGGCCCGGAGCCCGGCGTCGCCAATCTCGTAGCGAGCCTCGGACACCTTCGGTCCGTTCGTGAAGAGCTCGAAGAGGTTCGGAGAGCGCCAGGCCCGACCGCCGTTGACGCGGAGGGCGACGCCGTCGGTCAGCGCGTAGCTCACGCCGACGTTGCCGGTGATGGCGGAGAACGACTTGCTCGCCCCGGTGAAGGCCAGGGTGGCGTTCGGCTCTCCCTCGACCCGGGAGGCATCACCACGCGCCCCGACGAGCAGGTTCCAGCGACCCTGATGGACCTCCGCGACGGCAAATCCGGCGACGCCATTTGTCGTGGCGTTCGGCACCAGGGGGATCGGCCCACGCGTCGCGTTCGACTGATGGACCCCGGTCGCCCCGACGGTCAAGGCGACGGGCCCACCGACGTCGTGGTGCGCCGAGGCCGTCGCCGAGATCGTGTTGAGGCGGAGGTCGAAGGCCGTGGCCTCGGTCCCGGGGGTGCCGCTCGCATCGTCGGAGACCTCGATCAAGCCGTGCTGCTGGAACTGGGCCTGCCCGTTGAGGCGCCACTCGCCGGCGACCCGCACGGCGTCAACCTGCACCCGCTCGTCATGGGACTTCCGTTCCGGGCCGGCCTCTTCGACCCCTTGGACCTCCACCGGACCGTTGGCCTCCAGCAGCTTGAACTCGCCGCCATTGTGCGCGACCCGGAAGGTCACCGAGCCGTGGTCGTTCCGGATGGCGTAAGCGCCTTCGCCGTTGACGGCCACGAAGCCGGTGTTCTCGAGCTCGCCGTCGGGGGTATGGAGCGCGGCCGCCCGGCGGAGGAGGCCGGTGAGCCGATAGCCCGAGCGCCCCTTCGACCCCGACACTCCGAGCATCGTCCCGGTCTCGGCGTTGTTGCTCGCGCCCGAGAGCTCGGCGTGCCACCGAGTGCTGGCCCCGGCTTCGGGGAGGGCGGCCGGGATCGCATTGACGACGCCGGCCAGTGCCTCGGAACCATAGAGGAGGGACATCGGACCCCGGATCACCTCGACCCGCTCGGCGAGTCGGGCGTCGAGGGAGGGGCCGTCCTCGTCACTCCAAGAGTAGTCCGACAGCCGATGGCCGCCTTCGGTCACCAGGACCCGGTCACCGGTGAGGCCCCGGATCATCGGCTTGGCGATCTGACCTCCTGTGGTCAGCGAACGGCCACCCGGGAGGAGCTCGATGGCCCGGGCGATCGAGACGCTCTGGCTCCGACGGAGGGCGTCGCCCTCGAGCACGGTCGCGGCGAGTGGGGAGGTCAGCGAGGTCCCAGGGCTCGGGGCCGCCGAGACGACGATCGGTGGGAGCGCGACCGCCGAGGGGGTGAGCTCGACCGAGAGGTCGGTGACGCCGGCGATGGTGACGTCCTCGAGGCGGGGGGCGAACTCGACCCGGGCGAAGCTGACGCGGTACCGTCCGTCCGGGAGCTCGGCCAATCGGTAGCGACCCTGAGCGTCCGAGGTGGTGGACCGCTGCAGTCCCCGGATGGTCACGGTGACCCCGGCGACCGGACGGCGGTCCCGATCGGTGACCTGTCCGGTGAGCGATCCAGGGGCATGGTCGGGGGTGGCGGCGAGGAGGGTCGGCGTCAGGAGGACGAGGCCGAGTCCCAGGGCGGTGCCCAGGCGGCGGAGGGGAATCATGGAGTTCTCACGAGGGGGGCGAGGAAATCCGGATCCGAACCGGGGGAGGTCCGGCGAGACCAACGAATCAATACGCGTCCGGTCAGGGGTTGGTTGCCGCCGGAGGCTCTGGGGTCGGGTGGCGGGTGGCGCAGCAGATTACAGCGGCAGTTTTCGACGGGGAATGTTTGTTGGCTGACGCTGTAAAGCATTGACAGATAACTGGTTACGGTGGTTCAGAGTATGGGATGACTCTGGGATATGAATATGACGTATAAGATGTATTATGTTAAGTAGCCATGAGGATAAGTGGGGATAACTGCCAGATCTCCACGCCAGGCGGTGCCTCCCCTGTCGGGGGTGGTCGATGACGAGTAACCGGTGACCAGTAACCAGTGACCGGGAGGACGGCTGTTCCTGGTCACTGGTCACCCCCGGCCACGCAAAAGGCCGCCTCGCAGCGGCCTCCGTCCTCTCTGCGTCGAGCGCTGCTCAGGGCGTCAGCTCCTCCGAGCTCCCGGTGGCATCGGCATCGCCGGCTTCCAGGTCTGCCACGATTTCCATGGCCTGGAGCTCCTGGGCCGCCGGCACCCAGACTTCCGGAAACGGCCCCGTCCCCATCGGGGTCGGTCCGCCCTTGATGGTGGCCGGGATCCCGGCGGCCTCCAGTTGCTGGCGGATCAGTTCCGCCTCGACCGTCGTGTTGGCGACGTAGATGCAGATCATCGGAACCCTCCTGTGATGGTGATCACGCGCCCAACCAGACCCCTCGGGCCACCAGTCGGCCCTCCCCGCAGAGCCAGATCTGGGTCGCCCGGCTCCCTTCAATCGTCGCATTCACTGCCAGCAGTCGCCCGCTCTCGGTGCGGAAGCGGAGCGGCAGCTTGTCCATGCCGAGGGCCGCCAGGGCGAGGGCGGCCGTCACGGTCCCCGTCCCGCAGGCCATCGTCTCGCCCTCGACCCCGCGCTCGTAGGTGCGGACAGCCCACTGTGGTTCATCCACTTTCGAGGCTCCAGTTCCAGTAGAACGTGAGGTCCTCGACACGAAGTTGGCGTTGGCTCCGCCCACGCCGGCGCGCTCGTGGAACCGCAGCTCCCGGCCCCGGGTCGGGATGTCGACCGCGGCCACGTCCTCGGTGAGGACGACCAGGTGCGGGACCCCCACGCGACCGAGACGCACCCACCCCTCCCCTGCCAGGGTCGGGATCCCGGTCTCGACCGGCACGTCGGTATCGGGGAGGTTGAGTTCGGCCATGTGCCCTTCCCCGACGCACCGGGTCCGGAAGCTCCCCGCCCCGGTAACCAGGGTCATCCCGGCCGGGTCGGCCATCTCGAGGTGCGCGGCCAGTCGGGTCGAACAGAGGGCGGCGTTCCCGCACATCGGAGCCTCGGAGCCGTCCGAGTTGTAGAAGGTCATCTGGACGGCATCAGGGCCGACCGGGGTCAGGATCACGAAGCCGTCGGCCCCGATCCCGTCCCGGCGGTCACAGATGGCCTGGATCCGTTCCACCGGCCAGTCGCTCGGGGTGGTGGTCCGGCCATCCACCATCACGAAGTCGTTCCCCGAACCGGTCAGCTTGAAGAAGACCACGCTCACTTGAGCCTCCCGAGCATCGCCTGGAGCTTGAGCCACCAGACCATCCAGACCGCCTCGCGGACGATCCGCTTGTCCATCTTGCTCTGCCCCTCGACCCGGTCGACGAAGATGATCGGGATCTCCTTGAGCCGGAAACCCTTGCAGTAGGTCCGGTACGACATCTCGATCTGGAAGGCGTAGCCGTTGCAACGCACCTCGTCGAACGGGATCGCCGCCAGGACCTCCCGCCGGAAGCACTTGAAGCCGCCGGTGGCGTCGGTCAGCGGCAGCCGGGTGATCCAGTGGACGTACTTGTTGGCAAACCACGACAGCAACAGCCGGCTCATCGGCCAGTTGATGACGTTCACCCCGGTCGCGTACCGGGAGCCGAGGACGAGGTCGGCGTCCTGGATCGCGGTCAGGAAGGCCGGGAGCGTCTTCGGGTCGTGGGAAAAGTCGGCGTCCATCTCGAAGATGTAGTCGTACCCCTTCGGCAGCGCCCAGGAGAAGCCGGCCAGGTACGCCCGCCCCAACCCTTCCTTGGCCGTCCGGTGCAGCACATGGACGCGCGGATCGGCCGCGGCCATCCCGTCGGCCAGCTGCCCGGTCCCGTCGGGGGAGCCGTCATCGACCACCAGCACCTCGAGCCGCGGATCCTGCGCCAGGATCGCCGGGACGATCTGGGGGAGGTTCTCGCGTTCGTTGTAGGTGGGTACCACCACCAGCGCACGTTCAGGCATTCGCGGTCCGCGGCCGGAATCGTCCGGCCGCCAGCAGCAGGAGCGCTCCGGCGAGCAACCCCAGGGTGATCAGCTTGCCGGTCCCGTACCCCGGCGTCTCGTAGCGCAGCGTCACTTCCTTGGCCCCGGGCGGCACGGCCACCGAGAGCATCGCGTGGTTGGCCCGGAGGGTCGGCGCCGGCGTCCCATCGACCGCCGCCGTCCATCCCGGATACCAGTTCTCCGCGACCAGCAGGTAGGTGGTCTTCGGATCGCTGCCGCTCAGTACGACTTTCATCGCACCAGGTTCCCAACTCGCCAGCGACGCCGTCACCGGGGAGGGCTCGGGGATCGCCTGCCCTGTCTGGACCCCCGGCACCGTCGTCGTGTCGTCATACAGCACCACTCGGCTCACCGGGAAGCGCGGGTCCACCACGGTGGGGATGATCTGCGCATCGGGGACCTTCACGGCCCCGGGGACGATCCGGACCCACTGCGCCGCACTGTCACGCTCGAAGAGGTAGCCCGCGAGCGCCGCTCGGCCGGTCGTGCTGCTGAACGAGACGGGGCCCAGCGTCTGCCGGTAGCCGGGGAACGCCTTCACGACATCCTGGTTGGCGACGATGAACTTGACCGCATAGAGGTCGAGCAGCGTCGGCGCGAACTGGTTGGGCCAGTCGTTCTTGCCGCCGAAGAGCTCGTCGAAGAAGCGGCTCTCGTTGCCGTGGTAACCGAAGAGGGTCGGGATCGTATCGGCCATCAGCCACGACCCCTGGTAGAGCTGGGCCGCGCGGCCCGCATCGCCAGATGGGTCATAGCTCCGATACGGGTGCGCTGACTTCCGCATCTCGGTCATCAGCTGGTCGTCGGCATAGGTGACCGACGCCGGCGGCAGCCACTCGGGGAAGCGGCGCAGCAGGCTCCAGTTGTCGCCCCACAGTGCGACGAGCATTGCACCGGCAGCGAGACCGCCGTGCAGGGCACGGCGCTGGACGGCGACCAGGACACCACCACCGACAAGGACGACCAGCAACATCCGGAGCGATCCGGCACGCAGGTCGCCGGCATTGTTGGTCACCCGCTCCGTGATTCTCGCGACCATCCGCGGATCGAGGCCAGTGGCAATGGTGTTCGCGATGCCTTCCGTCACCCCCTGGAGCAGCCCCGCCAGGCCAAGCACGGCCAGGAACGCGAAGCTGCCGAGGACGATGTTCAACCGCTTCGATGAGACCTCGCCCTGCAGCAAGCGCTCGGCGCCGAGGCCGGCCCAGACGCAGATCGGGAGCGCCACCAGGAAGAACGCCATCCCGGCCGCACGGACCTTCTGCATCATCGGCATCACTTCGAACCAGAGCCGATAGAACGGCGTGTGCCCACCGAAGGCCACCAGCAGGAAGAGCGCGGCGATCATCCCGAAGCCCAGCAACAGGCCGCGCTTTTTCGCGGCGCCGAGGCCGAGGATCGCCAGAATGACTACGAGCACACCGACGTATTCGGTGTGACTCTTGAACATGTTGCCGCCCCAGTAGTTGTCGAGCATCCCGTTGAACTGCGGCAGGACCGTGGTCATCACCTCTTCGACCGGCATCGCGAACTGGGTGGCGTAGTCCCATCCCGACGACGCGCTCCCCGGGGCGCGCGGCGAGAACGGGATGTACTTGAGGAACGGCAGCCCCTGGATCATCCCGATGCCGACGCCGAGCGCCACGCCGACCGCGGCAAGCCCCATGTCGGCGATCGGCGCCTTGGGCCGCTCGCGCTCCTTGTCCCAGAATGTCAGCCAGAGGGTGAACAGCCCCGACGCCACCAGGAGGTAATACGTCATCTGGTAGTGGGGCGACAGCATGCAGAGGCCGATGATCAGCGCGTACCAGCCGAAGGCGCTGACCTTGCCGTGGCGGATGCCGCGGAGCAGCGCCAGGAAGGCAAACGGCGCCAAGGCCGAGACGAACAGCTTGCCGTCGTGTCCGTTCCGCATCATCGAGACGAGGATGCCGGAGAGCTCGTAGCCGAGCCCGCCGACGACCGCCGCCGTCCACGAGAGCTTGAGCGCGCGCAGCAGGCAGTACATCGCCACGCCGGCGATGATCAGGTGCAGGAAGAAGCCGAGCGACATCCCGAAGTCGGTCGGCACCAGCCAGCGGAGCCACGCCGTCGGATAGAAGATGTCGCCGTGCATCGCCGCGATGAACGGCATCCCGCCGAAGATGTACGGGTTCCACTGCGGGATGCTGCCGTGCGCCTTGAAGTAGTTGGCGCCGAATTCCCGGAACGCGTAGCCGGCGATGACCTGGTCGTCGCCGCCGAGGTACTGGCCGGTGAAGAGCGGCCAGCAGAGCGAGAGCGCCGCGAGGACGAAGACGAGCCCGGCCCAGAGGAGGGGCGGGCGTGGCTCAAAGGTCGGGCGCGAATCAGGCGTCGTCACGCGACGGTCTCCGCATGAGAAGGAACGGCACCGCGGCGCCGATCTCGTTGATGGTCAGCGTGATCCGCGAAGCGGCCGCGATGGCGACGGCCGGTCCGAGGTCCAGGGGGCCTTGGAGCAGCAGCACCAGAATTCCCTCTCGGACGCCGATGCCGCCCGGAACGACGAGGGCGAGGTAGCCCACAACGTAGGACGCCGCGAACGCCCCCGTGGCCGTGGTCCAGTTCAGGTCGAGGCTCGGGATCGTCCCCATCAGCAGCAGCTGAAAGGCCAGGCCGTAGCCTCCCCACGCCAGGAAGTTGACGAAGAGCGCGCCGGCGAGTGCACCCGGCTCGACCGGCTGCACCGAGTCGGGCTTCCCGATCAGGTGGCCCAGGCGTCGGGTCAGCGACGGCAGCGTCAGCGCCACCGAGCAGAGCAGCGCGAAGCCGGCGCCGGCGAAGGCGAGGAGGCTGCCGTAGGGCGTATAGGGCGAGAGGATCCGGTCAAACACGATCGTCCCGGTGAACATCAACGCGACCACCGCGCCGGTGGCCAGCGAGACCAGCTGCATGATGACCGCCGAGCCGATGGCGGCGACGCCGGAGACGCCCTGCTTCTCGGCCATCGCGGCCATCCCGGCGATCGACCAGACCTTGCCGGGGATGTACTTGCCCAGCGAGGAGAGGCACCAGATCCGCGCGGCATCGACGGCGCGGATGTACTGGCGCCAGCCGTGCAGCACGGCACGCCACCCCCAGATCAACAGGCCGTACATCACCCAGGTGACGAGCAGCGAGGCGACGATCAACTCCCAGCGGAGGTGCCACTCGATCGGCTCCGCCGTGACGTCCGCCCAGTCGCCGGCAAAGCGCAACGCGATGAACGTGATGATCACGAGGCCCAGCACCACCTGCATCACGCGCCAGAATTGCTTACTCATCGAGCGCCTCGCCGTACCAGGTGAGAAATCGCTCCGCCACGTACTCTGGAGCCAGTCGGATCCGCCATGCCTCGCCCGCCACGCGGGCGGCCGCCTTCGCCTCGGAGTCCGCAAGCACGGATTGCAGCGCCGATGCAATCGCGCCCGCCTCCGGTTCCGCACGCCGCCCGGCGCCATCCGCCGGCACCACATCCAGCAAGCCGCCGCCATCCACGCATGCCACCACCGGCACGCCCTGCATCAGCGCCTCTGCCGCCGCGAGGCCGAAGCCCTCGCCCGCGGCCGGCATCAGGCAGGCATCCGCCGTGGCAAGCAGTCCCGGGACATCGGTCGGGGCAATCGCGCCGAGGAAGCGGACCGCTCCCGCGAGGCCGAGGCCACCAACCCGCGCTTGCAGTGCCGCGCGGGTGGCACCGTCGCCGGCAATCAGGAGCGGAAGGGTGCATCCCTGCTGCCGGGCGATGGCATAGGCTTCGACGGCCAGGTGGATGCGCTTCTGTTCGGTGAGACGGCCGAGCACGACGAGCCCCCCACCCCCATTGCTCCAGGGTCGCTCCATTCCCGTCACCGGCATCGGCACGATGCCGTCATCGCCGACCCGCGCCCCGTTCGCCCGAAGCGTCTTGGCGAGCGATCGGGAGACGGTTGTCACCCGTCGAGCCCGGCGGAACGGTCGCTTCGCGAGCCACCGTGCCGGCGCGCTCTTCTCGAGCATCCGGACATCGGTGCCGTGGCACGTGATCACCATCGGAGACTCCGCGGGCGCCGCGAGCCCCGAGGGGAACCACCAGTGCGCATGCACCACCCCGCGAGTGGCGCCGTCCAGTTCCTCGCGCGCACCGCTCCGCAGCGCGCGGATCATCCCGGCGAGGGCGCGCAGCCCCTGCGGCGAGGTGATGGCCGAGGCGAGTTGCCCCGATTGGGCGTACTGCTCGCGCTGCGGTGTCGCATAGCGGACCCGGTGCACCGGCACGCCATCGAGGGTCCCCCGGCCGCCCTTCCCCGCATCGCTCGGCGTCACGACCCGGACGTCGACGTCTCGTGCGCGGAGCGCCACGGCCAGCGGATGGAGAAAGGCGCCCGCCACGTCGCCCCGCTCGCGCGGGTAGTTGTGCGTCAGGAACACCACGCGGAGTGGTTCAGCCACGCCGGTCGGACTCGATGCGCCGCACCAGTTCGCGGTGCTCCTCGCGCAGGTTGGCCACCAGCTCGCCGAGGAAGCCGAATCCGAAGAGGACCACCCCCATGATCAGCAGCGTCTGCACCAGCGACACCATCAACGCGACGTCCGCGTGGATCGTGAAGCGAAGCACGATCGCGATCACGCCCGCGACGAAGCCGAAGAGGAAGAGCAGCGCGCCGGCGATGCCGAAGAAGAGCATCGGCTTCCGCCCGAAGCGAAGCTGGAACCAGACCGACAGCAGGTCGAGCACGCCGATCGGGATACGGGTCCAGGTGAACTTCGACGTTCCGGCCGTGCGCGGGTAGAGCGGCACCGGCGTCGAGGTGAGCCGGAAGCCGTCGGCCGCGGCGATCACCACCATGAAGCGGTGCCAGTCGGGGCGCATCGGGACGTGCGCCATCACCTCGCGGCGATACGCCTTCACCGAGTTCAGGTCGGTGACGCGGACGCCGAAGAGCCAGCGGCACAGCGTGTTGTAGACCGTCGAGACGAACGCCTTCTCGTACTTCCCCTGCTTCGTGCCAGTGACAATATCGGCGTCGCCGGCGAGGATCGGCGCGACCAGCTTCGGGATGTCCTCCGGCTTGTACTGCAGGTCGGCCGGATAGAAGACGAAGATGTCGCCCTCGGCGGCGTCGCCCGCGCTGCGCAGCGCATCGGCAATGCCGCGCTGCCGCCGGTGGGTCACCACGCGCAGGAAGGGATACTGCGCCTGCAGCTGCGCCAGCACCTGGGGCGTGGCGTCACGCGAGCCGTCGTCCACGACGACGACCTCGGCCGGCGCCCCGACCTGCGGAAGCGCCTCGGCACACTGACGCAGGAACTCGGGGAGGTTCTCGGCCTCGTCCTTCGCCGGAACCAGCAGGGAGACGATGGCGCGGTCGGTCATACGCGCTTCCGCATGCGGGCCGGGAGGATGCCGAGCTGGTCGCGGTACTTGGCCACGGTGCGCCGGGCGATCTGGATCCCCTGCTCCTCGAAGAGATGGACGATCTGCTGGTCGGTGAGCGGCTTCGCCGGCTTCTCCTCGGCGACCATCTTCTCCAGCTTGGCGCGGATCGAACGCGCGGAGGCGTCCTCACCGGAGGCGGTCGAGAGCGCCGACGAGAAGAAGAACTTGAGCGGGAGCACGCCGCGCGGCGTCTGGACGTACTTCTCGTTGGTGACGCGCGACACCGTTGATTCGTGCATCGAGATCACCTCGGCGACCTCGCGCAGGGTGAGCGGCTTCAGGTACTCGACGCCCTTCTCGAAGAACTCGCGCTGCCGGTCGACGATGAAGTTCATCACCTTCAGCATCGTCTGCCGGCGCTGCTCGATCGCCTGCACCATCCAGGTGGCGCTGTTCATCCGCGAGGCGATGAAGTCCTTGTTCTCCTGCGTCATCCCGCCCTTCTGCCGGGCGATGTCCTGGTAGGCGCGCGAGAGGCGGAGCCGGGGGACGCCGGTGTCGTTCAGGAAGACCTGGTAGCGCCCCTCGATCCGGTCGACGATCAGGTCCGGGGTGACGTAGGCCTCGGCGCGGTCGGCGTACTTGAGCCCCGGCTTCGGATCGAGGCGGCCCAGCGCGTCGGCGGCGGTCTGCGCCTCGCGCGGCTCGACGCCGAACCGGCGCGCCAGGTCGTTCCAGCGGTGGGCGATCAGGTCCGGGAAGGCCTGCTCCACGATCCGGTACGAGAGTGAGGTCGAGTCGCCAATGTCCTTGAGCTGCAGGAGCAGGCATTCCTGGAGCGAGCGCGCGGCGATGCCCGCCGGGTCGAGCGCCTGCACCACCTTCAACGCCGCGTCGAACTCCTCGGGGGTGAAGATGGTCACGCCCGCCGGGAGGCCGGCGGCATGCCCGTTGGTCGGGGCCAGCTCCTCGTCGTCCTCGTCCTCGAGGTCGAAGGGATCGTGGTCCTCGGGGTCGAACTTGGGGCGGAGCGCGGGATTGTTCGAGAGCAGCCAGTGATTGGCGGAGGCGAGGATCACCTCGGCGTTGCAGCCGAGGTAGCCGTCGTCGTTGATGTTGCCGATGATCTCCTCGCAGAGCAGCCGCTGCCGCGCCGGGAGGTTGAGCATCTGCAACTGGTCGCGGAGATGGTCCGCGAGGTCGCGGCTCTCGACCGACACCGGCTCGACGTACTCCAGCTGCTCGTACTGCTCCTTCTGGCCGCCGACATCGAAGCCGTTCAGGAGGATCTCCTCCCAGTCGACCTCGTCGTCCTTCTTGACCTCTTCCTGCTGCTCCTCGGTGGTCTTCTCGGGGGTCTCCTCTTCCTCCGGTTCCTCGAGCTCGAGGAAGGGATTGTTGAGGAGCTCGGCCTGCAGGTGCTGCTGCAGGTCGAGCATCGGCATGTAAAGCATGTCCATCGCCTGATAGAGGCGAGGGTTGATGCGGAGCTCCTGGCGGAGCCCGGTGTGCTGCTGCATGCCGGTCTTCATGCGGGCTGCTCCGTCCGCGCCCGGAGGCGTGCGGTCAGGGTCGGTCCGAGATAGACATCCGCGACGTGATCGTTCCAGACCAGCTCGGCGACGAGGCCCGCCGCCTGCACGGTGCCGGAGTGCATGATGTACGCGCGGTCGACGATTTCCAGCGTCTGCTCCACGTTGTGGTCGGTGATCAGGACGCCGATCCCGCGGTCGCGCAGCGACGCGACGATCTGCTGGATGTCGTGCACCGCGATCGGGTCGACGCCCGCGAACGGCTCGTCGAGCAGCATGAACTTCGGATTCGTGGCCAGCGCTCTGGTGATCTCCAGCCGGCGCCGTTCACCGCCGGAGAGGGTGTAGGCCGGGGATTTCCGCAGCGACGTGAGGTCGAGCTCGGCCAGCATCTCGTCCAGCTTCGCCATCCGCTCCGCCTTCGCGAGCGGCAGCGTCTCGAGGATCGCGAGGACGTTCTGCTCGACGGTCATGCGGCGGAAGATCGACGGCTCCTGGGCGAGATAGCCGATCCCGGCCCGGGCCCGGCGGTACATCGGCTCGTCGGTCAACTCGTGGTCGTCGAGGAAGATCCTCCCGGCGTCCGGGCGAATCAGCCCCGTCACGAGATAGAAGGTCGTGGTCTTGCCGGCACCGTTGGGACCGAGCAGCGCAACGATCTCGCCCTGCGCCAGCTCGAGCGACACCCCGTCGACGACGGCGCGCTTGCGATAGCTTTTCCGGAGCCCTTCGGCCCTGAGTACGCTCATGGAGTCGGCCTCTTGGCAGGGAGCGCGGCCTTCTTGCCGAGCGATGCGGTCTCGAGCTGCAGGCCGTCAACGTGGCCGTTCATCCGGACCTCGTCGAAGCCGCTGCCGGGAAACAGCTTCATCGTCACCCGGATGGTATCGGCACGGGAGTAGTTGATGGTCGGGGTGGTCTTGCCGTTCTTCTGGACCTGCTGCGTCATGAGGGAGCGCGCCGACCCGCGGGCCTCGATGTGGAGGAGCCGCGTGAGCATGGTGCCGGACGAATCCACCTGCGTGAATTGCGCCTCGATCCGGTTGCCCCAGAGCGTGTCGCGGTCGCGCTTCGGCGTCGCGGTGCTGTCGGCCGTGCTGTCGGCCGTGCTGTCGGTGGGCGGTGTCGGCAGGATGACCGTCGTGTCGACCGGATTCTGGATCGACCCGCGGCCACGCACGAGGATCGACTGCAGCTGCTCCCCGGGTGTCCGAATGACCACCGAGTCGCCGGTGATGTCATACCCGGCCCGCTTGGCGTGCGCCTGCATGGCCCGCCCCCAGGCGTCGGTCTGCTCCAGCTTGCCGGCCTTGAAGCGCAGCGCGACGGAGTCGCCCGAGACCCGGGTCGAGTCCTGACGAACATCGCCGTCGCCGTAGGCCCGCAGGTCGTCGAGGACCTCGTCGGTGAGCCCGAGTCGGATATCCTTGCCGGTCACCGTGAAGGAATCCGTCCCCGTCCGCTTCCAGCTGGCGGGCGCACCGGTCAGGATGGTCCGGCCCGCGGCGCCGGTGATGTAGAGGAGGGAATCCCCCTTCCCCGAGAGATCGCTGCGGTCGACGGTCACGTTGCCGCGCCCGCTGAGCCGCGACGAGCCGAAGCCGCGCAGGAGGTCGGCAACGATCGTGTACGGACCCTTGTTCGCCGAGGTGTCGCTCTTGGCGCGCTTCGGCGTGACCTTCAACGTCGGCCGCTGCATCGCCACGGTCTCGGCGCTGTCGCGAATTCCCTTGACCGCCCGGAGATAGTCGAGGTAGGGGCCATCGAGGGTCGAGGAATCGCGGGTCGTGAGCACGTGCACCGACCCGCGCGCCTCGAGCCGCTCGCCCTGCTTGTAGTAGGTGAGGGTGTCTGCCCGCAGCGAGACATCGGCGTCGCGGTAGTACGCCCTGGTGATGAAGCGGACCACGTCGCCGTTGATCGACTCGACCGAGTCCGCACCGACGCGCACGTTCTGCCCCTGGCACTTGAAGCGGACATTGCCGCCGAGATAGATGTTCTCGTTGCCGGCGCCCTGTTCGGTCCGGGCGAATTCGCGCTCGATGGCGCGTTCCAGCTCCAGGATGCACCGCTTCGGCGCGGGCGCCTTCGGCCGCTGCGCAGCCGCCGGCCACGCCACCGCCACGAGGGCCAGCGCGAAGAGGGCGGCGGCGCGGGCGATCATTTCCCGCTCCCCTTCGTGGCGGGCTTGGTCGCGGGCGCCTTGGTGGTCGGCTTGTTGTCTTCCTGTCCCGGGAGGACGAAGCCCTTTCCCTTGGCGCGGCCGCCCATCCGCTGCGAGCGAATCTGCTTGAAGTCGGGATCGGCCGTGAACGACGCACCCGACCCGGCACCGTCCGGCGACGTGAAGGTGTAGGTGGTGTCCGAGTAGATCATGTTCTGCACCTTGTCGTACACCAGGTGCGGACTCTTGAGCACCTTGCCGTTCGACGCCGTGGCGACGACGTTGCCGCGCGCGTCGAGCGTCTGGTCCTTCTTGTTGTAGCTGCCGCTGTCGGCGGTGACCACCGACGTCTCCTTCCCGGTGACCTTGTCGTAGAAGGTCACCTTCAACTTCTTGAGGTCGTTCATCTGGCGCGCGTTGTACACCCACGCCGATTCCGCCTCCACCTGCGACACCTTGACGCCCATGGTGGTGACATTGAACGACATCCCCTTCATCACCTGATCGGCGCTGTCGCCGAGGGCGGCCGGTGGCGGCTCGATGCCGCGGTCGCCGCACGCGGCCAGCATGACCGCACCGATCAACAGGAAGCGACGCATCAGACCACCCCCGCCCGCAGCAGGTCATGCAGGTGGACGACCCCGACGATCCGCTCGTCGGCGTCCAGTACCGGTGCCGCGACGATCCCGTGCCGCTCCATCACGCCGACGACCGAGGCGGCCAGTTCATCCGCCCGCGCCGTGCGCGGGGCGCGGGTCATCACCTCGGCGGCAGGGAGCAGCAGGAAATCGGGCGTGCGCTCAGCGAGGCGCGTCAGGTCGCCGGCCGAGACGACGCCGACCAGCGCGCCCCCATCGACGATCAACGCCAGGCCGCGACCCTTCGCGAGGGCCACCACGACGTCGCGCATCGGGGCCGCCGGAGCGAGCTGCCATTCGGGAGCGACCATGACGTCGCGCACGCGGACCAGGAGGCGTCGACCGAGACGACCGCCGGGGTGCAGCGCGGCGAAGTCCTCCCGGCGGAATCCCTTCCGCTCCAGCAGTGCCACGGCCAGCGCGTCACCCAACGCCAGGGCCACCGTAGTGCTGGTGGTCGGTGCCAGGTCGTGTGGACACGCCTCCTCGGCCACCGCCCCATCGAGTGCCACGGTCGCCGCCCGGCCCAGCGTCGAGTCCACTGCCCCGACAATCGCTATCAGCGGCACGGCGCGCCGCGCGAGCTCGGCGAGCAGGCCGACCAGCTCTTCCGTCTCGCCACTCTTGCTGAGGACGATCGCGACGCTGTCGGCATCGACGAGGCCGAGGTCGCCGTGGAGCGATTCGATCGGATGGAGATAGGTGGCGGCGGTGCCGGTCGACGTCAGTGTCGCCGCGATCTTCTGCGCGATCACGCCCGACTTGCCGATCCCGCTCACGATCACGCGCCCGCCCGAGGCCAGCAACTCGACCGCGCGCTCGAAGCGCGCATCGAGCCGTGCGGCGGCCGCCGCGACCGACTCGGCCTCGAGCCGCATGGTGCGGCGCCCGGCGTCGAGAGCGCTCGTCATCCGTGCCACTCGTCGCGGCCGAGGTAGCGCGCCACCGAAGCCTCGTAGGCTCCGCGGCTCTTGAGCAGGCGTTCCACGACCTCGCGGACGGCGCCATGGCCGCCGCGCGATTCGGTCACGTGGTGCGCCGCGCGCTTCGCTTCGTCACGCCCATTCGCCACCGCGATCGCGAGGCCGACCTTCTCGAAGACCGGGATGTCCGGGAGATCATCGCCGACAAACGCCATCTGCTCCCACGAGAGGCCCTTCCGCTCGAGCAGCGCCTCGATGTGCGCCACCTTCGTGGTCGAGATCACCTGCAGCACGTCGGGGACGCGCAGTTCCTGCCCACGGTGCGTCGTCGCCTCGGACTGCCGCCCGCTGATCCAGGCGACCTCGATGTCGTTCCCCTTGAGGAGCGAATGCGCCAGGCCGTCGTGGATGTCGAACCGCTTGAACTCGACCCGCTGGCCGCCGACATCGCCGATGAAGACGGCGTTGTCGGTGAGCACGCCGTCGACGTCGAAGCCGAGCAGCTTGATCTTGCGGGCGCGTCCCATGTCAAACATCGCCGGCCTCGCGGGCGGCGTGCCAGATCGCCATCGTGCGGCCGAGCAGTGCGTCGAGTCGATCGAGCGGCCACTGCGTCGCCGCGTCCGAGAGCGCGCGTGCCGGCTCGGGATGGGTCTCGAGGAAGAAGCCGTCGGCACCGGCAGCCGCCGCCGCGCCGAGCAGGGCCGGGATGAACTCACGCAGTCCGCCGCTCGCGCCGCCGGCCGCCTGCCCCGGCTGCTGCACGGAATGGGTGCCATCGAAGATCGTCGGGACGCCGGTCGCCTCGCGCATCCGCATGAACGAGCGCTGGTCGACGACCAGGTCGCCGTAGCCGAAGAAGGTGCCCCGCTCGGTCACGGCGACCTCGTGGCTCCCGGCGCTCTTCACCTTGGCGACGGCGCCGGCCATCGCCTCCGGCTGCATCCACTGGCCCTTCTTGATGTTCACCGGCTTGGCCGTCGCACCGGCGGCGACGAGCAGGTCGGTCTGGCGCACGAGGAAGGCCGGGATCTGCAACACGTCGACCACCGAGGCAGCGGCCGCCGCCTGGTGGGACTCATGGATATCCGTGAGCAGCGGCAACCCGGTCGCTGTGCGCACGCGTTCGAGTGCCCGCAGTCCCGCCTCGACGCCCGGACCACGCGGCGAGTCGCCGCGCGCGCGGTTGGCCTTGTCGAACGACGCCTTGAAGCAGACGCGCAGCTGGTGCTTCTCCCCCATCCGGGCCAGCGTCTCGCCGACGCGCAGCATCGTGTCGTCGTCCTCGACGACGCACGGCCCCGCGATCAGGAAGGGGCCGGGCCCGAAGTGCCACCCAGTCATCAGCCGTTGCTCCGGGTGTGCTTGGCCAGCGCCGCGCCGACGAACGCCGCGAAGAGCGGATGCGGCCGCGTCGGGCGGCTCTTCAGTTCCGGGTGGAACTGGCAGCCGACGAACCAGGGGTGGTTCGGCAACTCGATCATCTCGACCAGCCCGCCATCGGGCGACTGCCCCGAGAGCCGCAGGCCGTTCTCGGCGAGCACGTCACGGTAGGCGTTGTTGACCTCCCACCGATGCCGATGCCGCTCCGAGATCTCGAGCGTGCCGTACGCCTCGGCGGCGTGGCTGCCAGCGCTGGAGGCGCGCGGCATAGGCGCCCAGGCGCATCGTCCCGCCGAGGTCCTTCACGTCGCGTTGCGACGCCATCAGGGCGATCACCGGATCGGGGCAGTCGGGCTGGAACTCGGTCGAGGTCGTGCCGGTCGATGCCGCAGACGTTGCGGGCGAACTCGATGATGGCGACCTGCAGGCCAAGGCAGATGCCGAAGAACGGCAGCTCGTGCGTGCGCGCCCAGCGGATCGCCTCGATCATCCCCTCGACGCCGCGCTCACCGAAGCCGCCGGGCACCAGGAGGCCGTCGTAGTCCTTGAGGATCTCGCCGGCGGCCTCGGGCGACGTGAAGCGGTCGCTGCCGAGCCACTCGATGGAGACGCCGGTGTTGTGCGGGATGCCGCCGTGCAGCAGCGCCTCGCCGACCGACTTGTAGGCATCGTGGAGGTCGGTGTACTTGCCGACCACCGCGATCCGCACGCGGTGCTGCGGCTCGAGGATCCGACCGACCATCGCGCCTTCCAGGTGCGTGAGGTCCGGCTCCGGCGTCTCGAGGCGGAGGCTTGCGAGCAGACTTCGCGATCGAAGCCCTGCTCGCGAGAAGCGAAGCGGCAATTCGTAGATGCGTCTTCACGTCGGGCGACTCGATCACGGCCGAGAAGTCGACGTTGCAGAAGAGCGCGATCTTGCGCTTGATGTCGGCGCCGAGCGGCCGCTCGCTGCGGCAAATCAGCATGTCGGGCTGGATACCGACCTGCATCAGGTCGCGGACCGAGTGCTGGGTCGGCTTGGTCTTGAGCTCGCCGGCGGCCGCAATCCAGGGCACCAGGGTGAGGTGCACGAACAGCGCGTTCTCGCGGCCGACGTCCTGGCGGAACTGCCGGATCGCCTCGAGGAACGGCAGCGACTCGATGTCGCCGACCGTGCCGCCGACCTCGATCAGCACCACGTCGTGCCCCGGCGCGGTGCGGCGCAGCGCACTCTTGATCTCGTCGGTGATGTGCGGAATGACCTGCACCGTGCCGCCGTTGTACTCGCCGCGGCGTTCCTTGCCGATGACGGTCTGGTAGATCCGGCCGGTGGTGATGTTGTTCTGCTGCGAGAGGGAGCGATCGATGAAGCGTTCGTAGTGGCCGAGGTCGAGGTCGGTCTCGGCGCCGTCATCGGTGACGTAGACCTCGCCGTGCTGGAACGGCGACATCGTCCCCGGGTCGACGTTGATGTACGGGTCGAACTTCATCATCGTGACCGAGAGCCCGCGCTCCACGAGCAACCGCCCCAAGGAGGCTGCGGCAATGCCCTTCCCCAATGACGAGACCACGCCACCAGTGACGAAGATGTACTTGGTGGTGCGGACGGGTGTGCTCATCGGGACTCCTCGGTCAGTTCGCGCCACCGCACTTCCGCGGCAGCCAGGTCGTCTGGGGTATCAATCCCGGCAGGCGCCGGGTTGTCGAGCAGCGCGACACCGATCGTGAGACCGGCGTCGAGGGCGCGGAGCTGTTCCAGGCGCTCGGCGCGTTCCAGCATGCAGGTCGGGAGGGCGGTCACGCGGAGCAGCGCCTCCCGACGGTAGGCGTAGACCCCGAGGTGCTGCCACCACCGGGTCCCCGCGAGGTCGGCGGCGTCGCGGACGTGCGGGATCGCCGCCCGCGAGAAGTAGAGCCCGCGGCCGTTGGCGTCGCAGACCACCTTCACCAGGGCCGGCTCGTGGCGGAGGTCGGGGTTGAGCGGCGCGGCGGCGGTCCCGATGTCGTCCCCTTCCTGGGCCTTCCGAATCGCGCCGGCCACGGCCTCGGCCGGCATGAACGGTTCGTCGCCCTGCAGGTTCACCACGATGTCGTAGGCCGAGTAGACCGGGTGCCGAGCCACCTCGGCGACGCGATCGGTCCCGCTCTCGTGGTCGGGGGAGGTCATGACGACCTCGACGTCCCAGGGATCGACCGCCTCGGCGATCTCCTCGGAGTCGGTGGCCAGCACCAGGCGGTCGACGCCGCGGACGGTGCGCGCGCGCTCGATGACGCGGGCCACAAGTGGGGCCCCACCAAGGAGCTGCAACGGTTTTCTCGGGAGACGCGTCGAGCCGACGCGAGCGGGCACGACAAGCAGGACAGGCACGCTCTAAACTATGCGGGAGCGGCTCCGGTGTCAAAATGCGTGCCGGAACCGCTCCCATGTGGGTAACTGCTTGATCAACAAACGATTAGCTGTCAAGCCCCGCGAGGCGGAGGAAGTTGACCAGCAACCGCTTCCCGTCCGGCGTGGCCACCGACTCCGGGTGGAACTGCACACCCCAGACCGGGGCGCTGCGATGCTGCACCGCCATGATCTCGCTGCCGGCCGGTCGATCGGTGGTCCAGGCGGTGACCTCCAGCGCGGCAGGCACGGTCGGCGGGTCAATCACCAGCGAGTGATAGCGCATCACCGACATCGGGGCGGCGACGTCCTGGAAGAGCCGAGTCCCGTCATGGGCGATCTCGCTGGTCTTGCCGTGCATCAGCCGATCGGCACGGACCACCGTCCCCCCGAAGGCTTCGCCGATCGACTGGTGGCCGAGGCAGACCCCGAGGAGCGGGATCCCGGCCTGGGCCGCAGCACGAACCAAGGGGACCGAGATTCCGGCCTCCGAGGGAGTGCATGGCCCAGGTGAGACCAGGATGGCTGCGGGACGCAGGGCCAGGGCGTCGTCGACCGTCACCTGGTCATTGCGCACGACCGACGGCTCGGCGCCGAGCTCGCCCAGGTACTGGACCAGGTTCCAGGTAAAGGAGTCGTAGTTGTCGAGGACGAGGATCATGGAAGGAAGTTATAGAGGCCGCCACTGATTCCGCGAACCGGTACTCGGGGTGATACTTGAAGGCCAGTTCGCATCACGGAGCCGCCATGCGCCAACCCGCCTCGACCACGATCGACGAGTACCTCGCGAAGCTCCCGGCGGCCCAGCGGGCCGTGCTCCAGAAGCTTCGGAAGGCGCTTCACGCCGAGGCCCCGGGCGCCGTCGAGTCGATCTCGTACGGCTTGCCGACCCTCAAGTACCAGGGGAAGGTGCTGATCTACTTCGGTGCGGCGACGCACCATTGCGCCGTGTACGGTGTGCCGGCACTCCCCGCAGCCGCGACCAAGGCCTACGACACCAGCGGCAAGGGTACGATCCGCTTTTCCCCCGATCAGCCGCTCTCCCCGGCCCTGATCACGTTGATTGTCGCCACTCGGATCACGGCGATCGAGGCAAAGACCAAGCGAAAGTAGATCGGCACCGACGCTCGCAGACCTGACGCCCCGGAGTCCCCACGAACACTCGCCGCGTAATTGACCTGATCGGTGTCGGCTGCCTCTGGGGCGTGCTCGCCCTCCTGCTCGGCGGCCGAGCGTTCGGGGATGCCGTCTGGACGGGTGTGCTCTCGGCACCGGCCATCGGCCTCGCCACCGGCGCACTGCTCCAGCGTCGATTCGAGGAGGCCTCCGCATGGCCCCGCCGCGGTCTTGCCCTCCTCTCCCTGTACCTCGGGGCGACGCTCTTCGCGATCATGATCGGGGTCGGGACCATGATCGGGATCGCCCCGGGCCAACGTCACTTCCATTCCGCACTGATCGAACCGCTCCTGGGCACTTGGTGGGGAATCACCCTCACCGGCTTCTTCCTCGTGCTCTGGCCCCTTGCCTACGCCACCCACTGGTGGCTGGAGTGGCGCGCCAGCCGGTGAGCGGGGTGCGTGGGTTTTCGCCCCCTCGGGTGTCATCTCACTGACCCCTTCCCGGATGCCGATGCTGCAATCCCCGACCGAAGCCGAGATCACCGCCATCTACCGCGAGACGGTGGTAGCGCTCTACGGCTTTGTATCGCGGCGCTGCGGCGGGGAGCGGGCGCTCGCCGAGGACGTCACCCAAGAGGCCTGGCTCCGCGCGGTGCGGGAATGGCGCCGGACTGGGCTTCCAGCGGTCCCGCTGGCCTGGCTGACGACCGTCGCCCGCAACCTCCTCCTCAATCAGCTGCGCCGGCGGAATTCGCTGCCGATCGACTCGGTGCCCCCGGGGGAGATCCTCGACGCGCTGGAGCGCGACGCCGTCGGCGATTCGACCCTGATTGCGGTCGCGGTGACCGATGCCCTGACACGACTTCCGCCGGACGAGGCCCAGCTGCTCGAGGCCTTCCACTTCGAGCGACTCCGTGTGGCGCGACTCGCCGAGGTGATGGGGATAACCGAACGCGCGGTCGAGGGACGACTGCGACGCGCGCGCGAGCGGTTGCGGCGCGAACTCGAACCGATCCTGCCAACCATCGAAGGAGGGCTGCCATGAGCGCCCAGGATGATCTGCATGCCCCGACGCCCGCGTTCGTCGCCGGCCTCGAGGAGGCCGTGCTCCGCGCCTATCGCGAGGCCGACACCATCCCAGCCATTCCACGGGCGCCCGCATCCCGCTGGCGCGACTGGGGCCGCATCGCGGCCGTCCTCTTCCTCGGCGCCGCGCTTGGGGTCGGCGGCCAGTTCGCGTCGGCGCAGGTGCGCGACGCGAAGACGCGGAGTGAGCTGGAGCGCTCCCTCGCGGCGGAACGGGAGATCCGATTGTTCCAATTGGGAGTTGCGAATGCCGAGGCGCAACAGGTTCGCGGCGGAATTGCCATGGGCGCGGTTTCCGCGCAGACCGCGTTCGCGGCGATCACGGCGCAACACGAGGCGGAACGCGCGCTCGCTCGCATCGATCTCGACCTCGCCGAGGTGCGCCTCACCAACGCGCAACCCCGCAATGACCTTGGCGCGCCCAAGGTCGCGAATCGCGACTTCGTGATGGAACGGCTGAGGGTGGAAGCGAGTTATCTCGTCGAGCGGATGGGACGCGCGGAGCAGAAGGCCACGGTGATCGAAGAGCGCTGGAAGTCAGGCCTCGAGCTGCAGGGTACGCTCGCCGACGCCCAGGCAGATCTTGCCGATCGGCGGCGCGACCTGAAACTCACGATGGCGAAGGTGAAACTGCGCGAGCGGTTTCTGACCGGTGACCTCACCGCGGCGGAGATGAGCAAGCAACTGCAGGCCACAACGATGGAGGCCGAGTTCGAGCGGGCGTTTCAGCTCGTGCAGGTAAGCCGATCTCGTCTGACCACCGTGCAGGAGCGTTTCAAGGTCGGACTGAGCATGGCCCTCGATGTGAAGCGGGCAGAGCTCGATGTGATGGAGCGCGAATTGATGCTGAAGCGCATGCAGGTCGAGATGCAGCGCGCGGTTCGTAAGGAGGAGCAGTGATCCCACGGCTGCTCCCGCTCGCCCTCCTCGCCGCGCCACTCGTCGCCCAGACACCTCGTCCCATCACGGCTGCGCCCACGATCTTCGCCACGCCGTTTTCGTCGGTGATGCACTTCACCGAGCTCGCCGATGGCCGTGTGGTCGTCTTCGATGCTGTCGAGCGGAGGCTCAGCATCGCGGACTTCGCGACCGGGCGGCTCGCCGACGTGACACGGCAGGGAGCCGGGCCGATGGAGTACCGCGTCGTTTCGGCGCTGCATCGGATCGCCGGCGACTCGGTCCTCTTCTGGGACCCTGCCAACAATCGTATCTCGATGATCTCACCAAACGGCGCGATGCTCGGCAGCTGGGGCGACACGCGCATGTCGGATCTCTCGCGGACACTCCCCGCTGCCGTCGCTGCAGGCCGATGGTTCGTCGCGGTCCGGCCGGCATTCTCGCCGGACACCACCACCATCGTCCGGGTCACGCTCGCGACCCGCCGGACGGACACGCTCTTCCGCTTCGCGACGCCGACCTTCCGACCCGAGCGAACGGCAGCTCCCGGCGTCGTCCGGGTGATTGCCGCCGGGTTCCCGGCGATCACGGGCTGGGGCGTCTTCCCTGATGGACGCCTGCTGATCGTGCACGGTGCCGACTACCGACCGGAGATCGTCGCTCTCGACGGGACGCGCCTCAAGGCCGCGGCGGTTCCCTTCACGCCGGTGCCGGTGACCGCCGCCGACAAGGCACGCCATCTGCGGGAGACAACTGCCGAGCTCAAGCGACGGCTCACCGGGGAACTCGCCGGTGGATCAGGCGGCAAGATGCCGCGCCTTGAGGCTGGATCGCCGGAGCAGTGGCCGGCGACGATGCCGCCGCTGCGTTCCCCGAACATCCCTGTCGACTCCCGTGGTCGGGCCTGGGTGATGGTCACCGACCCGTTGCGCGCGGCGGGCGATCGCTTCGATCTGCTCGACGCGCGGGGGAAGCGCATCGACGTGATCAGGCTCCCTCCGCAGGTCACCCTCGTGGGCATGGGACGCGGTGTGCTCTATGCCACCCGCGAGGACGACGATGGCTTGCTGCATCTGCTCAGGTATCCCCTTCCCTAGAGGCGCGGCCGCACGACCAGTCGGTTTGGCTCCTCCGTCACCACGGCCCCAGCGAAGCGCCCCTGCAGCCCGGGGGCGTTGATCGTCACCACCCTGCCCTCCCGAGTGATGGACGGCGGCCCGGGCAGCACGATCTCGACGCGGCGGATGCCGTTGAAGAGCGGATGGTCTCCGGCCGCCTCGGTGAAGGCCTCGAAATCGGCGCCCTCGCCGTCGACCATGCTGACGGTGAGCGAATCGTTCCCGAGCTTCAGCATCCGGTGGTGCAGCGTGCCGCCAGCCACCTGTTCGACATTCAGCGGATCGAAGCCCTGCGGCCAGAGCGGGGCACCCGGAGCGACTTCGATCACCAGGCGCGTTCCCGCGCGTTCGTCAAATCGCCTGCGCGCCGCCACGCGCTCCGCGGCGACGGCAGCGGCGTCCTGCTCCGCACGTTGCGCGATGGCGGCAGACACTGCGCCAGGCAGCAGACAGTGCTCCGACGCTCCGGCCACGGCGCGCGTCAGCAGCTCGTCGAGCCGGAGCCCGTCCTGCCGCTCCAGCGCCTCGCGCCAGTCGGGCCGGGTACCATCAAGCAGAAAGGCAAGCGCGGGACCGACGGCGTAGAAGCGCTGCCGTACCGCGGTGGCGGGGTATTCCGACGCAGGGATCTCCACCCTCCGCTTCCCGGCCGCCCGCAGCTCGACGTATGTGGCCAATCCCTCGTTCATCTCGCTGTTCCGCTCATACGCGGCGTGCGCCGGCGTCAGCATGGCGAAGCGCTCGTGGCGTCGCGCCATCGCGTGCCGTGTCAGGCACGATCGAGTCCCACCGGTCGCACCGAGCGCACGTCGGAGGTACTCACTCTCCTCCCGCCGCAGGCGCAGCACGTCGGCGCGCTCGACGGGATAGGTGAAGAGGTCGCCCTCGTTGCCCTGCCATCCGGCATGCGTGGCCCGCTGGAAGACATGGAACGCTTCATGGAGCGCCACGGTCGCGTAATCGCCCACCGAGGGTGCCCCGCCCGGTCGGTCGGCCAGCACGGTTGCCGTGGCGACGCCTCCGATCAGGTTGCTGCTGTTGGCCGTCACGGCGGGGTGGCGCCCGGGCATCGACGTGACGCCGTCGGCGGTGGTGAACTCCGGTGGCGGCGCGGGATGCCTGAACAGGTAGGTTCGGTCCCCCGTGAAGATCGCCAACGGGACGCTGGTCGGATGATAGCCCGGCCAGAGTGAAAGCGATCCCGCGATTCGCACCACCTCGCGATTGATCGCCACCGCCAGCGCCTGACCGCTGACTGGCGCCGAGCGGCGCTGGGCGGCCACCTCCGATGGGAGCAACAGCGAGAGCAGGCACAGGGTGCGAAACATCGTGATCACTCCAGGCAGGAAGGCGTACACGGCCGGATGGATGCGCGAGCGGGCTGATGCGACGCACCGGATCCGGGCGCTATCTTCGTGGCGGCCCTACTCCCCGAGGTCCCCGTGGCGAAGCTCGTCTACGTTCCACCGCCGAAGCCGATCCCGTTCGCCATCCCGATCGTGGTGACCAGCCTGGTGCTGGCCCTCCAACTCGGGCGCATCGGCTTTCACGTCCTGCGCGGTCCAGGAGCGGTGGCAGAGGGGCATTCACACATCCTGCTCATCCTGGCGCCGCCCGTGCTGGCAGGCCTCCTGTCGGTTTGGGCCGTACGGTTGCTGGGGCGACGGATTCGTGAGCGCTACCGCGCGCCACGCGTCACCAGGACGGATTTCGTCGGGACGGTCTTGGTCCTTTCGGCCGTGACGGGTGTCATCGGCCTCCGGCTCGGCATACGCGACTTGCGTGGCGTGCGGCCGATGGTCCTGATCGACCTGGGCCGTGTAGTCTCCGCCGCAATACCAGCCGGCAGCGATTCGACGGTACCCGCCCGCCTCCTCGTCGGGGCGACGCGGAGTGATACCCTCACCCTCCTGGGCCGCCCGCTCCGCCTGGAGAAGGACAGCACCTCCCTCACCCTCGCCGCGCTCGACGGCGTGCGACGCCTCACGATTCCGCTGCCCGCGCTCGAGATGCCCCAGCAAGTGGAGATCGTCCCCGTCCGGGCCGCCGCTGAACCGGTGGCCTTCGCCCTGCTCGTGACCGGTTCGGCGCGAAGCAACCAGGCGATGTTCGCAGTCGTCGATTCCACTTGGCGGCTGCTCCTGCTGGAACGGATGTATCGGCGCTGGCCGGCCGCGCCCCGGGTACTGTCGCTCCAGCGGGACTCGGTCACCAACTTCGATATCCTCCTGGTGGCCCGGGCCGAGCTGACAAGACGGCTCTTTCGGCTGGCCCCGGAGTAACGTGGGGCGGCCCTGAATGCCGACGGATATCATCCCGTTGGACGTGTGGCTTCCCGCGCGGCACCTGATGATATTGCGGCATCGGCGCAACCGAAGGAGTCGGGCGGTGGAACGTTCGAACGGAGCCATCGAAGCGGCACGCGGACCATCGGTCAGCTATCGGATCGATGGGGCGGATTGCTTCATGGACGTCGGCGGCGCGTGGAGTGACTTCGCCGAGGCCAACGAGGGGACGGAACTCGCGCCCGAAATGGTGCTTGGCCGCTCGCTCTGGGACTACATCGGCGACCTGACCACGCGACAGCTCTACCGGACCATGCTCCGCCATGTCCGCAGCGACGGAATGCCTGTGCGCTTTCGCTTCCGCTGCGACGCCCCGACGGTTCGCCGCCTGCTCGCCATGGAAATCGCCGCGATCGACAGTGGCCACGTCTGCTTCACCGTTTCGCCGGTGGCCGAAGTGGAACGGCCCCCGGTGCCGCTGCTCGAGGGGAGCCACAAGGTGGCCCGTGGCGGGCAACTGCTGATGTGCGGCTGGTGTCAGGACGTCCAGTTGGGTGACGATCGCTGGGTCCGTGCCGAGCAGGCGGTCGCTGCGTTGGGGCTGTTCGAGGGTGAGGCGATCCCGACCATCAGCCACGGGATCTGCCCGAGTTGCCACGATGAACTCACTGGCGCCTTGCTCGACCCGACCATCGCGGAATCGGGCAGCGTCACGCTGGGCGACTGGCGCGTCGGCTAGGCGGCCGCGCTACTCCAGCTGAGGCGAGCGGATCGGCAGAATCGCGGTCATCGCCTCGCCCGATGCGAGCCGCGTGATCCTCCCCTCGAGTTCCTGCTTCACCAACGCGCTCAACATGCCCCGATCCTCATACGCGAACGGCCGCCGATAGGCCGCGATCGCCGCCTCGCGATCGCCGAGGTGCAGGTACGCGTTGCCGAGTTCGATGGCGGCGGCGACGTGGAATGGCACGACGTCGAGGATCTCGCGACACTTGGTCGCCACCAGTTGCCAGTCGCTCCCGCCCTGGTCATACACATACTCAAGCACCCGACTGAACAGCGATGTCGCGCGCGTGCGCGGCAGCCGCTGCGTTCCCTGCCAGATCTCCACGTAGCCGAGCTTCTTCACCAGGGTCAGCCCCGCGAAGACCTCCTTGGGGTCCCACTCGGCGCGCGCATCGGGCCGACGATCCGACGCGCCATAGATGAAGAAGCCGGTGTAGATCCCCGCCGTGTTGGTGTCGGCGAGTGACGTGACCTTGCGTGCGGTCGTCAGCTTGAGCGCCTTCGCCTGCTCCTCGCCGAACCAGTAGGACGAGTAGGTCGGCAGTCCGGTCGGGATGATCGCGGAGTCGGAGAAGTGCTTGATCTCGTAGGCGCGCTGGCCGAGGTCGAGCCCTTCGTTGCCGAAGGAGCGCCACGCGTGGTCGGTCCCGCCGACGAGTTCGTTGTGATATTCCCAGAGGCGAGGGATGCGAGCCATCATCACCGTCGTGGCGAGGAAGAGCCCGGCGACCAGTGCCCCGACCGCCCGCAGCCGCCGCTCCCACGCCAGTTGGACCCCTGCCCCGGCCACGACGCCGAGCGCCACCACCACTGGCAGCGCGTGGCGGACTCCGGCGTAGGTGCCGAGCGATCCACTCAGCGCGACCAGATGGGTCGCGGCAAGCATCAGCACGGCGGCCGCACTCCAACGACGGAGGGGTGTCGTGAGCGTCCGCGTGAGCGCGATGCCCCCCACCACGGCCAGCGCGAGCAGTCCCAGCGGCACCTTCGCCGCGATGAAGCTCGGCCAGGTGTACCAGGGTGGCGCGCCATAGACCATGGTGCCCCAGAGGAGGTGCTCGTTCTGCCCGCGGCCCTCGACGCCGGCGCGCACCGTATCCGCGAGCCCCCAGAGGTAGGAGCGCGGCAGGATGTGCCAGCGATCGAGTGTGGTCAGCAGGTCACGCCAGCGGACCACGTGCAGGTCGCCGAGCTTCGCAGCCATTGCCCGGTTGAAGTCGTCCGTGCCGTTGACGCTGGCGTGGAAGTGGAAGCCGTAGAACGCCCAGAGCGTGGCGATGGCAATCAGCACGACGACAACCAACTGGCCGGCGTTGGCGGCGAGCGTGTTGAGGTAGCGGCGTTGGCGATGCCACTGCCACCAGGCGGCGAAGGCGCAGAAGCCGCCGATCCCCGCGAGCCCCGGGAGCGCCGAGTGCTTGGCCGCGAGAGAGACGCCCATCGCGAGGCCCAGGGCGACCGTCCAGCGCCAACTCCAGGTCGTCACAAGGCGGGCGGCGACGAGCGCGGTGATCGCGAGCGCCAGGGCGACCGGGAGGTCGGTCATCACGACCGGTGCGTGCGCGCCGACGGTCGGTTCGAGCGTGAGGAAGAGCAACGTCCCCACCGCCCATGGCATGCCGAAGGATTGGGCCACCAGCGCACCGAGGAGGAGCAGCATGGCGCCGTTCAGGAGCCAGACCGCGATCCGGGCCCGTTCCTGCGCGAGCCGGAAGTCGTTGTCGAAGAAGAAGGTCTCCTCGACGAAGTTTCGCTCGGCGCCCTTGTCGGAGAGGACCTTTCTGGGGCGCAGCGTGAAGGACTCCGGCATCGCGGCGCCGGCCACCAGCTTCACGAGCGGCGGGTGCTCGGGGTTGAGGCGGAAGTCGTTGGTGCGGAGGTACTCGACGCCGGCCGTGATGTGCCACGGCTCATCGACGGTGAGTGAATCGAGCTGGGTCCCGACGGCGGACCGCGCCGTGGCGAGGAGCACCAGGGCGAGCAGCACCACGTAATTGGCAGGAGCAAGGCGGTGTGGCGTGGCAGGGGGAGTCACGGGGTGTAGATACGGAAGAATTGGCGGGGTGGCAAGGGGCGGCGGGGGACCGGCTCCCGCGGAGGTAACTTGAGGGAGAGATGCTCTGTCCTTGCCGGTACCCATTGCTGTGAATGGAGGGTTCATGATCGCCCGACACCCTATGGCCTTGATCCCCCTGGCGTTTGCCGCGCTCGCAAGCTGCACGGACACTGGCACCGGCCCCAGCCCGGATCAGTTCATCCTGGCCACCGACCAGCCGAGCTACGTGGCGACTTCCAGCGGCAGCACGGGCGAGCGTCGACAGTACCGCTTCACCCTGGTTGCCCGGTTCACGAACAACGCCGAATCGACGGTCTACCTGAGCCGATGCCAGCCCGATAGCCCGCATCCGATCTTCGGCGTCAACGCTGTGGAAGGCACTGACGGCGCTGCCTACGACGGGCCCTGGGGATGCCCGGGACACGACCGGCACATCGCCGTCCGGCCTGGAGAGACACGCGTCGACACGCTGGAGCTCACCGGACCAATCGGGTTCTCGGGTGACCGGCCCCTCGGGACGCTCACCGGGCCGATGCGGCTCGTGTATGACGTTCAAGGATGCCCCAGTGACGACGCCTGCCCCATCGCCGGCGCCGGCGCGTCCAACGTCTTCACGGTCGCCGTACAACCGTAGCGAGCTGCGACCGTGAACCACCCGGCGGATGGCGCCAACGGTTACGAGCAGTACGCCGACGAGTTCATCAGCCGGCGCGCAGCCTCGACGATCGGCGTGGCGGCGGTCAGGGCGTGGGCCCGATCGCTCGCGCCCGGCGCCACCATTCTCGACTTGGGTTGCGGCTCCGGCCAGCCGATTACCGAGGCGCTGTATCACGACGGCTTCGCGGTGCACGGGATCGATGCCTCGCCGACGCTGGTCGCGGCATGTCGCCAGCGGTTTCCCGAGATGCCGATCGCGTGCGAGGCGGTCGAGGCAAGTCGCTTCTTCGAGCGACCATTCGACGGCGTACTCGCGGTGGGGCTGCTCTTCCTCCTCACGGAAGAGGCACAGCGGACCGTCATCCGGAAGGTCGCCGCGGCGCTCACCCCGGGCGGACGGTTCCTCTTCACCGCCCCTTCGCAACGGTGCGAGTGGACCGACGTGCTGACCGGGCGGGAATCGCGATCCCTCGGCGGCGAGGCGTACGTCGCCGCGCTCGCCGATGTCGGGCTGAGGCTCCTCGCCGAGTCGGAGGACGAGGGCGGCAACCATTACTATGACGCGATTGCGAGGTAACTTCTTACTCGACCCTGGGGAGGTAGGCCATGATCGTCGACGCCGAAGTCACCATCCGGGGGTCGCGAACCGCCGTCTGGGCGGTCCTCGCCGACCTCGAGCACGCCGCCACCACCTTCAGCGGCATCGAACAGATCGACATCCTGGAGCGACCGATCGCGGGACTCGTCGGGCTGAAGTGGCGGGAAACGCGCATCCTGTTCGGGAAGCCGGCGGCGGTGGAGAAGTGGATCACCGAGGCCGCGGAGCCGGACTACTACAGTGCCCGCGCGGAGAGCGACGGTTTCATCTTCATCTCCACCAAACGCCTCTCCGAGCATGACGGCGTCCTCACGCTGAGCGAGTCGCACGAGTCGCAGCCGCAGACCCTCATGGCACGGCTCCAGATGATCCCGATGGCGTTGTTCTTCAAGGGCACCATCCGCAAGGCGATCATGCAGGACCTCAACGATCTCAAGTCCGCCGTCGAACGGCAGACCTCCAGCTAACCAGGAGCAATCACGATGGCACGGATCACCGGAATCGGCGGCGTCTTCTTCAAGAGCACCGGCGACCACGCGGCGCTGGGTGCGTGGTACAAGCAGCACCTCGGGCTGGAGCTCGAGTCGTGGGGCGGCGCGATCCTCAGTTGGCCCGAGGACAAGGCCGATGATGGCGGACTCACCGTCTGGAATGCCGCCGCGAAGGACACCAAGTGGTTCTCCCCCAGTGAGTCGGCGTTCATGATCAACTACCGGATCGACAACATGGACGAGATGCTCGCCCAGTTGCGGGCCGGCGGGGTCGAGATCCTCAAGGGCCCCGAGTCGCACGAGAACGGCAAATTCGCGTGGATCATGGACCCCGATGGCAACAAGGTCGAGCTCTGGCAGCCAATGGCCTGGGACGACAAGAACAAGGACGCCTGAAAACCATGGCCATCCGACCGGAGCGGGTCGCGCTCCCACTGCGCATCGTGATTCGCGACCCCGTCCCCGGGGTCGCGCTGGCGCTCCAGTCGGGCCGCTTCGATCTCGTGATGCCGACATCGGTGACGGCCTCGGCGGTGACGTTCGACTTTGCGGTCGAAGCCGGTCGCCAAGGCGTCGACGGCCCGGTGGTCTGCTACGGACCCTTCACCCAAGGACCACCGGCCGGGCGGTTCGTGTACATCACCGTCGGCACGCGCGCGGGGCAGCCGAACAGTCCGTGGGAGCGGCGAGCGAAGGTCCCGTTGCAGGGGATCACCCCCGAGTTGCTTGATCGAGCGGTGGCCCGGCCCGGCAGCGTCCTCGAAGTGAGTTTCGAGGGGAAAGGCCGCGATGGCTCTCCCGTCTGCGCGACCGTCAAGCTGCCGCCTGATGCCTGGAAGTTGACCGCTCCGGGGCGTTGACACCGACTTCCGCGCGATCCCTTCGAAGCCCCTGGAGAGTCTGCATGGCCCCGTCGGACAAGGACGCGCGGTACGCGCTGTGGGTCCTCTTTGGCATCAACCTGCTCAACTTCTTCGACCGCACTCTCGGCTCCGCCCTCGCCGAGCCGATCCGGCGCGAGTTCGGACTCAGCGATCAGCAGATCGGCCTCGCCTCCACGGCGTTCATCGTCGCCTACGCGATTGTCGGGCTGCCGCTTGGCCGACTCGCCGATCATCGGAACCGGACCAGGCTTTCCGCGGCCGGGGTGGCATTCTGGAGCGCACTCACGGCCTTCGGCGGCGCCGTCTGGAGCTTCCCGTCCATGCTGGTGGCACGGGTTGGCGTCGGCCTGGGCGAGGCGGTCTGTGCGCCAGCAGGGCAGTCGCTGATCGGCGACTACTTCCCTCCCGCTCGTCGCTCGCGCGCCCTCGCACTCTTCATGGCCGGGCTGCCGCTCGGCATCTTCGCGTCGTACCTCTTTGCCGGCACCATCGCCTCGCGCTACGGGTGGCGCGTAGCCTTCTTCGCGGCGTGCGTCCCGGGGCTGATCATGGCCGCGCTTGCGCTCCGGATGCAGGAGCCGATGCGCGGCGCGACCGAGTCGGCCGAGGGGACGCCGGCCGCGGCGAGCGCGACGCCATTCCGCGACTTGCTGCGGATCCCCACGTTGTGGTGGATCACGCTCTCGGGGGCGACGTTCAACTTTCACGCGTACGCCACCAGTTCCTTCAACACCTCCTTCCTGATGCGCTACCACGGCCTCGACGTGCAGCAGGCGGGGCAGATCTCCGCTGTCTCGCTCGGCCTGGTCGGGCTGGTGGGGCTGTTCATCGGGGGGAAGTTCGGTGACCGCCTGCGGGCCTGGCGCCCCAATGGCCGCCTGTTGCTTGCCGCTGCCGGGTTCCTGGTGGCCGCGCCATGCGCCTACCTGGCACTCCAGCAGCCCAAGGGCCACGTGGCCATCTACGCCGGGTTGATCGCGATCATGACCGCCTCGACCTACATCTACTACGCGACGGTCTACAGCGCGATCCAGGACGTGGTTGAGCCGAGGCTGCGGGGAGCGTCGGTGGCCCTGTACTTCTTTGCGATGTACCTGCTCGGCGCGGCGTTCGGGCCGGTCATCGTCGGGACGCTCTCCGATCGGATGGCGGCGGCGGCGATGCAGGCGGCGGGGGCGACGGTGATGGCCGATGAGTTCAAGGCCGCCGGGCTCCACAGCGCGATGTACGTCATTCCCGTGATGCTCACCACCACGGCGATCGTCCTCTTCGCGGCGACGCGCACGGTGGCGGCCGACATGACTGCGATGCAGGCCCGCCTCAAGGCCGCCGTCGAGTAAGGTCACCCCATCCAGCCTGACCCTGAGGTCGCCATGTCTGGTTCGCCCTATGAGGTACTGGAGCTTGTCGTCGAGCCGAGGCTGGTGGCGGGTGTGCGCGCCCAGGTGACACGGGGGCGGGTTGGGCAGGAGTTCTTCCGGCATCTCGACCAGGTCTACGCGGCGGCAAAGGCGGGCGCGATAGCCCTCGACGGGCAGAACATCTTCATCTACCGGGGCTGCGAGGGGGACCAGCTGACGGTGGACTTCTGCGTCGGCGCGACGACCCCCTTCGAGGCCACGGGGGCAGTCGAGCCGTACACCACGCCGAGTGGGCGCACGGCGATGGTGGTTCACCAGGGCGACTACGGTGGGCTCCCGGCGGCCAATGCGGCGATCCACGCGTGGTGCCAGGAGCACGGGCGGACGCTCGCGGGGCCGTCGTGGGAGGTCTACGGCCACTGGTACGACGATCCGGCGCTGCTCCGGACGGAGGTGTATTGGCTGCTGGCGCCAGGCTGAGACTTCCGGGCCTCACTACTACGTTTCTGGTTGCAGGCACGACGGCCCAGGCCCACCGCACGGAGCGAGCTGATGAGATCACGCATAGTGGGGTTGATCGTCACCGCGCTGCTGCTCGGCAGCGCCAACCGTGCGAGTGCGCAGGTGACCTATCGCGGACCGACGGCAGTCTTCCGGGACTCGCAGACGGCGGTGCCGCTCTTCGCGCTGAAGCCGGCATTGGGTCCCTTTGCTCGTGACTCTGGTTCCGCGGCGCCCACGGCGCTGACGATCCGCCTCAACGGCCTTGCCGGCGACCGGATCTCCCCGACGCGCTGCCCGATCCGCTTCTTCCTGCCCGACAGCACGAAGCAGGGCCGGATGCCGATCGCCCAGCCGAACCTCACGACGGTCGAAAGGATGCCAGTCGACCGGAGCAGCTGCACGACCAGGTAGGCACCGCCATCCGCTTCACGATTCGCGAGGGAGTTCACCGTGATCCTGCCCCACATGACGACCGCCGGTTGCCTCGCCGGCACGATGGCGGTGTTGGCCACCGCGCTGCCCGCCCAGACCCCTGTCCCAGCGAAGGTGCTCCTCCGCATCGATGCCGAATCGGAGAACCTCAGCGCGATCTCGACGCTGGCAGTGAGTCCCTCAGGGATCCTCGCCGTGTACCTGAAGCAGGACGGCGTCATCCGTCTCTTCAGCCCGGCGGGCAAGGCAGTCGGGTCCGCGGGACACACGGGCGAGGGCCCGGGGGAATTTCGCGACCTTGGCGCGATCGGGTGGATCGGTGACACGCTCTGGGCCTCCGACCGTCGCCTGCAACGTCTGACGAGGTATGCCGCCAACGGCAAGTTCCTTCGGGCCGCGCAGTTGCCGGACCGCATCGAGCAATCGGGCCCTGGCACCGCAGCGGCGCGGTATACCGGTGCCCGGCTCCAGGCGGTCTATCCCGATGGCAGCTTGATGCTGCAGGTGATGCTCTTCAAGCCGCCTCGGTCCGACGCCCCGAAGGACGTGATGGGTGACCCACGGTTTGCAGTCCGCGCTACGCCCGAGGGAGCCGTCCGCACCCTCCTCGCGACGGATCCTCCGAACTTGTGCATGATCGCAGGGTCCGAGGTGATCATCAGCATGCCCGCGTCGTCCTGCCCCATGACGCTACGCGCCACTCCGCCGAATGCGAGCCGTCGTGTCGCGGTAATGCAGGAGACCTCACCCAACGGAACGGGGTCGATCAGGATTGTTGCGGTGAATGACCGCGGTGAGACCCTCTTTGAGCGGAAGCGGCCAGTACGCCTGATGCCGGTGCCATCCGAGGCGCACGATCGACAGCTGATGGGAGTGCCGAGTGACATCCGCGAGCTGGTGGCGGAGCGATCACGGTTCTTTTCTCCTGCATTTGAAGTACAGGTGGCGCCCAACGGCGCGATCTGGGTCGGGCTGTATGCTCCGCCGGACAAGCCTCGGGAGTGGCTCCGCTTTGCCCCGGACGGGAAGCCGATGCCATCGATTTGGCTCCCCGCCTCCGCCAAGGGGCTTGCGATCGACGGCCGCGGCGCGTGGGCGATCACTGAAACGGATGATGGAGCGCAGAGCATTACGCTGTTCGAGGCACGACCCTAGTGCTGCAACGGGCCGTCGTCACCCTGCTCCTCGTGGGCGTCGCTCCCCTTGCCGCCCAGCAGGATTACATGGCGCGCGCGCGGCCGCTGCTCGGCTGCTGGACAGTGTCGGTCGGCACGTACACGCCTGCACAGGGCCGGGATTCGACCTGGGTACACCCGCCCCGCATCATGAAGGTCGACACGACGCCAGGCCAGGGGATGATGGACAACGAAACATTCGGCTGGCTGGTCGCCGGCGCGGTCCCCCCGATCGAGCGACACTGGCGAGGCGCGGTGGGGCTCGGCAACCAGGACAGCATCGTGCTCTTCTGGACGCGCGGACTCGGCGCGCTCCAGGCCAGCGTGAAGGTGGCTGCCGACACGGCACAGGGGTGGATTACCCTCGTCCGCGACACCGGGTACGACAGCCCGATGGCCCGTCTCCTGATGACCCGCACCCGATGCCCTTGACCCAGCCGCCTACTCCGGTGCTTCGACGGATGCCGTGAGGCATGCCGCCCGCAGGGCTTCGCGCGAGTGCGATATCTTCCATCCGGTCGCCGACCCCTGCGGCAGGTCCAGGTTAGGGAGCCCACCATGTGGAAAGGCCTGACACGAACCATCAGCGCCGCCGCCCTCTTTGCGGGAGTCGGCACCGCCTCCGCCCAGCAACCGCCCCTCCCGGCATCCGTCGACAGCGGCAAGATGGTGCGGATGTACACCGCGACGACGATGATCGAGGGGCGGCTGCTTGCCCGCTTCGTCAGGAACGACTCGTCGCTGCGCTACTGCCGCTTTCCCGGGAGGCCCTGCCTCGGGATCGAGGACACCGCGGCGATGCGCACGATGCCGGTCGGTGCTCTGCGACGGCTCGACGTCTCGACGGGATCGCACTGGCGCCGTGGCGCACTCATCGGTGGCGTCCTTGGCGCCGCGATTGGTGGCTTGGGGACCGCATTGCTGGTCGGCCTGTGCGACACCGCGCACTGCGCCTCCCACGGCGACACGATGGTGATTCTCGGCGGCCTCAGCGGCGGACTGACGTTTGGCGCGCTCGGCGCACTCTGGGGATCGGCGTTTCCCCGATGGGAATCACCGCACTGACTCGGCAGGAGCCCTCATGATGACTCGCATTGCCGTTGGGCTGTGGAGTGCCGCCCTCCTTGGCGTCACGCCGCTCCACGCCCAGCGGCCACGTCCCGACGTGGCACTGTCGGCCGGCGCGATCGAGCTCTACCGTCAGACGGGCCTATTGGTGCACGGGGCCGTCGTCTGGCCGCTCAACGCCGGCGGGCATCAGTGGCTCGGCATCGATGCGGCGGTAGGATCCACCTCGTTCGCGGCCAACCCTCACCACACCCGCCGATATGTCCACGTCGGGATGCGCTACGAGCAGCGGCTCACCAGCGGCAGCCTGCAGCCGTTCCTGGGCGCGCGCGCCGCGCTCGCACGAAACGCCAACAGCAGCTGGGCTTTCCTGACCGACACCCCCGCCGACGTCCGCGCCCCCGAAGACGGCAATGGCGACTCCGCGATTGGTGCGATCGTCGGCGCCCTCGCTGGCGTACGGATCCGGCTTTCACCCAAGGTTGGACTCGTCAGCACCGCCTCGCTGGACTACCTGCGCCTCTATGAGGGGCAGTCCACGTCCAGGTCGTGGTCGTGGACGGCGGGGTTGTCGTTCGCGCAGTGATTTACCGAGTCCCCTCACGCCAGACTGGAGTCTTCATGCCGGCACGTGTCGCTTGCTCGCTGCTGCTGGTCGCCCTCGCGATGCCCGCCGGTCGCGTCGGGGCACAGGCCTTCTCGGTGCCCTCCTTCGCGCGACCGACGTGGACGTCGGCACAGTCGTTCACGACCGTCACAGGTGTCCGTGAGCTCTCCAGCGGCTCGGTGCTGGTGGCCGACTTCTCCGAACCGATGGTCCACCTCCTCGCTCCGGGTGGCCAGACCGCCAGGCAGATCGGCCGAAAGGGATCCGGCCCGCGTGAGTACCTCACCCCGCTGCGGTTGATCGCGCTCCCGAACGACTCGACGCTGCTGATCGACCGTGACGCAGATCGCTACCTGATCATCGCACCCAACGGGGACATCGTCGCCACGACACCATTCCCCGAGCAGATGAGTCTCGCCGGTCAGTACATTCGCGGGGCCGACCAGGGCGGGCGGCTCTACTTCCAGATGCGTTACATCGCCCCGGACCCCACATCCCCCTCGACGACTGCCATTCTGCGGTGGGATCGCCGAACCGTGCGGTTCGACAGCCTCGGCGTCGTGAAGATGCCCTCCGCCACGCCGATCGGCGGCAAGCTCGCGAACGGCGGCAGCTATCAAGGGATGCGGATCATGCCGTATACCCCTGCCGACGCGTGGACGGTGGCCCCCGACGGTCGAATCGCGATGATTCGCGTTGCCCCCTATCGCGTGGACTGGCTCGCGACCGACCGCTCGCCCGTGGTTGGCGACGCGATCCGCTACACCCCGGTCCCCGTGACCGATGCGGACCGGAAGGCGTATGAGCCGAAGGGGCCTCCCTTCAACCTCGTCTACGCCCTCGTCAAGCCACCATTCACCAACGACGCGGTCGTGCTGGATGATCGATCGAGACTCTGGATTGGCAGATCGTTCTCCCGAGGCGCGAAGACGAGAGACTGGGATGTCGTTGACGGCCAGGGAAAGCTGCTCGGCACGATCAACCTCGCCGCCGACAAGCGGATCGTCGCTGTCACGGCCCGCTTCGTCTACGTGCTGTGGCGGGACCAGGACGATGTGGAGTGGCTCCAGGCCTTCGCACGGTAAGGGGCTGGCACCGAACTGACTGATCGCTGGGCATCTTGCTTGCCGCCCCCCTCGCCGCCGGGGTACTGTTTCCCATGCCCATCATCCGCTCCGCCGCGCTTGCCGTCCTCACGGTGCTCATCGCCGCGCCGCTCTCCGCCCAGACCCGCCCGACCGTCACCGGACTGTTGACCGAGTACCGCGCCAATCCGCTCGGCACCGACGTCGCCAAGCCACGCCTCAGCTGGCGGATCGAGTCCCCGCGCCGCAACACGATGCAGGCGGCCTATCAGATCCAGGTCGCCACGTCGCAGGCGGCGCTGACCGCCGGCAAGTCGCTGCTCTGGGACTCCGGCCGCATCACGACCGACGCCTCGATCTTCCGCCCCTACGACGGCCCCGCGCTTGCCTCCGCGACGCGCTACTACTGGCGCGTCCGGGTCTGGGATGACAGCAACACGCCCTCGGCATGGAGCGCGCCCGCCTTCTGGGAGACCGGCCTGCTCAAGGCCACCGACTGGTCGGCCCAGTGGATCGGCCCCGCCGCCGCGATGCACGATTCTGCCGGCGCCCCTGCCCCGCTGCTCCGCAACCGCTTCACAGTAAAGGGTGCCATCCGCTCGGCGCGCGTGTACGTGACCGCCCGCGGCCTCTACGAGCTGCGCCTGAACGGCCAGCGCGTCGGCGAGGACTTCTTCACCCCGGGCTGGACCTCGCTCAACCGCCGCCTGCAGTACCAGACCTACGACGTCACCACTGCGCTCGCCCAGGGTGAGAACGCCATCGGCGCCATGCTCGGCGACGGCTGGTATCGAGGCTACCTCGGCTTCTCCGGCCGGCGCCACGCCTACGGCACCACGGTGGCGCTCCTCGCACAGCTCGAGATCCGTTACGCCAACGGCCGAGTGCAGCGGGTCACGACGGACAGCACGTGGCAGACTTCGACGGGCGCCATCACCTTCGCCGACATCTACCGCGGCGAGAACTACGACGCGCGCCTCGAGCAGCCCGGGTGGGATCGCGCAGGCTTCACGGGCACGGGATGGTTGCAGGTCGCGATCGCTGCGCCGACGAATGCGGTCCTCGTCGCCCCGACCACCGAGCCGGTCCGCCGGACGCAGGAGATCAAGGCCGTCACGATCCTCCGCTCCCCGTCGGGAAAGGTGATCTACGACCTCGGCCAGAACATGACGGGCTGGGTGCGGCTCCGCGTGCGCGGCGCGGCCGGCACGACGGTCACCCTGTCGCATGGCGAAGTCCTCACGCCGAAAGGCGAGCTCTACACCGACAACCTCCGCGACGGCTTTCAGAAGGACCGCTACACGCTCAAGGGCGGTGGCGACGAAGTGTGGGAACCCCACTTCACCTACCACGGCTTCCGCTACGTGCAGGTCGATGGAATGCCGGGTGAGCCGGCGCTCGGCGCGATCACCGGCGTCGTCGTCCACACGAACCTGGCCGAGACCGGGACGTTTGTGACGTCGGACACGCTGCTGAACAAGCTGCAGCGCAACATCGTCTGGGGGCAGCGCGGCAACTTCCTTGACGTTCCGACCGATTGCCCACAGCGCGACGAGCGACTCGGCTGGACCGGTGACGCGCAGGTCTTTGCGCGGACGGCGAGCTTCAACATGAACGTCGCCGGCTTCTTCGCGAAGTGGTTGGGCGACCTCGCCCTCGATCAGCATTCCGGTGGCGCCGTCCCTTGGGTCATCCCCAATCCGCTTGGCGGCGACAGCACGCGTTTCGCCTCTGCCGCCGGCTGGGGCGATGCCTCGACGGTCGTGCCGTGGACGATGTACCTGATGTACGGCGATCGGGGCACGCTGGAGCGTCAATTCGCAAGCATGGCCGCGTGGGTCGACTACGAGACTCGGCGTGCGGGCCCGGCGCTGCTCTGGAAACAGGACTCGCACTTCGGCGACTGGCTCGCCTGGCATAGCGACGACGCCGGCTATCCCGGCGCCACCACCGGAACGGACTTCATCGCGACGATCTACCTGGCGCACTCGGCCGACATCGTGGCACGCGCGGCGACCGTCCTTGGCCGGACCGCCGACGCCGCCAAGTACCGCGACCTCTTCAATCGGGTGCGGGTGGCGTTCCGGAAGGAGTTCGTCACGGCGAACGGGCGCGTCGCCGAGAACACCCAGACGGCCTATGCGCTGGCGCTCAACTTCGGCCTGCTCGATGCCAACGAGATGCCGCAGGCGGTGCAGCGACTGGTCGACGACATCGGCAAGCATGGTGGTCACCTCTCGACCGGCTTCCTTGGCACCCCGGAACTGACCCACGCGCTCTCGCGCAACGGGCGCACCGACGTGGCGTTCGCCCTGCTCAACCAGCGCGGCTATCCGGGATGGCTCTATCCGATCGGTCGTGGCGCCACGACGATGTGGGAGCGGTGGGACGGCATCCGCCCCGACGGGACGTTTCAGGAACAGAGCATGAACTCCTTCAACCACTACGCCTTCGGCGCGATCGGCGACTGGATGTACCGCACCATCGGCGGGCTTGACGTCGATGATACCGCGCCGGGCTACAAGCACGCGATCATCGCCCCGGTGGTCGGCGGCGGGATCACCGGCGCAAAGACCGAGCTGCAGACGTCGTACGGCCTGCTTGGCTCCGAGTGGCAGGTGCAGAACGGGGCGATGACACTCACCGTGACGGTCCCGGCCAATACCACGGCCAGCGTGACGCTGCGGAATACCACGGCGGCTACGGCGCGGGAAGGCGGAGTGGCGCTGTCGTCGGCCGCCGGCGTGCGCAGCGTGCGGGCCGAGGGGAAGGACGTGGTGGTGACGGTGGGTTCCGGGCGATATGTCTTTGACACTGCGGCGCAGTAGGAGCACCCATGGGCAACCCGCCGGTCGAACTTGGCGATCTCGCGCACGCGATTCAATTGGCCCTCGCGCCGGTCTTCCTGCTCACGGGGATCGCCGGCATCCTGAATGTCATGACCGGGCGCCTGGCCCGGATCATCGACCGCGGTCGGTACCTGACGGAGCGGGAACTCCCGCCCGCCATGGTCGCCTCGGCCGCCTATCGGGTCGAGCTGGCCAGTCTGGAGTTCCGGCGCCACTTGGCCAGCTCTGCGATCGCCGCCAGCACGCTCTCGGCGCTCCTGGTGTGCGTGGTGATCGCGTCCCTCTTCGTGCAGGTGCTGCTGCAGGTCGAGCTGAAGTGGGTGGTCGGTGCACTCTTTACCGGATCGACGCTCGCGCTGGTGGTGGGGTTGGGCTACTTCCTCCGCGAAGTGCACCTCGCCACCAAGACCGTCCGGATCCCGGGCGCCTCCGCGGCCGACTGATGCAACTGCTTTCGCTCGTCGTGCCGCTGGTCTTCCTCTGGGTCATCATGAAGGCGCTCCGGGGCAAGCGTGGGGCCGTCCCCATGACTCAGCGCGGGCTCGGGATGGCGATCGCCATCCTGATGGTGTTGACGATGCAGGGGCGAACGGCGGCCTGGCCGAACTGGGCCATGCCCACGGTGCTTGTCTTGCTGGCCAGCGTGATGGCGGGGATGTTGGTGATGCGGGCGTCATCGAAAGGCACAGAACCCAAGCGATAGGACTTCGATTCCACGGGGTTGCATGAAGCCCTCCACGGCCCTGATCGCGGTCAAACTGCTCCACACGGTTGCGTGGGCGTTCTTCGCCTCGTGCGTCGTGGCGATTCCCGTGCTGGCGTGGCGGGGGCAGCACGACCTGGCCCTGTGGGCCGCTAGCGCGGTCGCGGTCGAGGTGCTCGTCCTCGCCGTCAGCGGCTGGGCGTGCCCGCTGACCCCGATCGCGGCGCGCTTCACCAGCGATCGACGCCCCAACTTCGACATCTACCTCCCCGAGTGGCTCGCCCGCTACAACAAGGAGATCTTCGGGAGCGCCTACGTCCTCGGGCTGCTGTACCTGCTTGCGCTCAGAGTCATCGGCCCGGATACCCCTCTCCCGGCAGCGATCGTCACGGCGAGCATCGTGGGCGACACGACCTTTGTCTCTTCGCCGGCCGAGGGTCTCGACGGCCCGGTGACACTGACGGAACGGCTTCGGATATCGGCGGATCAGCTCGACGTCGGAGCCGTTTCGGCGGCGGCGTTCGGCGCGAACGGCACCATCTGGGTCTATGATCAGCAGGGCCGGAACGGAGAGACGCTGGTAGTACTTGATTCGGTTGGTACACGGATCGGCATTGCGGGACACCGCGGCGAGGGGCCAGGGGAGTATCAGGGCCCGGCCCGACTCTTTCGCATGAGCGACGGCAGCATGCTCCTCCGTGTCATGGGCACCGCCCGCGTGCTGCGCTTCGGCGCGCATGGCGAGACACTCGCGACGATCGAGTTGCCGCCGGCCGCAGTCAATGGCTGGCTCGTGACGCCCGACGGGGTCGGCGGATGGTATCAGGCCGCTGCGTTCGAGGAGAACACGCCCAGGCGGGTCGGTCGCTACGGCTGGATCCATTTCGCCCCGACCGGCACCGTCCTCGACACGGTCTTTCCCCCGTTGCGGTTCTTCGAGGAGCCGACACCGCTCGGCATCGCGCCGGGGCGGGTACGGACGGTGTCACGCGATGGCCAGGTGCTCACGGCATTGCCCGGGACGAGTCGGATCGACCGAATTGCGTCGAGCGGAAAGGTCACCGCGATGACGTGGCGGGCCGAGGCGCCGGCATACGGCGAGCAGGAACGGGTGGACATGCAAGAACTCAGCGATCGGATGAACGACCTGCTGGGGCTCGTCCATGTGCCACTCCCGGCGCGGAAAGCGGCCGTGCGCCTGATCGTCACGACGCCGGACGGCGGTGTCTGGGCGGCGCTGAGTGGAACGGGAACTCGGCTCCCCGACGAGGTGCGCCCGAAGCAGCCGGACCCGTTGCCGCCGGTGAAGTGGGTCGATCGCGATCGATGGGCGAGCTTTGACCGTGACGGCAGGTTGCGCTACGTGGTCGAGATGCCCGACGGGGTTCATCTGCTCGACCGTGACGACACTCGACTGCTTGGCGTGGCCACCGCCACGGATGGGAGCCAATCGTTGGTGATCTGGCGCCTCACGACCACCCCTCATCAAGGAGTGAGCCAGTGACACAGGGTTCCAACTGGGCCGTCCTGCGGATCAACGTGCGCCTGGCCGTGCTCGGCGCATTGGTCGGCGCCCTGGCGGCGATCCCGCTGACCTCGGTCGGCAAGGTTGCGTCGGGCGCCCCGCCGGCGGATCTCGCCAACTACCTCTGGAACGTGCGGGCATTCGGCATCATGGGCGCGATGTTCGGGCCAATGCTCGCCTGGTCCTCCCTTCGGGCGGTGCCGCTCTGGCGCGCCGCGCTCGAGCCCGCCATCGGTGCGGTCATCGGCGCCGCCCTCGGGATGATGACGGGCTCAGGCGCGCTCTTCCTGCTCGGGGCGGCGGCTGGAGTCGCGCTTCCGGCGTGGCGCCTCAATCGGGTCTACCGCGACCGCCAGGCGCTGCAGTCCCAACGCCCGACGGCCGCTCAATTGGAGCCTTGAGCGGGGGGCCTGAGCCGATACACCCGAAGCACCGCGTACCCCTCCTCATCCTCCACCCGCATCAGCACGGCGTTCGTCCCGAACGCCTCGATCGGGTCACGCCCCGTGCCGGTCAGTCGGCCGGCGATGGTGCCGTCCTGCCGGAGCGCCGTCCAGCCCCAGGTTGAATCGGCGTACTCGTAGCCGCCGTCCTTGAACCAGGCCAGCCCATCCGCACCGATGCGCACGCGATCGAAGGTCGGCAGCGAATCGGCCGGTGCCGTGCCGCGGAGGTTGTTGAAGACCCGCGCGGTGTCCCACTTGACCACCCCGACGTTGGTCCGAGTGCGCAGCCAGCTGATGTAGCGCTCGACGTCGAGCTTCACGCGCTCCGGATCGGTCGCTCGGCGGCTGCTCGGCATGTGGATCAACTGCATGAGCGCCCCGCTCCCCGCACGGAGCCGCATCGAGCCGTTGCGAATATCCACGAGCAGAATGCGCCCACCCCACCCGGCTAGCGCGCCTGCCGTGCCATAGCGCTGGGTGACCATTCCGTCGAGGTACTTCGTGAGGGCAAAGCCCGGCAGTGTGTCCAACGGGGTCGGAGTGGGCGCGGGCATCACGATCCGGCCGACCACCCAGGGGACCAGGTTGGAACTGCTCTTGGGATCGCGGAAGCCGATCCCCTCGTTGGAGCCGACCAGCATTGTGTCTGGACCGGCGAGGCCAAGTGGCGAGAAGACGACCTTGCCGAACTGGGCGGTGATGCTGACGGTGCGGATGACGCCGACGCCGGGCACGACGACGGAGGCGCGGGCGTTCTCGATGTCGTTCATCAGCAGCGTGTCGCCGGCACCCCGGCTCAATCGCCCATTCTGGAACTCCCCCGGTCCAGCCCCGCGCCGTCCGATCCGCTCGGCCACCGCGCCGTCCGCGCCAATGACGAAGACCGAGCCGTCCGTGAAGAAAGCGATCCGGTTGTCGCTCAGCAGGAGCGGCCGCCAGAGCTGGCCGAGCTCGAGGTCGGTGTTCCGTTCGTCGAGGACGGTCATCGGCGTCGAGTCGAGCGAGAAGAGCGGCGCGCGGTCGCGCGCATCGAGCGGATGCTCGACGATGCGGACGCCCGCGCTGTCGCGAACGGTCGGCGCAGCGGCGTCGACTGGCGCGACCGGGGGCTTGGCCTGCTCACCTGCACTGCACGCAGTGGTGAGCAGCAGGACAGTGGCAATCGCTTGGCAAGCTGCGGATGGATACGAAATGGACTGCCTCCTGTGGGGGCCGCAAGGTAGTTCGTCGCGGGTGGCCTCCCCAAGGGATGCGCGAGACGCCGGGGTGGACAATTGGGGGTTGGTGACATCTCTTCGAGGAGGGTGATGATCCCGCGAAGCCTCTCCTCAAGCGCGTGGTGAGTGGATGACCTCAGCGACCGGCCACGGCGGCACCTTCACGGCCGCCATCTTTCGCTACCAGGGCAACGGTGGTTGGCACTTCGTGCCGGTGCCACCTCGCCTCGCGCCACCGGTCACGCATGGCTGGGGTCGCACGCCGGTGATCGCCACGGTCGACGGGGTCGAGTGGGTGACCAGCGTCTGGCGCGGCAAGGACGGACGGACTCTCCTCGCCGTCCCGGCGAAGGTCCGCGGCGCCAAGGGCGACGGTGACCGCGTGAAGGTCGAGTTGCGATTCTCCCTGTAGTCCTCAGCGACCATCCACCCACCCCCGGGGTCCCGCGATGCGCCGTTCGATGCTCCCGCTTCTCCTGTCCGCGTCCCTCCTCTCCCCCGCCTCGGCGCAGACGCCGCGCATCATCGACAACCTGCGCCCGACATGGAAGCCCAGCGAAGCGCTCGTGCTCTCCGCCACGCCGACGCTGGTGATTGGCGCGGAGGGCGGACCCGACTACGAGCTCTCGCGCGTCCGCGGGGCAGCCCGGCTGCGGGACGGCCGCATCGTGGTGGCAGATGCCGGCAGCCTGCGATTGCGCTTCTACGATGCCGCAGGGCGCTACCTCAAGTCGGCGGGCGGCAAGGGGGGAGGCCCCGGAGAGTTCGAACAGATGGACTCCTTCTGGCGTTTGCCGGGTGACACCCTCGTCGCCGGGGGCATGTTGCCGGGAGATCTTTCATACTTCACGGGGGATGGGAAGTACCTGCTGCGCCTGTCGAGGACGCCGCCTCCGCCGCCGCCCGGCGCTGGGTCCGCTCCGGGCATGCCCGTTACGCTCGCTCCCCTCGATGGGAGCGGTCAGCGTGTGATCGGTTACTTGCCGATGGGCCGCTCACGCTCCGCGGGTGGGCGCTCCGTCGATTCCTTCCCCGTGGCGATCGTGGACCAGCGGCACGTCGAGACGCGTCGCATTGGCAGCCTGCCCTCGATGGCGGTCACCCTCGATGGTGGCGAGCTGCGCCCCCCGTGGTTCGGCGCCAAGGCCACCTTTGCGGCGGACCCAGCCCACTTCTACTACGGCTTGGGGCTGGATTACTCCATCCAGGCCTACACTCGCACCGGCATCCTCTCACACACGATTCGCAGGGCGTGGACACCCCGCAAGGTGACGAAGTCCGACATCGACAGCTATGTCGTCGAGTGGGGCAAGCGCTGGATCAAGTCGACGGGGGCCGCTGCGGAGGCCGAGCGTGTCGACCTGCGCAATGATCCCTACGCCAGCACGGTGCCCGCGTACTCGCAGTTCCTTGCCGATGGCTCGGGTCGCCTCTGGGTCCGCGAGGCGCACCTCGCCGATGCCCCCGGCGCCGGACAGCTCAACACCACTCCGCTCGTGCCCAGCACCTGGAGCGTCTTCGACCCGGCTGGCCGCTGGCTCGGCGACGTCACCATGCCGGCGCGTTTCCTTCCGCGCGACATCGGCGCGGACTACGTGGTCGGGACCGCGCTCGACGCCGACAACGTGGAGACCGTCGTGATGTACCGGCTCGCACCCCGCGGGGCACGCTGACCGGCTCGCGCCAACTTGCACTGACCCCCATCAGGAGGAGCTGATGCGCACGACCGGTTGGGTGATCATGACGTTCCTCAGCGTCGCCGTGGCGGCCTACGCGGCCGCGGTGTTGCTGGTCCCCGGCTTCGGCCCGCCTTTCGTGGCCGACCGCCGAGCCATCGTCCCACTCGCCGTCCTCGCGCATCTCGCCGGCGGCCTCACCGCGCTCGCCCTTGGCCCCTGGCAACTTCACCGCGGGATGCGCACGCGCTACCTCGCCCGGCACCGCTGGATCGGAAAGGCCTACGTCGTCGCGGTCATGATCGGGGGCCTCGGCGGCCTCGCGCTCGCACCGCTGGCGCAGGAGGGCTTCGCGTCGCACGTCGGCTTCGGTCTCCTCGCGACGCTCTGGCTCTCGGCGACCCTCCTGGCGTTCCGATCCATCCGCGACGGCGACCGGGCCCGCCACCGCGAGTGGATGATCCGCTCGTTCGCGATGACGCTCGCTGCGGTCACGCTGCGCATCTACATCCCGCTCAGCGTGATCGCCGGGATCCCGTTCGACGAGGCGTACCCGGCGATCGCGTGGCTGTGCTGGGTCCCGAACCTCATCCTGGCCGAGTGGTTCATCCTCGACCGACGACGAGTCCCCGACACGATCCCATGATCTGGAGCTGAGCGGCCGTTGCCACCTGAAACTTGCGCGTTACGTTCCCGTACTTTACCATACAAAGTGCTTTACAACTTCCCCGGAGTCGCCCGTGCGCCGTAGCCAGCCCAGCCCGTCGGTCCCCGCGTGACGGCCCCAGAGCCCGAACCGACCCCATTGCACGACCGGGCCCTCCAGGACCTGTCGTTCATCCGGCGCACCATGGAGGGGGCCGCCTCCTTCACGGATGTCCCGGGCAAGGGGATCGTGGCGCTGGGGCTGATCGCCATCGCGGCCGCCATCATCGCCTCTCGGCAGGCGACCCCCGACGCCTGGCTCACCGTCTGGATGGTGACCGCGATCGTCGGTGGCCTCGTCGGCAGCGGCACCATGTACCACAAGATGCGCCAGCGGGTCGGGACCGGCGGCGCCTTCGCGCTCAGCGCCCCGGCCCGGAAGTTCTTTCTCGGGTATTGGCCCGCACTCCTCGCCGGCGCCGTCCTCACCATCGCCCTCATCGACCCGGCCACCCCGGGCGTCGAGGCGCACGTGACCCAGCGACTCCTCCCCGGGGTCTGGCTCCTCCTCTACGGCGTGGGGGTCACGACGGCCGGCGCCCATTCGGTGCGCGCCGTCCCGCTCATGGGGATCGGCTTCATCCTGCTCGGCGCGACGGCGCTCTTCTGCCCGGCGCTCGATGGCGACCTGATGCTCGCCCTCGGCTTCGGAGCGCTCCACATCGGCTTCGGCATCCACATCGCCCGGCGGCACGGTGGCTAAGCGCGACGGCAGCGCCGCCCGGGCGCGGAAGGCCACCGCCACCGAGGCACCGGCCTCGAAGGCACCGGGCCCGAACCTGCAGGCCATTGATGGGGATGTCACGATGCCGATGTCGCTCGATCGGATCATCCACGAACGGATGCGCCTCGCGATGGTGAGCGCGCTGGCCGTGCACGACACGCTCTCGTTCAACGAGCTGAAGTCGCTGCTCGAGACGACCGACGGCAATGTCTCGGTGCACGCGCGGAAGCTCGAGGATGCGGGCTACATCACCTGCACCAAGAGCTTCGACGGCCGCGTCCCGCGGACCGAGTTCCGCCTCGCGCCGGCCGGTCGCCAGGCGCTCGAGGAGTATCTCGGTCACATGGAAGCGCTGATCCGCCGCGTGGGAGGCGCCTGATGCCGGCCGGCATTCCGTCGCACCTCGCGATCATCATGGACGGCAACGGCCGCTGGGCCACCAATCGCGGCCGCCCGCGCTGGATGGGCCACGCGCGCGGGGCCCGCGCCGCCGCCGAGGTGGTGGCCCATTGCGCACGGCTCGGGGTCAGCGATCTCTCGCTTTACGCCTTCTCGAGCGACAACTGGAAGCGCCCGCGGGAGGAGGTCGGTTTCCTCTTCGATCTCTTCGCGTCGCACCTCGAGAACAAGCTCGCGTCGCTGATCGCGAACGGCATCCAGCTCTCGATCTTCGGCCGGCGCGATCGGTTGCCGGCCCCACTCGTCGCCGCGATCGCCGATGCGGAGCGGCGCACTGCCCATGGCAGCCGGATGCACCTGCACGTCGCGATCGACTACTCGAGCCGCGCCGCGATCGAGGCGGCGTTTGCCACGGGTGCGCCAGACCACCACCCCGCCCTGCTGCCGCCCGTCGACCTGCTGCTCAGGACCGGCGGCGAACGCCGCCTCTCCGATTTCCTGCTCTGGGAGAGCGCATACGCCGAGCTCGCCTTCCTCGACGTCTGCTTCCCCGACCTCGGCACCGATGACCTCGATGCCGCGTTCGCAGAGTATGCCAAGCGCGATCGGCGCTTCGGCGCCGTGCCGTCCATCGCCACCCCCATGGAGTCCGTGCCATGACCACCGTGCAGATCACCCAGTATGCCGACGAGCCGGAAGCCCTCGAGGCGCTGTACCGCCGCGATCCGGCGCTCTTCAGCCGCTCCTTCGCCGAGGCGTTTCAGGCGGCGCCGCAGTCGCCTGTCCTCCGGGCCTGGCAGGCGCGGCTGAACTATCGGGAAGAAGTGGATCAGGCGGCGACGCGGCGCGGGATACTCACGGTGATCCTCCTGGCGCTGACCTGCGCGGCGCTGGTCAGGCTCCCGGCGCTGGCCCTCACGGAAGACTGGTACTACCCGCGCTTCGCCCCGATGATCGTGATCGTCGGACTCTGTACCTACTTCTGGATCGTCAATCCCGACCGGCAGCGGGTCATCGCCGGAGTCGGCATCGCGCTCGCAGTCAGCGTGTACGTCTCCCTGCTGCCGGGCTTCAGCGACTCGGTGGTCATGGCGCTCATCCACCTGCCGATCCTCTTCCTGGCCATGCTCGGCATCGCCTTCACCGGGAGCGCGTGGCGTGACACCGATGCCAGGCTCCGCTTCATCCGCTACAACGGTGAGATGGTGATCCTGGTTGCGCTGGTGGGCCTCGGCGGCATGGTCTTCAGCGGCCTGACGGTGGCGCTGTTCGAAATGGTGATGAAGAACAGCGCCGAGCAGTACTTCGAGAACGTCGGCATCATGGGAGCCGTGGGCGTCCCCGTCGTCGCGACGTACCTCTACGACGTGGTCTTCCACCGTCGCACCGGCATCCCGGCGGTCCTCGCTCGGGTCTTCGCCCCGCTCTTCCTCGTGATGTCCGCGGTCTATCTCGTCTCCGCCCTCCTCGGCGGCCAGAACCCGTTCCTCGATCGCAGCTTCCTGATCACCTGCAACGGCCTGCTCCTCGTGGTCCTGGCGATCACGGTCTTCTCGATCGTCGAACGCGACGCCGACTCGCCGACCGGGCTCGTCGACACGATCAACGTCGCGCTCGCCGGCGTCACGCTGGTGATCAACGCCATTGCACTCGCCGCGATCGTCTTCCGGCTCGCCTCCTACGGCTTCACGCCGAACCGCGTCGCCGTCCTCGGCGCGAACCTCGTCATCATGGGACACCTCGCCCGCATCTGCTGGGCGTACCTCGGAGTGGTCCGGCGCAAGGCCGGCTTCGCGACGATGCGTCCGATCGTGGCCGGGTACCTCCCCGTCTATGCCGTCTGGGCCGGGCTGGTGACCTTCCTGCTCCCGTTGCTCTTCAAGTTCGACTGAGGCCGGCGCACCGCAGGGTGCGCTGTGGCTGGCCCGCCCCGACCGTGGGCGGCATATTCCGCTCGGACGCCTCCCCTCACGCCCGAGCCACCCGATGAGCGATTCCCTCTCGCGCCGAGACGCCCTCAAGGCCCTCGGCGCGGCCGCTGCCGCCGGACTGCTGCCGACGACCACCCAGGCCGCGGAGACCGGCGCGGCGTCAATCGTGCCTACGCCTCCCCTCGCGCAGGTGGCGCGCGCCAGCGGCGAGATCGTGACCCTCCACAACACCAGCGAGGTCTTCACGCCGGCGCGGGGCGAGTCGTTCATGCGCTTCTCGTTCGACTTCCCCGAGCCTTCGGTCGTCTTCGGGCCGCATCGCTTCGGCTTCGTCCTCTTCACCAACGAGAACAGCTACTCCCTCGACCAGGCCCGGATGCGCGCCGAGGGGAACGACGACGCGATGCGGCTCAGCTGCGACGCCTTCGTCTGGGCCGGCGGGCAGGAGAGGGTGCCGGGGAAGTTCGAGGCGACGTTCCGGCGCACCGCGCAGGCGGTCGAGTGGGAGATCGTCGTGACCATGCCGCACCCGGTGAAGACGGTCACCACCGTGATCCGCGACATCCCGAAGGGCCCCGTCTCGTTCGGGGGCGGTGGCTTCGTCAATCCGCGCGATGGCGATCTGCTGGGCGGCTACACCTTCGGCGCGGGCGACCTCCACGGCGCCTTCTCGCCGATCGGGATGACGACACCGATCGCGGTCCTGCAGGCGGGCGATGCCGACTTCATTGCCCTCTCGACGCTCAACGATCGCGTGCGCCCGAAGCGCTTCTACTTCCAGCAGGGGGAGAAGGGATTCCGAGTGGAGGCGATCTACGAGCACGACGCCTGGCGGAACGAGACCACGGTGCGCGTCCCGTCGTGGCGGCTGCTGCGGGCGACCACCTTCGAGGGGGCGATGACGCCGCACATGGCGCACATCGAGCGCGCCTTCGCGCTGCCGACCTACGAGAGCCGCCCCGACGCCCCGGCCTGGATGCGCAACCTCGCGCTCGTCACGACCTTCCACGGGCAGCACTACACCGGCTACATCTTCAACGACTACGCCAAGCAGCTCGAGATCCTCCGCTGGATGGCGACGCAGATCGCCCCGGAGCGCGTGCTCGTCTTTCTCGCCTCGTGGGACGGCCGCTACTACTGGGATTACCCGAACTACAAGGTCCCCGAGCGAATGGGGGGCGAGGCGGGGTTCCGCCGGCTGATCAGTGAAGGCCAGAAGATGGGCTTCAAGATGATGCCGATGTTCGGCGCGAACTCGGCCAACCGACAGCAGCCCTCCTGGGACAGGATCAAGGGCGGCGCCACGTACAAGCTCGACGGCGACCTCTACAACCTGAACTGGGTCGATTGGAACAACGATCGGCACCAGGACGGCTGGCTCACCTACATGAACCTCGGCCACGACGCCTGGCGGAACCACATCACGGGGCGGATCGCCGAGACGATCGAGCGCTTCGGCGTCGACGCCTACTTCCTCGACATCGTTGGCGGGCACGTCAACGCGACAACGGGCGACATGCACGAGGGAACGAAGCGGATGATCAGCGACCTGCGGACGCAATTCCCGAAGGTCGCCTGTGTCGGCGAGATGCCCTACGACGCGCTCTACGGCTTCATCCCGATGTACCACGCCGGGGGCGGCGGACGCTGGCGGAAGTACGCCCGTTTCTTCTCGCACCTCAGCGCCCCCGCCCCGGGACGCGGCAGCAGCGGGGTCCACGAGGCAGGCTTCCAGCACTTCAACACCGAGACCCTGGGCCTCTCGCCGAACACCATCCCGACGCTGCAGGTGGTCGACGACACCTTCACGCTCCACCGCGACACGATGGCGGCCGTCATCGCGCGCGCCAAGCAGCGCGCCGGTCTCGGCTAGAGCGCGTTCGCCCGAACGATCCGCACAGCGAACACCGGGGCGATGCGCCCAGGCTGGGTCGCCTGAAAGCGCACGGTGACCTTCGCCTTCCCACGCACGAGCGTGGCCGGGATCTGGTAGGTGGCGTCCCAGAACCCGACGGCGTCCGGCTTCGGCTCGAAGGTCCCCACCGCCGTGCCATCGACCCGGATCTCGAAGTTGCCGGCCGCCGGCAGCAGGCCCATCTCGTTCAGGTAGGTCACCACGATCGCCATCGGCGCCTCGGCATCCACCTCGAGCTGGTACGAGAACCACCCGCCGCCCGCGCGATTCGACCGCCCATCGGCGTTCCCCACCGGTCGAGTTGCCGGCTCGCTGGCGTACGCCGCACTCGTCTCCTCGGCCACGACCCCCGGGTGGACCAAGGCCACCGTCGCCGCGTCGAGCCGCCGCACGCGCTCGCGCTCGGCCGCAAGCGCCGCGACGCGGGCGTCGAACTCGGCCGTGGTGATCACGTCGAAGTAGTTGCTGTAGCGGCGCCGATGCGTCCGGTAGAACGGCTTGAGCGAGAGGTCGATCGGGGGTGCCGGCTGGGCCGGGATCCGCGCCACCTGCCGCGCGGTGAAGTCGCCCGGGGCACCCGCAGGCAGCAGCCACTCCGTCAGCGGCTTGTCATCGGTCACCAGCGCCGGGATTCTGGCCACGCTCGCGCCATCGCCGCCGCGGCTGGGGCCGTGGTCGCCGGCCAGCACGAGCGGCCCCCACATGATGGCGGTGACGCGCTTGTTGTCCGCGCTCGGCTCGAAGCGCAGCGTCTTCGGCAGGGTCATCTCGATCACATCGCCCGCCTTCCATTTCCGCGTAATGCTGACATAGGGCGAGGGTGGCAGGCCGGATTCGTCGATGCCGATGCGCCAGCCACCCGCCGCGCCCGGGCGGAAGCTCGCGATGGGTGGCTGCGGCAGCTTCTCGCCGTTCACGCTGATGGTGTACCCATCCCCTGCCCAGCCGGGTCGACGCAGATGCAGCGTCACCGGCTTGAGGGTGCCGCCCACGACCTTGATTCGTGCGCTCTCGCCCGAAGGAAAGTCGGTCTCCTGCAGCAGTTTCATCCCGGAGGCAAAGTCGGCCGAACTCGGGACGAAGAGGTTCACCCAGGCCTGGTCGGCGTTCTCGTAGTAGATGCCATCGCCGTGGAGCGCATGGCTCTCCATCCCGCTGCCGACGCAGCAGGTGAAGTCGCGCTGCATGTCCTGGTATTCCTGCGTCACGCCTCGCCCGGCCGGCACCATGTACGAGGTGGTGCCGTCGGCGGGGTCGATCGACGCCAGGATGTGGTTGAAGAGGACGCGCTCGTGGAAGTCGCCGTATTCGGCGTCTGGCCGGAACGAGAAGAGCCGGATCGAGAGCTTCCGCATGTTGTAGGCATTGCAGGTCTCGCAGGTCCGGCCGTCGAGGCGGGTGCTCAGCTGGTCGGGCAGCCCGAAGTATTCCGCGAGTCCGTGCCCACCGGTGGCATAGGTGTGATGCTGCACCACCCGATCCCAGAAGAACGACGCGGCGACGATGTCGGCCGGGTCGCCAGTGTAGCCGTACCGCGCGGCCGAGCCGATCAGCTTCGGGATCTGACAGTTGCCGTGCTTTCCGGCGAGGTTGTCCTGGTGGCGCTTGAGCGCATCGGTGAACGCCACGTGCTCGAACCGGTGCGAGAGGTCGAGCCACCGCTTGTTGCCGGTGTCGGCGTAGAGATCGGCGAGGACCTCGTTCATCCCGCCATGCTCGGTCAGGAGCATCTTCTGCACTTGCGCCTCCGACAGCGGCGCCAGGACCGACTCGGCCCATGCGGCGTACTTGATCTCCAGCGCCAACGCGGTGGCATTGCCGGCATGCCGGTAGGCATCGCGGAGCCCCGCGAAGGTCTTGTGCAGCGTGTACCAGGGCGACCAGAGGCCGTTCAGGTCGAAGCCGCCGGAGCGGATGTTGCCCTTCGACACGGCGGCGAACGCCTCGCGCAGCCCTTCGAGGGCGCCAAGGTAGCCGTCGCCGTTCTTGAGCTGGACCTCCTGCATCTCCTTCACGAGATAGTCGGCGCGCGCCTTGAAGCGGGCGTCGCCGGTGGCCCGATACATCAGGCTCACCCCCGAGAGATGGTGCCCGGCGATGTGCCCCGTGAGGTTGCGGCCACCGCCATCCCAGCCCTCGTACGGCTCCGCCTTCTTCGGCAGCCCGGCGCGGAGGCGATAGTGCGCCATCATCCGGTCGGGGTCGAGCGAGAGGAGGTAGGTCGCGGTGACGTCCTGCGCCCGCTTCAGTGGACCATCGAGCACGCGCACCTTGTGGAGCGGCAGCGGACGCGCCTTGAGCATCCGCAGCTCGAACGCGCGAATCGTCGGGTCGACTGCAGGGGCCAGCGCCGGCTCGGCAGCGAGGTCGCCCTTGGTCAGTGGCCCGAGCGAGAACGCCGCGGCAGTGGCCGCGGACTGCTGGAGGAAGTCGCGGCGATTGGTGGGCATCAGCGCCGCTCCTTGGCCGGAGTACGAAGCGCCCGCTCGCCGATCCCTGGCTGCTTCATCAGCGCCTCGATGTCGGCAATCTCGATCGGGACGAAGCCCGACATCAGTTCGTAGCCGGTCTCGGTGATCAGGATCATGTCTTCGAGCCGGACGGACAGCTCCCCGGCGCCATCGATCGTCATCTGCGGCTCGATCGTGAAGACGTAGCCGGGCTCGAGGGTGCGGGTGATGTTGGGCACGTCGTGCACTTCCATCCCGACCGAATGGCCGAGGGAGCCGCCGCGGCCCGTGCTGCCGGCCGGGGCAGGCTTGTAGCGGTCCATCATCGCCTGCGCCGCCGCCTTGATTCGTGGGTCCGTGAAGCGGTAAGCCGCCATGATGGGCTGCATCTTGGCGTAGGCCGAGTCCATGACCTCGCGTGCTGTCACGTGCGGACGGATCGACGTGAGGACGGCCTGGTAGAGCCGGAGGTAGATGGTGTAATACTCCCGCTGCCGAGGCGTGAACGTGCCATTCACCGGCCAGACGCGGGTGACGTCGGCCGTGTAGTTGTTGATGTCCGGCGCCCAGTCGAACTGCAGCAACTCGCCGTCGACCAGCGTGCCGCGGTTCTTGTGGTAGTGGGTGTACTGCATCCGTGGGCCGCCGGCGATCAGCGGGAAGTAGGACGTCCCATAGGCCCCGCCCCGCTTGTAGACATACTCGGCCGGCGCCTCGAGTTCGTGCTCGAGCATCCCGGGCTTGGTGTCGCGCATAGCCTCCATGATCGCGAGGCCGGCCAGCCTGGTCGCCTCGCGAATCTGGGCGACCTCTCGCGGCGTCTTGAACGCCCTGAGCGAATCGAGCACCGGATCGAGGTCCTTGAGCTGGGCCGTCGGGACCGCGCGCTTCACTGCCGCGACGAACAATTCCTCGCGTGAGACGCGCCCGTCCCAGGGATCGGCCTTCGAGCGCCGGAAGTAGCTGGCGACGTCGCCCGAGGACTCGCTCCCCTGCGTCTCCGGGCGGAATGGCGTGAAGATCGTCCGTCCATCCAGCCGCCCCAGTACCGTCGCGAAGGAATCGCGCGGCATCACCACGTCGACGCCGGTGACCTGGCGGGCGGAGTCATTGGCCGTGAGGTACGGGCCGTACTGACGGACGCGTGGCGCGGCGGCATTGAGGAAGAGCGTCGTGCGCTTGGTGCGGCCATCGACGATCAGCATCGCACGCGGCTCGACGACGCCACTCAGGTAGAAGAACTGGTTCCCCTGCCGAAGCGTCCATTCGCCACGGGCCTCGGTGGTCCCCTGGATCACCGCGACACCGTCGCCGATGTGCTCCATCACCTTGGCACGGTGCGCGGCGAACTCTTCCGGGGGGAAGGCGTTGGTGAAGCCACCTTGCGCCGCCAGCGGCGCGGTGAGCAGTCCGAGCGTCGCGGCGACGCTGCAGGTACGACGAGCCATGCAGTCCATTCCTTGTGGTGGTTACTTCCGAGTGAAAGCGGGGGGCGTCATCAGGAGGCGCGTCCGCGGATCGAGGACGACATCCCGCGGCGCTCGCGCGGTCGGGATCTCGACCCGGGTGGTGGCACCCGTGAACTCGATGGTTGACACGGCCGTGGGCGCCCCGGCGCTGTCCGGCACGACGCCGACATCGAGCGCCAGTCGGTACGGCGCGCCTGCCTGGATCTGCCGGAGCTCGACGACGACCACCTTTCGGGTGTCATCCCAGCTCCACGTCCCCGCAAGCCCGGGAGAGATGGTGCGGTGGAGCCACTGCTCGAAGAACCAGCCGAGCGACTGGCCCGACACCTCCTCCATCACCCGCTGCAGGTCTTCTGACGAGGCATTCGCGTCGCGATAGCGCTTGGAGTACTCCCTGATCCCGTTGCGGAAGAGATCGTCGCCGAGCTGGACGCGGAGCATGTGGAGGACCCAGGCCCCCTTCTGGTAGACCAGGTTCGGGATCACGCCGCGCAGGTCGGCCGGGTTCGCGTGGACCACCGGATGATTGACCCGCGTCTCGGCGGAGAGGGCAGTCGTCCGGGCGCGCTGGAGCCCGGCGACGAAGGCGTCGCGCCCGTCGTAGTGCTCGGTGAAGAGCAAGGTGAAGTAGGTGGCGAAACCTTCGCTCAGCCAGGCATCGTCCCAGTCGTTCTCGGTCACCGCGTCGCCGAACCATTGGTGTGCGGTCTCGTGCGCGACGAGCGACGTCTGCGGCGTGGTACGGACGGTGGTCTCGCCGTAGAAGATCACGCTGGCGTGCTCGGTGCCGCCGCCGCCGAAGGCCGCCGCCACGTTGGCGAGCTTCTCGTACGGGTACGGCCCGATGTAGTCGCTGAAGAACTCCACTGCCTGACGGGCCGGCGCCTCGTAGGTCAGGATGCCGTTCTCCATCTCCTGATAGGCCACCCAGGTCTGCAGCGCCACGCCGCGCACCATCCCGGCATGATGCACTGCGAACTGGGCGACGCCAATGGCGTTCAGCCACGACGAGATCGGCACCGACTGCTTCCAGTGCGTCCGCTTGGTGCCGTCACCCCGGGAGATCTCGGACTGGAGCAGGCCGTTGGCGACGACGGCATACCTGGTCGGCGCCGTGACGATGAACTCGCTCGTCGCCTTGTCCGACGGGTGGTCAATCATCGGCAGCCACTGCCGCGCCAGGTCGGGCCAGTTCCACGAGAAGAAGCAGCGCTCCTTGTACTTGTTGAGCCCCACCATCAGGCCGCCGGCCGGAATGCCATGGTACCGCACCCGGAAGCGGCGCAGCTCCCCCGCGGCCGGCGCGCGGCTCAGCGTCATCGTGAGGTGATTCTCGCGATGCGTGAATGGCACCGCCACACCATCACTGGTCACCTCGGCCACGGCCATCCCCTTCCCGTTCGCGACGGTCGCGAGGTCGAGGAAGAAGGTGGTCAGTCCGCCCTTGGTGAATCGGACGGTGACCGTTGCGTCGCCGACGAGGTCATCGGTCGAATCGTTGACCGCAAGCTCGAAGCGGTAGTGCTGCACGTCGATCCCCGGCTGCCGCGGGTAGGCGTCGCGCATGACCGGCGGCATGCCGACGAGGCCGGTGGCGAGTCCGACGAGGGTCAACAGATGCATCGCGAGCTTCTCCGGGTGCCGTGCAGGTGAGGTGAAGCGGGTGGTATGCTAGCCCAGCGTCTTCGGTGCCACGAACCGCTTCGACGCCTGCTCGTAGCTGTGCGCGAGCGCCAGGAGGCGGGCGTCGCTCCCCGGCAATCCCACGAACGACAGATTCCCGCCCGGCATGCCGTCGCTGCCGAGCCCGCTCGGCACCGAGACCTCGGGGAGTCCGAGCCAGTTGCCGTAGCCGAGGGTGGTGCGGATGTCGGGCCAGCTGTCCACCGCGCGAGGCGCCGGGAACGGCATCGTCGGATAGACCATCGCCTCGATCCGCTGCTGACGGAACGACTCGGCGAGCTGCGCCGTGACCTCGGCGCGCGAGCGAGCGAAGGAGACCCCCGTGGGATCGGTCTCGTACGGCTGCACCATCAGCTTCGCCATCGCCTCCCATTCCTTGGGGAGGACGTCGTAGAACTTCTGGAACGCAGCAAGCCCCTTTCTGACGTCGGCCTCGGGGTTCGCACTGCCCTGCCGCTGGAAATAGCGGAGGAGGGCGTTGGCGGTGGCAGCGGGCGAGTTCGGGTCGGGTCGAACATCCTTCCGAGCCGTGGCCGATGCGGTGAAGCGCTGCCGCACGGTGGCGCGGGTCACTTCGGGCGCGAACGGCTCGACCACGGCGCCGGCCGCGCGGAGGTCGGCGACGGCCCGATCGAAGATGGCCACCGAGGCAGCGGGCATCTGGTCGCGCGGGACGTGGAACTCCACCAGACCGAGTCGGACGCCCTGCAGCGCATGCGGATCGAGCATGGCGAGGGTGCCACGTTGCCATGGTGCAGTCAGCGCGAGACCGTCGGAGGCATCGGGACCGGCGATCGCGTCGAGCATCAGGGCCGCGTCGGCGACGAAGCGCGCGAGCGGCCCGTGGGTGTCGAGATACGGCCAGGTCGGGATCACCCCACTGCGAGGGACGAGGCCGAAGGTCGGCTTCATCCCGACGACGCCGGTGAACTGGGCGGGAATGCGGTTGGAGCCGCCGTCGTCGGTGCCGAGCCCGGCGAAGGCGATGCCGCAAGCCACTGACACGGCGGACCCGGCGCTCGACCCGCCGGGGGTCTTCTGGCCGGCGGCGTCGTAGGGGTTGAGCACCTGGCCCGAGAGCGACGCGGTGCCGTTGCCGTGGTAGGCGAAGTCGTCGGCGGCGGTCTTGCCGAGGATCGTCGCACCCGCGGCGCGGAGCCGGGCGACTTCGAGGGCGTCGTGGCGGACGGGATCCGGAAAGAGCTCCGCCCAGGCGGCACTGGAGGCGGTGGTCTGGAGGCCGGCGACGTCGTAGATCGACTTGGCGAAGAGCGGCACGCCATCGAGCGGACCTCGGAGGGCGCCGCGTCGAGCGCGCAGGTCCGAGGCACGTGCGTCGGCGAGGGCGCGATCACTGAGCAGGTCCGTCGAGTGGAGACGACGGTTCCAGGCGTAGCTGCGGTCGATCGCCTCGCGCGTGACCGATGCGGCGGTCCACTCCCCGCGAGCCCGGCCGGCCTGGAATTCCAGGATGGTGCCGGCGAGCGGATCGGGGGGAGCGTGGGCCAGCGGAGGATCGGGGCGGCGAAGAGGGCGCCGAGGGTCTCGAGGGCTTCGCGGCGGGTGAGGGGCATGGGGAAGTTTACAGCGATTTCGTGGGTGGCGGGGTGGCGGGTGCGGTCCGGGGGGATGGAGGTAGCTTCAAATGGAGAGGCGAGTCGATAGCCAGACCGGGGAGGCGGCATGTCGTTCGGCGACGAGCAGACCCTCAGTGCAGTCAAGCGTGACCTGCGCAATCTGATGACGGCGCAGGAGGCCTACCGCCAGAAGTGGGGCGGCTATGCGAAGACCGCCCCTGAACTCGAGGGCGTCGGCATGCTGCTGCTGACACCAGGGCACACCGTCAGCATGGTCGGCACGCCGACGGGCTACACGGCGACGGTCAGCAACGAGTTGATCGTCGACGGGCCAAGGCGCTGCTCGGTGCACATCGGCGACGCGGCTGCGGCGGCGGGCAAGCAGGAGGGACGGTTGGAGAGTCACGAGTGATTGGCGGGCCCGGCGGCGAGACCTGGTTGCGGGACTTCGCCCTTGGCCGGGGAGGCCCCGGATGGTTCGTGGTTTCGGCGACGGGCAGTCTGCTCGGTCGCGTCACCCTTGGCCGCGATGAGCAACTGGCCTCGATCACCCCGGACGGTCGCCTCGTGGTTCGTGGCGAAGGCGCGGATGGCGAGCCGACGCTGGCGTTTTATCGGGTTGACCGGCGCTGAGTGGCGGGGTGGCGACTTGTGCTCGGCCGCCCAGATGTAGCTTCAAGGAATCCCTACCCGGCGAGATCCCCGTGCATCGTGTCCCAACCTTGGCCGCACTGACCGTAGTGGGTGCCACACTCCTTTCTGCCTGCGCCTCCAACACACCGGTCATGACCCCGGCAGCTGCTCCCGCCCCTTCGGCGGCGATGGCGACGACCTCTGCGGCCGCTCGGCCGCCGGCGTGCTCTGGGCCAGTCGTGGCTGGCCGGGTCTTCACCTCTGACGAGATTGACCTGCCCCCGGCGTATCGTGACGGACCGGCGGTCAGATACCCGGCCGCCCTCCGACAAGCGGGCGTGAACGGGAACGTCACCCTCGCGTACATCATCAACGGCGATGGTTTCGTGGACAGCACGAGCGTGGAGGTGGTCTCCTCGACAAACCCGGCGTTCGAGGAACCGTCACGCCGCGTGGTCACCGCGATGCGATTCTGGCCGGGCTGCCTCAGGGGGCAGCTGGTGCGCACCCGCGTCACGCAGGGGATCAGGTTCGACGCCAAGCGCGACGGCGGGCAGTGAGCGGCGTGGTGCGCGCGTCTCGCGTCGTGCCCTTCCCTCGTGTGACCGTCGCCCACGCGGCGATCATCTGGTCCGTCATCGTGCCGCTCCAGCTTTCGGCCCAGGCGGAGCCGCCGCTCAGGACGCTCCGGCCGGAGTTCCGGTTAAGCGCCGAGCAGCACAACCTCTCGGCGCTCGGGAGCGTCGCCGAAGGGCCGGACGGCGTACTCGCGGTGCCACAGGGACAGGATCACCAGATCCGCCTCTTCTCGAAGGCTGGTGTAGCGCTCGCCACGGTGGGGCGGCGTGGTGGAGGTCCCGGCGAGTTCCAGTCGCCTGGCCGTGCCTTCTGGCGCGGCGACACGCTCTGGGTACGCGACGCGACGCTCAATCTGCTGAGTGCTTTCGACCGGAATGGGAGATTCCTCCTCGCGTTGCCGTTGCCGGCGGCTTTCAGCCCCGATTGGAGGTCGGCGGATGGCAAGCGTTTGCTCCAGCCCACCCTGATCACCCGCAACCGGGACGGTAGCCTGAGCTTCAGCGCCAGCACGCCCACCGGCGAGGGGCGTGCGACCACGCGATGGCTCGTGGTGGTCCGCGACGACGGCCGACCGAAGCCGGTGGGCGTGCCCTTCCCGACGGACGCTTGCTTCAAGGATTTCGAGAACTCCCAGGTGGCGATCCCCTACTGTGCCCGGGCCATTTCGGGCCATCATCCGCAGAACGGGATCGTCGTCACGGCCACGACCGCGATGCACGGCACCCGCCCGGCGACGGTCCACGTCCTGGCACAGCGCTCGACCGGCGAACTCATCTATTCGCGCGATATTTCGGTGCCGGTCACGCGAGTCTCTGCAGACGAACTCGCCGAGGTACGGAGACCGGATCAGAAGGTCCCATATCCTGCTGAGGTGAGGGACTTTCTTGCCCGCACACCCGCGCCAGACGCGCGGCCACCGTTTATCAACGTCACCGTCGGCCCCGATGGCTCGGCCTGGTTCATCCGGTCCAAATCGATCGACGGACACTACGAGTACTTCGGTCTCGATCCCGGCGGCGCGCCGATCGGGCGAATCCGCATCCGCGAGGATGCCTCCCTCCAATGGGCCAGCCGGGACGTGGCCTGGGTCGTCGAGCGTGACGACGATGGCTTCGAGACCTTGGTTCGATATCGCATCGTGAAGTAGCGCACGGATCAGTGCACGCTGCCCAGCACCACCACGAGCCCCCCATGCCCCGACTTCGCTTCGCCATCGCTGCACTCCTCCTGCTCCTCCTTCCCAGGCCGTCGTTCGGGCAGGAGGTGCCATACGATGCGTTGCTCCGAGAACTGGTCTATTCTCGGCTGGGCGTCGCGAGCAACAACTCGGCGGGCGTCCGCTTCTTCGCGACCGACTCGGCCACGATGCGCCTGCTCGGCCAGAATGATTCGCTTCGCGTGGTGCGGCCGCCTGCTGCCAAGACTCTCGACTGTCCGAGGTCGGACCGCGCCGGAGAGGGCGGCTATATCATCACTGCTGTCGATTCAGCCTTGGGAAGTGCTGGCGTCCGTCGGGTGACGATCACCCTCGCCTGCACCGGCTGGTACGTGATTCGCGGCACGACCCGAGCGGGCTACTGGACGAGTGGCGCCTGGGACGTCGCGAAGGGTGCCGGTGGCTGGCGGGTCGTGCAGGAACTGTGGCGACGGGTAACCTGAGCCGATCGATGGCGACCCCCTCCCCCGACCACATGACCGCGCGCGTCCAGCGCATCGCCGCCTTCTCCGACGGCAACTCAGGCGGCAACCCCGCCGGCGTATGGATCGGTGACGCCTTCCCTGCAGACGCGGAGATGCAGCGCACGGCTCACGAAGTCGGCTTCTCCGAGACCGCGTTTGCTGTCCCGACGGCAGCAGGTTTCCGGGTCCGGTACTTCGCGCCAGCCTCCGAGGTCCCCTTCTGCGGTCATGCGACGATCGCGCTCGGGGCGGCGCTCGCGCTGGCGCATGGGGACGGCACCTTCGCACTCGAGTTGAACGACGCCCGGATCACGGTCGAGGGGCGTCGCCACGGAGCCATCGTCATGGCGGCGCTGCAGTCCCCGCCGACACGGAGCGCTCCGGCCTCGCCGTTGCTGGTGTCGGAAGTGCTGGGGATGTTCGGATACACGGCGCAGGACCTCGACCCGCGCATCCCGCCGGCGATCGCGCACGGCGGCGCGGACCATCTCGTCGTCGTCCTGAGGTCGCGAGCCCTCCTTGCCGCGATGCGGTACGACCAGGACGCGGGTCGGGCATTGATGCAGCGCGAGGGGCTCGTCACCATCCTCTTCGGCTGGGCCGAGTCGGCGCAGCGCTTTCACACGCGGAATCCATTTGCATCGGGCGGCGTCTACGAAGACCCGGCGACGGGCGCCGCGACGGCGGCCTTCGCCGGCTACCTGCGCGACATCGGCTGGCCGCACGGCGGCGCAATCGACATCGTGCAGGGTGAGGACATGGTGATGCGATCGTTGCTCCGCGCGGAGATCCCGGATGCGTCTGGCAGCTCGATCCGGGTGTCGGGGACGGCGCGGGTGATGGGTAACTAGTCCAGCACTTGGGCGAATCGTCATCCGCTCGCCATCCCGCCGCCATCTTGACGTCTGACATTGGTGACTCCTCCCTACCCCGCTTCAGGTGTCCCCATGACTCGACCGGCACTACTACTTTCGCTCGTGCTCTTCTGCAGCTGCGATGGTCGTGACCGCGATGTGCCACCACCAGTTCAAGGCACTGTGCCGGTCGCCAAGATGCCGCGACTGGAACGGCAGCCGTTCACGCTCTCCGAGGATGATCTCGCCGATGGTGAATATTGGCCGCTCGCCGTGAGCAGCGGCGGCGAAGTCGTCTTCCGCGCCTCGGAAGAGGATGCACCGATGTTCCGGGTCGTGGACTCCACGGGACATCGGCTGGTCGCGTTTGGGCGCCAGGGAGACGGTCCGGGGGAGTTTCGAGGCCCCCTGTTCCTGCAAGTCCGTGATCAAGCGCTCTGGATGTGGGACGCTCGACGAATGGTGTCGTTGCGGTACAGCATGAAGGGCAAGTCTCTCGGCGAGTCTCCAGCGCCTGTGGTACGTCTGCCGCTGGAGTGGTTCGGCGATTCGGTCGACCTTTGGACACCAGCCAGGGCGGGTGATCCTGAGACTCCGTCGATACAGCGCTCTGCCGTGGGAGGCGGGCCTGCCCGGACCCTGATTCCGGCCACCGACTCCGGACTTCAGCAGGTCGCGGCGGCCTGGCTGGGGCAGCGGCTTGACCTGCTTCCCTACGCACTTGGTCCCGATCGCATCTACGTCGGCGACGCCTACACTTTTCGCATTTACAGCTACGACGGCGCGGGGAAGCCGCTGGCCGTCTTCGGTCGCACGTTGCCGCCGCATCGCCGAGGCCCGCGTGAGGCCGCCGAGTACCGCAAAGGCCTGACGCAGGCGATGAAGGCGACGGTGGGGCCCGACGGCAAGGCCTTTCGGCAGCCAGGCATCAGTGCGCGACTTGATACGCTCGACCGCGAAGTCACGACGCACTTTTTCAGGTCGCCGCTCCATGTTGATGATTCCGGAAGGCTCTGGATCGTGGGGAAGCAAAATGATTCCACGACGATCGATGTCTTCGAGGATACCACCTTCCTGGGTCGGACCGTCCTTCCGTGCTTCCTCAATCGACGAGGGAAGCCAGCGTCCCTGAGAGGGAAGTGGTTGCTCCTCGAGTGCACGTTACCCGAGACGTCCGACCGGCCGACCGAGTTGCAACTCTATCGTGTCAAGGAGATCCAAACGCCATGACCGGATTGCGACGCTCCCTTCGCTCCAGCCTAAGCCTGATGGTGCTCACCGCCTGCGGTGGTGCCACCCAACCCATCGTCCCATTCGCAACCCGTGACAGCGCCGGCGTGGAAATCATCGAGTCCGGTAGCGCTCTCTGGGACAGCACGGCGGCCTGGACCGTCGACACGGTGCCGATCCTCTCGATCGGGAAGGCCGACGGCGAGGATCCCTACCTCTTTTCCTGGATCGCCGACGCCTTCCGGCGCGACGACGGGTCCATCGTGATTCTGGACCGCGCCAGCCACGATTTCCGCGCGTTCGACTCCACCGGTGTGTTCATCGTTGCGCGCGGCCGCAAAGGCCAAGGTCCGGCGGAATTCGGTCGCATCGAATACGCATCGCGCTGCGGAGCCGACGCCATCTGGGTCCAGGGTGGCAACCGCCTCTCCGTCTGGGGAACCGACCTGACCTACCGCCGGGAGTTCACCTACACCGATGACCAGATGTGGCCGCTGATCTGCTTTGGCGGAAGCGCCCTGCTGGTGAAGGAGGATGTGCATCGCCCGGGAGAGGATCCGGTCGGCACGCTGTACGACGACTCCCTGCACCTCCGTGCGCTCGATTCGCTCGGAAGAGCCCGCCGGGAGCTGCTCACCATTCGGATGTGGTCGTACATCAACCTGCGGACCGATCGGGGGGGCCTCGGCTTCCCGCATCCATTCGGCGGACAGTCGTTGCTTGGCCAGGATAGCGCACACCTGATTCTCGGAGCCGGCGACGCGCTCTCCTTCCGCACCTACGCCGCGGATGGACGCCTCCTGCGGATCACTCGGGGACCTGCCGAGTCGTTCGCGCTGACGCCTGCGGTGCAAGAGGCCTACGCTGCGGCGACACTGCCGAAAGGCGAGGCCCTGGAGCTTCGGACCGCGCTCGCAGGCGCCGGCTATCCGATGCCGAAGACCTTCCCGGCCTACACCGCGCTCGAGGTCGACCGTGAGGGCAACACCTGGGTGCGGCGATTCGAGATTCCGGGACGCGAAGAACTCCGGTGGGGCATCTTCCAACGCGATGGCCGCTTCCTCGGGCACGTGATCCTGCCCGCTGGGGTGACCGTCCTTGAGATCGGCGCCGACTACCTCCTCGGCCTGGGCAAGGGCTCCATGGATGAGGAACAGGTGAAGCTGTACCGTATCAGGAAGTAGCAGTCCTTCGCCCCACCATTTCATCGAGGCTGCCATGACCACCCGACACTCGCTGTTGCTCGTCGCCGCCATCTCCCTCCTGCCCACGCTCGCCACCGCCCAGTCGACCCGCGTCGGCCTCTCGGGAGGCCTCAACTTCGTCGGCGGCGGTGCGAGTCGCATCGGCGTCGATGTCAGCGGCACCACGGTGACCGGCGCCGATCGGCAGGGCCACTACTTCTCCGCATTCATGGAACGCACCGCAGGCGGCCCGATCGGCGTCCGACTCGAGGCCTTCTACAGCCGGCTCACCTCGGGACGGCAGACGCTGGTCACCCGAAGGGCCGCCCCGCGCTGCGCGATGAGACCGTCGGCGCCGCCACCACGCTGACCTACGCGCTCCGCCGGAGCGGCTTCCCTGACCCCATACACCCTCCTCGGTGCGGGGCTTTACGCCACGTCCCTCGGCACGAACCCCGATCCCTCGGCCTCCGAGGTGACGCAGACCGCGCGCGGGATGGGCCTCGGGCTGCACGTCGGGGCCGGCCTCCAGTGGCAGGTGGACCGGGCCCACCTCTTCGCGGAGTGGCGCTTCCAGCAGGCGCTGCACCAGACCCGCGGCGCCGCCTTCATGCCGTTCGTGCTCGGGGTGAAGTTCTAGGCCCTCTCCCCAGAGGTGGGCTGGCGCCGCTGACACTTTCTTACGCCGGGCGACGTCCTGTTCTGGAACGCCGTCATTCTGCCCCAGCAGCCGCCCAAGGGCCGCAGTCCGGCCGCCCCCCGACTCGGTGAGGAACCACGTATGGACGAAGACCTGGCCATCACATTCGTATTCCTCGCCATCTCCGTCACCCTCAACCTCGCGCTGCTGGTCGGGTGGTTTCGCGCATCGCGAAGGGCATCCCGCTTCGAGCGGCGGCTCTTCTCCAGCCCGGTCGCCGACGATCGCCGTGTCGAACACCTGGAGAGCGTCCTCGACTCGGTGGCCAGTCAGGTCGATCGGCTCGCCAGCGGGCAGGAGTTCCTGAGCCGGGTCGTTGGCGAGCGGAGCGCCCGCCAGCCGGAGCGGCTTCAGGTCGAAACACCCCATTAACATCCGGCCCTCATCTTCACTGGAGTTGCCAGGATGGCATGGATCGCCCTGTTCGTCGCCGGCCTGCTCGAGATCGGGTGGGCCGTCGGGCTCAAGTACACCGAAGGCTTCACGCGGCTCTGGCCCACGGTTGGCACCGCTGCCGCACTCGCAGCCAGCATGGGCCTGCTCGCGTTCGCGATGCGGACCCTCCCGCTCGGCACCGCCTACGCCGTCTGGACCGGCATCGGTACCGTCGGCACCGCCATCCTCGGCATCGCGCTCTTCCGCGAACCCGCCACGGCGCTCCGCATCACCTGCATCGCGATGATCGTCGCCGGCATCGTCGGCCTCAAGCTCGCCTCGGCACCTCCAACCCCTGGATCATGATCGCGCCGCCGCTCGAACTCGCGGTCACGCTGGAGCTGCGCCTGCGAGCACTCCGTGCTCCGGACGCAGGCGCGCTGCTCGCGGCCGTCGATGCAGATCGCGCGCTCTTCGAGACCTGGCTCCGTTGGGCCGCCGGCGTGCGCACACTCGACGAGGCCACGGCGTTCATTGCGCGGGCGACGGACGCCGAGACGGAAGGCCGCGGTTTTCATCTCGGCCTCTGGCGAGCCGACCGTCTCCTGGGCGGCGTGCCCTGTTGGTCGATAGACCCCGTGCATCGCGTGGCTGAGATCGGCTACTGGCTCGGGAGCGCGAGTCGCGGGAGCGGGCTCGCCGCGACGGCCACCAGTGCGGTGATGGCGTACCTCTTCGATCAGCGGCAGGTGAATCGCATCGAGTTCCAGTGCCGGGTGGAGAACGAGGCCTCACGGCGCACCGCCGAGCGCGTCGGCGGCCAGCTCGAGGGGATCCGTCGCCAGTCGCACTGGGTCGGCGGCGCCTTCCGCGACCACGCGGTGTATGCCGTACTCGCTTCGGAATGGACTCGCTAGACAGCACGACCCCGATCACGACACGGAGGGTGGACGCATGCATGCGAAGGGACTCACGCCGATCCTCAACGTCTCGAACATCCAGGAGAGCTTCGCCTGGTTCGAGAAGCTCGGCTGGACCAAGGGGTGGGACTGGGGCTCGCCGCCGACCTTCGGCGGGGTCTGCTCGGGGACGTGCGAGATCTTCCTCTGTCAGGGCGCCCAGGGTGGCCGTGGCAAGAGCGACCTCGCGATGACCTCGGGGCCAGACGGATCGGACGACGCCGAGCGGGGCGTCTGGATGTCGATCTGGGTGGAGGATGTCGACGCCATCCACGCACATTGCGTCGCCCAGGGGCTCGACGTCACCTGGCCGCCAACCGACGAACCGTGGGGCGTCCGCGAGATGCATGTGCGGCACCCGGACGGCCATGTCTTCCGGATCAGTCGCGGGATGGGCGAGAGCGCGTGAAGTCGAGCACCCAGCGACTCGGCTGGATGGCAGCCGTCGTGGCGCTGCTCTCTGTTGTGGGCGCCCAGACGGCGACCTCGCAGGCCGCATCCCGTGTCGAACGCCTGCGCCGCGGCGACACCGCCGTGGTGCGCACCACTGGCCCAGGGGTGTGGCAGGCGCCGCGCACCGCGGTCGAAGTGTTGCGGGTGCGTGGCCGCTCGCCGGATGCGCCCTTCGGCTATGTCGGGCACGTTACACCCCTCCCGAATGGTGATGTCGTGGTTTGGGATCCGCTTGGGCCGACGCTTGACGTGCTCGACTCACTCGGGAAGTTCGTGCGCGCGATCGGGCGATCGGGGGATGGCCCTGGCGAGTACAAGGGGCCACTCCTTCCGGTGGCCCTCGGATCCGACGGGGTCTTTCTCGTGTACGACGGAAGTCACATGCGGATCAATCGCTACGGGCCAACGGGCAAGGTCCTGCCCTCGTTTCCAATCGCCGACGCGGCTGGAGGGCGGAACCACGAACATCTGAAGGCGGGACGTGCCGGTACCATCTACGGACTGGCGATCGTGCGGCAACCGGACCAGCGCACCGTCAGTCAACTCGACATCTACGGCTACGTCCACTACACCAGCACCGGCAAAGTGCTCGACACCATCCCCCCGCAACGCCTCTGGTACTCTGGCGCCCGGACCACGGGTTACGAACCAAACAACGATTGGACCGTCCTCCCCGATGGCCGGATCCTGGCGTGGCGGACGGACCGGGTCGGCTTCTTCGTCAAGGGACCGACGGGAATGACTACCGTCGAACTGGCGACCGAGGCCCCTCGCTTCGAGCCACTCCACCGCCGGGAACTACAGGCCGTGCAGGACTTCTCGGAGAAGCACCGCGGTTCCGAAGGAGGAATCACGAACACCACGCACGGCGTGATTCCGGAACGGAAGCCCGCGATCACTGACCTTCGACTGGAGATTGGCGAGCAGCGGGTTTGGCTGCGCCGCTCGGTCGCCTCCATTCGTGTGCCCCCGCGTCCCGGCCTGCCGACCCGTCCCATCGATCCCAAGCCGCCTACCGTCTCGTTCGACGAACCCGAGGTGTGGGTCGCGTTTCGTCTTGACGGGACCTATCTGGGCGAGGTGCGCTTTCCGGTGGGCGTCCAGGTGCGCGTCTTCGACAAGGATGTCGCGTGGGCCGCCACGCTCTCCGCGGACGACGAACCCCTGCTGGTGAAGTACCGCATCGGTGCGACCGTCGGCAGGGCACCCCGTGGTCAGTGACCGCCTCCTCCGCGGCGCCCTCTGGGCGACGGTCGCCCTCAACACGCTCGGCGTGATCATCTTCGCGCTGCCGGCACTCGGGCGGACCACCCCGCTGCTCCCGATTCCGGTGCCGCCGTACTTCGCCGCCCAGATCGCCCTGACCATCGGGCTCTTCGGCTGCGTCTACGCCTGGCTCGCGGTGCAGTCGCAGCTCAACCGAGCGCTGATCGTGGTCGGCGGGTTGGGAAAGCTCGGCTTCTTCGGGCTGACGCTCGCATACGCGCTCGCAGGTGACCTTCCCTTCTCCATGGCACTCAACGCCACGCCCGACCTGCTCCTCGCCACGGTCTTCCTGCTGTGGGCGCGCAGCCCACGTCCGTGATGTCGCTGATCGCCCCGCTGCTCGCGGCCCTCTTGGCCACACTGGCCCTGATTCACCTCTACTGGGGAGTGCGCGGCGTCGGCGCAAGCGCGGCGGTGCCCACCCACCCCGATGGGACCCCGCTCTTTCGTCCCGGGCGCCTCGCGTCGTTCCTGGTGGCCGTCGCCCTGCTCTTCGCCGCGACGATCATCCTGGGCCGGGCACACCTCCTTGAGCTCCCCGTCCCTCCCGGCCTGCTTCGTCTCGGGACCTGGGGTGTGGCCACCGCGTTCGCGGCGCGCGCCGTCGGCGATTTCCGCCATGTCGGGCTCTTCAAGCAGGTCTGCGGAACGCCCTTCGCCCGCTGGGACACCGTGGTGTTCACCCCCATTTGCCTCGCGATCGCAGGCGCCGCCTCGATTGTCGCCCTGACACCCAGCTAGGGTGCCCACCGCGGGCGACGATGCACCGCTAGTGAAGCGCTCCGGGCAGGGGGGCAGCCGCAACCATTCGGCGCCTCCGGGCATCAACTTTTCCGGTGCGCGCCCCGTACGGGTGTCGACACTCGATCTCCCGAGCCACCCCTCGCGAGATGATTCCTCTCCATGGAGCACTCTGATGACTCGTGTCCGTACCCTGTTCGCGCTGATGGTGGCGTTGCCCCTGGCGGCGAACGGGCAGTCCGGTGTCGTCCGCTACGACCAGTCGAATCGCATCGACATCAAGCTTCCGCCCGAACTGGCGCGGAACCCCGAGGTTATGGCCAACATGGGCAATATGCCCAAGGCCTCGACCCGCCCGATGCAGCTGCGCTTCACCCCGCAGGCGGCCCTCTTCGGTCCGGCGCCGGTGACCGCGGCGCCCGGTGGCGCGGGGATGGCCACCCGGGGCGACGTCATCGTGATGAGCGGCTCGGCGGGCGGCGGCGGTGGCGCCCGCGAGATGCGGGTCACGGAAATGGACATGGCCGCTGGAGCCAGCTTCGCCTTCTTCGGCGGGGGCGGCGGTGGCATGGACGCCGTGGCCGGCGCGTTCACTGACCTGGAAAGCGGCAATTACGTCGAGCTCCGCACCTTGCTCGGGCGGACGTTCCGAATCACCGATGCCCGTCCCTCATTCGGCTGGAAGCTCACCGGCGAGTCGGCCAAGTTCCTCGGCTACCCGGTCTTCCAGGCGATCGCCAAGCAGGACAGCACGTCGATCGAGGCGTGGTTCACGCCGGACATTCCGGTGTCGGCCGGCCCCGCGCAGTACGGTGGCCTGCCGGGCTTGATCCTCACGCTCGCGATCGATTCGAATCGCGTCGTCTACACCGCCACCGCGGTGGACCTCAAGACGCCGGTCGAGAAGATCTCGACGCCCTCCGATGGCAGCAAGGTGACCCGAGCGGAGTACGACAAGCTCCTCGCCGAGAAGCAGGCCGAGATGATGAAGGGCCGCCGTGGACGGGGGAACTAGGATGGCGCTCGCGTCGCGTTGCATCCGGGGTGTCGCTGTCGTGGCGGCCGTCCTCGTCGGATTGGCCGCACGGGTCGCCCCCGCTGCCGCCCAGCAGTTCAATGTCCGTGGTGTCGTCGTCGACTCGGTCAAGAAGCCGGTCTCCGGCGCCATGGTCGTGGCCCTGACCCGGAAGGACTCGGTCATCGCCGCATTCGCCACTTCCGGTGGTTCCGGCGCCTACCTGTTGTCGCGCCTGTCGCCCGGCAACTACATCCTCCAGGTCACCCAGATCGGATCGAAGCCGTTCCGCCGGGACTTCACGCTCGGCGCGGGGAACATCACCGCCGACACCGTGATGATGGTGGGGGCTGGCCCGATCAAGCTGAACGACCTCGTGGTCAGTGCCGAGCATGTCCCGATCGTCAACAAGCCGGACACGCTGGAGTTCAATGCCGCGGCATTCAAGACGCGGATCAACGCCACGACCGAGGAGCTCCTCAAGCGACTCCCTGGCGTGACCGTCGATGCCGACGGCACCATCACCGCGCAGGGCAAGACGGTGCAGCAGGTGCTCGTCGACGGCAAGGAATTCTTCGGCAACGACCCGAAGATGGCGACCCGCAACCTCCCCGCCGCCGCGGTCGACAAGGTGCAGGTGCTCCAGAAGAAGTCCGACGCCGCCGAGTTCTCGGGGATCGATGACGGCAACGACCGGACGACCGTCAACCTCGTGCTCAAGCCGAACGCGCGGGTGGGCTACTTCGGTCGCGCCGTCGCCGGTGCCGGCCCCAAGCCGAAGACCGAGGCCGCATTCGCGGGCCCGAAGGGCGACGACCCGCGCTACACCGGGGCGCTCAACCTCAACCGCTTCTCGCCGGTGACCCAGCTCTCGCTCGTGAGCAACCGGAACAACGTCGGGCAGTCAGGCTTCTCGTTCGGCCCGGAAGCGGTCATGATGGGCCGCGGCAGCGGCGGCGCCGGCGGGCTCGGCAGCGGGTTCTCCGAGACGATGGCGATCGGCCTCAATGGCAGTCGTCAGTTCGCCAAGAACAGCTGGCTGCGCGGGAGCTATTTCCTCAGCACCGCGGACAACCGGCAGCAGGCGTTCACCGACGACCAGCTCCTGCAGGGTGCCGCGGTCTCGGCGAACCGGCACGAGACGGCGACGACCCAGTCGGAGAACACCTCTCATCGCCTGAACGTGAACGGTCAGCACGCGTTCAACGACTGGAACCAGCTCCGCTTCCGCGGCAACTTCAACGCGGGAACGAGCAGCTCCGACAACCTCTCGGCGCAGGAGACGCGCCGGCCGGATGGCTCGCTCCAGAACAGCGCCAACTCGACGGTCGCGACGGATGGCGACAACCTGAGCGGCGACGGGCGGTTCACCTTCTCCAAGCGTTTCAACCAGGCCGGCCGGTCGCTCGTGGCCGAGGCGTGGGGTGAACTCAGCAAGCCGGAACAGCGCTCGAACCTCGCATCGACCACGACGCTGGTCGGGGCGCCGGGTGGCACGACGATCCGCGACCTGCTGCAGCAGCAGAATCGCGACAGCCGGACCTTCACGACCGGTCAGCGCCTCGGCCTCACCGAGCCGCTCGGCAAGGGGAAGGTCATCGAGCTCTACGGCCAGCATCGGGCGATCTCCGAGGACCAGACGTACAACGTGAACGACCTGGTCAACGGCACGCCGGTCCTGAACACCGACCTGAGCCGCGCCTTCGAGCGGACCTACAGCTACCTCCAGGGCGGCACGCGCTTCAGCCACAACACGCCGGCCCTCCGGTGGGTCATTGGCGCCGAAGTCCAGACCTCGGACCTGCAGGGGACGATCATCGGCCGCAACGAGTCGATCGACAACGGCTTCACCAACGTGCTGCCGTCGGCCAACCTGCGTTACCAGTTCAACCAGGGCAGCAACGTCAGCGTGAACTACCGGACGTCGACGCGCGACCCCTCGCTCAACGAACTGCAGCCGTTCGTCGACAACACCGACCCGCTCCGGACCTATGCCGGCAATCCGAACCTGACGCCGCAGTACCAGCACAGCCTGTCGGCCGATTTCCGACGCTTCGACCAGTTCACGTTCCGCAACGTCTATCTGTATGCGAATGTCGGCTACAACCGCAACCAGATCGTGCAGTCGCGGGTGGTTGACGCGCAGGGCCGCCAGACCGTGATGCCGGTCAACCTCGGCGACGGCTGGAACAGCAACGTCGGGCGTGAACCTCGGCTCGCCGGTCCGCTCGCTGGGGGCGCAGGTCGACGTCGACTACAGCTTCAACCGCTCGGTCGGCCAGGAACTGGTCAACGCCGTCACGAACGAGAGCCGCAACTCGTCGCACAACATCGGCCTCCGCCTGCAGAACCGGTCCAAGGAGGTCTTCGACCTCAATGCCGGCGCGCGGTGGGGCTTCAACAAGGTCGCGTACTCGATCAACAGCGCCCTGAACCAGAGCTACCTGACCAGCACCTACTACGGTGACGGCACCTGGTTCCTGAGCAAGACGCTGTCGGCCAACGTCAGCGGCAACTATCAGGTCTACGACCAGAAGCTGTTCGGGCCGCGGGACAACATCTTCATGCTCGGTGGTTCCATCGGCGTGCAGATGCTCGACAACCGGGCCGAATTCCGGCTCTACGGCGTCGACCTGCTGAACGAGAACAACGGGATCTCGATCTCGAGCACCAGCAGCTACATCCGGCAGCGCCAGACGCCCACGCTTGGTCGCCGGGTCATGGTGCAGTTCAGCTACTCGCTCGGCTCGAACCTCTCGCCGGCGGGTGGTGGCAGCGCGGGCGGCGTGCGGATGCGGTAGTCGCAGCGCAGCAAGGACAATACGAAACCGCCGCCCCGGGCAGTCCGAGGCGGCGGTTTCTCTTGCGGCCCTACCCAGCGGTCAGTTGCCGAGCGCCTTCTTCAGCGCGGCCGCGCCGCCGAGGACCGGCAGCGTCACCGAGGTGCCATCGAGATCGATGGTGAGTTCGGTGCCCGGCGCCGGATGGATCGTGAAGCCGAGGTCGCTCGAGAAGATCATCAGGCCGAGCTGCTGGCCGGGCTTGATGATCTGGTCGTCCGGCTGGAGCGGGAAGGTCACCGTCACGAACTTCCCGGGCTGCAGCGGCTCGCCCGGCTTCTTCGAGGTGAAGTCGGCGGCGCCCTTCAGCGCCTTGTAGTTCTGCGGGTCGGCCCAGCCGCGCGTCACGACGCCGACCTGGCCGGCGCTGCCGATGTTGGCCGGCTCGAACGGCAGCGTGACGAGGTACACCGAGAGGTTCGCGGCGGCCTTGCTCGACGCCAGCTTCAGCGTCACGAGCGTCGTCCCCGAGAGATGGATCGAGTCCTTGAGGATCGGCAGCGCGTAGAGCAGTCGGTTCGGCGACGACGCGGCCAGCGCCATGTCGCCCGGCTTGACGTGCCAGTCGTCGACCAGCTTCTCCATTCCCTGCTTCCCCGTGGTCATGAAGGCCAGCGCTCCGACGCCGTTGCCACCCTTGGCGAGCTTGAGCTTGACCGGCTTCGTGCCCGGGATCGGGAAGTCGGCGTAGAAGGTCGGCGCCGCGGCCCCGCGGCCGCCACCGGCGACGGTCGCGGTCGACTGCACGATCATCGCGCGCGGGAGATTCTCGACGCCGTTGTCGACGCCATAGAGGTAGTGCGCCCACCACTTGTTCTGGATATCGGCCGGCGGCGGCGCGCCGTGCCCGCCCTGGCTCATGTAGATCTTCGACGACTTGTTGATCTTCTTGAGCGCGTCCCACATCCGGGTGCTGTTGTCGGGCATCACGTTCCAGTCGTTGAAGCCGTGGGCAAAGAGCACCGCGGCCTTCACGTTCTTGATGTACTTGGTCTGGTCGCGCAGCTCCCAGAGGTCGTTGTAGTCGCCGTGCTCACGATCCTGGAAGGTCTTGAAGATCCCGTCCCGCCAGATCGAATCGCACTTCTCGCGCGACGCGGCCGCTGTGGATGAAGTCGTAGAGGACGTCGATGTCCTCGCCGAGGTAGCCGCCCGGCGAGCGCACCAGGCCGTAGCTGCGGTAGTAGCGGTAGTCGGAGGTGTTGGGCGAGATCGGGATGATCGCCTCGAGCCCCTTCACGCCGGTGGTCGCCGTCGCCATCGGCATCGCACCCTCGTAGGAGGTGCCGTACATGCCGACCTTGCCGCTCGACCACGACGTCGCCGACACCTGCTCGTTGCCGTCGACCGTGGTGTAGCCCTTCGCGCGGCCGTTGAGCCAGTCGATCACGAACGAGGCGGAGGTCCGCTCGGAGGTGTCGCCCGAGCTCGGGCAGCCCATCGACAGCCCGGTGCCCGCCTGCTCGGCGGCGACAGTCGCGAAGCCGCGCGGCACCCACTGGGAGGCGTAGCCGACGCGGATCGGCGGGTTCTCCTGGAAGGGGCGCTTGGCCACGTCGGTCCGCTTCGGGCCGGGGACACCGAGCTCGTGTTCGACGTTCCAGTTGGCGGGATTGTTGGTGGGGCCGATGTAGGGCGAGGCCAGCATGATGATCGGGACCTTCAGGCCTGCCTTCTCGGCGGCCCCCGGCCGGACGATGTCGGCGTGGACGCGGTCCATCTTGCCGTCGTGATCGGAGTCGAAGTTGGTCTCGACCCAGACGCGCTGCTTGACGAACTGGGCGGTGTCGGCGAACTCGCTGACCGGCATCACCATGCCGTCCTTGATGATCGGTCCGATCTTCCCCATCGTCGCCATGGCGGAGACGGGAGCGATCGGGGCGGGGCCGCCGGCGCGCCCCTGGGCGGAGAGGGCGGCGGTCCCGGTCAGGGCCAGGACGGCAACCATCGTGAGGTGGCGACGGGGGTTCATCACGGGCAGAACCTGTGGCATGCTGAGGCACCCAGCTGAGGGAGGAACGAAATGGAACGTATGAATGAGGACGGCAGTTGACCGGCAAAGGATCGTGGGGTCGTCAACAATCACGAATACGCCGCCGGGGCGCAACTTGTTGTGGCTGGCGCGATCCCCGGGCGGATGCTATCTCGGAAGGGTGGCCGCAGCACCACCCCCCACTTCGAGAAGGATCGACTGATGCCAGCCGTCCGTATCCTCGTCAGCCTGATCGTGGTCGTGATGCCGATGTCGCTGGCGGCGCAGGCGCCAGGCAGTACCCGGTACGGAATCCCCCGTCGACCTGCCTATGCCGATTCGCTTCCGAATCCGATGGCGGCGCCGATCCCCAGGAGTATCGGGGAAGCTGAGGCCGAGGGAGCGCGCTGGCCGAGGCGGCCGGAGGCCACGACGCAGCGCGGCGCTGCGGCCCAGGAATGGGCGATGGATGCTCCGCGTCGGTGCGCGACTGCCGAGGTTGGTGCCTCGCTGAGATCGGGCGAGTTCAAGATCGGCGGCGAGCTCGTCAGCGGACCACGGCCAGGTGGCCAGGTGAAGATCTGGTGGAAGCCGATGCACGCGGCGGACTCAGTTCCCGTGGTAGTGCGAGGCGTATCGTTGTCGAACCCCGCCGATACATTGCGACAGTTGTTCAAGGAGCTGGCCCTGGGCGAGGGGCCCGGCGGCGGAGCCACCGGGGAAATGTTCTTTCCCAGTGGCTTCTGGTTTCCCGCCTCCGGGCGTTTTCTCGTGGTGGCCACGAGTGGCGCCGACTGGGGTTGCTTCATCCTGTCGCACTAGCGGCGGGCCTGCGCGAAGTGGTGGCGCCTCGTCTCCCCGCGTCCCCATATAGCTTCCCAGAGCTCCCCTCGCCCCGGCACCTGAGAGGTCTCCCATGAGACTGCCGCTTCTGTTGGTGTTGGTCGTCGGACTCCCTACCGCGGCGCGCGGCCAGGATCGTCCGACGCTCGACGATTCCCTGCTCCGCGCGTATTCGAAGGCCACTCCCTGCCCCGCGCAGCCGCCGGCCGCCTGGCTCAAGGGCGATCCCGAGCTTGCGCAGAAACCGATCTGCGCGGTCGTGGCGATGGCGGTGGCACGGCTGACCGCAGACCCGGATCCCGCCGTTCGCGCGGTGGGGGTGTCGCCCACGTGCGTTAACTCGTTCGGGATGACCGGGCACGAGATGCCTACCACGAACATCGGTGCGGATGGGCAAGTGAAGCGGGCCTCTGGCGACTCAGACAGGCACTTCGCCCTCTGGGCAGTCACGTTTATCGGTGAGGGGCCGACCGTGGTGCGCGTCTCAGTGAACCGATTTACCGGCGCCGTTTCCCACTGGGCGCGTGCCATCGACGCTCAGAACCCGATACCCAAGGCGTGCCAGCGATGAAGGTCGCCGCGGTGGCAATCATCGTCATGTTGAGCGCCGCGCCGAGCAGCCTCGGCGCCCAGCGAGTCGTGACCCGCGACAGCATCGGCGTGCGGATCGTCACGTCGCCGCCGCGGAGCAAGCTCCCCGTCGCCTTCCGGGTGGGGCCGCAGCTCTGGGATGTCGGCGGACTCAACGACGACCCCGCCCGCGAGCTCGGGAAGGACGGCGGCCGGCACGCCGTCGTACTCTCGAATGGCACGATCGTCGTGAGCGAACAGACGCGTATCGTGTACTTCGATGCGAGGGGAAAGTTCGTAGGCAGTGTTGGTCGCAAGGGCGGCGGACCTGGAGAATTTGAGTTAGTGGGCGCCATGTGCGTTCGCAATGGCGATACGCTCCAAGTCAATGACGGCGGCATGCATCGGACGACCATCATCGGCCCGGATCGGGCGATCGCGCGCATCGTCCCCGGACGACGCGCCGCCGAACTCACTGGCTGCACGGATGCGGCATGGACGATCACGACCGAGATCTTCCCGAAGGGCGACGGCTGGACCCAGTGGGTCCACGTGCGGGGAGTCAATGACGACGGGGTGCCTCGGGTGGATTTCGGGGACTTCCCCCTCCGAGGCATGGGCGTCACCATTCGCACCGGCGCCCTGGCTGCTCACGGGAGCCGGGTTGCTCTCGGGAGCGGCATCGAGCCAAGTATCGACGTCCACGACACGACCGGAAGGCTGGTCCAGCGGCTTCGGCTCGACGAGAAGGCCGCACCCATCACTGCTGCGGAAAGGAAATCGGGTGTCGGCATGATGCAGGGCGTCAACGGCAAGACGGGGGCGAGCATGAAGCTTTCGACGCCGACGGGCGGCGCGATGACATGGCCGGCCTACGGGGAACTGCGCTACGACCCGCTCGGCCGTCTCTGGATGGAGGACTACACCAAGCAGATCAGCACCGGCTGGTGGACCGTGTTTGCCGCGAGCGGCGAGGCGCTCGGCCGGATGCAGCTACCGAAGCTAGCGAATGGCAGGCTTCCCCTCGTGGTCGGCTTCGCGCGCGACGCGATCCTGATCCGGCGCGAGGACGATGATGGCGCACCGCACGTGACGGCGTACCGCCTCATCCCGAATCGCTGAGCGCCGACGATGAAACGACTCGCAGGCGCCTTCGCGCTCGGCGCGCTCTCGCTCTTCATGCTGACCGGCTACCTCCGGAGCGACATCGACGGAAGCACGCCAGCGGCGATGGCCGCGTTCGCGCTGGTGGTGCTGCTTCCTGCGGTCGGTGCGGTCCTGCTGGCGCGGAGCCACTTCGCGACCCATGGAGCAGCCGGCGCCCGCAAGGAGGAACTTCGCCTGCAGACCATCGAGTCCGAGGTCCTCAAGCTCGCGCTGGCGCGCGGCGGGAAGCTTGCGGCCGTCGAGGTGGCGACGCAGCTGGCACTCTCGCCGGAGCAAGCCACGGAGGCGCTCGATCGCCTCGCGCTTCGCGGGCAGGCCGAGTACGAGGTGACGGACGCCGGGGTGATCGTCTACGCCTTCCGCGACATCCTCCATCTTGGGGGAAAGTCCAGCGCCAAGGGGGTCCTCGATGCCTGAGCTTGCCCCACGACTGCCCTGCCCGGTCTGCCTAGGTGTCATGATGGAGCGGGTCGGCATCGGCCCCGAGAAGAGGCTCATGGTCGACGTCTGTCGGCGCTGCGGCGGGGCGTGGCTCGAGCACGGTACGGTGCAACCGCTCCGAGCCGAGACCGCGTCGTCGTTGAGCGCCGAACTGGTCGGGCCGACGCCGACGCACCCGGGCCAGTGCCACTCCTGCCATGCCCCGCTGGATCGGGACTCCCCGGTCTGCTCCGCCTGCGGTCGTGCCAACCTGCTCGACTGCCCGCGCTGCGAGCGGACGATGCGCGTCGTGACCGATCGCGGCCTCCGGCTCGACGTCTGCAAGGAGTGCAAGGGGGCGTGGTTCGATCGCCACGAGCTCGCCTCGATCTGGAGCCCGCGGTTCGATGCCGCCCTGGCACGTCGGGAGATGAGCCGCAGTGACGCATCCATGATGGGGGTCGGGGTGGTCGACGAGCTGCTCTTCCACTCGATCTTCTTCGGCCCCGATCTGGTCTCCTTGGGCGCGCACGGCATCGACGCGGTGGCCACGGGTCTCCCCGAGGCGATCGCCGCAACCCCGGAGATCGCCGCGGGCGCCTTCGAGGCGATCGGCGAGGCGGCTGGAAGCGTCTTTGAGGCGGTGGTCGACATCGTGGGTGACCTGTTCAGTTGAATCCAGGGAGATCGTGATGCGGGTTGCTCCTCGTCTGGCAGCGGTGCTCATCCTCACCCTCGCGACGCGTTCCGCCGCGCAGGGCGGACTCGCCAAGCCCGTCATCAGCAAGCTGCCGAATGGCGCGATCAGCGTGGTCAACACCGGGCCAAGCCGCTGGGCGGACACCAACGGCTGGAAGCTCGTCCACGAACGGACCGTGCAACCGGCCGAGGGAGAGCCCGGGGTGCTGGAGAGTCCGTGGGGGACGACGCTGTCGTCAGCGGGATACCTCGCCACGATCGACTTTCGCAATGTCGCCGTTCGCCTCTACGGCCCCGACGGCAAGTTCCTTCGCGCCATCGGCCGTCGCGGTGAGGGACCCGGGGAATATCGTGTCCCCTTCGCCGCGTTCTACAAGGACTCGCTCTACGTGTACGACCCGCAGCTCCGTCGCGCCTCGGTGTTCACCGTCGACGGCAAGCTGGCACGCACCATCCCCACCACCGCCAACGACCAGTTCCCGATCTTCTTCGATGCGCGCGGGATGATGGCGCTCCGCGTGAGTTCGTCTGTGCCGGGCGGTCGTGTCGGGCGGTGGGTCTACCACACACGCGATGGCAAGCGAGCCGATTCGCTCGCGGCAATCGGCTATCTCGACACCAAGTCATGGAAAGTCACGGGGAGCGAAGGGCCGATGGACTGGTCCATCCCCTTCCCGCCGAGTTATGTCGAACAACTGCTGCCCTCTGGCGGCTCCGTGATCGGGCGGACGGACGAGTACGCACTTGCCGTGACCCGGACTGGGCGGGATACCGTTCGACTGTTCGCGCGCGCCAATCCACCGCGAGTGCGGATCTTGGAGAGCACGCGGGACTCGGCATTTCAGGCGGAAGTGCGGCAACAGCCGAAGCTCCGCGGCATCGCGAAGCTCGCGGACTTGCCCACCCACTACCCCCCGTTTCGACGACTGCATGTTGACGCAGCCGGCAACTACTGGGTTGGCGCGCGCACTGAACGTCCCGATCGGACGCGGTACGATGTCTTCGACCCGGCAGGCACGATGCTCGGTTCGGTGGCCGCGCCCTTCTCCGCGGCCGCCACGGTCAACTTCCACGGCGACCGGATCGCGGTGATCGACACCGATGCCGACGACCTCCCCCGTATCCGGATCTTCCGGATCGACCGGCGCGGCAAATAGCGTGAACCGCTCCACGACCCTCCTCGACGCCGCCGACCTCACGGTCAGCCGCTTCGACCATCCGCCGCACGAGGTACACCACGACCCCGACCGCGAGGAGGGCGGCCATCACGGCATCGCGTTCGTCCAGGCGGGGAGCTTCGGCATCGGCACAGAGTGGCTCCGTCCGGGCGCGGTCCTGCTGACCCAACCCGGCGTCGCCGTCGCCTGCCGTCATGACTCGTCTTATCCCACCAACGTCTGCGTGGCCATCCGCTTCGACAGCACTGCCGCGGCGCCATTCGAGCATGCGCTGGGCCCGCGCGGGATGGCAGGCGCGCACGCGACCCACCCCCAGACTGGCCATGGTGCAACGTCGCCTGGCGGTCGCCATCGACGCGGGCGACAACCTCGCGATCGAGCGGTGGGCACTCCATGCGATTGGTGCGCTCGCCGCCGAGAGCCAGGATGCGCGGGCCCGGGGTGCGTATACCCCGCGACGCACCGACATCGACGCCGTCGTCGCCTGCTGCCATGATATCGAGCGTGATCCGACCTCGCGGCAACTCGTTGCCGAACGGGCACGCGCGGTCGGCATGACGTCCACGCGACTCACGCATCACTTCCGCCGCTACCTCGGCGTCTCACCCCACCGGTACGTGCTGGCCTGGCGACTCGCCGCGGTGGCCGAACTGCTCGACCGGGGGTGCTCGGTCTCGGAGAGCTGCTGGCGGTCGGGCTTCGACAACCTCAGTCATTTCTGCCGCAGCTTCCGCCGCGCCTTCGGCATCCGTCCCTCGGCGTGGCGCACGCTGGCGCTCCCCGAAAGACGACGAATAGTGCAAGCCGTGCGGAGGGGAGCCTCCTAGGATTCTCGCTCACTCCAAGGAGGATGCATGCGGCATGGCAACATTCTGGCACTGGTGCTCGCGGTGAGCGGGCCCGGCAGTGCAGCGGCGCAGGCGGCGCCGAGCGTCGCGACGACGCTCCCGACCGCGGAGCTCAAGGCGCTCGAAGCGATCCGGAAGGACGTCTGGGTCAATTGGTTCACCGGCGACACGGCGGCATTGCGGCGGGTCCTGCCCCCCGAGCTGATTGCAATCAGCCCCGACGGCACGCCGTGGCAGACGCTCCAGCAGACACTCGACGGGTCCGCGAAGTTCAAGGCGGCGGGCAACCGGCTGCTGTCGGTGGCGTTCGCAGGCACGACGGTCCATCGCTTCGATGCGGTCGTGGTGATGTTTTCGCAGTACGAGGTCGAGACCGAGCTGGCCGGCAGGCGGAGCACGCAGCGTGGCCGAGCCACCGAGGTCTTTGTACGGAAGGATGGCCGGTGGGTGCATACCTCGTGGCACCTGGACGTCATGAAGTAATCCGATCCCGCCGATTCCCCAACTGCCCTTGGAGTTGATGCATGTCTAGTGCTGTCCGAGCCTCCGGGTGGTCTGCATGTCGGTGGCGGACGGCATTGGTCGTGGTGGGGGCATGCCTCGGCCCGATTGGCGCTCTGCGAGCCCAGGCGAAGGTTCCGAGCTGCGGATTCTCGACCGCATGGCGAGAGTGTGCCCTCCTGGCGGGCAACATTGCCGACATCACGCGATCGGGGATCGGTGCCGGCGGACGCGAACTCCGCTTCTGGGCCTTGTCCGGCATTGGTGTCCCGGACAATCTGTTGATCCTCCGTCAGCGAGGTGATTCAGTCAGCGGGGAACTCTTCCTGCTCTGGCCGGCGTCCCAGCGCGGCGACCGCTTCGTGAAGGAGACGTGCGAACGGGAGTGGTGGAACGACGTCGGCGGCGCATGCCGTGCCCGACTCAGCGCACCGCGCGACTGGAAGGCGGTACTTGGGCAGCTTGATGCGCTGGGACTGTCGAACATCCCCGCCTCGCCCGTTCCCGCGCGCCCGTGCCGACGGCCACAGCCACTCCCGGGGCAAGCACCTGCTGATTGGGTCTGCGCCGTCCTCGCCGATGGTATTCAGAGCATCCTGGAGGTCCGTACCCTCTCCAGCTACTGGCGGTACATCTTCCCGGGCATCCCCGACACGACCTCGGATGGCTACCTCCGGAATCAGCAAGTCCTGGGCTTGTTGAGCTGCGTGACCCAGAAGCGCGGCGACGGCCCCTGCCTCGAAGATAGGCGGCCGTAGCCGATGCGCTGCTTGCTCCCGGCGGCGTTGATCGTGACCATGACGACACCGCTGACGTCCCAGGTCATGCAGTTCCCTCCCTGCGCGCCTGCGGACTACTACGCGCCCTGTGCGCTCGCCGCTGGTCAGATCCCGGACCTCCGCACGATGTCCTTCAAGGAAGGTGAGCGGGAGATCCGCTTTTCGTCGGTCTATGGGAGGGACTCACACAGCCGTCTCCTGGTGATCCACGAACGCGATGGAATCGTCACCGGGCGACTCTTCCTGGTGATGTACTCCAACTTGATGGGCAGCCAGTTTGCGCAGGAGAGTTGCCTCGACCAGTACTGGGTTGCCCGACAGGGCATCTGCGTCCGCCGCCCGGCCAGCGAAGAGCCGGATTGGGCGGACGTGCTGCGCCAACTCGATGCGTTGGGAGTGGCCGAGCTGCCGTCGCAGCCCGCTCCGCCTTATCCCCAAGACACCACGCCGCTGCCGCCGACCAAGCCGGGCATGCTGCCGGTGGACCGCGTGTCGCGGATTCCGACGGATGGACCGAGCTATTCCATCCAGCTCCGCACTCCTGAGCTGTACTGGAGTTACCAGGTTCCGTCGATGCCTGACCCGATCGCTCAAGCGTCCAAGCGAGACGCGGAGATCGTGCGCCTGCTGGAGTGCACGGTCGCCAGGTACGGTGGTGGTGCGTGCCGGGGCGATCGGTAGCAGGCACCCGCCCCGCCGGGGTTCCGCCGTCGCCATATCCGACGCAGATTCTCCCTTCACGACCCACTCCCCGGGAGGACCAGATGAAGGTGCCGGCGGTGGTCACCCTCGCGACGCTCGCCCTCGGAAGCCACGGCCCGGATTGGCTCCCGCTGCGCTGGCAGGCCTCCAACGGCCCCCGCGATGTCGACTACATGGTCAGCAGCGTGAAGCTCTCGGAGGGGATCCTGTCGGTGGCGGTGCGCCGCTCGCGGGAGCTGGCCCTCAAGCAGGACCCGACCATCGCGCCGGAAACCAACCCCTGGACGTGGCAGGAGCTGCGGGTCGATTGTACCCAGCCCCGGTGGCGGGTCGAGACGAGCGTCTCGCTGGGGAAGGATGGTCGCGTCAAGGGTGGCTACGGCGGCGATGGCACCTGGCTGCCGCTCGAATCGCCCAGCCTCGCGGACGCGCTCCGCAAGCGCCTCTGTCCGGCGGCCTAGGTCACCCCGAACCCCGGAGCCCCCATGCCCCCGATCCCCAACGGCAACGTGAAGGATGGCGACCATTGCCGTGTCATTGACGGCACCCACAAGGGAAAGTCCGGCACCGTGCGCGACATCAACACCAGTGCCTCCGGGCACGTGACGATCACCGTCGTGCAGGCCAACGGCGATCGCTTCAAGACGCTCGCGCGCAATGTGACGGTCGTGCCCCGCCCCCGCTGAACGCCACTCGCTCACACCACTCCGACAGTGGGACGTATCCTGCCCATGGCCGTAACCCTGAATGACGACGCACAGAAGCAGGCGCTCGCGTCGATCACCCGCTTCACTGCCGACGAGCTCGAGGTGGAGTTGAGCGGCGTGCAGGCGATGCAGCTGCTCAAGTTCCTGCTCGCCGAGATCGGGCCGACGATCTACAACAACGGCGTCGCGGATGCCCAGGCCTTCCTGCGCGATCGGCTCGCCGATCTCGAGGCGACCTGCTACGAACCCGAGTTCGCGTACTGGCCAAAGACGTCCTCCGTGCGCCGGAAGCGATAACCGGCCCGTTGCTTCGGCAGCGACCCCGTCCCGAGGAGATCGCATTGCGCCTCCCTGCTGCGGCCCTGATCGTCCTCACCGGCCTCCTCCACCCGGGCTACCCCGTCGTTCGCGTCACCGGCGAACCGCCCCGCTGGCGGCTCGAGCCACTCTCCGTGATCGTCTCCCCCGACGGCGCAGGCTTTGCCCGGCTCTTCGGCGTGCTGCTCGATCCGAAGGGCGGTGTCGTCGTCGTCGATGCCAAGGAGAAGGTGATCTACCGATTCACCGACCAGGGGAAGCTGCTCGGCACGACCGGCCGCGTCGGCTCGGGCCCGGCGGAATTCCGGGTGCCGTATACTGTCGCGTGGCTTGGCGAGGAGCTGATGGTCTACGATCCGATGAACAGCCGGATCAGTCGATGGGATCGCAATGGCACGATCGTCGGACTACTCCCCAACAACGCCCGCCTGACCGGCCAGCTGCCGGCCTTCGCTGGTGCCGGCGGCACCGCCTGGCTGCGTCAGGGCGGACTGGGACCGTCCGGCAAGTACCAAAGCAGCTACGTCCGCTTCGCGTCCACCGGCCCGCGCGACACGATTTGGTACCCCTACGAACCACCGATGGCCCCGAGCCGTGAACCACCGAAGGGACATGATGGCTACGTGGTCTGCCTGCAAAAGGGCGGCTTCTCCTGGTTCTATTCCCCATTCTCCGAGGCGGCGAACAAGACTGTCGTCACGCTCGACGGACAGCTGCTGGCGGTCGATGGGGTCGATTATCGACTCGCCGTCATGCGCGCCCCAGGCGACACCGTGAAGGTGTTGGAGCACGTCGTGACCCGTGCACCGATCAGCGACGACGAATGGAAGGACGGGCTCAAGGAATATCAGGACCATCTGGCGTCGAACCCGGGGACGTCCTGCAGCGGTCGACAGGTCCGGCCGAAGGCCAAACCTGCCATCCGCGATCTCGCCACCGACCCGACGGGGAGGGTCTGGGTCGAGCGATACATGCCCCAGGGCCTCCTCTGGGAGGCCTGGCAGGGGGACAAGGTCGTCGGCAGCTTCGCGGTGCCGGACACTGCCCGCAACGAGCTGACGTCGTTCACCGCCGACCGCGTCGCGTTTGCCCGCTACCGCGAGGAGGACGGCGGCTACGAGGTCCGAGTGTATCGGATCCGGCGGTAGCGGAGGGCTAGCGCACGGCCCCGGCCACCCGGACGATCGCCGCCACGCTCTTGTCGACATCGGCCGTGGTGGTCGCCCACGAGGACACCGAGATCCGCATCGCCGTCTTCCCCTGCCAGAGCGTCGGCCCGGCCCAGCACGTCCCTTCCTCCTGCACCGCCGCGATCACCCGGTGGGTCCGCTCCGGTGTCCCGAACGAGACCAGCACCTGGTTGAGCACGACGTCATTCAGGATGTCAAAGCCCGCCGCCCCAAGCCCCTCGGCGAAGCGGCGCGCGTGGTCACACGTCCCGCCGATCATCGCGGCGACGCCCTCCTTCCCGAGTGACGAGAGCACCGCCCAGACATCAACCCCGCGCGCCCGCCGCGAGAGCTCAGGCGTGTAGTCGGAGGGGTTCCGCTCCTCGCTCGCCGTCGGCAGGTAGGACGCCGTCACCGCCATCGCCGCCCGCAGCGCCTCGCCATCGCTTGACCAGCGCGATCCCGCTGTCGTACGGCACGTTGAGCCACTTGTGCGCATCCGTCGCCCACCGAGTCAGCCTGTTCCACACCGGCGACGTGATGCGCCAGCGCCGGCACCGCCCCCGCCCACAATCCGAACGCGCCGTCGACATGCACCCAGGCCCCGCCGGCATGCGCATGCGCGATGATCGCGGGCAGCGGGTCGAAGGCCCCCGTGTTGAGGTTGCCGGCCTGGGCGACGACGATCGTGGGCCCGCTGATCGCTGGCAGTGCCGAGGCGAGCATCCGCCCCTGGCCATCGACGGGCACGCGGACGATGCGGTCGCGCCCCAGACCGAGCAGGCCGAGTGCCTTGAGCACGGTGGGGTGAACCTCCTCGCCGACGATCACCGTGATCGGTGGCGCACCGAAGAGGCCATTGGCCTCGACATTCCAGCCGGCGTTCGGCGAGTACCCGATGTCGACCGGCCGCGAGACCGCAGAGGTTCGCGACGGTGGCGCCGGTGACGAACGCCCCGGCGGTGTCGGCCGGAAAGCCGAACAGCTCCGCCAGCCACCGGAGCGCCACCCGCTCGATGACCGCCGTCCCTGGCGTGGCGCGGTAGAGGCCGGTGTTCTGGTCCCACGCCGTCGACAGCCAGTTGGTCGCCACGCTGACCGGCAGCGCGCCACCGATCACGAAGCCGAAGAAGCGCGGGCCGGCCATCGCCATCGTGGCCGGCGCGACCATCTCATCGAGCCGGGCGAGGACATCGGAAGGTGCGCTTCCCGTCACCGGCATCGGCTCATCGAGTTCCACCAGGCGGGCCATTGCCGAGGGATCCGGGGCGACGGGCCGGGCATCGAGCCCGTCGAGGTATCGCGTCGCGCGGGCCGCCGCATCAAGGAGGAGGCGGTTCGTGTCGTGGTCGAGTTGCGAGGGTGCGGTCATGGGCTCGGGCAGTTGGGGTGAAGGGCCGTCACGGAAAATGATCGCCCATCCCAGATGCGCAATCGGGGGGCGCGACGCGACATGTCGCACATCGGCGTGCAACGGCGCATTTGCCGATACACCTTCACCCTCAGGAGCATGACATGTCGATTCTCGCCCCCCGATCCCTTGTTGCCACCGCCGCCGTGGTCCTCGGCGCGATCATCCTCGCCCCGCAGCCGGCAGCCGCCCAGGACGGCAAGAACTGGATCGCGTCGCTGCACGGCACCCACCGCCAGCTCTTCGATGCCCCCGCGACCGCCAACGGCGTGCCGCTGGTGCACCTGATGAACTACTACGACACCTACAACAGCGCCTTCAACGTCCCCGACAAGGACATTGATGGCATCCTGACCTTCTATGGCTTCACGACCTTCCACGGACTGACCGATGCCATGTGGACGAAGTACAACATCGGCGCGTTCCTGAAGGAGAACGATGGCAAGGGTGTCCCGTTCACCGTCAATCCGTGGCGCACCTCCCCTACCGCGCTCGGGATGACGCTGCCGCAGGCGAGCATCGAAGCGATGCAGAAGCGCGGGGCAACGTTCCTCATCTGCAACAACGCGCTGCAGATCCTCTCCGGGATGCTGGCCAACGCCCAGGGGCTCGACCCGAAGGCGGTCTACGCCGACATGAAGGCGCACATCCTCCCGGGCGTGATCCTCGTTCCGGGGATGGTGATCGCGATCGACCAGGCGCAGCGCGCCGGGATCTCGTACCACCGGCAGTAGTTCACGCACGAAACCCACGGCCCGCTCCCCGCGCAGTAGCTTATGGCTGCACAGGGAGCGGGCCCTGGTGTACTCCCCCGCGCGCGGGACCCCTCTTCCCCTGGAGGACCGGCCGATGTCGCACCTGCGCCTGGAGAACCGTCACACCGGCGAAGTCCTCGACATTCGCCGGATCAGCGAGCACGGCGTCGAATGCCTCGAGCTTCGGGGCACGCTCCCCCCGCGCCGTCAGGGCGCGATCCCCCACGTCCACTACGCTCAGGACGAAGAGGGCTTCGTCACCGCCGGCGTCCTCTCCGCGATGGTCGATGGCACGGTGATCCAGGCCGGGCCCGGCGAGGTGGTGTCGTTGCCGCGCGGGGTGCCGCACAGCTGGTGGAACGCCGGGGACGAGCCGCTCGCCTTCCAGGGCATTGCGCGGCCCGCCGTGGACCTCGATCGCTACCTGCAGGCCGTCTTCGATGTGATGAACCGGAGTCCGGCCGATCGGCCATCGCTCTTCTACCTCGCGCACGCCTCGTTGCGGCATCGGGAGACGCAGCGCGTCATCCTGATGCCGGCGTGGATTCAGCGCGCCTTCTTCCAGGTGATCGTGGGCATCGGCACCCTGCTTGGGCGCTACCGTGGGGATGATTGGCCCGGCTGCCCTGCCAATTGCCCTGGTGCACCGCCGCTGGCCTAGTCCGCCGCGGCGGGCGACTACACGAATCCGCCTCAATCGGCATCCAAGGGGTACACAATCTCGCCCGCACCTCGACCGGAGCCCCCCGATGCGTCTTTCCGCCTCCCTGCCATGCCTTGCCGCCATCGCCGTGCTCGCCACCGCCTCCGGCGAGATCAGGCCGACCGCAGGAATGCGCACCGCCCGCATGGCCCACACCGCGACCACGCTCCGTGACGGCCGCATCCTGGTCGCGGGTGGCTTCGCCGGAGAGTCACAGGCGGCGGTCAGTGCCGAGCTGTACGACCCGGCCGCCAATCGCTTCGGGGCGCTGCCCCGCATGATTGCGCCGCGCCACAGCCATACCGCGACCCTCCTGCGTGACGGCCGCGTCCTGCTGGCCGGCGGCTATGCCGCTGACGGCACGACCGCGTCGGCGGAGCTGTACGATCCCGCCACGCGTCGCTTTGTCGCCACCGGCACGATGCGCGCGGCACGGGCCGGGCACATTGCCGCGTTGCTGGAGAACGGTAAGGTCCTGCTCGTCGGCGGTGTCGGACCCGACTGGACCTTCTTGTCGAGCGCCGAACTCTACGACCCTGCGACCGGACAGTTCACCACGACGGGGGCGATGTCCGTCGCTCGGGAAAGCCACGCCGCCGTCCGTTTGCTGGATGGTCGGGTGCTCATCATCGGTGGGCACCGCGGTCGGCGGGCGGACATCACGCTCTACGCCTCGGCCGAGGCGTACGATTCGCGCAGCGGGACCTTCGTTGCCGTCGGGGAGATGCAGAGCAGGCGACACAAGCACGACGCCGTCCTGCTGCAGGACGGCCGCGTGCTGGTGATGGGGGGATCGGACGAGCGCGACAACCGCGGCATGTACCGGAGCACGGAACTGTTCGATCCGCGCACCAACGCCTTCTCCGAAGGTCCCGAGATGCAGCGCGCGCGGTACAAGCACAGCGGCAGTGCCGTGGTGCTGCCGACCGGCCAGGTGCTCCTCGCCGGCGGAGCGGCCGAGGCCGAACTGTTCACCCCCGCAACGAACCGATTCTCACTCGTGGCGGGGGCGGTGCCGGTCGCCGGCCTCTTCTCCGCCGTGGCCCTGATCGGCACGACCGACGTCCTGATCACCGGCGGCTATGGCCATGATCGCGGGCCACAGGCCGCCGCGTGGCGCTACCGACCGTAAGGGGCGCTACGGCTTCCAGCTCGGCCAGTTGTCGGTGGCGGCATCGTTGGTGATCCGCGTCAAGCCGGTGCCGTCGCGCCTCATGACGTGGATCTCGAAGTTGCCGGTGCGGTTCGACGTGAAGATGATCCAGTCGCCGTCCGGCGACCACGATGGAGAGGCGTCCGTACCCGGGTGGTCGGTCATCCGCCGCAGGTTCGTGCCGTCCGCGTTCATCAGGTAGATCTCGGGGTTGGTCACGCCATTGCGGCTGGAGGTGAAGAGGATCTCGTCGCGGGTCGGTGACCACGAGGGGTCCTGATCGGTACCGGGCACCGCATTCGTCAGCGCGATTTCGCCCGTACCGGTCGCGTCCACCGCCCAGACATCGTACTGATTCCCTTCCACGGGAATGATCGTGCGATTCGTCTCGAACGCGAGGCGAAACCCGTCCCGGGACCAGTCGGGATCGGAATCGACATACCCGACGCCGAGCACGATGGACACCTTGCCAGTGCCGTTCGTGGCCATCTTCCAGAGTGACCCGCCGCTGCTCGAGACGGTGTACGCGATCTGGGTCCCGTTCGGCGACCACGAGGCGAGGTTGTCGGTCTCGCCCGGGTTGTTGGTGAGGTTGGTTTGTCCGGTCCCGGTGCCGGTCATCCGGTACACCTCGCCGTTGCCGTCGCGCTCACTGGTGAAGACGATCGACGCCCCATCAGGCGACCAGTCCGGCTCCATGTCGTTGGCCGGCGAATTCGTGAGGTTCAGCAGGCCGCCACCGTCCATCCGCATCCTGAAGATCTCGTAGTTCCCCGTCCGGTTCGACATCCACGCGAATTCCGCCGAGGCGATTGCTGGCGCGATGGCACCGAAGGTCGCGGTGCAGGTGTAGGCGGTGGCCGCATTCACGGTGATCTCGGTGGTCGCGATGCCGCCTGCCGCCGGGCAACCCGCCGACCAGCCGGTGAACTGGGCGCCGGCGCCAGGCTCCGCCAGCAGCTTGACCAAGACCGGCGCCGTGTACCCCGCGGTCGCCGAGCAGTTGGCACCGGTGTTGATGCAGGCGATGGCCCCAAGGGTCGTCTCATACCCGGTCCCGGCCGGGACCGACGAGGTCACGCGGCCATTGCCGACCACCGTGACAGCGAGGACCGACTGGCCGGTGGCCTTGAGGTCGAAGGTGGCGCGACATTCGTAGTTCCGCTCGGTGTTGACAAAGACCTGCCCGTAGCCGCCGACATTGGCCGCCGTGCAATCGCCACTCCACCCCTTGAAATCGGAGTTGCTCGCGGCAATCGGCGTCAGGTTGACGACGAGCGTGCCATTGGCGTCGAGATCATGACTCGCCGTGCACACGTTGAAGCCGCCGCCGCAGCTCATGCTCCCGAACGACGAGGTGTAGACCGGAGAGGTATTGCCCGGAATGGAACTCGTGACGCTGCCGCTCCCCGTGCCGATCAGCACGATGGTGAGCTGCGCCACGTCCGTGTCGGGGCCGGAGGAGGTGGAACCGCAGGACTGCACGGCGAACGAGGCGGCGAGGAGGGTGAGCGCACCGCAGGCGATGCGCCCCGCCCGGGATGGAGCGAGGAGAGGGGTCACTGGGCCAACCTGCATGAGTTCGGGGAGCGGGGGTCGAGAGGCAAGCTTAGGGATACAGCCCGGTACCGGAGACCGCAAGCGGCCGTGAAGCGCCGCCAGGATGGCGCAGGGCCCCCAACCGGGCATAGTCTTGAAGGACCACCCGCCGCAGCCCCCAACCAGAGCCGGAGTGTGCCATGGCCGAAGCGAAGACGAAGCCCACCAAGGCGAGCGTGACTGCGTACCTCAACGCGATCGAGGACCCGGACCGCCGCAAGGACTGCCGCGCACTGGCGACCCTGATGACGAAGGTGACCAAGGCGAAGCCGACGATGTGGGGGACCGGCATCGTCGGCTTCGGGAGCTACCACTACAAGTACGACAGCGGCCACGAGGGCGATTCGTGCCTGACCGGCTTCGCCTCCCGCACGACCGGCATCAGCGTCTACCTGATGGGGGATTTCCCCGGAAGAACAGGCCTGCTCGCCAAGCTGGGGAAGCACAAGATGGCGAAGGCCTGCCTGACGATCCGGAAGCTCGGGGATGTCGATCTTGCGGTACTGGAGCAACTCGTCGCAGGGTCCGTCAAGGCGGTGGCGACCCGATACGGCACCACCACCAAGTGAGCATTACACCTACCAGGCCGGGGCACCCCCGGACCACGGAGTCGGCATGAGTACGCGCCCCACCAGTTGCCCCAAGTGCAATGGCCCGATGGAAGAGGGCTTCGTGCTCGACAAGGCCCATTACGGCATGCCGACCCCGCCGGAGTGGCTCGAGGGAAAGCCGGAGGTCTCCTTCTGGTCGGGGCTCAAGACCAAAGGGCACGACCGGCACAAGGTGATGACCTATCGGTGCGAACGCTGCGGCTATCTCGAATCCTACGCCGACCTGGAGCCGATCTGATGCGCCGTGGGTTCCCCGGACTGGGCGTGGTGGCCCTCGCCATGATTGCGCCCGTGTCGGCCACCGCCCAGGCGGTCACGCTCGAGTCCGTCGTGTGGCGGACGCCGGCACTCCGCTCCCTGCGGAACGTCGTGATGCAGGATTCGCTGATGTCCCCGGCGCTCGGGGCGTGCCGTGTGGCGTCCGAGGCCCTGCAGTCGCAGGTGGTGGCCAAGCTGCTGGAGGGTGCCGATACCGCCGGCGCGACTCGGCATGCGGCGATCGCGCCGACGCAGTGGGAGGCGGCCTGCCTGCTGCGCACGGTTGACACGCTCCCCGGGCTCTTCGGTCGCCGGGGCAGCGTGCAGCGCATTGAGGAAGTAGTTGGATTGTCGCGCTCCGGACGTATGAGCGTCGAACAGCGCCGCGGATTCGCAGGCATTCTCGCGACAGCCACGCCGGCCATGCCGACGACGCCTGCAGCACTGAAGAATGAAGTGCGTCAGGAGTACCTGGCAGACTTCGTCCGCGATCGTCTCGATGAGGATGAGAGCCTGCGGCGAGGCCAGCCACTGCCCGACCTGAGCCGGCCGCCGGCGCCGCTCTCCCCGATCATGCCGCCCGCGAACTTTCCGACGTCGATGTTCGGGAAGCAGGTCATGGCCACCTTCCGCCTTGGCCCCGACGGCGTCGTGGAGATCGTGTCGATGACGCCGGAAATCAGCGACTCCACGTACCGGATGTCGCTGCTCACCACTTTCATGCGGTATCGGTTCCGTCCCGCTACCGATCAGCAGGGGCGCGCGGTGGGTGGCACCTACGTCTACACCTTCACCTTCAATCGCGGGACGCGGCCCTGATCACTCCGACTTCACCGACCCCACGAAGAGAATCGGCATCGTCGGGGCCGTGGAGCCACCGGTCGGTTCCATCGTCACGGCGCCGGCGGCCACCGTGCCAGTCGGCAGGGTGACCTGTTCGATCAGCGCGCGCCCCTGGGCGTCGGTCTGGAACGTCACCGATGGCACCGGGGTGCCGTCGACGATGAACCAGAGCTGGTACACCTTGCCGGCCGGTGCCGCGTCGAGCGACGCGATCGTGAGCAGCGCGCTACGCCGCACCGTGTCGAGATAGACACGGACCGTCGGCTTCGCCGCCCCGGTTGACGCGAGCGTCACGAGTTCGACCCCGGGATCGGTGAGGCGGGCCAGCAGCGCCTCACGCTCGGCCAGGGTCGCGGCGGTCTTGGCAGCCAGCGCCTCCGCGGCCGCGGTCGCTTCCCGTTCGCGATTGAGGTCGAGAGACTGCACCGCGAGGAGACCGAGCGACGCGGCCAGGCCGAGACCCAGCCAGAGGGGGGCACGTGAGGGCCGATCGGCGCGAATCGGCGTCACCGGCGCTCGCGTCGGGGCATCCGGCTGCCGCACCGCATGCGCCATCACCCGCTCCTTGAGATCCTTCGGCACCATGGCCGGCGTGCTCAGGGCGAAGTCGGTCAGCGCCGCACGCGTCGCCTGCACCCGCCGGGCGAAGGTGGCATCGGTCGCCAGCCGTGCCTCGAACGACGCGAGTTCCTCGCCGTCAAGCAGGCCAAGCACGTACTCCTCGACCTGCTCCACCATCGGGTCGTTCAGTCCATCGCTCACTTGTATCCCCCTGGCCCGAGCGCCGCGACAAGGTCGCGCATCTTGCGCAAGCCGAGTCGCAAACGCGTCTTGACCGTGCCGAGCGGCTCATTGAGCCGTTCAGCAATTTCCGACTGCGAGAGGCCTTCAAAATAGGCCAATTCGATCGCGGTGCGTTGCGCGTCCGGCAGCACCAGCAGGGCGTCCTGGATCTTTCGCGCCCGCTCATCGGCCAGCACGCCCGCCATGGGCGAGGCGAAGCCGCTCCCCATCGCGACCGGTGCCGACGATTCCGCCTCGGCCGCCGCATCGAGCCGGCCCCGGCGGGACCGCGCCCGCAACAGGTCGAGCGCCCGACTCCTTGCGATGGTCACCAGCCACGCCGCCACCGACCCGCGTTCCGCCTCGAAGCGCATCGCGTCCCGCCACGCTTGCGCAAAGGTGTCGACCACGACCTCCTCGGCGTCGGCCTGCTCACGCGTGATGCGGAGCGCGAGGCCGAGCAGCCCGGGGGCATAGCGATCGTAGAGGGCGGACATGGCAGTCGAGTCGCCGCTCGTCATCGCAAGGACAAGGGCGGAGTCGTCTGGCGGAAGGCGGTCAGCAGGATGTGGCATGCAGCGGGGGACGTTCCTCGTTGGGCCACCCGGCACAGGGCAGCGGAGAGAATCCTACCGTTGCAGCGAGATGGATCACAAGAGCGAGTCCTCACGGGAGGAGCTGCGCCGCCTCGCCGGACAGGAATACCAGCGTGCGCCGACGGCCATCGATTCTCGCCTCGACGACGTTGACCTGGTCGTCAAATCGCTCCTGCAACACCGTCACCGCGAGGCGTCCGCGCCGGAGACCCGCCGGGGAATGACCACGCAGCGTCACCCGGAGGCGATCGCCCTCGCTGCCGATCTGGTCAGTCGTCAGTCGGACGACCCGGTCCGCGGCGTCGCGCACGACCAGCGTGCGGGACAGGTAGGCCGCGATCGCCTCCGGCCGGTTCCCCGCCGGAAAATCCGCCTCGTTCACCAGGACCGTGGCCCGGACCTCGTGGCCGACGCCGAGCAGCTCGACGCGGGCGGCATGCACCGGATGCCAGTTCGCCCCGGCAACGAGCGCCACGAGCCCAAGCGCAGCCAGTCCCCGAAGCGCGATCACCATGGCAACCGCCCCGCGGCGATCATCACCGCCGCAGCGCCCACCGCCACCGACGTCGCCCGGAGGCGCCAGCGCGTGGCCACCTCGTGGTCCGCCGTCGTGATGGAACGAATGGCCCAGTCGCCCGCGGTCAGCAGCGAGACGATCGACGCGAGGATGACGACCTGCCCCAACTCGATGCCGACATTGAAGCCGAGCAGTGGAAGCGCCACGCCGCCCCCGAAGAGCTGTCCGAGCGTCGTCGCGAAGCCGGCGCCGTGCACGAGCCCGAAGAGGCCGGCGAGCGCCGGCCGCTGCCATCCGGTCGGTCGCGATCCGCGCGCCCAGAGATTCTCGGCGGCCGCCACGACGATCGTGCACGGGATCAGGAACTCGACCAGGGCGGTTGGCACTGCCAGGAGCCCCAGCGCGACGAGCGCCAGGGTGATGCTGTGCCCGACGGTGAAGGCGCTGACGACAGTGAGACCATGGCGCCAATCCCGGAGGCGATAGCTCGCCGCGAGCGCCGCCAGAAAGAGGAGGTGATCGAGGGCCTCGAGCGACAACAGGTGCCGGACTCCCACCGCGATGAAAGTCCCGATCATCGCGTCATCCCCAGTGCCTTGGCATGGGCCTCGAGCAGCCGGTCCTCGGTGCCCCACTGGAGCGCCTCCGCCATCGCGATGCGGGCCTCGCGGTCGCGACCGGACTTGTGGAGTGCCCAAGCGTACACATCAAGCCCCTGCACGTCGCGTCGCGTCAACAGCTCCGCCTCCGCCTGGGCCAGGACACTCGCGACCTGCCGTTCGCGGTCGAGCAGCGCCAACCGCCACTGCCGGTGCCAAGCCGATCCGGGGACACCGGCGATCAGCGCCTCGAAGGCCCGGAAGCGTTGCTCGGATTCGTCCCCCTTCCCCAGCCGCCGGAGTGCCTCGGCCGACAGTGCCAGCGCGAACGGATCGTCGCTGTGTGCCATCGCCGCGTCGGCGTACTCGAGCGCGTCCGAGGGGTCGTCCGTGTCGAGGGCGAGCTGAGCCTGGGCCATGAGGACACGGGCGTCGTCCGGCACCACCGAGGCCGCGGCTTCGAGGGAACGCTCGGCCAGCCGCCAGGCGCCGACCGTGCGCGCGTGGTCGCCGAGACGCAGGTCATACCACGCGACCTGTTCCGCCGGCGTGAACGCCATGCGCCGCGCCTTGTCGCGGGCCTGCTCGAGCAACGCCTTGGCGTGGCCGGCCCGTCCCCGCAGCGCCGCCCACCGTGCGACGCGTGCCGTCACCGCCGGATCGGCGCCGGGATGATCCAGCGGGACGAAGAGCTTGTCTGCCAGCGGATAGTCGCCCTGCTCCAGGGCGATCTCGGCCCGGAGCGAGCGGGCACCCGGCGACGTCGGATCGGCGGCGAGGAGCGAATCGGTCGCCTGCGCCGCCTCCGGGAATCGATGCTGCCCGATCAGCGCGATCGCGAGGACACGGAAGGCCTCGCTGTTGTGGGCGCGGCGGTTCGCCAGCGAGTGCCGCGCTTCCTGCTCCGCGAGCAGCAGATCGGCTGGGCTGCCGCGCTCCCGCGCCCGCTGCAGATAGAGCGCACCGAGTCGCAGTCGATCGAAGGCGCCCGTCGGATCCCGCTCGGCACGCATCGTGTACCACGCGATGTCGGCATCACGCCGGGTGCGCTCTCCAGCGACGTCCCATCGTGGCGACGCCGCGACGCGCGTGTGACCGCGCATCGCGACCGCTGTCGCCACCCCGAAGGAAGCGATGACGGTGGTGATGACGGCCACACGCGCCCACCGCATTAGTTCTTCACCGCGAGATACGGGAAGACGGTCAGGAAATTCGAGTCATTTGGCACGTTGTCGGTGGCGAGCCCCGGCGAGACGTTGCTCGGATCGAGCAGCGTGCCGAAGATGGCGCTCAAGCCGGCGTCGACGACGTCGTCGCTCAGCTTGCGGCCGCCGTAGCCATCGGCCAGTGCCCAGCTGAGCCAGCCGGCGCTCGCGATCGGCTTGTCGGTCTGCACGATCAGCATGTCGGGCAGCAGGACCGTGGCGAGCGTGTTCTGCACCGTCGCGTTCCGACCCGCCACGGTGGCGATGAAGTTGACGAACTCGGCGCGGATGTTGGCCGGGTCGGCCGCCGGCCCGGTGCTGCCATGCAGCGCGTGGCTGCGCTTCGCGAGGAAGACCTCGCTGACCAGCGGATTGCCGAGCCGCTGGACCTGGTTGTACATGCGGGGACCGTTGTCGGTCGGCATGGTGGTGGAATCGCTGCTGCAGCCGGCGCCGACCAGGGCGACCGCCAGCACGAAGGGCGTCAGGGCGAGACGATGCATGGTCACGGACCTCGTGGGGGAGGAGAAGAAGTTCATCGGGAGATCGTGCCCCAGAGGCCGATCTTGGCGTTGCCACCCGCGGTGAGCTGCGAGGTCGGCAGCTCGATCACCAGCGAGGCGATGTTCGCGCCGAGGAGGGCGTTCATGGCCTGGCCGACCGGGCGGAACGCGGTGGCGGTGGCCGTCGACGGCGTCGAGAGCGGACCGGTCCCGGGGCGACGGTCCGGAAGGATCCGGAAGAACTGTTCGAGGTCGATGAAGAACGGCTCGTCACGGACACCGGCGTACACCTGCATGGCACTGCTGGAGCCCAGCGTGGTGTTGATCGTTCCGGTCACGGCCGGCTCCATCGTGGACGCGACGTTCTGCATCGCGCCGCGCACGGTCGGGGCGAAGGGGCCGCGCACGACCACCTTCTGGTTGGCGCCGGTGCCGGTGAAGGTGACCTGCAGCACGAGATCCTCGAGCGCATCGCCGGTGTTGTCGATCTTGATCTGGTAGAGGAGGTTCGGATCGAACGACGACGTCGAGGCCTCGGCGGGCGTGATGAACGGGTGGGAGTTCAACACGAGCGCGATCCGACCGGCCGTGGTCGGGAAGGCGTAGAAGTCCGTCAGATCCTGCGTGGGGTTGAGCTCGACATCAGCGGTGTCCTGGTGATCCGAGGCCTGGACGAGTTGCCAGGCGCCGGTCAGGGCCGCGACGCCGAGGACGGCGGCGAGTCCGAGCCGAGCCGTTCGGGAGGGGGTGTTCATCCTGGTGGTACTCCTTGGTGGAGGTGGTCGTGCATCTGCACGCTCCCCGGGTACGGCACCAGCCCGCATTCGGATCTCTCCGGCCTGAGGTTCGGGTCAGGGGGCTGTCGCTTTTCCACCCCGCGCCCCAGATTTCCGACTCTCCCTTTCCCCAATCGACGGCGCCATGACTGCCACCGCTCCCGCGCGCAGCCAGTCCTCGTATTTCTGGCTCTGCCTCGCCGTCTCCTCGACGGTGTTCTACGGCTTCTCGATCACCTACTTCCAGCCGATGGTGGCCGGGGTGTATCCCGAGTCCTCGGCCACGGTGCACCTGCATGGCTGGACCTTCTTCCTCTGGTACCTCCTGCTCCCCGTCCAGGCATGCCTCATCCGGGCTCGCCGGGTCGCGCTGCACCGAACCCTTGGCACGCTGAGCCTGGGACTGGCCGCCACGATGGTCGGTACCGGGATGGTGGTGATCGGCACGCAGATGAACCTGTCGCTCGGCCCCGACGGGTCGCCATTCTGGCGGGGGATGGGGCCGGCCGTGTTCGCCACCCTGCTGCTGTTCGTGGTGTTCTATAGCCGCGGCGTCCTGGCTCGGCGCGACCGCGATCGACACCGCCGCCTCATGCTGCTGGCCAGTGCCGGCGGAATGGGGGCGGCCGGTTTCCGCGTCATGACGCAGGTCCTGGGATTCACCGTCGCGGCCGGCGTCGCGGGGATCCTGATCCCGAACCTCTTCATCGTCGCCGCGATCCTCGTCGATCGGCATCGCGGGCGGCCGGTCCATCCGGTCTTCCGGACCGGCCTCCCCGCCTCGGTGGGTGTCGAGGTGGCGGCGTTCCTGATCACGCCGACGCCGGTGGGTCGCGCGTTGGCGGAGTCTCTCGCGTGGGTCGGCCGAGCGCTGGCTCCGCTCTACTGAGGCCATCGAACCGTGATCCTCTCCGCGTCCGCACTCCTTGGCGTCGTCCTGCAGGCCCAGTTGATCGCCACCTTGCCGCGCACGCCGTTGCCCAGGCCTGCGCCAGGGGTGGCGCACGCGGTGGTCCACCAGAACACCGCCTCCGCCGGGCGCCTGACCGGGAAGACACTCACCCTCGAGATCGACATCGTCGAGAGTGGCTGGAGGCCTGAAGGGGCGGACGACCCTGAGGTGCCGATTCTCGCCTTCGCCGAGCACGGCAAGACGCCCACCGTGCCCGGGCCGCTGGTCCGCGTTCCGCTCGGGACCACGATGGTCCTCACCCTCCGCAACTTGACCGACTCGGCACTGGTGATCGGCGGATTGCGCACCAGCATGACCGCGGCGGGCGACACGCTCCAGTTGCCGAAGGGGGCAACGCGCGTCGTGCGCGTCCGACTGGGGGCGGTCGGCACCTTCGCGTACTGGGGCGCGTTCCTGGGCAGCGGCCCGATGGATCGCCTCTGGAAGGACAGCCAGCTCAACGGGGCGATCGTCGTCGATGGCATTGGCGCCCGGATGCCCGACCACGTGATGGTGGTCAGCGAATGGTTCTATCCCTATGAGGAGAATCGCCCGTTCGAAGTGGTCTCGGTGATCAACGGGAAGGGCTGGCCGCACACCGAGACAATTCAGCTGACGCAGGGAGATTCGACCCGATTCCGGGTCGTGAACATGACCTCGCTCTTCCACCCGTTTCACCTCCACGGCTTCTTCTACCAGATCGAATCGAAGGGCGATGGTCGACGGGATGCGTTGGTCCGGCCGGGCTTGCGGCACCTCTCCAACACGGACTTGCTCGGCCCGGGAGAGACCGTCACCTTCTCCTTCTTGCCCTCGGCGCCGGGGAACTGGCTCTTTCATTGCCATTTCGCCTTCCATACCGACGAGACGGTCACGCTCAGCGGGTCGCCGAAGGATTCCGCCGAAGCGGCTGCGATGGCGATGCCGGGTGGGCCCCACATCATGGGGGAGGCCGCCGGTCATTCGATGCGCGGCCTGGTCGTCGGCATCAAGGTCGCACCCGCTCCGGCATACGTCCCCACCTCGACCACGAATGCGCGGGAGCTGCAGCTCTTCGTCCAGAAGAAGCCAAACGCGCTGATGACCGGCGCCCCGGCCTACGGCTTCGTCTTGCAGCAGGGCCCGAAGGCCCCGGCCCCGGATTCCATCAACCTTCCCGGTTCGGTCCTCGAGCTGCGGCGCGGCCAACCGGTACGGATTGTCGTCCGCAACACGCTGGATGAACCGACCGCGATCCACTGGCACGGCCTCGAGATCGAGAGCTTTCCGGATGGCGTGCCCCACTGGAGCGGCTTGGGCAGCAACGTCTTCTCGGAAGTGGCGCCGCGCGACTCGTTCGTCGCCGCGTTCACGCCCCCGCGCTCCGGGACCTACCCCTACCACTCGCACCTCAACGATCGGCATCAGATCAACTCGGGGATGTACGGGGCCGTGATCGTGACGGACGCGCCGCGCGACCTCGTGCACGACCACCTGATCATCGCGGGCGGGGGCGGTCCCCCGTTGGAGCGGAAGGCGGAGAGCTTCTACGCCCTGGTGAATGGCAAGCGCTTCCCGAAGGCGCTTCACCTGACGGTCGGAGAAACCCATCGGCTGCGGATCGTCTCGATCCACCCCGATTGGCGGATCTCGTTCTCGCTGCAAACCGACTCGACGGTGGCCCGGTGGCAGCCGATCGCCAAGGATGGCGCCGACCTCCCCCGAGCGATGCGAGTGTCGCGCCCGGCCCATATCGAGATGGGCCCGGGGCAGACCGCCGACTTCGCGTTCACGCCGACGCGTCCGGGGACCTGGCGCATGGAAATCCGCTCGGTCGAGACCGGCTGGTATATCCCGCTCGAGGTGATTGTCGACGCCAAGCCCCGGACGCGGTGAATCGCGGCCGATGGCGATAGCTTTCGGCTGATCCTGATTCCGGGGCGGTCATGGGCGAGCGGCAGTACGACGACGATGAAGTGGCGGCGATCTTCAAGCGGGCGGCCTCGCCGGAGTACTCGACTCCGACGACCTCCCCGGAGGGAAAGGGGCTCACCCTCGCCGCGCTGCAGGATATCGGCCGCGAGGTCGGGATCACCCCCGAGGCGATCGCCTCTGCTGCGCAGTCCCTCGACCAGGCCCCCAAGGCCAAGCCCGCGACGGTCCTCGGAGTGCGGATCGGGGTCGTGGACTCGGCCGTCTTCGACCGGCCCATCAGCGACCCCGAGTGGGAACGGCTGGTGGCCGACCTTCGCTCGACCTTCAACGCCGCGGGCGTCGTCCGCTACGACGGTCCGTTCCGGCAGTGGAGCAACGGCAACCTGAAGGTGCTGGCCGAGCCGACGCCGACCGGGCATCGGCTCCGCTTCCAGACGGTCAATGGCGCCGCGCAGGGCATGATCAGCGCCGGCCTTGGCGCCTTTGTCGCCGCGAGCGCTGCGATGCTCGCCGCCCCGAATGCCCCGGCCGCCGGCGCCGCCTTCCTGGCGATGGGTGGGGTCGCCGCCCTCGGCGTCGGCTGGTGGCGCCTCAAGGGATGGGCTGGGCAGCGGCAGGCGCAGTTTGCCGCCCTGCTGGCCCGGCATCGGAGCGCCCGCACCCTCCCGCCGGTGGCGGAGTAACGCGTGGCGCTCACCGCGACGATCTACAACCTCGACATCCAGCTGGCCGACGTCGACCGCAACGTCTACGAGGAGCTGGCGCTCCGGGTGGCATGCCATCCCTCGGAGTCCCCCGAATACCTGATTGCGCGGGTGCTGGCCTACTGCCTCGAGTACACCGAGGGGATCGCCTTCGGGCGCGGAATCTCGGAGCCGGACGATCCACCGATCGCCGTCCGCGATCTGACCGGCTCCCTCCTCGTCTGGATCGAGATCGGGTCGCCCGACGCGGCGCGGCTCCACAAGGCCAGCAAGGCGGCCCCGCGCGTCGCGGTCTACACCCACAAGGAGCCGCGCACGCTGCTGCGGCAACTCGAGGGGGAGAAGATCCACCGCGCTGACGCGCTGGAGATCTACGCGTTCGACCGCGCGCTGATCGACGGCCTCGTGGAGCTGCTCGACCGACGCACCCGACTGGCTCTCTCGATCTCCGACCGGGAGATCTATGCGACCGTCGGCGATGTGACCGTCTCGGGCGCGGTGGAGCGGCACTCGCTCGGGACCTGACCTCCACGGCAAGAGGGTCCCGCCACCCTCCGTCCGGCGCCATCTCCCGGCATATTTGAGCTGACCAGCCCCCTCCAGCACCCCCAAGCCTCAGAGGACCACGCGTGCGATCCTCCCCAGCGCTCCTGTTGTTGCCCTTGCTGCTGGCCGCGGTACTTCCGGCGCAGTCAGCGCCAGGCGGGCCGCCGACCACCAACCTCCCGGTGCGTTCGGTGATGCTCTTCTCGTCGGGCGTCGGCTACTTCGAGCACGCGGCGACGGTTCGGGGCGACGGCTCGGCCGAGCTCCGCTTCAAGACCGCGCAGATCAACGACATCCTGAAGTCGCTGACGCTGCAGGATCTCGACGGTGGCCGCGTCAGTACCGTCACCTATCCCTCCCAGGACCCGATCGCGAAGACGCTGCGGAGCTTCCAGGTCGACATCACCGGAAATCCGGGAATGCCGGCGCTCCTCAACCAGCTGCGCGGCGCGCGGATCGCTGTCGCGGTCGGTGCCGAGCGACTCACCGGGACGATTCTGGGCGTGGAGTCCCGTCGCAAGGCGGTCGAGCAGGGGGCGCCGCTCGACGTTGCCACCCTGAACCTGTTGAGCGGCGCGACGATCCGCTCGATCGAGCTGCCGACGATCACGGCGCTGACCCTCGACGATCCCCTCTTGCAGTCGGAACTGACGCGCGCGCTGGCCGCGCTGAGCCAGGCACGGGACCAGGACAAGAAGCCGGTCACCATCAACTTCCTCGGCAACGGTCCGCGCCGGGTCCGGATCGGATACGTGGTCGAGACGCCGATCTGGAAGACCAGCTATCGCCTCCTGGTCGACGACAAGGCGGGCTGGCTCCAGGGCTGGGCGATCGTGGAGAACCAGACCGAGAGCGACTGGAACAACGTCGACCTCTCGCTGGTCAGCGGCCGCCCGATCTCCTTCGTGATGGACCTCTATCAGCCGCTCTACCTGACGCGTCCCACCGTCGTCCCGGAGCTCCTCGAGGGGCTGCGCGCGCAACGCTACAGCGACGGGACGGCCCCCGCACGCCTCGATCCGCGCGACGCCGTCCCGCTGGTCCCGCGTGACCAGGTTGCCACCAAGCAGCTCTCGGCTCTCGACGACGCCTCGCTCACGACGCGCGCCGCTGCCGCGGAGTTCGGCGCGGCACAAGGAGGCATCGCCGCCATCACGGTGCGGAGCGCGGCGACGACGCGCAAACTGGGTGAACTCTTCCAGTACACCATCGGCAACGTGACGCTGGCGCGCCAGCAGTCCGCGATGCTGCCGATCGTCACCGACAGCGTCGGGATCGAGCGCGTGTCGATCTTCAATGCGAACGTGCAAGCCGATCATCCGCTCAATGGCGTCCGCCTCCTCAATCGCACCGGCAAGCACTTGCAGCAGGGCCCGGTGACGGTCCTCGAAAAGGGGAGCTACGCCGGCGACGCCCAGATCGAGGACATCCCGCCCGGCCAGCGCCGGTTGCTCAGCTATGGCATCGACCTCGAACTGCTGGTCGACGACAGCCAGGACTCCTCGACGTCGACCGTCGTGACGGTCAAGGCGGCAAAGGGCGTGCTGCAGGTGGAACGAAAGGAGATCTCCTCACAGACCTATCGGATCACCAACAAGGGCAGCCGCGACAAGACGATCCTGATCGAGCACCCGGTCACCCCGGGAGCGGTCTTCGCCGACGGCCTCCGGCCGGTCGAATCGACGCCGACCGTCCACCGCTTCGAGGGCGTCGTCCCGGCGGGGAAGACGACCGCAATGGTCATCCGGGAAGCGCACAACCGGACTGAGTCGATCGCGCTGCGCCGCACCTCGGCCGATGCCCTGCTCCGCTACAGTCGCGAGGGGGCGATCCCCGCCGCCACGCGCGCCGCCCTCGAGAAGGCAGCGGCCATGCAGCAGGCGTTGGCGGACCTCGACGGCCAGGTGGCCGCCCGGACGACGCAGCTCGCCGAGATCGCGACCGAACAGAATCGGATCCGGGAGAATCTCAAGAGCGTCGAGCCCAAGTCGGCATACGCCGAGCGCCTGCTCGCCAAGTTGAACGAGCAGGAATCGAGCATCGAACGGTTGCAACGTGAACGTGACGACCTTGTCGGAAAGCGCGATACCCAACGGCGGGCCGTGGACGAATATTTCAACACCCTGACTCTCGACTAGCCCAGGAACCGCCATGGAACGACGCCCCTTTGTGCGACTGGCAGGACTCTCGGCCCTCTCCGGCCTCCTCGGTGCCCGCCGCACGGCGTGGGCCACTGCCCCGGCGCCACGGCCCCCGCAGCCGGCCGCGGGCAGCTGGAGCTTCGTCCTCCTCCCCGACACGCAGTGTTACAGCGAGTCGTTCCCCGACGTCTTCATGGCGCAGACGGAGTGGATCGCGCGGCAACGGCAGGCGCGCAACATCCAGTTCGTGCTGCACCTCGGCGACATCACCAACAACAACGTCCATCCCGAGTGGATCAATGCGCGCCGCGCGATGGACGTGCTGCGGCAGGCGGGGATCCCCCACCTGCTGGTACCGGGCAATCACGACATGGGGACGTGGGGCAACACCGACTCCCGCGAGTCGTTCTTCAGCGACTACTTCATCCAGCGCAACGCCCGCGTCGCCGGCGAATCGGAGAACGCCTTCCTCCGGGTCACGGTGGGCGAGGCGAAGTTCCTGATCGTCGGCCTCGAGTTCGGCCCGCGGAACGCGGTGGTGGACTGGGCGAACGAGATCGTGGCCAAGTACCCCGACCACCACGCCATCCTGCTGACCCATGTCTACATGTACTCCGATGACCAGCGCTACAATTGGGCCGGGCCGGGGAAGGCGCAGACCTGGAACCCGAACACCTATGGCGTCGGCACCAACCCCAGGCTGGCGGCCGAGGGCGTCAACGACGGCGAGGCACTGTGGCAGAAGCTGGTGAGCCGACACAAGCAGTTTGTCTTCACCTTCAACGGCCACGTCCTCAACGACGGCATCGGCACCCTCGAGAGCAAGGCGCCTCTCGGGCACTCCGTGCACCAGATGCTGGTGAACTACCAGTGCGGGGTGGTGCCCGACCGGAAGAAGGGCGGTGGCGGGTTCCTGAGGCTGGTGGAGGTGCAGGCCGACGGCCGCACCGTGAACGTCAGCGATTACTCGCCCTACTACGACCAGTGGTTGACCGATCCCGATCGGAAGTTCACCATTACGGTCGATCGCGATCTCAACAAGCCCGCCACCCCCTGACTTTGCCGTCGCGTTGACGGTCCGGGCCTCACGCCCGCCCTCGCACCACCCACGGAGAACACCATGCGCCGTCTGATGCTGGTCCTGAGCACCGCAGTCGTGATGGGCTGCGCCAAGAAGGAAGAGACGCCGCCGGAAACCGTCGCCGAGCCGCCCGCGCCGGTGGCCCCCGCCCCGATCGACCTGGCGGCCGTGGCCGGCACCTGGGATGTGAAGACGATGGGTGCCACCAGCGACAGCGTGCTGACCACCTTCACGCTCGAGGCCTCGGCCGACACGGCCGGCTGGCTGATGGCGTTCCCGAAGCGGACGCCAATGAAGCTGAGCATCACCGTCTCGGGCGACAGCATCATGTCCGTGAGCCCGGAGTACGAGAGCGTGCTGCGGAAGGGGGTGAAGGTGCACACCAACACGGTCTGGCGCCTGGTCGGTGACAAGCTGGTCGGACACACCGTCGCGCACTACGCGGGCGCAGGCGCGGACTCGGTGCTGCAGTTGCGGAGCGAGGGGACCAAGGCGCCGAAGTAGCCAGGCGCCTGGCAATGGCAAGGTGCGACGGGTGGTCGTCCAGTCGGGCGACCACCCGTCGTCGGTTCAGCGGTTGGCCAGTTCGAATTCCTTCATGAAGTCCACCAGCGCCACCACGCTCGCGCGCGGGCAGGCGTTGTAGATGCTCGCCCGGATGCCGCCCGCGGAGCGATGGCCCTTCAACCCTTCCATCCCGCGCTTCCCTGCCTCGCCCAGGAACTTGCTGTCGAGCTCGTCGGTGGCGCAGCGGAAGACGACGTTCATGTGCGAGCGGCTGTCGGGATGCACCGGGGTCCGGAAGACGCTGCTCTGGTCGAGGAAGTCATACAACAGCGCCGCCTTCTCGGCATTGCGCTCCGCCATCGCCGCGAGCCCACCGGTCTCCCGGATCCACTTCAGCACTTGCCCGACCATGTAGATCGCGAGCGTCGGCGGTGTGTTGTAGAGCGACCGTTCCTTCACGTAGGTCCGGTACTGCATCATCGTCGGGAGCGACGCCGGCGCGCGATCGGCGAGATCGTCGCGGATGATCGCCATCACGACGCCGGAGGGGCCGAGGTTCTTCTGCGCCCCGGCATAGATGAGGCCGTACTTGCTGACGTCGATCGGACGACTGAACATGTCGCTCGACGTGTCGGCAATCAGTGGCACCCCCTCCGGCACCGGCGGCAGGTCGCGCCACTGGGTGCCGTAGATGGTGTTGTTGGTCGTGATGTGGACATAGGTCGGCGCCGAGGAGTAGGCGATCTCCGCCGCGTCGGGAATCCGCGTGAACTTCGACCCGGCCGCCGAGACCGCCACATGGGTCGCGCCGAACTTGGCCGCCTCCTGGATCGCCTTCTCCGACCAAACACCGGTGACGAGGTAGTCTGCGGTGCCGCCCTCCGGCAGGAGGTTCATCGGCACCATCGCGAACTGCTGCGAGGCACCACCCTGAATGAAGAGCACCTTGTAGTTGTCGGGGATCCCCGCCAGCTGCCGCGCCTCCTCCTCGGCCTCCGTGATGATCTTCTCGAACAGCTTGCCGCGGTGGCTGTGCTCGGCCACCCCCATCCCGCTGCCGCCGATGTTCCAGATGTCCTGCTGCGCCTGCCGCAACACCGACTCGGGAAGGACGCCCGGGCCGGCACCGAAGTTGTGGATCCGCTCAGTCATGGTCGAGGTTCCTGCTCGCAAGGGATTAGGCGATGGCCGTCAGGTCAACGCTCAGGATGTGCGGGTTGCCGTTCCGGATCTCCGCCAGTGCCGCCTCGGGGGGCACGGCGCTGAGCTGGATCCGCGCGGCGGCCGCCTCGGCGCCATGATAGGGGATGTTCTCCACTTCCTCGACGTTGACCGAGGCCTCGGCCAGCACCCGGAAGACGTGCGCCAGCACGCCCGGTCGATTCTGATGGCGCACGGTCAGCACATGGGTCGCGGCGCTTCGGGCCAGGCGGTTGACGCAGTACGGCGCCACACCGGTCTTCGCGAACGCCTCGACGATCCGGATGACTTCCTGGGCAATCGCGATCTGCGCCTGGTCCGTCGAGGCGCCGACGTGATGCGTGCCATACACTCCGGGGAGATCGACGATCGCCGGCTTGAACTCCGCCTTGCTGCCCCCGGGCTCATCCTGGAACACATCGAGCCCGACGCGGATGCCGCGCTCCGTCACGGCGGCCGCCAGCGCCACCTCGTCCACCACGCTGCCACGCGAGGCATTGATCAGGTACGCCCCCGGCTTCATCGCCGCGAGGAACTCGGCGTTGACGAGCTTCTTGGTCTCGGCGCCACCGGCGACGTTGATCGACACGGCATCCGAGTGTCGCGCGACCTCGATCGGCGTCTCGCAGTAACCGACGCCGATCCGGTCGGCCTCCTCGTTGGTGAGGTTGCGCGAGTATGCGACCACGTGCATTCCGAACGCCTGGGCGCGCTTGGCGATCTCGCGGCCGATCTGGCCGAGGCCGACGATGCCGAGGGTGCGGCCATAGACACCGCGGGCCTTGGAATATTCTCCCTTGCGCCATTCGCCCCGCCGCAGGTCGGCGACCTGATCCGGAATCCGCCGGTCCATCGCGAGGAGCAGCCCCATCACGAGCTCCGCGACGGCGATCGAGTTCTTGCCCGGCGTGTTCGCGACGAAGACGCCGAGCCGCGAGGCCGCGGCGACGTCGATCGAATCGATACCCGCCCCGGCACGAATCACGAGGGAGAGGGCCGGCCCCGCGGCGAGGGCGGCTTCGCTCACCTTCTTGCCGCGCACGATGAGCACCTTCGGGTTCACCTCCGCGATCGTGGCCGGAAGCTCCTCGACGGCGCCATCAGGGCGCAGCACCACGTCGCAGCCGAGATCCTTGAGACCATCCACGCCCACCGTTTCGAACTTGTCTGCGACCAGCACTTTCATTGCGGTGCCCCTCCCGGGGTCATGGGGTCGAAGGTGTGGACGAAGAAGCCGCTCTTCAGCTTGGGCTCGAACCAGGTCGACTTTGGGGGCATGATCGCGCCCGCATCGGCGATGGCCATCAGCTGCTCCAGCGAGACGGGATACATCGCAAAGGCGACGGCGTCCTGGCCGGCATCCACCCGGCGTTCGAGCTCGGCGGTACCGCGGATGCCACCCACGAAGTCGATCCGCTGGTCGGTGCGCACGTCGCCGATGCCGAGCACCGGGCCGAGCACGCGATCGTGCAGCAGCGACGCGTCGAGGGAGCCGATCGGGGCGTGCGCCGGCACCGAGGCGGGGTCGAGTTGCAGGCGGTGCCACGCCCCGTCGACATAGACCCCGAAGCTGCCGGGGCGGTCGGGGTCCGGTGTCGAGGTGGTGGTGAGGGTGCCGACCGCGGCGAGACGGGCAAGGAACGCCGCCGGCGTGAGGCCGTGCAGGTCCTTCACCACGCGATTGTACGAGAGGATGTGCAGCTGGTCCGACGGAAAGAGCACCGCCAGGAACCAGTTGTAGTCCTCCTCACCGGTGTGGTGCGGGTTGGCTTCGCGGAGCGCCTTCCCGGTGCGCCAGGCGCTTGCGCAGCGATGGTGTCCATCGGCTACGTAGCAGTCGGGCATCGCGGCAAATGCTGCCGCGTAGGCGGCGTTGTCGGTGACGCGCCAGACGCGCTGCCGCACGCCATCGTAAGTGACGAGGTCGTAGAGCGGCGCGCGCGCCATCGTCGCGGCATTGAGCGCGGAGAGCGTGCCTTCGGGCCGATGGGTCAGGAAGACTGGCTCGGCGTGCGCCGACAAGGTCAGCACGTGACGCGTGCGATCATCCTCCTTGTCGGGCCGGGTCTTCTCGTGCTTCTTGATCAGGTCGGCTTCGTACTCATCCACGTGGACGCAGCCGACGACGCCGACCTGCGATTTCCCCTCGCGCGTGAGCTCGTAGAGGTAGAAGGCGGGGGCGTCCTCGTGGACGAAGGTGCCGTCGCTGAGGACCCGATCGAGGTTCTCCTTCGCCTTGGCGTAGATCCGGTCGTCGTGGGGATCGGTTTCCGGCGGGAGGTCGATGTCGGATCGACCGACGTGCAGGAAGGAGAGCGGATTGCCGGCGGCGAGGGCGGCTGCCTCGGCCCGGTTGACGACGTCGTAGGGCGGCGCGATGACGCGATCGACCAGATCGGGCCGGGGGCGCCACGCACGGAACGGGCTGAAACGGATACGCCCTCCGGAGGCTGAACGGGGTGCGAGGGGGACTGCGGATGATAGCCCCGGCGGGCCACCTGCAGGTAGTCGGGCGGCGGCCCGTCGGCCCTTGACGCGCGTCCCCGGCGGGCCGAAAATGGGGAGGCCGAACCCCGGCCTTTCCAGCGGTGCTGCCTCCCCCGACCCGATCCCTCATGACCTGGCTCGCCTCGATCGCCGTCGGCATTGTCACCGGCCTGGCCACCATGCTGGCCGCCGGCTTCGTCGCCACCCTCGCGGTCGACTGGCACCGGATCTCCTCCTTCGAGGGGGGATCGGGCTACTTCGTCGTGGGCCTCGCCCTCCTCGGCCTGGTCGCCGGGTTGCTCGTCGGTTTCGTCGTCTCGCGCTACCTCGGTGCCGGCTTCCTCAGGGCCCTCGGCGTCTCCCTCGTCATCACCTGGGGCTGCATCGCGGTGATCGGCGGCATCTCCCGGCTGATGGCGGATGTCCCCCCGACCCTCGGCGGCGAGAAGGTCGCCATCGCCGTGGAGTTTCGCTGGCCAAAGGGTCAGGCCCTCCCGGCCGCCGATTCGACGGAGTGGTTTCTGCGGCTGCATTCGGCCACGGGTGGGACCCTGCGCACCAGCCGGACCGGCCCGCTCTGGCGAGAAGATGCCCGACTCGAGGGTGGCCAGTGGATCGTGCCTGGCGCCGTCTCGCTGTTCACGGAGCGGGGCGACCGGATCATCGATGTCGTCCCCGACAGCATCCTGAAGAACGGCTTCAAGGTGCCGATCGGCCGCTCGCCGAAGCGGAGCCAGCTCGAGTGGAGCGACTGGCTGCCGCGGACGGCCGGGTCCGATGACATCACCTACCGCTTCCGGGTCGTCCCCGCCGACCAGCCGCTCCGGACGGAACAGTTTGGCCCGTTCGAGGTCACGACCCTGGCCAAGTGGCTGGGGGAGGTGACCTACGCGGGGCAGCCCACAATGTGGAGCGCGACGGCGGAATTCCGGATCCGGCACCGGGGGGCGCCTGTCGTCATCCCGCATCGCGGCGATTCGAGCGAGACCTCGACGCCTGTCGAGCTCGCCACGGCGGTCGCGGCGGTGCGCGGCCCGACGCCGGCACTGATGGTGGAGGTCGGGATCGAACAGGGCGTCGGCACCTGCTACTTGCTGATCAGCACGAGTGGCGCACCGCGCATCGAGCGTGTCGGATCGTGCAGCCATCCGATGCAACTCGCACCGCTGACCAACGATGCCGCCGAACTGGCCAGGGCGACGCTGCTGCCGGAGGGACGCTTCGATCGGACCTCGTTCGCCCGTTCGCGTTACTACCTGCTGGCGCACCACGTCCTCGACAGCGAGACGCTGACGCTGCGGCCCTATGACAGTGCCGATCAGTCACAGCTGATCGATCGCCTCCCGCCCGTCGCCATTGCTCCCGACGCGCAGAGCTTCGTGCGGGTCGAGTGGGACCCGCAGGTCACCGGCAAACTCGGGCTGGCGGTGACGCGGCTCGACGGAGGCCCGCGCTATCGGCTCCCCGTCGACGCGACGAAGATGCGCTACTTCGTGATTGACCATGTCGACCCCACGTGGCTGCAGCACCACTTCGAGTGGCGGCGAGCTCCCGGCAAGCCGGACGAACTGGTGCCTCGGGCGAGCTTCGCTCCGATGCCGTATCGCGGAACGCTCTCCACCGAATCGGACTACCGCGAGTATCGCCTCGGCCCCGCGTTGCCCGGGCTGCGCCCCGCGGTGGTCGACTGGTTGGTGGCGGAGTTCAAGGCGGAGCGCATCACCAGCGATGAGGCGGCCTTCGCGCAGGAAGTGAAGGTCGGGGAGACCGTGCTCCACGTGAGCTACAGCCCCGACGGGGAGTCCCATGTCGGAATCTGGATGGACCGCGGGCCCGACACCAGGCTGGTCGCCGAGATCGCCCGGCGACTCGATGCCGCGCTGGCCACCTTTCGATTCGACAAGTACATCGGGCAGCCGCCCGTCGAGTGAGCCCGCTCCAACGAGCGATATCCGGCGCGATGCCCCGGCGGTAGCTTGACCGCTCACCCCGTCGGGAGCACCAAATGTCTGTTGCCAAGGTTACCGAACTGATTGCGGAATCGAACAAGAGCTTCAAGGACGCCATTGAAGAGGGCGTCGCCCGGGCCCACAAGACGATCCGGAACGTCTCCGGCGCCTGGGTCGAGGGACAGAAAGTCGTCGTCCATGAGGGAAAGATCGTGTCGTATCGTGTCAACCTGAAAGTCACCTTCGTACTCGACGACTGACCATGGAGTCGACGCGCTGACACGCGAGCCCCTCCCACCGGGAGCGCTGGCTCATCTCCGCCGGGCGACCACCTGGCTGGATGACGGCGTTCGCGTGCCGGGCACCTCCTTTCGCTTCGGACTCGACCCGATTCTCGGCCTCGTCCCCGGCGTCGGCGACGTGGCCGGTGCGGCGCTCTCAGCGGCGATCATCGCCGCAGCGGTGCGTCATGGGGTCTCGCGCTTCACGCTGGCCAGGATGGCGGGCAACGTGGCGCTCGACGCCTCCCTGGGGGTCGTCCCGGTCGTGGGCGACCTGTTCGATGCGGCGTGGAAAGCCAACCGCCGCAACCTCGACCTGCTGGAGCAGCACCTCGCCGCCCCGCCCGACGCCGCCCGCGCCGATCGTCGCTTCGTGATCGCGATCACGACCGGGCTCGTCACACTCTGCATCGCCTTGCTCATCGGCGGCGCTGCCGTCACGGTGGCGACGCTACACTGGCTCATCAGCCGCGTGTAATTTCCATCGTTGCCGCCCGCTCGACTCCCAGCACGCCGGAGGATTGCCCGTTGCTTTCAGCTGCCCGTCTTCGTCTCGCAGGCCTCCTCCCTGTCGCCATCGCCGGCGTCCTGCTCGCCGGCTGCCAGGGCGAGACCCCGCAGCACACGGTGACCGAGCTCTACGACCTCCTCCGGGAGGCGAAGGTCACCGGGGCCCCGACGACTGAGCAACTTGCGCGGCTCGCCCCGCTGCTCGGCAACGAACTTGAGAACTCGCTTGACAGCGCCCGCATGATGCGCGAGGCCGACCTCGCCGCCCGTCCCGACGAGAAGCCGGCCTTCGCCGAGGGAGACCTCTTCACGTCGCTCTTCGAGGGCGCCACCTCGGTCACCCCCGAGGCACCAGCCGCGAACGCCGCCGTGTATCGGATGGTCGTCCGGTTCCGCAATGACAGCGTCAAGCCGGCCGTCGAATGGACCGACACGGTGGTCGTCGCGAAGGAGGCGGACCACCTCGTCGTCACCGACGTCCGCTACGGCGGTTCCTGGCCGTTTGCGAACCACGGCAGCCTGGTGCAGACGCTGAAGACCGCGCTCCAGCCCCCCAAGCACGTCACGTGGGAGCTGGAGATGGACGGGATCGGGCTCGGACGCGTCGGGATGACCGTCGCATCCGCCGAGCGCCTCCTCGGCCCGGCCAAGGTCGAACGACTCGAAGCGGGTGCGGTCTGCGGCTATGCAGACTTCGCCAAGCTCCCCGAGGGCGTCTCGTTCATGGTCGCAGGCGACACGATCGTGCGCGCCAATGTCGTCGGGAAGGGAGTGCACACGCCGGAGGGCGTGGGCGTGGGGAGCACCGAGGCCGCCATCCGTGCCGTCTATGGCAACCGGGTGACGGTGGAGCCGCACCCGTATGTCGGCCCGAAGGGTCACTACCTCATCGTGACCGATCCGAGCCGACCGAACCTCCGCATGATTTTCGAGACGGACGGGATCGAGGTGACGTCGTTCCGGGCCGGAAGGCTCCCGGAAGTGCGCCTGATCGAAGGATGCGCCTGAGGCGCTAGCCGCGCGGGTGGAACTTGCGGTGGACGTTCCGGAGGTAGTCGCGGTCCACGTGCGTGTAGATCTGGGTGGTCGAGAGATCGGCGTGCCCGAGCATCTCCTGCACCGCGCGCAGATCGGCGCCGCCCTCCAGCAGGTGCGTCGCGAAGGAATGGCGCAGCGTGTGGGGCGTCACCCGCTTGGTGATCCCGGCCTGCGCCGCCCGCTTCTTCACGATCCCCCACGCCCCGACCCGACTCAGCGGCTCACCCCGGGCGTTGAGCAACACCCTGCCCTGTGACTTGCCCCGGTCCAGCTCGGCGCGCGTCGTGTGCAGGTAGACCGACACCGCGCTCACGATCGGCCGCCCGATCGGCACCAGTCGTTCCTTCCGCCCCTTCCCGAACGCCCGCACGAGCCCGTCGCCCAGCAGGAGGTCGGTGAGCCCCATGTCGCAGAGCTCCGAGACCCGGAGCCCGGCGCCGTAGGCCAGCTCGAGCATGGCGCGGTCGCGCCAGGCCAGCGTCTCGTCCACCTGCGGCGCGGCGAGCAGGCGGTCCACCTCCTCGACGGAGAGCGTGTCCGGCAGGGTCCGCCACTTCTTCGGCGTCTCGAGTCGATCGCTCGGATCCTTCTCGACCAGCCCCTCGGCCGCCATGAACGCGAACCATGTCCGCACCGACGAGACGTGGCGCCGAATGGTCGCACCGCTCAGCTCGAGGTCCTTGAGCAGGAAGATGAACTCGCGCAGCAACGGTGTGGTGAGCTGGCGTGGCTCGGTGATCCCCTTGGACCGCGCGAATGACACCAGTCGCGACAGGTCGCGCTGGTATGCCTCGATCGTGTTCGGGGAGTGCCCGGCCTCGAGCGAGAGATGATCGCGGAACGACGGCAGGTGAAACGCGGCCACGAGCTCGGGCGGAAGATCGCCGAGGCTCATGGGGTGACCCGCTTCCGACGCCGCCACCAGAGGAAGGCGCCGATCGCGATGAGGATGACGAGGACGATGCCGGCGACCTTGTTGAACTGGTTCACCCAGCCGATCACCGTCTCCCAGTTCTCGCCGAGCTTGGCCGCGGCCACGATGATGGCACCGTACCAGAGCGCCGAGGCGAAGAGGATCGGGACCAGCGCGCGCCAGGGGCCGAGGTGGATCAGTCCGGTGAACGGCGCCACCACGGCGCGGAAACCGGGCAGCAGGCGGCCGATGAAGAGGCCGAGCAGGCCGAATCGCTGATACTCCTTGCGGACGAAGGCGAGGCCCTGCTCGGGGAGGAAGCGCTTGGCGAAGCCGGATTCGAAGAGCGTCGCGGAGTGGCGGGCGGCCAGCCAGTACATCCCCATGGCGCCGCCGACGTTGGCCACCAGGGTGATCGCGAAGATGATCCGCGCGTCGATGATGCCACGGTAGGAGAGGAACGCGCCGAGGGCGATCGCGGTGTCGGCCGGAAAGGGCGGGAAGATGTTCTCGACCGCCGCGAGCAGGGCGATCACGGCGTAGATGGCGACCGGCGGGAGCCCGGCCAGCCATTCCACCATCGCGGCCATCAGACCGGCCGCAGCGTCGCGACGGCGATGACGGCGATCCCTTCGCCGCGGCCGAGGAAGCCCATCCCCTCGTTGGTCTTGGCCTTCAGCGACACGGCGCCGTCACCGACGCCGAGCGCCTCGGCGAGGCGCGCCTGCATCGCCGGCACGTGCGGCGCCAGCTTCGGCGCCTGGGCGATCACGGTGATGTCGCACTGCTGGAGCGTCCAGCCGGCGGCCGCCACGCGTCGGTGCGCCTCGATCAGGAGCGGGATCGAGTCGGCGCCGGCGTAGGTCGGGTCGGTGTCCGGAAAGAGCCGGCCGATGTCACCGAGCGCGGCGGCGCCGAGGATCGCGTCCGTCAGGGCATGCGACACGGCATCGGCGTCGGAGTGCCCAACCAGGCCCAGCGAATACGGGATCGTGACGCCGCCGAGGATCAGCGGACGCCCGGCGCCGAAACGGTGCGAGTCGTAGCCGATCCCGACGCGAATCACGCGACCGCCGCCAGCGGTGATTCGATCAGCGAGTAGTCCTGCCGGCGCCGGGCCGGCAGCATCCCGGCGTCACGGATCGCGCGCTCCATCTCCTCGATGGTGGCCCGGTACGTGGTGCCGGCCGCGGAGACCACGTTCTCCTCCATCATCAGCGAGCCGAAGTCGTTGGCGCCGAAGCGGAGCGCCACCTGCCCCACCTTGAGCCCCATCGTCACCCAGCTGGCCTGCATGTTGGGGATGTTGTCGACCAGGATGCGCGCGGTGGCCAGCGTGCGCAGATAGGTGACGGCGTCGGTCTTCACCCGGTCGCTCATCGCCGTCCCTTCGGGCTGCAGCGGCCAGCAGATGAACGCCGTGAAGCCGCCGGTGCGGGCCTGCACCTCGCGAATCCGGAAGAGGTGCTCGATGCGGTCCTCGTCGGACTCGCCCAGGCCGTACATCATCGTGACGGACGTCTTCATCCCCTGGCGATGTGCCTCTTCCTGCACGCCGAGCCATTCGTCGGTCTGCGCCTTCTTCTTGGCGACGCGCTCGCGCACTTCGTCCACGAGGATCTCGCCACCGCCGCCCGGGATCGAGTCGAGGCCGGCCTCGTGCAGCTGGCGCACCACCTCGGGCATCGGGATCCGGAAGCGCTCCGAGAAGAAGACGACTTCCGACGGCGAGAAGCCGTGGATGTGGATCGGGTGATGCGCCTTGATGTAGCGCATCAGCTCGAGGTACCAGTCGAACGGGATGTACGGGTTGTGGCCACCCTGCAGCAGGATCTGGGCGCCACCGATTGCCTTGCACTCGTCGATCTTGGCGCCGATCTGCTCGAAGGAGAGGACATAGCCCTCGTTGTCCTTCGGCCGGCGGTAGAAGGCGCAGAAGGCGCAGTCGGCCACGCAGACGTTGGTGTAGTTGATGTTCCGGTCGATGATGTACGACACCGTCGGCTCGGGATGGAGCCGGTGACGGGTCGCATCGGCCAGGGCGCCGAGCTCAAGCAGCGGTGCGCGCCGATAGAGGTCGAGCGCCTCGCGGAATTCCGCGCTGGAACGGTCCACGGTGCTCATTCAGGCCGCCGTGAGGAAGGTGAGGGAGCCATTCGGTACCAGTCCGTCGGCGGCGAGGCGCCCGAAGAATTCGGTCAGCCCCGCGAGGTGCCGGTAGGAGAGATCGTAGTCGAGGTCGCCGAGATAGGCGCGGCAGGTGGCCGCCGGAATCCCGGTGCGGGCCGCCGCTTCGGCGGCAATGAGGTCGAGATGCGCCACGCCCCAATCGCGGGATTCGCAGAGCCGCTGGTGCAGCGCCAGCGCCTCGGAGCGATCAGCGTCGCGGCGGGCGGCCCAGACAGCAAAGACGAACGGCAGTCCGGTCCACTCCTTCCAGGCCTGGCCCAAATCCACGAATACCGGGTACTGCCCCGAGGCGCGGAGATGGAGCGCGGCGTCGCCGATCACCAGTACCGCGTCGTGCGGCAGCGCCTGCAGCCCGGAGAGATCGTTCGGCTCGGCGCGCACCGTCGCGAACTGCGGCGACACCTGCCAGCGGTGTTTGCAGAGCAGTTCGAGCAACAGCACACTCGTGCGCGAGGAGGCAGTGCGCAGCACCGTGGCGCCGTCGAGTTCGTTGACCGGGCGCTTCGAGAAGAGCGCCACCGAGTGGACCGGGCCGTCGCAGGAGATCGCGAGGTTCGGCAGCAGGTGGTAGAGCGAGGCGTCGCGGGCATACTCGACCGCCGAGACGGCGCTCACGTCGAGTTCGCCGGCCGCGAGGAGGTCGTTTAGCTCCGCCGCGGTCGCGGTGACGACGTCGGCGCCGCAACTGACCACACCCCGGTCCATCGCCGCGAAGACCGGGGCGGTGTTGATCCAGGGGAGTCGGCCGAGCCTCACGCCGCGTGCACCACGGGCAACGACATCCGCGACGTCCCGCCCTTCGGCATCACCAGGTCGGTGAAGTCGGTGCGGACCGCCTCGTAGAGCGAGTTGCGCTCGACCGGAATCTTCTGGGCGTCGCGAATCAGCGACACGAGCCCTTCGTACGGCATGTGCATCTGGGTCGTCGCGCCGGCCTCGTGATAGACGCGCTCGTACACCACCGTCCCCTCGACGTCGTCGCAGCCGAACGCCAGCGCGATCTGCGAGAGGAACGGCGTCACCATCGGCCAGTGGGTCTTCACGTGGGCGATGTTGTCGAGGAAGAGCCGGCCGACCGCGATGTTCTTGAGGTCCTCGAAGCCGGTCGTGGCGGTACCGACGCGCCCGAGCTCCTCGCCGAGTTCGTTGTTCTCGGTGTGATAGGCGAGCGGGATGTAGGTCAGGAAGCCGCCGGTCTCGTCCTGCAGCTCGCGCAGCATCGAGAGGTGCTCGATCCGGTCGTCGGCGGTCTCGACGTGGCCGTAGAGCATGGTGCAATTGGTCGGGATGCCGAGGCTGTGGGCCTCGCGGTGCACCTTGATCCACTCGGCGCCGGTCAGCTTCCGCTCCGCGATCGTGGCGCGCACCGCGGTCGAAAAGACCTCGGCGCCGCCGCCGGGCATCGAGGTGAGTCCGGCCTCCTTGAGGGCAATCAGCACCTCGCGGACCGACGTCTTCTCGATCCGGGCCAGGTGTGCGATCTCGACCGCGGTCAGCGCCTTGATGTGGATGTGCGGGTGGCGCTCCTTGAGGCCGCGGATCATGTCGGTGTAATACGACAGCGGCAGCTTCGGGTGCAGCCCGCCGACGATGTGGAACTCCTTCGTCGGCCCGCCGATCGCGGTGGCCGCCTCGTGGTAGACCTCGTCGAGCGACCGGGTGTAGTGCCCTTCCTCGTTCGGCATCCGGGCATACGAGCAGAAGGTGCAGGTATTCCGGAGGATGCAGACGTTGGTCGGGTTGATGTGCTGATTGGCGGAGAAGAAGACGCGGTCGCCATTCTTGCGCCGGTTGGCGAAGTCGGCGAGGGTGCCGAGGCCGATCAGGTCGTCGGTGGCATAGAGCGCGCGGGCGTCGGCGGCGTCGAGGCGGATGCCGTCGGCGACCTTTCGGGCGATCGGCCGGAGGGCTGGGTCGCGGAGTCGCTCCTCGTGGAGGGCAACGGGCGACAGGGTCGGCGGCGCCTGCTCGGTCATGGTGGTCATGCCTCAAATCTACGGGCACCCGGGGTGGGGGCCAACGTCTCCCATGGGTATACCCGGGAGGGATGGTCGGGTTGCCCGCTTGGGGGCCGCCAGAGCCTCCGGAGGTGGCCTGGCCGAGGCATATTCAAGGGCGATGCCCTCCGCCCCAACCTGCCTCTCCTGCAATCGTGCCTTCGGCAGCCAATGGCGAGCTCGTGTCGCTCCCCGAGGGGCGGCGGATCGCGTTCGACCAGGGACAGCGGCGGGTCTGGCGGATCTGCACCAAGTGCGGGGAGTGGAACCTGTTGGGGGCGGAGGCGGCGGGGGCGGCCCTGGGTGAGTTGGAGGCGCGGGTGCCGACGCGGGGGACGGCGTTGCTGATCACCCATGTCGGGTCGCGGCTCGAGTTGCTGCGGGTGGACAACTTCGCCGAGGTGCGAGTCGGCGAGCTGGCGATGGCGGAGCGGCGGGATAGGCTGGCCACCGCGTCGAATACGGCGGCGGCTGTCGGCGGGGTGCTAATACTGCTCCTCTTGCCACTCGGCCTCTGGTCCGCCTGGGGACATCCCGACGCGATGGTCCAGATGACCAGTATGATCAGCGCCGGGTTGCTGGGGCGCGAATGGTATCGGCAACGGCAAGGGCTCCGTGCTGGTCGGGCAAGGATGACGGCTGGCGTTCTGTCGCTCTTGGCGGCCGCAGGCATCGCCGTGGCGGGTGGGGTGCGGTTGTGGAACATCGGGACGGCGGTGATGGCCGGGCTGATCACGTTCGGCATCACGACTGCCCTCCCCCTCACCACAAAGCTCCCCTCGGGACGTTCCGTCCGCACCCCGGGAGAGCATTGGGAGAGCATCGGCATCCGGTGGGACGTTGATCGCGGCGAGATCTCACTCCGAGGGAAGGATGGCGGTTGGCTGGACGCTGGCGACTCGCGTGCCTTTCTGCGCCACATCCTCGACGAGAGCGTGCTCGCGGTCATCACCGACGAGCAGATCGCCAAAGCACACCTCCTCGCCACAACGCACAACATCGTGGGCATCCTCGGCGCACTCGACGCATGGCGCCAGGACCGCGACGACACGCTGTGCCTCGCAGACATTCCCTTGATGTATCTGGTGGCGCTTGATCTCGGCTTTGCGCGCCAGGACGCAGGCTCGCCCAAGGCCCAGCTCGCCCACGAGAAGCTCCTCGAGGCCGCGACGGTCGCGGCCGTGGCGGAGCGCCTCGACGGACCCGCCGAAGGCGCTTGATGGCCAAGGACGCCTGCCTCGAATGCGGCAAGTCGTTTCCCGCCAACAAGGAGTTGGCAAGCGTCCCGCTTGCCCGACTCGTTGCGTTCGATCCCGATGCCAATCGGGTGTGGCGGATCTGCGAGGCGTGCGACGGCTGGAACCTGCTCGGGCCGGAAGCCTCGACAGGCGCGATCCCTGAACTCGTCACCCGGTACGCCAACGAGCCTACTGCCGGGCGCGGGGGAATCGCCATGGCGGTGCTCGGGAGGCGTGATGTCGTGCTCTTTCGGCTCGGGACGCCGCCGACTCGGCTGGGGGCCGACCTTGCCGCCTCGGAGGCGCACGCCGAGATCGGCGCGCCTATGCCGTGGGACGTCTACGCAATCATGGGGCTGTTCTTTCTGGCGGCGGCTTCGCTGTCTTCCTGGGTCAGGAACTTCCCGACCATCAACGCTCTCCTCGACAGAAACCTGCTGCTGCTCGCAGCGGCGACGTTTTTCACGGTGCGCTGCCTCTTGGCGGCACGCGAGCTCTGGCGGGGCCAGCCTGCGGCACTCCGACTGCTTCCGCTCCTCGGGTTCCCCGCCATCGCGTTCATGTTCGACGATCCGGACGTACCGCTCTGGGGCGGGTTGGGCACCATCGTTCTCGCGACCGCGGCCGGCCTGTGGGCTGGGCGCCGTGCCGGGAGCCCGAGGGGGATACGCTGGTCCGATTCCGGCGATGCCCTGACCTACCACGGCATCACGCCGTCCGAAACGGGCCAGAATGCCCTGGTGTCCCTCTCGATGGAGTTGCAGCGGGAGTTCAACGAGGTCGCGAAGCCCGCGGACCGGGACGCGGCGTGGACGCTCTGGCGCGGAAACGAGTCGCTGCGCGCGCTCGTCGAGAGCTTTGCGCCGCGCCGCAGAGGGGATGGACTCCTCCGACTGACGGATCTCAGCGCTTCGGAACGCATGGCACTCTTGATCGCCGTCAGCGCACGGCTCGCGGAGCCGCCAGCCGAGGTCATCGCCGGACTCGAGGATGCGGAGCGGGTCGCCGCCATCGCGGAGACCCTCGACCAGCCGGCAGCGCTGGGCTGATGGCCAAGGACGCCTGCCTCGAGTGCGGCAAGACGCTCCCGGCCAACAAGGAGCTCGCCGCGATCCCCAACGGGCGCCTCGTGGCATTCGATCCCACCGCCAATCGCGTCTGGCGAATCTGCGCCAAGTGTCGCCATTGGAACCTGCTCGGCCCCGAGGCGTCATCCGCCGCGATGCCAGAACTCATGGCACGCTTCGCGAGCCTGCCGAGCGCCGGACCGGAGGGATTGGCGAAGGCGAAGGTCTCCGACACGCTCGAGCTATACCGCGTGGGTGGACCGCAGGAGCGGGCGGCGGCGACTCTGGCGATCGCGTTGGCACAGCGTGAGATGACCTCCAGCGCGGTGAAGGGCGTATCGGTCACCCTGATCGTACTGCTCGCGCTGCAGGTGTGGAATCAGATTGCTGTGTTTAGCGCGCTCGGGTTCCGATACGTCACGGGGATCTCGCTCTTCATCGGCATCAGCGGGCTCTTTATTCCGTTCAAGGCCCGGACAAACTGGGCCGATCGCCACCTCCCGCTCCCCATGGCGCTGCTGGGAACAGGCCTGGCGGCGAACGGCTTTCTATCAACTCCTTGGATACTTGCCTCCGTCATCTCAGCGCTCGTGTTCGGCATCGCATTCCGCTTCGAGAAGGAGTCCCCGAACGCGCTCGTCTGGACGCCTGGACTTGATGACCTCGGCCTCAAGGAGCGATGGGGGCCCCCGGTGTCAGTGCGTGAGTTACCGTTTCTGCTCGACCCTCCCGATGTGAGCGCCACTGAAGCGAGTGAGGCAAGTCGGCAAGCTGTGACACTCGGGAGCCTGCGTGCAGCGTTGGCGCATGTCTGCAGGGAGCTCGGACAACCCGAGGGGCGCCTGGTGATGGCTGAGCTCTCCAAGGAGCATCTCTTGCTAATGGCGATGGCGGCACGAATCTCACAGGTGGAACCACAGGCGGAGATTCACTCGGGAGTCGCAGACGCCCAAGCAGTCGCCGAAGTAGCCCAGTCGCTCGACCAGACCGCGGAAGGCGCCTGATGGCCAAGGACGCCTGCCTCGGGTGTGGCAAGACGCTCCCAGCCAACAAGGAGCTCGCGAGCGTCCCCAATGGGCGCCTCGTGGCCTTCGATCCTCAGGCCAATCGAGCCTGGCGAATCTGCGCCAAGTGCCACCACTGGAACCTGCTCGGCCCGGAGGCGTCGGCAGCAGCAATCCCGGAACTCGTGGCGCGCTTCGATGGGCTAGCGAGTGCGGGGCCGGTGGGCCTCGCGAAGGCGAAAGTCTCCGACAAGCTCGAGCTATACCGCGTGGGTGGACCGCAGGAGCGGGCGGCGGCGATCCTCGAGCTCAGCAACGCGCGCCGTGAACTCCTCGGTCCGATCCCATTCTGGCTCAAGGTCTTCTTCGCGCTCTATCTCCCCTACATGGTCTACACGCTGGCGAGGAATCCACCCTGGGAGGGCTGGAGCGGAGCCGCACTCTGTTTCGGTCTCATGGACCTGGTCGCCGAACGCACCAAGGCGCAGCTCGCCGGCAGACCCGTCAACCGACGGATCGGCTGGCCAATTGGCGCGATGCTCCTCGGCGCGCTGGCCACAGCGTTCGGCGTGCTGGATTACCGATGGGCACTGCTCGCGTTGGCACTCGGCGCCCTGTTTGGATGGGTGGCGCGGCGAGATCTGTTGCGGGACCGGGCCGTCGTCTGGACGCCTGGGCAAGATGACCTGACTTTCGAAGGACACGACCCCAAGGATCTCGGCCACGTCCTGACCGTCAACCTTGCCACACCTGCCACAATCACCCCCGAACAGGTCGCCACGGCGTTCGAGCGGCTGGACCAACTCGGCGGCCTCGCCGAGGTGTTGCGCCATCTCACCGCCGAACGAGGCCTTCCCGAGGGGAGGCTCGAATTGAACCGGCTGCCCGTCGAGGATCTCGCCTTGCTGGCACTCGCCTCACGCGGAGCAATCGCGGAGCCGTCGCCGCCGATCCGCGCCGGCCTGCCCGACGCGCGCGCGATTGCGGAAGTGGCGGAGTCACTCGACCGGCCGCTCGGAGGCGCCTGATGGCGAAGGACGCATGCCTCACATGCGGGAAGCCGCTCCCGGCCAACAAGGAGCTGGCCTCTGTGCCCAACGGCCGCCTCGTCGCGTTCGACCCCGACGCCAATCGCGTCTGGCGAATCTGTGAGGAGTGCAACCATTGGGAGTTGCTCGGCCCCCAGGCCGCACGGGTCGCCGTCCCGGAACTGCAGGGTCGCTACGACGCCGAGTTGGCGGCCAGTGGTGGGCAGATGGCGATGGCCGTCATCTCGAGGAAGCTGCTTCTCTTTCGTGTCGGCGCGCCAGCATCGAACACCGCGACGGAGCTTTTCGCATCCGAACTCCACGCCGGCCTGGGCAAAGGGATCACCTGGCAATTCGGTGCGTTTGTCGTGCTCTTCCTGGCGGCGATCTTCGGGGCCATGGCGTGGCTCGACCGCTTCGCCACCTGGGAGGCCATCTTTGACTCCAAGGCCCCGATGCTCGTCTTCTACACGTCAATGGTGGCTCAGGGCGTTCTGGGCGGCCGGGAGTCGACACGAGGGCGCCCCGCTTGGCTCCGGTGGCTCTGGTTGGTGGTGCTCCCCCTGGTGTTCAACCAGTTCGTCGAGAGCCCGATGCCGATCTGGGGACGCATCCTCTGCGTCGCCGGCGGGCTCGCGATGGGCGTCTGGATAGGCCGCAGCGAGGGCAAACCGCGCGGCGTTCGCTGGGCGGAGGGCGGAGAGGTGATGACCTACCACGACGGCGCCCATGGCGACCAGCAGGGGTGGGCCGCGACCACGTGCCTGCTGTTTGAATTGACGGCGGAATCGATGGATCGTGTGAAGGCCGAAGACCGGGCCCTAGCCTGGGCACTCTGGCAGGCACATCACTCGCTCCCCGGTCTCCTGGAGAGTCTCGCGGAGCGCCGTGACGCCGATGGCCTGCTTCGCCTCAGCTCGCTCACAAAGGCAGAGCGAATGGCACTGCTGATCGCCACGGGCGCCCGCATGGCGGAACCACCTGCCGAGGTGATCGCCGGACTCGCGGAGGCCGAGCGGGTGGCCGCGATCGCGGAGTCGCTCGACCGCGAGATTACCCTCCCAACACCTCCCGCACCTTCGTCGCCAACTCTTCCGGCGTGAACGGCTTCGGCAGGAACGGCACGTCGCCGTGCTCGGCGGCCACCAGTTCCTCGCTGTACCCCGACATCAGCAGCACCTTCATCCCCGGATGACGCTCGCGGATGCGGCGCGACAGTTCCCCGCCGCCCATCCCCGGCATCACCATGTCGGTGAGCAGCATATGGATCGGCCCCTGGTGACTGGCATCGAGCTCGAGCGCTTCCGTGCCGCTCGCGGCACTCAGCACCCGATAGCCCAGCTGTGTCAGCACCCGGTCGACCAGCTTGCGCACCTGCGCCTCGTCCTCGGCCACCAGGATCGTCTCGCCACCGGACTCCGTCCGACCGAGCGCTGCCGTCGCACCGGCGGCCTCCGACTCCTCCGCGGCGCGCGGGAAGACCAGCCGGAAGAGCGCGCCCTCCCCCACCGTGGACTGCACCTCGATCCGGCCGCCCGCCTGCTCCATGATGCCGTAGCAGGTCGCCAGGCCGAGCCCGGTGCCCTGCCCCGCCGGCTTGGTCGTGAAGAACGGCTCGAAGAGATGCGCGAGCACTTCCGGCGGAATGCCGTGGCCGCTGTCACGGAAGGTCACGTGCACTTCGTCGCGCACCGCCAGCGCCTGGATCGTGAGCGTGCCCCCCTCGGGCATCGCGTCGCGCGCGTTGACGGCCAGGTTGGTCAGGAGCTGGTCGCCCTGCGTCGGGTCGATCAGGATCCGCGCCGGGTCGGGCGAGAGCCGGATGCTCAGCGCGATCCCGTCGCCGACGAGCTGGCGCAGCCGCCGGTTGGCATCGAGGATCAGCGCGTTCACGTCGACGACCCGCGGCTGCACCACCTGCCGCCGCGCGAACGCCAGGAGCTGCGCGGTGAGGTCCGCGGCACGCGCCGAGGAGCGGACGATCTCCTGCACGTCGGCCAGTGCCTCCGGACGATCGGCCACGCGCTCCACGAGCAGGTGTCCGTAGCCCGAGATCGCCGTGATGAGGTTGTTGAAGTCGTGCGCGATCCCGCCGGCCAGCCGCCCGATCGACTCCAGCCGCGCGGCCTCCGCGAGGCGCCGTTCGAGCTTGCGCTGCTCGGTGACGTCGCGAATGATCATCAGGATGCAGCGCAGGCCGTCGATGTCGACCAGGCGACCGGCCAGGCGCGTCTCGCGCACCGATCCATCGAGCCGCGTCAGCGCGACGGCGAAGTCCGTGAGCGTGCCGTCGCGCGAGATCGCGCGGATCATCGCCTCGCGGTCGGCTGGCGTCGGCCAGAGCTTCAGCTCGACAGCGGAGTGGCCGAGCAACTCGGCACGGCTCCGCCCCGTGATCTCAAGGAAGCCGTCGTTGACCTCGAGCAGGACGCCGTCGGCGAAGCGGGTCAGGGCGACACCGTCGGGGGTGAGCGAGAAGAGCCGGGCAAACTTCTCCTCGCCCCGAAGCCGCTCGGCCTCCGCGCGCGCATCGCGCCGGCCCACCAGGACCAACGCCAGCCCGGCGCCGAGCAGCACCAGCGCCAACAGTGCCACGCGCATCGGGAAGACCCGGTCACGGATCGTGGCCTTCCAGCCTGCAACCGGCACCGCAAGCAGCCGCCACTCGCGCCCGTCAAACTTCACCGAGGCCGTGATCGGCTCGGCACCCGCACGGGTCAAGGACGAATCGCCGAGGACCAGCGCGCCCTCCTCGTCGAGCAGCGCGGTGCGGATGGTCGGGATGTTGTGGAGCCCGGCCTCCTCGGCAATCGGCTCGAGCCGCACCACGACGGCGGTCACGGCGATCACGGAATCGCGCGCGTCACGGGCGGCCAGCCGACCGATCAGGCCGACGCCGCCCTGATACAGCTCGGTCGGGCCGGAGATCACGATCCCGGAATCCGTCAGCGCTCGCCGAAAGTCGGCCACCGTCCCGGGGCGCGGATCCTCGAGGACGTTCTTGCCGATCGCCCGCTCGTTGCCCGCCTCCGGCCAGACATGGGTGATCACGCCATTGGAACCCACGAACTGGATCGAGAGCACTCCGGGCACGTCTCGCAGGATGTCCACCGCGAAGCGATCGAACTCCACCGTCCGATCCGCCTTGTCCCAGTGGATCTCCAGGAACGACGAGAGCCCGTGCAGCAATCCCATCCGCCCGCGCAGCGACGTCTCGAGCGCGGTCGCCGTCGGGATGACCTCGTTGCGCACCGACTCGCGCAGCAGTTCCCGGCGAACCCCGGTGTACCAGCGGTCCGCGACGAGGGCAACTGCACTCGCGAGGAAGAACACGAGGAGAGCCGCGCCGCCCGCAGAAAAACCAGCGCCCCCCCGACGGTGTTCACCGCGGGGGGGCTGGCTGGTCGGCACGACCGACGATGCCATCAGAGGGCTCGGACCGCCAACGTCACGTTGTGGCCGCCGAAGCCGAACGAATTCGACAGTGCGACGCGCACCGGCTGGTGCCGTGCCACGTTGGGCACGCAGTCGAGGTCGCACTCGGGATCGGGATCGTCGTTGTTGATGGTCGGCGGAATGTCGCCGGTCCGCGCCACCAGCAGCGCGATGACCGCCTCGATCGCGCCGGCCGCCCCGAGCGCATGCCCCGTCATCGACTTGGTCGACGCGAAGACGAGCTTGCGGGCCTGGTCGCCGAAGACCGCCTTGACGGCGTTGGTCTCGGCGATGTCGCCCTGCGGGGTCGACGTGCCGTGGGCGTTGATGTAGTCAACCTCGTCGAGCGCGATGTTGCCGCTCTCGAGGCACATCTGCATCGCCTGCATCGCGCCATGGCCGTCGGACGGCGGCGACGTGATGTGATAGGCATCGCCCGAGGCGCCGTACCCGAGGACCTCGCCGAGGATCGTGGCACCGCGCGCCTTGGCGTGCTCGTACTCCTCGAGCACCAGCATCCCGGCGCCATCGGCGAGGACGAAGCCGTCGCGACCACGATCGAACGGGCGCGACGCCTTCGTCGGCTCGTCGTTGCGGGTCGACAACGCCTTCATGTTCGCGAAGGCCGCCACGGTGAGGCCGGTGATCGCGGCCTCGCAGCCGCCGGCGAGCATCACGTCGGCGATGCCGCCCTTGATCAGCTGCCACGACGTCCCGATGGCATGCGCGCCGGAGGCGCAGGCCGAGACGGTCGCGAAGTTGGGACCGCGCAGGTTGTAGCGGATGGAGGCCAGTCCCGCGGCGATGTCGGGAATGAACATCGGCACGAAGAACGGCGAGACGCGGTCCGGCCCCTTGGTGAGGTAGGCCTCGACGTTGTCCGTGAAGGTCTGCATCCCGCCGATGCCGGCGCCGATGATGCAGCCGGCCTTGGCGGCGTTGATGGTGCCCGGCTCCGCGAGTCCGGCCTGCGCCATCGCCTGATGGGCGGCGGCCAGGCCGTACTGCACGAAGAGGTCGTAGCGTCGCACTTCCTTCTTGTCGATGTAGGGGAGCGGATCGAACCCCTTCACCTCGCACGCGAAGCGGACCGACGAGCGGACGGGATCGAACTTCGTGATCGGCGCCGCGCCGGAGACTCCAGCGAGGAGGTTCGTCCAGGACTCGTCCACGGTGAGCCCCACCGGGGTCACCAGGCCGAGCCCTGTCACCACGACGCGGCGCGTCAAATCACTTCCCCAGCTTGTCGTTCAGGTACTTCAGCGCGTCCCCCACGGTCCGCAGCTTCTCGGCGTCCTCGTCCGGGATGTCGATGTCGAATTCCTTCTCGAAGGCCATCACCAGCTCGACGGTATCCAGGGAGTCGGCGCCGAGATCCTCCATGAACGAGGCCTCCGGGGAGAGCTTCTCGCGCTCGACACCCAGCTCCTCGACGATGATGTCCTTGACCTTCTCCGCCACGTCACTCATGTGATGCCTCTGTGCGTTGTGTGAACGATGAACCAGCTCAACCGATCATGCCGCCGTCGACCACCAGGACCTGCCCGGTGATGTAGGCGCCCATATCCGACGCGAGGAACGCGACGGTTCCCGCGATGTCCGCCGGGGCGCCGAGGCGCCCGAGCGGGATGGACTCCAATAATGCCGCCCGGGCCGTCTCGGGCAAGGCGGCCGTCATGTCCGTCTCGATGAAGCCCGGGGCAATGCAGTTCACCAGGACACCCCGGGCCGCATACTCCTTTGCCACCGACTTCGAGAATCCGATCAGCCCCGCCTTGCTGGCCGCGTAGTTCGCCTGCCCGGCGTTGCCCGTCACCCCGACCACCGAGGTGATGTTGATGACCCGCCCGAAACGGCGCTTCATCATCCCTTTGATCACCGCCTGCGTGGCCACGAACGCCCCCGTCAGGTTGGCGGCGAGCACCTCGTCCCACTCGGCCTGGCCGAGCCGGATCAGCAGGTTGTCGCGGGTCAGCCCGGCGTTGTTGACCAGGATGTCGATCGGGCCGAGCTCCGCCTCGCAGGCGGTGATGGCGGCGCGAATCGAGTCGGGCTGGGTGACGTCACAGGCGAAGCCGCGGGCACGCGGGCCGATCGCCGCGGCGACCTCGGCGGCATTCGCGGCCGACCGGCCCACCACGCCGACCTGCGCGCCGGCGGCGTGCAGCGTCTCGGCGATCGCGCGGCCGATGCCGCGGGTGCTGCCGGTCACGAACGCAATGCGCCCGGTGAGATCAAGCTGGAGCGTCATGAGGCGAGGAAGGTCTCGAGGTCGGCGGCCGTGCCCAGCGGCGTGCACGACGCCTCGGGCACGATCCGCTTGAGGAGGCCGGTGAGGACGCTGCCGGGGCCGATCTCGAGCCAGCGCGCGTCGGGAAACTCCCGCGCGATCCGCTGCATCGAGGCGACCCAGCGCACCGGGGCGGTCAGCTGGTCCCCGAGGAGCCGGATGGCATCCTCGCGGTCATCCACGAGTTCGGCGGTGGCGTTGGCACAGACCGGGAAGCGCGGCGTCCGGAACGGGGCGACGTCGAGCGCGTCACGCAGCCCGCGCACCGCACCCTCCATCAACGGCGAGTGGAACGCACCGCTCACCTTGAGCGGCAGCACGCGCTTGGCACCGGCGGCCTTGCACGCCTCGCCGCCGCGCTCGACGGCCGCCGGATCGCCGGAGATGACCGTCTGGTCGGGGGCGTTCTGATTCGCCGCCACCACCACCCCGCCACCCGCGGCACTCGCCTCGGCGCAGCACCGCTCGACGACGGCCGTCTCCAGGCCGAGGACTGCGGCCATCGCGCCTGGGCGCGCCCGACCCGCCTCGTACATCAGCGCCCCACGACGGCGGACCAGCACGGCAGCATCGGTCGCCTCGAGCGCACCGGCCGCGACCCACGCGCTGTACTCGCCAAGCGAGTGCCCCGCCGCCGCGGCCACCGGGCCGATCTTGTCGCCGAGCACCGCGAGCACCGCGGCGGAGTGCGCCAGGATCGCGGGTTGCGCATTGTGCGTCAGCGTGAGGTCGGCCTCCGGGCCATCCCACATCAGCGTGCTGAGCGGCGTCGACAGCTCGTCGTCGATCCGTTGCAGCACATCCTTCGCGGCCGGAAAGGCATCGGCGAGGTCGCGGGTCATCCCGACCTTCTGCGAGCCCTGCCCCGGGAAGAGGAGGACGGTTACCACCGCACCACCACGCTGCCCCAGGTGAAGCCGGCGCCGAAGGCGACGAGCATCACGACCATCCCCGGCTTCAGGCGGCCCTCGGCGACGGCCTGCGTCACCGCGAGCGGAATGCTCGCCGACGACGTGTTGCCGTAGCGATCGAGGTTCACGAAGACCTTGTCCATCGGAATCCCGGCATGCTTGGCGGTCGCCTCGATGATCCGAAGGTTCGCCTGGTGCGGGATGAGGAGGTCGATGTCGTCGGCGGTCATCCCCGCGCGGCGGATCGCCTCGTCCGTGGAGCGGCTCATCGCGAGCACCGCGGCCTTGAACACCTCGCGGCCTGCCATCTTGATCAGGTGGCGCTTCTCGCGGACCAGCTCCTCGGTGAGCGGATCGGCGGCCCCGCCTCCGGGGATGTGCAGCAGCTCGGCCAACTTGCCATCGGCGCCGAGGTAGGCGGAGAGGATCCCGCGGTCACCCCCGTGCACGCGCTGCATGATGCCGGCGCCTGCGCCGTCCCCGAAGAGGATCGCGGTGCCGCGGTCCTCGGGATCGACGATGCTCGAGAGCTTCTCGGCGCCGACGATCAGGATCGTGTCGCCATGGCCGGTCGCCATCAACCCCTCGGCGACGGTCAGGCCATAGACCCACCCCGGGCAGGCGGCGACGACATCCACCGCCCAGCACCCCTCGATCCCGAGCGCGGCCTGCAGGTCGCAGGCGGCAGACGGCAAGCGATGGTCGGGAGACACGGTGGCGAAGACGATCCCGTCCAGGTCGGCCGGCGTGAGGCCCGCCATCGCGAGGGCCTGCTTCGCCGCCTCGAGCGAGTAGCTCGTCAGGGTCTCGAAGCGTTCGGCGATGTGGCGCTGCCGAATCCCGGTGCGCTCGGTGATCCACGCATCCGACGTGTCGAGGGTCTTCTCGAGGTCGGCGTTGGTCACCACCCGCTTCGGCGCCGCGGACCCGACGCCGGTGATCGCCGCGATGGGGCGCGTGATCATCCGGCCACCGGGGCATCGCGCAGCGACAACTCGGCGGCGATGTGGTCGCTCAGGCCGACTCGCACCGAATTCACGGCGTAGCGGATGGCGTTCTTGATGGCGATCGGCGTCGACGAGCCGTGGCAGATGATCTGGACACCCTTCACGCCGAGGAGCGGCGCACCGCCCACCTCGGAGTAGTCGAGGAAGCGCATCAGCGGCGCCATCTCGGGCGACTGCAGGAGCCCGGGGCTCTCCGCCTTGAGCACGCGGCCGAGCACCTTCCCCATCGACTCGTAGAACTTGAGCAGGATGTTGCCGACGAAGCCGTCGCAGACGACGACATCGATCCGGCCGTGCTTCGGGTGGCCGACGACGACGTCGCGACCCTCGATGTTCCCGATGTAGTTGAGGCGCGGATGGGCCTTGAGGGCGGCGTGCGCTTCGCGGACCACGGCGTTCCCCTTCTCGTCTTCCTCGCCGACGTTCAGCAGGCCGACCTTCGGTTCGGGACGCCCCATGACGTCGCGCGCGTAGATCGAGCCGAGGTAGGCGAAGTTGAGGAGTTCCTTGGCGGTGCAGTCGACGTTCGCACCGGCGTCCAGGACGAGCACGTAGCCGTCGGGGGCCGGAAAGGACGACGCGACGGTCGCGCGATCGACACCGTCATGGAGGCCGAGGAGGATGGTGCCGCCGGCGAGCAGGGCGCCGGTGTTGCCGGCCGAGACGAAGGCATCGGCGGCGCCGTCGCGGTGGAGGCCGAGGCCGATCACCAGCGAGGAGTTGGGCTTCTTGCGCACGGCGGCGAGAGGCTTTTCGGCCATGCCCACGACTTCGGCGGCCGGGACCACCGTGAGGCGGCTCCGGTCGAGATCGGGGTACCGCGCGAGCTCGGCCTCGACCGCGTCGGGCTGGCCGACGAGGAGGAGGGTGAACTCGGGCGGCAACTCGCGGAGGGCAAGCGCCGCGCCGGCCACTTCGGTGGCCGGCGCATGGTCGCCCCCCATCGCGTCGAGCGCGACGCGAATCACGGCCTAGTTGTCCTCGACCTCAACGCGCTTCTTGCCCGCATAGTACCCGCAGGACGGGCAGACCCGGTGCGAGAGCTTGGGCGCGCTGCAACGCGAACAGGGCTGGGTGGCCATGCCGGCACCGGTGTGGTGCCCACGGCGCAAGCGCTTGCGCGACTTCGAGAGTTTCCGCTTCGGAACGGCCATCGGTGCCTCAGTTGGTCATGCCAGCCGTGCACGCGCACGGGCCGGCGTTCAAGTCTGCCCCACAGGTGGGACAGAGTCCTGCACAATCCGGGCGGCAGAGGGGGAAGGCCTCGACCCGCAAGACCAGCTCCTCACGCACCGCCTGCCCCAGATCCACCTCGCTCGAGGAGACCGCCAGCGGATAGACGCTGGGATCCTCCAGGAGATCCTCGTTGGCCGAGAAGACCACCTCGACCGACTCATCCAGCAGCTGCTCGACCGGCTCGAGGCAGCGGCGGCATTCGCCCGCCACCCGCGCCGTCAGATGACCGTGCCAGAGCACGTCATCGCCGGCGGTCCCCTCAGCCGTCCGCCGACCTCCACCGGGCCCACCAGGTCGAGGGTCAACCCCTCGAACGCCGGATGGTCTGCCGGGACCGTCACCTCGGTGGCGACCGGTCCGTCCTGCAGTTGGCGAAGATCGAACGAAAGCATAGCCCTCAAAGCTAGCAGACGAACCGCCCCTTGGTCAACCCGGTCAGACCACCCCGAGGAGAGCTAACTCACGCTCGGGAAAGAAGAAAGCAATTTCACGGGCAGCGTTCTCGTCGCTGTCGGAGCCGTGGACCGCGTTCTTCCCCTTCGACTCGGCGAAGAGCTTCCGGATCGTCCCCTCGGCCGCCTCGGCCGGATCGGTCGCCCCGATCGCCGTCCGCCAGGCCAGCACGGCGTCCGGCGCCTCAAGCGCCATCGCCACCACCGGACCCGAGCTCATGAACTCAACCAGCTCCCCATAGAAGCCACGCTCACGGTGCACGGCGTAAAACGCCTCGGCCTCGACCCGGGTCAGGCGGAGCATCCGCATCGCCTTGATCGCGAAGCCGGACTTTTCCACATGGGCCAGGATGGCGCCGGCATTGCCAGCCGCGACGGCGTCGGGCTTGAGCATGGCGAAGGTCAACTTTCCAGCCATCAGTGTAACTCCACAAAGTCGTAAGTCGTATGTCGTAGGTCATAGGTCGCAAGTCGTAGGTGTCTTACGACCTATGACTTACGACCTACGACCTCATCTACTACTTGAGCTTCCCCTTCAGCAACTCCACCACATCCACCGGCCGCCGCATGATCCCCATGCCGGCCGCTTCGAAAGCCGCGAACTTCTCTTCCGCCGTGCCGCTGGCGCCGGAGATGATCGCGCCGGCATGCCCCATCCGGCGACCCGGAGGCGCCGTGGCGCCGGCCACGAAGCCGACGACCGGCTTCTTGACGTTGGCCTTGATGTACTCCGCGGCTTCCTGCTCCGCCGTCCCGCCGATCTCGCCCATCATGACGATGGCCTCGGTCTTCGGGTCGGCGTTGAAGGCTGCCAGGACGTCGATGAAGTTGGTCCCGACGATCGGATCGCCGCCGATCCCGACGCAGGTGCTCTGGCCGAGGCCGGCCTTGGTCAGGTGGTGGACGATCTCGTAGGTCAGCGTGCCGGACCGGGAGACGAGGCCGATCGGGCCCGGGGTGCAGATCGAGCCGGGGATGATGCCAACCTTGGCTTCACCCGGGGTGATCATGCCGGGGCAGTTCGGGCCGATGAGGCGGATGTTCCGCTCGGCCAGATACGGCATGACCGTGGTCATGTCGAGGACCGGCACGCCTTCGGTGATGCAGACGACCACCGGGATCCCGGCGTCGGCGGCTTCCATCATCGCGCCGGCCGCCATCGCGGGCGGGACGTAGATCACCGAGCAGTTCGCGCCCGTGGCCTTCACGGCCTCGGCGACGGTGTTGAACACCGGCACCTTGCTCTCGAAGGTCTGGCCGCCCTTCCCCGGCGTGACGCCGGCGACGACGTTGGTGCCGTACTCGACCATCTGCCGAGCATGGAACGACCCTTCGCGACCGGTGATGCCCTGCACCACCAGGCGCGTGTCCTTGTTGATCCAGATGCTCACGCGGCCTCCTTGGCAAGCGCCACGGCCTTCGAGACCGCCGCGTCCATGTCATTCATCGCCACCATCCCGACGCTCTCGAGGATCTTGAAGGCCTCGGCCTCGTTGGTCCCGGTGAGCCGGATGACGATCGGCACCTTCACCTCGAACTGCTTCGTAGCCGCCACGATCCCGTTGGCCACGTCGTCGGTGCGGGTGATGCCGCCGAAGATGTTGAAGAGGATGACCTTCACGCTCGGATCGGCGGTGATGATCTTCAGCGCGTTGACGACCTTCTCCGGATTCGACGACCCGCCGATGTCCAGGAAGTTGGCCGGCTCGCCACCGTAATACTTCACGAGGTCCATGGTGGCCATCGCCAGCCCGGCGCCGTTCACCACGCAGCCGACGTTGCCGTCGAGCTTGATGAACGTGAGGTTGGCGCGGCGCGCCTGCACCTCGCTCGGCTCCTCGGCCGACTCGTCGCGCAGGACCGCGAGGTCGGGGCGACGGTCGAGCTCGTTGTCATCGATGATGATCTTGGCGTCGAGCGCGAGGACCTTCCCGTCCGGCGTGGTGACCAGCGGGTTGATCTCGGCCAGCGAGCAGCCGTTCGCCATGAAGACCTGGTACAGCTGGGTCATGATCTTCGTGGCGGCCTTGACGTGGTTCCAGTCGCGGTAGAGCGCCAGCGCGAGCTGCAGCGCCTGATGCGGCAGCAGCCCGTAGCGCGGGTCGACGGCGAGCTTGGTGATCTTCTCGGGGGTCTTCGCCGCCACTTCCTCGATGTCGACGCCACCGGCATCCGACACCATGAAGACCGGCTTCTGCGAGGCGCGGTCGAGGATGAGGCCGACGTAGCTCTCGGTCGCGATCTCGGCGGCCGGGACGACGAGCACCTTGTTGACCACGAGGCCCTTGATCGTCATGCCGAGGATCTGCGAGGCGCATTCGAGCGCCTCGGCCGGGTTGCGCGCGAGCTTGACGCCGCCCGCCTTGCCGCGGCCGCCGACATGGACCTGCGCCTTGACGACCACCGTGCCACCCAGCCGTCGGGCGATCGCCTCGGCCTCGGTCGGCGTGGAGGCGACGTCGCCGTCGAACATGGGAATCCCGGCGACCTTGAGCAGGTCGCGGGCCTGATATTCATGAAGGTTCACGTACACCTCGGGAGTGTGTCTCGAGCCTGAACCGCAAAAGAACCGAGCAAAGCCCCCGAAAATAGCCGAGCGGGGGCCCCGTCGCCACTTGGGAGGGTTACCTGGGAGGCTCCTGCTGAAGCACCTTCCGCAGCGACTCGAATGCCCGCCCGAAGGCGGTCAGGTCGCCACGGGCCAACGCCGAATCGGCCCGGGCCATCCACTCGCGCGCCTGGCGCCACCGGACGGCCTCCGCGGCGGCCGTCTCGGGGACCACCGGCGTGGCCGGATCACCCAGCAGCTCGGCCCAGGCGGCCTCGGGTTCGCGGGCGGCCGTGGCGCGCTCCCCCACCGAGGCCGCCACCGCGAGGGCTGTGACCCGGCCGAACCGGTTGACGGCGATGATCGGCTGCCAGGCCATCAGACCACGGGGTCCCTGGTACCAGCGGACCGTCCCGGGGAGGATTGAATCGCGCGCGGCCCGCGCGGAATCACGCCACCGGGAGAGACTCGGCAAACGGTTCCAGCGCCGCTCGGCCTCCCTGGGGTTGTCCAGCAGCGGCCCTTCCTCTCGCAGCACGTCCAGCCGCATGACGCCGTCCCGGCGAGACGCAGTGAGGATGGTGGCGAGCGCCTGACGGGCCGGATCCTCCATGACGCTCTGCCACCCCGGGCCATTGATTGCCGACCAGACCGGCACGGGGGACTCCGGCGGGCCATCGGCCTCGCGCCGCCCGGGGCGCTTGCCGAAGTGCCATGCCAGCCCCTCCAGGACGCGCAACTGCGCCTCGATCAACAGCCTCGGATACCGCAGGCCGGCCAGGATGGCGGGCGGGAGCGGGGCCTTCTCCACCAGCGGCCCGAGGATCCTGCCCCACGCCTTGGCGAGGGCGTCGGCGGAGGGATCGAGATGGATCCGCACGGCCCCCGTCTCGGGGTCCATCAGGGCCACGAAGCCGGGCTTCACCCCCGCCACCTCACGCCCACCCCAGCGACCGTGGGTCGACAGCGGGTATTCCCCAAGCGGGATGACCCCCTGCACCACCCACACGGCCCTGCCCTCCACGACCAGGAGGTCGGCCGGGAGCCACGACACCATCGGCATCAGGGCGGCAGCGCGTTCGCTCGGATCGAGGAGCCAATCGACGGCGCCGGACGGCGACGGCTTCAGGAGCCCGCCGGCCTGCCGCCCCCAAGCGAGCATCACGCGGCGAAAGACGCCGTCGGTCGACACCCCGGTGGTGGTCGGCTGCCACTCGGGGCCATCGGGACGGAGTCGCACGCGATCGAGGGTGATCCGGGTGACGATGCTGGTGCTGTCCTGCAGTGGCGCGCGGGCGTCGCGGACAACGACCGCCTCGAACGCGGGGCCGCGCGTGGTTCGGGCCAGCGCCAGATGCCACACCGCCTGCACCGTGTCTCCGCGGACCTCGCTGCCGGGGGTCGCGGCGAGCAGCGTCGCGCCCTGGCCATCGACGAGCCGTCGCAGCGAGACCTGGTCCCATCGACCGGTCACCGAGGGCAGCGTGTCCGCGCTCGCCGAAACGGCCACCGGGGCGATCCCCCACGCGTCGGCGGTCGCTGCGCGGATCTCTTCATCTGCCGAGGCGACGGGCGCGGTCGGCTCGCTCATGGCGGGGACAAGCCACCGCTCCACCGCGACCGCAGCACCCAGCACAATCCATCCCGCAAGGAGCAGCGAGTTGCGCCCCCGCAGCGCCCAGGTCGCCGACATCACCGCGACCGCGATCGCGGCCCCCATCAGCGCCTGCGACGCGAGTTCGCGCACGCTGGCCACGACGAGCGGCAGCGGCTCCTGCATCTCGGCGACTGCCGTCCATGGATGCAGCATCGCGCCGAGCCCGACGCCGATCGCCAGCAGGGTGATCAGGGCGCCGATGTGATACCGGCTGTGCGGGTGGACGACCAGCTGCCCGCCCTGCCGACGGATCCCGCCGGTGATCGTGTAGAGCAGCGTGACCATCGCCAGGGCGAGGATCACGAGCGTGATGTAGTAGTCGAAACCGATCTGCCAGACCGGGAGTTGCGCCACGAACGTGCCGAGATCCGCGCCGGAGATCGGCTCGAGACGCCCGAAGCGGAGCCCCTGCCACGACAGGGCGATCGGGACGCGCCAGCTGCGCGCCCCGGTGCCGGTCATCCCGCCGAGCAGCAGTCCCATCCCGGCGGCCCAGAAGGTGAGCGCGCGCGGCGAGACGGCGACCGGGATCTCCTCCTGCCCGACGCGCTGGGCGACCGTGACGGAGGCGATTCCGCGGACGACCCAGAGCGCGTGCGCCATGAACCACGCCGAAGCGATCGCGATCGCCCCGAGCTCGAGCATCCAGCCGAAGATGAGCCACTGCGAGACGGCCCGGCCGGCGGACTCGGAGATCGCGTCGGCCCACCAGCGTGCCGTGAGGAGGACCGCCAGGAGCCGGCCCAGGACGAGGAGCGCCACCACCGCCCCACCCACGGCGAGGAGCCGCCGCGCGCGGGGCGTCATGCGCTCAGGCCCCGATGCCCCGCGTGGCGAGCCAGGCCGTCATTTCGGCGTGGTGCGCGTCGCGAGCCGCGGGCGAGGTGCCCTCGAAGCGGAGCACCAGGATCGGCTGCGTGTTGGAAGCCCGGACCAGCCCCCAGCCATCGGGATAGCGGATCCGCACGCCGTCGATGGTGACCACCGGATACAGCGCCGAGAAGTGCTCCGCCGCCGCTTCGACGATGCCGAACTTGGTCTCGTCGCTGCAGTCGACTCGGAGTTCGGGCGTGGCGAAGCTCTCGGGGAGGTCGGCCAGCAGCGCCGCGAGCCCGCCGGGTCCCTTGGAGACGATCTCGCAGAGACGCGCCGCGGCGAAGAGGGCGTCGTCGAAGCCGAGCCAGTCGCCACCGAAGAAGATGTGGCCGCTCATCTCGCCGGCGAGCGGCGCGGCCTCCTCCTTCATCTTCGCCTTGATGAGCGAGTGCCCGGTCTTCCACATCACCGGCCGCGCCCCGGCGGCCGTCAGCGCGGCGGGCAGCGACTCGGAACACTTCACGTCAAAGATGACCGGCACGCCCGGCCCGAAGCGCCGCACGGCGTCGCGCCCGAAGAGCACCAGCAGTTGGTCGCCCCAGATCGGACGCGCCGATTCATCGACCGCCCCGATGCGGTCGCCATCGCCGTCGAAGGCAATGCCGAGCTCGGCGCCATGCGCGCGCACCGCCTCCTGCAGGTCGACGAGATTCTCGAGCACCGTCGGATCGGGATGGTGGTTCGGGAAGGTGCCGTCGCTGTCGGCGAAGAGCGGGACCACCTCGACGCCCAGCGCCTGGAGCGTCGAGACCGCGATCAGGGAGGCCACGCCGTTGCCGCAGTCGACCACCGCCTTGATCGGCCGCGCCAGCGTGTGCCGGGCGACGATCGCCTCGCGGTAGCGACCGAGGATCGAGGCGTCGCTCGCATGCGAGCCGGTGCCGGTGCTGTACTGCTCGACCGCGATCCGCTCCCACAGCTGCTGGATCGCCTCGCCGTGCATCGAGCCGCCCGTGATCACCATCTTGAAGCCGTTGAACTCGGGCGGATTGTGCGACCCGGTGACCTGCACGCCCCCGTCCGCCGCCAGCGCCTGCACCGCGAAGTACAGCGCCGGCGTCGGCAGCGTGCCGACATCGACGGCGGTGCCGCCGGCGGCGACAATCCCCTCGCGCAGCGCCGCTGCCAGCGCGTCGCCGGAGGGACGGTTGTCGCGCCCGACCACGAGCACCGGCGGGCGGCCGAGCCGTTCGGTGACGACCGAGGCGAAGCCGCGCCCGAGGTGGTGGGCCAGCGTCGGCGTCAGTTGCTCGCCGACGAGGCCCCGAACGTCATACTCGCGAAAGACGGTGCGCGGAAAGAGCATCGAGCCGGCGCCTCAGCGCGTGAGGATCGGCGTGGCGATCGCGCGAAGCTGTCCGGCCGTCTGTCCGGCGAAGTCGAGCACCGGCTGCGGCCACACACCGAGCACCACGATCGCCGCGATGCACACCGCGACGGCGACCTTCGCCGGCAGCGGGAAGCGGATGCTCTGGTGCGCCTGCCGCGTGCGCGTCGGCTTCAGCGTCATCGACAGGACGACCGGGAGGTAGTAGCCGATCGAGATGCCGCTGCCGATCATCGCGACCACGGGCAGCAGCACCTCGTCCTGGCGCAGCGTGGCCGAGATCAGGAACCACTTGCCGACGAAGCCGAAGGTGCCCGGGAAGCCGAGCAGCGAGAGCATGCAGAGCGAGAGGCCGAGCGACGCGAACGGCCGCACGCCGTAGAGTCCCTCGAGGTCCGTCAGCTGCACGGTGCGGGCACCGGCGCGCTCGATCGAGGCGAGGATGCCGAAGGCCGCCACGGTCGTGATCGAGTAGGCGATCAGGTAGACCATCACGGCCGCGGTCCCCTCGTCGCTGTTGGCGTAGAGCGCGAGGAAGAGGTACCCGGCGTGCGCGATGGCGCTGTAGGCCAGCATCCGCTTGAGCGAGGTCTGCGCCAGGGCGACGAGGTTGCCGATCAGGATCGTCACGATCGCCAGCCCCGCAAGGATCGGCCGCCACAGCTCGACGTACGCCGGGAACGCCTCGGCGAGGAGCCGGGCCAGCGCCAGGAACGCGGCCGCCTTCACGCCACTCGCCATGAACGACGTGACCGGGGTGGGTGCGCCCTCATACACGTCGGGCGCCCAGGCATGGAACGGCACCGCCGCGACCTTGAAGGCGAAGCCGACGAGCAACAGCCCCATGCCGAACTTCGCCATCAGCGTCGGCGGGGTGCTGGCCAGCTGCGCGCCGATGAGCGCGAAGTTGAACTGCCCGGTCGCGCCGTAAGTGAGCGCGATGCCGTAGAGCAGGAAGCCCGAGGCGAAGGCGCCGATCAGGAAGTACTTGAGCGCGGCCTCGGCCGATGCGCGCCGGGTGCGGTCATAGCCCGCCAGCACGTACACCGAGATCGACATCACCTCGAGACCGAGGAAGAGCGTGGTCATGTCGACGGAGCCGGCAAGCAGCATCATCCCGACCGTCGCGAGCATCAGGAGGACGTAGTACTCGGGCGCCAGGATCCCCTGCCGCTCGAGCCAGCGCAGCGACATGATCGTGATCGCGAAGCCGATCCCGAGGAGGAGGGCGTCGCTCGCAAAGCGGAAGCCGTCGAGGGCCACCATCATCGCGAGGCCGTCGGGGTGCGCCCCGATCGCGGCGAGGTACGCCGTGCCCGCACCGGCCAGCAGATAGCCGACCAGCGACAGGACGCCGACGAGCCGCATGTCCTGCGCGGTCCGGTGACGCCATCCGACCACGAGGAGGACCACCAGCGCCCAGCCGGTGAGGAGCAGCTCCGGCAGGAGCGCGAGCGTCGCGCCGGCGGGCGTCGAAAGGTCGATCGGGGTGCTCACCGGTCACCTCCCGGGCGGATGCCCACCGGCCCGGGGAGCTGCGCGGGCGGCAGCGAGGGCTCGATCATCTCGATGTACCGCTTCGCGGCCGATTCCGTCCGGCGCAGCAACGGGCCGGGATAGAGGCCAATCCAGACCATCGCCGCGATCAGCGGCGTGAGGACGGCGATCTCGCGGAAGTTGAGGTCGCCGATCCCCTCATTGGCCGGGTTGGTGAAGCGGTTGAAGAAGACGCGCTGGGTGGCCCATAGCATGTAGGCCGCCGAGAAGACCACCGCCGTCGTCGCGACCCCCACCAGCACCGGGTAGCGGCCAAAGGAGCCGATCAGCACGAGGAACTCGCCGACGAAGCCGTTCAGGCCGGGGAGTCCGATCGACGAGAAGGCGGTGATCACGAACGCCAGCGACATCAGCGGGGCCACCCGCGCGAGGCCGCCGAAGTCGGCGATCATCCGCGTGTGCCGGCGCTCGTAAAGCATGCCGATCATGAAGAAGAGCGCACCGGTCGAGATGCCGTGCGAGACCATCACCATCATCGCGCCCTGGACGCTCTCGACCGTGCTGCCCCAGATCCCCAGCATGACGAAGCCGAGGTGGGAGACGGAGGAGTAGGCGACGAGCCGCTTGAGGTCGGGCTGCACCATCGCGACGAGCGCGGCGTAGACGATGCCGACCACGGCGAGCGTGGTCATCACCATGCCGGTGGTCTTGGAGAGCGCGAACGCCGGCACGAACGGGATCGCGAACCGCAGGAAGCCGTAGGTGCCCATCTTCAGCAGGATCACGGCGAGGTCGACGGAACCGGCCGTCGGCGCCTCGGTGTGCGCGTCCGGCAACCAGGTGTGGAACGGGAAGAGCGGCACCTTGACCGCGAACGCGAGCGCGAACGCCACGAAGAGCCACGGCCCCCACGGCGCCATCACGTCGGCATGCTCCAGCAGGTGCGCATAGGCGAACGAGTACGTCCCGGTCGCCTTCCCCACCTGGAAGACCATCCAGAGGATGGCCACGAGCATCAGCAGCGAGCCGACGAAGGTGTAGATGACGAACTTCGTCGCGGCGTAGAGGCGGTTGGCGCTGCCCCAGATGCCGATCATGAAGTACATCGGGATCAGCAGCAGTTCCCAGAAGGTGTAGAACAGGAAGAGGTCGAGCGAGACGAAGACGCCGAGCATCCCCACCTTCATGGCGAGGAGGAGGGCGTAGAAGCCACGCTGCTTCTGGTCGATGCTCCGCCAGCTGCCCCAGACGACCAGCGGCATCATCACGACCGACAGCAGCACCATCAGCACGGAGATGCCGTCGATCCCGACGCGGTAGCCGATGCCGTAGCCCGAGAGCCAGGGGACGTCGGTGACGAACTGCATCCCGCCGTTGGCCGGGTCGAAGGCCCACCAGAGGCCGATCCCGAGGAAGAACTCGAGCAGGGCGACGATCAGGGCGATCCACCGCGCCGCCTTCACCGGGAAGAGCAGGACGAGGGGCATCCCGAGGAGCGGGAGCACCAGCAGCACGTGGAGGATCCAGCGGTCGTAGCCGATGGAGGCGAGGAAGGCGCTCATCGGTCAGCCCGCCAGGGTGCGGAGGATGATGACCACCCCGGCCGCGAAGAGGGTGACATACAGGGCGACCTGCCCGTTCTGCAGCAGCGACCCGAGCCAGCCGAGCCCCTGCGCGATGCGCGCGGTGCCGCCGACGCCCATCCGGTCGACCAGGAACTGGTCGAAGCCCTTCCAGAGGACGGTGCGCGAGAACCAGACGGTCGGTCCGACGATGACCTTGGCATACAGCTCGTCGATGAAGTACTTCCCGTTGAGCAGGCGCCAGAGGCCCCGCTCCGGCGCCTGCTCGGCCGGCAGGGCGATCGGCCGCCCGAGCGTGAGCCGCACACCGAGGGCGAGACCCGTGAGGGCGATCACCACGGCGCCGGCGATCAGGTAGAGCTCGGTGTTGCCGTGGGGCAGCTGCAGCGGGTCCATCATCCGCGTCGCCGACTCGGTGACCGGTTCGAGCCAGTGCTCGAGGGCCGCCGAGCCGCCGACGAAGCTCGGCAGGTTCAGCATCCCGCCGGCCACGCTGAGCACGCCGAGGACCGCGAGCGGCACCGTCATGATCGCCGGCGCCTCGTGCAGGTGCCCCTGGGCGGCGTCACCGCTCCGGAACTTGCCGAGGAAGGTCATCGCGATCAGCCGCGCCATGTAGAAGGCGGTCATCAGCGCCGCGGCCAGGCCCAGCAGCCAGGCCACCAGATAGACCGGATTGTGCTCGCCGCGCACGAACGCCGCGGTGAGGATCTCGTCCTTCGAGAAGAAGCCCGAGAACGGCGGCACCCCGGCGATCGCCAGCGTCGCCAGCGTCATCAGCAGGAAGGTCCACGGCATCGCGTGGCGCAACCCGCCCATGTTCCGCATGTCCTGGGCGTCGCCGTGCGCGTGGGCGTGGTGCTGCGCCGCGTGCATCGTGTGGATCACGCTGCCGGCGCCGAGGAAGAGCAGCGCCTTGAAGAAAGCGTGCGTCACCAGGTGGAAGATCCCGGCCGAGAAGGCGCCGGTGCCGACCCCGAGGAACATGTAGCCGAGCTGGGAGACGGTCGAATACGCCAGGACCTTCTTGATGTCATACTGGCGCAGGCCGATCGTCGCGGCGAAGAAGGCGGTCAGCGCACCGGTGATGGCCACGACCTCCAGCGCCACCGGGGCGAGGGCGAAGATGATCCCCGTCCGGACCACCAGGAAGACGCCGGCGGTCACCATCGTCGCGGCATGGATCAGCGCCGACACCGGCGTCGGGCCGGCCATCGCGTCCGGCAGCCAGACGAAGAGCGGAATCTGCGCCGACTTGCCGGTGCAGCCGAGGAAGAGGAAAAGCGCGATCGTGGTGGCGACCGATCCCGCGTAGGGCAGGATCGCCGGCGCCCGCAGGGCGAGCTGGCCGTAGTCGAGCGTCCCGACATACCACCAGAGCATGAACATGGCGATCAGCACGCCGAAGTCGCCGATGCGGTTGGCGAGGAACGCCTTCTTGCCGGCGTCGGGGTTGGCGTCGATGTCGAACCAGAAGCCGATCAGCAGGTAGGAACAGAGCCCCACCCCTTCCCAGCCGATGAAGGAGACCGGCAGCGAGGCGCCGAGCACCAGCACCAGCATGAAGGCGACGAAGAGGTTCAGGTACGCGAAGTAGCGCGCGTAGCCCGGATCGTCGTGCATGTAGCCGACGGAAAAGAGGTGGATCAGCGAGCCGACCCCGGTGATGACCAGGAGCATGACCACCGAGAGACGGTCCACCTGCAGTGCGAGGTCGATGCTCAGCCGGTCCGAGACGGGCATCCAGTGCCAGAGGAGGACCTTGACCGGTTCCCCGGCGCCCGCCGCCACCTCGCGGAAGACCGCCAGCGCGACGACGAAGGCCCCGACGAGGACGCCGACGCCGATCAGCGAGACGAGGCCCTTCGCCTGCGGCCGCTTGAAGGCCAGGACGCCGTTGGCGGCGGCGCCGAGCAGCGGCAGGAGGATGGCGAGCCAGATGTATGGCGTCACGCCTCAGCCCTTGAGCAGGTTGAACTGCCGGAGATCGACCGACTGCACGTGCCGGAAGATCGCGAGGATGATCGCGAGGCCCACCGCCGCTTCGGCAGCTGCCACCGTCATCACGAAGAACACCATGATCTGGCCGCTGGTGCCGTGCACCTGCGCCAGCGCGACCAGCGCCAGGTTCACGGCGTTGAGCATCAGCTCGACGCACATGAAGACGACGATCGCGTTGCGGCGGATCAGGACGCCGACCACGCCGAGCGCGAAGAGGATGGCGGAGAGCGCCAGGGAGGGACCGAGCAGCATCAGAGCCTCTTCTTCGCGAGGACGACGGCGCCGATGACGGCCGCCAGCAGCAGGACCGACGTGATCTCGAACGGGATCAGGTAGCCCTGGAAGAGCGGTTCGGCGATCCGGCCGACGACGCCGCGCGGGTCGGGGATGGCCTGCGCCGCCGACGGAAAGACGTAGGCGGGGACCGCCATCGAGTCGGGCATGGTGGACAACTCGCGCGCCAGCCGCTCGGGCGAATAGGCCCGGAGGCTCGACAGCTCGACGCCCATCACCGCGACGAGGCCGCCCGCGATCAGCCAGGCCGGCCAGCGCTTCCACTCGCGCGGCGTCGCCTCGATGTTGAGCAGCATGATCACGAACAGGAAGAGCACCATCACCGCGCCGGCGTAGACCAGCACCTGGATCGCGGCGATGAACTCGGCGTTGAGCAGGACGTAGATCCCCGCCAGCGCGAACATCGTCGAGACCAGCCAGAGCGCCGAGGCGACGGCATTGGTGCGCGTGATGCAGAGGAGGGCCGAGACGACGGCCCAGACGGCGAAGATCCCGAAGACGACCGTGACGGCGCTCATCTCACTCGCCCCGCGGATCGGAGGGATCCCACAGCGACGAGACCGGATGCACCTGCGCCGAGAGCCGCTCGAGGTCGTACACGAAGCGGTCGCGCGAGTACTCGGCGTTCTCGTAGTGCACGCCGACGTGGATCGCCTCCTCCGGGCAGACTTCCTGGCAGTAGCCGCAGAAGACGCAGCGGAACTCGTCGATCTCGTAGATCAGCGGGTAGCGGTTCCCCGCCTCGTCCTCGCCGGGGACCAGCTTGATGCAGTTCGCCGGGCAGATCTGCGGACAGAGGCCGCAGGCGACGCACTTCGAGCGGCCCTGCGCATCGGTCAGCATCCGGTGCGTCCCGCGCCAGCGTGTCGCGAGGCGCCAGTCATCGGTGCTCTTCTGTTCCGGGTACTGCATGGTGAAGCGGGGCTGGAACATGTGCTTGAACGTCAGCACCATCCCCTTGAGCGTCGCCCGCAGGTAGGAGACCTCGCGGACCGGGCGGTGCATCACCTTCACGCCGATTGCCATCACTCCTCCCCGGTGGTGCGCGCCGCGAGTCGGACCGGCCGGATCGGGGCGCTCACGCCCCGGACGACCCGGCCCCGATCGAGCACGAAGACGAGCAGCCAGCCCAGCACCGCGTTCAACCCCAGCAGGCCGAAGGCCTGCGCCCGCGGCGTGCTCCAGCCGAGGCCGCGATCGAGGCCCCAGATCGCGCCGGCCGTCACCAGGATGTAGGCCAGCGCCAGCGGCAACAGGACCTTCCACCCCAGCGACATCAGCTGGTCGTAGCGGAAGCGCGGCAGCGTCCAGCGGATCCACATCACGAAGAAGATCCAGAAGAACATCTTGCCGAAGAAGAACAGGTGGGTGACCACGGTCTGCGCCAGGCCGCCCTGCTCGTCCCAGGTCGTGAACGGGATGTCCCAGCCGCCGAAGAAGAGTGTCGTCAGCATCGCCGAGATGGTGACGATGTGGGCGAACTCGGCGATCATGAACATCGAGAACTTCATCGCGCTGTATTCCGAGTGGTACCCGGCCACCAGCTCCGACTCGGCCTCGGGGAGGTCGAACGGCAGGCGGTTGGTCTCCGCGAAGCCGGCGATCAGGAAGACGAAGAACGAGATGAAGAGCGGCCCGACGAACCAGAGCCCGGCCTGCTGCTTGGCGACGATCTCGCTGAACGAGACGTTGCCGGTCAGCAGCAACAACGGGATCAGGGAGAGGCCCATCGCGACTTCGTAGGAGATCATCTGCGCCGAGGCGCGCAGGCCGCCGAGCAGCGAATACTTGCTGTTGGACGACCACCCCGCGAGCGCCACGCCGTAGACACCGAGGGACGAGATCGCGAGGACGAAGAGGAAGCCGATCGGAAGGTCCGCGATCGAGATCGTCATCGGCCCGCTGAAGGTCGCGCGACCGATCAGCGGCAGGGTGATGTCGAACTGGAGCGGCAAGGGCGCGGCCAGCGGGATCACGGCCAGCAGCATCAGTGCCGGGATGAAGGAGAACGCCGGCGCCAGCATGAAGAGGGCGCCACTCGCCCCCGCCGGCCGGGTCTCTTCCTTGATGAAGTTCTTGAGGCCGTCCGCCGCCGGCTGCAGGATCCCGAAGGGCCCCACGCGGTTCGGTCCCGGCCGGTTCTGCATCCACCCGGCGACCTTCCGCTCCATCAGCGTCATCAGCGCGACGCCGACGAGCAGGACGGTGAAGATCACCAGCAGCCGGATGACGGAGACCAGCAGGAACCCCTTCATGTCGGGGGTCATGCCGTCACCCCCGCGGCCGTCACCACGCGGCCGGTCAGGCCGAGGTCGCGGTGCGTCATCCCCGCGAACGGGGCGAGGGCGCCGAAGGCCTCGGACGCCGTGCCGGGCGCCTCGCGCCCGGCGTCGAGCAGGGCCCAGGCTTCCCAGCAGACGCGCCACGCCGGCCACGCCATCCCGGGCGCCGGGCGCGCGGGGAGGAACCGCTGGGCGCGGCCATCGCGATTCACATAGACGCCCTGCTCTTCCACCATGCTCGTGATCGGGAGCACCAACGCGGAGCGCCCAAGGCGGGGATCGGCAACGGTCGTCAGCTGCACGACCGCATCGGCGGTCGCCACGGCGGCGGCCTCGATGTCGTCCAGCTCCACGTCGAGGACCACCACGAGCGCCGCGCCGGATGCCGCCGCGATCGCGCCCGCGAAGTCGCGCCCGATGCCGAGGAGCTCCGCGCCGCCAAGATTCGCGGCCCGCTCGGCACGGAGGGCGAGGTTCGGGATCGTCCCGATCGGTGCCTCTGATCCGAGCGGCACCTTCATCGCCGCGGTCACCGGACGGCCCTCGAGCAGCTGCATCGCGGCGCCGAGCGATTCCACCGAGGCGCGTCCACCGGCGAGCAGGACCACGGGGCCCGCCGCGTTCCGAACCAGGGCGGCCAGCCCTTCCAGGGCGCTGGGCCAGTCGGTCGCGTGGAAGCGCGTGCCATCGTGCGCCATCGGCGCCTCGACGCGGTCGCCACGGTTCATCCAGCGGTAGTCGCTCCGCCCCGTGTCGCAGATGAAGTGCCGGTTGACGTCCATGTTGGCGCGGGGCCGCAGCCGGACTACTGCGTCGTCACGGGTGTCGACCATGATGTTGCAGCCCTGGGTGCAGCCGGGACAGATCGACGCCGTCTTGTCGAGGTCCCAGGCGCGGGCCTTGTGCAGGAAGTCCTTCGAGATCAGCGACCCGACCGGACAGAGGTCGACGACGTTGCCGGCCCAGTCGTGGTCCAGCATCGCGCTCGGGTCAATCCCGATGTAGGCCCGATCGCCGCGCTCCGAGACGTTCAGCACCTTCTCGCCGACGACGTTGCCCATGAAGCGGACGCAGCGGGTGCAGAGGATGCAGCGGTTGGGGACGTAGAGAATGTCCGGCCCGAAGTCCTCGACGGGATTGTAGCGCTTGGGGTAGTCGCCGTAGCGCGACGCCGCCTGCCCTTCCTGGAAGACGAAGTCCTGCAGTTCGCACTCGCCGGCCTGGTCGCAGACCGGGCAGTCGAGCGGGTGATTGATCAGCAGGAACTCGAGCACGCCCTCGCGCGCCTTGATTGCCGCCGGCGAATGCACGTGGATCACCTGGCCGTCGGCGATCGGCGTCACGCAGGAGGGGACGAGCTTCGGGAACTTCTCGATCTCGACCAGGCACATCCGGCAGACGGCCGGCGAGGGAAGCGAGGGGTGGTAGCAGTAGTGCGGGACGAGCACGCCGGCCTGCTTGGCCGCCTCGATGATCGAGGTGCCCTTCGGCACCGTCACCTGCACGCCCTCGATCGTGACCGACACCATCTCGATGGTCATCAGGTCAGGCCTCCGCGAGCGACGGCGCCCGGGCGCCGGTGATATAGGCCTCGAACTCGTGCCGGAACTTGCGGATCCCGCTGACCACCGGCGTCGCGCAGGAATCGCTGAGCACGCAGATCGTCTTCCCCGTCATGTTGTCGGCGAGGTCCATGAGCAGGTCGAGGTCGGACATCTTCCCCTCGCCGCGCAGGATCCGCTCGAGGATCCGCGTGGTCCACGCCGTCCCCTCGCGACAGTTGGTGCATTGCGCGCAGCTCTCGTGCGCATAGAAGCGCGCCAGCCGCATGATCTGGTAGACCATGTCGGTGGAGTCGTCCATCACGATCATCCCGCCCGACCCGAGCAGCGAGCCCTTCGCCGCGATCCCCTCGTAGTCGGTGGCGCAGTCCGCCACCTCGTCCGGCGTCATGATCGGCACCGAGGAGCCGCCGGGGATCACCGCCTTGAGGGTCCGGCCCGGCAGCATCCCGCCGCAGCAGTCGAAGATCAGCTCCTGCATCGACAGGCCGAGCGTGATCTCGTAGGTACCGGGCCGCTGCACGTGGCCGCAGACCGAGATCAGCTTGGTGCCGGTGCTCTTCGGCGAGGAGAGGGAAAGCGAGGCATACCAGGCGCCGCCACGCGTGAGGATGTGCGGCACCGCGGCGAGGGTCTCGACGTTGTTGATCGTCGTCGGCAGCCCGAAGAGTCCGGCGACCGCGGGGAACGGCGGCTTGATCCGCGGATTGCCGCGTCGCCCCTCGATCGCGTTCATCAGCGCGGTCTCTTCGCCGCAGATGTAGGCCCCGGCGCCGCGGTGCACGACGACCTCGAGCCGCTTCCCGGAGCCCATGGCATTCGGGCCCAGCACGCCCGCCGCGTAGGCCTCGTCGACGGCGGCCTGCAGGATGTGATACGGCTCGGTGTACTCGCCGCGGATGAAGATGTAGGACGTCTCGGCGCGGATCGCGAGCGCCCCGATGGCGCACCCCTCGATCAGGGCATGCGGCGTCCAGCGCAGGATCTCGCGGTCCTTGAACGTGCCCGGCTCCGACTCATCGGCGTTGCAGCAGAGGTAGTGGACCTTGCCATCGTCCTTCGGCATGAACGACCACTTCATCCCGGTCGGGAAGCCGGCGCCGCCGCGACCGCGCAGCCCCGATGCCTTCACCTGGTCGACGATCGCCTCGGGGGTCATCGTCAGCGCCTGCTTCAGCGCGACATAACCGCCGCGCGCGACCCACCCCGCGTACGTCCGGGCTTCGGGATCGCCGAAGTGGGTCGAGAGGAGCGGGGTCTCCTTCGGATGGATCGGATGGGGATAGCCCATCAGGGATACCTGGCGAGGAGGGCCGGGATGCTCTCGCGGGTCACCGACTCGATGAAGTCGTCGTTGATCAGCACCGGCGTGTTGAAGGCGCAGGCCCCGAGGCATTCCGCCTCGGCCACGGTGAAGCGGCCGTCGGGCGAGGTGGCCCCGAGCTCGCCGCAGCCGGTGTGCTCGAGGAAGGCCTCGACCACCCCTTCCGCGCCGCAGATGTTGCAGGGCGACGTGGTGCAGACCTGGATGAAGTACTTCCCGACCGGGTGCGTGTGGTACATCGTGTAGAACGAGACGACGCCGCGGATGTAGGCGGGCGTGATGCCGAGCTCGCCGGCGATCTCGTGGATCGCCTCGGGCGAGACCCAGCCGCGCGCCTCCTGCACCATCCAGAGCGAGGGGAGCAGAAGCGCCTGGCGGTTGGGATACTTGGTCGCGAGCGCCTCGAGGCGGGCCTTGGTCTCGCCGACGAAGACCGGCTGGTACGGCTCGGCGGAGTGGGTCGTCACCGGTCGATCTCTCCCATCACGATGTCCACGCTCGCGTTGATGGCGATCACGTCCGACAGCAGTGCCCCTTCGCAGAGGCGCGGCAGCGCGGCGAGGTTCAGGAACGACGGCGGGCGGATGCGCCAGCGGACCGGCTTCGCGGTGCCGTCGGAGACGAAGTAGTAGCCGAGCTCGCCCTTCGGATTCTCGGCGCCGAAGTAGACCTCGCCCGCCGGCACCTTGATCCCTTCCATGACCTGCTTGAAATGGAAGATCATCGCCTCCATGTCCCCCATCGCGCGGGACTTGGGCGGCAGGATCACGCGGGGGTCGGCGACGTTCACCGGGCCCGGCTGGATCCGGTCGAGCGCCTGCTCGAGGATCCGCGTCGACTGGAACATCTCCTCGAGGCGGACGCGATAGCGATCGTAGATGTCGCCGTACTGGCCGATCGGCACGTCGAAGTCAAACTCCTCGTAGCCGAGGTACGGCCGGTCCTTGCGGACGTCGTAGTCGACGCCACTGGCGCGCAGCATCGGGCCGGAGAGCGAATAGTTGATCGCCTCCTCGGGGCCGAGGACGCCGACGCCCTGGGTCCGGCCGCACCAGATGCCGTTGTTGGTGAACATCGTGTCCACCTCGCGCAGCACCGACGGGAAGTTGCGCACGAACTCGCGCAGCCCCGCCTCCCAGCCGTCCGGCACGTCGGCCAGCATGCCGCCGACACGGGAGACGGAGGTGGTCAGCCGGGCGCCGGTCCACGCCTCCTGGAGGTTGTAGATCAGCTCGCGCTGCTGGAACATCCAGAGGAACGGCGTGAAGGCGCCGAGGTCGATGCCGGTGGTGCCAAGCCAGACCAGGTGCGAGATGATCCGGCTCATCTCGCAGGCGATCACGCGCAGGTAGCGGCACCGCTCGGTGATCTCGATCCCCATCATCGCCTCGACGGCCATCGCGAGGGCGATGTTGTTCGCCATCGGCGCGAGATAGTCGGTGCGGTCGGTGAGCGGGATGATCTGGTTGTACTGCCGGTACTCGCCGAGCTTCTCGAAGCCCGAGTGGAGGTAGCCGACATGCGGAATCACGCGCTTGACGGTCTCGCCCTCGAGCTCGACCACGAGGCGCAGCACGCCGTGCGTCGCGGGGTGCTGCGGGCCGATGTTCACGAGCATGTGCTCGGCACCGAAGTCGTCTGAGACCGATTCACTGGGGCGGCGGGCGACGCCGAGCGGAATGTTGCGGACCTTGCCGTCGGCGCCGACGGTCGGCGTGCTCATCGAGAGTTCGAGGGTGCGGCGGCTCACGGCGTCCCCTCCTTGGTCCGCGTCACGAGGCGCGCCTGCATGTCGGCGGGAAGCTCCTGGTAGGCGTCGGCGATCGAGAGTTCCTCGAGCGAATAGTGCGCCTCGGGGTTCGCGGCCAGCGCCTGCAGCGTCTGCTCGGCGCGCGACCAGTGGCCGCGCAGCGGAAACGACTTCCGGAGCGGATGGCCCTCGGAGTACGTCTCCCACATGAGGATCCGGCGCAGGTCGCCGTGTCCGCTGAAGACGACGCCGAACATGTCCCAGCACTCGCGCTCCAGCCACTCGGCCCCCTTCCAGAGGTCGGTGACCGTGGCCACCTCGAGACGGCCGGTCGGGTCGAGGGCGATCTTGACCCGGAGGTCGACCCGGCGCGCGAGCGAGCGCAGCTGGTAGACCACCTCGAGCGGGCGCTCGGGATCGCGGTATTCAACGGCGGTGATGTCGGTGAGGTAGTCGAACGCCTGGGACGGGTCCTGCTGCAACCACGCCAGGATGTCATGGGCCCGCGCGGCGGCGACGTGCACCACCTGCTGGCCGGAATGGACGGCCGTGCGCTCGATGGCCACCCCCCAGCGCTCGCGCAGCGCCGCAATCGTGGCGGCCGCCCCCTGCGCAGCGCGTTCCGCCGGGGTCCCGGCGGCGTCCGCAGCGCTCATCCCGACCTCGTCTGGCTCACCGAGTTGCCGAACGGCTCCGAGACCTCGTTGATCTCCTCGGGGCGGCGGAAGAGGCCGTCGGGCTGCACCAGGTGCTCCACCCGGAGCATCGGGTCGACCATCGACTCCTGCTTGATCTTCTTCTGGAGCATCAGGATCCCGTAGAGCAGCCCTTCCGGCCGCGGCGGGCAGCCGGGGACGTAGACGTCCACCGGGATGATCGTGTCGATCCCCTGCACCATCGCATAGGTGTCGAAGATCCCGCCGGTCGAGGCGCAGGCCCCCATCGAGATGGCCCACTTCGGCTGCGGCATCTGATCCCAGATCCGCCGGATCACCGGGGCGAGCTTGAAGGGGAGCCGCCCGGCGCAGATCAGGACGTCGGCCTGGCGGGGCGAGAACGACTGGCGCTCCATCCCGAAGCGGGAGATGTCGTAGCGGGAGGCGGCGGTGGCCATGTACTCGATGGCGCAACAGGCGGTGCCGAAGGGCATCGGCCAGAGCGAATTCGAGCGCGCCCAGTTGGCCAGGAAGTCGAGCCGGGTGGTGACCCAGTTGGGCGAGGTCAGTTCCAGCGACTCGTCACTGCCCACCGGCGGCGGCAGGGTCAATCCCATTGCAGCGCTCCCCGCTTCCAGATGTAGACGTAGCCGACCGCCAGAATGAGGACGAAGGTCAGCATCTCGATGAAGAGGACGCCCCCCAGCTCGCGGAACTGCTGGAACGCCACCGCCCAGGGCACCATGAACACCGTCTCGATGTCGAAGATGATGAACAGCATGGCGATCAGGTAGAACTTGACCGAGAATCGCTCGCGGGCATCGCCCAGCACGGGCATCCCGGACTCGTAGGCGGCGAGCTTGACGGCGGTGGGTCGGGACGAGGAGAGGAAGTGCGAGAGACCGAGGATCAGGGCGGCGTTGGCCACCACGAAGACGAAGAGCAGGAGAATCGGGATGTACGGCTGCAGCACGCCTCGCCCCCTCTCGTGAAATGTTTCACAATCCCGACCAAAATACCGTTATTGGAGGACGATTTCAACCAGACCGAGACGGTGCATTGGCGGTCTGGCACCCGTATATTCCCCGCCGTTCAACCACGCTCCCCTCCAGACCCACCCCCACCTCGGCAGGCGCTGATGTCCATCAAGTCGGACCGCTGGATCCGCCGCATGGCGACCGAACACGGCATGATCGAGCCCTTCACGGACGGGCAGGTCCGCGCCGGCGGGATCTCCTACGGCGTCTCGTCCTACGGCTACGACATGCGCGTCGCCAACGAGTTCAAGATCTTCACGAACGCCCTCTCGGCAATCGTCGACCCGAAGCACTTCGACGACAAGAGCTTCGTCGAGTTCACCGGCGACGTCTGCGTCGTCCCGCCGAACTCGTTCGCCCTGGCGCGCTCGGTGGAGTACTTCCGGATCCCGCGCAACGTCCTGACGATCTGCGTCGGCAAGTCGACCTACGCCCGCTGCGGCATCATCACCAACGTCACCCCGTTCGAGCCCGAGTGGGAGGGCCACGTGACGCTGGAGATCAGCAACACGACGCCCCTCCCCGCCCGCGTCTACGCCAACGAGGGGATCTGCCAGGTGCTCTTCTTCGAGGCGGACGACGACGACATCTGCGAGACGAGCTACGCCGACAAGAAGGGGAAGTATCAGGCGCAGCGTGGGGTGACGCTGCCGAGGCTGTAACGAGAAGCGAGAAGCGAGAAGCGAGAAGCGTGGCCTAGCGGAGAGATCTTCCCGCCGAGCCACGCTTCTCGCTTCTCGCTTCTCCTTACTGGAACTGCAAATTCCGCTCAAAATCCGCCGGACTCGTCGCCGCCGCCTTGGCGACCTCCAGGGTCACGTGCTGCTGGCGATAGAGTTCCGTCAGGTGCTGGTCGAAGGTCTGCATCCCGTACTGCGTGCGGCCCGCGGCGATGTGGTCGCGGATCTCGCTGGTCATCTGGGAGTTGGCGATGCAGTCGGCGATCGTCGGCGTGTTGCGCATCACTTCGCAGGCCACCACCCGGCCCTGGCCATCGGCCCGCGGGAGGAGGCGCTGCGAGATCACCGCGCGGAGCGACTCCGCGAGGCGAAGGCGGACGGCGGTCTGCTCGTTCGGGTCGAAGACCGACACCAGGCGGGCGATCGTGCGCTGGGCATCGGTCGTGTGGACCGTGCTGAAGACGAGGTGGCCCGTTTCGGCGGCCTTCACCGCAATGTCGATCGTGGCCCGGTCGCGCATTTCGCCGACCAGGATGACGTCGGGGTCCTGCCGCAGGGCAGCGCGCAGCGCCATCTCGAACGACTGGGTGTCGGAGCCGATCTCGCGCTGGATCACGTTGCTGCGGTTGTCGCGGTGCAGGAACTCGATCGGGTCCTCGATCGTGACGATCTTCCCGGCACGGCGCTGGTTGACGTAGGCGATCATCGAGGCGAGGGTGGTCGACTTGCCGCTGCCCGTCGTCCCGGTCAGCAGCACCAGGCCGCGCTCCTCCATCGCGATGTCGGCCATCACGGGCGGGAGGCCCAGCTGCTCGAACTCGGGAATCTGATCGGCGATGGCCCGGAGGACCGCCGAGACGGAGCCTCGCTGGCTGCAGAGATTGACCCGGAAGCGCCCCACCCCCTCGACCGAATAGGAACAGTCGATGTCCTGAAGCTGGTCGATGATCGTCCCGATCGACTCCGGCGTCGCCTTCCGCGCATTCAGCAGGATATGCGCAGCGAGCTGCCTGGTCTCCACGGCCGTGAGCGGTGGCACCCCGGCCACCGGGGCGATGGCGCCGCGGAGCCGCATCCGATACGGACCGCCGGCGCAGATGTGCACGTCCGAGGCGCCCAGCTCGTGAGCTTTCCGCAGAATGACGTTGAAGGTCTCAATCAGCGACATGAGGTGTCCGTTCGAGGGGGAGTTGGCGCCTTGTCCCCGACTGCGTCGCACACCCCGTGCCCGGCTCGATCCCTCACACCCCGTCAAGATTATTGACACGCCGACTCAGGCCTGGAGGCGTCGGCTCTCCGCCCCCGTCCGCCACACCCCCAACTCCCCTTCCATCACCCGGCTCACGTCGCTCGCCACGGCGCCCACCTCGAGCAGTTCGACGGGCTGGACCCAGCGCATTCGATCGGCGAGTCGACCCAGCTGCGGGGCGATCCCGCCGGATCGCAGCACGCTCCCTTCGAAGTCCGCGGTCCCCAGGAAGCCGTGGATGCCCGCGGCCAGCGCCGGGAGGGTGACCGCGGCGGCGTGCAGCGACGGATTCACGATCGCTTCGAGGGCAATGATCCGGGTCGCCGGCCACCCAAGGAGGTCGGCGGCGATGAACCCGACGGTGCCGGTCAGACGTGCGATGGCCAGCAGGACCGCCAGCACCACGAAGCGCTCGGCCCAGGCCTCCATCGGGTGGTGGATCTTGGCGGACCGGTGGGCCACCCCTTCGTGAAATCGCTGCTGCGGCAGGAGCTCCGCCTCGAGAAACCAGTCGCGGACCGCCGTGGTGTGGTCGGCATCGAGCACGCCCCCGATCAACCCGGCGTCGCGCGCGACGGCGCGAAGGTACCAGGCGACCCATCCTTCCCGATCCTTCCCTGGCTGGGATGTCGGACGGGTTGCCTCCGGCACCCGAACGAGCGGCGTGGTCCGCGCCAGCGGCCAGAGCATGGCGAGGTGACGGATCCGTTCGGCGAGGGAACGGAACTGCAACCAACGATCCTGGGAGCGCGCCTGCCGCCCCTGGCGGACAAAGAAGAGAACCACCAGCAGCAGGACGACCTCGGCCGCCTCGGGGATCGGCCCGAACGCCTCGAACTCCGCCGCGCCGATCCCCGCCGCCATGACGGCGAAGATCGTCAGCAGGAAGATCGCCGTGAACGACTGCCGAAACGCCGCGCCATACCAGACGGCCGCGGCGTCCGCCCAGCCGTGCGCCTCGGCGAAGCGTCCGGCGACTTCCTCGACGCGCGCCGCCGGGAGACTGGACCAGCTCGTTCGCCACGCCTCGCTGCACGCCGCCCCGGGATGCTGGGGGATCGCCCCGCCGGCGGGCGCCCGAGTCCCCGCCGCGAAATGCACCAGCCGGTCATACAGGCGCGACCGAGGGCGCCGCGGGAAATCGCCGGCAATGAACTGCGCGAGGATCGGATCGTGGCCGGGTGCTGCGAGCAGGATGCCCAGCGCTTCCGGGAGTCGCGTCACGCCGGCCGAGCGCCCCTGGTCCTCGGCCCTGAGATCCTCAAGCCAGGGCGATCCAGCATTGCGTGGGTCGACCCGGATGATCGGCACCGATTCCCGGCGCGCATGCTGCACCACCTCGGCGGTGCCACCGACGCCTCGGGCCCGTTCCCCATCCCAGACCGCCACGAGCACGTCCGCCTGCTCCACGAGCACATGCGCCAGTGGCACGTAGGCGTCATAGCGCGCGGCGACCCCGTCGAGCACGGTGACTTCGGCGCAGCCTTCGAGCGCGGTGCGCAGCGCCTCCTGGGAATCGGCGTGATGCGAGGTGAGGGGGAACGGCAGGACCGCATGCACGGCCCACGACGCGTCAGCATGCGCGGCCAGCACTGCATCGCGATCCGTCCCATCGGCCATCCCCGTGAGCAGCGTCAAGCGCGGGCCGTCCGATCGATAGTGGGTCGCGTCGGCGGTGGCGGCGACGGCGCACTCACGGAGCTGCCGCAGGAGGCGCTCGAGGGTGGTGCGGAGCTGGTCGCGGTCGACACCGACCAGCCGTTCGGCGCGGTGGCCGACCACCCCGACGCGGAGTGCGACCCGAGGACGGAGATCGGCGCGAGCTGAACCGGGATCGGCAGGGGGCATGGCGGCGTGGGTCGAGGGTGGAGGGCACAGCGTTGGGGCCCCCAAGATCTAACCGTCACCGGGCCGCCCCGTAAGCCGTCGGGCCGGTTGCGAGGTCGCCCGGCGGAAGCGATGTTCTCCCTCTCCTCCCTTCTCCCGGGATCCATGGCCCACGACGTCTTCATCTCCTATTCGAGCACCGACCAGCCGGCCGCCCTCGCCGTGCTCCACGGCCTGGAGAACGCGGGCATCCGATGCTGGATCGCTCCGCGGGACATTCCTGCCGGTGCGATCTGGGCCAAGTCGATCATGGAGGGCATCAGCGGCTGCCGCGTCCTGGTCGTGGTCTTCTCGACCAACGCCAATCGTTCGGAGCACGTGATCAACGAGGTGGACGCCGCGGTCCGGAAGGGCGCGGTCATCATCCCGTTCCGGATCGAGGACGTGATGCCGGACGGCGCGATGGAATACCATCTGCGCACCAGGCACTGGCTCGATGCCCTCACGCCGGACCTCCAGCGTCACACCGAGCTCCTCGCGGAGAAGATCCAGCCGTTGCTGGCGGCGCCGAGCGGACTCGGTCCGACCCCGACCGCACCGCCTCGCCCGATTCCAGAAGGGCTGCCGAAACGGCCCGTCCCGAAGGCGAAGGGCCCGCCTCGACAGTGGCGGCGATACCGCACCCCCGCCGCGATCCTCGGCGCGATCGTGCTCGCCGGCGGTTTCTACCTGACGCGAGACCGCCCCCGGGAAGGGGTGCAATTCGAGGTGAAGGAGGTCTCGAGCAGCGGGGGCAACGCCCTCTCAGTCCGGGTCACGGGGGCGCGGATGCGCTTCTTCGAAGGCCCGCGCGACGTGCCGACGCTGACGACGCGCGCCTACGCGGACTCGTTCGCCGTCGGACGTGCCCGGTACCTCTATCCGGAACTGAAGCTCACCTATGAGGCGCCAGGGCGGGACTTCACGATTCCCTTCTCGTGCACGGTCACCCGCGACGGCGGCACGGTGATCACCACGATCGCGATCGTGGCCAAGGTGCAGGCTGCGTGGACCGAGAGCTACCACACGAACGGCTACGGTCGCGACACGCCCGGCTGGTGGCAGCCGGGACGTCACGAGGTGCGCTGTTATTACGGGGAGGAGTTGATCTTCCGGAACTGGTTCCGGATCGTGGCCACCGGGGATGCCGCTCCGTCAGCGGCCACCGACGGTCCAGAGGCGACGGCCGAGCCGCTCGCCGGGATCCACGCCAGGGTGCGGCGCATCACGCTCTTTCCGTCGGGGCGGAATCTGCCTCCGGAGGCCTCGCAGAACCCGACGACCACCTTCGAGTCGGCGCAGACCACCTACATCGGGGCGAAGGTGCTGTTGAACCACGACGCCCCGGGCCGCCGCCTGCAAGCCGCGCTCACCTGTCGCTTCCTGCGCGACGGCACCACGGAAATGGGACGTGCCACGCTGCGGTACGACATCCAGCCGACATGGACGTCGACGTGGGCCGCGATTCCGTTTGGCCGCGAGACCCCTGGCGGCTGGCCTGTGGGCAGCTACCTGATCGCCTGCGACGACGGGCAGCGCACCCTCGCGCAGCAGCGCTTCACGCTGCGCTGAGCCGCGGGACCCTCAGCGCCCGGCGGGCAGCGCCGCGCGCGCGGCCTCGACGGCCTTCGCCGCATCCTGGATCCGCGTGGCGAGCTCCTTCGCTTCCGCGGCCGCCCGCGGCGTGTCGCGATCGCGGAGCGCCTCGACCACGCCCGGGAACTGGACATTGGCATAGCCGTTGTCGCGGTCCGACGCGAAGATCAGGTTCTTGAGCAGCGGCCGCCCGACCAGTCCGCTCGGGCGCGTGAGCAGCGGCTCGACGCGCCGGAGGAGCCGGTTCGCGTTCGCGAGCGTGGCGACATCCGGGTTGGTCGCGAGCAGCGCGTCGCGTGCGGTCGTGAACCGCGCCCCGGCCGATTCCAGTTCGCGCGCGGCGGCCGCCACGCCATCAAGCTCGCCCGCGATGGCGTCCGCCCCCGGTTCCTTCCGCGTGCGCTCCACCAGCGTGACCAGATAGGCGCCGAGCATGCCGTGATCGAGCGGCACGACGGCGGCGTTGGCCAGTCGCGCGAGGACCACTGATGCCAATTGCCCCGCGGCGACGTGGCTCAGGTAGCCGGGATCGCCGAAGCGCTCCATCCAGGTGTAGCTGTCATACGCGCTGTGATAGACGCCGCCGGGCCCGCCGAATCCGAACTCGATCGACGGCAACCCGAGCATGTTGTAGAAACCGGCGAAGTCGGAGCCGCCACCGAGGTCGCCCACGGGGGGCAGCGGGCGCTGCGAGGTGGCGGTCCGCTTGGCCCAGTCGCGGTAGACAGAGCCGGTGTCGCCGGGCTGGCGGATGCCCTGGGTCGCGTCACGCAGGAAGGCGGCGAGCGAGGCCGTTCCGCCTCCGCCGAACGACCGACCCGACGCGGCCACATCCTGGTTCAGGTAGGCGACGGCATTCGCGGACAGCGTGTCGCGCATCAACTCGACCCACTCCGTCGACCCGACCAGCCCCCACTCCTCGGCGTCCCAGGTCGCGAAGACGATGGTGCGGAGCGGCCGATGGCCGGCCTTGACGGCCTCGCCCCACGCCTTGGCCGCCTCGAGGATCGACACGACCCCCGAGACGTTGTCGGCCGCGCCCGGGCCCCACGCATCGCGATGGCCGCCGACGATCACCATCTCGTCGGGGAACTGCGACCCGCGGATGATGCCGAAAGTGTTCATGATCGTCTTGAAGGCGCGCTCGCCACGCTCGGGCCAGAGCGCCAACCGCACCTGGACCTTCTCGTCGCCGAGGTGATAGCGGAACGCGAGGCCGCCCTGCCACCCCGCCGGCACCGAGGGACCGCGCATCTCGCCGAGCAGCTGGCCAGCGTTGCCGTACGAGATGGGCACCACCGGGATCTTCGGCAGGCCGAGCGATTCGGACGGCGCGCGCTTGGCATCGGTGGTCGACGGCCATCCCGGCGTGGTGGGATCGCCGAAGCCGTTGTAGATCGAGCCGCGCTGGACGCCAGCCGCGGGCCGCATCGGCCCCTCGGGGTAGACGTCGCCCTGGGTGAAGCCGTCGTCGAGCGGGTCGCTGTAGATGAGCAGCCCGATGGCGCCGTGCGCCTCGGCCTCGCGCGCCTTGATGCCACGGAACGAGCGGCCGTACCGCGCGATCGCGATGCGCCCCTTCACCGTCACGCCGAGCGAGTCGAGCATCGCGTAGTCTGACGGAAGGCCGTAATTGACGTAGACGAGCGGCGCGCGCACGTCCCCTGCCCCGGCGTTGCCGTTCATCGCGGGCCAACGCTGGAGACCGGTGGTCGGATCGCCTGCGATCGCCGGCTCGCTCAGGTCGAGGCGACGGCGTGTCGGCGTGAGGCGCTCGACGATCGTCGAATCATGGTACGGGAGGTAGACGCGGAACGGCACCCGCATCGTGTCGAGTCCGTACGACGCCATCGTCTTGAGGACGTAGTCGGCCGTCGCCGTCTGCGCCGGCGTGCCCGCGATGTGGGGCCGGGCCGCGAGCGTCCGGGCATGGGTCCGGGCCGTGGCCGTATCCGGCACGGCGCGCAGCTGCCCTTCGAGCGCGGTCTCGCGTGCCCCACCCGCCGGCGTGAAGCCGGTGATGCCGCCTTGCGCGGCGGCGATCGTCGGGGCGGCAAGCAGGATCGCGGCGGCGAAGAGGGGCTTCATCATCATGGCGCAATGGTCCCGGTGATGTCGTAAATGCGGAGTTCCGGACTCCCAGGGTTCTTGGCGGTGAACACATAGGTCCGACCGTTGATCACGGCGATCTCGCCGGTATGCAGTCCACCGCTCACCAGTGCGGAACCGCGAAGGACCGGAGCCCGCGGATCGGCGAGGGAGTAGACATAGAGCCCGGCCCCGGCGCCGCCTTCTGCGGTCGCGACGAGCGCGACGCTGCCGGGGGTGACGGCCACGTCGCTGACCGTGGTGGCGTTGGGGATCGCGATTTCGGTGATCGGGGCCGGCGTGTTGCCACCCACGTCCCAGACGCGGATGCTGTTCCCGCGCGCGCTCCGATTGCCCCACCCGCCAGTATACGCGGTGGTCCCCGCAACCCAGAGGTCGGAGACGTACTGCGTCGGCACGTTGTTGCCACCGCCGATCGTCGCCAGCGTGAGCGGGTCGAGCACCCAGAGCCCGCTGAGCATGTCGGTGGCGTAGAGGCGGCCACCAGCGAGCATCACGCCCCAGACGTAGGTGTTGTTGGCGCCGCCGGGTTGCACTTGCGCGACGATCCGGTTCGACATGTTGCCGGTCAGCGTCCCCGAGACGTCCACGGCGATCACGCCGCCGTTGTAATACGCCGCATAGAGAATCTGCCGGGCCTCGTCCATCCAGAAGTTGTGCGTGCCCGCGCCGGGAACATTGATGAAGCCCACCTCGACCGGTGCGGCCAGGTTGCTCACGTCGACGATGTGGATGTCCCCGGAGGAGGCCGTGCCGACGTTCCCCGGTCCTTCCTGGCCGATGAAGAGGTACTTCTTCTGGTTGGTGACGGGATTGTGGAACCACCAGGCGTTGTGGACCTGGGCGCCACCGGCCACGCCATTGGTGTTCGTGATCAACTGCGAAACGAGTTCCGGATTGTTCGGCGACCCGCCGCGGACGCCGTTGCCGACATCGTAGATGTACACCCCGGCATTCCAGGCGCAGACAAAGGCGAGGCCGTCGCGCACGAAGGTGTCATGGTGCCCGTAGGTCGCCGGCACGGCGACCGACGCCACCAGCACCGGCGTCCGACTGACGGTTGCGCTGGTGGCGGTCGCCGTGAAGACGATGGCGGGCGTCCCCTGCGTCACCGTGGCGCGGGCCGAATTGGCGCCGGGGTTGGCGCCGAGCGTGAGCACGGCGGTCGCCTCGCCGACGGCGTTGGTGACCCCTTCTCCCGGCGTGATCGTGCCCCCGCCGAGCACGGGATTCCAGCGCACCGTGCGGCCGGCGACCGGCGCACCGAGCTCGTCCTTCACCAGGATCTTGAAGGGCTGCAATGCCGTGCCGACGGCTGCCGTCTGGTTGTCACCCGACACCAGGGTGACGAAGACCTGCGGTTCGGAGGCAACCGGCGGCGACCCGCAGCCGGCAGCGAGCAGCGCGAACAGGGCGAGGAGGGGGGCTCGTGACATCGGGGCCTTCTGGGGTGGTGGGTCAGGGAGCGTGGTGGTGCGCGGTGCCGGCGGCGAGCACGCCGTAGCGGCCCATGCGGTGGTGACGCATCCCCCACCCCGCGACCACACCGATCGAGAGTTGCCGCACCGTGTTGCGACCGTAGAGCTGGACGGGATTGAAGATGCCGGCGTCCTGCTTGGTGACGCGGCCGAATGTCGCCTCGACGAACGGCGTGGCGCGGAACGGCAGCGCGGGGTTGCGCAGCTCGCGGGCCAGGCGGACGGTGTGTAGCGTCCAGCGCCCGATGCCCAGGATGCTGTTCTCGAGATGGGGCCGCAGCGAGCGGAAGGGATCGATCAGTCGCTCCTCTTCGGGGCGGTCGGTCGACTCGAAGCGGTAGCCCGCGGACCACCGTGCGCGGCGCAGACTCCCTTCGACCAGCACCGTCCGGAAGACGAAGGTCCCCTCCAGTTCGCTGGTGCGGGCCCACTCGGCCATCAGGTACCGCTCACCCCAGCTGGGGGCATCCTTCCATCGAACCGAGGTCGACGCCTTCTCGGCACGGCCACCCGCCGCCAGGCGATGCTCCGGGGAAAGTACCGAGGCGGCGGAGCCCTGGAGTTCGAGTCCGGTCAGGGGACGCACGGTGAGCCGCACGGCGCGTGAATCACCGAAGCGCCACTGCCCGTCCGGCAGGCGCAGCAACGGCCACTGCGACGGATGCTCAGGCTCGTCTCCATTGAAGAGGGCCGCCTCGACCGTCACGGGGCCGTGCTCGACCTGGCCGATCACGACGGCGCGCTCAAGCACCTGCGACAGATGGTGATTCACCGGGTAGCGGAGGAACGGCCGCACCATCGGATCGTCGGTGCCGAAGGGCACGAAGCCCTTCCCGGCCACCAGCCCGAACCGCGTGCCGCGCGCTGCCGTGCCGAGGAGGTCCGGCGTGGCCAGGATCAGCTCATGCACCGTGGTGTGCGGATGCCGTCGGTCGACGAACCCCTCACCCCAGCCGCCAGGGGTGAGCTCGCCATTCGGCATCGTCACGCTTTCGAAGTTGAGCGTGACGGTCCCTTGCAGCCGCCCGCCAGCCGCACCGAGCAGCCCCATGAGGACCGGTTGCACCAGCCGCACCTCGGTCAGCGAGCCGCCGCCGGGGATCGGATCGACCGAGGTTGCCACGCCGACCCCGTGCGCCATCGGGGTGAGCCGAATGCCCGACTGGGCGGGGAGCGCCAATGCGCCCCCGCCCAGTGCGGCCACCACGACGAGCGCCTGCCGGCGCCAGCTCACATCACGCCTGAGGCGGCATGCGCCCCGGCGCGCTCACCGAGCGACGCGCGGAGGTACTCACGGTTCAGGAAGGCGATGTTCTCGATCGAGATCTCCTTCGGGCAGGCGGCCTCGCACTCGCCGAAGTTCGTGCATCCGCCGAAGCCCTCCTCGTCCATCGCGTTGACCATCGCGAGGACGCGGCGCTCGCGCTCCGGCTGCCCCTGGGGCAGCAGCCCGAGGTGGGTGACCTTCGCCGAGGTGAAGAGCATCGCCGAGGCGTTCGGGCAGGCCGCGACGCAGGCGCCGCAGCCGATGCACGCGGCCGCATCCATCGCGCGGTCGGAGGCTTCCTTGGCGATCGGGATCGCGTTGCCGTCGGGCGGCGCGCCGGTCGGCACGGAGACGAAGCCGCCGGCCTGGATGATCCGGTCGAACGGCGAGCGGTCGACGACGAGGTCGCGCAGCACCGGGAACGCCTTGGCGCGCCACGGCTCGATCGCGATCACGTCGCCGTCCTTGAAGCTCCGCATGTGGAGCTGGCAGGTCGTGACGCCGCGCTTCGGGCCGTGCGGCGCGCCGTTGATGACCAGCGAGCACATGCCGCAGATCCCTTCGCGGCAGTCGTGGTCGAAGGCGATCGGCTCCTCGCCGCGGCCCTGCAGCTCCTCGTTGACGACGTCGAGCATCTCGAGGAACGACATGTGCTCGTTCGCGGTCGCCGCGTAGGTCTTGAAGGCGCCCGGCACGCCGGGCCCCGCCTGCCGCCAGACCTTCAGGGTCAGCTTCATGTCGCTCACTTGTACGACCTCGTGGCCAGCTTGACGAATTCGAAGTTCAACTCTTCCTGGTGCCGCAGCGGCGCCTTCCCCTCGCCCTGGTACTCCCAGACCGCGGCATGCGCGAAGTGCTCGTCATCGCGGAGCGCCTCGCCATCCTCGGTCTGATACTCGGTGCGGAAGTGGCCGCCGCAGGACTCCTCGCGTTCCAGCGCGTCCCGGCACATCAGCTCGGCGAACTCCATGTAGTCGGCCACGCGCCCCGCCTGCTCGAGCGCCTGGTTCAGCGCGGCGCCGGAGCCGAGCACCTTCAGGTTGCTCCAGAACTCGGCCCGCAGCTCCGGAATGCGCTTCAGCGCCTCCTGCAGTCCGGCCTTGTCGCGCGCCATGCCGCACTTCTCCCACAGCAGGTGCCCGAGCTCGCGATGGAACGAATCCACCGTGCGCGTCCCCTTGATGTCGAGGAAGCGCTGCGTCGCCGCCCGCACGTCCGCCTCCGCCGCCTTGAACGCCTCGTGTGAGGTATCGACCGGCGCGAGCTTGGTGCCGGCGAGATAGTCGCCGATCGTGTACGGCAGCACGAAGTAGCCGTCGGCGAGTCCTTGCATCAGCGCGGAGGCCCCGAGGCGATTGGCGCCGTGGTCGGAGAAGTTGGCCTCGCCGATCACGTGGAGTCCCGGCAAGGTGCTCATCAGGTTGTAGTCGACCCAGAGCCCGCCCATCGTGTAGTGGACCGCCGGGTAGATACGCATCGGAACCTGATACGGATTCTCGCCGGTGATCTGCTGGTACATGTCGAAGAGGTTGCCGTACCGCTCGCGGATCGTCGCCTCGCCGAGCCGCGCGATCGCGGCCGAGAAGTCGAGGTAGACGCCGCGGCCACCGGGCCCGACGCCACGGCCGTCGTCGCAGGCTTCCTTGGCGGCGCGGGACGAGATGTCGCGCGGGGCGAGGTTGCCGTAGCTCGGGTACTTCCGCTCGAGGTAGTAGTCGCGCTCGGCCTCGGGAATCTGCCCCGGGGCCCGCGTGTCGCCCTGCTTGAGCGGCACCCAGACGCGACCGTCGTTCCGGAGTGACTCCGACATCAGCGTGAGCTTCGACTGGTAGTCGCCGCTCACCGGGATGCAGGTCGGGTGAATCTGCGTGAAGCAGGGGTTCGCGAAACCGGCGCCGCGCTTGTACGCGCGGTAGGCGGCGGTGACGTTGGCACCCTTGGCATTGGTCGAGAGGTAGAAGACGTTGCCGTACCCGCCGGTCCCGAGGACGACGGCGTGGGCCGCGTGCGAGGAGACCTCGCCGCTCACCAGGTCGCGGACCACGATGCCGCGCGCCTTGCCGTCGACCACCACGACGTCCAGCATCTCGTGGCGGCTGTACATCTTGACCGCGCCGAGGCCGATCTGCCGCTCGAGCGCCTGGTAGGCGCCGATCAGTAGCTGCTGCCCGGTCTGGCCGCGCGCGTAGAACGTCCGCGAGACCTGCGCGCCGCCGAACGAGCGGTTGGCGAGCATGCCGCCGTAGTCGCGCGCGAACGGCACGCCCTGCGCGACGCACTGGTCGATGATGTTCACCGACACCTGCGCGAGCCGGTAGACGTTCGCCTCGCGGGCGCGGAAGTCGCCGCCCTTGATGGTGTCCTTGAAGAGCCGCTCGATCGAGTCGCCGTCGTTCTGGTAGTTCTTGGCGGCATTGATCCCGCCCTGAGCGGCGATCGAGTGGGCGCGGCGCGGCGAGTCCTGGAAGCAGAAGCAGGAGACCTGGTAGCCGAGCTCGGCGAGCGAGGCGGCCGCCGACGCACCGGCGAGGCCGGAGCCGACGACGATGACGTGGAACTTCCGCTTGTTGGCCGGCGAGACGAGCCGCAGGTCGGCGCGGTGGCGGTCCCACTTCGCGTCGAGGGGCCCGGCCGGGATCTTGGCGTCGAAATTCATGACTGTGCTACCCCGGATGTCAGCGCAGGAGCCCGAACAGGGCGGCGAGCGGAATGGAGAGGAAGCCGCCGGCCACCAGCAGCGTGAGCCCGACCGCAATCGTGGCGCGCGTGCGGTTCCAGGCCGGGTGATTGAGCCCGAGGGTCTGGAAGACTGACCAGATGCCGTGCCAGAAGTGGGCGCCGATGGCGACCATCGTCACGGCATAGAACGCCGCGGTCCACGGCACCTGCATCCCGCGGATCAGGTTCCGCCCCACTTCGCCCGGATAGAAGTCCGGATGGAGCGTCCCGGTGGTGAAGTGGAGGATGTGGTAGACGATGAAGACCAGGATCAGGACGCCGCCCCAGCGCATGGTGCGGGCGGCGTAGGTCGAGACCCGCCGCTCCGCCTGGCTGTAGGCCTGCGGACGCGCCGCCCGCGCCATCTGCGTCAGCTGGTAGGCGGCCACGATGTGGATGCCCACCATCGCCAGCAGGACCGCGCGCGCGACCCAGAGCAGCGCCCCGAAGGAGCGCAGCCACTCGGCGTAGTGATCCAGCTTCGCGGGGTCGACGAAGATCAGGACGTTCGACGCCATGTGCGAGACCAGGAACCCGACCAGCACGAGCCCGCTCACCGCCATGGCGACCTTCTTCCCGATCGCCGTCTGCCAGAGTGCCTCGAATCGATTCATCCGGCGCTCAGACGATCGCCTGGATCGACCGCACGGCCTCGGCCGATGCGTGCAGCGCGGTGCGCTCGTCGTCGGCCAGCGTGATCGGGATGATCCGCTCCAGCCCGCCGCGACCGAGGATGCATGGCACGCCGCAGTAGACGTCGGTCAGGCCGAACTCGCCCTGCAGCCACGCCGAGCACGGGAGGACGCGCTTCTTGTCGAGGACGATCGCCTCGACCATCTGGACGGCCGCGGCGCTCGGGGCATAGTAGGCCGAACCGGTCTTGAGGTGCGCCACGATCTCGGCGCCGCCGTTCCGCGCGCGGAGGACGATCGGGTCGAGCACCTCGGGGGCGAGCAGCTGGGTCACCGGAATGCCGGAGACGGTAGTGTAGGAGATCAGCGGGACCATCGTGTCGCCGTGGCCGCCGAGCACCATCGCCTGGATGTCCTCGACGGAGACGCCCATCGCCTCGGAGAGGAACATCCGGTAGCGCGCGGTGTCGAGGACGCCGGCCATGCCGATCACCCGCTCGCGCGGGAAGCCGGTCGCCTCGCGCATCACGTAGCACATCGCGTCGAGCGGATTGGAGACGACGATCACGATCGCGTTCGGCGCGACCTGCTTGATCTGCTCGCCGACCGAGCGGACGATGCCGGCGTTCGTCTTGACGAGGTCGTCGCGGCTCATTCCCGGCTTGCGGGCGATGCCGGCGGTGACGACGAAGAGCTCGGAGCCCGCGGCGAGGGTGTAGTCGTTGGCGCCGACGACCCGCGCATCAAAGCCCTCGACCGGGCCCGATTGCCACTGGTCGAGGGCCTTCCCCTGCGGGATCCCCTCCGCCACGTCCACCATCACCACCGTCCGCGCGAGGTGCTTCTCGGCGATGCGCTGCGCTGCCGTTGCGCCGACATTGCCGGCACCGACCACCGTGATCTTCTCGAACATGGGCCTTCCCGACCAGAGTGTCCTGACCGCGCCGCGGACATCGTGTCCGCTCGGCTTGTCAGCCTCGGAAACGTAATCGGCCGGGACACTCCCCCCAAAGGGGGCCGGGGTCCGCTAGCGGCGCCTGGAGCGGCTGCGCGGACGCTCCGCGGCCGGGGCCGCGACCGGACCCTCGCCAATCCGCTTGGAGGCGAAGGCCAGCAGCGCCTTCGTGGCGCCTGGCAGGTCGCTCGGCACCTTCCCGGCGAGCCGCGGCAGCCGGTAGATCCGCTCCGGGTACTTCTCGCGGATCTTCTCCGGGAGCGCCAGGGCGGCGTCGCCGAGCACGAGGACACTGTTGGCCCGGAACGGGGCGTCGGCCGCGTCCCGCTCGGCGTCGGCCGAGAAGTAGAGGCAGCGTTCGCGACTCATGGCGTCGCGGAACGCGCGCCATCCGGGATGCAGCCACCAGTCGAGGGCATCCCAGTCCTTGGGACCGGCGGCCCGGAAGGCCTCCGCATCGGCGGCGAAGGTGAGCGGACCGATGAGGTGAAGCGAAGCATCGACGGCCCCGCACTCGCGCGCCACCGCGCCGGTGACCTCGGCGGGGACGGCTTCGAGCAGGGCGATATGGAGCGGCATGCGGAGCCCGGGCTGCGGGAAATGGAGAGTGACGCTGCTGAAGAGAACGCGAAACCCGGCCGTCCCGCAACCAGCGCGAGACGACCGGGCATCGAGACCTTCCCGTCAGGCGACTACTGCTGGCAGCGCGCCTTGGGGTTGAACGGCCCTTCCTTGTCGAGCTTCACGCGGTGATCGAGGTTGGCCGCGCGCAGCACGACGTCGAAGCTCAGCTTCGCCACGTCGGCCATGTGGCCGTAGTTGATGTACTGCGGCTCGTCAGTCACCTGGTGGTAGTCCGAGTGCCCGCCGGTGGTGAAGAAGACGACCGGGATGCCGTACTTGGCGTAGCTCCAGTGGTCGCTGCGGCAGTAGATGTTCTGCGGGTGGCCGTCGGCGTCGATCTCGTAGTCGAAGGTGAAGCCGTGCTTCCCTTCCTTGTTCACGGTCTCGACCAGGTCCCCGTATTCCTTCGACAGCCGGCGCGAGCCGACCAGCTGCAGGTAGCCCGGGCCGCCGTAGATCAGGCCGCCGGACTTGGTGCTGCCCGTGACGTCGGACGCGAAGCCGCGACCGACCATGTCCATGTTGACCGCGGCGACGATCGAGTCGCGCGGCACGGTCGGATGGTCGACGAAGAAGCCCGAGCCGATCATCCCCGACTCCTCACCCGTCTGCCAGATGAAGATCACCGAGCGCTTCGGCTTGATGACACCCTTCGCGAACGCCTCGGCCACCTCGAGCACCGTGACGCTGCCCGAGCCGTCATCGTCGGCGCCGTTGGAGATCGAGTCCGGGCGCTGCGTCGGACGAATCCGGCGCGCCGCGGCGATCTTGCCGTTGACCATCGCCCACTTCACCGGATCCTTCAGCGACTCCGGCGTCGGACGGCTGTCCGCACCCTGGATCAGGAAGACTTCGGCGAACGCCTTGAGCGAGTCGTGGTCGGCCGGGCGGTTGTTGTAGCCGATGTGGTCGTTGTGCGCGCCGATGAGCACGTACTGCGACTTGAGCTTCGGGTCGGTGCCCGGCAGGATCGCGACGACATTGCGCGTCGGGACCGGGGCGGCCTTGAAGTTGATGTTCGCGCTGAAGACGCCGCCCTCGGCGCCCTTCGTCACCTGCTCGATCGGCTTCCCGAAGAGCAGCTCCGCCACGCGCGGCGTGATGGTAACCTGCAGCGGCGACGTCTCGGCGACCGGCGCGCCCACCAACGTGTTCGGCGTCTCGGTGACGGTCGCGTTCACGCGAGCCGGCGGCAACATCGCCGGACCGACCACGACCAGCGCCGCGGCGCCAGCGTACAGCGCCGGCGAAACCGGGCCGCGGCCGGCGGCACCGCTCGCGAGGGGCGTGGTCACCACGACCACCTTCCCCTTGACCTGCTCAGGCGTGACGGAATCGCCCCGCATCCCGCCGAAGAACGCCGTGCCCGACCGGCTGCCGATCTGCGTCCCGGTGAAGTCCTTGCCCACCACCAGCGCCGTCCCGCCCGCCGAGGCGGTGCTCGCCGGGTCGATCGAACGGCCGTACGTGGAGAGGTTCTGGAAGTAGGTGCCGTTGTCACCGCCCGGGCGGAGGCCGAGGCGACGCACTTCGCGCTCGATGTAGGCCGTCGCGCGGATGTTGTCCTCGGTGCCGAAGCGGCGGCCCATCATCGAGTCGTCGGCGTAGATGTAGAGCCGGGTCATCAGGTCACCCGCCGAGATGGCCGCGGTGGTCATCGGCCCCTTGTACTTGAGCGGCAGCGGCTGTTGGGCGGCGGCAGGCGAGGCCGAGAGCGCGACGAGCGCCGTCAGCAACGCAGCCTGGCTGGAACGGGAAAGAATCGACAAGAGCATCACCACGAGTGGAGGGGAACAGGAACGCGCCGCCGACCGGCAGCGCCACCAACGACAGCACTACGCATGAGTCCCCGGGAAGTTGCTACCCGCCCCGGACGTGCATTTCCTTGCGCGGGTCGGCCCGAAGTCCCTCGAGGGGCACGAGCACCCCACGGTGGGTCAGGGCCGTCCGCTCCTCGGCGCCGCGATCGGTCCGGGCGGCCCAGGCGGCACGGACGATGTCCCGAATCGCGACGTCATCGCCGCCGTCCCGGAGCGGGGTCCGCAGGTCGATCCCGCCCTGCGCGTACAGGCAGCGGTAGAGCGTCCCGTCGGCCGTCAGCCGGGCCCGGTCGCAGTCGCGGCAGAAGGGGGCCGTGGTGGAGGCGATGATGCCGACCACCGTTCCGTCGGCAAAGCGGAAGCGATTGGCCGGGGCACGCGGGTCGTCGTCGCGCGCGACCGGCTCCGCCGGACCGAATGCCTCGGCGAGCCGCGCGATGATCGTCGCTCGATCCACCACCTGCCCCGGGTCCCAATCCGTCGCACCGCCGACATCCATGTACTCGATGTAGCGTGGCTCCAGTCCGGCCCGCGTCGCGAAGCGGGCGAGCTCGACGAGCTCGTCGTCGTTGAAACCGCGCACCACCACCGTGTTCAGCTTGATGCGTTCGAAGCCCGCACGGATCGCGGCTGAGATTCCCTCGAGTGCGTCACCATGGTGCGTGCTCTTCGCGAACGCCGCCATCCGCTCGGGCCGCAGCGTGTCGAGCGAGATGGTCACCCGGTGCAGCCCCGCGGCCCGCAGCGCCTCGGCCTGCTGCGCGAGCAGGAGGCCGTTCGTGGTCAGCGCGACTTCGCGAATGCCGGGCACCGCCACGAGACTGGCGACCAGCGCCGGGAGGTCGCGTCGCAGCAGCGGTTCGCCACCGGTGAGCCGCAGCTTGGTGACCCCGAGCGACGCAAACACGTTCGCGAGCCGAGTGATCTCCTCGAACGAGAGCAACGAGGCGCGCGGCAGCCAGGTGTACTCGTCCTCCGGCATGCAGTAGCGGCAGCGCAGATTGCAGCGATCGGTCACCGAGATCCGGAGCGACCCGAGCGGACGGCCGAACTGATCGAGGACGCCGCTCACGATGCCCCACCTGTCGGCATGGTTCCGCCCGGCGCGGTGGGATCGACCCACGCCTCGCTGCCGTCGAGATAGCGCTCGCGCTTCCAGATCGGCACCTGCGCCTTCACCGCCTCGATCACCCAGCGGCAGGCCTCGAAGGCCGCCTCGCGGTGCGCCGAGGCTGCCACGACGATCACCGCGGCCTCACCGACGCTCAAGCCGCCGAGCCGGTGCGCCAGCGCGATCCGGACCCGCCACCGCCCTTCCGCCTCGGCGACGATGGCAGCGCATCGGGCCTCAGCCATCGCCCCGTAGGCGCTGTATTCCAGCCCAAGGACGCCCCGGCCGCCATGATGGTCGCGGACAAGGCCGACGAAGGTCGCCAGCGCCCCCCGGTCGGGGGCCGAGACGGACGCCACGAGGGGGCCAAGGTCGAGGGGATCGTGTTGCAGGTACACGGCTTAGCCTCCCGCGAGCGGCGGGAGGAGGGCCAGTTCGGCGTCGGGTGGGAGGCGATCGTCGGGGGTGGCCTGCGCCTGGGCGACGGCAACGAAGGGCTGGGACGGAAGCGACGCGCCCCCCGGCAACGCGCGGAGGGCAGCGATCAAGTCAGCAACGGTGGCACCATCGGGAAGATCCACGGAGACCGTCTCTGTGCCGAAGAGCTCGGCGTACCGCGCAAAGAGCAACACCGAGCGACGCATCAATCGTCGTCGTCCATCTCCGACCCGTCGTCGATGTACTCCTCATGCGCGACGAGTGCCCGCAACTCCTTGCTGGGCTTGAACACCGGCACCGGACGCGCCGCCACTTCCACCGGATCGCCGGTGCGCGGATTGCGCGCCATGCGCGTCTTGCGACGACGGATCTTGAACGTTCCGAAGCCGCGGACTTCGATGTTGTGTTGGTCGCGCATCGCCAGCTTGACCGCGTCCAGGAAGGCGTCCACCACGCGGGCGCAGTCCTTCTTGGAGATCATCGGCCCCGACGTTCGGGCGATGGCGGCAGTGACTTGTTCGACGAGATCGGCTTTGGTCATCTGAGCCCCTCGGGGAGACACCGTGAGGGCCGTCCACAGGCCCCCTTCGGGCCGATATGTACGACCCTTAAGCGTTGTCTGTCAAGAGGTTGCGACCTTTTTCCCCTGCCGGGCCCGGATCGCCTCCAGGAACTCGCCGAAGTGGGGGAAGGCATCATGGGGGCCGGGGGCGGCCTCCGGGTGGTACTGGACGGCAAAGACGGGGAGCCGGGTGTGCCGCAGCCCCTCGACCGTCCCGTCGTTCAGATTCAGGTGGGTCACCGCCAGTTCCGGGGCCCCGGGAATGCCGGATTCCGTGCCCTGGACCGCAAATCCGTGGTTCTGGGTGGTGATCAGCACCTTCCCGGTCGCCAGCTCCTTGACGGGGTGATTGCCGCCCCGGTGGCCGTACGGGAGCTTGGTGGTCGAGCCACCGAAGGCGAGGCCGACCAGCTGGTGCCCGAGGCAGATGCCGAAGGTCGGGACGCCGGCCTCCGCCACGGTGCGAATCGTCTCGCGGGCATACCCCACGGCGGCAGGATCGCCCGGGCCATTGGAGAGGAAGACGCCATCGGGGGACTTCGCCAGGATCTCGGCGGCACTCGTCTCGGCGGGGACGACTTCGACCCGCAGGCCGGTCGACTCGAGCATCCGGACGATGTTGCGCTTCATCCCGAAGTCGATCGCGACCACCGACGGACCGGTGCCCTGCACGTACGATTCCGTGACCGTCGCGCGCGAGGCGAGATCGAGCCCTTCCATCGACGGCGACGCGGCGAGCTCGGCGCGCAACGCGTCGGTCGGCTCGTTGCCTTCGGCGATCACGCCGCGCATCGCGCCGCGCTCGCGGATGTGGCGCGTGAGCCGGCGCGTGTCGACGCCGGTGATGATCGGCACGCCGGCCTTCGCGAGCCACTCGGGCAGCGACGTCACCGCCTGCCAGTTCGAGTAGTGCTCGGCCAGCTCGCGCACGACCACGCCGCTCACCTGGGCGTGACCGGATTCGTCATCCGTCGCGGTGATGCCGTAGTTGCCGATCATCGGCGCCGTCATCACGACGATCTGGCCGAGATAGCTGGGGTCGGTGAACGTCTCCTGGTAGCCGGTGAGGTTGGTGGTGAAGACGACCTCACCGAACCCCTTGGCGATCGGGCCGACCAGCTGGCCGGCGAACCAGGTGCCGTCCTCCAACAAAACGAAGGCGGGACGAAGAGTCCCGCCTGCGTTGGTCGCCATCACGGCTGCTTGGTCCCGGCCGGTGCCGGTGCGGGCGTCGTCCCGGGGGCGGGAGCGGGCGCCGTGGTGACCGGCGGTGGGGCCGTGGTGCCCTCAAGCGGCGACGTCGGCACGGGCGCCTGCTGGAGCCCCTGCTGCAGCTTCTGCTGCACTTCGCTGGCCGCGGTGGCCCGGCTCGGCGCGACGGCCGAGAGGAGCAGCGCGAGGCCCATGAAGGCGCCGCCGGTGATCCAGGTGGCCTTGGTCAGGATCGTGGTGGCCTGACGGCCGCCGATCGCCTGCACGCCGCCACCGCCCAGCGAGGCGAGCCCGCCGCCCTGGCCAGCCTGCATCAGGACGACCGCCGCAAGGATCAGGGCGTCGAGAATCATCAACGTCAGCAGAAAACCGAACATCCGAAAGTCCTGTGGTTTGAGCCTAGCCCCCCAAGATAGCGGCCCGGCGGACCGGGCTCAACCTCTAGTGGCGGGGGGTCGCGCAGATCCCCGCCCAGCCATCCGGGTCCAGGGAGGCCCCACCCACCAGCACGCCGTCGATCTCGGGCTGGGCCAGGAGCGCAGCTGCGTTGCCGGCATTCACGGAGCCACCGTACAGCACCCGAGTGGTTCGGGGGAGACCCAACCCCTCGAGGACGCCCCGAATGGCAGCGTGGACGGTGTTGGCGTCTTCCGGTGTGGCGTTCTTGCCGGTGCCGATCGCCCAGACCGGTTCATAGGCGATCACCAGGTCGGCCGACGGGGCCACCCCGGCGAGCGCCGCCTGCAGCTGCCGAGCGCAGACCGCCTCGGTCTCGCCGGCCTCGCGCTGCGCGAGCGTCTCACCGACGCAGAGCATCGCCTGCAGCCCACCACCGAGCACCGCGGCCACCTTCCTGGCCGTCTCGGCATCGGTCTCGCCGAAGACATGCCGCCGCTCACTGTGGCCGATCAGCGCGGCGCCCGCACCAGCCGCGCGCACGAGCGGCACGCTCACCGCGCCGGTGAAGGCGCCCTTCGGCTCCCAGTGCACGTCCTGCGCACCGGCAATGATGTGATCATGGCCGCGAATGGCACCCGCCACCGCCTCGATCGAGACGGCCGGCGGGAAGAAGGCGAGCGAGCGGCCCGCGCGCGGCACGTCGAGCGCGAGGAAGCGCTCGAGGTACAGCCGTGCCTCGCCCGGGGCGACCTGCATCTTCCAGTTGGCGGCGAACAGCACCGTGCGCGCCATCAGGCGTCGTCCAATGCTTCAACGCCGGGCAACGGCTTCCCTTCCAGGAACTCCAGCGACGCGCCCCCGCCGGTCGAGACGTGCGTGACCTGCGATTCCAGTCCGGCGGCCACGATCGCCGCCGCCGAATCACCGCCGCCGACGATGGTGATTGCCCCCGACGCGGTGGCCGACGCCAGCGCACGCGCGACGCCCATCGTGCCGGCGTCGAACGGTGGCATCTCGAAGACGCCCATCGGGCCGTTCCAGATCACGGTGCGCGCGCCCGCGATGATGGCGGCAAACTGCATCACGCTCGATGCATCGATGTCGAACATCGCCCAGCCGGCCGGAATGCCGTCGCGCGGCACCCCGCGCGTGACGGCGTGCTCTTCAAGGCGCTCGGCGATTCGCGCCCCGGTCGGCAGCACCAGCTTGCTGCCCGCCTTGGCGATCAGGTCCTTGGCCATCTCCACGCGATCGAGCTCGACGAGCGAGTTGCCGACCTCGAGCCCCATCGCCTTGAAGAAGGTGCACGCCATTGCACCGCCGACGAGGATGTGATCCACCTTGGGCAGCAGCGCCTCGATCAGGTCGATCTTCCCCGAGATCTTCGCGCCCCCGAGGATCGCGACGAACGGCCGCACCGGCGTGTTGACGGCTTCCCCCAGGAACTTCAGTTCCTTCTCCATCAGGAAACCGGAGACCGCCGGCTTGAGCAGGTGGGCGATCGCCGCCGTGCTGCTGTGCGCCCGATGGGCCGACCCGAAGGCGTCGTTGACGTACATGGTGCCGAGCGCGGCAAAGCGCTGCGCGAGCGCTTCGTCGTTCTTCTCCTCGCCCGGGTAGAACCGGGTGTTCTCGGCCAGCGCGACGCCGCCGCGCGGCATGTGCCGCACGGTGGCCACCGCATCGTCGCTGGTCGGATCGGGCAGGAACGTCACCGGAAAGCCCAGCGCGATTTCGAGCGCGCGGGCCACCGGTCGGAGCGAGTACTTCGGATCGGGTCCGCCCTTCGGGCGGCCGAGATGCGACAGCAGGACCACTCGCGCGCCCTTGTCGCGGAGGTAACGGATCGTGGGCAGCGAGGCCCGGATCCGGGTGTCGTCGCCGACGACGCCATCGGTGATCGGGACGTTCAGGTCGACCCGGACCACCACGCGTTGCCCGTCGAGGTGCACCCCCTCGAGCGAGGCGAGGGTCCGCTTGCTCACAGCTGGGCGCCGATGTGACGGATCATGTCGACGCAACGCGCCGAGTAGCCCATCTCGTTGTCGTACCACGCCGAGACGTGGATCATCGTCCCTTCGAGCACGGCGGTCGAGAGCGCATCGACGGTGCTCGAGGCGCGGTCGCCGACATAGTCCACCGAGACGAGCGGCTCGTCGCTGACGAAGAGCACGCCCTTGAGCGCGCCCGCCGCGGCGGCACGGAAGGCCGCATTGACCTCCTCCACCGTCGTGGTCTTCTCGACCGTGCAGACCAGCTCGACGAGCGAGACGTCGGCGGTCGGGACGCGGAGCGCGACGCCGTCGATCTTCCCCTTCACCTCGGGGATGACGAGCGCGGTCGCCTTCGCGGCGCCGGTGCTGGTCGGGATGATCGACATCGCGGCCGCGCGGGCACGACGCAGGTCCTTGTGCGGGAGGTCGAGGATGTTCTGATCGTTGGTGTAGCTGTGCACGGTCGTCATGTAGCCGCGCACCCAGCCGAACTGGTCGCGGATCACCTTCACGACCGGCACGAGGCAGTTGGTCGTGCACGACGCGTTCGAGATGACGTGGTGCTTCGTCGGATCGTAGTCGAGATGGTTGACGCCGTAGCACGAACGTCATGTCCTCGCCCTTCGCCGGCGCCGAGATGATCACCTTCTTCGCGCCGCCCTGGATGTGCAGCGCGGCCTTGTCGCGATCGGTGAAGTGGCCCGTCGACTCGAGCACGATGTCGACGCCGAGCTCGCCCCAGGGGAGCTTCGCCGGGTCGCGCTCGGAGAAGACCCGCATCAGGTCGCCGTCGACCGAGAGCCCGCCCTCGACCGCGCTCACGTCGCCCGGGAAGCGCCCGTGCACCGAGTCGTACTTGAGGAGGTGCGCCAGCGTCTTCGTGTCGGTGAGGTCGTTCACGGCGACGAAGTCGATGTCGGTGTTCCCTGCAGCCTTCGCCGCGCGAACGACGTTGCGACCGATGCGGCCGAAGCCGTTGATGCCAACACGGATGCTCATACGGGCTCCTCACTCGAGTGCGAGTGGGTCAAGGGTCTCAATCGGGCAGCGGCGCCCACCAGCGGTGGCTCGGCGCGCGCAAAGGTGATCGCTTCCACCTGGGGGGCTCCGGCGTCGAGCAACGCCCCAGCAGCGGAAACTAATGTCGCCCCGGTGGTGAAGACATCGTCCACGAGAATGACGCCTCGCGCACTCGGAATGGCACCGAACGCCTCCGCGAGGTTGGCGAGCCGGGCCTCCGGGGCGAGCCGGGTCTGGGCGGGGGTCTCGCGGAGCCGGACGAGGCGATCGGGGCGGACCGGCCGGCCGGTTCGCCGCCCCAGGGCCGCGGCCAGCACTTCCGCCTGGTTGTAGCCCCGCACCCGCCGCCGGCCGGCGGCCAGCGGGATCGGGACGAGGTCGGCGTCCGGCCGTGCGGTCAGGAGCGGCGCCATCCGCGCCGCGAACGCGTCGGCGAGGCGCCACCAGCCGACGTACTTGAAGCGATGGACGAGGTGCCGGACCCGATTGTCGAGGAATACTGCGGATTGGACCGGGCCGATTCCGGCCGGCCACTGGGCGCAGAGCCGGCAGGCGAGCCCAAGCGGTGAGGGTTCGCCGCAGGTCGCACAGCGCGGCTCGGGGAGGGCGCGCCACTGAATCCGACAGCCGGCACAGACCAGCGGCTCATCGACTTCGACGACCGGCTGCTGGCAGACGAGGCACTCGGCCGGGAGGAGCCAGCGCTCCACCCGCCGTGCCGCCTCACCCCAGGCGACCATCGAGGGCGGCCTGCATGACCGCCATCGGCGGCGTGACGCCGGGGAACCAGGTACGCCACGAGGCCGCCCCCTGCACCAGCAGGATGTGACGGCCGTCTTCAGCCCGGAGCCCGCGCGCCCGGCATGCCTCGACCCACCGCGTCGCCCCGTGCTCGAGATACGTCAGGTCGAGTGCCACCCGCAGCGCAGGGCACTGCGCCGCGTCGATCGGCAGCGTGTCGCCGCCGGTCAGGCCGAGCGGCGTGGCGTTGATGACGACCTCGCACTCGTCGACAGCCGCCGCGACGACGCCGATCGACGCACACCACGCCATGAATGCCTCGGCGCGTCCCGGCGCGCGCGAACGTACCGCGATGCGAGCGCCGCGCTCGCGCGCCGCACCGACGACGGCGCGGGCACTGCCGCCCGTGCCCAGGAGGTACCACGCGGTGGGTGGCGCCTCGAGGCGATCGAGCGCCGACGAACACGCCGTCCACGTCGGTGTTGGCGAGCGCAATGCCGCCGCCGTTGCTCGACCCGAAGACATTCGCGACGCCGAGCGTGGCGACACGCTCGTCACGAGTCCCCGTGAGCGCCGCCGCCGCATGCTTGTGCGGGATCGTGATGTTGCCGCCACCACCGCTCGCGACCAGCGTCTCGACCACCACCGGCAACTGGACTGCCGTGCACGGCAGCGCGATGTACACCGCGTCGAGCCCCGCAGCGAGGAATCCCGCCTGCTGCATCCGCGGTGACAGCGAGTGCGAGACGGGGTCGCCAAGGACGGCAAAGACGCGCGTGCTCGCGCTGATTCTCATGGCGTCGCCTCGCGGGCGAGCCGCGCCACCACCGACGCCATCAACTGGTCGAGCATGTCGGCGGTGTAGCGGTAGTCCTCCACCTCGCCGCCGATCGGGTCGGCGACATCACGCGGGAAGTCCGCTCCGCGACCTGCGTAGTCGACCACGGTGTGCGTCTTCCCCGCCCCGCCCATCGCCATCACGGCCGTCGCGTGGCTCCGTCCCATCGTGAGGATCAGGTCGGCCTGACGCACCATGTCGATCGTGAGCGCGGTCGCACGGTGGGCCGAGAGGTCGAGCCCGCGCTCGAGCGCGACGAGATACGATCCCTCCGACGCCGGCGTTCCGCTCCACGCGTTGGTGCCTGCCGAGGCGACCGTGACGCCATCAAGCGTCGGCTCGGTGGCGAGATGCGCTCGCAGCAGCACCTCGCCGAGCGGCGAGCGGCAGGTGTTCCCGGTGCAGACGACGAGGACGCGCATCAGGGCGCCATCCGTCCGACGCGACGGCGGAGTTCGGCGAGCGGAATCGCCCCGGCCCGCACGAGTGCAGGGACGGCGGTGGTGCAATCGACCAGCGTCGAGGGCGGGACGTTGCCGAGGACCCCACCATCGAGGACCATCAGGTCGTGGTTCGCCATCGCATCCGGAAAGAGCGAGGCGATCGCCCCGGGCCCGGGCGCCGTCGGGCCACCGGGGAGGTTGGCGGACGTCGACGTCAGCGGCTGCCTGCATGCGGAGATCAGTCGCGCGATGTCGCCCTGGGAGGTCCAGCGCACGGCGATGCCACCACCCCCGCCCCGCAACCGATCAGGGAGGCGACCCTCGCCCCCCGCGAGCACCAGCGTGAGCGGACCGGGCCAGAACTCCTGCGCCATCGCCTTGGCGGCTGGGGTGAGGACCAGTCCGCACTGCTCGATCATCTCGAGGCCGTTCACCAGCAGCAGGAACGGCTTCCGGGCAGGGCGTCCCTTGAGCGCAGCGAGCCGATCGAGTGCGGCATCGGTGGGCGCGCAGCCGAGGCCGTAGACCGTCTCGGTCGGATAGGCGAGCAGGCCATCCGCGGCGAGGTGCGCCACGACCTTCGGAATGGCGGCGGTCACTTCGGCCGGCGTCTGGAACGGAATCATCCGCCCTCCGCGGCGTACCACTCCGCCAGCGCCAGGTCGTCGCGCGTCGTGATCTTGAGATTCCGTGCGGTGCCAGGGAGAATTTCGACCACCGCCCCCAACAGCTCCGCCAGCATCGCGTCGTCGGTCGGGACGAGGTCGCCGGCCATCTCGGCGGCGTGGGCCCGCTCGAGCAACGCGCGCGGAAACGCCTGCGGCGTCTGCGCGCGCCACAGCCCGTCCCGCGGGACGGTGCCGATGACGCGGCCGAAATCGTCGGCACGCTTGATCGTGTCGGAGACCGGCAGCGCCGGGAGCGCCGCGTGCCCGGCCCGCGCTGCCTGGATGCCGCCATCGATCACGGCCCGCGGCGGGAACGGCCGCGCGCCATCGTGCACCAGCACGACGGTGCAGTCCGCCGGCAACGCCGCGAGGCCATGTCGCACCGATGCCGCGCGATCGGCGCCGCCGGCGACCGTGCTGAGCACGTCACCCACGAGATCGGCGAGCCATGCGGGCGGCGCCTCGGCGTCCGAGTGCGGCAGCACCACGACCACCTTGGCGACCTCGGGATGGCTCACGAAGGGCCGCAGCGCGTGCAGCAAGACGGGGTGGCCGGCGAGCGGGAGGTATTGTTTCGGCACCTCACCGCCCATCCGCGCGCCCCGACCAGCCGCGACGACGATCACCCCGACGTCACGTCCCAATGGTGCGCACCAGTTGGTCGACATGGTCGAGTCCCCGGTGCTTGATGCCGGGGACAGCAGCGGTGGCACGCGATGAACCGAAGGCCTGCGTGAAGCCGAGCCGCGCGGCCTCCGCGAGCCGGCGATCGAGCCCGCCGATCGGGCGGATCTCCCCGCCGAGGCCGAGCTCGCCCAGGTACAGGGCATTGGCCGGCGTGGGACGGTCGCGCATCGAGGACAACAGCGCTGCGGCAACGGCGAGGTCGGCGCCGGGTTCCGTGAGGCGCACGCCGGCGGTGACCTGCACGAAGACATCGAGCGTCGCGAACGACGCGTTGCCGCGCCGCTCGAGGATCGCGAGGATGACCGCAAGGCGCTTCGGATCGAGGCCGGTCGCGACGCGCTGCGGCGTGCCGTAGCCGGAGGGCGCGGCGAGCGCCTGCACCTCGACGAGCACGGGCCGAGTCCCTTCCATGAGCGCCGTGACCGCGCTGCCGGCGGTTCCCTCGGCACGCGCCGCGAGGAAGACCGCCGACGGGTTCTGCACCGCGACGAGCCCCTGCGAGGTCATCGAGAAGACGCCGAGCTCGTCGACCGAGCCGAAGCGATTCTTGGTGGCGCGGAGGAGGCGGTAGTCGAGCGTCGATTCGCCCTCGAAGTAGAGCACGGTGTCGACGATGTGCTCCAGCGTCTTGGGCCCGGCGATCGCACCGCCCTTGGTGACGTGGCCCACCACGATCACCGCGACGCCGCTCTCCTTGGCGAAGCGCATCAGCAGCCCCGCACATTCGCGCACCTGGCCGACATTGCCGGGCGCGCTCTCGAGGGCGTCGGTGTACACGGTCTGGATCGAGTCGAGGATGAGGACGGCGGCGTCGATGGCGCGCGCGGCCTGCAGCACGCCCTCGAGGCGAGTCTCGCCGAGGACCTGCACGTCGCCGCTCGCCTCGCCGAGGCGGTCGGCGCGGAGTCGCAGCTGCTCGGCCGATTCTTCGCCACTGGCGTACAGCACGGTGCGACCGCTCGCCTCGAGGCGCGCCGCGGCCTGCATCAGCAGCGTCGACTTGCCGATGCCGGGTTCGCCGCCGATCAGCGTCATCGAGCCGGGGACGATGCCACCCCCGAGGACGAAGTCGAGTTCGGGGAGTCCGGTGCCCCAGCGCTCGAGGCGGGCCTCGGTCACGTCCCGGAGGCGGACCACCGGCGCATAGGTGGCCACGGCCCCACCACCACGCGGCGCGGGCGCCTTGCTGATGGCCTCCTCGCCGACGCTGTTCCACGCCCCGCACGCCTCGCAGCGACCGACCCACTTCGGGTGGTCGTGGCCGCATTCGACGCACCGCCAGACCGCGCGGGCCTTCGCCATCACTGCTCCCGTTCGGTGCGGTTGTCGAAGCGCGTGAACTGCTTGTGGAAGAAGAGGTCGATCGAGCCGGTCGGGCCGTTCCGGTGCTTCGCCATGATCACCTCGGCCTTCCCGTCGAGCGAGTCGCCCGCCTGCTCCGCCTTCTCGCGCAGGTCGCGGTACATCTCGGGCCGGTGGATGAAGAGGACGATGTCGGCGTCCTGCTCGATCGCGCCGGAGTCGCGCAGGTCGGAGAGCAGCGGCATCCGGTCGCCGCCGCGCTGCTCCGAGGCACGCGAGAGCTGCGACAGCGCGATCACCGGGACCTCGAGCTCGCGCGCCAGCTGCTTGAGCGAGCGCGAGATGTCGGAGATTTCCTGCACGCGGTTGTCGGCGTACTCCGGGCTCCGCATCAGCTGGAGGTAGTCGACGATCACGAGCTTGAGGTCGTTGTCGGCCTTGAGACGGCGCGCCTTGGAGCGCATCTCGAGCAGCGTGAGCGCCGGCGTGTCGTCGATCCAGATCGGACAGTTCTGCAGGATGCCGGCGGCGCGCGCGAGTCGGGTGAAGTCGGTGTCGCGCAGCATGCCGCGACGCACCGCCTGCGAGTCGACGCGGGCCTCGGCGCAGAGCATCCGTTGCACCAGCGAGTCCTTCGACATTTCGAGCGAGAAGACCGCGACGCCGTTCCCCTCGATCGCCGCGTGGGTCGCCAGGTTCAGACAGAACGCCGTCTTCCCCATCGAGGGACGGGCCGCGACGATCACGAGTTCGGAGTTCTGGAAGCCGGTGGTCATCTCGTCAAGATCGACGAAGCCACTGGGGACCCCGGTGATCGAACTGCCGCTTCGCTGGAGCTGTTCAATGCGCTCCATCGACGGCCAGAGCATCTCCTTGATCCGGGTGAAGCCGTCGTCGCGACGCTGCTGCCCGATCGTGAAGATCTTCCCTTCGGCCTTGTCGAGCAGTTCGGCGGCGGTGGTCTTCCCTTCGTAGGCCTCGGAGACGATCTGGGTCGCGGCCTCGATCAGGCGCCGCTGGATCGCCTTCTCGCGGAGGATCCGGGCGTGGAACTCGAGGTTGGCCGCGGTCGGGACGGCGTTGACCAGCTCGTCGAGGTAGGCGACGCCGCCGGCCTGCTCGAGGTCGCCCCGGCGCTGCAGCTCGTCCCGCACGGTGACGTAGTCGATCACCATCCGCTGCTCGACGAGCGAGCGGAGGGCCCGGAAGAGGCGGCGGTGGCCTTCCTTGTGGAACTGGAGGTCGTCCAGCAGCTCAGCCCCGCGCAGCGACGCCTCGCTGTCGATCAGCATGGCGCCGAGCACGGCCTGTTCGGCCTCCTGACTCCAGGGGACGGTGCGTCCCTGGAACGGATCAGGCGTCGAGTTCGAGGAGCTGTCGGGCGATTCGGACATCATCCCAGGCGGGTCGCTTCCAGTTGGGGTTACGCAACAGCGCAGCCGGGTGATAGGTGACGATGAGCGGTATCCCGTCCCAGGCATGTACCCGGAGACGGAGATCACCCAGCGGCTTCTTGACCCCAAGGAGGGCCTCGGCGGCGGTGCTGCCGAGCGCAAGGAGGACCTTGGGGCGCACCAGCGCGATCTGGCGGTGCAGATAGGCGCTGCACGCCTCGCGCTCGTCGGGGAGCGGCGCCCGGTTCCGCGGGGGGCGGCACTTCACGACGTTGGCAATGTAGACCTGTTCCCGGGGAACCTCGATATTCGCGAGGATCTTGTCGAGCAGCTCCCCCGCCTTCCCCACGAACGGCCGTCCCGAGAGGTCCTCGTTCTCCCCCGGCCCCTCGCCGACGCACATCAGCCGCGCCGCCGGATTCCCCTCCCCCGGGACGGTGTTGGTGCGCCCCTGGCAGAGCGGACAGGCCCGACATTCCGCGATCACGCCCGCCACCTGCTCCAGCGACGTCCAGACCGCGCCCTTCGCCACGCTCGCCGCGGGTGGCGCCACCGCCAGTCCCGGACCGGGAATCTCTGGCGCGCCCTTCCGCCACACGGCGTCGGGATCGCCGAACGGCTTGGGGACACCACCGAAGATCGGGGCGGACTTCGGTTCCGCCGCCGGTGAGGGACGCGGAGGCGCCGCAGGGGCGGTGCGCGGCGTGGGCTTCAGCGGGGACTCGGCGGTGGTCGTGGTGGAGGTCGGGGCGATGGGTGTGGTGCGAGTGGTCTTGGGTGCCGGGCGGTTCATCGCCGCGACGAGGTCGGCGGCGCTGTCGACGATCACTTCGTCGCCGCCGAGATCACGCTGCAGCTCCAGCCAGCGCCGGACCGGATCAGCCACGGTACTGCTCGATGGCGTCGAGGATCGCCTCGGCGACGTCCGCCTTGCTGCGCAGCGAGATCCGCTGTTCCCCACCCTGACAGTCGAGGATCGTCACGGCGTTGGTGTCGACGTCGAAACCCGCGCCCGCCTCAAGCGCGTCGTTGATCACGATCAGGTCGAGCTGCTTGCGCGTGAGCTTGGCGCGGCCGCGCTCGATCGCCGCACCGGTCTCGAGCGCAAAGCCGACGACGGTCAATCCGGCGTGCCGCAGCGGCATCGTTGCGACAAGGATGTCCTCGGTCGACTCGAAGGCCAGCGTGAAGCCGCCCTCGGAGCGCGGCAGCTTGGTGTCCCGAGTATGCACGGGGCGATAGTCGGCCGGTGCCGCGGCCATCACGAGCACGTCGCTGCTCGCCATCTGGCTCGCGACGGCGTCCTTCAGCTCGTGCGTGGTCTCGACTCGACGGATGGTGACGCCCACCGGAATCGGCTCGGCCGACGGCCCGGTGATCAGCGTCACATCGGCCCCGCGACGCCACGCCGCCTCGGCGATCCGATAACCCATCTTCCCGCTTGAGCGATTGGTGATCACCCGGACCGGATCGATCCCTTCGCGCGTCGGGCCGGCGGTCACCACCACCTTGAGGCCGACCAGCGGCCCTGGGCCTGCGAGCACGCGTTCAGCGTGCGCCACGATCTCACCCGGCTCCGCCATCCGCCCCGGCCTGTCGGAGGGCCCTTCCGCGAGCGCGCCGACGACGGGTCCGACCTGGTGCCAGCCGCGCTCGCGCAGCAGGGCGAGGTTGGCCGTGGTCGCCTCGTCGGCGTACATCTCGTCGTTCATCGCGGGGGCGACGAGCACCGGCGCCTTGGCGGCCAGGAGCGTCGCGGTGAGGAGATCGTCGGCCATGCCGAGGGCCGCGCGCGCGAGGAGGTGCGCGGTCGCGGGGGCGACGAGGATCAGGTCGGCCGATTCACCGAGGGTGACATGGTCGAGCGCCCCGTCGCGCTCCCAGAGGGAGGTGCGCACGGGGCGTCGGGTGACCGCTTCGAATGTCGGGACGCCGACGAACTCGGTGGCGCCCCGGGTCAGGATCACGTCCACCAGCGCGCCCCGGGTGGTCAGGTCGCGCGCGAGCAGGACGGACTTGTAGGCCGCGATTCCCCCGGTGACCCCGAGGACGACTCGTCGGCCCCGCCACATCTCAGGCCTCGGTGCGGCGCCGGCGGAGCTCGCGGAACGTGAGGTCGCCGGTGGTGAGCTTCTGCAGCGAGAGCGTCGTCAGCTTCTTGGCGCCCTCCGTGTGCTCCCAGCTCGCCACGACGTCACGCGGGAACTCATTCAGGTAGCGCGCGAACTTCGCGGCGACCAGGATGCCCCGGTACTTCGAGCCGGTGTAACGGGCGACTTCCTGCGGCGTAAAGACTTCCATGATGCTCCTCCAGTCAACGATGAGCGGTCGAGCGCGCGAGCTCTGCCGCGACCTCGGCACGGAGCCGATCAAGCAGGACGGCGACGTCCCGCTGCCGGCTGGTGCGCCGAGCTTCTGCATCGAGGATCGCGTGCACAATGCGCACGGCCTCGTCCAACGCGTCGTTCACCACGACGTAATCGTATTCCACGGCGGCAGCCATCTCGTCGAGGGCCTTCTGCAACCGCCCAGCGACCACCGCCTCCGTCTCCGTGCCCCTGCCCCGCAACCGCTCGGCGAGAACCCCACCACTTGGCGGCACCACGAACACCAGCACCGCATCGGGAAAGCGTTCCCGCACCAACCGGGCGCCGACCACCTCGATGTCGAGGAGGACATGGCGTCCGGTGTGCGTCACCCGACGCACCTCGTCGACCAGCGTCCCGTAGCGGTGCCCGTTGTACTCGGCGTGCTCCAGGAAGTCTCCCGCCTGGACCCGCCGCTCAAATTCTTCCGGCGACATGAAGTGGTAGGCGACGCCATCCACTTCTCCCGGCCGCGGCGCCCGCGTGGTGGCGGACACCGAGTAGCCGCTGTCCTCGCGCTCGGCCAGCAATCGCTTGGTGATCGAGGACTTTCCACCGCCCGAGGGCGAGGAGAGCACCACCACCAGCGGCGTCACTCGAGGTTCTCCAACTGCTCGCGAATCTTCTCGAGCTCGCCCTTCATCCCCACGACCTCGTGGGCGATGACGGCATCGTTGGCCTTCGAGCCGATCGTGTTGACCTCGCGCCCGAGTTCCTGGGCGATGAAGCCGAGCCGCTTCCCCACCGGCAATCCCTCGGCGAGCGCAGCATCGGTCACGTCGAGGTGGGCGCGCAGGCGCACCAGTTCCTCGGTGATGTCGAGCCGGTCGGCAAGGACCGCAATCTCCTGCGCCACCCGCTGCTCGTCCATCGCGATCCCGTCGAGCAGCTGCGTGACGCTGGTGCGCAGCCGGTCCCGCTCACGCGTCACGCGCGCCGGGGCCTGTGCCGCCACCCGATCCGCGGCCGCGCGGATCGACGCGACCCGCTGCGCGATCTCCGCCGTCAGCACCGCCCCCTCGCGGGCTCGCGAGGCGCGGCACTCAGCCGCCGCCGCAGCCACCACCGGGGCCAATCCGCTCCATGGAAGGGCCTCGCCCTCACCTTCGCGGCGGATGCCGAGCACATCGGCCTGCCGTGCCACCAGCTCGACCGTCACCTCGCCACCCAGATCGAAGCGATCGCGGAGCGCCTTCAGCGAGGCCACGACGGCCTCGGCCCGGCTCCAGTCGATCCCGGCCGTCAGGGCGCCATCCTCGACCCAGCGCACCGAGACGGTCAGGTGGCCGCGCTCGAACGTGGTGCGCAGCGCCTCCCGCAACTCCCCCTCGACCGCCGCCAGTTCCGACGGCAAACGGGCCGCCAGGTTGAAATAGCGGTGGTTGACGGTCCGAATCTCGACCCGGAGCCGCCGGCCCCCCAGATCGCCTTCCGTTGCCCCGAAACCGGTCATGCTCAACGCCACGCCGTGGTCTCCGGACCGAGGGTAGCTGGGAAAGATAGCTGATTCGGGGCATCCGGGGGAATCCTGCCCCCGGCGGCCCCGCTCAGTTCAGGAAGTCCCAGCGAATTCCGAAGGAGGAGGCGAGCGAGGGGATCGGATACCCCGGGACGGTACCGGCCCGGACCGCCCGGAAATTGACCCGATCGTAGTAGGCGATGAACGGCCCGATCTTGAACTGGAGCCAGCCACGGACGAAGGTCCGGCCCGGGATCGAGATCGGGGCGCCATCCGCGGTGCGGCCGATCACCCCGGGGCTCCAGCTCTCGACCATGCCCTGAAGCTTCATCTCGAAGATCCCGCTGGGGAAATTGCGGAGGAAGCGCGAGCGGATCGTCGCCGTGGTCTGCCCATGGTGCGGCGGCGTCCCATCCGGCTGGTCGCCCCGGATCGGATGCTCGTAGACGCTCTCGAAGGTGAGCCAGCCGTTGGCGGCGAAGCGCGCACGGGCCGTCATCCAATCGGTGCCGTCGAGCGGCTTCAGCGAGGCGATCGTCGGGAAGTTGCGATAGGCGATCGGGCGCCACCCATCGAGGCGAGCGCCACCGACCTCGACGCTGAGTCGGCGCGTATCGATCGAGGCCAGCACCTCGACGTCGGTGAAGCGAATGGGGAGTTCCGACGCGTCGGCGGGCGCCTGCACCCGATGGCCATCGCGGATCACGCCGCTGAGCGTCACGCCGAGCGGTGCCCGGAAGCCGATACGCCCGGTGGCCCAGCCGCTGGTGCGATCGCCATCGTGTTGCTGGCTCACCAACTCCACCGCCGCACTCAACCGACGCGAGGGCGCCCAGCCAAGCGCGAGGCGCGCGTCGAGCGGCGTCCACTCGGTCTGGTGCCACACCGCAAGTTGACTCGACCAGGTCGGTTGCCGGCGCGCGAGGACTGCCCCGACGCGGCCGACGTCATGTCGGATGCCCTCGCCGCTCCAGGCGGTGCGTGCGAGCACGACGTCCGCGCGTGAGCCGAGGCCATCGGTCGACCGCTGCCACGAGAGCCGGAGCTGCGCATCGCTCCGCGTCCCGGTGAGCCCGGGGCTCAGGACGGTGCCGCCGGCCTCGCCCGCATAGAGCGTGTCGCGCACGACGTCCTGCACCTGCATCTGGAACTGCGCGCCAAGGTGCGGCGACGGGATGTACCCCAACTGGATCCAGGCGTTGGTGGCGTTCGCTCCGCCGCTGCCGCCGCCGGGCGGATTCACGGAGAGATACTCCGCCGCGAGTCCGAGGCCTATGCCGCTGGGGTAGCGGCGCTCGAAGGCGCCAAGGTAGCGCGCGACCGAACGGTCGCCGGATGTCAGGCCGATCCGCGTGCGTGGCGCGGCCCGATCGTGACGCCGGGTGAAGAGCGCGACGCGCAGCTGCCCTGCCCCGCGCTCGATCTCGACATGATCGAGCAGCGCGAGCGACCAGAGCGAAGGATCGACGGCGAGCGAATCCGCACCGACCGGAATGTACGGCACGCCGTCAACGGAATAATCGACCGACGTGGCGCCGCGGCCCAGGTAGGTCGGCATCTCGCTGCGCGCCAGCCATCCCTCGCGCCAGAGATAGACCCCGGGCACGCGCGAGAGGAGTTCGCTCACCGTCTCGGCGGTGGCCCAGTCGATGGAGTCGCGACTGATGACGATGCGGCTGTGCGGCGTGAGCAGCCCGGTGGTGCCGAGCGGGTCGAGGGTGCGCAGCAGGACCCGCTCCTGCCCCTGCGCCTTGAGCACGCGGTCCGCCGTGGAGATCGTGTCGGCCGCGGCCTTGCGCAGCGAATCGGCGACGCGCGCCGAATCGGAGAGCGGCGGTGGCGGCGGCGCGATCACCTGGGCATGCGACGCGACGGCGCCCCCGATCACGAGGGCGCCGAGCAGGCACGCCAGCCGAATGCCCGACACGGGGGGCGTCAGCTCCGGGCCAGCACGAGCTCGGAGAAGAGCCGCACCATGACGCCCGTCGGGCCACGCACCTGCGTCGCCGGTTCTCCTTCCGTGTACGCCGTGCCGGCGATGTCGACATGGACCCACGGGTACCCCTCGACAAATTCGCGCAGGAACCACCCCGCCGTGATGCTCCCGGCCGGGCGGCCGCCGGTGTTCCGCATGTCGGCGATGTCGGACTTGATGTGCTCGCGATACTCATCCCAGAGCGGCAGCTCCCAGCCGCGCTCGCCGGCGCGCTCACCGGCGGCGATCACTTCGGCCACCAGCGCGGCATCGGTGCCCATCACCCCGCTCGCGGTGTGCCCGAGGCCGATCACGATCGCGCCGGTCAGCGTGGCGCAATCGACGACGGCCGACGGGTTGTAGCGACGCGCCCATGAGAGCGCATCGGCGAGAAGCAGCCGTCCCTCGGCGTCGGTGTTCTGGACCTCGATGCTCTTCCCGAAGTGCGAGCCGACGACGTCACCCGGCTTGTAGGCGGTCCCCGAGGGCATGTTCTCGGCCGATGGAATCAGGCCGATGACGTGCGCCTTCGGCTTGAGCCGGCCCAGCGCTTCGAAGGTGCCGAGGACGGCAGCCGCACCGGACATGTCGTACTTCATCTCCTCCATCGACGGCGCCGGCTTGATCGAGATGCCGCCGGTGTCGAAAGTCACGCCCTTGCCGACCAGCACGACCGGCGCGGCATCGCTGCCCTTGTACTCGAGGATGATGAAGCGCGGATCGAGCGCACTGCCCTTGGCGACCGCCCAGAGGGCGTGCATCCCCTCCTTCTGGATCGCCTTGCCGTCCAGCACCGTCACCGCAAAGCCGTACCGCTTGCCCAGCGCCTCGGCCTGCTCCCCAAGGAACGCCGGCGTGCAGGTGTTGCCGGGCAACATCTGGAGGTGACGCGTGAGGGTCTGCCCTTCGGCAATCGCGACACCGCGCGCGACGCCATCGGCGAAGGCGGCGTCGGCCGTCGCCGTCACGATCTCGGCCGACTCGAACTTCGGCTTCGGCGTCTCGGGCGGCCGCTTGAGGTCCGGGTAGTGCCACGCGCCGAACGGCAGCCCCTCGGCGAGCGACTGTCCCGCCTTCGCCGCGTCGACGGCAGGAGCGGTCGCCGGAACGAAGAGGAGGACGGCCGATGGGGCGCCGAGCACGCGCGCGCGCTTCCCGGCGATCATCGCGGCGCGGCGCAGCGACGAGGCCGTCACCTTCTCGACGTCACCGAGCCCGACGAGCATGATCCGCTCGGCTTTGCCGGTGGAGGGGTAGAGGACGGCGACTTCGTCCTTGGCCCCGGTAAAGTCACCCGCCGCCCGGCAGCGCCCGATCGCCCCACCGAGGGCTGTGTCCAGGGCGTCGAGGGGTGGCAGCGTGGCACCCTTCGCGACCGGAACGATCAGGAGGGGTGTGCCAAGGGTGGCCGGGTCGGCCGAGCGATGCGTCACGGTGAGCGCCATGGGCTCCCACGAGGGGTTGGGGAGTGAGAAGTCGGAGAACGGGAGTTCCCTATGGGGCGGGAAAATACACGGGGAGGAGCGCTGGCGAGAGCCACCCCCGACGCCGCGGTCAGCGACCCCGGTCGAGCGGCGGGAGTGCCCAGCGGAGCCCGATCCCGGTTCCAGCCGCGCTGGTCGAGGTCGCCGAGCGATGCCAGACGACCGGCGCCCACTGCTCGGTGTAGATCATCGAGCCGATCACCCCGCCCAGTACAGCGCCGGCTGGGGCGAAAAGGATCGTCCGAATCCCCGCCTCGTCATCAAACGGACCCCGTTTGATCCCCCCGATCACTGCGGCCCCGACCAGGCCGAGCATCGCGCCCTCCCAGGCATGCCCACGCCGCGACACCACCCGCTCGATCGTAGCTTCTTTTGGGAGCAACAGGGCGCGCGGTCCCGCTCCGCCGGTCTGCCAGAGCAGCGAGTCTTGATGCAGTTCGAGGAGGCGCCCTTGGGCGCGCCGCGCCCCCCGCCCCACGCCGGGCGGCAGCGTGATCCTGATCCACTCGCCAGCCGAGAGCGTTGGCTCCGCCTGATACCGCGCGTGCAGCGAATCCTGCCGCACATGGAGCGCGTCGCGCCGGGCACTCACCGCCGCCACCGCCGCGGCCATCCGTCGTGCTTCGGGCTCCTCCGGCTTCACGCGCGCCAACAGGAGGCGCTGCTCGACCGCGAGCTCCCTCAGGCGACGGTCCAACGCACCGTCCAGACGCTCCGCAAGGACGATCTCCGCCATCTGCGGATTGGGGAGGGCAACGAGCTCGCGCCGTGCCGCGTCCCGCGACGCGGCGAGCCTTACCACGGCCGGGTCGGTCGGTGCGCTCCGCGCGGTGGCCTCGACGAGCTGGATCTCGAGCAGTGTCAGGTCACGGCTGATGCGGTCAAAGGCCAGCTGGGCCGCCGGGGACCCCCAATACTCCTGCACGGGGGCCGGAGGCCTGCCTGGGGGCGCGACCGGTGTCCCGGTGTAGCAGCCGACCAGCACCCCCACAGCGGCCATCCCAGCGAACAATTCGCAACGCACGGTCATCGCTTTCCTCGGGCGGGGCGGAGGCAACGCCGGGGCCGGGTCGATTGCCGCCGCTCGGGTGCCGGGGTACTCTTGAACGTAACCCCGCCCCATCTCCGAGAGTCCCTATGGCGCCTCGCTTCTCCGTCGCTCTCCTGCCCGTCCTGGCCCTCTGCACTGCTGTCGTGAACAGAGCGAGTGCCCAGACCCCTGCCCGTCCTGCCGCCGCCGTCGCTCCTGCGCCGGACCCCGGTACCCCGGCCGCCTGCAGCAGGGCCGCCAGCGACTGGCGGACCTCCCAGGTCGGTCCGGCGCTCGAGGCGTACCAGAAGGCCACGGATGCCACCCGGGCGGACCTGCTCGCGAAGTATCAGGCGGTGAGTCGCGCCGCGTACGCCGAATACCAGAAGCGGGCCGCGGAATGCGCTGCCACCTTCGACGTCGCGACGGTTCCGGCCGGCCAGCTGATGGACCTAGTCACGCTCTACAACATGGTCCAGGACACGAGCGGGGCGCGCCGGGCCACCGAGCGTCTCCTCACGGCCACCGATCTTCCGCCCCGCGCGCGCGGTCAGGCCTTGCTGATGCGGATGAACCAGGAGGTCGCGAAGGTCCCCACCTACTTCGGGATCATCGACGGCGCCGAGCGGTACGTCGCGCAGGTGGATGCGCTTCCCGATTCGCTCTCGGACCTGAAGCTCGCCGCCCACCGGAGCATGCTGGGCCGCTACGAGTACCTCGACGTCGCCGACGGCCTCCGGACCCACTCGCTCGCCGTGATCGCGCTGGGGAAGAAGCTCAACAAGCCGCAGGAGACGATCGCCGGTTATTCGTCGCTGGCGCGCTCGTACGCCGATCGGCTCCACCCGGACTCCGCACTGATGATCCTCGACGCCGCGGAGAAGGAGCTCGGTGCGCCGGCGACCGCGAGCTTCAAGGACTTCCGGAACCGCTACGCCCTCATCGGCACCAAGGCCTCGGAGATCTCGGCGACCTGGTGGATCAACACCGACGGCAAGACGGTGGTGGCGCCGAAGCCGGGCCGCGTCTCGCTGATCGAGTTCACCGCGCACTGGTGCGGGCCGTGCAAGAACAGCTATCCCGGACTTGTCGGCCTGAACGAGAAGCTCAAGGGGAAGGCGTTCGACGGCTACATGGTGACCTCGCTGTACGGTTACATCGGCACCCGACAGAAGCTCACGCCCGAAGAGGAGATCGAGGCGGACCGCGAGTACTTCGGCAAGGAGCACGCGCTCCCCTTCCCGGTCGCGATCAACCCGCCGGCGAAGCAGGTCCCCGGGGCGTATGCCCAGCCGAAGCCGGACACCGACTACCGGGTCGGCGGCATTCCGCAGATCATCATCGTCGACAAGAAGGGGATCATCCGTCAGATCGTGACGGGCTGGGACCAGGGCAACACGGCCCGCTTCTCGACGTTCATCGACCAGCTGCTCAAGGAACCGGGCAACCCGACGCCGTGAAGCGGCGGACCTTCATCCAATCCCTGAGCGGCGCCGCGGCCTCCCTGGCCGCGGCGCCGCGCCGCCTTGCGGCCCGGCCCACGGGAGGCGAGTTCACCTTTGCACGGCTGCGCTACGATTCCGGAGACTGGGACTACAATCCGAAGGTCTGTGCCAACGTCCTCGATGCGGTCCTCCAGTACACCACCATCCCGGTGCGCGAGCAGGAAGTGGTGATCACCGCGGACTCGGTCGAACTCGGCGCCTTTCCCTTCCTCTTCATGACCGGCCACAAGCTGGTGCGCTTCAGCGAGAAGGAACGGCAGGGATTGGTCCGCTACGTCGATGGCGGCGGACTCCTCTTCTCGGACGACTGCAACCACGACGTGAACGGGCTCTACAGCACCTCGTTCGTCGCCGAGATGCGCCGCGCCTTTCCCGGCCCCGACACGCTCGCGAAGATCTCCAATCGCCACCCGCTCTACCGTGCCTTCTTCCGCTTCGACGGCCCGCCCCAGACCAGTCATGAGATCAACGGCTGGGGCGACAACGTCGTCCACGACTACCTCCGCGGCGTCGAGCGCGCCGGCCGCCTCGGCGTCATCCTCGCCAACCAGGACTACGGCTGCGAGTGGGACTACGCCTGGCAGAACAAGCGCTTCCGGCGGAGCGACAACACGAAGTTCGCGGTGAATCTGGCGGTGTATGCGATGACGTAGTTGTGAGTCGTGAGTCTTGAGTCGTGAGACGCTGAATGGCCGGCATCCTCGTGGGGTGCCGGCCATTCTCATTCTCGCGACTCAGGACTCACGACTCACCACTCAATCAAACGCCGCCCCCACCATCATCTTCCGAATCAACAACCACGGCGAGCCGTGCGACACGGAGTTCGTCTGCGTCGGCTGGCCCTTGGCGTCGCCGCCGGTGCCGTACTTCCGGTACTCCTTCGGCCCGGTGATGCCGTCGAGGTTGCCCCAGAAGTCGGTGGTGATGGCGTTGTAGGCCACGTCGGTGCACTGGCGCGTGATCTTGCCGTTCTTGATCTCCCAGAAGATGTGGCCGCCGAACTGGCCATTGTACCGCTGCTGGTCGATCGAATAGGAACCGCGACCGTCGATCATGACGCCGTTCTTGACGTCGGCGATCAGTTCCTCGCGGGTCGGCGAGTTGGCCGGGCCGGGCTCGACGTGGATGTTCGGCATCCGGAGGAACGGATAGTCGCGCCACGAATTGGCGAAGGTGCAGCCGCGCGAGGAGGTCTCGCCGATCAGGTGCGCCGTCTCGCGGTTGGTCTGCAGCCCGACCAGGATGCCGTCGCGGACGATCGGCCACTTCTGCGCCTTGACGCCGTCGTCGTCGAAGCCGGCGGAGGCCAGGCCGTTGTCGGTCTTGTCCGCGGTGACGTTCATCAGCTTCGAGCCGTACTTGAGCTTGCCGATGTCGGAGACCTTCACGAACGAGGTGCCGGCGTAGTTGGCCTCGTAGCCCATGATCCGGTCGAGCTCGGTGGCGTGCGCCACGATCTCGTGGATGGTGAGCATCGCGTGCGACGGCGAGAGGATCAGGTCCTTGAGCCCGCTGCCGCCGAGCGGCTTGGCGGTGCACATCTCGACGGCATCGGTCGCCACCTGCTCCGCCACGTCGAGGAAGTCGGACTGTTCGGCCAGCTCCCAGCCGCCACAGGCCGACACGCCCGGATAGGTGCGCGTCTTGGTGACGTCGCCCACCTTGGCGGTGACGCTCATCGTCGGCGACGTCGTGAACAGCTCCTGCTCGATGTAGGAGCCCTCGGTCGAGGCGAAGTAGCGCCACTCATAGCCGTGGGTCGCCGACACCTGCACCGCCGTGACGCCGGCCACCTTGCTCGCCTTGTCGACGATCTTCTGTGCCCAGGCCTGCTTGTCCGCCGCCGAGACCGATGTCGGGTGCTTCTCCATCGGCGTGATGAAGTGCTCGATGTAGGCCGGGACCGGGGCGAGCTTCAGGTCGGTCTTCTTCGCGATCGCGCTGGCCTTGGCAATCTCGGTGGCGAGGCGCGTCACGCGACGGAGTTCATCCTCGGTCACGATCGGCGACGAGGCAAAGCCCCAGACACCGCTGTGCATCACGCGGACACCGAAGCCGGCAGCCTTCCGATCGGCATCGGTCGGGATCCCCTGCACGCCACCGCGGCCACCGCCGAAGCCCCCGGGACCTCCAGCTCCACCGCCGCCGCCACCACCCCGACCACCACGACCACCACCGGCCGCCGCGCTGTCGGCGACGCCTCCTGGCGCACCGCCGCGGCCCGTGGCCGCCGTGCGGAAGTTCGCGCTGCCGCCGGGAATGTTGGAGGTCATGGTGAAGCGGACGTCGGCGTACCGGCAGCCGGCGAGACGCGCCTCGCCGAGCACGACGTCGGCGAGCGCCTTGAACTTCGATTCGTAGGCGTTGCCGCGGCGCGAGGTCGCGAGCAGGTCGGCGACGACGTCATGGGCAACGTACGGCAGGGCGGCCGCAACACCGACGCCCTTGAGGAAATCACGACGAGTGGGTTCCATGGGGATTCCTCTTAGACGGCGGGAGAGACGGACGTCATGTAGAACTCCTCGATCCGCACCGGCGGGACGAGGGCGGCGTTGCCGCCTTCCGAGGACTCGCCGAGGCCCATCGGCTCCGGCTTCCCCACGAGCGTCAGATTGTTGTAGCCGACGAGCGGCGACATGTTCCAGCGGAAGTTCTGCACCGGACCGGCGATCTCGCCGTTCTCGATCAGGAAGAGCCCGTCGCGCGTCATCCCGGTGTTGAGGAGCGGCTGCCCCTCGGCCGGCACGCCGCGGATGTACCAGAGCTGCGTGACGAGCAGCCCGCGCCGCGTCTGCTTGATCATCTGCTCCAGCGAGAGGTCACTGCCGCCCTGGACCAGCGAGTTGTTGAGCCCGGCCGGCTGATTCGCCGTCGTGTTGCGCAGCAATCCGTTCTCCGCCCACGTCACCGGCGCCGCCGGCTTGTTCGTGCCGAGGATCGGCGACTGCCGCAGGATCGGATTGCCGACGTCGCTCTTGAGCGTGAAGAGCTCGCTGAAGATCTTGTCGCCCGGCTTCTTGTCCTTGAGGAAGTCCGCGGCCCCGCCACCACCGAAGCCACCGCCCCCGCCTCCACCACCACCGCCGCCAGCCCCCGGCGGACCACCGGCACCCGCCGGTGGCGCCCCTGCGCCTGCAGCGCCCGGGGCCCCTGCTCCCGGAGGACCGCCAGGGCCACCCGCACCGCCGCGTCCACCGCCGCCCGCCTGGAAGACACCAGTCACCAGCGAGAGGAAACGGGCGTTCGCGCGCGGTTCAAGGATCACCGTGTAGCGACCCGGCTCGAGCGCCTTGGCCTTCCGGCTCTTGAGCGCCTTGTTTGCGGCGATCTCGGTCAGCGCATGCGGGTCGAGCATTCGCATGTCCTTGATCCCCATCGCCCCGGCCCACCCCGAGCCGCTGCCATCGGCCATCCGGCAGGTCAGTGCGAACGAGACGTCCGCGCTCCGGAAGTAGGCGAAGAGTCCGGCCGAGTTCGCCGTGCAGGTCGCGACGTCGTTCTTCGGAATGAAGCCGGCGCCGACGACGCCCTTCGCGGCCGCCACATCGAGCGAGGCCTTCACCATCCGCGCCCGCTCCGCGGGGCCCAGGTTGATCATCTCCGTCGGCGCGCCATCGACCGGGAGATAGACCTGCGCCCCGAGCAACGGCGTGAGATTCGGCGACTCCTGCGCCTTCTCCGCCACCCCCTGCGCCTCGGCGATCATCGCCTTGATGCCGTCGTCGGACCAGTCACGGGTCGAGGCCGTCCCGACGCGCTGGCCGAGACGGATGGTCACCGTGAGGTTCCGATCGTACTGCACGAGATTGGTGGTGATGGTCGAGTTGGCCCAGCGGGTGCCGGAGCGCTCGCTGGCGGTCAGGTTGACCTCGACGCCATCGGCCTTGGCAAGGTTCAGGACCTTGTCGACGACTGCCTTCGCTTCTTCGCGTGTCAGCATGTAGGGAATGTCGGGAGGGGGTGGAGCGGTGAGCCTCGGTCGCCAAGCATACCGAAATCTGCCTGAACTGTCATCTAGGCGTCTCCGGCGCGTCGGCGAAGCCACCATTCGGTGGCGAGGAGGCAGGCGAAGGGGAGGATCCACCACGGGGAGCGCATCGGGTGCCAGGGTTCCGGCGCCGGAGGCGCACCGATCAACCCATGCACTACGTCGGGAAGCCGCGCGAGGTTGTCGCCCGCCAGCCGGACCCCGCCAGCTCCGGCGACCCAGGCCGCCAGCAGGTCCTCCCCTGCCGGCCGCGCCGCCAGGGCACCCGCATCGACGATCAGTGGGACCGAGGCGGTGTCGCCCCCCCGCCGGACCTCAAGCCGGGCGCGCCCCACCCCCGGTGCATGGACCATCCCCCGCAGGCTTCCGGCCGCCAAGCCGGGCCAGAGCCGCATCGGGGTCCGGCGGCCGACCGAGTCGACGACCGCCGCCTCGACCGTGGCGCCGCCAACCCCGCCCGCGGCGAGATCGTGCAGCGTGACGCGCAGCTCGGTGGAGTCATCGGTCGCGAGGACGCGTCGGTCGAGTGACAGCTCGATCGGTGGCGGGACTGCTGCGGCCAACCCCGCCACCAGCGTCGGCCAGAAACGGCCAAAGTCCGACTCACCCACGCCTCGGCGTTGCCACGCATCGAGGAGACCGACCACCACGACTTCCCCGTCGCCCATTGGCAAGCGCCAGATCACCGGGAGCCCCGGGCCCGTCTCGGCGATCACCGCGGCGCCGCCGGGCAGCCGCGCCGGTATCACCAGCGACGCGCCCCGTAGCCGCCCAAGTGTGGAGTCGGCGGCCACATCGACCACCCGACCGCTGCTGTCGTGACGCCACGCGGCTCCGCCGAGGAGCCGCGCCGCTGGCCCGGTCGGCAGCTGATCGAGCAGCAGCACGACCCGCCCACCGCGCTCGCGCATGAAGCGCTCGAGCGCCGTGACATCGGCCGTTCCGAGTTGACCGGGAGACCCCACGAGCACCACGGCGTAACGGCTCAGCAACGCGGGATCGGATAGCTCTGCCGGCGCCGTGCCGCGCGCACTGCTGACCCCGCGCGAGGTGACCACGCGGCTGGCGACGGCGAGTCGCGGATCGCTCTCCAGTGCACGACGGACGAAGGTCGCCTGCCAGGAGGGACGCAGGTCGAAGGCGAGGACGTCGTATTGCCCACTCTGCACATCCACGATCGCATCGGCGGCGCCCGCTGCCGCCCCCGCTCCACTGACAACTACCCGAAGGCGGACCGCGCCGTCGGTCGTCGCGACGAAGGGGAGCGCGGCCCTCATCCGCTCATCGGCGGCATGGGGCGTCATGCTGGTACGCGCCACGACGCGTCGGCCATCCAGGAGCGCCACGTCGAGCCGCTGCCCCGTGAGGCCAACGGCGTGGACCAACGTCTCGACGACGACGCGTTCGTCGTGCCGCGCCATGGAGGGCGCCGTGACGCGTTCGACGGCAAGCCATGCGGAGGCGCGAGGCGGGACCACCGCGATCAAGGGACCGCGGACGCGGTCTGGCCGCTCCGGCGGGCGATCGCCGACCACGATGGTGGCATCGGCCGGGCCGGCATCGCCCATGACCACGCGGAAGTCGCGGCCGAGCCGCCGGATCACCGACGCGACGAGCACTGAGTCGCGGACGGGCGAGGTCGCAAGCAGCTGTACCTCGGCACGAGCGAATCGCCGCGTGGTCAGGGTCGGATCGAGGAGGCCAGCGATCGCGATCACCACGGCGGCGCCGCGGAGCACCATGCGCGCGTTCACGGCGGCCCCGGTGGTGTGCCGCGGAGGGCGTCCGCGAGTCGACCGCGGAGTCTGCGCGCCTCGGCGCCGCGGACCTCGGGCGTGGCGCGCGGCGCATCGCCGGCAACCATCGACGCGAGCGCCGTCGCCGCCTGATCAAGCGCACGGGCGCCGTCGCTCGCGCGGCCGCTCCCGAAGCCGTCGGCCGCCTTCGTCAATCCCGCCGCGATGGCCTGCAACCCCTTGTCCGATGGATCGATGCGGAGCGCCCGCTCCGCAAGCGTGGCGACGCTCGCCCTCGCAGGGCTCGCGGTCAGCTGCGTCACCTGGGCGAGGAGACGTCGGAGCGCCTCGGCCTTCGCATTGGAGCGGAGCGGAGTGGGGGCATCGGTTGTGCTTGCCGCATCGGTGAGCTGTCCGCTGAGTCGTCGCGTCATGTCGAGCGACTCGCGCTGGGTCAGCGCCCGGAGGATGATCCGTGAATGGGAGAATGCCTTCTCGATCTCGGCGAGCGCCTTCTTTTCCTCGGCGAGCGCCGCCGGGACGGCATCGGTCCCAAGCATCGTCGCGGCGAGGCTCATGTGGCGAATGCCCCGCACCAGCGCGAGCCGCCCCGCATTGAGGAGGCGACCCGCCGCGAGCTCGTCCTCCCCCTCTGCCTCCTTCACCTCGTTCAGGTCGGTCTGGCTGACCTCCTCTCCCTGCCCGTCATCGACCTCGCCGCCCATCATGAAGACGAATTCCGCGCGAACGCGGCGCTGCTCCATCGCGATCTGTGCGGCGGAGTCGGCGAACGCCTCCGCCGACAGCCGCCCCTTGCCGGCGAGCAGGCGCTCGGTCTTGAGGATCACCATCTGCTGCGACAGCGCGTAGCGATTCTGCTCCGGATCGATCTCGAATCCGCTCGCGGCCAGACTGCCCGGCGCGGTGACCTCCACGATCCACGCATCGGACTCAACCGGCGGCGCGCCGGGGCGATGGTCCGTCGCGACCGCACGGTACACCACCATGTCCCCCGGCTCGAGGCCGAGCGATGCCAGGCGCCACGAGACGGATGCGGTCCAGTGGTTCGCGTCGCGGCGGGTGATCGTCACCGGCACGTCACGCTCGGCAAACGAGAAGCGTTCCCCCGAACCCGACACCGTGGTGGCGCGCAGCCTGAGTGATGCGAGTGCGAAGTCGTCCTCCGCGTCGATGGCGATCGACACGGTTCGCGCGGCATCCGGAAAATGGAGGTCGCGCCCGGGTGTGCGAACCACGACCCGCGGCGGCCGATCCTCCACGACCGTGAGGCCGATCAGCCGTCGTTCGCCGAGCTGACCGTCTGCGCGCGCCGGCTCGAGCGCCAGGAAGCCATCCGCGGTAGCGGTCACGTCGCCGTGAAAGGCGTCACCCTGTTTCGCCATCGCGGCACGGCCGGCGAGTGTCTCCAGGGAAATCGTCGCGACCTGTCCGCGCGCCTCGACCGCGAGGCGACTCCCCTGAAGCGCCTCCACCCGCGCAGGGTTGCGGTAGCTGCGTGGCCGCTGGCCGAGGTACGGAGGCGGCGTCACGGTCACGGTGACATCGCCAACGGAGGCTGGCCCGGTGAGCGCGGCGACCTCGGCCGCCTGCTGCGACCTCGTCACGCGCCATGCCACTGCCCCGCCCCAACAGGCTGCTGCAATCGCGAGGGATTGGATCGCCTTGTGGAAGGGGAGCAGTTTAGGGAGGCGAAGCGTTTGCACCACGGCTGCGGCCTGGCGGAAGACCACGGTCTCGATGTACGGGTCGACGCGTACCCCTGCGAGGAGTTCGCTGGCGGTCACGAGCAGGTTGCGACACTCCGGGGCGCGCGACTCGATGCGCGCGGCTGCCGTCCGCTGCGTGGCTCGACGGAGCAGCGCCCATCGCAATCCACCGCCCGTGCCGGCGAGCGCCCCGAAGAGCAACAGTGGCCTCAGCCCCGATGCCACGGGCCACCCGATGACGGCCAGGACCGCCGCGACGCCGAGCCCGATCGAGGCACCCTTCAGTGCCATCTCGAGGGTGTGACGACGGCGGGCCTCATCGAGGAAGCCAGCCACTACTGTGGCGTCAGGGGAGTGCATCGCTCTCCTCCACCCTCGCCGCGGTTCGCCGGCGCAGCATCGCCTCGACCAGCAGCATCGCCAGTGCCGCGCCCCAGAGCCATCGGCCGCTCGATGCATCGGGCGAGGGGTCGGCGACGGCCGTCGTCGGTGCCGGCACTCGCTCCCATGTCGCGAGCCGGGTCGGCGCGATCACCATCGGCTCCGATTCGGTCGCGTCGATCGAACGCTGCGTGAGGCGGGTCACCGTGGCCGCGAGTGCCGCCGCAAACGGCGAGGCCACCGGCGCAGCGACGAAGAGCAGCAGGCGACTGCCATCCGCGGCCACGGCGATCGGTACGCTTCCACTCGCGGACCACACCGCGGGCAGGAGCGAGTCGCCATTGCCGACGAAGGGAGGCGCGAGTTGATCCAGCAGCGGGGTCTCGCGCAATCGCGAGACGACGGCGATCATCCAGGCCGCGCGGAGCGGCGTGGCGCGGGCGCGGAGCGACGCGTGCTCGGGCGCACCCGGAAAGACCAACACGACGGTATCCGGCGAGGACGACTTGAGTGGCAGTCCGATCCCCTCGGCGGCACGCCTGGCTGCCGCAGCGGCAACCGCCTCGGTGGGGCCCACGAGCCATTGCACGCCGGCGGGTTCGGCGGTCGACGCCGATCGCCGCCAGCTGACAGTGCTCGCCGCGGAATCGGCCGCGACCGTGGCGGTGACCAGGCCATCATCCTGGAGGCTGACAAACTCACTCGTCGCGGCGGCAGTCACGCCGATCGGGAGGAGTCGCACCCCGATCGAGGCCGGCAACGCCGTGACCGTACTGCTGTCAAAGGCACCGAGCTGGAAGTCGGAGATCACCACGAGCTCGCGCGGCCCGGGCTGGTCGTCGAGCCAGCTTGCTGCGGCGCGGGCCGTCGCGGCGGGGGTCGCCGTCAGGAAACGGCGAGTCGTGGTGGCGTCGCCGTCGAGTCGATCGGCGGCGGCGACCGCCGCGTCGCGCCCCGACGTGCCGCTGGGCGTGGGTCGGGCCATGCTCGCCGACGTGTCGATCACGATCGCCCGCGTCCCGCTGCGGCCGAAGGCGCTCGTGCTCGGCGTCAGCCTGAGGCGTGGCTGCGCCAATGCCGCGACCGCGAGCAGGAGGACGGCAATGCGCACCGCCAGCAGCGGCAGATCCTGCAGGCGGTTCCGCTGGGCCGGGAGGAGGCGGGACGGATCGATGAAGCGGAGCGACGGGAAGCGGTGCGTGATGCTCTGGCCGCGACCGAGCAGGTGGATCAGGATCGGGAGGAGGATCGTGGCCGCGCCGAGCCAGGCCCAGGGGCGGAGCCACATCATGCCGAGGCGGGGCGCTGGGCCGAGACTGCACGCAGGGCGCGGTGCCGCAGGTAATGGCGGAGCGCGCGTGCCGGGGGGACGTCGGTGCGGAGCAGCGCGTAGTCGATCCCTGACCGCACGGCCTCACTGCGCCACCGCTCGTGGAAGGCGGCCACCGCGTCATGATACGCTGCGGCAATGGCGGTCGCGTCGGTGATGCGGCGCGTGCCGTCCTCGAGGCCCTCCAGTTCGACGGCCCCGCGGAATGGCAACGCGAGTTCCTCCGGTGAGGTCAACTGCAGCACCGCGACGTCGTGCCCTCGCTGGACCAGGTGGCGCAATTCCCGGCGCGTCTCGTCCTCGGCGTCGTAACAATCGGAGAGGAGCACCACCACGCCGCGTCGCCGCAGCAGTCGGCCCACGCCGGCGATGGCGCGCGGTGCATCGAACGCGCCGCCCGTGTCGAGGCGATCGAGGCGCGCGAGCAGTGCCAGCAGGTGCGGCCGGCCACCCCGGGCCGGCAGGTGCATCAGGCTGCCGCCCTGCAGCGTCGAGAGCCCGACGGTGTTCCCCTGCTCTGCCACGAGATACGCAAGCGACGCCGCGACGATCTTGGCGTACTGCCACTTGCTCACGCCCTGGTCCGGATACGCCATCGAGGCCGACGGATCCACGACGAGCGTGACGGCGAGGTTGGTGGTCTCGCGATACTGCCGCGTATAGAGGCGGTCGCTGCGGGCGTACAGCTTCCAGTCGAGGTGCTTGAGGTCGTCGCCGGCGCGATAGGGGCGGTGCTGATGGAATTCGGTGGTGAAGCCGTGGAACGGCGAGCGATTGCCGCCGGTCCGGGTGCCCTCGATGACGATCCGCGCCATCAGCTCGAGGTCGTCGAGGTGGGCGAGGACCGAGGCGGAGAGCGAGGCACCACCTGTCGCAAGTGTCGAGGCGGTCACCGAAGTCCCGTCAGGGCCGGACGGCGTCGAGCAGGCGGCGGATCACGTCGTCGGGCGTGATACCGTCGGCCTCGGCCTGGAAGTTCACCAGCAGGCGGTGCCGCAGCACAGGCAGCGCAACGCGGGTCACATCTTCCGGCGCGGGGACGGCGCGGCCATCGAGGAGCGCGGCGGCCTTGGCGCCGAGCACCAGCGCCTGCCCTGCCCGCGGGCCGGCGCCCCAGCGCACCCAGTCGCGCACGGCCGCGGGGGCGTGGCCATCGGCGGGGCGCGTCGCACGAATCAGGCGCAATGCGTAGTCCACCACGTTGGCAGCCGCAGGGAGCGCCCGCACCAGCATGCGCGCCTGCTCGAGCTCGGCGCCCGTCGTCACGGGCGACACGGTCGCCGCGCGCGCGGTCGTGGTCTCGGCGAGGATGCGCCGCTCATCCTCCATCTCCGGATAATCCATCACGACGTTGAAGAGGAAGCGGTCGAGCTGGGCCTCGGGGAGCGGATAGGTCCCTTCCTGCTCGATCGGGTTCTCGGTCGCGAGCACGAAGAGCGGGCGCTGCAGTTCGTGGCGGACGCCGCCGATCGTGACCTGGTATTCCTGCATCGCCTCGAGCAGCGCGGCCTGGGTCGCGCGGCGGGGTCCGGTTGATCTCGTCGGCGAGGATGATGTTCGCGAAGACCGGGCCGGGGAGGAAGCGGACATGCCGCTTGCCGCCGGTGGCGTCGTCCTCAATCACCTCGGTGCCGAGGATGTCGGAGGGCATCAGGTCGGGGGTGAACTGGATGCGGGAGAACGTCAGGTGGACCGCATCGGCCAGCGTCTTGATGAGGAGGGTCTTCGCGAGCCCCGGGACGCCGCGGAGGAGGCAGTGACCGCCGGCGAGGAGGCAGGTCAGGATGTCGTGGCGCACGGGCCGCTGGCCGATGATCACGCGACCCACTTCCTCGTCGAGGCGGTGGACCAGCGAGACGGCGGTTTCGAAGGGCAGCGGCGGGGCGGCGGTCAGATCGGTCATGGCATTGGCAGGCATGGAGGAACATACCCGAGGGTCGGCAGGAGGGAGTAGCGGAGCATGGCGGGTCAGCCGCGCTCGAGGAGGGCGGCCACCTCGTCCGCGAGGGCACGCATGCGGCGTTGATTCGCCGCGGCAATCCGATTCCACCAGAGCCGCGCGACCCCCAGGTACCCGATGCCCGACCCGAGTGCGACTGCCGCGCTGAACTCGGGGGTCGTCGCGGTCGTCGCGATGAAGCCGGTGAGGACGGCGGCGGCCAGAGCGCCGGCATGGATCACGAACTGCGTGCCATCGGCACGCCCCGCCACGTCGATGCTCGTCGTCGTCTCGTCCGTCACGATCGTGACGGCCGCGGTGCTGAAGCCGCTGTCATAGCGCCATTCCATCCCGCCGGCGATCTCGCGGCTCTCGCCGATGACCGCGAGGCGGGCACGCACCTGGGCGAGCGCCGTGGAGAGGTTCTGCGGCGTGGCGGCGCGGGCCACAACCCGCGTGAGGTGGTTCGCCGAGGAGGCGCCCCAGAGGCGAGAGGGCTGCTCCGGGTCGGCGAGCGGGAGCGCGGCGGCGCGCACCACCACGTCGGGAGCAATGCCGATCTCGGAGGCGATGCGCTGGATGTCGGCGAGCGAGTGCTGCCGCTCCTCGCCGCTCGACAGCTCGACCGCACGGCGCAGGATCAGCGCCATCTCTTTGTCGTTGAAGCGGGGGTCGGTCACGGGGGCATCTCCGACGGGGGACCCAGGGTATTCCCGCGGAAAGTAACTCCCGATGGCCGACCAGGGTTGGCCGGTGGCAGAGCGCCACGGTCCCCAGCCGCAGATCCCGGACATCGGAATCCACAGAGCGGCGTGGCGGGCCGTGCGATCAGAACCCCGATTCCAGCCCCCTGCGGGTTGCTTCGCGCGACACTATCATCCCCTCGATGACCGCGCCCCACGCCGACACCTCCTCGGCAGCCTCCCACCGCCTCGTCGCCCTCCAGCTCGTCGCGCTGGCGTGGCTCACCATGGCCGTCCAAGAGGCGTTTCTCTTCGCGCGCCGCACGCCCTACGGCGAGCCCTACCTGGTCGACTGGAATCGCTATTTCTGGTACGCGCTCCTCTACAACCTGCTCGGCGTCGCCCTCGTCTCGCTGCCATTCCAAGTGCACTGGCTGCTGCGACGCAGCCCGCTCGCGCTCAGGACAGCCCGGCGGTGGCACCTCACCCATCTGGCAGTACTGGCAACGGTCGTCGTCCTCGATCACCTCGACAACGAAGTGATGCGCTTCATGGGGACGCACCTGACGGTGTCACTGGTCCGGACCTATCGTGACGTCCAGGCCTGGGGGGCGGACAACTTCTACGCGATGGCCGGGGACCGCGGCGGGCCTTACCTGCCGCTGCTCGTGCTGGTCGCGATGCCGCTGCTCGCCTGGGTGGCCGGCAGGCGCATCATCGCAGCCGGTACCTCGCGGACCACCACATGGCACTGGGTCGCGACGTGGGGCGCCGTAATGCTGCCAGTCGTGATCCCCCTCGTCCTCTTCGTGCAGCCTCACGGCAGGTCTCGTCGCGGCCGCATCCAGCCCGCCGTCCTGACGCTGGCGTTCGAAGTGGGGACGTCCACCTCGTTGGCCGCGGAACCGCCGGACTACCCGGCGCTCGTGCAGGAGTACCAGTCGGCGTGGATCACCGAGAGTGGCGACACCCACTGGCGCTTCGGTACCGACCCACTGCATCCGCTGATGCGCGCGCCCACCGGCGGCACGACGCCGACCCCAGCGCAATCATGGAACGTGATCTACCTGCAGCTCGAGACCTTTCGCGGGTGGAATGTCGGCCACCTCAATCCGGATCCACGCGGCTCCGCGACACCCTACCTCGACAGCCTCGCGACGTCGACCCACGGTGCAACCTGGGTGCGCCACCTCTCCTTCGGGCCGCCGACGGTGAGTGGCTTCATCGCCGGGCATTGTTCCATCCGGCCCCACGCGGCGCATCATATCACCACCACGTTCACCTACACGGCACTCGCCTGTCTCCCTGCCCTGTTGCGGGAACGGGGATGGCGGACCCTCTTTCTCACGGGATCCGATCCCGACTGGGACAACGAGAGCATCTGGCTGCGGCAATGGTACGACGAGATCCGGTTCTACCGCGACGCGAACGAACGCGACCGAGAGTCGTTTGCCCGGGCCGCCGAGGAGATTCGCACCGCCGGCCGCGCCGGGCCGTTCTTCGCGACGGTGGTGTCGATCACGAACCACTATCCGTTCCGCCACGCCGAGGACATCCAGACCGGCGGCGGGAAGCTCGTTCCCGCCGAGGCAATCCGGATCACCATGCGGTACACCGACGATGCGGTGCGGCAGTTGATCGAGTCGTTGCGGCAGGAATCGTGGTTTGCGCGGACCCTGATCGTGGTGACCGGCGACCACGGCTACAACCTGGGAGAGCATGACGGGACGGCAGGCCAGCGCAATGGTTGGCGGGAATCGGTGTGGACTCCGCTGGTCATCGTCGGCGCACATCCCCGACTGCCCCTCGGCCGCCATGACGAGGTGGCCTCGCTCCTCGATCTCGCACCCACGGTGGGCGACCTGCTCGGCCTCCGTGAACCGGTCCCGTGGCTGGGGCGCAGTCTGCTCACTCCGGCAGGTCCGGGGCGCACCGTGACGATGGCCCGCGACGACGCACTCTATGCGGAGGACGATCGCTTCGGCCTCGTGCTTGACCAGGTGACCGGCGAACCGGCGCTCTACGATGTCCACGCCGATCCACTGCAGTTGCGCAGCATCGCCGCCCAGCATCCGGCGGAGGTGACCCGCCTCTGGCAGCGGGCGCTCCGCGACCAGCGGTTGTCGGACTTTCTGGTAGCGGCGAATCGGGTCATGCCAGCAGCCACCAAGCCATGACTTCACAGCGGTGATCTGCGGCCGCGGCTGCCCCGCGATTCACCTCGGGCTGGTCGAAATCGTCAGCCCCCGGCCCACGGAAATGACCCAACCACCCGGGAGCACTTCAGTCGCTCCGCGATAGGCCAGGTCGAGACGACTGGGGCTGAGGCCGGCCGAGCGATTGATGCCCCACCGCATCCCCACACCAACCGACGACCCGTAGCGCGACGGCGAACCGGCGAACCACGCACCACCGTAGTCGCCGAATGCCGCGACACCGACGTTGGCAAGACCCAGCACTGCGCGCGGGAGGATGACCCGGTATTCGCCGGTCATGAACACGGCTCGGTCACCGGTGAAGGCGTGGGTGCGGTAGGCGCGGGGCCCCTCGACAAGGCCATAGTCGTATTCCGTGCCCGGACGGGGGGCCTCGATCCATCCCGCGCGCGCATGCACCAGCAGCAGGTGGTCCCGAAACGGCTTGAGTGCCATCGTCCCGGCGACGAACACCGAGCCGGAGTCGAGACCCGCCTTGGTGAAGCGTCCGTTCGCGGCGGCGTCAAGCATCGCGAAACCGCGTGGCATCCGCATGCCGTGGTGCACGAGCGCGAGGCCGCCGATGCCATTCGCCGCGTAGCCGAAGATCGCCGGGGCCGCGAGCACCCCGAACCGCACCGACGAACCGAGGTCCACGACTTCCTCGTCGCGACCCAGGCCGATGAACCGAGGGGCGCTGAGGTAGTCGGCCCGCCGCCATTCGAGGAATGGCCCGCCGGTCGCCACGACGTCACGCCCGAAGGGCCCGGACTGGGAACGAGCATAGTCATCCCGCCGCAGCAGCGCGGTCAGGCCGAGGCGCAGGTAGCCCCCCGAACCCGACCTGATCGCCGTGGTCACGTCCGCCCGGCCGATCCGGTATTCGCGCCAGAGCGTATCGGACGCCTCCACCTCGCCACCGCGGAATCGGAGGACCCGCTCGTCGCTGCGCTCGGCGCGGAACTCGAAGCCGAACCGACTGCGCACGGAGAAGAGCGGCTGGGTGATCCCGACCTGCTGCCGCTCACCATCAGAACGGAAATCGAATCGGACGTCGGCGCCGATGCGCCTGGCGATCAACCGTCGCCGGGAAAGTGTCACGGTTCGCCACGAGCGGTCGGGGGTCTTCCGGTAGCGCGCCCCGATGCGGGTGCCGGTGCCGAGGAGGTTCTCGTCGTCGAGGGTGACCTGATAGTCCAACTGTTCGCCCGAGCCACGGAAGCGCAGATCCGCGGTGGTGCTCCAGGCATCTCGCGTTGTCACTCGTGCGACCAGGCCGTCGGCCGCACGCACCGAGTCCACCCGCACGCGACTGAAGATCCCCATGTTGCGGAGATTCTGTGCCGTTTCCACGGCGAGCACGGTGTCGTACCGGCTGCCTGGCCGCAGCAGCATCTCGTGTTCGATCGTGGATCGCCGGGTCAGGACGTGCAACGAGTTCGCCACCCGCGCCAGCCAATGACGTCGGGCTTCCGTCGAGTCGAAGACCGCTTCCCGGTTGAGTTCGATGCGCTGGATGATGGCGCTGGGCTGTGTGGCGCCGGTGGTGCCTTGCGAGGCGCGTTGTGCGGCGACTGCGGTCGGGAGCGCCAGCGCGGCCGAAAGCAGCGCCGCGAGGAGCACAGGCGGAGTGCCAGGGGTCAGGGACAGCGGGAGCGTTCGAGTGACCACGAGGTGCCGACTAGCCCGCCACGCCGCTACCGGCGCACTGCAGCCCCTCGGCGCGTGCCAGGTCTGCCGGTGTGTCCACGTCAGCCCAAGCCACGTCGCCCAGCTCGACCGCAACGAGCAACCCCGCCTCCGCCAGCCGAGTCATGCCGTCCGAGAGTGTCGGTGGTGAGCCACCGCGCCCCGCAGCGCGAAGCGCATCGAACACGCGACGATCCATCAGGAAGCAACCGGTGTCCACGGCATCCCAGGTGGCGAGCTCCTTGCCGATTCCCCGAATCAATCCGGCATCGGCCTGGACCTTCGTGGCGTCCTCCAGGTCAATGCCGTCGGGTGCGTAGTCCACGAGCAAGCGGACCGCCCCGTCCGGCAGCACGGCGTCGTCCTCAAGCTTCGAGAGGACGAACTCCGTGAAGACGTGATCGGCCACCTGCACGAAGAAGCGATCGTTCGCCACGGACTCCGCTGCCAGCAGCGACACTCCATTCGGCGAATCGACGTCCCGATTGTAGACGACTCGCACCGCCAGCGCAGTCTGGACGGAGCGCAGATGCTCGGCGACTTGGTTTGCCTCGACGCCGCTCCCCAACACGACCACGGCCTCGGTGCAGCCGGCCACCTCGGCCTGAAGGAGGACGTGCTCCAACAGCGGACGGCCCCCCACCATCGCCAGGGGCTTCGGGACGGGATGAGGCGTTCCCTGCAGCCGGGAGCCCTTGCCGGCGGCGAGGATGATGGTCTGGAGTGTCCGATCAGGCATTCGCCGCTCCTCGGTTCGCGTCGGCCATCGCTGGCCGGAGCTCGTGACTCCACCATACCCAGGCGATCGCCGGCAGATGGGCGAGCATGCCGAAGGTCAGAAAATGCAGCACCAGTGCCGGGACGCCCGCCACGGCCAGGACCACGAAGACCAGGGCGTAGGTGTCGCGGCGGAACACCGGCACGCCCGCCGCAAAGGCCCGGCGCAATCGTCCTCCCTTGTCGGCATCGCGTCGCAGGTTGTCGTTGAACTCGTTGAAGTGCGCCACGCGACTGGTGCGCCGCGTGTGACGCGCCACGAGCGCGACGGCGATGGCCATGCCGACCGTCGTGAAGACGCCCTCCCACAGATAGGCCGCCTGCACCTCGGGGCTCAGCAGCGGCTGCCGGGAGAGGCCGAGCCCCAGCGCCAGGATGAAGAGGTGATTGCCGAGCTGGTCGATCGCCGTGTCGATCCACGCCCCTTGGCGGCTGTCGAGGAACTTGAGCCTCGCGAGTTCGCCATCGGTGCCATCCAGCATGCTGGCGCACTGGTTGAGCGCACAGCCGAGCACGAACCCGAGGGCGTTCCCCCGGGCGAGGAACCAGGCCGCGCTGAGTGCGAATGCAAGCACGACGACCGAGACCATGTTGGGGGTCACGGAGGTGTTGGCGAGCCAGCCAGTCAGCCGCGTCGAGAAGGCGCGATTGACGTAACGTGCGACATAGCCGTCGGAGGGCTTTCCCAGCGAGGTGAGCAGACGGCGGTTCACCTGCCGCACGTCGGTCGGTGACTCGACGACGGCGACGAATCCGATGTCGCGCCCGGGCGCTGCCTTCGGCGCGTGCTCTGGGAGCAGCGCTGCAAGCTCGTCCCAATCGAGGGCGGGTCGGGCCGCGACGAGAGCAGACGGCATGGAGCGCACCGGCCATCCATCCGACCCGGCTGCATCCGTGGCCAGCAAGCCGTGCAGCACTCCTCGACCGACAACCAGTGTGCCCCGCAGCAGCAGCAGATCGCCGTCCGCGAGGAGGGGTGTGGGACTCGCGGCGCCTTGGTCAAGCTGGATCGCCGAGAGGCCGGCTGGAAGGCGGGTGCGGCCACGGGTGTTCGGCTCGCGCCAGAGGATGAGGAGTTGCGCCTCACCCCACGCCTCGCGGCAGTTGCGCGTCAAGCGCTCCAGGACGGACAACCCGCCAACCACGGCGTTGCTGGACTCGTCGGCCAGGATCAGGATGCTGGTGGGCTGATGCACCGTGTGCCATCTCCCCGGCGGGCGAGCCCGCCCAGGCGCGACTCGCCTGCGGTACGGTTCGAAGCGTTCGTACGCGAGCCGAACTTTCAGGGGGGAGGGATATCAAAGATACGGGGCGCCCGCTCATCCGGGTACCACCTCTCCGGCGCATCCCTGCGCCGCACCCCCTCTCCCCGATGCGAGGGACTCGGGTCGGGATTGGCTAGATTTCGGGTCCCTCACAACATTGGCAGGGCATGCTGCTCGGGATCCTGCTGCAACTCCTCGTGGCCTCCCCCGTGACGCGCGACGTCACGGTCGGCCCGGGCGAGGTGATTCGAACCACGACCGTGGGCACCGGCCCGACCGTGCTGCTGGTACCTGGGCTGGTCGGCTCGGCCTACGCCTTCCGGAAGGTGATTCCGCCCCTGGCCACTGCGGGCTTCCGCGTGGTCGTGGTCGAGCCGCTCGGCATCGGCTCGTCATCGCGCCCCAAGCAGGCCGACTACTCCCTCACCGCGCAGGCCCGCCGGGTGGCGGCCATCATGGATTCCCTGCAGCTGCGACAGGCGACGGTGCTTGGCCACTCCGTCAGCGTCTCGACGGTCCTCAGGCTGTCCCTCCTCCGCCCCGACCTGGTCAGCGCCATCATCGCAGACAACGGAGGACCGGAGGAGGAGGCGGCCACCAGCGGCGTCCGCAAGGCCGCCAAGTACGCCTTCCTGATCCGAGTCGTCGGTGGCAAGGGCCGAATGCGGAAGGAACTCGAGAAGGGACTTCGCTCCACGGCGGGCGACTCGATGTGGATCACCCGCGAGGTCGTCGACAGCTATGGCGCGGCGACGGCGCGCAACCTCGGGGCGACGCTCGACGCGCTGAAAGGGATGGCCCGGGCTCGCGATGATTCACTGGGACCACGACTGGGGCAAGTCACCGTGCCGGTCCACCTCCTCATCGGCGCCGCCCCCCGCGGCAGCGGGATCAAGAGCGCGCACACCGCGCTGATGCGGTCGCGCCTCCCGCGGCTCGTCGTCGACAGCATCGCCGCGGCAGGCCTGCACTTGCACGAGGAGCGTCCCGACGTGGTGATCAGCGCGATCCAGCGACTGGCGCGGGGGCTCCCTCCGCCGCCGACGGCGCATTGAGCTCCCGCCGTCGGTAGATCAATACCTGGTCGATCACCCGGTCCGGTTGGTAGTCCGCCTCCAGCTGGGCCTGAAGGCACGCCGATGCCGTTGCGTCCCACCGCGTCGGGCCGTGCAGCGGGAGGGCGACGAAGCGCGGCCGCTGGGCGAAGATCGCGACGAACTCCCCACAGGTGGTCCACTCGGGCCCCTCGAGTGCACGCATCATCTCGACTCGACCGAGGTTCGAGGGGTGGATATTGCGCGTCGGCACCTTGGCATCGAGCAACCAGTAGGCGATGTGGGCGTCGGCGAGGAAGAGCACCTCACCGCGTGCGCCTGCGGCATCGAGGTACCTCGTCACGTTCGTCGCCCGATCGGACCAGAGTGGCATCCCCACCGCCAGTCGCCGCGCGTGCCCGACGTAAGCGGCGGTGACCGGCACTCCCCACCACGCCATCACCAGAGAGACCGCCAGCCGCGGTCGCGCCTGCCAACGACGTGCGAGTCCTGCCACCGCGAGTCCAAACACGGGAGCCATGAAAGGCAGCAGTTGGATGAGGTAGTGTCCCGACACGCGCCTGCCCGCACTGATCCCCACAAAACACCCCAGCCACCCCAGGAGCAGGATCACGGCCATCCGGCGACCTGGCAATGACGGAACAGCCCCACGCGCCAAGAAGCCGATCCCGATCAGCACTCCGAGCACGACTGGCAGAATCGCCGGCCGACCCAGCGCCAGAACAAGATCGCCTGCAACACGGAACCAGGCCCCCGTGAACGGTCGGTTACCCTCGGTCGACGCCAGTGGGCTCAATACTGCCGCGCGGTAGAGCAGGTCTACCGCGTCGCGATAGAGGTACAGGAGCAACGCCAACGGAAGCAGCCCTCCGGTGACCGTCGCGGCGATGAACCTCGGCCTCGAGGTGCGAGGTGCCAAGGGCAACAGCAGCATTGCCACGCCGATCAGCAACGCCGGGTAGGCCAGATTGGTCCGTGTCAGCACCGCCAGCGAGGCACAGAGGCCGACCAGGAAACCTCGTACGGCGTCGAAGCGCTCGGCACTCAGCAGGTACAGCGTCGCAGTCAGGAAGACGATCGCCAGGTGCTCCGACATCAGCGCACCGGAGCCAGGAGCAATCGTCCCAGCCGCCACGATCGGGATGATGGCCATCAACGACCAGCGACCAAGCCCGAAGGCGCGCCGCGCCGTCATCGCGCTCAGCCAGGCCGCGAGCGCCACCAGGACGATGCCGGTCGCCCGGATCGCAATGATCGACTTGCCGAAGACCAACTGGATCAGCGCGAAGCAGACGAAGATGAGTGGCGGCTTGTTCTCCCACATCTCGGCGTAGGGCAAGTGGCCGCGCAGCAGGCTGTCGCCCATCAAGGCGAAGGTGCTCTCGTCCCAGTCAATGACGGAATATGGGAGCCAGGGGAGGCGGACCACGACCGCACAGGCAAGCGCCAGTAGCAACCAGGCAACCGGTGAGGCCGCCCATCCGGCTGCGTCGTCGAATCCCGCGTTCCCCTCCCCATGCGAAGCCCGCAGCTCGGTGGACATTGCTCAGGCCGAGAGCCGTTGCCGCAGGAACGCCGCGACGAGTGACGCCCTTGCCTGCCAGGTGAACGTGTCGGCCGTCTGCAGGGCGGCGGCCGAGAGTCGTTCGGCCAAGTGGGGATCGGCGAGCACGCGGCGCAGCGCAGCGGCGGCGGTCGGCAGGTCGTCCGGCGGGACGATGACGGCGTTGTCCATCGAGAGCACTTCGCCGATGTCGGGGAGGTCCGGTGCGATGATCGGTCGCCCCGCAGCCAGGTAGGCGAAGATCTTGATGGGAAGCACCGTCCGCCCGGATGCGACGAGATGCCGGGCCGTCGGTGGCAAGATCAGGACGTCCGCGGCCGCGAGGTACGCTGCCAGGGCGGCCGGTGCAACGCGCGGCAACCAGAGGAGGTTCTCGCTCGACTCTGCCGGTGGCGGCACAGCTCCCGGCGCCGCACCGACGATCATGAACAACGCCTCAGGCACCAACCGCGCCAGTGAGGCCAGCACGTCGGTTCCCTTGTGGGGACCGACGCCGCCTGCGTAGCAGACGATTGGCCTGTCGGCCGAGAGCCGCAGCGCCTCGCGCGCCGCGGGTCGTGAAGGAGTGGGGCCATCGGATGGGCGCGTGAAGCTGTTGTAGGCCAGGAGCACGTGCGCCGCGTCCACTCCGGCGTCAAGGAACGCCTGTCGTGCCACGCGCGAGTGCACAATGATCCCCGCGAGGTTGTCCGCACCGTAAGCCATCCGACGAAAGGGCCACCACCGTCGTGATCGGTTGATGTCGGTCCGGTAGGTCTCGAAGATCACCGGCAGTCCGGTGGTCAATGCACCAACCAGCGTGACCGGGTCTCGTGCGTAGAGCGCATCGTAGTGCTCGAGCCGCGCCCACGGCGCCGCATGCATATCGAAGAGCAGCCCGCGGAGTCGGCCCGTGGCCCACGCGGGCAAGGGCATTTCGCGCAGCCGCAGCGCCGGACCGAAGGTGCCACCTGGAAGCCCGTAGTGGCGCTCGATTGCCTTCTCGCGTGAATGCCCGTCAGCCCGCGGACCGGGCGACGACGGAACGCAGAGGTCCACGGCAAGGCCGTCTTGTCCAGCCAGCGCCGCGAGCGCGTTGACGGCCTGTTCCGTATTGGTCGTCGGCCCCGGGACCAAGGAGTGCAGCAGGTAGCCGATCCTCATGCCGCACCGATCCCAGGCGTGACGTCCGTGCAGCGAAGCAGCTCCAGCAAACGAGCCGCGTTGCGCCGAGGGTCGAAGTCGCGGAGGACCGCGACCCTCCCCGCCTCGGCCGTCGCGCGGGCCGCGGCGGGATCGGCCAGCACCCGACGCAACGCGTCGGTCAGTGCCGCAGGATCATCGGGCGCAATCAGTTGGCCGGTTTCACCATCGCGAACCAGTTCAGGAATGGCCGAGACCGCAGTGGAGATGACCGGAACCCGGTGCAGCAGCGCCTCGATCAGGACGTTCGGGATGCCATCCCGATCACCATCCTCGGTGATCCGGCTTGGCAGGACGAACACCGCGGCCTGCCGGTAGAGTGTCACCAGCTCACGATAGGATCGCCAGCCCAGCAACCGAACCCGGCCCTGCAGCCCGGCGGCGTTGATCAACTCCTCGAGTCGACCGCGCAGCGGCCCCTCGCCAGCGATTGCCGCGTCGAACGCCACGCCCTGGCGAGCCAGGCTGCCGCACGCAGCGATGAAGCTGTCGAAGCCCTTCTTCTCGATCAGCCGGCCGGCGCTGAGAATCAGCGGCACGCCGATCGGTGGCGGTGCTTCCGCCGCTCCGTCCACTTCGACGCCGTGATAGACGACCGCGATCCGCGACGCCGGCACGTCCGGACAAAGCGCCTTGAGGTACGCGGCATTGGCGTGGGTGCAGGTCACGACGAAGCGGGCCCGTCGCAGCTTTTCCTCCAGCGCATTCGGGATGCGATAGATGTCATAGGCATGTGCCGTGAAGCTGAAGGTGCCGCCAGTCAATTCGGCCACGGCCATGGCCACCTCGGTGGCGCGCAGCGCGAAGTGGGCGTGCACGTGGACCGGCCCCGGCCCGGTCAGCAGACGGCGGCCGATGTGGGGAGCCCGAAGGAATGCATCGATCAGCCGGAAGACCAGGTACCAGCGGCGTCGCGGCAGTGCGAGGAGTGTCCCGAGGGTCGCGAAGTACCTTCGGGGAGCGCGACGAAGGAAGTGCGCGTGGGAAGTGAGCGTGCTCCAGGAGAGCAGCGGGGGGAGCACGGAGACGGCGTCGAGCACCTCGCGCTCGTCGGCTTCAAGCCAGTCGGCGTCGGGGCGCCGCAACGCGTGGACCACGACATCGGCACCCAGGGACTTGACGGCAAGGACCTCGCGCAGAATGAAGCGCTGCGAGCGGACCGGGAAGTCGCCGATGATGTACGTCACACGGGTCCCAGGCACCGCCGCTCCAGTCATCCCGACATCTCCCCGGCTTCGCGTCTCATGGCCAACCCGGTGCATCTGTGTACAATAGTCCCATGCCAACGGACAAGGTATCTCGCGATGCGCCGTCCGCCGGGGTGCGGCTGGCCCGCGGATCGCTCGTCAACCTCGCTGCGACGATGGCCTCGAACCTCCGGGGCGTGTTCACCTTTCTGGTGGCGCGATTGCTTGGCCCGTCGGTGCTGGGAAGCTTCGCCCTTGCCTGGTCCATCGTCGACCTGATCAGCAAGCTCGGCAATTTCGGTCTCGACAGCGCCACGGCCACACAGGTCGCCCGCCGCGAAGCAATGGGCGACCGCGATGGGAGCCGCCGGATCCTCAGCGCGGCCCTGCGGTGGGGCCTGCTCTGCAGCGTCGTGACCGCCGGCGTCGGCACGCTGGGGCTCCGCTGGTGGCAGGCGCAGGCGCACCTCACTGGCGACGTGGCATCGAGCGCGCGCCTGCTGCTCCTGGCACTGCCGGGGATCATGCTCTACCGGGTCGCGACGGGATTCTCGCGCGGGATGCAGGTCATGCGGCACGATCTCTTCTCCCGCGGCCTGACCGAATCACTGGTGACGATCATCGTGCTCGTGGTGGCGCACGCATTCGGACTGACCGTGCTGGCACCGGTGATAGCCGTGGTGGTCGGGACCCTGGCCGGCGGCCTGGTTGCCTGGAACCTGGCTCGCGGGCTCGTGGCAGGCGCACCGCCTCCCCCGTCGAGCGAAGCGGTCAGCAGGCCACTGCTTCGGTTGGCAGCGCCGGTGGCGGCAACCAACCTGTTCAACACGCTGACACTCCGGATGGACGTCCTGCTGCTGGGGCTGTTCGTGGGCCGCATGGAGGGAATCACGCTCGCGCGACTCGGAATCTTCGCGGCGGCGGTGGATCTCGCCGGGGTGATGCGCAAGCTCCGCCAGGTCTTCGACCCGATCTTCATGCCGATCGTGGCGGGACAGCTGGCGGCAGGAGACCGGGATTCCGTCGCCGAGAGTTTCGCACAAATGGGGCGATGGATACTCGGCGTTCAGCTGGCGATGGTTGGGGTGCTGTGGATCAGCGGCGGCTTGCTGCTGTCACTGCTCGGGCCGGGATTCCGCGAAGGAGCGATCTGGGTGGCGATCCTGGCGGTGGGCCACGGCACCAACACCCTCGTCGGGCTCGGCGAAACCCTGATCATGGTGCAGCGGCCCGCGCTCAACACCGTGAACTCCGCCGTGACCGCCGCGGTGCAGGCGACCACCGGGCTCGTCTTCATCCGGCTCTGGGGCCCTCTCGGTGCGGCCCTCAGCACCTTGGTGGCCTACGCCACCCAGGGTGTGCTGCGCTTCGCCGAATTGCACTGGCTCCTCGGATGGCGCTTTGCCTGGGTCGCCCTCCGGAAGCCGTGCGTCGCGTTTCTCCTCGCGGTCGCACCGGGACTCGCCCTGCGGGCCTGGATCGGTCCGGTCATCGGCGAAGTCGCGGGAGTCGCCGGCTTCCTCGCGGCCTACGTCGGGAGCTGGTGGCTGATGGGACTCGACTCCGCCGATCGGGAGGTGCTGGCAGTGCTGTGGCCGCGGGACCGGGCCGGGGCGGTCGGTTGAGCGACCCCGCCCACGGCATGGTTGGGAGATCATGCGCGGGGCAGTCTTCCTTCCAGATGCACACGAAAGCGGCCACCCTCGAGAGGATGGCGGCTGTTCGTTGTCCCACTTGCCGTTACACCAGTGCCCGAGGCGAGACTCGAACTCGCAAGGGATCGCTCCCGGCGGATTTTGAGTCCGCTGCGTATACCATTCCACCACTCGGGCGTGCCCAGAATCTCATCGGAGGCGCAGGTGCAGGCAACCCCGGCACGCGCCCCCCGATTCGCCTAAATTCCCCTCGACGCCCACCCCCGAACCCCAGCCCGGTCGACTCCGTGATTTCCCCACGCCCCTTTCATCCCTGGCACGACATTCCCCCCGGCCCCAACCCGCCGGAGACCGTCACCGCCATCATCGAGATCCCGGCCCACGGCCGCAACAAGTACGAGCTCGACAAGGAGCTCGGCGTCTTCCGCCTCGATCGCGTCCTCCACAGCGCCGTGCATTACCCCGGCGACTACGGCTTCATCCCGCGCACCCTCGGCGACGACGGCGACCCGCTCGACGTGATCGTCCTGCTCACGGAGCCAGTCTTCACCGGCTGCCTGATCGAGGTCCGACCGGTCGGCGTCTTCGAGATGGTGGACCGCGGCGAGGCCGACGAGAAGATCATCGCGGTGGCGACGAGCGATCCGTTCGCCGAGTCGATCCACGACCTCGGCGACATCCGGCCGCACGCCCTCCGCGAGATCGAGCACTTCTTCCAGGTTTACAAGAACCTCGAAGGGACGCGCGTCGAAAGCCGCGGCTTCCAGAATGCCGCCGCGGCCAAGCAGTTCATCCAGCGCTACATCGCCGCCTATGACGAGCGCTTCGGAGCGCCCAAGGCATAGGGTCGGGTCAGTTGCCGTCGCGGATCGAAAGCGGCGGCGACAACACCTCATGCCAGACCATCGCCCGCCGGAGCGCCGTCGCCCGACTCTCCGGGACGGGCGCCGCGGCGGGCTTCGTCGTGCGGATGGCACTGTCGAACCGACGATGGTCCTCGGGGACGAGTGCCCCATCTCGCAGGTGCGCCGTCTCCACTCGCCGTTGCACGAGCGCGATGGCGTCGTCGTCGTAGTCGATCCGCTTCGGCACCGGCCGTGCACCGATCTCTTCCGCAGCAATCGGACGCTCCGCCACCTCGAGCGACTGCCCCTCCTCCACGTCCCACGGCTCACGCGGCGTGGGCGGAAGGCGCTTGCTGGCAGTGGTCGGTACCGTCCGCGGCGGCCGCGGGCCAGGGAGTCGCTTCGCCTGCCCCGGATGCACGGTCGCCGCTTCGATCTCCCGGTGACGGCGCGCCCCGTCGAGCTGTCCGCGCATCTCCTGCAGCAACTCCTCCATCGTCTGCGGCGCGCGGGACCGGCCACCCGACACGCCGGACATGTCCAGCGTGGCGGCCCGCTCCCGGGCCACCTTCGCGGCGCGCTTCACGATGGCCACGAGACCATACACGACCGCCATCGTGAAGAAGAGGCCCTCACCGGCCATCGATCACCCCGTCACTTCGCCGACGCCCGGCAACTCGCCGCCGGCCGAAATCGCGCGACGCATGTCGGTGTCCGCCTGCATGTTCTTGTAGCGCTGATAGTCCATCACGCCCAGGTGCCCTGCGCGGAACGCCTCCGCAATCGCCATCGGAATCAACGCCTCGGCGGCGACCAGCTTCGCGCGCTCACGCACCACCTCCGCCTTGTACTCCTGCTCGACCGCGACGGCCAGCGCGCGCCGCTCCTCGGCCTTGGCCTGCGCAATCCGCTTGTCGGCCTCGGCCTGGTCGGTCTGCAGCTCGGCGCCGATGTTCTTGCCGACGTCGACGTCCGCGATGTCGATCGAGAGGATCTCGAAGGCCGTGCCCGCGTCGAGCCCCTTCGCGAGCACCGTCTTCGAGATCATGTCCGGGTTCTCGAGTACTGCCTTGTGGGAATCGGCCGAACCGATCGTGCTGACGATCCCCTCGCCGACACGCGCGAGGATCGTCTCCTCGCCCGCGCCACCGACCAGCCGATTCACGTTGGCGCGCACCGTGACACGCGCCATCGCCAGCAACTGGATGCCGTCCTTGGCCATCGCCGCGATCTTCGGCGTGGTGATGACCTTGGGGTTCACGCTCACCTGCACGGCCTCGAGGACGTCACGGCCGGCGAGATCGATCGCCGTGGCCTGCTTGAAGGTCAGCGGGATGCCGGCCTTGTCGGCGGAGATCAGCGCGTTGACCACCCGCGCCACGTTGCCGCCGGAGAGGAAGTGCGCCTCCAGCTCGTTGATGCCGAGCGGCAGCCCCGCCTTGATCGCCGTGATGAGCGGATCGACGATCCGGGTCGGGTCGACCTTCCGGAAGCGCATCCCGAAGAGCGTGACGAACGGCACGCGCACCCCGGAGGCGGCCGCGCGGATCCAGAGGCCGATCGGGATGAAGCGAATGAAGATCGTCAGCACGATCAGGCCGATCATGAGCAGGACCAGCAGCATCGCCAGCCCGGCGCCGTCGTTATTCATGGGTGGGACTCGCATGAGGAAGGTGAAGCGTGGCGGCGTTGGCCAGCCGCACGACGTGCCGATACCCCTCGGCACTGATGACGGTCACCGTGGCACCGGCCACGATGAACTCGCCCTCGGTCACCACGTCCATCCGCTCGCCGGCGATCTCGGCGGTCCCGGAGGGGCGCAGGTCGGTCACGGCCACACCGAGCTGGCCGATGAGGTCGTCGCGCTGCGGGGCGGAGATGTACCCCTCGCCGCGCGCGACGCCATGGTGGTGCAGCAGCCCGGCGAAACGCTCCGAGTTCGGGAGGTGCCGGATCCAGGCATAGAAGATGGCGGCGGTCACGGCGAGCGACGCGCCGAGAATCCCCAAGGCGGCCCCGATGTCGGCGCCTCCGGGCGATCCGCCCGCGAGGGTCAGCACCGTCGCCGCGGCCACGAAGAGAATGCCGAGCACTCCCGCGACCCCGAAGCCCGGGAGGAGGAAGACCTCGACCATGACGGCGATCGTCCCGAGCCCCAGCAGGATCACTTCCTCCCAGCCGGCGAGGCCAAGGAGCAGCGACGAGCCGAAGAAGAGGCCGAGCGAAACGACCGAGAGGAGGCCGCCGAGTCCGAAGGCGCCCGCCTTGATCTCGAAGATCAGCCCCACCATCGCCAGCACCAGCAGCACGAGCGCGACGACCGGGTTGGTCAGGAACTCGAGGAGCGGCGCGGCGACAGTGGGATCGAAGGAGGCCGCCCTGGGGAGAAGCGCCGAAACGGGATGCTGCGCCTCGGCGACCGCCGTCAGGCCCAGCATCCCGCCGATGATCACGCCACCCAATCGCTGCATTCCGCCTCTCCGCGCCAAGGTGGTCCTCGACGGGAATCTAGCGGCTTCTGTTTCAGATCAATCCTCCGGCGGCGGTCCGCCGGCCGGCTGACGATTGTCCTGCAACTCCCGGATCCGCTGGAGGAGACGATCGCGCATGATCAGGTACTGACCGCGCTGGATCGGCGACAGGACCGGAGCAAGGTCTCGCATCTCGTCCCGGAATGACTCCGCGTAGGCCACGCGGTTCTGCCCCATCCGGTCGATCATCCGCGACACGGAGTCGGCGTTGGCGGCGACGCCCGGCCGCAGCTCGCCGTCGAGCGCGTCCTGCAGCCGGCGCATTTCGTCCTCGAGGACGCGACGCCGATCGCCGGTGGCCTGGACGATCTTCGACATCCGGGCGGCCTGGTCGTCGGTGAGCGCGAGCTCCTTGGTGGCGCGTCGCTTGAAGCTCTCCTCGATCTGTCCGCGCAGCATCGCGATGCGAGGTGGCGGACCGCCGGGGCGCTGGTTGCCCCGGCCGCCGCCCTGCGCCGCCATCGGCGCCGCGGCCACCACCAGGAGCAGGAACAGGGCACGAATCGAATGCATGGTCATCCCTCCACGGTCTTCAGCAGCTGTTGCAGTTCCGTTTCCGTCAGGTCACCCAGTTGGGGCAACGGGCCCGGCGTGAGCACCGGTGCCGGCGCCTCTTCCGTGACCGCCGCCAGCACCACCTTCAGTTCATCTTCGAGGAGCGCGTCCAGCTCCGGAATCGTCGTCACCGCGCGAGTCGGCACCACCGCCACCTCGCTGCCCGGTGCGGTCCGCATCGGGAGATAGACCGCCAGCGCGATCCCGGCGGCGGCCGCCAACCCCACGAGCGGACGGCTCCAGCGACGGTGGGAGGCGATCGGCACGACGCGGCGCTCGGGATGGGCACCGCGCACCACGGCGCGAGTGATGCGGTCGAGGTCCATCGACGGCGCCGGCCTGACCGAGCGGGCGATCGGGGCCACCAGCGCCCACTCCGCCTGACAGTCGTCGCAGATGTCGAAGTGTGCCGCTTCGTCGGCATCCCAGCTCGCCTCGCCACGGGCCACCGCCGGCATCCGGTCGGAAAGGGCTTCGCAGATCATTCGACCAACTCCTTCAGGCGGCGCACCGCATGATGGTAGTGGACCCTCGCCGCGCCTGGCGTCGTGCCGAGCGCCGCGGCAATCTCGGGGTATTCAAGCCCCTGCTCCACCCGAAGGCAGAATACCTCTCGCTGCAAGCGGGGCAAGGCGGCGATGCCGACCCTGATCCGCTCCGCTGTCTCGTCGGCGGCGAGCTCGCCCGCCGGGTCGGCCACGTCGACCACGTCATGGTCCTCGATCGCCACGTCGATCCGCCCCCGGCGGTGCCGAAAGCCGTCCTTGACCAGGTTCCCGGCGATCCGGAAGAGCCACCCCCGGAAGGGGCCGTCGCCCCGCCAGGTATCGAGACCCCGGAACGCCCGGATGAAGGTCTCCTGGACCAGGTCCTCGACATCGGCGCTCGAGGCGCCACCCGCCGCCACGTACCGCCCAAGCGCCGGAGCGTGCCGCCTCACCAGATGGGAGGCGGCCTGCTCGTCCCCCCGGCGCCAGGCGGCGACCAGATCGGGATCGTTCGGGAACTCGGCGGCGAAGGCGGTCATCAAACGTAAAGACGAGTCAAATTGAGCTCCGTTAATCGATGATCGATGATCGATGATCGATGGTCGATAGGAAACCCGCGACCAGCTGCCTCGCTCGACGGCAACCCACCATCCATCATCGATCATCGATCATCGATCATCGACAGCTTACCCACATCTCCTTGTCCACAATGGTGATAAGATGTGCGTATTCAAGTAATATCCACACCACGCACACCCCGTCCACCCTCCTCCCACACCGGATTCCCACAATGTTGGTGATCGGCCACCGCGGGGCGTCGGGACACGCCCTCGAGAACACCCTGGATGCCTTTGAACGGTGCGTGGCACCCTCGCCCACGGCGTGCGACGGCGTCGAGCTCGACGTCCACACGACGGCCGACGGCGAGCTGGTGGTGCACCACGATCCGGCCCTGGCGGATGGTCGGTTGATCCACGAGTTGACCGCCGCTGAAATCGGGGCGGTCCGGCTCCGGGACGGCAGCGGGGTCCCGACGCTGGCCGAGGCGCTGGCGGTGGTGGCCCCGATTGAGGTGTTCATCGAGGCGAAGGGGGTCTCGATCCACGGCCTGGGGCGCCTCAGGGCCCTGATGACCGGCCACCCCTTCCCCGAGCGGCTCCACGTCCACGCCTTCGACCACCGGGTCATTAGACGGCTCTACGAGGCCGACGCGACCCTCTCGCTCGGGGTTCTCTCGTCCTCCTACCCGGTTGACCCGGTCACCCCGGTCCTGGCCGCTGGCGCTCGGACCCTCTGGCAGGAGTGGCAGCTGATCGACCGGGAGCTGGTGGAGCGATGCCGGCACGCCGGGATCCGGGTGATCGCCTGGACGGTGAACGAGGCCCGGGCGGCGGAGCATCTGGAGGGGTTGGGGGTGGCGGGGGTGTGTGGGAATTGGCCGGAGCGACTGGTCGTGAGTCGTGAGTCCTGAGTCGTGAGAGGGTAAACGAAAAGGCCGACCCCTCGGGGCCGGCCTCTCAGGACTCACGACTCAGGACTCAGGTCTTGGGATAGACCGACACCTGCTGCCGCGCCTTGTCCTTCCGCTCGAACTTGACGACGCCGTCGATGTACGTGTGCAGCGAGTCGTCCTTGGCGCGGAAGACGTTCTTGCCGGGGTGGAACTTGGTGCCGCGCTGCTTGACGAGGATACTCCCCGCCGTGACAGACTCGCCACCGAAGTGCTTCACGCCCAGGTACTGCGGATTCGAATCGCGACCGTTGCGGCTAGAGCCGACACCCTTCTTGTGAGCCACGTGTTACCTCAACCCGTCACGACGTCAGTGATGCGGACTTCGGTGTGCTTCTGCCGATGCCCGGTCTTCCGGCGATAGCCCTTCCGGCGCTTGAACTTGAAGACGTAGATCTTCTCGTCCTTGCCGTGCTTCACGATCTCGGCGGAGACCGAAGCCCCCGCGATGGTCGGAGCACCAGCGGTGATCGCATCCCCATTGGAGGCGAGCAGCACGTCGGTGAAGGTCAGCGTGTCGCCAGCCGCCTTCCCTTCCATATACGGCAGCTTCAGCGTCGCGCCCTTTTCCGCGCGGAACTGCTTGCCCAAGGCCTTGAAAATCGCGTACATAGAACCTGTTTACTCCAATGGGTCTGAGTTGCCAAGCCAGCCAATATAGCCCCCCGTTTTCCGGGGGGCAACCCCGAAGCTACGCCACCGCATAGAGTTCGGTGACGTCCCGCCCAGCCGGCCGGGACATGAGCCGGAACTCGTCCAACCGGAGCATCGGGTCGTCCCGGACCTCCAGCTCCAGCCCCGACTGCCGGCCCAGCGTGGCGACCAGCTTCGGCTCCTCTTCGAGCAGGTAGAGCGCCACGTCCGGGTGGAGCCGGATCGCCAGCTTGCGCTCCTTCTGGTCCACGGCGGCCCGCTTGAGGGCCCGTTCCAGCCGCCTGGAGACCACCTCGGGGGAGAAGACCCGCCCGGTCCCGCTGCAGGTGAGGCATTCCCGGGTCATCGAGGCCCACAGGGAGGGCCGGACCCGCTGGCGGGTCATCTCGATCAGCCCCAGCTCGGACACCGCAAACGCCCGGGTCCGCGCCCGGTCCCGCCCCAGATGGGTCCGAAGCTCGGCCAGCACCCGGTCGCGGTTCCCCTTCGACTCCATGTCGATGAAGTCCACGACGATGATGCCGCCGACATCCCGGAGGCGGATCTGTCGGGCAATCTCGCGCGCCGCCTCGACATTGGTCCGGAGGATGGTCTTCTCCGGGTCGCGCTTGCCGGTGTAGCGACCGGTGTTCACGTCGACCGAGACCAGCGCCTCGGTCGGCTGGATGATCAGATAGCCGCCGGTGGGCAGGTCGACCCGCGGCTTGAAGAGGTCACGGATCTCGTGCTCGATCTTGTAGGCATCGAAGAGCGGCGTGGGGTCCTGGTAGAAGTGGACCCGCGCCTCGAGCTCCGGATCGATCAGCTGCAGGTACTGGACGATCTCGGCGTGGAGTTCCTTCGAGTCGACCCAGAGCGCGTCGACCTTCGCCGAGAAGACGTCGCGAATCAGCGAGCGCGTGAGCGACGCCTCGCGATGCAGCAGCGCCGGCGCCTTCACGTACTGCTGTTTGCGCTGGATCTTGTTCCAGGTGGCGAGCAGCGAGTCGATCTCGCGGCGGAAGTGGTCCTCGGTGACGCCTTCGGCAACGGTCCGGACGATCACGCCCCCGGCATCGCGCGGGAGGAGCCGGGAGACCATTTCGCGCAGGCTCGCCCGCTGCTCGCGATTCTCGATCTTCCGCGAGACGCCGACCTTCGAGGCGTAGGGCATGTACACGAGAAAACGCCCGGCCAGCGAGATCTGCGCGGTGACGCGGCAGCCCTTGGTCGAGATCGGTTCCTTGGTGACCTGCACCGGGAGGAGTTGCCCCTTCTTCAGCATCTCGCTGATGTCGGGCACGGCCCGCCGGGCGCCGACTTCGCGCTTGCCGCCGGAACCGCGACGCTTCCGCGCCGTCGCCGGGTCCTTGGCCGCCTCCGCGTCGTCGTCGCCCTCACCTTCCTCGTCCGCTTCGTCGTCGACGTCCTCGGGCTCGGCCTCGGCCGGGCTCTCGTCATCCTCCGGCTCGAGCAGGTCCGAGGCGTGGAGGAAGGCGCTCTTCTCGAGGCCCACGTCGACGAACGCGGCCTGGATGCCGGGGAGGACGGCGTCTACGCGCCCGTAATAGACGTCACCAACAGTGCGCCGCTGATCGGGCCGATCGACGAGGAGCTCGACCAGACGGTCGTCCTCGAGGATGGCCACCCGCGTCTCGCGCGGGGTGCCTGAAATGAGAATCTCGCGCTTCACGGAGAGTCCTCGCGGTCCGCACGCGCCCGGGGGCGCTGCCATCCGCGACTATAGGGGTGGAGGAGGATCGTCCCGCGGGGACGACCACGAACCGACCAGGCCCCCTGCGCCCGAGCCGTCGAGGCTCGTGCTGCCGCCCAGAGGAAAGCCCCGCAGTCGTTCGGGAGCGGCGGATGGCGGCGGGCGGGCTCGACAAGGTCGTGTCGAGCGCGCCCGATGCCCCTCCGGCGCGAGCCAGAAGCCGAGGCTGTCGCAAGATGGGTTGGAGCGGCGAATTGGCGGGGAGGAGTGACCGGCGGAACTGTGTCGCGATACCGCATGCGATTCGGCGGATCAGCGCCTTGGCTGATCCGGCCCCCGGGGCCCTGTGGCGGCGGAGATCGATTCGCATCCTTGAAAAGCTATGGGGGACAGCAACTTACGGCAATAGCCGACCGCCACTTTCCCCGATTCGAACATACCGGATTCCTCCGTTTGGGTACGAGCCGGGTTCGCGGAGGCGCTCCGGCTCGACGTTCCGGACCGGTCCCCTCCATATTTCACTGATGCCCTCCATCCTTCGGTCGAAAGCCCCGCTCCTCATGCTCGCCGCCGCCCTCCTCACCTCCTGTGGAGGCGAAGGCGGCACCATGCTCGGCCCCCCGGCCACCGTGGAAGTCATCGAGGGCGGCGCCCAGGTGATCGCGGTTGGGGGCGTCGCGCCAGTCGCGCCGAAGGTACGCGTGAAGGACGCCAGCGGAGCCGCCCTGCCGAACGTGGCAATCCTGTTCAGCATCGATGCCGGCGGCGGCGCGGTGACACCGACGCGGATCGTCACCGGCGCCGACGGGATTGCGGTTGCCACCACCTGGACCATGGGCCCGACGCCCGGCGTCAATACGCTCCGCGCCGCCGCCGAGAACACGACGGTCAGCAACACGATTTCCGTGACCGCGATCGCCGCTCCTCCGCCGACGATCACTGCGGTTGGGTCGGCGAACTTTGTCGTCTTCGCGGGACAGCCGCTCACGACCCTCCCCGTCGTGGAGGTGCGCGATGGCTTCGGTGTCGCGAAGGTGGGCCTCGCCGTGACGTTCACAGTCACGGCGGGGGGCGGCACCGTCACGGGCGGGAATACGGTGACCAATGCCGCCGGGCGGGCCACGCCGGCCGGATGGACGGCTGGTCCGACGGCGGGTGTCAACCAGCTGACGGCTCAGCTTCCGACCGGCGAACGCCTGGTCTTCACGGCTCAGGGCCTCGGCGCGAACATCACGACCCTCGAGGCGGTCTCACCCAGCGCCCAGGCAGGCACCCTCGGCTTCCAGGTGCCCGTGCTGCCGCGCGTCCGAGTGGTGGACGCGCTTGGCGCCCCAGTGCCGAACGTCCCGGTGGCGTTCGCACTCTCCGGGTTCGGCGACGCCACCCTTAGCGGCACGACCAGCGTCTCCGACGCCAATGGGATCGCGTCTCCCCAGGACTGGAAACTCGGTCGTGCAAACCCGCTGAGCACCCTCGTGGCCACCGTGCCCGGATTCGCGGGAGCGCGTGTGGAGTTCACCGCCACCGGCACCGCGAAGCCGTTCGTGATCGACCTGCGGTTGCTGACCGCGATGCAGGCGAGCCAGCGGGACGCGTTCGTGATGGCCGCGACGCGCTGGATGTCGATCATCACCGACGACATCAACGACATCCAAATCACCCGCCCAGCAGGCGATTGCGGCAACGGCACGCCGGCGATGGACGAGTTCGTCGACGACGTGGTGATCTTCGCCGCCGTCGAGAACATCGACGGGCCGGGTGGGATTCTCGGCAGCGCCGGACCCTGCACCATCCGCTCGCCGTCCGCCCTCCCGGCCGTCGGACGGATGCGCTTCGACAACGCTGACCTCGTGACCCGGGAAGTGAATGGCCAATTGCTCCCGCTGATCCTGCACGAGATGGGACACGTCCTCGGCTTCGGCACGATCTGGACCGACCGCGGGGTCATCACAGACAAGGGCGGCCCCGACCCGATCTTCATCGGCACCCAGGCGCTCGCGCTCTGGCCGACGCTCACCCTCGGCTACGCCGGGCGGCCGGTCCCGGTCGAAAACAGCTTCGGCCCCGGCACCGCCGACGCACATTGGCGTGAGTCAGTCTTCCGGGCGGAGTTGATGACCGGCTTCATTGAGTCTCCCGGCGTGCCGATGCCGCTCTCGCGCATGACGATCGCGTCGATGCGCGATCTCGGCTACGTCGTGAACTACGACGCCGCCGACACCTTTGCCGGGTCACTGGTCGCCATGCTGCGCGAGATCAACAGCGTCCCGACCAGGATCAACGAGGCCGTGATGCTACCCACCACCTCGGTCGACAGCCGAGGCATCAGCCGCACCATCAGGCCGTGACCGCTCGCGGCCGACGGGGCGCACTCAGCGCCCCATCGGCCGGCACCGATCGCATCCCGCACAGCGCACGATCTTCTCCCCGAACCACTCCATCAACACCCGGCGACGGCAACTGCGCGTGAGCGCGTAGTTGCTCATCGCCGCGAGGCGCTTCTCGGCCTCGCGCCGACGCCGCCGCACCCGGGTCCAGTCGACCACTCCGCGATCCGGCCGCAACTCGGCCGCCAACCGGTCGGCCGCGGCGACGACACTGGGTGGATGACGCGACCGGAGCTCGGGCGTCTTCCAGAGCACCTCCAAGGTCCGCTCACGGGGATAGGTGACATCGAGTTGCCGCCTGGGCAAGACCACATCGCTCGGGTGATGGAAGACGATGCAGCGCGCGGCGTTGCCGTCCCGTCCCGCACGCCCGGCCTCCTGGTAATACGACTCCGGCGTGGCAGGCATCGTCCAGTGCGCGACGAGCTTCACGCCCGGCTTGTCGATCCCCATCCCGAAGGCACACGTCGCCACCACGACGCGGATGCGATCGTCGAGGAAGCGCACCAACGTGTCACTGCGCTCGGTGGTCGTCATCCCGGCGTGGTACGGTGCGGCAGCGACCCCTGCCTCCACCAGCACGCGCGCGAGTCCCTCCACGAGGCCGCGGGTCGGGGCATAGACGATCGCCGCTCCGGGCGTGGTGCGGATGAGCACGGCGAGTCGCGCGAGACGGTCATCGCGCGATACCACCGGCACCACGCTGAAGTGGAGGTTCGGGCGATCGAACGATGCGACGATCTCGACGGCGCCGCGGCCGAAGCCGAGCGCGGTTCCGATCTCCGCGCGGACGGCGGGGGTCGCGCTGCCGGTGAGTGCCACGCAGGGCGGGGCGCCGAGTGCGGCGCGTGCCGCGCGGAGCCCGCGGTACATCGGCCGGAAGTCGTGGCCCCACTCGACGATGCAGTGCGCTTCGTCGACGGCAAGGCGCATCACGCGGGCGTTGCGGGCCTTGAGCTCGTCGCAGAGGCGCGGCAACCGCTCGGGCGAGACGTAGAGCAGGCGGAGCGTGCCGCGCGCGGCATCGGCGATCGTCGCGGCTTGCTGGCCGGCGTCGAGCGTGCTGTTGAGGGCGGCCGCAGCGATGCCCCGATTCCGGAGCGCGGTGACCTGATCCTGCATGAGCGCCACGAGTGGCGAGACAACGAGCGTCAGTCCGCCGCCGACGAGCGCCGGCACCTGGAAGCAGATCGACTTGCCGCCGCCGGTGGGCAGCACGGCAAGCACGTCATGCCCACCGAGCACGGCGGAGACGACGCGCGCCTGCATCGGGCGGAAGTCGGGATAGCCGAAGGCACGGCGCAGGACGTGGCGGGCGATGGGTGGGGTCGTGACCATGCCGAAGAAAGGCAGGGTCGCGGCGGCCACGCGGGCGAGAATACCGCGCGAAGGGACCTGCTACCGCACCCTGACGGCCAGGCGCATTGCCGATCGTTTCGCGGGTGAGTAGCGTTGCAGAAGCCTGCTCATGCCTTGGGGCTGGCCTACCCCGGGACCAGCACAGCCTACGCAGACTTCGAGTACTTCAAGTACACTGACCCCACAGGACCACATTCATGCGTCAAGCCACAGCGCGAGTGGGGCTGGCTCTTGGGATTGCAATTGCATTCGGATGCCAGCCTGCGATTGGCCAGTGGGGACCACTCGCCGCCTATCGGCGAATTGCAGGTAAACTCACAGATCCGCCGGAGATGGTTGTCATTGCCTATCTTCAACACAGACGGGAGCTGACTGGCGTCATCCCAGTCGTCTACCTCTGTCCGGGACTCCCCGTGGAACTGTGGGATGCTGGATTCTTCGCGCATCTCGTTTCAGGGAGACGGAGGCTTGCGGATCGCATCGAGAAAGCAAGCGACTGCAACCCTGACATCGCGATGACTCCGCCCCCAGATACCACGCGGGGCACGGAACAACATGACCGGATCTGGATCCTCAGCATTCGGCAGACTCGGGAGACGAGCGAGTTGTCCGCCACGGCTCGCCCCGGTGAGGTCGTGGGGGGTGAGGTGTTCGCTTCGATCCGCAGCGAGAGACTTCTCTGGGATCATGCTCGCGATATCGGCGGGCAATCACTCATTTTCGAGCGATTTCAATCCTGGCCGCACTAGGAACCGAACCGCGGCCCCAGGCCAGATGAGGCCGGCCGCTACTCCTCCGCTCGCCTCGCGCTGCGCCTCTTGCACCCGCTGTCGGAGCAGCAACCGCACCAGCACCGAGGCGCCCAGGCACCCCATTGCCACCCACATCAGCATCTGATCGTCCCGCGCGACCGCCGCGATGACGATCAACAACCCCACCAGCGAGAGACCGATCCGGAGTCGCGAGAGCCAGAGAATCATTTGGCGAGGAACGCCGCGATCGCGCGCTTGAAGTCCTCGGTCGCCCGGGAGAGGGCGTTCACGCGCGCGCCGAGCAGGATCCCGTCCTGGAAGGAGCGGCCGTCGAGCTCGGTGAAGAGTTGCTTGGTGAGCGCCAGCGCCGTGACGCTCCGACCGGCGAGCGCAGCGATGATGGCGGTCGCGGCCCCATCGAAGCCCTCATCCGGCAGCACTCGACTCACCAGCCCGCACTGCTCCGCCTCGGCCGCCGACAGCACGCGCCCGGTCGCCACGAGGTCGAACGCCCGCTTCTCCCCGACGGCGCGCTTGAGCATCGTCATCACCATGGCGGGGACGAAGCCGCGCTCGATTTCGGGGTAGCCGAAGCGTGCCGCCTCGCTGGCGATGACGAGGTCACAGGCGGTGGCCAACCCCGCACCGCCCGCGAGCGCTCGTCCCTGCACCACAGCGACCGTCGGCTTCGGGAGGCCACGGAGCGCGAGGAAGAGCTCTCCAAGCGCGAGGGCGTTCCGCTCGTTCTCCTCAAGCGAGTTGTCCGCCGAGGCGAGCAGCTCGTCGAGATCCGCGCCGGCGCAGAAGTCCTTCCCCGCCCCGCGGATCACCAGCACCCGCACCTCCGCGTTCGAACTCCGCCTGCGCGATGCCGGCCGCGAGCCCGTCGACGATCGCCGCGTTGAGGGCGTTGCGCTTCTCGGGACGGTTCAGCGTGAGGGTCAGGACGCCCCCGTCGAGCGATGCGTCCACTGCGCTCATGACGCGGCGTCCTTGATCTTCTTCGCGAGCTTCTTCGGCACTTCGATCTCCATCCTGAGCAACGCGGTCGAGAACACCTTCCCCTGCGCATCGGTCTTGAGCGAGAGGGTGCCGCCCCCGTCGAGGGCGCCATGGAGGAGGAAGTTGAGGGCGTTCAGGTTCGGCAGTTCGAAGCGATCCACCGCCGAGACCATCCCCTTGAAGTGCCTGGCGACCCGGCGCTTGGTCACCTGCGCGACCAGCAGCGGGTAGTACTCGGGCTCGAAGGCGATCAGGCCGACGTTCGCCGTGTCGCCCTTGTCACCGGACCGGGCATGGGCCAGCCAGCGCAGTTGCAGCAATGTGGTCGCCATCAGAGCATCTCCACGCGCACGCGAGGTTCAATCTTTTCCCGCGCCACCAGCGCGGGCCAGTACGCCACGATCTCTTCGACCGCCGGACGACCGCCGGCAAAGCCCGTCACGCTCGGCGGACCCGTCAGCACGAGCGGCGCGATCTCGCGCGTGAAGCGCTCCACCGCCGCCTTGTCGGTGCCGCGGACGCCGACCCGCAACATCACCTCAGCCAGGTCCTCGCGCGGCTCACCCGCCAGCTTGCCGTGCGTCGCGTCGACGCCGACATACTCGGTCAGGATCTGTTCGAACGAGAGGCCGAGCGTCGTCAGCCGCTTGCGGAGGATCTTGTCGGCGGCCTTCGCCTTGTCGTACGCCTCGGGCCACGAGTAGACCAGCGTGCCGACCGCCTTGTAGCCGTAGAAGTAGGCCACCGAGACCTTGAGCATCGGGGTGCGCGCCGAGCCGGTGATCCCCGAGACGCGGACCCGATCCTTGCCGACCTGGTCGAGCCGGATGGAGGTGAAGTCGGCGATGCCGTCCGGCGTGATGTAGTTGTGCGGATCGCCCATCTCGTACACGAGCTGCTCGGTGACCGAGGCGACGTTGACGACGCCGCCCGTCCCCGGATGCTTGGTCACCACGAAGGTGCCGTCGGCCTCGACCTCGGCGATCGGGAAGCCGACGTCCTCGAGCCGCTTGACCTTGCGCCAGTCACGCAGGAGGTTGCCGCCGGAGCTCTGTGCCCCGCATTCGAGGATGTGCCCGGCGATCGTGCCGGCCGCGACCTTGTCCCAGTCGTCGTAGCTCCAGCCGAACTCATGCACCAGCGGCCCGAGCGTCAGGCCGGTGTCGGTCACCCGACCGGTGATCACGATCGTCGCGCCTTGGTCGAGCGCGTCGACGATCGACTTCATCCCGAGGTAGGCGTTGGCCGAACGGACCTGCGAGCGGACGTCGCTCAGTGGCGCCCCGGTGTCCATGTTGGCGAACGGTTCGCCGGCCGCCGTGAGGGCATCGAGTTCGTCGAGGAGGTCGTCGCCGGTGACGAGCGCGATCTTCACCTGGTCGCCGACGCCAAGCCTGTCGGCCGCCGCGCGCACCGCCGCCGCACAGGCGCGCGGATTCACCCCCCCGGCGTTGGAGATCACCCGAACGCCGTTCGTCGCGATGGTGGGGAGGATCCGCTCCATCTGGGTGACGAAGTCGCGGGCGTAGCCGGCGCCCGGATCACGCGATCGCTGCTTCTGCAGGATCGACATCGTGACCTCGGCGAGATAGTCGAGGACGAGGTAGTCGATCGCCCCGCCCTCCACCTGGCGCACCGGCGCCTCCAGCCAGTCGCCCCAGAAGCCCTGGCCGGCGGCGATGCGGACGGTCTTGCGAACGGTCATCGGGACGTTCCCCCTGCGATGTCGAGCGTGACCTCTCGGGTCCACGCGTGCTCGTCGCCCTCGAGGGCCACGAGAATGAGCACTGGCCGGAAGCCGGCCGGCAACTTGAGCGGCATGGTGCCGAGCGGATAGCGCTGCGTCGTCGTGGCGCGGCCCACCAGCGGAGCGAACGGCGAGCCGCCCGCGTCGAGCTCGGTGACGTCGGCAGCATAGAAGCGCACCGCAACGTCGAGCTCCCATGGCCCTGCCCGGTCTGCAAAGCCCGGAGCGAGGAGGATCACCAGCGAATCGCCGAGGACGTGCGGCGGCAGTTCGGGCGACGCGCGACCGAAGGCGTAGTTGAGCGGCAGGGCGTCGATGTGGCGACCAGTCCGATCCTGGAAGGTCACGCCGAAATCGGTGAAGTGAAGCCACTGGTCGCGCGGCATCCGCGAATCGACGCTGACGCGTTCGGCCCAGTCCGGCACCGGAATCACCACACGGACGGGCGCATCGTCGGTGCGCTGCAGGTGCTGCCGCCATTCCGCCCCGATGAGCCCGGCACGCACCCGTACCGAGAGCGGGGCCGAGACCACCGAGGTGGCAGTGACCCGCAGCGAGTCGCCCGTGATGGCGGCGTCGAGTCGAAGCGGCGCGCGGCGGACAGTCACTCGCACGGACGCCCCGGCGAGCGGCCCCCCGGCCACGGTGACCTCGTAGATACCCGAGACGGCATCATTGCCCGCCAGCTCGAAGAGTGCCGCTCCGTCACCGAATCCTGCGGGAATCATCGACCCCGCGCGGAACGGCATGCCGCCCGGCTCATGCAGCGCGGCCGTTGCCATCTGCGATGCCTCGGCGGTCGCCACCTCGACCTGGAACCCCCGGCCGGCCTCGGCGGGAACGAAGAGGCGCGCGGTTGATCCGGCCGCGACGGTGAAGGTGTCCACCACCGTGAGGGCCGTCGCCGAGATCGGAAGCCGCACCGTGACGGGAATCAGGGCCAGCAGTGATCCATCGCGAGCGTCGCTCACCCGGATGGAGCCGGCGGCGTTCCGGCGCCCGGGGGTCACGGTGGCCACGACGGTGACTCGCCCGTTGCGGATCGCGGCCATCGGGGGGACGACAATCCACGAGGCGCTGGCGTCGAGGCGGATCGGCGGCGGCGGACCGGCGTCAAGCTGCCGAAGCGTGATGGTCGCTCGCGCGGGGCGAGTGCCATCGGCCGAATCGCGCAGCGTGATCCAGACCGCGCCGCGCCCCTGCACGCCATCCACAACGTCCACCGCGATCGCCGCCGCGGTCTCCCGCCGCTCGAGCCAACGCCACGCCGTGAGGAGGTCGGGACGTCCGGTCCCCTGTTCGGCCGCCGTCGCGCCTCCCACGGTCGAGCCGGCATTCCGGAGCGCCTGGATGACCAGCGAGGATGGCATCCCGAGCGCGCGTGGGCCGAGGGCCGAGAGGAGGCGAGCGGCCAGGCCAGCGGCGTGCGGCGACGCCATGCTGGTGCCGCTCTCGATCTCGTCGCCGATGGCGAAGTCCGGCACACTGCTGTACGCCGTGCCCGGCGTCACGAGGTCAGGGCCCGCCACTTCGCCGCCGCGACTCGAGAAGTCCGCGATCGGTTCGGCCAGCGAATCGGTCGGGGTGATTCCGTTGAAGACGAGCGGCTGCGTCGCCCCCACCGAGAGGACCCTGAGCGCGGTCCCCGGAAAGCCGATGGTCGACAGCGCCGGTCCGTCGTTGGCGGCGGCCACCGCAACGACGACGTTCGGGTGCGCGACGAGGACCGAGTCGACCAGCGCATCGATCCGCGAGGCGCCCTCGCGCTCGTTGCCCACGCCGAAGGAGATGTTGACGACCAGCGGCAGCTTGCGCTCCTCGGCGAAGCGGATCGCGTAGTCCAGCGCGCGGATCATCGCCCCCGTGACGGTGATGCCGCCACCGGCGTCGTTGGCGATCTTGAGCCCGAGTAGCCGGGCGCCGGGTGCAACCCCATCGAAACCGGCGACGCCGTAGAGATCGTGGCCAGCGGCGATGCCGGCGACGTGGGTGCCGTGCGCGCTCGTGTCGAAGACGAGGTCAAGCGTCGGGCCCGAGGCGGCGTCGACAAGATTGGCCGCCATCTGCATCAGCGGCGCACGGACGGTGGCGGACCAGCCGAAGTACTCCTGCGCGGTGGCATAGTCGCGGATTGGGCGGTCGTCGGCAAAGGTCCCGTTGCCCTGCGTGTCGGCGAAGAGCGTGAGGCCGTTCGCGGTGCGCACCACGACGACGGGCAGCTCGTCACCGACGGTGCCGTTGCCATTCGCGTCGGCGGCGCGGGCCGGCCCGAGCGGGAGCTCGGCGAAGACGCCGCCCCACCACGCGGTGCCGATCGCCACGGCTGCAATGCGCGAGGCCCCGAGCAGCCGCTGGCCGTGCACGATCAAGGTATCGCCGCGCCGGGTGATGGGTGAGAGCGGCACCCGCCCTTCACCGGAGAAGTCGCGGGCGTCGAGCAGCTTGGGCGTCCCGTCCGTGGTCCGCTGCAGGCCGGGCACCGAGGGGTCGATGCCGCTGTCGAGAATGGCGATGAGAACGCCGCGGCCGTCCGCCTGCGGCAACGCCTCGGCGAACCGGGGCACCCCGGTGGAGGCGAGCGGCATCAAGCCGCGGCGTGCCGCCTCCTCCGGCGGGAGCGATCGCTTCGCGCCGTCGGCCGGTGCAACCGGCGGCGGCTCGGGTGCGGCGGGGCGCGGCTCGGTCGGCCCCGGCAACGGCGCCGGGTCCATCTGCGGACGGACCTCGACCGCCCGCGGTGGCGAGCAGCCGAGCACGAGCGTGGCGACCAGCCAGGGGGCGAGTCGCCACGCCCTCATCCGCGCACTCCGTCGAGCACGAACGGCCCGAGGTGCGGCCCGGCGTAGTTCGCCGTCACGCGGAGCAGGAAGGCGAGCGCCGTGCGACTCTCGTCCGGGGCGACGATCGCGTCGACGAAGCCGCGCGCCGCGGCGTAGCGCGCGTCGAGCTGCGCCTCGTAGTCGGCGCGCATCCCGGCGATCGCGCCTTGCGTGGCATCATCGAGCGGCCGCTTCTCCTGCTGCGCCTTCCCGATCGCGGCACCGTGCACCGCCATGATCGCGGCCTCGCCCTCCATCACGGCCATCCGCCCGGTCGGCCACGAGAGGATGAAGTCGGGATCGAAGCCCTGCCCCGCCATGGCGTAGTAACCCGCCCCCGAGGCGTGGTTTACAGTCAGCACGATCTTCGGCACCGAGGCCGTCGCCATCGCCTCGACGAAGTGCGCGCCCGCGCGGATGATCCCCGCATGTTCCGCCTCGGCGCCGACCATGAAGCCGGAGACGTCCTGCACGAAGAGGATCGGCAGCCCCTCGCGATTGGCCGTCTCGATGAAGAACGCCACCTTCTCGGCGCTCTCGGGATAGATGATGCCGCCAAACTTCGGCCGCTCACCGGGACGCCCCTTGATCACCCCGCGCTGGTTGGCGATCACCGCGACGGGCCGTCCCTCGATCCGTGCGTGCCCGCAGAGCATCTCGCGCGCGACGTCGGGCTGGAACTCATCCAGCATGCCGCCATCGAGGAGGCCGTCGAGGATGTGCCGCATGTCGTACGAGAGTCGGTGGTCGGCCGGCAGCATCCCGTACAGTGCGGCGGGTTCGGCAGCCGGTGGCTTCGACTCGATCACCGCATGGGCGACGCCCGCGGGGCGCGGCAGTCGGCCGATGTACTCGCGCATGCGATCGAGGCAGGAGGCATCGTCGGGCGCCCGATAGTGCGCCACGGCGCTGATCTCGGTGTGCGTCCGTGCGCCGCCGAGGGTCTCGCCATCGACGGTCTGTCCGGTGGCGCCCTTCACGAGGTTCGGCCCGCCGAGTCCCATGAACGACGTCCCCTCGACCATGAAGATCACGTCGGACAGGGCCGGCAGGTACGCCCCGCCGGCGATGCAGCTGCCCATGACCGCCGAAATCTGCGGGACGTGCAGGTAGCGGCGCATCAGCGAGTTGTAGTAGAAGATCCGTGCCGCGCCGTACTGCCCCGGGAAGACCCCTTCCTGGTACGGCAGGTTGACGCCGGCAGAGTCGACCAGGTAGACGATCGGGATGCGCTGCCGCATCGCGATCTCCTGGGCGCGGAGGATCTTGGTGATCGTCTCGGGCCACCAGGAGCCGGCCTTCACCGTGGCGTCGTTCGCGACAATGACGACGTCGCGGCCGGCGACCACGCCGAGCCCGGTGATCACGCCGGCCGCCGGCGCCTCGCCGTTGTAACGGTCGTGCGCGACCAGCAACCCGATCTCGAGCCAGGGCGACTCGGCGTCGAGGAGGTGGGCGACGCGCTCGCGCGGGGAGAGCTGCCCCTTCGCATGCATCTTGGCCACGCGCGCATCGCCCCCGCCGGCCCGAAGGCGGTCGGCGAGGGCGCGGTATTCATCGGTTGCCCCGCGCAGGCGCGTGGGCTTCGCATCGGTCACGAACGCCTCACGCGCTGAGGTGCGTGCGGGACCAGTCGCGGATGTAGGTCACCAGGTCCCCCGTGGGGGTCCCGGGACCGAAGAGCTTGCCGATCCCCTGCGCCTCGAGCGCCTCCATGTCTTCCTGGGGGATGATGCCACCCCCGGTGACGAGGATGTCGGGGCGCCCCATCTCGCTGAGCAGCGCCCGGACCCTCGGGAAGAGCGTCATGTGGGCTCCCGAGAGAATCGAGAGCCCGACGACGTCGGCATCCTCCTGGACGGCGGCGGTGGCGATCATCTCCGGCGTCTGGTGCAGCCCGGTGTAGATGACCTCCATCCCCGCGTCGCGGAGCGCCGCCGCCACGACCTTGGCGCCGCGGTCATGCCCATCGAGTCCGGGCTTGGCCACGAGCACCCGGATCGGGCGAGTGAGTGCAGGGGCATCGGCAACGGCCATCATGCGCATCTCCTTGAAGTCAGGCTCACTTGAAGCGGAGCAGTCCGGCCAGGCCGTCGACGGATTCGGAGGCGTCGGGGTCGTAGACCACGTCGAGCCCGACCCGCTGGCGCAGCGCCTCTTCGATCGCGTCGTCGAGGACGTCGAGCGTCGGCACCACCTCGCCATCCTCGCGAAGGTCGCGCGCCAGCGTCGAGAGCCGGCCCGTCGCGAGCGACCGGAAGCCGGGCAGCGACGCGTCGCCGCGCACCAGCAGCAGGCGGACCTGACCGTTGGCGAGGGCCTTCAACGTCTCGCGGACGCCGTTCACGGCCCATCCCATTCCGAGGCCCTCGCCAAGCTCCTCGATATGGTGGCCTTCGGAGGCGCGGGCATGGGCCTCGCGCACTTCCATGGTGAGCTGATGCACCGCGCCCGGCGTGGCATCCTTCGGGGCCAGGCGGGCGAGGCCGATCAACCGGTCCGCCACGTAGCGATGCAGGAACGGCTCGAGCGCCTGGGCATCGTTGCCGGCGCCGGCCAGCACGATCTGGTGACCCGGCGACGCGCGATCGACCTCGAACAGCGCACGCGCCACGGCCTCGAGGTGCCGCTTTCGCTCGTTGGCAATCCGGTTGTGGAAGGTGTGCTCCCCGTGGGCCGCATAGGGCCCGGCGTGGAAGCGGCTGCCACGCGTCACCTCGGTCTTCACCTTGCGGACGACCTTCGCCGCAAAGGCGGTGACCTCCCAGATGAGCGCCGTCGTCTTGTCCATCGTCACGGTGAAGAGCCGGCCGAATTCCTCCTCGGTCGCGGCGAGCTCGCGCACCAGCGGCGTGCGCTCGATCGCGAGGCGCGACCGGTGGACCTTCGGCAGCTCGTGCACCTCGAACAGCTTGTGCCCGGCGGACGCGAAGAGGGCGATCCCCGGCGACGCCGGCAGGTTCCCCTCATCCCCGAGGTAGTCGAGGATCCGCGCGAGATCGAGGCGCGCCATCTCCTGCTGCGCCTTGGTCCAGTGCGACGTGGCCAGCGAGGCCTCGATCGCCTTGACGCGGTTCTTCACCTTCGTCAGGTACTTGTTCCGGGCGCGATCGCGCGCCTCGATCTTGAGGTAGCAGGTGACGACCGGATGCGGACCAGGCTTCATCCGCAGCAGGTCACGGCCGCTGGCAGTCTGCCGGGCGGTGGCCATGGAGAACCTCTCGTAAGCTAGAAGAACACCGGTTCGCGGTACGCACCCCAGACCGTCTCGAGGGCGTGCCGGATTTCATACAGCGTGCAATAGGCCCGCGCGCAATCAAGCATCGCGGGGATGACGTTCACCTCGTCCTTGGCCGCCTGGGTCAGCACGGCCAGCCGGCTCGCGACCAGCGCCTCGTCGCGGGCGGCGCGCATCTGCTGCATCCGCTGGCGCTGCAGCACTTCGGCACTCGCGTCGATCTTGAGAATCTCGATCGGCGATTCCTCGTCTTCCACGAACGCATTCAGGCCGACGATCGTCTGCCGCCCCGTCTCGACCTCCGACTGGAAGCGCGACGCCGACCGGGCGATTTCGCGCTGGAACCAGCCGGCGTTGATCGCCGCGACCGTGCCGCCCATCTCCGCCACCTGCGCGAAGATCCGCTCCGCCTCGGCCTCGAGCTGGTCGGTGAGCGCCTCGACGCAGGTACGATCCGCCGAGCGGGTCGGCACTGTGCGGCGACGCCGGTCTCGTACGCGAGGATCTGCTGCGTGCGCAGCGCGACCCGCACCGCCTGCTCCGTCGGCAGGGCGCAGCGTCTCGTCGAGCGCGTTCGTGTGCAGCGACTGCGTCCCGCCCAGCACCGCGGCCAGCGCCTGGTAGGCGACGCGCGCACGACGTTGTTGAGCGGCTGCTGCGCCGTCAGCGAGACAGCCCGCCGTCTGCGCAGTGGAAGCGCAGCTTCAGCGAGCGCTCGGTCCTTCGCGCCGTAGCGCTCGCGCATGATGCCGCGCCCAGATGCGGCGCGCCGCGCGCAACTTCGCGATCTCCTCGAAGAAGTCGTTGTGCACGTCCCAGAAGAACGAGAGCCGCGGCGCGAACTCGTCGACGTCGAGGCCGCGCGCCCAGTCCGCGCTCGACGTAGGTCGAAGCCGTTGGCGCAGCGTGAAGGCCAGCTCCTGCGCCGCCGTCGACCCGGCCTCGCGGATGTGGTAGCCCGAGATCGAGATCGAGTTCCACTGCGGCGTGTGCTGCGCTGGTCCACTCGAAGAGGTCCACGATCAGCTTGAGCGACGGCTGCGGCCGGGTAGACCCACGCCTGCTGCGCCATGAACTCCTTGAGGATGTCGTTCTGGATCGTGCCGCTGCAGCTTCGCGATCGGCACGCCCTGCTTCTCGGCCGCGGCGACGATAGAAACAGCGAGCAGGATCGCCGCCGGCGCCGTTGATCGTCATCGACACGGAGACCTGGTCGAGCGGGATCCCGTCGAAGAGCGTCTCCATGTCGGCGAGCGACGACGATCGCCACGCCGCACTTCCCGACCTCGCCCTCGGACACGGGGATGGTCGGAGTCGTACCCCATCAGCGTCGGGAAGTCGAAGGCGACCGAGAGGCCGGTCTGGCCGCGGGCGAGAAGGAAGTGGTAGCGGCTGGTTGGTGTCCTCGGCGGTGCCGAAGCCGGCGAACTGCCGCATGGTCCAGAGGCGGCCGCGATACATGGTGGGGTGGATGCCGCGCGTGTAGGGATACTCCCCGGGGAGCGGTTCCCCCGCCCCGGCGTCGAGCGGCGTGTACACCGGCTCGACCGCGACACCTGACAGCGTCTCGAAGGTCGCGTCGTCGCGCACCGGCAACTTCGCCACGGTGGCCTTCCAGGCGGCGACCTCGGCGCGCAGCCGCGCCAGCTCCGCCTCCTGGGCCGCGAGGCGCTCGAGCAGTCCGGTGTCGGACATCACGGTCGTCATACGCGTTCTCCTTCCCGCAACGCGGCCACGATCTCGGCCGCCAATTCGTAAGGGGAGACCATCCCTGCCCCGATCTCGTCCAGTCGCGCCGCGATCGCCTCCTCGGCATGCGACTCCTGCCACACCCACCGCCGCGCGGCGCGATCGACCACTTCCCGGGTCCGCTGCGCCAGCCGCTCCCGACGCCGCGCCGCCAACTCACCGCTGTCGCTGAGCCACTGCCAGTGGCGCTCGAGTGCGTCGACGAGTTCGCCGATTCCCTCGCCCTGGGCCGCCACGGTCAACAGCACCGGTGGCCGCCAGCCCGCGTCGTCCTCGGGCGCCGCGGCCACCTTCGGGCCCCGCAGCGCGCCGTGGTGCGCCGGAATGTTGCGAAGCGCCTTCCCCATGCGGAGGTCGAGCGCCATCTCGACCTCACGCTGCAGTTTCGGTGCCCCGGGGCGGTCGCTCTTGTTGATCACGAAAAGGTTGGCGGCTTCCATCACGCCGGACTTGAGGGCCTGGATCCCGTCCCCCGACTCGGGGACGAGCGCCAACAACGAGGTGTCTGCCATCCGGGTGACGTCCAGTTCCGACTGGCCGACACCCACGGTCTCGACGAGGATCCGATCGAATCCGGCCGCGTCGAGGACGTCGCAGACTTCCCGCGTCGAGGTCGCCAGGCCGCCGAGCGAGCCGCGCGTCGCCATCGAGCGGATGAAGACCCCCGGGTCGAGCGCGACGGACTCCATCCGGATCCGATCGCCCAGGAGCGCACCCCCGGTGAACGGCGACGTCGGATCGACGGCGACGACCGCGACCCGCATCCCTTGGGCGCGGTACGCCTGCGTCAGTCGTTCGGTCAGGGTGGACTTGCCGGCCCCCGGCGGGCCGGTGAGGCCGATCCGGCGGGCATGGCCGAGGTGGGGATGCAGCGTGGAAAGCAGTTCTTCGAAGCCGGCCCGGGCGTTTTCCACCACGGAGACGGCACGGGCGACACCGGCCACCTTGCCGTCGAGCACCTGCGCCGCCAGCGTCGATTCGCTCATGCCTGTAAACTAGCACCGGGCCGGGAGTTCGGGCACCTCGGCGGCACCGCCGGAGCCCCCCGTTTCAGAGCAGAATCGCGGTGGCCAAGCCCAGCAGGAGTCCGAAGCCGCAGACGTCGGTGAAGGTGGTCACGAAGATCGACGAGGCGATGGCCGGATCGACCCCGGCTCGCTCCAGCATGACCGGAATGAATGAGCCCGCAAAGCCCGCCACGAAGAGGTTGCCGGTCATCGCCAGGAACACCACCAGGCCGAGCCGCCATTCCCCGCCAAGCAGCACGGCGAGCCCGGCAATCACCAGGCCGATCGCGGCGCCGTTGATGACCCCGACGACCATCTCCTTGGTGACGATGGCCCGGAAGCGCGTCCCCGCCCCGCTGCCGAGCGAGAGGCGGCGCACCGAGACGGCCAGCGCCTGCGTGCCGGCGTTGCCGCCCATCCCGGCGACGATCGGCATCCAGATCGCCAGGAAGGGGAGCTTGTCGATCGAGCCGAGGAAGAGCTTGACCACCGCCGCCGCCAGGAACGCCGTCAGCAGGTTGACGTAGAGCCACGGCAACCGGCTCTGCACGGCCGACGACCAGCCACCGCCCAGCTCTTCGTCCGGCGAGACACCGCCGAAGCGGAGAAGGTCTTCCGTCGCTTCCGCCTCGGCGACGTCGATCACGTCGTCGTAGGTAATTCGCCCGAGCAGCCGCCCCCCTTCGTCGACCACCGGAATCGACGGGAGGTTGTAGCGGCCCATGATGCGCGCCACCTCTTCCTGGTCGACGTCGGTCGAAACCTGCGCCACCGCCGGCTCCATCCCGTCACGCACCAGCCGCGACGGCGTGGAGAGCACCAGCTGCTTGAACGAGAGGACGCCCACCAGCCGCCGCGCGCCGTCGACGACATACACCTCCATCACGTCGTCCATGTCGTGCGCCTGCCGCCGCACCGCCTCGAGCGCCAGCCCGACGGTGTCGAGGTCGGTGACGGTGACGACCGAGGTGGTCATGATGCCGCCGGCGGTCTCGTCGTCGTACCGGAGCAGTCGGTCGACGCCCGAACGATCCTCGACCTCGGCGAGAATCCGCTCCTGCTCCTCCGGCTCCATCTCGCCGAGGAGGTCGGCCGCGTCGTCGTCCTCGAGTTCCTCGACGATCTCGGCGGCCTGCTCCGGATCGAGGGCGGCGACGATCTCCTCGGCGTGCTCGTCCGCCGGCATCTCGACGAGCGCCTGCGACGACAGCTCTGCCGGGAGGATGCGCACCAGGGCGAGGCGCTCGTCCTCGTCGAGCGCGGAGAGGACGTCGGCCAGGTCGGCCGGTTCGAGGGTCCACGCCTGCGCGAGGAACGCCCCCTCGCGCCCCTCGCGTGCGAGCGCGACCAGTTCCGCCAACCGGGTATCAGTCATCGAGCTCACCTGGGCTCCCGGTCGAGGGACACTGGGTTCGTTCCACCACGCCGCAGCAGCAACCGCTCCACGCGCGTGGGGGATGCCTGCAGCACTTCCACTTCAAGGCCGACCACCGCAAAGCGCTCCCCTGCCACCGGAATCCGCCCGGCGAGTTCGCCGAGGAGGCCGCCGATCGAGGCCGCCTCGCCACCCGGCAGCAGCACCCCGAAGTGCTCCTCGATGAGGCGCGGCGGCTCCGAGCCATCGAGCTCCAGCAGCGCCCCCGGGGCACGGTGCGACGGTGTCGAGCCGTCGTCCTCGTCGGAGATCTCGCCGACGAGTCCCTCGAGCAGGTCCTCGAGGGTGACGATCCCCGCCGTGCCGCCGAATTCGTCGAGCACGACCGCAAAGTGCCGACGTTCGCGCTGCATGTCGAGGAGGAGGTCGCCGGCGAGCCGCGACTCCGGGGCAAGCGACACCGGGCGGACCGGGACCGGATCGTCGGGACCGAGCTTGAAGAGGTCGAACGCATGGACAATGCCGACGATCTCGTCGAGCGTACCGCGCATCACCGGGAGGCGCGTGTAGCCGCTTTCCGCGAAGGTGCGCATCACCTCGTCGTGGCTGGCGTCGTGCTCCACGGCAACCACCTCGGTTCGCGGCGTCATCACCACGCGAACCGGGCGCTGCGCAAACGACATCACGCCCCCGACCATCACCAGTTCATCGTCGGCGAGCCCGCTGGCCGCCCCTTCCCGCGCCAGGGCGCGGACGTTCTCGGCCGGGTCCGTCATCCGCGCCGGCATCACGATCCCGAGCAGCTGGCTCCACGCCGACAGCAGCGGGCGCAGCGACTCCACCACCGACTCGGCCCGCGGCACCGTCAGCCAGCGCGGCAGCAGATACCCGCCAACCAGCGTGGCGGGGACGCCAAGCAGCAGGACGACCAGCCCGAACTGGGTCGGGGTGAGCGCACGCAGCAGGCCGGGCATGGTGACACCGATCAGCGCGATGCCCAGCGACGTCGCGGCCGTGGCGGCGGCCACCTGGCGTTCGGTCTCGGCGAGCCAGGCGAGCGAGTCGTCGCCGCCGCGAAGGCGCCGCGCGATGGCCTCCGCCAGCGCGGCGCGGGCCGTCGTCACGAGCGCGGTGGCGCCGGCCGAGCCAGCCATCGCCAGCAGCAGACCGATGGCGAGCAGGAGCACGCTCATGCGCCCCCCTCGTCGTCGTCGCCCGGCACCGTGACCGGCGGCGTGACCGGCGGCGTGACCGCGACCCGCCGGACGCGGCGTCGGGTGATCACCTCGACCGCAATCTGCCAGCCATCCACGGTGACCACCTCTCCGGCGCGCGGCACGCGGCCGAATTCGGCGAGCACGAGGCCGCCGACCGTCGCGACGTCGTCGCGCGCGAAGTCGTGCTCGATCTCCGCCTCGAGATCGGCGAGCGCCACGCCGCCCTGCACCGTGAGGTGGCCATCGGGGTGGCGCAACACCGGCTGCACCTCGTCGGTGTCGTGTTCGTCGCGGATTTCGCCGACGATCTGCTCGAGGATGTCCTCCAGCGTCACCAGCCCCGCGGTGCCCCCGAACTCGTCGACGACGACGGCCAGGTGGCCCGGACCGCGCTGGAAGTCGCGCAGCTGCCGATCGAGGCGCTTCGCCTCGGGGACGAACGCCGCCGGCCGGATCAGCTCCTGCCACGCCCCGCGCGGCGCCACGACCGGGCGCAGGCGCGGAAGGATGTCCTTCGCGTAGATCACGCCGACGACTGCATCCGGATGGTCGTCGAAGACCAGCAGGCGGGCATGCTCGCTCCGCCGCAGCGTGTTCACGACGGCCGCCTCGGTCTCCGCCACGTCAACAGCGATGATGTCGAGTCGCGGCGTCATCACCTCGGAGACCGTCATCTCGGCGAGCGAAAAGACGCCCTCGGCCATCTCCTGCGGCGTGATCCGGTCGGGCGCCGTCCCCACCGCGCGCGCCGGCTCGGCGGTCGCCCGATCGAGCGCGAGTGCCAACCAGAGCAGCGGGCGGACGATCGGCGCCGTCGCCAGCACCAGCCGGCGCGCGGGTGCCACGAGGTCCGGGGCCACCACGCTCAGCAGGCGGGGCACGAGATCGCCGATCGACCAGACCACGAGCGTGGCGAGCAACACGCGGAGAGCGCCCATGAGCGGCGGATCGGCCCACCACGACGTGCCCGCCGCGGCGAGCACCCCGGCGAGCGTGAGCCCGGCGAGGTGCATGACGTGCAGGATCCGCTCGGGCGGGAGGTCGCCGCCGGTCGGCTCGCGCGCCAGCGCCCGCGCGCCGAGTTCGCCTTCGTCCTCGCCGGCGAGCGCGATGACCGCGACCGCGAAGAGCACGATCGCGGTCACGCCCCAGAGCGTCCCCTGCAGCAGCGGAATCACGCGGTGACCTGGCGGAGGTAGCGTTCCTGGCTGGCCCACATCGCCGAGCGCTCGCGGTCGTCGCCCTCGGGATGATCGTGCCCCAGGACGTGGAGCGTCCCGTGCACGACGAGCCGCAGGACCTCCTCACGCACCGTGAGGCCGCGCCGGCGTGCCTCGCGCGCCGCGACGGCGCGGCAGAGGTAGATATCGCCGGCCAGCGAGCCATCGGGCTGCGGCAGCGAGAAGGAGATCACGTCGGTCGGTCGGTCGTGGTGCTTGTAGTCCCTGTTGAGCTGGCGCATGCGCCGCAGGCCGAGGAAGGTCACCGCGACGAACGCGTCGCGACCTTCCCCGGCCAGCACCGTGGTGACCGCGCGACGCACCGCCGTGGACGGAAAACCTCCCGTGGCTCCGCTCACGATCACGGTCGTCGGCGAGTGGCCCGACATCAGCCCGCCTGGTCCTCCGCGTACGCGCGGACGATGTCGCGGACGAGGCGGTGACGAACCACGTCTTCCTCGTTGAAGTAGTGGAAGCCGACCCCTTCGATCCCCGGAAGGATCCGCTCCACCTGCACCAGCCCGGAGTCCTCGCGGCGCGGCAGGTCGATCTGCGTCTTGTCGCCGGTGATCACCGCCTTGCTGTTCACGCCGAGGCGGGTGAGGAACATCTTCATCTGGGCGCCGGTGGCGTTCTGCGCCTCGTCGAGGATGATGAACGCATCGGCGAGCGTGCGGCCGCGCATGTACGCGAGCGGCGCGATCTCGATCACGCGCGTCTCCATCGCCCGCGCCACCTTCTCGGGCGGCATCATGTCCTCGAGCGCGTCGTACAGCGGCCGCAGGTACGGATCGACCTTCTGCTGGAGGTCGCCCGGAAGGAAGCCGAGCGACTCGCCGGCCTCGACCGCCGGTCGGGCGAGGATGATCCGTCGCACCTGCTTCCGCGCCAGGGCCTCGACCGCCTTCGCGACCGCGAGGTAGGTCTTGCCGGTCCCGGCCGGCCCGATGCCGATCACGATGTCGTGCTCGTGAATGACCTCGAGGTAGGTGCGCTGGCCCGGCGTCTTCGGGACGATCGCCCGACGCATCCCCGGCAGCACCACCTTCCGCACGTCACTCGGCGAGGCGATCTCCGGGACGCCGCCATTGGTCGCGAGCCGGAAGACATCCTCGGGGGCGACGCTCTCCCCGGCGCGCGCGAGGTCGACGAGCCCCTGCACCACCGGCGTGGCGCGTGTGATCTGCTCCACCGTGCCCATCAGGGTGATGGCATCGCCACGCTGCGACACCCGCACGCCCAGGGCGCGCTGCAACTCGGCGAAGTTGGCGTCGTTGACGCCGGCGAGCAGCAGCGGGTCGGCCCCTTCGGCCGAGAGGGTGTGGCGGATGTCGTCGGCGCTCACGAACGCTCCTCGGGAAGGGTGGCGAGGTGGAGGGCAGCGAGGTCGCGCTCGGCGATCGGGGTCGGTGCGCCCTCGAACATCGCCCGCGCGTTCGCGGTCTTCGGGAAGGCGATCACGTCGCGCAGCGACGGCGCGCCGGCGAGCAGCATCGCGATCCGGTCGAAGCCGAGCGCGAACCCGCCATGCGGCGGCGCCCCCGAGGCGAGTGCGTCGAGCAGGAAGCCGAAGCGCCGGCGCTGCTCATCGGCCGGTATCCCGAGGAAGCGGAAGACCGTGGCCTGCAGCGCCGGGTCGGTGATCCGGATCGAGCCGCTCCCCAACTCATTGCCGTTGTAGACGGCATCGTAGTGCAGTGCGCGGCAGCGCGACGGATCGGATTCGACGTAGGCGAGGTCATCTGGATGTGGGGACGTGAACGGGTGGTGCGTGAACACCCATTCGCCGGTGGCGTGGTCCTGCTCGAAGAGCGGGAAGTCGACCACCCACGTGAACGCGTGCGCCACGGCGGGTTCGACACCGGGGCGGCGCGTGAGCGCCGTGCGCACGTTGTGCAGCGCCGGCGAGGTGACACCGTCACGACCAACGACCGCAAGCACCAGGTCACCGACCGCGGCGGGGAGCGCCTCGAGGCAGGTCGCGCCGAACGCCTTGACGCCCTGCCCCTCCCAGCCGGCCTCGGTGCGCTTGGCCCAGAGGAGCCCGCCGGCACCGGCGGACTTCGCGGCGTCGGCCATCGCATCGATTTCCTTGCGGCTCGCGCTCGCGGCGCCCGGGGCGTGGATCCCGCGCAGCCGTCCGCCGGCCGCGATCGCCTCGTGCACGAACGGCGCGGCGTCGGGGCCGACGCGGGCGGTGAGGTCGGCGATCTCGAAGCCGTAGCGCAGATCCGGCTTGTCGATGCCGAAACGCTCCATCGCCTCGCGGTAGGTGAGCCGCCCGAACGGGATCGTCACGGGCTGTCCCGCCTCGGCCCAGAGATCGTGCAGCACGGCCTCGATCACGGGAAGAATGTCGGCCTGCGTCACGAACGACGCCTCGAGGTCGATCTGCGTGAACTCAAGCTGGCGGTCCGCGCGGAGGTCCTCGTCGCGGAAGCAGCGCGCGATCTGGAAGTACCGGTCGAAGCCGGCCACCATCAGCAGCTGCTTGTAGATCTGCGGCGATTGCGGCAGCGCGTAGAACTCACCGGCATAGATCCGGCTCGGCACGAGGAAGTCGCGCGCCCCCTCGGGCGTGGGCTTGGTGAGGATCGGCGTCTCGATTTCGAGGAAGCCGAGCCCGCTCAGCGTCTGGCGCGCCCGCTGCAACAGGCGGTGCCGCATGACGATGTTGGCCTGCAACTCCGGACGGCGCAGGTCGAGGACGCGGTGCTGCATCCGCAGTTCCTCGGAGGCGAGCTCCTCACCCTCGCGGCGCGCGACGGGAATCGCCGGCGTGACGGCGGGGCCAACCACACGAAGTCCGGTGACCTGGACCTCCACATCCGTCGACCCCGTCGCGCCATCACGCGCGGCGTCGCGACGTGCAGCCACGGTGCCCTCCACCAGCACCACGGTCTCGGCGCCGAGACCAGCCGCCAAGGCGAGCACCTCGGACGGGGTCCAGGTGGGGTCGCAGGAGAGCTGGACCAGGCCGTCGATGTCGCGGAGGTCAAGGAAGACGATTCCGCCCAGGTCACGGCGCCGATGGATCCAGCCACCGAGGCGAACGGCGGTACCGACGTCGGCGCGGGTCAGGCCACCGGCGCGATGCGTGCGAAGTGAGGTGGTGAGCATCCTTCCAAACTAACGCCGCCCACAGGGGCACGAAAGCGACGTGATCGCCTCGTGACTCGCCGCAAGTGGCGCAACGGCTTAGCTTTCCGCCCCATGAGCACCGAGCCGACCCTGCTGGATCTCCCCCCCGACGTCGCGGCCGGACGGCTGCGCGGCTGGGTCGCTGCCGAAGGCCTGCCGGGGTACCGTGCGGCCCAGATCCATCGGCGGCTCTGGATCGACCCAGTTGCGACCTGGGCCGAGGCCACGGAACTGCCGAAGACGCTCCGCGAGCGGCTGACCGCGGCCTTCCCAATCCCCCGGCTGTCGGCCGATGTGGTACAGCAGTCGCAGGACGGGACGCGGAAGTACCTCTGGACGCTGCCGGACGGCGAGAAGATCGAATCGGTGCTGATTCCGAGTGCCGGGCGCCGGACGCTCTGCATCTCGTCCCAGGCGGGCTGCGCGCTCGGCTGCACCTTCTGCGCGACCGGGACGATGGGCCTCCGCCGCAACCTGAAGACGTGGGAGATCGCCGGGCAGGTGCGCGAGATCGTCCTCGCCAATCCCGAGGAGAAGCCGACGAACATCGTCTTCATGGGGATGGGCGAGCCGCTCGTGAACTGGCCCGCGGTCGATGCGACGCTGACGATCCTTAATTCGCCCGACGGCTTCGGGATCGGTGCGCGCCACATCACCGTCTCCACGGTCGGGATCGTCCCGGGGATGAAGGCACTGGCGGCCCGGCCCGAGCAGTTCCGGCTGGCGATCTCGATGCACTCGCCGCGCGGCACCGACCGCATCGGCATCATGCCGGTCGAGAAGAAGTATCCGCTCAAGGAAGTGCTCGAAGTGGCGGAGACCTTCCACAAGCGGATCACGTTCGAGTACGTGCTGATCGCCGGCGTGAACGACCGCGACGACGATGCCGCCGTGCTCGCCAAGCATGCGCGCAAGCTCGGCGCGCACGTCAACCTGCTGCCGCTGCACCCGGGCGGCGCCCCCGGGCTCGTCCCGACGACGCCGGCGCGGATCCGCGAATTCCGCGACTTCCTGGTCGACAACGGGATCGAGGCGGTGGTCCGACGCTCGCGCGGGCTCGACATCGATGCCGCGTGCGGGCAGTTGCGCGTGCAGATGGAGAAGAAGAAGCGGGCGGACGAGCGTGTCGCGGCCGAGTGAGCTGCTCGTCGCGGTGGCGCTCGGCAGCGCCGTCGGCGGCGTTTCGCGCTTCCTGCTGACCGATGCCGTGCAACTGCGCACGGGCGCGACCTTCCCGCTCGGCACCCTCGTCGTCAACGTCCTCGGCTGTTTCCTCCTCGGTGTCATCACCCAGCTTGTCACCCAGAGCGGCGATGCCTCGCCCCGACTGCGCGCCCTCCTGACCACCGGCCTCTGCGGCGGCTTCACGACGTTCTCGGCGTTCTCCCTGGAGACGGTGCGGATGCTCGAGGATGGCAACGTCCTCGGCGCGGCCGGCAACGTCGGCCTGAGCGTCACGCTCGGCCTCGCGGCGCTCTGGCTCGGGATGGTGGCGGGACGGCTGGTCAGCCCCGCGGCTTGACCCCCTTCCGATCCTTGATCCACTTCGCCACGTCGCCGATCATCTCCTCGCTGACGTGGCCACCCTTGGCATACTCTGACGGGTTCGGCGGCCCCTCGCCGGCGATGAAGAGGTGGTTCAGCGCCGCGTAGCGCTTGACGGTCATCTCCCTCCGCGGTCCAACCGCCTTCAGCCAATCGTCGAGCCCTGCCGGGGTGACCTGGTAGTCCCGCATCCCCTGGAGCACGAGCACCGGTCCGGTGACCTGGTGCATCACCGCCGCGGGGTCGTACGCGTTCATGTCGAGGTAGTACGAGGCCGGTGCGCCGAGGAGGTTCTGCGTCTTGGCCGAATCAGCCGGCGTGACGCGCCGGATGGCATTGAGGAACGGCTGGTATTGCGCCAGCTGCGTGCGCAGCGCCGAGGTATCCGCACCGCCCAGCGAGATCATGTACTCGATCTGGCGCGGCATCGCGTCCTGCAACTTCTCGCGCGTGGCGCCCGCCATGATGATCACGCCGGCCACATGGCCATCCGCCAGTGCAATCCGCGGCGCGAGCATCCCGCCGAGCGAGTGCCCGATGAAGAACGAGCGGGTGGAATCAAGCTCCGGTTGCTGCCTCGCCAGTTGCAGTGCGGCGACGGCGTCATCGATCGTCTCGTCCTTGACGGTGAAGGGACGGCCGAAGTACCAGAACGGCTTCACCTTCGCGCGTTTGTCATAGCGGAGCACCGCCACCCCGCGGGCAGCCAGACCCCACGCAATGTCGCGGTACGGCTTCACCTGGTCGGCGCCGGCGCCGATCGTCAGGTCGCGGTCACCTGCCCCCGAGCCATGCACGAGCACCACCACGGGAAAGAGCCCTTTCCCGGCCGGCAGCGTCAGGGTGCCCGGAAGCGGGACGGGCCCAGGGACGGTGATCTCCCGCTCGGTGACGCCGGCCGGAGGGGACGGCGCCTGCGCTGCCACATTGGCCACGACCACACCAATCACCGCGACCACCAGCTTCATCCCGCGCCACGCCGTCTGCATCGCCCGCCTCGTCCGTTGAAGTGCCTGAGGGTGGTACGCGTGTCAGGCCACGCGGTTGGGAACCGGCCGGCCCGCGAAGAACGCCTCGAGGTTGGCCACGACCATGGCGCCCATTGCCTCGCGTGTCTCGCGCGTCGCCGACCCCTGGTGCGGCAGCAGCATCACCTGCTCGAGCGACAGATACCGCCGGTCGAGGTTCGGCTCCCCGCGATAAACATCGAGTCCGGCCCCCGCGAGGTGGCCCGCCATCAGCGAAGCGATCAGCGCGTCGTCATCGACGAGGTCGCCGCGCGCCGTGTTGATCAGAAACGACCCCGGCTTCATCAGCGCCAACCGCTGGGTGTTGATCAGGTTGCGCGTCTCCGGCGTGCTCGGCGCATGGAGCGACACCACTTCGGCCCGCGCGAGCAGCTCCTCGAGCGTGGCCACGGCCTCGATCCCGTCGGCGGCGAGCTCGGCAGCGTCCTTGGGAGTGCGGGAGTAGCCGAGCACCGGCATGTTGAAGCCGAAGTGCGCCCGGCGCGCCACCGCGCGTCCGATGCGCCCGAGTCCGACGATGCCGAGCGTCCGCCCGGTGACCTTGGCGCTGAGCAGGTGCGTGGGGCGCACGCCGGTCCAGCGGCCGCCGCGCAGCTCGCGTTCACCCTCGCCGATGCGCCGCAGCGTGCCGAGGATCAGCGCCATGGCAAGATCGGCGGTGCAGTCGGTGAGGACATCGGGCGTGTTGGTGATCACGATCCCGTGGGCGGCGGCCGCCGCGAGGTCGAGGTTGTCGGTGCCCACGGCGTAGTTGCAGATGATGCGGGCGCGCCGCGGCGACGTGGCCAGGACATCGGCCCCGAACCGGTCGCCCCCGATGCAGATCACGCCGTCGGCATCGCCGAGCGCCGCCTGCAGTTCTTCCGGCGACATCGCATGATCATCGCGCGAGAGGACCGTGTCGAAGCGCTCGGCCAGTCGCGCTTCGGTGGCGGGTGGCAGACGACGGGTGGCAACGACACGCGGGCGCACGGAACCGGACATGGCCTGACCAGGTGAGGGACGGGGTAATATTGGCGGGAACGACCAAGGAGTCACCGTGTCCCTCGCGCCCAGCACCCCCGCCGCCCTCCTCCGCGCCTGCTTCGACGCGGCGGTGGCGGCCGCGCGCCCCGACGCGGTGATGAGCGACCTCCCGATCACGCCGGGCCCCGGGGACGCCTGGATCATCGCGATGGGGAAGGCGGCCGAAGGGATGGCCGGAGCACTCCACCGCGCGCTCGAAGCGGCAGGACGTCGGGTGGCAGGCGGCGCGGTGATCGGCGCGACCGAGGGCAACCAGGTCCCGGCGCCGCTGCTCCATCACCTCGGCGATCACCCGGTGCCCGGGACTCGCTCACTGGCCGCGTCGGCGGCGCTGGAGTCGCTCGTGGCCCGGATCCCGGCCGACGCGGAGGTCCACGTCGCGATCTCCGGCGGCGCGACCTCGCTGGTGGCGGCGCCTCGCACGGAGATGCCGCTCGACCAGCTGCAGGCGGCGTTCACCGCCCTGCACCGCGCGGGACTGCCGATCGCGGCGATGAATGCGGAACGGCGGCGGTTGGTGCGCTGGGGCGATGGCCGCCTCGCCGAAGCGCTCGCTCCCAGGCCAACCCACGTCTGGCTCATCTCCGACGTGGTCGGGGACGACCCCGCAACGATCGGCTCGGGGCCGTGTGTCACGAGCCCATCGCTGGCCACCGTCCACCATCACCTGGTCGCATCCAACACGATCGCCCTCCGCGCCGCCGCCGCCGCGGCCGGCCGGCACGGTTGCGTGCAGCGTGTGGCCGCCACGCCGATCGCCGGGGAGGCGCGCGAGGTTGGCCGTGCGCTTGCCGCCGAGGCAATGCGCGCGGCGCGTGAATGGCAGCAGCAGAACCACGCGCTCCGCGAGGATGGGCATGGCGACACCATTCGGCCGCTGGTGCTGCTCTGGGGCGGCGAAACCACGGTCACCCGGCAGGACGACACTGGACTCGGCGGGCGGGCGCAGGAACTCGCCCTCGCCGCCGCGGAGATGCTCGAGGTCTCGCCTCTGCCGGTCACCGTGTTCGCCGCCGGCACCGATGGCCGCGATGGTCCGACCGACGCCGCCGGGGCGATCGTCGATGCTGGGACCTGGACCCGGCTTGCCGCGCTCGGCGATCCGCGGATGGCGCTCGACCACCACGACGCCCACGCCCTGCTCGACGGGGCCGGGGCGCTGGTGCGCACCGGCCCGACGGGGACCAACGTGATGGACGTGGTACTGGCGGTGGTCGGGTGGGAGGACGCCCGCGCCGAGGTCTAGTGCGCGAGCGTGCGGATGAGGCGACCGTGTGCGACCGCAACATCCGGCGCACGTTGGACGAACTCGTGATAGCGCTGTTGGAAGTCGGTGCCGTTCTCGTCGGGATGCAGCAATGCCGACGCCTCGGCGAGGATCGGCGCGCGCCGGGATTCCGCCTCCGGCGTGTCATCGAGCATTGCCTCATCCATCGCGGCGATCAGCGCGGTCAACGGGCGCAGCCAGGTGAACCAGGGATCCTCGATCGCCAGGTGCAGCAGTTCGACATTGCCCACCGTGCGACCATTCATCCGCTCCCACGCGAGACGTTCGGTCTCGAGCAGCGCCCGATGAAGTGCAAGTACCGCTTCCCGCATCGCGACCAGCGTCGGCCCGCTCATGGTGTCTCCTTCCCCTTGCCCGGCTTCTTCGTCACGGCGTCGGTCCCCAGCACCACGGTGAGGTCCACCAGCGGCGTGGCGGATGGCTCCTCGCGGATGGTCGCCTTCGGATAGGCCGTCAGGACCCGGCCCGCCCCGGTCGTGTCGTGACGCCGCACCAGCACCACGGTGGCCCCGGCCTCGCGCTGCGCGGCGGTGGCGTTGCCCGTCCCCACGACATCGAGTCCGACGCGTCGCAGCCTGGCCATGCCGACGCGGGCGAGCCCCTCGACTCCGCTGGCGTTCAGCACCTCGACGGTGACGCGCCGGGTGAGTGGCGGCAAGCCCACGATCGCGCTGTCGAGATCCGCGGCGCGCGGCGCCGATGCCTTGGGCCGCAGGATGACCAGTGCCGCCACGGCCACCAGCGCCACCCCGCCTCCGATCCACCACGCCAGCCTCGGCACCGTCAGCATCCGCAGATCACGCGTCGGAACTCTGCGCTCTCGGGAGGATGGCTCCACCCCTGTGTGTCGGCATACGCGAAGCGCGCCATGACGACCTTGCGGAGCACCTCGTCGGGGGCCTCAGGAAATTGTTCGGCCAACGCCGCACGGCCCTCCCGGTCGAAGGTGCGACCGGGCTCGAGGAAATCGGCACAGTAGAGTGCCCGTCCCGTGCGACCCCAACCGACCCAACCGACCGAGTGCCAGCGCACCGCACTCAGGACGTCCGCGTCGGCCTCGCCCTCAAGTTCGGCGCGTGCCGCCGCCGCAGGACCATGCCGGAGCTCGACCGGGCCCTCGACGGTGGGGGCCCAGCGTCGCATCTCCCCCTCGGGCGCATCACGGAGCGCGTCGTGGAGCCACCCCGCGCGGATCCAGCGTGCCGCCTCGTCGGGGGGGAGCTTCATCACGACCGTCCAATGCCGCAGCAGCGCGACGACGCGCCCGATGTGCTCGCGCCGGCGCGGCGTGACGACGGCCCAGGGCGGGAGTCCGTCCTGGGCCGTGCCGGGTGATGCCGCCGACTCCTGGATCACGTTGCCGGCTCGACCCGCCGATTCTGCGCGTCGACGAAGACGACGGCGGGGGTGAAGGCCGCCAGCTCGGTGTCCTCGACATCGCCGTAGGCGATCAGGATCACCAGGTCGCCGACCATGCCAAGGCGTGCCGCCGCCCCGTTCAACTGGACCACGCCGCTCCCGGCAGGGCCGGGAATGACGTAGGTCGTGAACCGCTGCGCGTTGTTCACGTTCACGACCTGGATCTCCTCGTATTCGACGAGATCCGCCGCGGCCATCAACTCCGTGTCGAGGGTCAGCGACCCCTCGTAGTGGAGGTCGGCAGCGGTGATGGTGGCGCGATGGATCTTCGACTTCATCAGGCGGCGGCGCACGTCAGACGTCCTCGTCTCCCAGGATCACATTGTCGATCAGTCGCGTGCTCCCCACCCGGGCAGCCAGCGCGATGATCGTCCCGGCATCGACGGTCGAGACCGGGGCGAGCCGACGTGGCTCGACGACCGCAATATAGTCCGTGGTGATCTCGGGTTCGGTCTCGAGGACCCGGCGCACCACCCGCTCGAGCGCCGCGGCATCCGTCTCGCCCTGCTCGAAGGCCGCCTCGGCGGCGCGGAGGCCGCGCGAGAGTGCCAGCGCCTGGAGCCGCTGTGCCGGCGTCAGGTAGACGTTGCGGGAGCTGCGGGCCAGGCCGTCCGACTCGCGGACCGTCGGCGAGATGTGCAGGCGGACGGGGATGTCGAGCTCCTGGATCATCCGCCGGATCAGGGTGACCTGCTGGATGTCCTTCTGGCCGAAGCAGGCGACGTCCGGCTGCACGATGTTGAAGAGCTTGGCGACCACGGTGAGGACGCCGTCGAAATGCCCGGGGCGGAACTCCCCTTCCCAGCGTGCCGCCGTCTCGCCCGCCACGATGCGGAGCTCGTCGCCACTGCCATACATCTCGCCGACTTCCGGCGCGAAGAGGATGTCGACGTGGCGCGCCTCGGCCAGCGCGCGGTCATGCGCCAGGTCGCGCGGATAGCGCTCGAAGTCCTCGCCGGGCTGGAACTGGCGCGGGTTCACGAATATCGACATCACCACGATGTCGGCCTGCGAGTGCGCCGCATCGACGAGGGCGAGGTGTCCCTCGTGGAGGAACCCCATCGTCGGCACCAGGGCGATCCGGCGGCCCGCCTTCCGATGCGCGGCGAGGGAGGCCCGGAGGCCGGCGATGGTGGCGTGCTGCTCGAGGGTGCTCATCCGAAGGAATGCTCATCGTCAGGGTAGCGACGTGCCCGCACGTCGTCGCCGAATTGCCGGATCGCCGACTGCACGGTCCCGGCGAGGTCGGCGTAGCGGCGCAGAAATTTCGGCTGGAAGCCCTCGTTCAACCCGAGCACGTCCGGCAACACCAGCACCTGCCCGTCACAGCCGACCCCGGCGCCGATGCCGATCGTGGGAATGCGGAGCGACGCCGAGATCTCGGTCGCAAGGTCGCGGGGCACCAGTTCCAGCACGATCGCGCTTGCGCCGGCGGCTTCGAGCGCCTGCGCGTCGGACCGCATCCGCTCCGCTGCCGACAGCTCCCGCCCCTGGACCCGATGGCCGCCGAGGGCATGCACCGACTGCGGCGTCAGGCCCAGATGCCCGACCACCGGGATCCCGCGCGAGACCAGCGCCTCGACCGTCGGCGCCATGACCTCGCCACCCTCGAGCTTCACCGCGTGACAGTCGGTTTCCGCCATGACGCGTCCGGCATTGCGGATGGCGTCCTCGATCGACACCTGATACGTGAGGAAGGGCATGTCGACGACAATCGGCGTGCGCTGCGCCCCGCGCCGGACACTCGCCGCGTGGTAGATCATCTGGTCGAGCGTGGCGCTCAGCGTCGACCGTCGGCCCGCGAGCACCTCGTTCACCGAGTCGCCCACCAGCAGGATGTCGACGCCGGCGCCCTCGAGCAGTCGGGCAAAGAGCGCGTCGTAGCAGGTCAGCATCACGATCGGCACGCCATCCCGCTTGCGGGTGGCGAGCTCGGGCATGGTCAGCGGACGATCAGCCATGGGACTCCAGGGTCGCGACCTCGCGGGCCCAGAACAGGCGATCGCGAAGTCCGGGATGCGGCAACACCAGGGTCGGCGTGTCGCAGAGCAGGTCGCCGTACCGCACCACGTCGAGGTCGAGCGTGCGGGAGGCCCACGCCTCGCACCGCTTCCGCCCCGCCAGTCGCTCGATCCGGTGGCACGCGGCCAGCAACGCCGTCGGCGCGAGCTGGGTGTCGAGAAGGACCATCTGGTTCAAGTACGGCGGCTGGTCGAGGCCGCCGAGCGGCGCGGTCTCTTCCGGCGTGGTCTCGGCGCGGAGGGTGGTCTCCGGCAGCGCGGCGAGTTCACGCCGACCGAGGGCAAGCATCGCATCGCGCTCGCCCAGGTTGCTGCCCAGGGCCACGAAGGCCCGCGCCATCGACATCAGGCGCGGTCCAGGGCGGCACGGAGCCCGCCCAGGAAGCGGTCCGCGCCGGCCACGCCCTCTCGGGTCAGGACGTCGACGAGGGCACTCCCGACCACAACACCGTCCGCGAGTCCGCCGACGGCGCGCGCCTGCTCAGGCGTCGAGATCCCGAAGCCGACCGCAATCGGGAGCGGCGTCGCCGCGCGCACCGCCGCCACCGAGTCGGCGAGCCCCGACGCCAGGTCGCGCGACGCACCGGTCACGCCGAGCCGCGCGATGAGGTAGACGAAGCCCTGTCCCCCGGCGACCGCGGTCGTGATGCGCGAGGCGGACGACGTCGGCGCCACCAGCCGGATCAGGTCGAGCGACGACTGCTGGACCGTCTGCTCGAGGACGGCATCGGCGCCCGCGGGCAGGTCGGTCAGGAGCAATCCGGAGACGCCCGCGTTCGCCGCATCGCGCACCAGACGTTCGACCCCGTACTGCAGCACCGGATTGAGGTACGAGAAGAGCACGACCGGGGCGCGGAGCTCGGCCCGCGCGATCAGGTCGAGCGTCTTCGGGAGGGTCATTCCGTTTTCCAGCGCCCGGAAGGTCGACGCCTGGATGGTCGGCCCGTCGGCGATCGGATCGGAGAACGGCACCCCGACTTCGATCACGTCGGAATGGGCGTCCGCCGCCTGCAGGGCCGCAAGGGAATCCGAGACTGTCGGGAAGCCGGCCGTGAGGTACGGGACGAGCCCGGTGCGTCCGGCCCGACGGAGGTCGGCCCAGCTGCGGTCCAGGGCGGATTCAGACAAAGAAATCACCGACGACGAGCCCATAGCGGTCCGGGGAAGTCACTTTCATGATGCTGCGCGGGTAGGTCCCGTCGGGGCCTGCCACGGAGAGGTCAACCAGTTGACCGGGAGCGGGCACGATGCCGCCGCTCCCGTCGATGGCGATGCGAACCAGCGGTCGGTTCAACTGCTCGGGATCGGGACCGATGCCGGCGACGATCGCCACCTCGTAGGTGTCGAGAATGACGCAGCTGCCGACCGGGTAGATCCCCAGCATGTTGATCAACGCCTTGACCAGCGTGAGGTCATAGCCGCGATTCGCGTTGAGCCACATCTCGCGGAGCACCGCCTCCGGCTCCCACGGCTCGGTCTGGTACGAGCGGCGCGTGGTGGCGGCGTCGTAGCCGTCGGCGACGGCCACCAGCCGCGAGAAGAGGCCGAGCCGTCGGGGGCGGATCGGGCGCGGATAGCCGCTCAGGTCCACCTTCATGTGGTGCTCGTGCGCCGCGAGGATCGCACGGTACGGCAGCTCCTCGCCCTCGCGCATCTTGAAGAGCGTCATCGTGCCGAGCCAGGGGTGCGCCTGCATCTGCCGCCATTCCTGGTCGTCGAGCGCCGACTCCTTGTTCACGATCGCCAGGTCGAGGCGCGACTTGCCGATGTCGTGCAGCAGGGCGGCGAGGCCGAGGTCGTAGAGCTGGAGCCGGTCGAGGCCGATCCGCTTGCCGAGCGCGACGGCGAAGATGCAGACGTTGACGCAGTGCGTGAAGGTGTATTCGTCGAAGTCGCGGAGGGTGGTGAGCCCCGCGATCGAAAGCTCGTTCTCGAGTACCTGGTCGACGATCAGCTGAATGGCGCGCTTCAGGCGGCGCACGCTCGGGGTGCGTCCCATCCGCACGCCCGAGACGACGTCGCGCGCCACGGCGACGCCGTGGGCGTACGTCCGCTTGGCGCGCTCGAGCGCCTCGTCGGCCTGCGGCCCTTCCTCGCCGTCGGCGCCGGCGGTCTCCACCATCAGGCAGGTGATGTCGGCCTGCTGCATCCGCTGCCGCAGCTGCTCGAGGCGCTCGATCGGGTCGTCGCTCGGCGGCAACGCGCCGAGGATCGAGAGCCACGCCTGCCATTCGCGCCGGGTGACGCCATCCTCCACCCGGAGCACGCCGATCCCGCAGCTGTGCATCAACCCGACGAATCCGCTGAACGCCGCGAAGTTGTCGAGGCCGAGGCGGAGCCGCGTCTGGTTGACGAAGATGACGTCGCCGCTCAGGCGGACATCGATCGCCCCTTCGAGGCGCAGCAGGCTCTCCGCGGTGGCGAGCAGGTCGTCGAGCGCGCGTTGCACGGCGGCGTTCTCGACCGGATAGAGCTTGAGGGCGCGGCCCGCGCCATGGATCGCCATCAGGAGGGCGCGACCGGAGGCGCGGAGCTGGGCGTCGTCGCGCGGCGTGTCGGTCATGCGAGCCAGTCCCGTAGGACGGCGTTCGCGGCACTGCGCACGATCGCTTCCTTGTCGGTGGTGTACTGATCCACGACGAGACGCGCGTCGAAGGTGCGGATCTTGGCGAGCGCGAAGATCGCGCAGGCGCGCACGTCGGGGAGCTCCTTGCGCCGCAACAGGCCGCGCGGGGCGAGCAGGTCGCGCAGCCGCGGAATGGCCGCGGGGCCCGCGAGCTGGCCGTAGGCCTCGAACAGGGTGCGACGCTCGCTCCGTTCCCAGTCCTGGTCCTTCCCGGTGAACAGGAGCGCTTCGAGCTTCGCGAGCGTGCCCCCCGAGCCGCCGCGGGCGAGCAGGATCGCGAGCGCCGTCTGCCGCACCGTCCGCTCCTCGTCCGTCAGCGCCGACTCGATTGCCGAGATGGCCGAGGGCGTCCCGAAGCCGCCGAGCGCGTTGAGCGCCGCGACGCGCACGCCGATGCTGCCGTCGACGAGTCGCGCCGCGACTGACGGCGCCAGCGTGGTCAGGCCGAGCCGTGCCACGAGGTCGATCGCCGGCTCGACGGCCTCGCTCGCGCCCGCATCGAGCACCTCCTGGAGCACCTGCGGCCGGGTGCGCGCCAACTGCTCCACGCTCGGGAGGAGTGCGCGGCGAATCTCCGGGGCGATGCTCCGGCCGAGGTGCACGAGGACGAACGGCAGCGCCGCAGGCTTCAGCTCGCGCAGCACCTCGCCGATCTCGTCCTCGGGCGGCCGCGTCGCGGGATCCTCGAGGGTGCGGAAGAGCTGCTCGAGAATGTCGGGCTGGGAGAGCCGCTCCTCGAAGGAGAGAATGGCGTCATGCAGCGACTGTTCCAGCCCGGCGGCGCGCACGGCGATCTGGCGGAGTTCGCGGAGGATGCGCGCCACGGCGCGGAAGCCGCCGACCGCGAGTTGCGACGGCAGCACGTCCTCGAGCAGCGCGACCACTTCGCGCCGAACGGCCGGCGCCCGCTGCCCCTCGAGGATGTCGAGCAGCGCATCGATCGCCGCGGAACGAATGTCGCGACGGTACTCCTCCTCCAGTTCGTTCTGCAGGAGGCGCAGCTCGGCCTCGTCGAGGAAGAACGGGGCGGCGTCGAGGTCGGCGGGCGCCACGGCACCGCCCGGATCCTGCTCGACCTGCTCGCGGACCGCCGACGGATCCTGCCCCTGGTCCGCACCACCGCCCCCCGACTGCAGGAACTCGACGCCGTCGCTGAGGGCCTCGACGAAGGTGTAGGAGATCAGCACGAACTGCTGTTCCCAGAGCAGCGTAAGGAGGTCGTCGCTGGCATCCTTCGGGAGCAGGCGCGCGCGGTTCATCACCGCGAGGAAGCGCGTGATCTCCTCCGACTCGACACCCGGCAGGAGCACCAGGCGGCGCAGCCCGTCCTGATAGAGCTGCGCGGCGAAGCCCTCGCCACGCGCCGCGCCGTACTGCAGCGCGACGCCCTCCCACTGCAACTCGCCGTCCTGGAAATCGAGCACCAGCCGTCCGGTCACGCCCCAGACCGGTCCGAAGGCTTCGGCCACCTGGTCCACGGAACGGTGATAGACGGGGTTGTTCGGGAGATACATCTGCAGCGCGCGCTGCCCCCTGGCCAGCGCGCGCAACAGCTCCTCGACCACGCGGACATCGGTCGCTGGCGGTGGGGTCACCGACGGCGAGGTCACCCGCGCGCCTTCAGCACCGCGGCCACATGCGCCACGTCCTTGTTGCCACGGCCACTCAGGCAGAGGAGCACCAGGTCGTCCGGTCCCCACTGCCCGTGCTGCCCCTGGATCCAGGCGATCGCGTGCGCCGTCTCGAGGGCAGGAATGATCCCCTCCATCCGGGTGAACGACTGAAAGGCGGCCAGCGCCTCGTCATCGCCGATGGCATGGTACGCGACGCGCTGCGTGTCGCGCAGGTGGCTGTGCTCGGGGCCCACGCCGGGATAGTCGAGACCCGCGGAGACGGAGTGAGCCGGCGCAACCTGGCCGTCGGCATCCTGCAGCAGGTAGGAGAGCGTGCCGTGCAGCACGCCTGGACGGCCGGCCGTCAGCGTCGCGCTGTGGTGCCCGGAGGCGATTCCCTCGCCCGCCGCTTCGACGCCGACGAGCGCGACGTCGGCGTCGTCGAGGAAGCCGGCGAACATCCCCATCGCATTCGACCCGCCACCGACGCACGCCACCACGGTGCTCGGGAGGCGACCAAGCTTCGCGAGTACCTGTGCGCGCGATTCCCGCCCGATGACGGACTGGAAGTCGCGCACCATCCGCGGGAACGGATCGGGGCCGACGACGGAGCCGATGATGTAGTGCGTCGTCGGGACGTTCGTGACCCAGTCGCGGAGCGCCTCGTTGGTCGCGTCCTTGAGCGTCCGCGTGCCCGAGGTGACCGGCACCACCGTCGCCCCGAGCAGCTGCATCCGGTAGACGTTCAGGTTCTGGCGGGCGACGTCCTCTTCCCCCATGTACACCACGCATTCAAGACCGAAACGCGCGCAGATCGTCGCCGTTGCGACGCCATGCTGCCCCGCCCCGGTCTCGGCGATGATGCGACGCTTCCCCATCCGCCGCGCCAGCAGCGCCTGCCCGATCGTGTTGTTGATCTTGTGCGCGCCGGTGTGGTTGAGGTCCTCGCGCTTGAGCAGCACGCGCACGCCGGAGGCCTCGCTGAAGCGCGGCGCCTCCGTCAACCGCGATGGCCGACCGACGATCTCCTCGAGCAACGCCTGATACTCCGCCCAGAATGACGGATCGTCGCGCACGCCGTCGTACAGGGCAGTCAGGTCGTCGAGCGCGGCGACCAGCGTCTCGGGGACATAGCGTCCGCCGTACGGGCCGAAGCGACCGGCGACCGAGGTTTCAGGCGGCAGGGTGAGCGTCACGCGCAATCTCCAGGAAGCGAATCAGCCGCGCGGGATCCTTGATCCCGGGCGCGCGTTCAACACCGGAACTTACATCCACGAGGTCGGGACCGACGACCCGGATCGCCTCGGCGAGCGTCTCCGGCGTCAGGCCGCCCGCCAGTCCGGCGCGGACACCCGACGGCAGGGCGACCCTTGCCTCGCGGGCGGCGCGGAGATCGATCGCCACCCCGCGTCCACCGGCGGCCACCCCCTCCCCCGCCACCCGCGGCTCAAGCAGGACCAGGTCGGCGTGGTCGGTGACGGTGCCGGAGGCCCCGGTGTCGGCGACGGGAACCCTCACCACGCGCCAGACCTCGAGTCCCTCGTCCCGCAGCCGCCTCGCCACCTCCCCGGAGGAGGGACCGTGCAACTGGACCCCCGACAATCCAGCGGCCGCGACGACCGCGAGGATCGCCTCGACCGACTGCACCCCGAAGACGCCGATCACCGGGACCCCGCTGGCCGCGGAGACGATCTCTCGGGCCTCAGCAGGGGTCCGCTCTCGCGGGCCACCGGCGAAGATCACCCCGAGCCGACTGGCGCCGTGGGCCACCGCGAGGGCAGCATCTTCTGCCCGGGTCAGCCCGCAGATCTTGGCGTCAACGGCCACGGCGCGGCACTCCCGCCATACCGCGCGCGGCGGCCTCCGGTGTGCCGTGCGCTGCGAGGGCCCCGCCGATCAGGACGGCATCCGCACCCGCCATCGCGGCGACCGCGACGTCCTCGGGCGACGCCATCCCGCTCTCCGCCACGGCCACCAGCCCGGCAGGGACACCGGCGAGCAGTTGCCACGCGGCCTCGCGGTGGATCGAGAAGTCGTCGAGGTCACGTGCGTTCACGCCGATCACCTCCGCCCCCGCATCGATGGCTCGGGTGATCTCCTCGGCGGTGTGGGTCTCGACCAGCACGCCGAGTCCCAGATCATCGGCTGCCCGGTGCAGCGTGCGGAGGGTGGCGTCGTCGAGGACCCGCACGATCAGCAGGACCGCAGACGCCCCCGCCGCGCGTGCCTCGAGCAGCTGGCACCGGTCGAGGATGAAGTCCTTCCGGAGTGCCGGCACAACGACCGACCGGGTCACGGCCTCGAGGTCCGCGAGGGCCCCCCCGAAGAACGGCCCATCGGTCAGCACGGAGATCGCCGCCGCCCCACCCCCGGCATACGCCTGGGCGAGGGTGGCCGGGTCCAGCCCCGCATTGATGGCGCCGGCCGAGGGCGACCGTCGCTTGACCTCCGCAATCAGCGCCACGGTCGGGCGACGGAGCGCGTGAAGGAAGGACGGGGGGACCGGGGCCCGCGCGGCGGCGCGCTCAAGCTCGGCCTCACGGGCCTGGAGCGCCGGGAGGGTGGCTCGGGTGGTGGCGATGATGGTATCAAGGACTGGCATCTTGCCGTTCGGGGTCCCTTCGGGTATGGTTGGTTCGGTTTCTCTTCGCCATGTACAGCTCCGAGGCCCCGATGACGCTCTCACCGCTGACGCCGAAGCAACGCAAGATGCTCGATTTCCTCACCGAGGCGATCAACCAGCAAGGCTACGCCCCGTCGTTCGAGGAGATCGCCGAGCAGTTCAACTACCAGTCGCTGGCGACGGTCCACGAGCACCTCACCACGCTGCAGCGCAAGGGCTACATCCGCCGGAACTACAACGAGAGCCGTGCCATCGAGGTGCTGCCGCCGCGCGGCAGCTCCGGCGCCACCGACATCCCGCTGCTCGGCGCCGTCGCCGCCGGTTATCCGATCGAATCGATGATGAGCGGCGAGGTCGTGCAGGTCCCCGACGCCATGCTCCCGCGCCGCGGGCCGAACTACGCGTTGCGCGTCCGCGGCGAATCGATGATCGACGAACAGATCTGCGACGGCGACCTCGTCGTGGTCAACGGTCGCGACTCCGCCGACAATGGCGAGATGGTGATCGCGCTCGTCAACGGCAACGAGGCGACCGTCAAGCGCTTCTACCGCGAGCCGGGCGGTTGGATCCGACTGCAACCCGCCAACACCGCCATGCGTCCGCTCCGGTACCAGGAAGACGACGTCCTGATCCAGGGCATCGTCGTCGGCGTGATCCGGAAGTTCTAGCGGGTTGCCGCCTGCAGGGCCGCGAGCCGTTCGGCGCCGCGGCCCTCGCGCAATGCGCTCCGGGCCGCGTCCACCGCGGCTTCCAGCGTGGTCACCATCCCACTGACATAGATCGCCGCCGCCGCGTTGAGCACGACCGCCGACTCGACCGCCGCGGCGGCGCGGCCCCCCTCGAGCATTCCGCGGATCACCCCGGCGTTCTCTTCCGGCGAGCCACCGGCCAGTCCCTCGAGCGTCGGCGCGGCGAGCCCGAAGCGCGCCGGGTCGAGCCGCCACTCCGTCACCGCGCCGCCCCGCACCTCCCACACCGACGTCTCGCCCATTGGTGCGATCTCGTCCATGCCGATGTCGGCGTGGACCACCAGCGCGTGGATCGAGCCGAGTCGCGCGAGCGCACCGGCCATCCGCGGCGCGCGGTCGATGTCGGCGACCCCCACCACCTGTCGGCCGGCGAGCGCCGGATTCGCGAGCGGTCCCACGAGGTTCATCACGGTGGGGACGCCGAGCTCGCGTCGTACCGGGGCGACGTGCCGCATCGCAGGGTGGTAGCTCGGGGCGTAGAGGAAGACGATCCCGGTCGAGGCCAGGACCTCGGCCGCACGCTCCGGGGTCAAGTCGATGCCGACTCCGAGCGCCTCGAGGACGTCGGCGGAACCGGACCGAGAAGTGAACGAACGATTGCCGTGCTTGGCGACCGGGACCCCGGCCCCGGCCGCCACGAACGCCGCCGCGGTCGACAGGTTCAGCGTGGTCACCTTCCCACCGCCGGTCCCGCAGGTGTCGACCAGTGCTTCGGGGGTGGGATGGTCGACGCGGCGCATCGCCTCGCGGAGGGCGCGGACGGCTCCGGCGATCTCGGCAGCGCTCTCCCCCCGGGTCCGGAGGGCAAGCAACAGGGCGCCGAGCGAGGCGGGACCTGCTGCACCCGCCATGATCTCGCCAAAGGCGAGCGCGGCCTCCTCCTCGCTCAGGCCATGGCCGGCGGCGAGGAGGCCGAGGGCATGGCGAACAGCCGGGGCCGAGACGGAAGCGGGAGTGGTCATCGTGGCAGGCCAAGCGTATCGGGCAGACCGCCGTTTTGTCAATATTCACAAGGGTTTACGACGCTTGCCGCACCCCCCGAAGCGGACTAGGTTTCGGGCCGGAATGGGACGCGCCCTGCTGCTCACGGTGGAGTTCGACGGAACCGCCTTTTTCGGGTGGCAGCGACAGCCTGATCGGCGCACGGTCCAGCAGGTCGTGGAAGAGGCATTGGGTCGGTTGGCTGGGACGCCGTGTACCGCGATTGCGGCGGGGCGCACCGACGCCGGCGTTCACGCGCTGGCGATGCCGGTCTCCACCACGATGCCCGAGCAGTGGACGGCGACGGCGCTGCTCCGCGCCCTCAACGCCGTGCTGCCGCGCGATGTCGCCGTCTCCGAGATCCGGGCGATCACGCCGGGACGGGATGCCCGGCGAGCGGCGGAATCGCGACGGTATCGCTACGACGTCGGCGTCGACGCAGCGTGCCGCTCGCCGTTCCGAGGTCGGACCGAATGGCCGCTCGGGCGGCCGCTGGACCTGGAGCTGCTGCGGCGCGCGGCGTCGGTGCTGGACGGCGAGCACGAGTTCCTCGCCTTCATGGTCACCGGCGAACCGAAGCCGCACTATCGCTGCCGCATTCTCGAGGCGGCGTGGTCGGCACCGGAGGAAGGCCGTCTCCGGTTCACGGTGGCCGCCGATCGCTTCCTGCACCACATGGTGCGGATGCTGGTCGGGACGATGGTGGAGATCGGCCAGGGACGACGACCCGAGAGCGACATGGCCCGACTGTTGACGACGACGCACAACGCCGACACCAGCCCACCGGCGCCGGCGGCCGGCCTGACATTCCTGTCCGCGACATTCCCCGCGACCTATTTCCTCGGAGAGCGTGCCGCGTGGTGACCCGCCGTATCGGAGCCCTGCTCCTCGCCCTTGTCGCCGCCGCCTGTCGCGGCGAAGTCGACGCCAACGCCCAGCAGACGACCCCGCCCGCCCCGCGTCCGGCCGCGTCCCTCGACGTCGCGCGTCGCACGGCGATCGTCGACGCGTCGGCCCGGGTCGCCCCCGCGGTCGTGTCGGTGCGGGTGACGTTGCCGACGCCGCGCCCGTCGCAGTGGGACCTCTTCACGGGCACGCAACCGGGAACGCCACAGAGCTTCGGGACCGGATTCATCCTCCGCGCCGATGGCATCGTCGTCACCAACCAGCACGTGGTCGCCAACGCGCAGCAGGTGACGGTGACGCTCGCCGACGGCACCGACGTCGAAGGGCGCGTCCTCGGCGAGGACCCGCTCACCGACATCGCGGTGATCAAGATCGAGCGCAAGGGCCTGCCGGTCGTGCAGGTCGGCCGTTCGAGCGACCTGATGATCGGCGAGTGGTCGATCGCCCTCGGCAATCCCTACAGCTACCTGCTCGGCAACGCCGAACCGACCGTCACCGCGGGCGTGATCAGCGCGACCGGCCGCAACATCCTCCCGACCGGCGAACAGAACGGCCTGTACCTCGACATGATCCAGACCGACGCGGCCATCAACCCCGGCAACTCGGGGGGGCCGCTCGTCAATGCGCTGGGCGAGGTGATCGGGGTGAACTCCTCGATCTTCTCAAACAGCGGCGGGAGCGTCGGCCTCGGCTTCGCGATCCCGATCGAGCGCGCGGTCCGCGTGGCGGAGGAGATCATCCGGAACGGCACCGTGCGCCGCGCCTGGGTGGGGCTCGACGTGGCGCAGGCGAGCGAGATGGGCGAGTGGAAGCGCACCGGCGGCGTTGCGGTCGCGAGCGTGGCTCCCGGCGGGCCGGCCGCGAAGGCGGGCCTCCGGACCGGCGACGTCCTGGTGCGCGCGAACGGTCGCGCGCTCCGCAACTCGCTCGACTGGGAATCGGTGAAGCTCGACCTCCACGTCGGCGACCCGATCACGATCGCGGTCCAGAGCGGCGGGCAGACCACCGACAAGCGGTTGGTCTCCTCGGACCTTCCGACCGCGACGGCGACGCGCGTCCGCTTCGGCGGCCTCGACCTGGTGACCGTGACCCCCGCCGTCCGTGCCGAGCTCGGCATCCGCAGCGAGGGTGGCGCCGCGATCACGAAGGTGCCGGTCGACCTCGCCCGCGAGACCGGCCTGCGCGAGGGTGACGTGATCGTCAGCATCAACCGGACGGTCGTGCGCACCGCGGAAGAACTCGCGCGGATTCTCGACGCCATGCGTGCCGGCACGTCGTTCCAACTCGTGATCGAACGTCGCGGCACGCTCTACCCCCTGAACCTGCGGATCTGATGACCGACGCCCGCTGGCAGTCCCCGCTCTCCGGCCGCTACGCCTCCGCGGCGATGCTCCACCTGTGGAGCGAGCCCTATCGCATCGGCCGGTGGCGGCGCGTCTGGCTCGCCCTCGCCGAGTCGGAGCGGGCCCTCGGCCTCGAGATCCCCGACGCGGCCCTCGCGGCGATGCGGGCGCACCTCGACGACGCCGACCTCGCCGTCGCGGCGGCGTACGAGAAGCGTTTCCGGCACGACGTGATGGCGCACGTGCATGCCTTTGGCGAGCAGGCCCCCGAGGCGCGTGCCCACCTGCACCTCGGCGCCACCTCGGCCTTCGTGACCGACAACGCCGACGTGCTGGTGATGCGGGACGGCCTCGCGCTGATCCTCGGCCGGTTGCTCGACGTGGTCGGCCACCTGCGCGCGTTTGCCGAGCGCCATGCGGCCCTCCCCTGCCTCGCGTACACGCACTTCCAGCCGGCCCAGCTCACGACCGTCGGGAAGCGCGCCACGCTCTGGGCCCAGGACTTCGCCCTCGACATCGAGGCGGTGGTCCATCGACTCGACACGTTGCGGCTGCGCGGCTGCAAGGGGACGACCGGGACGCAGGCGTCCTTCCTCGAGCTCTTCGACGGCGACCACGCCAAGGTGCGCGAGCTCGAGCGCCGGATCACCGAGGCACTGGGGCTCCCGCGCGCGTTCGCCGTGACGGGTCAGACCTATCCGCGGAAGGCCGATGCGCAGATCCTCGACGCCTTGAGCGGGATCGCCCAGTCGGCGGCGAAATTCGGGGCGGACCTGCGCCTGCTGCAGCACGAGGGTGAACTGCTCGAGCCCTTCGAGTCGGAGCAGATCGGCTCCAGCGCGATGGCCTACAAGCGCAACCCGATGCGCGCGGAGCGGATCGGCGCGCTCGCCCGCCACGTGATCTCGCTGCAGGCCAACGGCGCCCACACCGCGGCGTCGCAGTGGCTGGAGCGGACCCTCGACGATTCCGCGAATCGGCGACTGACGCTGCCGGAGGCGTTCCTCGCCGTCGACGCGATCCTGCTGCTCGCCGGCAACATCGCGCAGGGCCTTGAGGTGCGCGAGCCGGTGATCGCGCGGCACGTTCGCGAGCAGATGCCCTTCATGGCCACCGAACGGTGGCTGATGCTCGGGGTGCAGGCGGGCGGCGACCGGCAGGCCCTCCACGAGGTGGTGCGCAGCCATGCCATGACAGTCCACGCCGCCGTCGCGGGCGGCGCGCCCAACGACCTGATGGAACGCCTCGCGTCCGACCCCGCCTTCGCGGGGATCGACCAGGCGCGCCTCTCCGCGGAACTCGACCCGGCCCGCTACACCGGTCGCTCGCGCGAGCAGGTGGCCGAGTTCGTGACCGAGTACCTCGACCCACTCATCGCCGAGGCCCGCCCGCATGCGGCCGTGGCCGAACAGGCGGAACTCCGGGTATGACGATGCCCCTCGTGCGCAGCAACCTCCCCCTCGCGCTCTGGCGTCGCGGCAAGGTGCGCGAGGTCTATGAGGTGGACGATGCGCGCCTGCTGATGGTGGCCAGCGATCGCGTCTCCGCCTTCGACGTGGTGATGGCGGAGGCGGTGCCCGACAAGGGCCGCGTCCTCACGCAGCTCTCGGCGTTCTGGTTCCAGCGCCTCGGCAACCTGACGACGTCGCATTTCCTCACCGCGGACACCGACGCCATCATCGTCGAGGTGCCGGCGCTCGCGCCCCACCGGTCGGAGATCGCGGGACGCGCGATGCTCGTGCGCCGCACCGCGCCGGTCGCTTTCGAGTGCGTGGTCCGCGGCTACCTCTCCGGCTCGGCGTGGCAGGAGTACCGCACGAGCGGCACGCTCGCCGGCGAGCCGCTGCGGCCCGGACTCGTCGAGTCGTCGCACCTGGAGCCGCCGCTCTTCTCGCCGGCCAACAAGGCCGAGTCGGGCCACGACGAGAACGTCACGTTCGGGGCGATGCGCACCGCGCTCGGCCCCGACCTGGCGGACGCGCTGCGCGACCTGTCGCTGGCGATCTACGCCGCCGGCCGGCTCACCGCCGCCGAGCGCGGGCTGATCATCGCGGACACCAAGTTCGAGTTCGGCCTTGACCTCAACGGCCATCCGATCCTGATCGACGAGGTCCTGACCCCCGATTCGTCGCGCTTCTGGGAGGCATCTGCCTGGGCCCCCGGGCACACGCCGCCGAGCTTCGACAAGCAACCGTTGCGGGACTACCTCGCGGGCGAGCGGGACGCCGGCCGGTGGAACGGCGATGCGCCCCCGCCCCCGCTGCCGGACCACGTGATCGCCGCCACCACGACGCGCTACCGCGAGGCGTTCCGGCGACTCACGGGCCACGACCTGCCTGAGGACGCCTGATGCGCGTCGCCCCCGAGGGACTGCCGTTCATCGCGATCGCCTGGCTGATCGCCGCCGGCCTCTTCGGCCTCGGCTTCACGGTGGCCGGAGTCGTCTGGCTGCCGATCGCGGTCTGGGTCGTGGCCTTCTTCCGCGACCCGGTGCGGAGCGGACGCCGCGGCAACGATGTGGTGATCGCACCGGCCGACGGCAAGGTCGTCAGCATCATCCCGATCCACGAGCCGCACGTGATCGGCGGGACGGCGACGCGCGTGTCGATCTTCATGAACGTCTTCAACGTCCACGTGAACCGGTACCCGAGCAACGGGACGATCACCTTCCGGCGCTACTCGCCCGGGAAGTTCTTCAACGCCGCCGACGAGAAGGCCGCGCTGGAGAACGAGCAGAGCGACATCGGGCTCACCACCCCGCGCGGCGTGCTGCTGGTGCGCCAGATCGCGGGCCTCATCGCACGACGGATCATCACCGACCACGCCGAGGGTCGGACGGTCTCGCAGGGCGAACGCCTCGGTCTCATCCGGTTCGGCTCGCGCGTGGATGTCTTCTTCCCGCCGGGCGTCCGCATCCTCGTCAAGGAAGGAGACGTGACGCAGGCCGGCGTCACGGCGATTGCCGAATGGACATGACCTCCCCTCCGCACCGCAGCGGCATGCGCCGCGTCGTCGTCGTGATGCCGAATGCCTTCACCCTCGGCAATCTCTTCTTCGGCTTCTGGTCGATCGTCTCGGCCCACAACGGCAACTTCCTGTGGGCTGGGTGGTTCATCGTCTTCGCCGGCGTCCTCGACATGCTCGACGGACGGATCGCGCGGGCCTCGAACAGCGGCTCCCGGTTCGGCGCCGAGCTCGACTCCCTCGTCGACGTGATCTCGTTCGGCGTCGCGCCGGCGCTGCTGATGTACTTCCTCGAGTTCTCCACGGCAGGCCGCCTTGCCTGGGTGATCTGCTTCTTCTACGTCGCCTGCGCGGCGCTTCGCCTCGCGCGCTTCAACGTGCTCGCCGGCCAGGGTGGCAAGCCGTCGCACTGGTTCACCGGCCTGCCGTCGCCGTCGGCCGGCATGACGCTGGCCACGTACTTCGCCTTCTCGCAGACCCCGTGGTATCGCGGCTCGCTGGCCTACCTGAACTTCCAGCACCAGGGACTGGTCTTCCTGGTGGTCGCGCTCGCACTGCTGATGGTCAGCAACGTCCAGTACCCGCGGTGGCCCGCAGCCGGCATCCGCACGCCCGCCCAGGTCCTCGGGCTGGTCTGGTACCTGGTGGTGCTCGCCGGCTCCCTGCTGGTGCCGCAGTACTTCCTCTTCCCGTTGGGCATCACCTACCTGCTCTACGGGCTCATTCGTCACGTCGTGCTCCTCATCACCGCCCGCGATGACGAGGACCACGACGAGCAATCGCCGATCACGCTTGTCACCGACCCTTCGTCCCCGCCGCGCCGCGCGGCGTCAGGAGACCGCTGAATGACCGTCCATGTCCACGTGCGCGTGATGCCCCGCCCCGGCCTCCTCGATCCCCAGGGCCAGGCCGTCGAGCATGCGCTCGCCTCCCTCGGCTTCGCCGCCGCCACGGGCGTCCGGGTCGGCAAGGCGATCGAGCTGGCCCTCGAGGCGGAGAGTCCCGCCGCCGCCGAGGCGATGGCCCGCACGATGTGTGAACGGTTGCTGGCGAACCCGGTGACCGAGGACTTCGTCATCGAGGTCGAGTCCTGATGGCACGCGTGGCCGTCGTCCGCTTCCCCGGAAGCAACTGCGAGACCGAGACGCTGACCGCCATCGAGCGCGCCGGCGGTCAGGGACTGCTCCTCGACTACCGCGCCACCACGCTGGACGGTGCCGATGCGGTGATCCTGCCAGGCGGCTTCTCCTACGGGGACTACCTCCGGTCGGGCGCGATCGCGCGCTTCGCCCCGGTCATGAACGCCGTCCGTGCGCACGCCGAGGCCGGTGGTGCCGTCCTCGGCATCTGCAACGGCTTCCAGGTCCTCTGCGAGGCGCACCTCCTGCCTGGCGCGCTGCTGCGGAACGCGGCGCAACGATTCCTCTCGCGCCCGGTCGACGTGCGCATCGAACGGCGGGACACCGTCTGCACCGGCGATTACACCGAGGGCGAGATCATCAGGATTCCGATCGCGCATGGCGAGGGACGCTTCGCCGCCGATCCCGCGACGCTCGCGGCCCTCGAGGCCGAGGGGCGCGTGGTGCTCCGCTACGTGGCCGTCGCCGGCAGCGACGCCGCGCACAACCCGAATGGCTCGGCGAACGACATCGCCGGGATCTGCAACGCCGCCGGCAACGTGGTCGGCTTCATGCCACACCCGGAGCGGCTCGCCGAGACGGCACTCGGCTCCGACGCCGGGCATCGCTTCTTCACCTCGCTGATGGGCCGACTGGCCACGACGGGGGTGGCCGCATGACCGCCGTGACTCCCGCCGAGGCCTTCCCGGGCGAACGCCCGGTGACGCCGGCCGTCGTGGCCGAGCACAAGCTCAACGACATCGAGTACGCGGCGATCCTCAAGCTGCTCGGCCGCACGCCGACGCTGACGGAGCTGGGGATCTTCTCGGCGCTCTGGTCGGAACACTGCTCCTACAAGCACACCAAGCCGGTGCTCCGCCGCTTCCCGGTCGAGGGACCGCAGGTGGTCCAGGGTCCGGGCGAGAATGCCGGCGTGCTGCGCCTCCCCGATGGCTGGGCGGTCGCGTTCAAGATCGAGTCGCACAATCACCCAAGCGCCGTCGAGCCGTACCAAGGGGCCGCGACGGGCGTGGGCGGCATCCTGCGCGACGTCTTCACGATGGGCGCCCGTCCCGTCGCCGTGCTGAATTCGCTGCGGCTGGGCCCGCTCGACGACCCGCGCAATCGCTGGCTCTTCGCGGGGATCGTGAAGGGCGTCGGCGATTACGGCAATTGCGTCGGCATCCCGACCCTTGGCGGCGAGGTCTGCTTCGCCCCCGGCTACAGTGGCAATCCGCTGGTGAACGCGATGGCGGTGGGCCTGCTCCGCGAGGCCGACCTCATCACCGCGCGCGCGCACGGCGTCGGCAACATCCTCCTGACCGTCGGCGCGAGCACCGGACGCGACGGCATCCATGGCGCCTCGTTCGCGTCGGAAGACCTGACCGCCGAGAGCGAGAAGCGGCGGCCGCAGGTGCAGGTCGGCGACCCGTTCACGGAGAAGCTGCTGCTCGAGGCGTCGCTGGAGCTGATCACCAGCAACGTGATCGTGGCGATTCAGGACATGGGCGCGGCCGGGCTGACGTCGTCGTCGGCCGAGATGGCGGCGCGCGGCGGCGTGGGCGTCGAGCTCGACACCTCGAAGGTGCCGACGCGCGAAGCCGGGATGACCCCGTACGAGATCATGCTGTCGGAATCGCAGGAGCGGATGCTGGTCGTGGCCGAGCCGCACCGGATCCCGGAGATCCAGGCGATCTGCCGGAAGTGGGAGCTCGACGCCACGCCGGTCGGTCACGTGACCGACGACGGCCTCTTCCGGATCGTCCATGAGGGCCGCACCGTGGCGGCGATTCCCGGACAGGAGCTGGTCGACGGCTGCCCCATCTACACCCCCGACGCGATTGAATCGGCCGAGGCGGTGGCCCGTCGCGCGCGCACCCCGACCCGGCAGGCGCCGACGCCGGGCGAGGCCCTGCTCACGCTCCTCGATGCCCCGACGATCGCCAGCAAGCGGTGGGTGTTCGAGCAGTATGACTCGACCGTGCGGGCCGGCAGCGCGATCCTCCCCGGCGGCGACGCCGGCGTGCTTCGCGTGGCCGACACCACCTTCGGCCTGGCAATGACGGTCGACTGCAACGCCCGGCACGTCCTGCTCGATCCGTTCGAGGGCGGCAAGGGGGCGGTGGCCGAGGCGGCGCGCAACATTGCCTGCACCGGCGCCCGTCCGCTCGCGACTCACCGACTGCCTGAACTTCGGCAACCCCGAGAAGCCCGAGATCTTCTTCCAGTTCACCGAGGCGTGCCGGGGCATCAGCGACGCCTGTCGCGCCTTCAACACGCCGGTGACCGGCGGCAACGTCTCGCTCTACAACCAGAACCCGCATGGCGCGATCGACCCGACGCCGACGATCGGGATGGTCGGCCTGCTGGCCGACATCACCAAGGCGGTGCCGTCGCACTTCCGTGCCACCGGTGATGCCGTGGTGCTCCTGGGCACCAGCCGGGGCCACCTCGGCGGGTCGGCGTACTGGGCCGAGGTGCTCGACACGGTCGCTGGCTCGCCGCCGCCGATCGACCTGGCGGCGGAACGCGCCCTGCAGGAAGTGCTGATCGCTGCGGCCGACGCCCGCCTGCTCCGCTCGGCGCATGACCTCAGCGACGGCGGCCTGGGGGTCGCCCTCGCCGAGTGCTGCATCGGGGGGCCCTGGGCCACGAGCACCTTCGGCGCGGTCCTCGACCTCGGCGCGCACGCGCCCGACGTGACCGACGTCGGCTTCCTCTTCGGAGAGGATGGCGCCCGCGCGATCGTCTCCTGCGACCCGGCCGACGTCGCGGCGCTGCAGCAGGTGGCGGCGGCCCAGGGGATCTCGGCCCACTACCTCGGCCTGGTGGGCGAGGCCGACGGCGACCTGATCGTCAACCGCGACGGGCGCGGCTGGACCTGGCGGACCTCTGCGCTCCGCCGGCAGTATCACGAGGCAATTCCCCGCCGCATGGCGGCACCTGTCACGGCCACGGGAGAGGAGTAAGCGATGTGCGGTGTGATCGGTGTGTCCGGCGTCCCTGACGCGTCACGCGTCGCCTATCTGGGCCTCTACGCGCTGCAGCACCGCGGGCAGGAGAGCGCGGGCATCATGGCCGTGGACGAGGAGACGACGGCGCGCATCCACCGGGCGATGGGGCTCGTGGCAGACGCCTTCTCCGAACCGGCGCTCGAGGCACTGCACGGCGACGTCGCCGTCGGGCACACCCGCTATTCCACGGCCGGCAGCACGGTCCTGGCCAATGCCCAGCCGTTCCTCGTGAACTACCACGCGGGGCCGCTCGCGGTGGCCCACAACGGCAACCTCGTCAATGCCGAGGCGTTGCGGGACGAACTGGTGCGCGGCGGGGCGATCTTCTCGTCGAACAGCGACACCGAGGTGCTGATCCACCTGATCGCCCGCTCCAACGCGCCGACGGTCGAGGGGCAGATCCGGGACGCCCTCGAACAGGCCGACGGCGCCTACTCCGTGGTGATCGGCGTCGGGCGCACCCTGTATGCGGCGATCGATTCGCGCGGCTTTCGCCCCCTCTTTGTCGGCCGGCTGGGCGACGGCCTCGTCGCTGCCTCCGAGACCTGCGCACTGGACCTGGTTGGCGCCACCAACATGCGCGAGCTCGAGCCGGGCGAGTTCGTCCGCCTCGAGGACGGCATCGTTACCAACCTCGCCCCGCTGGCGCCACGCCGCGTCACGCGCTGCATCTTCGAACTGGTGTACTTCTCGCGGCCGGACTCGACCATCTTCGGCGAGTCGGTCGACCGCGTCCGCCGCGAACTCGGCCGCCAGCTGGCACGGTTCCATCCGGCGACCGGGGCCGACGTCGTCTTCTCCGTCCCCGACTCGGCCAACGTCATGGCCCTCGGCTATTCCGAGGTCTCGGGTGTCAAGCTCGAGCACGGCCTGATCCGCAACCACTACGTCGGGCGCACCTTCATCAACCCGACGCAGGCGATCCGGGTCGAGAAGGTGAAGATCAAGTTCAACGCGGTGCGCGAGGCGATCGCCGGAAAGTCGGTGGTGGTGATCGACGACTCGCTCGTCCGCGGCACCACGAGCAAGGGGCTGGTCGAAATGATCCGTGCCGCCGGCGCGCGCGAGGTGCACCTGCGCCTCGGCTCGCCACCGATCACCGGCCCCTGCCACTACGGCATCGACACGCCGACGCGCGACGAGCTGATCGCCGCGACGCATTCGCGCGAGGAGATCCGCGCCTACCTCGGCGTCGATTCGCTGGAGTACCTCACGCTCGACGAGATGACCGGGGCGACCTCGCACCGCACCGACTGGTGCCATGCCTGCTTCTCCGGCGACTACCCGACCCCCGTGCAGCTCACCTTCGGCGCCTTCCGATCGGCCGCCGCACCGCTCGAGGTCATCGCATGATCGACGCGTTCGCCCAGCAGCCCCTGGTCTACTCGTTCGGCCAGGGTCGTGCCGAGGGCTCTTCCGCGATGAAGGACATCCTGGGCGGCAAGGGCGCCGGCCTCGCCGAGATGACCAATCTCGGCATCCCCGTCCCGCCCGGTTTCACGATCTCGGCCACCCTCTGCCAGACCTACCTCGACACGAACTCCTTCCCGCCACGCCTCCGCGCCCAGGTGGAGCAGGCCCTGCAGCGACTCGAGGCAGCCACCGGACGCGAATTCGGCGATGCCTCGAATCCGCTGCTCGTCTCGGTCCGGAGCGGCGCCGCCGTGTCGATGCCCGGCATGATGGAGACCATCCTCAACCTCGGGCTGAACGACCACACCGTCGAGGGGCTCGCGGCGAAGAGCAACAATCCCGCCTTCGCGTGGGACTGCTACCGCCGCTTCGTGCAGATGTACGGCGTGGTGGTCTTCGATCAGCCGCGCGCGCCGTTCGATCACCTCGTCGAGGAGGCGCGGCACGCCCATGGGGCCGCGCGCGACATCGACCTCCCCGTGGCGGCGATCAAGGCGCTCGTGGCGCGCTTCAAGGCGATGATCACGGAGCAGGCGGGCCGTGCCTTCCCCGAGGAGCCGATGGAGCAGCTGTGGGGCGCGATCGCGGCAGTCTTCGAAAGCTGGAACACCCGCCGCGCGATCGACTACCGCCGCATGCACGAGATCCCGGACACCATGGGCACCGCGGTCAACATCGTGGCGATGGTGTACGGCAACCTCGGCGAGACCTCCGGGCACCGGCGTCACCTTCTCGCGGAACCCATCGACCGGGTGAGCGCCTGCTGTATGGCGAGTTCCTCTGCAATGCCCAGGGCGAGGACGTGGTCTCGGGGGCGCGGACGCCTGAACCGATCGCCGCGCTGCGCGACCGGATGCCGGGCGTCTTCCACGAGCTCGAGCGGATGGCCCGGACGCTGGAGCGGCACTTCCGCGACGTGCAGGACATGGAGTTCACGATCGAGGAGGGACGGCTCTACATGCTGCAGACGCCGGCGCGGGCAGCGCTCCGGCCAGGCCGCCTTCCGCGTCGCGTGCGAGATGGTCACCGAGGACCTGATCAGCGAAGAGGAGGCCGTCGCACGCATTCCGCCCGCCGCACCTCGAGCAGCTGCTGCACCCGATGATCGACCCGGGGGCGGTGCTCGACAAGCTGGCGACCGGCCTCCCCGCCTCGCCGGGCGCGGCGTCGGGGCAGATCGTGTTCGACGCCGACGTCGCGGCCGATCGCGCGCGGGCGGGAGACGCCGTCATCCTGGTGCGACGCGAGACCTCGCCGGAGGACTTCCACGGCATGGTCGCCGCGAAGGCGGTGCTGACGGCGCGCGGCGGCATGACGTCGCACGCCGCCGTCGTCGCGCGCGGCATGGGGAAGCCCTGCGTGGCTGGCGCGCAGGACCTCGAGGTGGACGAGGCGCTCGGCACCGTCCGGGTCGGGGATCGCGCTGCTCCACGGCGGCGACTGGATCACGCTCGACGGGAGCACCGGCATTGTCTATGTCGGCCAGGCGAAGCTGATCGCGCCCGAGCTCGACGAGCACTACCACACGCTAATGGCCTGGGCCGACCGGATCCGGCCGATGAAGGTCCGCGCCAACGCCGACACCGCGGCCGACGCGCACCGGAGCCGCGACTTACGGTGCCGAGGGGATCGGCCTCTGCCGCACCGAGCACATGTTCTTCGACGGCGACCGCCTCCTCGCGATGCGCGAGATGATCGTCGCCGAGGACCGGCCCGCGCGCGAGCGTGCGTTGGCCAAGCTGCTGCCGATGCAGCGCGGCGACTTCGAGTCGATCTTCCGCGCGATGGAGGGCTACCCGGTCACCATCCGCCTGCTCGACCCGCCGCTGCACGAGTTCCTGCCGAAGGACGAGGAGGAGCTGCTCAAGCTCGCCGCAGGACCTCGGCAAGCCGCTGGACCGACTGCGCCACGTCGTCGAGTCGCTGCACGAGGAGAATCCGATGCTCGGCCTCCGTGGCTGCCGGCTCGGCATCATGTACCCGGAGATCACTGCCATGCAGGCGCGCGCGATCTTCGAGGCGGCCTGCACCGTTGCCGCGCGGAAGGGCCGCGTGATGCCCGAGGTGATGATCCCGCTGGTCGCCTCCGTGATCGAGTTCCGCCGGCAGTCGCTGCTGGTGCGCCAGGTCGCCGAAGAGGTCTTCCGTGAGCGGCAGCTCACCGTCCCCTTCCTGCTGGGCACGATGATCGAGTTGCCCCGCGCGGCCCTCACGGCCGACGAGATCGCCCGCGAGGCGCGAGTTCTTCTCGTTCGGCACCAACGACCTGACGCAGACGACCTACGGCCTCTCGCGCGACGATGCGGGGCGCTTCCTGCCACACTACGTTGCCAGCGGCATCATGGAACAGGACCCGTTCCAGACGATCGACCAGGCCGGCGTCGGCAAGCTGGTGCGGATGGCGTGCGAACTGGGCCGTGCGACGCGCGCCGACCTCAAGATCGGCGTCTGCGGCGAGCACGGCGGCGATCCCGCCTCGATCGCCTTCTTCGAGACCGTCAGGATGAACTACGTCTCCTGCTCGCCATTCCGCGTGCCGGTGGCGCGGCTCGCGGCGGCGCAGGCTGCGCTGGCCTCGCGCGGCACCGTCGATCGCACGAAGGCCACGGTATGAGCGCCGCCGTGCCGCCGCTGGTCGGAGTCGTGATGGGCAGCGACTCCGACTGGGCCACGATGCAGCATGCCGCGGCCCGGCTGGTCGAGTTCGGGATTCCCTACGAGACGCGCGTGGTCTCGGCCCACCGAACCCCCGACCTGCTCTTCCAGTATGCCGCCGAGGCCGCCGAGCGAGGGCTGAAGTGCATCATCGCCGGGGCCGGTGGCGCGGCGCACCTGCCGGGGATGCTCGCCGCGAAGACGATCGTCCCGGTGCTCGGCGTGCCGGTGCCGTCGAAGCATCTCCAGGGACTCGACTCGCTGCTCTCGATCGCGCAGATGCCGAATGGCGTCCCGGTGGCGACCTTCGCCATCGGCGATGCCGGGGCCCACAACGCGGCGCTCTTTGCCGTCTCGATCCTCGCGCGCGAGAACCCCGAGCTGGCCCGTCGACTCGAGGGCTTCCGCGCCGCGCAGGATCTCAAGGTTCGCGCCCAGACCCTCCCGCCCGCGTGATCCTGCCGGGCGGGACCCTCGGTGTGCTGGGGGGCGGGCAGCTTGGTCGGATGTTCACCGCCGAGGCACAACGACTCGGCTATCGCGTGGTGGTGCTCGACCCCGATCCGGAGGCGCCGGCGGGACAGATCGCCCACGAGCACATCGTCCGCGACTGGAACAACCACGAGGCGCTGGCGGAGCTGGCATCGCAGGCACAGGCTGTCACCACTGAATTCGAGAACGTCCCCGCTGACGTACTCCGCGCCCTCGCCGCCCACTGCCCGGTGCGCCCCTCGGGCGACGCCGTATGGACGACACAGGACCGCATCCGCGAGAAGGCGTTCCTCAACCGCGCCGGCGTTGAAACGGTGCAGTGGCATCTGATTGCCTCCGCGGCGGACTGTGCCCTCGCGTGGGCCGCGGTGGGTTCGCACGGCGCGATCCTCAAGACGGCGCAGCTCGGCTATGACGGCAAGGGACAGGCTCGGGTGGAGTCCGCGGAAGAGCTCCCCGCGGCGTGGGCTGCGCTCGGGGGTGTCGCGTGCATCCTGGAAGCGCGCGTCTCGCTCGCCACCGAACTCTCCGTGATGGTGGCTCGCGATGCATCCGGCGCGGTGGCAACGTGGCCGGTCGGCGAGAACGTCCACGTGAACGGCATCCTCCACACGACGGTCGCGCCGGCGCCGATCTCGCCCGCCCTGACGGAGGCGGCCCGGGTGGTGGCCGAGCGGATCGTCGCGGCGCTCGACTACGTCGGTGTGATGGGGGTGGAGTGCTTCGTCACCACCGACGGACGCCTGCTCGTCAATGAACTGGCACCCCGCCCGCACAACAGCGGCCATTGGACGCTCGAACGCCTCGGTGACCTCGCAGTTCGAGCAGCAGGCGCGGATCGTCGCCGGCCTCCCGCTCGGCAACACCGCGGCCCTGGGCCCGACGGCGATGGTCAACATCCTCGGCGATGCCTGGGCAGCGGGTGACCCGAAATGGGCCGCGGCCCTGGCCCTGCCCGGCGTGCGGCTCCACCTGTACGGCAAGCGCGAGCCCCGTGTTGGCCGCAAGATGGGACACCTCACCGTCACCGCAGCCACTGGTCCCGAGGCGCTGCACCGCGCGCTGACGGCCTGGCGCGCGCTCACTGATTGATCACCCGATTCCCTGACCCCTTCCCCTCCCGGAGTGCCCCATGCTCGTGCTGTCCCTGCTCGCCCTGACCCTCGCCGCCGATCCCGTCTGCACGCCGCAGCGCCCGGCCGCTTCCGTCGCGACCCGCGCCTCCAAGTACGACTCCACCATGACGAAGGTCGGCAACGCGGTCGTGAAGGTCTGCTACGGCCGTCCGCAGATGAAGGGCCGCACCATCTTCGGCTCGGACATGGTCCCGTACGGCAAGCTCTGGCGCACCGGCGCCAATGAGCCGACGATCATCCACACCACCGCCCCGATCACCGTCGCCGGCGTCCGGCTGGAGGCGGGGAGCTACTCGCTGTACACCGTCCCGATGCAGGGGGCGTCGTGGGACGTCGTGCTCAACAAGTCGATCTCGCAGTGGGGGATCGAGAGCGCCTATGAGGGCGTGAAGGCCCAGGAGCTCGGGCGCGGCAAGGCGCCGACGATGCCGATGTCGCCGGCGGTCGAGACCTTCACGATCTCGGCGGCCCCGACCTCGCTGAACCTGAGCTGGGAAAAGGTGATGGTGATGATTCCGATGGCGGCGGCGAAGTAGTCGCATGGCGTACCCGGCCCCTCTCCCCTTCCGCATCAAGATCCCCGACGAAGAGTCGATGGACCTGACGGAAGTCCGCTCGATCGCCACGAAGGTCGAGGGGCTGTTGCACGTCGAGTTTGACCGACTCATCCTCGAGTGGGTAGTGACCCGCACGCTCGAGGAAGTCGGCCTGACCGGCGTCAAGGAGGAGACCGAGACGTTCGCCCCCGAGGAGGCCGAGCTGCCCTTCGACTGGCTCGCAGGCGTCTCGTTGGCTGGCGGCATCCTCTTCCCGCGGGTGGTGCTGCGCGGGCGGGGATTGCGCGTCTTCGACGGCATCCCCGGCGCGAAGGGGGCCCGGCTCGAGTTGTTCTACGCGCGCAGTGACCGGATGTCCGCGGTGGCGATTGTCCGCGCGATCGATGCGGCGCTCCAGGCGCCGCTGCTGGACGACTCAGGGGAGACGCCCCGCCTCCCCTCCTGACGCGTCGCCATCACGTCACGCCAAGCACCGTCAGCAGGAACGCGTAGTCGACGGCGTACTCACGCAACCGGTCGTACCGGCCAGACGCGCCGCCGTGCCCTGCCCCCATGTTGGTCAGGAAGAGCAGCGGCGCATCGGTGGTCGTGAGCGTCCGCATCCGGGCCACGTACTTGGCCGGTTCCCAGTACATCACCTGCGAGTCATTGAAGGCCGTGCGCACCAGCATCGGCGGGTAGGACTGCGCCGACAGGTTGGTGTAGGGGCAGTAGGCGCGCATCCAGGCGTACTGCTCCGGAAGGCCGGGGTTCCCCCACTCCTCATATTCGCCGACCGTCAGGGGCAGTGAGGCGTCGGACATGGTGTTGATCACGTCGACGAACGGCACCTGCGACAGCACCGCCGCGAAGCGCTCGGGGCGGAGGTTCGTGACGGCGCCCATCAGCAGCCCGCCCGCACTGCCGCCCTCGATCGCCAGGCGGCGCTCCGCCACCACGCCCTGCGCCACGAGGTGGTCGGCGCAGGCAAGAAAGTCCGTGAAGCTGTGCATCTTCTCGCCCATGCGGCCGGCGTCATGCCACGGCTGGCCGAGCTCGCCTCCACCGCGGATGTGGGCGATGGCCACGACCATGCCGCGCTCGAGCAGCGAGAGTCGATTCGACGAGAAGGAGACCGGGTACGGATAGCCATAGGAGCCGTAGCCGTGGAGCAGCGCCGCCGCGGTGCCATCCTCGGGGACGTCGGCGCGCCGCACCAGCGAGATCGGAACCTGCGTCCCGTCGGGCGCCGTCGCGTGGAGACGGCGCGAGACGAAGCGCGTCGCATCGTAGCCGCCGACGACCTCCTGCTGCTTGAGCAGCGTCCGCTCGCGCGACTCCAGGTCATAGTCGAGCACCGAAGACGGCGTCACCATCGACTGGTAGCCGTAGCGGTAGACCCCGGCGTCGAACTCGGGATTGGCGTGCGGATAGCATTCGTACGCCGGCTCCGGAAAGGCGATCCGGTGGACCGCGCGATCGGCCAGGCGGTGGACGGCCATCTGGGGTACCCCGTCCTCGCGCTCGTGGACGATCAGGTGGCTCCGGAAGCATTCCATCCCCTCCAGCATGACCTCGTCACGGTGCGGCACCACTTCGACGGCGTCGGCCAGCGTCCCACCGCTGACGGGCAGCGTGACCAGGCGGAAGTTCCGACCCGTGTCGTTGATGCGCACGTAGAAGTGCTCGCCGTGATGGTCGACGTCGTACTCCTGCTCGGCGCGACGCGGCAGCAGGGTGCGCCACGGCTCCTCGGTCCCTGCGCGCCGCACGCGCGCCTCGGAGGTGGTGTGGCTGCCGCTGAAGAGCACCAGCCATTCGCGGCTCCGCGTGCGCGCGATGCCGACGTTGAAGGCCTCGTCAGCTTCCGCGAAGACGAGGGTGTCGTCGTCGCCGCCCAACCGGTGCTGCCACACCTCGCACGACCGCTTCGTCTCGGCGTCCTCGACGCCGTAGTACAGCGTCTGCCCATCACTGTCCCATGCCACGGAAGTCACCCGCTCACGCCGGAACGGCAGCAGCTCCCCCGTGCGCAGGTCCTTGACGACAAGCGTGTACTGTCGGAAACCGGTCTCATCGGTGCTGTAGGCGAGCAACCAGCCGTCGTCGCTGACGGCCATGTCGCCGAGCGCCATGAACGACTTCCCCTCGGCGAGGCGGTTGAGGTCGACGAGCACCGCCTCCTCGCCCTCGGTCGGCGACCCGAGGCGTCGACAATGGATCGGGTACTGCTTTCCCTCCTCGGTGCGCGTGTAATACCACCAGTCGCCCTTCCGGTACGGGACGGAGAGATCGGTCTCGCGAATCCGCCCGAGCATCTCGCGATAGAGCTGCTCCTGCAGCGGGGCCGTCGGTGCCAGCCACGACTCGGCCCACGCGTTCTCGGCCTCGAGGTACGCGCGAACGGCAGGGTCGTCCTTCTGCCGGAGCCAGGCGTAGTCGTCGATCAGCGTCTCGCCGTGATGCACGGTGGTGGTTGGATGACGGGGGGCGACAGGCGGAGATGGGAGCACAGGCATGGGGCTCGACGAGTTGGGGTACGACGTGAAAAGGTCAAAGGTGAAACGGTTCGCCGCGTGGGCTGCCGTTTCACCTTTGCCGTTTCACCATTTGTTGTTCACCGACTGATGGAGGCGCAGGGAATCGAACCCTGGTCCGAATCAATTTCCGGGACCGCGTCTACGTGCGTAGGCTCCGCTTGCGAGCTTGGCGTTGGGCCGGTGCCGAGCCGACCTTCCCAACGTTGACCTCCTGAAGTCTCGCTTCTGGCGTCGGAGGACCGCCAGTCGCTATTCCGGATTAATGATTCCGATCAGAACGCCCCGGACGGGCTTTCATCTCGGAGGTGCGTGAAGCGAACTACTTAAAGCTCAGCTTACGCAGCCATCGCCAGATCAGTGTTGGCAATTGTGTTTTTTCCGAAGGGATTATCCAGGACCCCGGACCTGGGCACGCGGCGATGCCTTCTACCAACCCGTCGAAGCCGATCGCCCCCGTGCCCGAAGAGTAGCCGAAACGCCCCCCTCGGGCAAGTCGCTACCCCCCGGACTGGAGACTCTCCCCCAAGGATGGATATTAGGGGCTTCCCGCCACCCTCTCTCCTATCCCGTGGGTTCTCCATGCGCTTGCCGCTTGTTGCCCTGCTGCTCGTCGCCCCTGCCCTGCAGGCGCAGACGCTGCCGCTTCGCCAGTCGAAGCTCGATGCCTCCGCCCGCGACGCCTCGCTTCGCGTGCCGCTCGATTCCACCGTGGACGCCCGATGGCTGGGGATCGCGCCAGGGGCCCCGCGCTGGGACCTCGAGGGGCGCTGGATCTACTTCTCCTACGACACGCTCGTGAAGCCTGCCGAGCCGGTGGCGCCCGACGCCCCCTGGTTCCGCGTGTCGCGGGACGGCAAGAAGATCGAGGGGGTGAGCCGCGAGATCGCCACCCGGATCCCGATCGGCGTCCAGTGGACGCGCGACGGCAGCCGCGGTGTCTGGAGCGCGCGCAACGAGCTGCGGATCTGGGAACGCGGCAAGGGGGAGCGGGTGCTCCGCGCCGGGCTGGAGGGCGGCGGCTTCGCCTGGTCGGAGGACGAGACCGAGCTCCGCTTCCAGCGCAACGGCGACCTCTTCGCGCTGAACCCGACGACGGGCGTGGAGCGGCAGCTGACCCGCACCAGCGTCAAGTACGAGGCGCCGAAGGACAGCAAGAACGCCGCGGAGCTCAAGAAGGAGCAGGTCGAGATCTTCGACTTCGTCAAGCGCCGCAAGGAGCAGCAGGACTCCGCCAAGGCGCGGGCGCGCCGCGACCGGATCCCGATGCCGGCGGTGGTCCTCAAGCCGAAGAAGGACGACACGATCGGCGACCTGGCCATCACGCCCGACGGCAAGTACGTCAGCTACATCGCGACGCCGAAGGTGGAGGAGGGGTCGACCGTCTTCGGTGACTACGTCAACGACTCGGGCATCGTGATCTCGCGCACGTCCCGAGCGAAGGTCGGCGCGCCGCTGGCGCAGAGCCGTGCCGCGATCATCCCGGTCGACCCGATGGCCGAGCCGGACAGCGTCGCCATCACCTTCGTCGACACCGCGGGCTTCGGCAAGCCGGTGCGCGCGACGGACCTGCAGTGGAACCGCCAGGGCACCCACCTGATCGCCGAGTTTGCGTCGCTTGACTACAAGGACCGCTGGGTGGTCCTGGTCGATCCGGCCACCGGCAAGCAGCTGAAGACGCTCGACCATCAGCACGACGATGCCTGGCTGCTCGAACCGCGCGGCCTCACCTGGATGCCCGATGGCGAGCATGTGGCCATCCGCACCGAAGAGACCGGCTGGGACCACCTGGTGCTGGTGGCGATGGACGGGACGCGGAGGGCCCTCACCGCAGGCCAGTGGGAAGTGCGTGCCGCGTCGCTCTCGCGCGACGGGAAGTGGTGGACGCTCTCGACATCAGAGGCCCATCCGAGCGAGCTGCACCTCTATCGGATGCCGGCGGATGGCGGGCCGCGCACCCGGATCGACAACCTCGGCGAGGGTGAAGTCACTGCGGTCTGGGCGCCGGGTGAGGACGGCACCGTCCTCCGCTGGAGCACGCCGAAGGAGCTGACCGATCTCTACCTGCTGCCGAGCCTGACCGCCGCGCCGATCCGCCTGACGCGGAGCGGCACCGACATGTTCTGGAAGCTCGCCTGGCCCACCAGCGACTTCGTCACCTTCAACGACGATCAGGGGAAGCCGGTGTGGGCGCGGGTGTATCGCCCGGCCACGCAGCACGCCAACCGGCCGGCCGTGATGGAGATCCATGGCGCCGGCTACGCCCAGGGCGTCCACAAGGCGTTCTCGGGCTCGAGCGCGCACGGCGGGTCGCTCTATGCCAAGCACCTCACCGACCTCGGCGTCACCTACATGGTGCTCGACTATCGGGCGAGCGCGGGCTACGGGCGTGACACGCGCACGGCGGTGTACCGCAGCATGGGCGACCGCGACGTCGCCTCGGCAGTGGCCGCGGTGCCGTTCCTCAAGGAGAAGTACAACGTGAACCCCGACCGCATCGGCCTCTACGGCTGCTCGTACGGCGGCTTCTTCACGTTGATGGCGCTCTTCAAGCACCCCGGCGTCTTCAAGGGCGGCGTGGCCCAGTGCTCGGTCACCGACTGGGCGCACTACAACCACTGGTACACCGCGCGCATCCTGAACGGCGCCCCGGCGAGCGACTCCGCTGCGTACCGCGCGTCATCGCCGATCTACTTCGCGGCCGGCTTGAAGGATCGCCTGGTCCTGCAGCACGGCCTCGTCGACAACAACGTCATGTACCAGGACGCGGCGCGCCTCGCCCAGCGCCTCATGGAGCTCGGCAAGGACTTCGACTTCGTGACCTATCCGATCGAGGCGCACGGCTGGACCACCTCGTGGTCGAAGCGCGACTCGCAGCGGCGGATGCAGAAGCTGTGGGAGGAAGTGCTGCTCAACAAGTAGCGAGGATCGAGGATCGAGAAGCGAGAAGCGAGAAGCGAGAAGCGTGGCCCGGCGGAACGATCTGTCCGCTGAGCCACGCTTCTCGCTTCTCGCTTCTCGCTTCTCGCTTCTCGCTTCTCGCCTATCCCCCCAGCCACCCCTTCCGCCGAAACCAGATGAAGATCGCTGCCGAGACGCCGACCATGATCGCCAGCACCGCGGGATAGCCCCACGGCTGCGCCAGCTCGGGCATGTGGGCGAAGTTCATCCCGTAGATGCCAACGATGAAAGTCAGCGGAAGGAAGAACGCCGAGAAGACCGTGAGGACGCGCATCACCTCGTTGTTGCGATGCGAGGCGACGGCGAGGTGGACCTGCTGCAGGTTGTTCGCCTCGTCGAGCAACTGGTCGGCCCAGAAGACGAGGGCCTCAACCGTTTCGCGAACGTCCTGGTAAAGCGGCTCGGCGCGCTCGGCCTGCGGCACCAGCTTGTTGATCACCTGGCTGCTCTGCCAGAGGATCCGGCGAATCAGGGAAACCCGGCGCTTGAGGTTGTGCGCCTGTTCGAGCGAGGGCGGTGGCCCGCCATCGAAGAGCCCCGCCTCGATCTGGTCGAGCAGCTGCTCGGCCTGTTCGAGCGGCTTCTCGTACGAGCCGAGGATGTTGTTGCCGAGCCCGAACAGGAGGAGGGGCAGCGTGCACGCCTCGGCGGCCGAGGCATCCCCGGCGCCCTTCCCGAAGCGCTCGCGAAGCTGGGCCACCTCGTGCAAGTCGACCCGGTGCACGGTGAGCGCGAAGTTCGGCCGGAAGAAGATCGCGACCTTCCGCGTCAACTCCTGGATCGACGAGGCGTCGTCCTTGGCGGAGTCGTCGTGGGCACGGAGGATCAGGAAGGTCGCGTCGCCGATCTTCTCGTGCTTCGGCAGGTGCTCGGGATCGAGGCAGTCCTCCACCACGGTCGGGTGGAGGTCGTACTTGCGCGCGAGATCGAGGAGATCGAGCCGGGAGGGGGCCACGACGTCGAGCCAGGTGAATGCCTCGCTCTCGACGACGCGGAGGAGGGTCACGCCGCCGTCGCGAAGGACTCGCGGGCCAGATAGTCCGCGAAGATCTGCTCCGCCTCGACCAGCGACTCCACCTGGAAGAGCTTGCCGCGAAGGGCCGTCGCCGCGTGCATCCCCTTGGTGTACCAGCCGAAGTGCTTGCGGAACTCGATCATCGTGTGGCGCGTGTTGCCCTGCAGGCGGAGGGCCAGGCGCGCGTGCTCGAGCGCCACGGCAAACCGCTCCGCGACATCGGGTGCCGCCGGCTTCGGCTCGCCGTTGAGCAGCGCGCGCGCATCGCGGAAGAGCCACGGATTCCCGAACGATCCGCGTCCGACCATGATCCCCGCGCAACCGGTGTGCTGGTGCATGCGGAGCGCATCCTCGGCGGTCACGACGTCGCCGTTGCCGATGACCGGCACGTCGAGTGCCTCGACGACGCAGGCGATGTCGTCCCAGTTGGCCTTGCCGTTGAACATCTGGGTCCGGGTGCGCGCGTGGAGCGTGAACGCCGTGGCGCCCGCGTCCTGCATCCGCAGCGCGATCCCCACCGGGTCCCGCGACTCCTCCGACCAGCCGCTCCGCGTCTTGACCGTCACCGGGAGGTGGGTCGCCGCGACGCAGGCGCGGATGATGTCGTCGACCATGTTCATGTCGCGGAGACATCCCGAGCCGCCGTTGCGCTGGACGACCTTCTTGACCGGGCAGCCGAAGTTGATGTCGATGAAATCGGGGCCATAGTGCTCGGTCACCAGCGCGGTGGCATGGGCCATCGCATCGGCATGGGCGCCGTAGATCTGGATCCCGATCGGGCGCTCGACCTCGTCGAACTCCGCCCCCTCCAGCGTGGAGGTGATCCGGCGCCGGATCGCCTCGGCGTTCAGGAATTCGGACAGCACGACGTCCGCCCCCAGCCGCCGGGAGATGCGGCGGAAGGGGGGCTCCGAGACCCCGGCCATGGGGGCCAGGAAGAGCGGAACGTGGTCGGTGCCAACCGGATACGGGAACTGCATCCCCGTAATCTAGGGAGGGGGTCGGACCGAGGGAAACCCTGGGGCCCCCTGCGCGTTGAAGGGGGGCCCCGGTACGGTTAGCCTTCCGGCATGTCTCTGCACGACTTCTTCGCGCCCGAATCGATCGATCTGGCCCTCCACGCGCCAGACCGCCAGGCCGCCCTGGCCGCCACGGTCCGCCTCCTCCGGCTGGAGTCGCGGGCCGAGGAAACCCTGCTCCGGGTCCTCACCCGACGCGAGCAGCTGGGGTCGACCGGGATGGGTCGCGGGATCGCGATTCCCCACTGCCGCTCCCTCGTCGTCCCCCGCCTGCGGATGGCGTACGCCCGGCTCGCCGAGCCGCTCCCCTGGGACGCGATCGATGGCAAGCCGGTCCGCCACGTCTTCCTGATCGTGGCGCCGCCCCTCGAGGTCTCCAACCAGTATCTCCCCACCCTCGGCCAACTGGCCGGCTTCGCGAAGGAGCCGGGCAACCTGGAGAAGCTGGATGTGGTGCAGACGGCCGGGGAGTTCCTGGAGTTGTTCGGGCCGAAGAGGTCGTAGGTCGTACGTCGTAGGTCGTAGGTCCCGCGGCATCGGCGGTGTCATCCTGAATGAAACGAGGGATCTGCGTGATGGCCTCCACGCAGATCCCTCGCGTTGCTCGGGATGACAGGTACATACGACCTACGACCTACGACCTACGACCTCTCCCCTACTCCCACTCAATCGTCGCCGGCGGCTTGCTGCTGATGTCGTACACGACGCGGCCGACGCCTGCCACCTCGTTCGAGATCCGGCTGCTGATCTGCCCGAGGACGTCGGGGGGGAACGGGAACCAATCCGCCGTCATCCCGTCGCGTGAGGTCACCGCCCGGAGCCCGATCACCTGATCGTAACTGCGCTCGTCGCCGGTCACGCCGACGGAGCGGATCGGGCAGCAGCACCGCGAACGCCTGCCAGATCTGGTCGTACAAGCCGGCGGCGCGAATCTCCTCGATGTAGATCGCGTCCGCGAGCCGCAGCAGGTCGAGCTGCGGGCGAGTGATCTCGCCGAGGATGCGGATCGCGAGGCCGGGCCCGGGGAACGGATGCCGACCGACCATCTCCTCGGGCAGGCCGAGCTCGCGGCCCGACCTGGCGGACTTCATCCTTGAACAATTCGCGCAGCGGCTCGATCAACTTGAACGGCAGCCGTTCGGGGAGGCCGCCGACATTGTGGTGCGTCTTGATCGTGACCGACGGCCCGCCGGTCGGCGAGAACGACTCGATCACGTCAGGATAGAGCGTCCCCTGCACCAGGAAGCCGACATTGCCGTCGACTTCTTTTGCCGCCTGCTCGAAGACGTCGATGAAGCGATGGCCGATCCGCTTCCGCTTCGTCTCCGGATCGGTGATGCCGGCGAGGTCACCGAGAAAGAGCTCGGTCGCGTCGATGGTCCGGAGGTCGATGCCGAGGTGGCTGCGGAAGGTGCGCTCGACCTGCTCCCGCTCGTTGAGTCGCAGCATCCCGTGATCGACGAAGATGCAGGTGAGCCGATCGCCGATCGCCCGATGCACAAGCGCGGCCGCGACCGAGGAGTCGACGCCACCCGAGAGTCCGCAGATCACCCGCGTCTCGGGTCCCACCAGCTCGCGGATCCGCGCGACCTCGGTCTCGACGAAGTGCTCGGAGGTCCAGTCCGGCGTGCACCCGCAGACGCCGAAGAGGAAGTTGCTGAGCATCTCGCCGCCGCGCGGGGTGTGCGCGACCTCGAGGTGGAACTGCACCGCGTGAAGCGGCTTCGACACGTGCTGGATCGCGGCGACCGGCGAATTCTCGCTCGACGCCGTGATGCGCCATCCCGGGGGCGCGGCATCGACGTGGTCGCCGTGGCTCATCCAGACCGGCGTCGTCGCCCCCGGCAGGAAGCCGGCGAAGATGTCACCGCCGAGGACCGAGACATCGGCCCGGCCGTATTCGCGACGCGACGCCCGCACCACGCTGCCGCCGGTGAGGTGCACCAGGAGGTGGAGTCCGTAGCAGACGCCAAGCACCGGAATGCCCAGATCGAGCAGTTCCGGGTCGGCCGTCGGCACGCCCTCGCCGTACACCGAGTTCGGCCCGCCGGAGAAGATGATCCCCTTCGGCTTCCACTCGCGGATCCACTCCACGCTGCGTGAGGGGGGATGGATCTCGCAGTAGACGCGCTGCTCGCGAATGCGCCGGGCGATCAGCTGCGTGTACTGGGAGCCGAAATCGATGATCAGGATGCCGTCAGGATGACTCACGGGGACTCGTCAGCGAAGGGGTCGGCGATCTCGTCACGGAAGAGGTCGGTCAGGCGCTCGCGCGGGCGGATCACGGCCCATCGGCCGTCGTCCACCAGCACCTCCGCGGCGCGTGCGCGGGTGTTGTAGTTGGAGCTCATGCTGAAGCCGTAGGCGCCGGCGCCGAGCACGGCGAGGAGCTGCCCGCCGGCCACCGGCGCGAGCGGGCGCTCAAGCGCGAGGAAGTCGCCGCTCTCGCAGATCGGCCCCACGATGTCCGTGGGCAGCAACTCGCCCGGAATGGTGTCCACCGGGACGATCTCGTGCCACGCCTTGTACAGCGCGGGCCGCATGAGGTCGTTCATGGCGGCGTCGACGACGAGGATCTCGCGGCCGCCCGAGTGCTTCCGGTAGATTGCCCGCGTGAGCAGGACACCCGAACTGCCGACCAGGTAGCGGCCCGGCTCGACGTGGATCGAGCAGCCGCTGCTCGCCAGCGCCGGTCCGAGCACCGTCATCCACTCGGCCGGATCGAGCGGCTCCTCGTCGCGATAGAGAATGCCGAGGCCCCCGCCGATGTCGAGCACCTCCGGGGAATGCCCGGCGGCGCGCACCTGCGCGAGCAGCTCGAGCAGGCGGGTGACGCCCGCCTCGTACGGTGCGGTCGCGAGCAACTGCGAGCCGAGGTGCATCGCCAGCGCGTTGAGCCGGAGGCCGGTCGAGGCATCGATGACCTCGAGCGCCTCGGGCAGCTGGTCCACCGGAATGCCGAACTTGAGACCGCCCTTCCCCGTCGAGATGTAGGGGTGCGTGTCCACGGTGACGTCGGGGTTCACGCGGATCCCGACGGTCACCGTGGCGCCGCGCAGGTCGGCGAACATCGCGAGCCGGCGCAACTCCGCGAGCGATTCGACGTTCACGTGCCCGATGCCGGCTGCGATCGCGGCCAGCAACTCGTCGTCGGTTTTCCCCACGCCGCTGAAGACGATGTCCTCGGGCGCGAAACCGGCCGCGAGCGCGCGCAGCATCTCGCCGCCGGAGACGATGTCGGCGCCGGCGCCGAGGCGCGCGAGCAGCGTCAGGATGGCGAGGTTGGAGTTGGCCTTCACGGCGTAGCAGATGCGGTGCGGCAGGCTGCCGAAGGCGGCGTCGAGCCGCCGATACTGCGACCGGATCGTCGCCGCGTCATAGCAGTAGGTGGGCGTCCCGTGCTGCTCCGCGATCACCGGGAGCGGGACGCCGGCCATGGCCAGCGTCCCTTCCTCGGTGCGGACGATCCCCGCGGCGACGAGATGGGTGCTCAATACGCCCTCGCGAAGAGGGCCTCGACCACGGCGGGCCGGCCGGTCCAGATGCAGGTCGTCGGCGCGACGGGCGAGCGGAACTCCGCATCCGGGAGACAACGGATCGTCGCCTTCGTCTGCTCCTTGATCTCCGCCTCGACGGCCGGGTCGCCGCAGAAGCCCGCATACACGAAGCCGCCGTTCCCCTCGAGGAAGGCGATGAACTCCTCCTTGCTCTTCGGCCCGCGGAGCGACGCTGCCTCGCGGCGGGCAACGGCGGTGTCCAGCAGCTGCTGCTGCATCGCCGCCATCTCCTGGTGCAGCCGCTCGGCGAGGCCGGCCATCGGAATCGGCTCCTTGCCCCCAAGGCGGCGCGCAAGCATCACCGTGCCGGCGGCGAGGTCGCGCGGACCGATCTCCAGGCGGAACGGCGTGCCGCGCGCCTCCCACTCGTAGTACTTGGCACCGGGCTTCATGTCGCGGAGGTCGGTCGTGACGCGGATTCCGGCGGCACGGAGTTCCGACTGGAGCGCGTTCGTGGCCGCGAAGGTCGCCTCGCGCTCCTCGTCCTTCCGCCAGATCGGGACGATCACCACCTGCCACTGCGCCAGCCGCGGCGGGCAGACCATCCCGGTGTCGTCGCCGTGCGTCATGATCAGGCCGCCGACCAACCGCGTCGAGACGCCCCACGACGTGTTCCAGACGTGGTCGAGGCCGCCCTCCGGCGTCTGGTACGTCACGTCGAACGCCTTGGCGAAGTTCTGGCCGAGGTTGTGCGAGGTGCCGGCCTGCAGCGCCTTGTTGTCCTGCATCAGCGCTTCGCACGAATAGGTGCGCAGGGCGCCGGCGAACTTCTCGGCATCGGTCTTCCGGCCGGTGATCACCGGCATCGCCATCCACTCTTCCATGAAGCGGCGATAGAGGCCGAGGATCATCAGCGTCTCTTCCTCCGCCTCCGCCTCGGTGGCGTGGGCGGTGTGCCCTTCCTGCCAGAGGAACTCGGTGGTGCGGAGGAAGAGCCGCGTGCGCATCTCCCAGCGGACCACGTTGGCCCACTGGTTCATCAGCAGCGGGAGGTCGCGCCAGCTCTGGATCCACTTCGAGAACATCGCGTAGATGATCGTCTCGGAGGTCGGACGGACCACCAGCGGCTCCTCGAGCTCCTTCCCCCCGCCGTGGGTGACCACCGCGAGCTCGGGGGCGAAGCCCTCGACGTGCTCCGCCTCCTTCGAGAGGAAGCTCTGCGGAATGAACAGCGGGAAGTAGGCGTTCTGGTGCCCGGTCGCCTTGAACGCGTCGTCGAGGGCGCGCTGCATCTGCTCCCAGATGGCGTAGCCGTTCGGCCGGATGACCATGCAGCCGCGCACCGGACTGTAGTCGGCGAGCTCGGCCTTCATGATGAGGTCGTTGTACCAGGCGGAGAAATCCTGGGCCCGGGGAGTCAGCGCTTTGTTGTCAGCCATGCGATCAGGGCATCCGGAAAAGGAGGTCACGACAACGGGCCGGCAGCGCCTCGCGCGCCACCGCTTCCTGCGTCTTGCCGACGAGGTCCTTGAGCTGCACCTCGCCGCGGGCCCGGTCATCGGGACCCATCACGATCGCCAGCCGCGCGCCGCGCGCATCGGCCAGCTTGAGTTGGCGGCCGACCGCGGCCTCGCCAAAGGCGTACTCGAGCCGGATCCCGGCGTCGCGCAGTTCGTGGGCGAGCCCCAGCAGGTGTGGCTGGTCCTCGGGTGTCACGCCCACGAGGAAGGCATCGATCGCGGCCGGCGGAATCGGGCGGAGGCCGCGATCCTTCAGCAGCTCACCGAGGACGACATCACCCATGCCGAAGCCAAGCGCCGGGAGGTCCACGCCGCCGAGGTTCTTGAGCAGCGTGTCATAGCGCCCGCCGCCACAGATCGCGCGGAGCGACCGTCCCGCGTCGAAGAGTTCGAAGACGGTGCCGGTGTAATAGGCGATCCCGCGCACGATCGTGAAGTCGATCTCGAGCCAGTCCGCGAGGCCCATCGCGGTCAGCGCGTCGACCGTCGCGCGGAGCGGCGCCACCGCCTCCGAGCCGCCGGCAAGTCCGGTCACCGCCGCCTCGACCTTCTCCAGGCCGCGCAGCGAGGCGATCGCGATCAGGTCATCCGGCGTCGCCGGCGCGTACGGCTGTGGCGTCGCGCGCCGCTTGTCGACTTCCTCGGGCGACATCCGCTCGAGCTTGTCGATGAACTGGTACGCGTCGTACATCCCCGCGTCGGTCACGCCACGCGCACGCAGCAGCGCCGTGAGCGCCCGGCGGTCGGAGAGGCGGACCTTCACGTCCCCTGCCCCGAGTCCGAACTCGCGCATTACGTCGATCGCCAGCGCGATGATCTCGGCGTCGGCGAGCGGGCCGGCCTCGCCGATCAGGTCGCAGTTGAGCTGGAAGTGTTCGCGCAGTCGGCCGCGCTGCTGCCGCTCGTAGCGGAAGAGCTGCGGGATCGAGAACCAGCGGATTGGCTTCTTGAGCCCGTTCGCGCGCTCCGCGACCATCCGCGCCAGCGTCGGCGTCATCTCGGGCCGCAACGCGACCGCCCGGTCGCCCTTGTCGACGAAATTGTAGAGCTGGCCGACGATCTCGTCGCCGCTCTTCGCCGTGTAGAGCTCGAGACTTTCCAGCGGCGGACCATCATACTCCTCGAAGCCGTACCGGGTGGCCACTCGACGCCAGGCCGCGAAGATGTGCGCCCGCAAGGCGAAATCGACGGGCGGAAAGTCGCGGAATCCGGGGAGGGGCTTCACAGTCATGGCGCAAAATAGTCGGGAGGGGGGCGTCGGTGAACGGAACCGGGGCCGTGAGACGTGAAAGGTGAAACGGGAGCCCTGACCCCCTTCCGTTTCACGTTTGACGTCTCACCCGCTGTTCGCCGTTCACCCCAGGACTTCCACCCCCCGCGCCTCCATCACGTCTCCGACCGTGTGGAAAGACCCCGTGACGACGATCGTCCCCGCGCCCTGCTCCGCCGTGCGGAGCGCCTCGCGAAAGTCCGGGATCAGGCGCCAGCGCGCCCGCGCCGCCGGGCGCTCCGGGTCGGCCAGCCAGCGCTCCAGCCAGCCAAGGTCCCACCGGCGGGTGTCCGCGCTCGGCGCGACGGTCAGGATACCGACATCCAGCGCGCGATCGAGCTCGACCAGCATGGCGGGCCAGGCCTTGTCGCCGAGGATCGAGACCAGGCCATGGACCGGCCCCGGGAGCCGGAGCTCGGCCATGGCCGCCGTCAGCGAGCGCATCCCGTCGGGGTTGTGCGCCACGTCGAAGAGCCAACGCCCCCGGCGATCGAGCCGGCCCGGGACCCGGCTCCGCGCGAACGCCTCGGCGCGTGCCGCCGGCGGGACGGCAAAGGCCGGGGGAAGCGCGGCGAGCGCCGCCTCGGCCACCGCCGCGTTGCGCCGCTGATGCGGACCGAGGAGGCCGAGGGGACCGTCGTAGCGCGCCGCTGATGGCACCACGACTGCCTGCAGGTCCGCGGTGGGATCGGCGCGCTGCACGGCGGCGGTGCCCGCCTCGAGCAGCATTGCGACAATCGCCGGATCGGGATCGCCCACGATGAATGGCACCCCCGGCTTGGCGATCCCGGCCTTCTCCGCGGCAATCGCCTCGAGCGTGTCGCCGAGATAGCGCTGGTGGTCGAGCGCAATGTGGGTGACCACGCTCACCACGGGGGTCAGCACATTGGTGCTGTCGAGCCGGCCGCCCAGCCCCACCTCGACCACCGCGATCTCGACGCCGCGCGCCGCGAAATCCGCGAACGCGATCGCGGTCGTGGCCTCGAAGAAGGTCGCCCCCGAGGAGAGGATCGTCGGGTGCAGCAGGTCGGTCCACGCCGCGACGGCCTCCTCGCTGATCGGCGTCCCGTCGACGCGAATCCGTTCGCGGAACGAGACCAGGTGCGGCGAGGTGTAGAGCCCGACCCGGAAGCCCGCCGCGCCGAGCGCTTCCGCGATCAGGGAGGCGGTGCTGCCCTTGCCGTTGGTCCCGGCCACGTGGACGGTCGCGAACTGTCCCTGCGGATTGCCGAGCGCGTCGAGCAGCGCGCGCGTCGTGTCGAGCCCGAACTTGATCTGGGTGGTGCGCGGATAGAGGAAGTCGAGCGCCGCCTGATACGACATCGTCACGAAGTCAGACCCCATAGCAGCGCGCCCCGCTCCGGATCGGGAGCGGGGCGCGACAGCCGAACGTTGATCCGGCAACTCAGGCGGCGGAGCCGCGAAGCCGGTGCCCCTGCATGTGGCGGAGGAGGCGCGCCGTGGTCTCGCGCAGTGAGGCGCGCGGCACCACGTCGTCGATCTGTCCCTTCTCGAGCAAAAACTCCGCCGTCTGGAATCCTTCCGGCAGGTCCTGACCGATCGTCTGCTTGATCACGCGCTGGCCGGCGAAGCCGATGACGGCGGCCGGTTCGGCGAGGATCACGTCGCCCTGCATCGCGAACGAAGCCGACACGCCACCGGTGGTGGGGTCGGTCAGGATCGAGATGTACGGCACGCCCGCCAGCTTCATCTGGGCGATCGCGGCGGAGGTCTTCGCCATCTGCATCAGCGAGAGCGCGCCTTCCTGCATGCGCGCACCGCCCGACGTGCAGACCAGCACCATCGGCACCTTCTTCTCGGCCGATCGGCGGGCCAGGCGGGCGATCTTCTCGCCGACCACGGAGCCCATCGAGCCACCCATGAAGCGGAAGTTCATCACGCCGAGGTTCAGCGGATGGCCCTCGAGCTTGGCGAAGCCGGTATAGATCGCGTCGGACGCCCCACCCTTCTTCCGGGCGGCGACCAGCCGTTCGGCGTAGTGCTCGAACGTCAGCGGATCGACCGACTGCAACTCCGGGTACAGCTCCTTCCAGCTGCCTTCATCCGTCAGCAGCTCGATGTATTCCTCGGCCGAGAAGCGCTTGTGCGTCCCGCATTCCGGACAGACGTTGAGCGCCTTCTCGAACTTTTCCCGAATATCAATGTGGCCACAGGACTCGCACTTCTCCCAGGCATCCGCCGGAATTTCCAGGCGTTCCCTGGTGGCGGTTCTGGTCTTGCGCTCCTTCTTGAACCACGCCATGACGGTCATACGACCTCGCGTAGGGCGGCCTTCCTAGCGGCCGACAGGAAGCTCCAACGTGCGCTCAAAACTCGGTTCGCGCAAGACCTTGACACGCAAGTCGTTGTCATGAATCAACATAGCCCGAGGCCCGGGCCTCGGCGGCCGCCCGAAAGGCCATCCCGATCCCCAGGAAGAGCGCCAGGAGGAAGGAGCCACCGTACGAGAAGAACGGGAGCGGGATCCCCGTGATAGGCATCAGCGAGATGGTCATGCCGACGTTCTCGAAGAGGTGGGTCAGGATCAGGCCGATCAGTCCGAATACCACCAAGGATGCGTAGGGGTCGGCCGTTCGTCGCGCGATCCGGACGAGAATGAAGAAAAAAGCGAGGAAGAGCCCGAGGGCGACCACGACGCCGAAGAAGCCGAACTCCTCGCCCACCACCGCGAAGATGAAGTCGGTCCAATGCTCGGGGATCCCGCCGGTTCGCTTCAGGGGGCCTTCGGTGAAGCCGGTCCCGAACCAGCCGCCTGAGCCGATCGCGATCTTGCTCTGCATCGCGTGGTAGCCGCCCTTGGTGCGGTAGGCCTCGGGGTTCAGGAAGGAGAGGATCCGCATCTGCTGCATGTCGCTCAACTTGCCCCACACGACGATCGCCAGCGCCCCCATCGCCGAGTTCGCGAGGAAGATCATGATCGACTCGACGATGAACGGCCGGATCCAGAGGAGGGCCAGGAAGACCACCACCATCCAGATGCTCCAGACGACGGTGTTCCACGCGAGGAAGAGCGACACGACCGGCGACACGAGCAGAAAGAGCAACGACGGCGCGACACCGGCCCAGAAGAGCATGACGAAGAGGATGCCCGCGAAGACCATGGCGCTGCCAAGGTCGGGCTGCTTGAGGACCAGGAGCGCCGGCACGAGGGCAATGCTGATTGGAGCGACCAGGCCGCGGAGCGTGGTGGGCACGTCGCGTCGGCCCGAGAGCCAGCGCGCGAGCATCAGGATGGTGGCGAGCTTGGCAAGTTCCACCGGCTGACCGACTCGCTTCCCGGCAATCGTCAGCCAGCTGCTGGTCCCCGCCCCGGTGCCGCCGCCCGACCCGAAGCCGACAATCGTCAGCAGCAGCAGGAAGAGACCGAGGCCATAGACCCATGGTGCGGCCCAGTCCAGAATCCGGAACGACATCCGATAGGTGAACGCGGCCGCCAGCGAGCCAACGCCCAGCCACATCAGCTGGCGCGTCCAGATGCCCGACGCGCGCATCACGACGTCGGTCTGCTCGGCGGAGTAGAGCATCAGCGCGCCGAAAAGCGCGAGCGCCGTCACGACGACGAAGAGCGGCCGGTCGAGGTCGCGGATCACGGCCGTGCTCCCTGGCGGCCCGTGTCCCGCGGGGTCCGGAGCGGCGCGCCCCCCACCGAGTCGACCGCGACCGTGGAGGTGTCCTCGGTCACCTGGATGCGGGTGCCCGCGACCGGTTGGCCGAGGAACTTGCCGATCGCCTCGACGACGTAGCCGGCCACCGAGGAGCCGTGGATCCCCTCCTCGACGACGATGCCGACGACAATCTTCGGCGCATCGGAGGGGGCGTAGCCGATGAACCAGCCGAGGTCCTTCTGCGGCGGGAACTGCCCGGTGCCGGTCTTCCCGGCCACCTTCAGCTCACGGCCACCCGAGGCGGCGGCGGTGCCCATGTCCACGACCGCGGCGAGGGCATTGCGGAGGCCCTGCAGCTGGTCGGGCTTGAGGCCCAGGTCCCACGTCTTGGCGGCGGTCCGGCGACGCACCATGAAGGGCGCGCGCCGCACGCCATCGGTCGCCAGCGCGGCATAGAAGGACGTCATCCCGACCAGCGTCTGGACGTTGCGCCCTTGCCCGATGGCGAGGTTGAGGAGTTCACCCCGAGACCAGCTGGTTCCCCCGCTCTTCCGGATGTAGCTCTTGACGGTCGGAAACCCTGCGGACTTCTCTCGCTCGAGGTCGACGCCGCTCCGTTCCCCGAAGCCCATCGAGGCGCCGTCCTCGAGCAACGGCTCCTGATCGAGCATCAGGCCGAGCTGGTAGAAGTAGACGTCACACGAGGTCGCGATCGCCTGCGCGAGGGTCAGCGACCCGTGGCCGCCACCATCGCGCTTCCAGCAGCGGAAGTTGCGATTGCCGAACTGGAAGCCGCCGGTGCACGGCGTCCGCATCCGCGTGTCCATCGTGACGAGGCCGCGCCGCAGTCCCATCGCCGCGGTGGCGAGCTTCCACGGCGAGGCGGGCGGATAGGTCGCCTGAATCACGCGATCGAAGAGCGGTCGGTTGGGGTCGGTATTGAGCTGGTTGAAGGTCGGCGCGTCGATCCCGCCGACGAAGTCGTTCGGGTCATACGACGGGAAGGAGATGTAGGCAAGGATCTCCCCTTGCGGCGTCATCGCCAGCAGCGCCCCGTTCTTCCCGGGCAGCGCGGCGCGCCACATCGAGTCGACGAAGCGCTGCAGCGGAAGGTCGATCGTCGTCTTGATCGAGGCGCCGGCCTGCGGCCGGATCGAGCCGCTCACGCCGCGGTCGCGAATCGTCCGACCCTTCGCGGTGACTTCGACGTACCGGATCCCCTGCCGCCCCCGGAGCACCGAGTCGTACTCCATCTCGAGCCCGTTCTTCCCGACGACCTCGCCCTGGCGCGCGTTCGGAAAGTTCCCCGACTCGAGCTCGCGTTCACTCACCTCGCTCACGTAGCCGACGAGGTGGGCCACCGCGGTGCTGTCCGGGTAGCGACGCGACGGCTCCGCCTGGATGACCAGCCCGGGGATCGCCGCGCGATGCTCCTCCAGCGTCGAGACGATGCCGAACTCGCCCGAGGCGAAGACGAGCACCGGCTCGTACTTCGTCTGCAGCCATCGCCGGACCACCTTCTCGACGTTCACCGAGTCGGCCGGGACGAAGGCGCGCAACCGGCCGAGCACCGAGCGCAGCGAGTCCTCGCTCGAGGCCAGCAACCGGATCGAATAGCCGGGGACGTTCTCGGCGATCAGCAGCCCGTGGCGATCGAAGATCTCACCGCGCGGGGCCGGCAACGGAATCGGCCGGAGCCGGCTCCCCTCGGACGCCACCCGGAACTCGGCGCCATCGACCACCTGCGCCTTGAAGAAGGCCCCGCCGAGCACGAGGAAGATGAGGGCCAGGACCGCTTGTGCCCGGCCCGCGCGTTCCGCCAGCTGCCACGATTCCCAGGCGCTCACGGTTCGATGCGGATCGCGAGCCAGTCGCGGAAGAGGACGACGACGAGCACCCCAACCGCGGCCGTGCTGAGGCCCTGCAACGGCGACCAGACCGTGAGTTGCACCAGCAGCGAGGACGCGGCGGTCCCGCTGAGCAGCAGCACGATCAGGTTGCGCACCCAGGTACCGACGGCGAAGAGGGCCGCGTTCACGAAGAGGTTGTCGGCGAAGAAGACCGAGCGGCCCCACGAGGCGCCCCAACCGACCAGGACGTGCGCAAGGATCCCCGCCCCGAAATGCGCCGGCGTGAGCACGTCTGCCACGAGGCCGACGGCAAAACCGATCACGGCCGCGGTGCCCGGCGGCTGACGGATGGCCAACAGCAGGAGCGCGAGGAGCAGCAGATCGGGCACCCAGGGCCCTGTCACGACCGAGGGCAACAGGTAGGCGTCCGCGAAGAGCAGCAGGAGCACCACCAGTGCGACCCGCACCCGATCGGTCGTGCGGGTGCGACGGCGGCGGTCGGACGGCCGGGATACCATCAGGGCCCCTCGGCGCCAGGCAGGGGGAGGAAGGTCGAATCCCGCGGGGCCGTGAGGATCAGCACGTGCGACACGACCCCAGGGTTCACGAACGGGCGGATGAGGTAGACGCGCTCGTAGCCAAGCTCGTCCCGGCCGATCCGCGCGACCACCCCGATCGGGATCCCGCGCGGAAAGACGCCACCGAGACCCGAGGTGAAGACCTTGGTGCCGAGGGCGAGGGAGTCGCGGAGCGCCACGCCCCGGAGCTCGAGCAGCGGTTGCCGGCCTTCCATGGCGGGCGAGGGCTGCACCAGTCCCAGGATCCGTCCGTCCCCGGTGACGGCCGAGGCGCGGAACTCCGGGTGGGACCAGGTCATGACGCTGCTGGTCGTCGGGCCTGCATTCCAGATGGCGCCAAGCAGGCCGTCCGCGGTGACCACCGCCGCGAACGAGTCGACCCCGACACTGAGCCCGGCACCAACCAGCAGCATCCGGCCCTCGGTCGACGCGGGCCGATGCAGCACTTCGGCCGCGACGTAGGGATGCACCAGTCGCTGCCGCAGCGCCACGAGCGAGCGGAGATTGTCATTCTCCTGGCGGAGGGCCCCCTGCTGCTGGATCACCAGCGCGAGCGAGTCGCGCTGCTGCTGGATCCCCTTGAGGCGGAAGCGGGCGGTGAGGTCTTCGGCGGCGCGGTTCTGGAGGGCGACCATCGGGCGGAACGCGGTGTTGCGGAGGGCCGCCGTGAGCCCCTGGGCCCAGGGGCGCGGCAGGGCGAGCGCGATCAGGGACAGGGCGACGCATCCTGCGAACAGGAAGAGGTCGCCGCGGGGAGTCTCACGACCGGCGCGGCGCCGCATCGTCAGGTCACGAGAACGCTGCGGTACTTCTCGAAGTCGTCCAGGATCCGGCCGGTGCCGCGGACGACGCAGGTCAGCGGATCCTCGTCGACGTGGATCGGGAGGCCGGTCTCCTGCTGGAGCAGCATGTCGAGGCCGCGGATCAGCGCGCCACCGCCAGTCATGACGATGCCGCGATCGACGATGTCGGAGGAGAGTTCCGGCGGGGTGATCTCCAACGCCCGGCGCACCGCATCGACAATCTGCTGGACCGGCTCCTGCACTGCCTCGCGGATCTCGCTCGAATGGACGCGCACCGTCTTCGGGATGCCCGAGACGAGGTCGCGGCCCTTCACTTCCATCTCGCGTTCCTCGCTCAGCGTGAAGGCCGAGCCGACCTTGATCTTGATCAGCTCCGCCGTCGGCTCGCCGACGAGCAGGTTGTAGTTCTTGCGCATGAACATCACGATCGCCTGATCGAGCTCGTCGCCGCCGATGCGGATCGAGGTGTCGGAGACGATGCCGGAGAGCGCGATGACGGCGATCTCGGTCGTGCCGCCGCCGATGTCGATGACCATGTTGCCGGTCGGCGTCTCGACCGGCAGTCCGACGCCGATCGCCGCCGCCATCGGTTCCGCCACCATGAGCACCTGCTTCGCACCGGCCGTCTCCGCGGAATCGCGCACCGCGCGTCGTTCGACCTCGGTGATCCCCGACGGCACCGCGACGATCACCTTCGGCTTCACGCGGAAGAAATGCTTGTCGATGATCGTCTTGAGGAAGTAGCGCAGCATCTTCTCGGTGACGTCGAAGTCGGCGATGACGCCGTCGCGCATCGGGCGCACCGCGATGATGCCATCGGGTGTCCGCCCGAGCATCCGCTTCGCCTCGAGTCCGATCCCCTTCACGCGCCCGGTCGCCTTCTCGATCGCGACGACGGAGGGCTCGTTCAACACGATCCCCTCGCCCTTCACATAGATGAGGGTGTTCGCGGTGCCGAGATCGACGGCGATCTCGTTGGCGGGGAGCAGGGAGCCGAAGGAGGGAAATTTCACGGGGCAAACCGCCAGGTCGGGTCGAAAACGGGCCAAGTGCCTGACCTAAAGTGACCGCGGTGCAGACCACGCGCAACCGCTTGTCCGGAGCCAGCTTGGAGAGTGCGGTGAGCATTTGCTCACCACGAGATGTCGGGAGGGACACGCCACGTCCAAGTGAGCAGGCACTCATCCGGCAGAGGCGGCTTGCCGCACCGCCCCATTCGGCCCATACTCCGCCCGTTCACGCCCCCACTCACCGCCCGCCGTCCGGGAGCCATTCATGCCGCGCACCATCGCCCTCGCCTACTCCGGCGGACTCGATACCTCGATCATCGTCCCCTGGCTCCGGGAACAGTACCCCGGCGCCAAGGTGGTCTGCGTGGCGGCCGACATCGGGCAGGGCGATGAACTCAGCGGCGTCCGCGAGAAGGCGATCGCCTCCGGGGCGGACGAATGCCACATCCTCGACCTCCGTGAGGAGTTCGTCCGCGACTTCGCCTTCCCCACCCTCCGTGCCGGGGCGATCTACAACCGGACCTACCTGCTGGGGACCTCGATGGCCAGGCCGCTGATCGCCAAGGCCCAGGTCGAGGTGGCCCGGCAGGTCGGGGCCGACGCCCTCGCCCACGGCTGCACTGGCAAGGGCAACGACCAGGTCCGCTTCGAGCTCACCTACATGGCGTTTGCCCCCGAACTGGAGGTGATCGCCCCCTGGCGGGTCTGGACCATCCGCTCGCGCGAGGACGCGCTCCGCTATGCCGCCGAGCACCACGTCCCCGTGGTGGCAACGAAGGAGAAGATCTTCTCCCGCGACCGGAACCTCTGGCACGTCTCCCACGAGGGGGGCAACCTCGAGGACCCCGCCTCGGCCCCGGTCGAGGAGATGTTCCTGATGACCACCGACCCGCGCCTGGCTCCGGACACCCCCGAGGAGATCGTGATCGGTTTCGAGGCGGGGACGCCCGTCGCCGTGAACGGGGAGCGCCTCGGCGCGGTTGCCCTGCTCGAGCGGCTCAACACGATCGGTGGCTGCCATGGGGTCGGACGCGCCGACATCGTCGAGGATCGGCTGGTCGGGATGAAGTCGCGCGGCGTGTACGAGACGCCCGGTGGCACCATCCTCTATGCCGCGCACTCGGAGCTGGAGCAGCTGGTGCTCGATCGGCGCACCCTCGACGCCAAGGATGTCATCGCGCCACGATACGCGGCACTCGTCTACGAGGGCCGTTGGTGGACCACCGAGCGCGACGCCTACGACGCCTTCATCGGTGTGACCCAGGCGCGCGTGACGGGGGATGTCACGGTCCGGCTCTACAAGGGGTCTTGCCGGGTCATCGGTCGCACGTCGCCGCACTCGCTCTACGACGAGGCCACCGTGACGTTCGGCGAGGACAACGTCTATCAGCAGTCCGACGCGGCCGGCTTCATCCGGCTCTTCGGCCTGCCGCAGCGCGTGGCCGCCATGAAGGGACGCACCGCGGGAGGGTGACCCCGCCGGGGGGCGTGAAGAACCGGCGGTCGGCGAGTAGATTTGCGGGGTTCCCCCCCATCATGCCCCGCGATCACCCGCCGGCCCCGGAGTCCCGCGATGTCCCTGTCCCGCGTCCCGCTGTCTCGTTGTGTTCTCGCCCTGGCGCTGGTCGGCGCCGCCCCGCTCGCGGGGCAGGCCGCCCTCGGCACCCGCGATCCCGCACAGACGCAGGACACCGCCTTTGCCCGGCTCTACACGTTGTGGACCGGGAAGGCGAAGTTCGGCTCCCCGCTGGTAGATCACCTGCCGATCGTGAAGGGGATCCCCTCCCCTGCGGACATCATCGGGCATCACGTCGGCGCGCCGCGCACGCTCACCTACTACGCCGATCAGCTGAAGTACTACCGCGCCCTCGCCGCGGCAACGCCGCGGGTGCGCGTCGAGACGATCGGGCGCTCCGACGAGGGACGCGAGCTGGTGGTGGTGTGGGTGTCGTCGGACGCGAACATGGCGAAGCTGCAGCAGAACCGCGACCAGCTGGCGAAGATCGCCGACCCGCGCGGCCGGAGCGACGCCGAGATCCGTGAGTTGATCGCCTCGACCAAGCCGCACTATCACCTGATGGGCGGGCTGCACAGCGGCGAAACCGGGCCGTCCGAAATGCTGATGGAGCTCGTCTATCGCCTCGCGACCGAGACGTCGCCGGTGATCGAGCAGATCCGCAACAACGTGTACGTGTCGGTGACGCCTGCCGCTGATGCCGACGGCCGAGACCGGAACGTCGACTGGTTCTATCGCGGGCTCGATGTCCAGCGCGCCGCCGCGGCGGCCGCGGCGAACGCCGCACCGGGTGCGCCCGCGGCACCGGCCGGGGGTGGCCGCGGCGGCGGGTCGGTCCCCTACTGGGGGAAGTACGCCTTCCACGACAACAACCGCGACATCAATCTCTCGCTGGTGCAGATGCGCGCGATCGCCGACTGGTACTTCACGGCGCATCCGCCGATCATGCACGACCTGCACGAATCGCTCACGCTGATGTACACCTACAGCGGCGCGGCGCCCCAGAATCCCAATCTCGACCCGCTGCTCTTCGCCGAGCTTCCCTGGTTCGCCAACTACGAAATGGCGCAGATGACCAAGTGGGGGATGCCGGGCGTCTACACCTACGCCTTCATGGACGGCTGGTCGCCAGGGTACCTCGGCTCGATCGCCTACAACCACAACGGCCTGATGAAGATGTACGAGACGCAGTCGGGGCGTGACCTCGACACCACCGCCGCAGCGGCCGGCACCGGGCGCGGTGGGCGCGGAGCGGGCAACGCGCCAGCGGCGGCGGGTGGTGCCGCCCCTGCCCCGGGCGGTGGCCGTGGCGGAGCGGGTGCGGCAGCGCCGGTGACGCCACCGGCTGGCGGTGCGGTCACGCCACCTGCAGGAGGTGCAGTCACCCCGCCGGCAGGAGGTGCGGTCACGCCGCCGGCAGCTGGTGCGACCACGCCGCCCGCGGGAGGGCGCGGCGCAGCGCCCACCGGGGCGCCGGGTGCCGCGACGCAGACTCCGGCCCCAGCGCCGGGGGCGGCGCAGGCGCCTGGTGGGGGTCGTGGCGCGGCAGGCGGTGGCGGTGCACCGATTGGCGGCGGCGTGCCGACCGGCCGGGGCGGTGCGCAGGACCGTGAGTGGTATCGCGGCATTCCGGTGGGCTTCGACGACGTCGCCTCGTTCTCCCGGCGCGCCAACACCAACTACATGCAGACCGGCGTGCTGTCCGCGTTGCAGCTGACGGCGATGTTTCCGGGCACGGTGGTCGAGAACTTCTACATCAAGACGCGCAACGGCATGGACGCCGGCAAGAGCCGCGCACCCTACGCCTACGTCCTCCCGAAGCAGCGCGACATGACGCGCGCGGCGGAGATGGTCCGCATCCTTCGCGTGCAGCGGATCGAGGTCGGCGTGGCGACCGCCCCCATCAAGGTGGGCGACTCGACCTACGCCGCGGGCTCGTACGTGATCAAGCTCGACCAGCCGTACGGCCGGCTCGCAAAGAACCTGCTCGAGAAGCAGCAGTTCCCCGACGCGCGGCTGACCACCTACGACGACAGCGGCTGGTCGATGGGGTGGGCGTTCAATGTGGCGGTCCGCGAGATCGCCGACTCGACCATCCTGAAGGCCGCGACGACGCCCGTGACCACCGACGGCATCGGTGGTCGCACCGTCGGCGAGGGGAAGGCCGGCATCGCCGTTGCGCACTACGGTTCCAACAACATGATCGCCTTCCGCTACGCGCTCCGCGACGTGGCCATGCAGGTGACCGAGCGGACGTTCATCGTCGACAGCGTCGAGTTCCCGGCCGGCACCTTCCTGGTGACCGACGCGAAGGCGGCGGCTCGGGTGCGTGCGGCCGTCGAGAAGTTCGGCCTCACCGCCAAGGCGCTGAATCAGCTGCCACCGATTGCGACCCACGCGGCCGACCTGCCGCGCGTGGCGATCTACTCCCAGTGGAACGGCACCCAGGAGCTCGGCTGGTATCGGCTGACGTTCGACAACTTCGGCATCCCGTACGACCTGATCTACAAGGAACGGGTCATGAAGGGGAAGCTGAAGGAACAGTACGACGTGATCCTCGTCGCCCAGCAGAACCTGAGCAAGACCACGGTGATGCAGGCCAAGGGCGCCACGCCGATCCCGTACAAGAAGAGCGAGAAGTTCCAGTTCCTCGGGATGTATGGCGAAACCGATGACATGACGGGCGGGATGGGACAGGCCGGCGTCGATGCCTTTGCGGATTTCCTCGCGAAGGGCGGCACGCTGATCGCCACGGGCGATGCGATGCGGCTGCCGATCGACTTCGGCTGGGCGCACACGGTCGACACCGAGCCGCTCACCGGCCTCACCGCCCAGCGTCCGCTGGTCGAGGGCGAGATCGTCAAGCCGCTCCACCCGGTCTTCTATGGCTACGAGGGGACGAAGCTGCCGCTCAAGTACGTCGGCGGTCCGGCCCTCCGCGTCGGCGTCGCCGACCAGGGCAACGTCCTGGGCCGCTATGTCGGCGGCGATGCGGCCGTGCTGTCAGGGTTGATGACCGGCGCCGATGCGCTCAAGGGACGGCCGTTCGCGGTGGATATCCCCGGCGCCAACAACGGCAAGGGACGCGTGATCCTGTTCGCCAACAACCCGATCTACCGGTGGCAGAACCACGGCGAATTCGGGATGGTGTTCAATGCGATCATCAATTGGAATGATGTGCCGTGAGGCGCCCAGCCGCGGCCGTCAGGCGGCGGGGTCATAGGTCGTAGGTCGTAGGTCGGAGGTCGGAGAAGGCGGACGGCGCACCGTGGAGAGAATTCCGCGGTGCGCCGTTCGGTCGATGGGGGCCAGCGTCACTCCAGGGTGGTGCCCTGCTTCCGATCTGCCAGGACCCACTTGCCGTCGCGTTGCTGGAAGTACAGGAATTCCGTCCGCGATTGGGCGCCACCCGGAGCGAGTGACGTTTCGAGCAGGCGAACGATCCAGCATGGCGGGGCCCCGTCGGCCTGGCACGGCGCCGACTGCAGCCTCCCGAGCGGCACGTCACGCGGATACCGCGCCGGCGCGCCGACGGCCAGGCGACGGGTGGGGCCCTGGGGGCAACCACCGCGATCGGCCGAACGCGATGTACTCGCGGGGCATCGCCCCCAGCCGACATCGTCCGAGGCGGCCAATCCGAGGGACCGGAGGACGGCCTCGCGGGCCGAAACGTCCGGCGCCGATGCCTTCCCGAGGTCGAAGGTCACGGAGGGGCTCAACGAGTCGCCCGCGAGCTGGCGCGTGGCCACGGTAACGGCACCGCCTTTCGCGGAAGGCGTGACGGCGACCTGGAGTGCGGCGCGGTACAGGGCCGAATCGATCGGCCCGCGCGTCGGGACCGGCCCTCCCGCGGCCTCGCCCGACGGACGAACCGAGGTGCCAGCACACGCCGTCAAGGCTGTGCAGAGCAACACGGCAAGTGAACGCATCTCAACCCTCCGTGGGGAGATCACTGCAGCGCATGGTGTTCGGCAGCAGCCACTTCTGGGGCGCGGTGCTGCCGAGGTGAGTGGTGCCTGGGAGCAGATGCTCCGCCTCGTGGGCCAAGATCAACTGCAATGTCACTCGCAGGGTGGGGCCCGACGGGTTGTTCTTGTCCTGCAGGACGGTTGCATGCTCGGCGTCGTAGAAGTTGTTCACCATGTCCTGCCGGATCGTCATCCAGGAAGAGGGTGGCGTCACGCTCCAATCCGTGAATCCCGTCCCCGCCGCGGACCCGGCGTGCAGCCGGAACGAACCATCCCGCCTCGCGATCAGACTCGAGAGTGTATCCGCCAACACCGCACAGATCCCGCCGATCGCGCGCATCCGGCTCACGGCGGCGTTGATCCGCCCGAGCTCCGTCTTGCCGGGGGCACGCCCGGAGCAGAACCACTGATTGCCCAGGTCTCGCTGGGGACGGGCGCAATCCGGCACGGCATCGTGCAATCCAAGGACCTCATCGCCAACCAGCAGCGGTCCGATGATCGGCTCGCCCGTTGCGGTCGTGGGGGTCATGGGAGTCGTGGCGGGGGAAGTGCCAGGTCCCCACGACCCCGGTGTCGCGCCGGTGCCGTCGTCTCCGGGCACCGTGTACTTGAAGATCGCCATCCAGGCACACGTGCCGGGCTGCGCGTCCACCACCACGAAGACTTCGAAGTCGCCGTCGGCGTTGATCCGTTGGCCATACTCCGGCGGCCTCGACTCCTGCCAGACGCATTCGGTGTGGTCGTAGTCATAGTAGGGTGATCCCCCCGCCCCGCCCGTCAATGCCGAGGCCCAGACCGGGTTTCTGGCCGTCACCGCCCTGATCGCCTTCGCCGTCGCCAGCAGGGTGGCCGTCCGAACGCCGGGACAGCGGTAGAACTTGATCGTGCCGGGGAGCAGCGGAATGGCCACCGCCGTGGAATCCGGTCGGCCCTGGACGGGGGCGCAGCCGATCCCCGCCAGCATCCCTGTGGCGGTGACGCCAAGGGAGGCCTCGTCCTGCACGTGGAGGGAGCGATAGCCCGGGTCGGCCGGGGCCGGCGCGACCGGGAGGGTGTCGGTGCCGCACGCGACCAGCCATGCGGACAGGAGTACGGCACCAGCGCGGGGGGATACGGCCAGGCGGGAAGACATGGGTACCTCGGGGACTCGGGTGAAGGCCATCACGCGAGGGTCGAGGCTACCGGGGGACCATCAACCAATCGTCAAATCACCAACGCATCAACGGCATGAGAGCGGGCAACGTCTAGGACGAAAGCGCGAATTCGATCGCCGCCTCGGCGTGGATCCGGGTCGTGTCGAAGACGGGCACCGTCACGTCCGACTGGCCGAGGATCAATGGCAGTTCGGTGCAGCCGAGGATGATCCCCTGGGCACCGCGAGCCGTCAGGTCGTCGATCGCCTGCAGGTAGCGCCGCTTCGTCTCGGCGAGGATCACCCCCCGGCCGAGTTCATCGCGGATGGTCGCCTGGATGAAGTCGCGCTCGGACTGTGTGTCAGGCACGCGCATCTCGATGCCGTGGGACTGCAGTCGCTCGCGGTAGAAGGGCAGCTCCATGGTGAACTGCGTGCCGAGCAGCCCGACCCGAGTCAGGCCCCGGGCCCGGATGGCCGCCGCGGTGGCATCGACGACGTGGATCACCGGCAGCCCGACCTGCTGCTCCACCCGATCGGCCACCGCGTGCGCCGTGTTGGCGCAGAGGACGATCCCCTCCGCACCGGCCCGCTTCAGCTCCTCGGCCGCGGTCGCCAACAGCACGGCGGTGGCGTCCCAGTCACCAGCGGTGTTGTTCCGCACGAAGTCGGCGAAGTTCACGGACACGATGGCGCACTCGGCGAAGTTGAGTCCGCCGAGGCGCGCATTCACGCCTTCGTTGATGATGCGGTAGTAGTCGATCGTCGACACCCAGCTGATGCCACCAACCAGTCCGAGCTTCTTCATCAGCGGGCGCTCCTCGACCGTTCACCGTTCACCCGTCACGGGTCACGGGTCACTGGTCACTGGTCACGGCAGGGTTACCGTCCCGTGCTCCCGAACCCACCAACTCCACGCCCGCTCGGCGGCAGCTCGTCGACTTCGCGGAAGACGACAGGCTCCACGCGCTGCACCAGTGCCTGGGCAATGCGGTCGCCGCGCGCAATCACGAACGGCGTGTCGCCGAGATTGATCAGGATCACCTGCAGCTCGCCACGGTAGTCGGAATCGATGGTGGCCGGCGTATTGGGGAGGGTGATGCCGTGCTTGAGCGCCAGCCCCGATCGCGGCCGCAGCTGCAGCTCGTAACCATCCGGCACCGCGACCGACAATCCGGTCGGCACGAGGCCGCGGGCGCCGGGCGCGATCGTGACGTCGATGGCCGAGACGATGTCCATCCCGGCCGCCCCGGCGGTCGCCCGGCCCGGAAGCGGCAACCCCTCGCCGTGCGGCAGGCGCACGACGAGGAGTTCGATGGTGCCTTCGGGACTAGAGGACGGCGTCAACGTTGGTGCATTCGAGGTCGAAGGCTTCCGCCACGCCCGGATAGACGATCTTGCCGTCGACGACGTTGAGACCGAGCTTCAGCGCCCCGTCCTGACGGCAGGCGTCCTTCCAGCCGAGGTTCGCCAGCTTGATCGCGTACGGCAGCGTCGCGTTGGTGAGTGCAAGCGTCGAGGTGCGCGGCACCGCGCCCGGCATGTTCGCAACGGCGTAGTGCAGCACGCCCTCGACGAAGTAGGTCGGGTTCTCGTGCGTCGTCGGCTTGATGGTCTCGACGCAGCCGCCCTGGTCGACCGCGACGTCGACGATCACGCAGCCGTCGGGAATCCCCTTGAGGTCTTCCTTGGTGATCAGGTGCGGCGCCTTCTTGCCCGGGATCAGCACGGCGCCGATGATCAGGTCGGCGTCCTTGACCGCGTCGAGAATGTTGTGCCGGTTCGAGAAGACGGTGTCGACGTTCGCCGGCAGCACATCGTCGAGGTAGCGGAGCCGGTCGAGCGACGTGTCGAGGATGGTGACGTCGGCGCCGAGGCCGGCCGCCATCTTCGCCGAGTTGATGCCGACCACGCCGCCGCCGATGATCACGACCTTGGCGGGCTTCACGCCCGGGACGCCGCCGAGCAGGACGCCACGGCCGCCGAAGAGCTTCTCGTTGTACTTGGCGCCTTCCTGCACCGCGAGGCGGCCGGCGACTTCCGACATCGGCGTGAGCAGCGGCAGCTGGCCGCCGGGGAGCTGCACCGTCTCGTAGGCGACGGCGATCGCGCCCGACTTCATCACCGCGCGCGTGAGCGGCTCGTCGGCGGCGAAGTGGAAGTAGGTGTACATCACCAGGCCCGGGCGCATCCGCGGCCACTCGACCGCGATCGGCTCCTTCACCTTGATGATCATGTCGGCGTTGGCCCACGTCGCATCGGCGTCCGGCGCGATCGTGGCGCCGGCGGCGACGTAGTTCTGGTCGGAGAAGCCGCTGCCGATGCCGGCCCCGGTTTCGACCTGGACCTTGTGCCCCTCGCGCACCAGGGCCTCGACACCCGACGGGACGAGCCCGACGCGATTTTCGTTCGTCTTGATTTCCTTCGGTACGCCGATCAGCATGATCCGCTCGCTTCCGTGAAGGTCAGTGACGTGGGCCGAGGCGGACGGTGGTCATCCGCGCCGGGGTGAGGAACTCGGCGGCCAGCGCCGCCGTCTCCTCGAGCGTGACGCCCGCAATGAGGCCAAGGACCTCGTCGAGCGGGCGGTAGGGTTCTTCCTGCAGGACGTGCGACGCCAAGCGATGCATCCGGCTCGACGTTCCCTCGAGGGCCAGCATGACCTGCCCCTGCAGCTGGCTCTTGGCGTCCGCCAATTCTCCGGGCGGCAGCCCCTCCGACGCAAGGTGCGTCAGTTCCGTTTCGATCGCCGCGACCGCCTCGTCGGCGGTGCTCGGCTGGGTCCCGACGTAGACACCGAAGACCCCGGTGGCGCGGTAATGCGTGTGCCAGGCATAGACGGCGTAGCAGAGGCCGAGCTCTTCCCGCACGCGCTGGAAGAGCCGGCTCGACATTCCACCCCCCAGCGCCGTCGTCAGGAGCGCGAGGCCCCAGCGGCGCGGGTCGGCCGAGCCGACGGTGTCGGTGCCCAGCACGACGTGCACCTGCTGCAGGTCGTCGGTCTCGACCCGCGCGATCCCGCGGCGCGCCGGCACGGGGACCACCGCGGGACGGGCCGCGCGCGGCTCCCCCGCGAACCACCCCTGCGCCTCGAGCAGCGACAGCACCTGCTCGTGGGTGATGTTGCCGGCCACCGCGATCACCGCGTTGCCGGGGTAGTAGCCCGCCTCGTGCACGGCGCGGAGGTCGGCCACCTGCAGCGCCCCGACCGTCTCGGCGGTGCCGAGGATCGAGTAGCCGTAGGGATGGGTCGGCCAGATGGTCTCGCCGAACAGCTCGAAGACGAGGTCGTCCGGCGTGTCCTTGACCCCGTTGAGCTCCTCGAGGACGACGTTCCGCTCGAGCACGAGGTCGCTGTCGCGCAGGAGCGGACGGCGCACCAGGTCGGTCAGGACGTCGAGGGCCAGCGGGAGGTCGGCGTCGAGGACGTGCGCCTGGTACGAGGTGTGGTCGCGGGAGGTGTACGCATCGAGGGAACCGCCCCGCGTCTCGAGCGCGAGAGCAATCTCGCGCGCGCTGCGCCGCTCGGTTCCCTTGAAGACCATGTGTTCCAGCAGGTGCGAGACGCCCATGACGGCCGGCTGCTCGTGCCCGCTGGCGGTGCGAACCCAGATCCCCGCGGCCGCCGACCGAACGCCGGGGAGGCGTTCGGTGACGACCACGAGGCCGTTGGGCAGGTCGGTGCGAAAGAGCGCTTCGTCGAGCTGGACGGTACGCACCGACGGTGTCCTCACTCCTTCGGGAGGAGGGCCTTCCGCGACAGCTTCATGCGGCCGCGCTCATCCACTTCCAGCAGCTTGACCTGGACGATGTCGCCCTTCTTGACGACGTCCTCGGTCTTCTCGACCCGCTTGTGGTCGAGCTCGGAAATGTGCAGCAGCCCCTCGACGCCCGGCATGATCTCGATGAACGCCCCGAAGGCGGTCGTGCTCTTGACCGGGCCCTCGTAGATCTTGCCGACTTCCGGCTCCGCGGTGATGGCCATGACCATCTCGCGCGCCTTGTCGCCCGCCTCGGCGCCGACGGCGGCGATGGTGATGAGGCCGGTGTCGTCGATGTTGACCTTGGCGCCCGAGGCGTCCTGGATGCCGCGGATCGTCTTGCCCTTGGGGCCGATCACGTCGCCGATCTTGTCGGGGCGGATCTGGATCGTGAAGATCCGCGGCGCCCACGGCGACATCTCGTCCCGGTGCGTCGTGATGACCTTGTTCATCTCGCCGAGGATGTGCAGGCGACCCTTGCGGGCCTGCTCCAGCGCGGTCGTCATGATCTCGAGCGAGAGGCCCTCGATCTTGATGTCCATCTGGATCGACGTGATGCCGGCCTCGGTGCCCGCGACCTTGAAGTCCATGTCGCCGAGGTGATCCTCGGTCGCCCAGGATGTCCGGTCAGGACCGCGACCTTCTTCGCCTTCCTTGATCAGCCCCATCGCGACGCCGGCGCACCGGCGGCCTTGATCGGCACGCCGGCATCCATGAGCGCGAGCGAGCTGCCGCAGACCGTCGCCATCGACGACGAGCCGTTCGACTCGAGGATCTCGGAGACGATGCGGATCGTGTACGGGAAGTCGGCGGTCGCCGGGAGGAGCGGATGGATCGCCCGCTCGGCCAGGGCGCCGTGGCCGATCTCACGGCGCGACGTGCCGCGGAGCGGACGGACTTCACCGGTCGAGTACGGCGGGAAGTTGTAGTGGAGCATGAACGACTTCTTCGACTCGCCCGGGACCTCGATCGAGTCGATGCGCTGCTCGTCATCGGCGGTGCCGAGGGTGACGGCGACGAACGCCTGCGTCTCGCCGCGGGTGAAGACGGCGGTGCCGTGCACGCGCGGGACGACGCCGACTTCCGGCGTGATCGGGCGGATCGTCTCGAGGTCGCGACCGTCGATGCGCTCGCCCTTGTCGAGGATCTGCGCCCGCATCGCGTGGTACTCGATCTCCTCGAGTTCGTTGGCGATGTCCTTGACGCGCTCGGGGAACAGCTCCGCGAGGGCGGCCTGCGCCTCCTTGCGGACGGTCGAGACGCCGGCGGCGCGCCCGGCCTTGTCCTTCGCGTTCATCGCCTTCGCCATCGCCTTCTCGGCGGCGCCCTTCACGGCCTTGACCAGCTCCGCGTCCTTCTCGGGGGCGACCCACGCCATCTTCGGCTTGCCGACCTTCTTGACGAGGTCGGTGATCAGCTTGACCTGCTCGACGATGCCGAGCTGCGCGACCTTGAGACCGTCGAGGACTTCCGCCTCGGAGACCTCGAGCGCGCCGCCCTCGACCATCATGATCGAGTCCTTGAGGCCCGCGACGACCAGGTCCATCGAGGAGAACTCGAGCTGCTGGAAGGTCGGGTTCAGGATCCAGTTGTTCTCGACCTTGCCGACGCGCGCCGCGGCGATCGGGCCGTTCCAGGGGATCTCCGAGATCGCCAGCGCGGCCGAGGCGGCCAGCACGCCGATCACGTCCGACTCGTTCTCCTGGTCCGTCGACAGCACGGTCACAAAGACCTGCACCTCGTGACGGAAGCCTTCCGGGAAGAGCGGGCGGATCGAGCGGTCGATGATCCGGCAATTCAGGATCTCGTCGTCCGACGGGCGACCTTCGCGCTTGAGGAACCCACCCGGGATCTTGCCCGCGGCGTAGGTCTTCTCCTTGTACTCGACGGTCAGCGGGAAGAACGGGAGGTGGGTGACGTTCGGCGAGACCGTCACGGCGGCCAGCACGGTGGTCTCGCCGTACTGCACGAGGACCGACCCGGCGGCCTGCTTGGCGAGGCGGCCGGTCTCGATGACCAGCGGGCGACCCGCGAACTGCGTTTCAATGCGATGCACTTTCATTCCTTCACGTCGGTGAGCACGCCAATACGAAAAAGCGTCCCACGGTGCTCACGTGGGACGCCCATGCAGCATCATTCCCCGGTCAGTTCCGGAGTCCGAGTTCAGCGATCAGGGAACGGTACGACGACAGGTCCCGGCTCTTCATGTAGTTGAGGAGGCGGCGCCGTGTCCCGACCATCTTCAGCAGCCCACGACGACCATGATGGTCCTTCTTGTGGGTGCGGAAATGCTCGGTGAGGCCGTTGATGCGCGCCGTGAGCAGGGCCACCTGGACCTTCGCGGATCCGGTGTCGCTCTCATGCTGACGGTGCTGCTCGATGACGGGCTGCTTTTCAATCATGCCGTTCCCTACGCTGAGTCATGCTGCGCTTACACTTAGGATATTCTGGATAGCCAACAATTATAGGGCCGGAGGGGGGGCGGTGGCAAGGGGAGGAGCGAGAAGCGCGAAGCGAGAAGCGAGAAGCGTGGTGTAGGGTGGATTCCGGCTTGTAGTACGTTCCATGTCGCAACACGGACACGCTTCTCGCTTCTCGCTTCTCGCTACACCAGCCACCCCACCCCCACCGCCGCCCCCAACGCCAGCAGCCCCAGCACCAGCCGAGTCCGGAACGCCGGACTCCCCAGCGTCACCCCGAGCCCCGCCTTGAAGACGGTGTTCGAGATCACCCCGATCGCGACACCCTTGGCGGCCACCAGGGCGGTCGCGGGCCCCGCCGCCAGCCTGGCCATGGCCACCGTCAGGGCGTCCATGTCCGTCAGGCCGAGCAGCACGGCCGAGGTGTAGACGCCGGTGCTCCCCCACCGCTGTTCGAGGTACTCGATCCCGATCAGGGCGAGCCAGAAGAGCACCGCCATCCGCGCCGACGCCAGCACGTGCAGCGGTGACTTGTCGTCCTCCGCCTTGCCCCCGGCACCGCTCCCCGTGCGCCGATACGCCGCCGCGAGGATCACGATGCCGGCCAGGGCCGGTGGCAGAAGAAACGGCAGCGCGGCCTGTCCCACCGTCGGCGCCAGGACCCCGAGAATCACCAGCAGCCGCAGCGGCAGCACCGTGCAGGCGGCGATCACCCCGAGCGAGAGGGCTCCGGCATGATGCGCCTCCGCGCGACTGCGCCGCGCAAACTGCATCGTGACCAGCGTCGAGGAGATCAGCCCGCCGAGCAGGCCGGCAAGGCCGTAGCCGCGCTCGGGACCGACCGCGCGCCGGGCGAGGTAGCCGATGAAGTTGATCCCCGAGAAGAGCAGCACCAGCGTCCAGAGGCCACGGGCGGAGATCTCGCCGCCGAACGGCAGCGGCGTGGTAGGAAGGATCGGCAGGATCACCAGCGCCATCACGGCAAAGCGCGCGGCGGCCTGCAGCTCCGGCTCGCCGACCTTGGCGACCATGCCGTGCAACCGCCGCTTCTCGCCGAGCGCGAGGACGACCAGCGCCCCGGCGCCCGACGCGAGCGCGAGCTGCCCGATGCCGGCGAGCAGGCCGAGCGCGAGGATCACCAAGGCCGCCGCCTCGGTGGTGCCGTCGGCCTCGGCCGCAGGCCGCCGCATGGTGAGGACATACGCCGCGATGACGAGGCCGACGCCCCCTGCGAGCAGCACCGCCCCGACCAGCGGCAGGTCGCCGGCGGAGAGGAGCCCCGCCACGCCGCCGCAGAGCCCGAGGATCAGGAAGGTGCGCAGCCCCGCGAAGCGGGCCGCCGGACCGGTCGCATGTCCGGACCATTCACGCTCGATCCCCGCCCCCAAGCCGATCAATCCGGCGATCCCCAGGCGCAGTGCTGCCTGGAGACCGTCGGATGCTGGAATGACGAGTGGCTCGAGCATTTCGGCCTCTCTCGGCGGCTACTGCCCGAGCAACCGCATGATGTCGTTCTTGAACGCCACGAACATGATCAGCAGGATCATACCGAGACCGGCGAGCGAAATCATCTCCCGGACCTTGGGCGGCAGCGGCCGCCGCATGGCGCCCTCGGCGAGCAGGATCAGGAAGGCACCGCCATCGAGCACCGGGATCGGCAACAGGTTGACCACCGCGAGGTTCATCGAGATCAGCGCCATGAAGGCCAGGAGCGGCTCGATCCCGGCCCGCGCCTGCTGCGCCGCCATCTGCCCGATCATGATCGGGCCGCCGATCTCGGTGGTCGCCACCTTGCGCGTCGCGAGGCCGCGGAAGGTGCGGAAGATCGCGCCCGCCGACGAGACCGTGAGCTCCGTTCCCACGCGGACCGCCCCCACGAGCCCAAGCGATTCCGTCTCGATCGGCTGGCGCGGCATCGCGCCGATCCGGCCGATCATCTTCGACGTCGTGTCCGCCGCGATCTCGCGCTCGAGCTTCGGCGTCACGGTGACCGACACCGGCGCCCCGTTGCGGATCACGTCGAAGCGCGCCTCGACCCCGCCCGACTGCTTGATCAACCCGACGGCATCGACCCACTGCGTGACCGTCTGTCCGTTGATCGCGACCACCGAGTCACCGGCCTGGAGCCCCGCCTTCGCGGCAGGATAGTTCGGCGTGAGGTCGCCCAGCACGGCCGGGTGCTGCGGTTCGAGTGCCACCGCGGTCTTGCCGCGCTCGGCAAGCGCATCGCGATGGAGCTTGATCACGATCGGCGCGTGCCCCTCGAACGAGATGCCGATCTCGTTGCTGTTGCCGGTCGCGACCCGTTCGCGGATGTCGTCCCACGAATGCACCGGCTCGCCGTCGATCGCCGTGATCTTCGTGCCGACCGGGACCGTCGCGAGTTCGGCGGCCTCGGGCGGGAGGAGCTCGGTGTTGATGCGGCCAATGCGCGTGGTGGGGTCGAACTGCCGGCCGTTCTTCCACGCCAGCCCGGTGAAGACGACCCAGGCGAAGAGGGCGTTCAGCGTGACGCCTGCGAGGATGATGACCATCCGCTGCCAGATCGGCTTCGCCTCGAAGACGCGATCGGCCGGCACGTCGGCCGAGTGCCCGCCCTCGAGCACCGACGACGCCGGCTCCTCCTCCGACGACGCCATCTTCACGTAGCCGCCGAGCGGCAGCCACGAGATGGCCCACTCGGTCTCGCCGCGCTGGAAGGAGAGCGCCTTGACCGGCTTGCCCATGCCGATCGAGAAGCGATGGACCCAGACGCCGAAGCGCTTGGCCGCCCAATAGTGTCCGAACTCGTGCACGAAGATCAGCACGCCGAGGACGACGAAGAGCACCGCGACGGTGAAGAGGAAGCCGCTCACGCGATCCCCTCGGCCGCCACGCGACGCGCTTCGGCATCGGCGCCCTGCACCACCTCGACCGACGACGCCGCCTGCACCTGGTGCAGGTCAAGGGTCCGCGCGATCACGTCGGCGATGCCGCCGAAGGTGACGCGCCGGTCGAGAAAGGCCGCGACGGCGACCTCATTGGCGGCGTTGAACACCGCCGGCGCCGTGCCCCCGGCGCGCCCGGCGGCCACGCCGAGCTCGAAGGCACGGAAGGCATCGCGGCGCACCGGCTCGAAGGTGAGCGGACCGGCGGCCACGGGGTCGAAGCGCCGCACGCCGCTGTCGGCGAGTCGGGTCGGGTGGGTCAGGGCGTACAGGATCGGAACCTCCATCGACGGGAAACCGACTTGCGCCAGCACGCTCCCGTCCGGGAACTCGACAAATGCATGGACAATGCTCTGCGGGTGCACGACCGCCTCGAGGGCATCATACCCCAGCCCGAAGAGGAAGTGCGCCTCGATCAATTCGAGGGCCTTGTTCGCCAGCGTCGCCGAATCGACCGTGATCTTGGCGCCCATGCGCCACGTCGGATGATTCAGCGCCTGGTCGACCGTGGCCCCGGCGATCGCCTCGTGCTCCCAGGTCCGGAACGGCCCGCCGGAGGCGGTGAGGATGATCCGGGACGGCGCGGCCCCCTGCGCCACGATGCACTGCAGCACGGCGCTGTGCTCGGAATCGACGGGGACCAGTTCCCCGCCCCCGGCGGCGGCGGCCGCGGCCACCAGTGGCCCGGCCATCACCAGCGTCTCCTTGTTGGCCAGCGCGACCCGCTTGCCGGCGCGCAGCGCGGCGAGCGTGGCCTCGAGTCCGGCGGCGCCCACCACGGCGTTCACCACGATCTCGACATCCGGATGGGTCGCCGCATCGACCAGGCACTGCGGGCCGCTCGCCCACTGGTGCGCCTCGCGGCCGTTCACGACGCCGACGAAGCCAGGCGCCCACTCGGTCGCCTGCGCCGACAACCCGGAGACGTTCGAGCCGGTGACCAGCGCCACCAGACGGAACTCATCCGGGTGGCGTTTCAGGACGCGGAGCGTGCTCTCCCCGATCGAGCCGGTCGAGCCGAGCAACGCGACGCCACGCGGGGCGGCCAGCGGGGTGCTCACAGCACGCCCATCAGGCGATAGCAGAGTGCCGCGGTGGGGAGGATGACGTAGAGCGAGTCAAAGCGATCGAGGACCCCGCCGTGTCCCGGAATCAACGCCGACGAATCCTTGACGCCGGCCTCGCGCTTGAAGAGCGACTCGGCGAGGTCGCCGAGCTGGCCGATGACCGAGAGTGCGATCGCCATGCCGACCGCGGGCAGGACACCGACCTCGATGCCGGCCTTCGGCAAGAGCCAGAGTGCGAACACCGGCGCCACCGCGGCGCCACCGACGACGCCGGCGATGCCACCGGAGCGCGTCTTCCCGGGCGAGATCGTCGGGGCGAGCTTGGGACCGCCGAACGCGCGCCCGCCGAACATCGCCGCGGTGTCGCACACCCAGGTCACGACGAGCGGGAAGAAGACCAGCGCGGTGCCGGCCCACGACCGCATCGGCCAGGTGCCGTGGCGAATGCCGAGCAGGAAGGCGGGGAGCAAGCCGGCGTAGCAGACGGCAAAGGCGGTGACCGCCACCGCAGCCAGCGGCCGCTCCGTCGGCGCACGATGCTGCAGCGCGTGGACGAGGAGCAGGATGAGGAAGCCGGCCGCGAGGAAGACCCAGTTGGCGTCGAGCAGCGCGCGGCCCGGGGCGTCGGCGACGGCGTGATACACGAGCAGGGGGCCGATCGCCGCGGCGGCCATGCCGGTGGCGCGGAATGGGTGCACACCCTGCTTCGCGGCGATGTCGAAGAGTTCGCGGGTGCCGAGCGCGCCGATCAACGCGACCAGCGCGGCAAGCGGCCAGCCACCCAGCCAGACGAGGCCGATCGCGAGCGGGATCGCGACGGCGGCAAAGGCAATCCGTTTGACCAGATTGGCGTCCATCGCCACGCTCAGCTGCTCACGCGGCCGAAGCGCCGATCGCGTCCCTGGAAGTCGAGGAGGGCAGCGTAGAGGGTGTTGCGCGTGAAGTCGGGCCAGAGCACCGGCGTCACGTGCAGCTCGGCGTACGCCATCTGCCAAAGGAGAAAGTTCGACACGCGCATCTCGCCCGAGGTCCGGATGATCAGGTCGGGATCGGGCCACTCTGCCGTGTACAGCTCGGCGGTGACATCGCGTTCCTCGATCGCGTCGGGCGTCAGCGTCCCCTCGCGCACCCGCTCCGCCAGCTGGCGCACGGCGCGCACGATCTCGGCACGGGCCGAGTAGGAGATGCAGATGTTGAGGGCGAGCCTGGTGCCGCCGGCCGTGCTCGACTCGATGTGGTCGACCGCCGCGCGGGCCGAGGGGGAGAGCCGCTCGAGGTCGCCGAGCATCCGCACCGAGACCCCCTGCTCGCGCAGCTCGGCGGCTTCCTTGGCGATGTACTCCTCGAGGAGCGACATCAGCGCATCGATTTCGGCGGGGGGGCGCTGCCAGTTTTCCTGCGAGAAGGCGAACAGCGTCAGGACCTCGACCCCGGCAGCGAGGCAGCCTTCGACCGCCTCGCGCACCGAGCGCATCCCGGCCTGGTGCCCGGCGGGCCGGCCAAGGCCGCGCTCCTGCGCCCAGCGACCGTTGCCATCCATGATGATGGCGACATGCCGCGGGACCGCGCCGTGGAGGCGCAACTGGTCGAGGAGCGTCGGCATGGCGGCGGTCACACGGCGAGGATCTCGGCTTCCTTCGCCTTCAGCAATTCGTCCACCTGCTTGCTCGCCTCGTCGGTGTGCTTCTGCACGTCCTTCTCGGCGCGGGTCTTCTCGTCCTCGGGGACCTTCTCGAGCTTCTTGATCTTGGCCATCGCGTCGGTGCGCGCCTGGCGCACAGCGACCCGGCCCTCCTCGCTGAGGCGGGCGCAGATCTTCACGAGCTCCTTGCGGCGCTCCTCGGAGAGCATCGGGAGCGGCACGCGGATCATCTGCCCCTGGCTCTGCGGATTGAGGCCGAGGTTCGCGTCGCGGATCGCCTTGTCGATCGCGATCGCGAGGCTCTTGTCGAACGGCTGGACCACGAGCATCCGCGGCTCGGGGGCGGTGACCATCGCGACCTGGTTGAGCGGCACCGCGGAGCCGTAGGCCTCGACGCGCACGGTGTCGAGCAGGTTGGTGGTCGCCTTGCCGGAGCGGATGCCGCTGAGCTCGCGGCGGGTGTTCTCGACCGCCTTCTGCATCCCCTCGCGGGCGGCCTTGACGATTTCCTGGCTGGTCATCGGACGAGAGTCCCGACCCGGTCACCATGCAGGACGCGCAGGATGGTGTCGGGCTGATTGATGTTGAGGACGACGATCGGCAGCGCGTTCGCCTGGCAGAGGCCGAAGGCGTTGGCGTCCATCACCGCATACCCGTTGACCAGCGCGTCCTGGAAGGTCAGCTCGGGGAGCAGCGTCGCCGCCGGGTCGGTGCGCGGATCGGCGGTGTAGACGCCGTCGACGTTGGTCGCCTTCAGCACGACCTCGGCTTCCATCTCGAGCGCGCGCAGCACGGCCGCGGTGTCGGTCGAGAAGTACGGGTTGCCGGTGCCGCCGGCGAAGATCACCAGGCGGCCCTTCTCGAAGTGTCGCATCATCCGGCGACGGATGTAGGGCTCGGCGAGCGACTCCATGCGGATCGCCGTCATCACGCGGGTCTCGACGCCGAGGCCCTCGAGGACGTTCTGCAGCGCGAGGGCGTTGATCACCGTCGCGAGCATCCCCATGTAGTCCGCCGAGACGCGGTCGAGCCCTTCCCGGCTCGCCATCGCCCCGCGGATGATGTTGCCGCCACCCACCACGACCCCGAGGTGCACGCCGAGGGAATGCACCTTCTTGATTTCCTCGGCGAGCGCCTCGACCACCTGGTAGTCGAGGCCACCCCCCTTCCCTCCGGCCAGCGCCTCACCGGAGAGCTTCAGCAGGGCCCGGCGGTAGGCGAGGGCCATCAGACGGCCTCGCCGACCTTGAAGCGGGCGAAGCGGACCACCGACGCGCCGGGCAGGCGGGCCACCATCGCCCCGACCGTGACCGACTCGTCCTTGATGAACGGCTGCTCGAGCAGCGCGCGATCGGCGGCGAACTTCTTCACCTTGCCGTCGACGATCTTCGCGCGGATGGCCTCGGGCTTCCCTTCGGCCGCGACCTGCTCCTCGGCGATCCGGCGCTCGCGGTCGAGCAGCTCGGCCGGGATGTCGCTGGTGCTGACGGCGATCGGGTCGGCCGAGGCGATGTGCAGCGCGACCTCGCGGGCGAGCGCGAGCGCGGCCTCACCGGTCACGCCGGCGACCTCGACCAGCACGCCGACCTGGCCGTTGAAGTGGCGGTACTCGCCGACGGCGCCGCCGAACTTCGCGACGCGCTTCACCGAGACGGCCTCGCCGGTCTTGCCGGACGCGAGCTTGACGACTTCCTCGATCGTGGTGCCGTCCATCGTTTCGGCAAGGAAGCCCTCGAGCGAGACGCCGACCGGAGAGGTCGCCAGCGCGTGCGCGGCGAGCTTCTTGGCGAGCGCGAGGAAGTCCTCGTTGCGGGCCACGAAGTCGGTCTCGCAGTTGAGCTCGACCATCGCGCCGAGCGAACCATCCGCGGCCGCCTCGATCACGACGAGGCCCTGCGAGGCGTCACGGCCGGCGCGCTTCTCGGCCTTCGCGATCCCCTTCTTGCGCAGGAGTTCCGAGGCGAGCGCCATGTCGCCGTTGGCCTCCTCGAGCGCCTTCTTGCAATCCATCATCCCGGCGCCGGTACGGGCGCGCAGTTCCGAAATGTCCTTGGTGCTGATCGTCATCGAGCTCATCGCCGCCTGCTGAAGTGTTCAAGTCCCTGTGTGAAACCGCCGCCCCGGGCCCGTGGGCCCGCGGGGCGGCGGTTCGCGCATGATCCGGTCGGTCCGGGTCAGGCGCCTGCGTCGCCGCCCTCGGAAGGAGCCGCGGGATCCTGCTTGAGCCGGGCGGCAATCGCCTCCGGACGCGCCTTGCGCTTGCGGCGCGGGCGCCGGCGCTTGCGATCGTCATCCGACGCGCCGTCGCCTTCACCGGCCGAGAAGGTCTCGCCCTCGTCGTCGGCGGCCGAGCCGTCGCCGCGCACCGGCATCTGGGCCCGCGCCTCGCGGAGCGCATCGCACAGCGCGCCCGTGATCAGCGAGACCGAGCGGATCGCGTCGTCGTTGCCCGGAATCGGCACGGTGATGGGATCGGGATCGGCGTTGGTGTCGACGATCGCCACGACCGGAATCCCGAGGCGGTTGGCCTCCTGGATCGCGATCTTCTCCTTCTTCGCATCGACGATGAAGAGCGCGCCCGGCAGGCGGTTCATCATCTTGATGCCTTCGAGGTTGCGGGAGAGCTTCTCGCGCTCACGCGAGAACAGCAGCTGCTCCTTCTTCGTGTAGTTCTCGAAGTCGCCCTCGGCGGCACCCTGCTCGAGGTCGCGGAGGCGACGGATCTGCTTCTTGATGGTCTGGAAGTTCGTGAGCGTGCCACCGAGCCAGCGCTCGTTCACCCAGTGCGCCCCGGCGTTGCGGGCCTCGGCCTCGACCACCGCCTTGAGCTGGCGCTTGGTGCAGACGAAGAGCACGTTCTCGCCCCGCAGCGCGACGCTCTTGAGGAGCTCCGCGGCGGTGGTGAGCTGCTTCAGGGTCTTCTGGAGGTCGATCAGGTAGATGCCCGAGCGCTCGGCGAAGATGAACTTGCGCATCTTCGGGTTCCAGCGACGGGTCTGGTGGCCGAAATGGGTGCCGGCCTCGAGCAGTTCCTGCAGGGTGGGTGTCGCCACGAACGGTAACTCCTTGGGTCTGGTTGATCCGCCGCGCTCCGTCGCTTCAACGCGAGTGCCACGGGGGCACCGCTCGCGCCGATCGGGAGGCGTGTGTCACCCGGCCATCGTGGCGCGGGCGTATGGTGCGGCCGGTGCGTTCGGCCATGACGGGTGGCGCCGCAAGGGCGAGGCAGGCCTCGCCCCTGCGCTGCCGATCCTACCGCTTCGAGAACTGGAAGCGCTTGCGGGCGCCCGGCCGGCCCGGCTTCTTCCGCTCGACCGCGCGCGGGTCACGCGTCAGCAGGCCGGCGGTGCGGAGCTTCGGGCGGTTCAGTTCGTCGACCTTGCAGAGCGCGCGGGCGATCGCGTGCCGCATCGCGCCGGCCTGGCCGCTGACGCCGCCGCCGTCCACGTGCGCCTTCACGTCGTACGACCCGAGCGAGTCGGTCGCCGTGAACGACTGCTGGATGTGCTGCACCAGCGACGGACGCGGGAAGTAGTCGCCCAGCGTGCGGCCGTTCACGTCCCACTTGCCGGTGCCCGGCGTCAGGTAGACGCGGGCGACGGACGTCTTGCGGCGGCCGACGGCCTGCCAGCGGAGTTCCGGGGTCTCGCTCATCAGTTGGCCTTCGCGGTGTCGATGGTGAACGGCTTCGGCTGCTGCGCCTCGTGCGGGTGCTCGGCGCCGCCGTACACCTTCAGCTTGGTGCGGAGCTTCTGCTTGGCGAGGGAGTTCTTCGGCAGCATGCCGAAGACGGCCTTCTCGATCACCCGATCCGGGTGCTTCGCGAGCAGGTCCGCCGCGACCGTGTAGCGGTCGTGGCCCATGTAGCCGGTGTGGCGGAAGTATTCCTTCTGCGACGCCTTGCGGCCGGTCAGCTTCACCTTCGACGCATTGGTGACGATGACGAAATCGCCGCCGTCCATGTGCGGGGTGAAGGTCGGCTTGTGCTTGCCGCGAATGAGCTGCGCGACATGGCTGGCGAGGCGCCCGAGCGGGATGTCGGTCGCGTCGACCAGGATCCAGTCGTGCTGGAGCTCGCTCTGCTTCTGCGTATACGTCTTCATTCCTGACTTTTCCTTGGCACCGGACAAAAAGGCCACTTCGGAGACAGACCCCAAAGCTAGCGGCTGGTAAGGGGTTGGGTCAAGCCATTGAACGGCGATCGGGGTCTGGGGCGACTGGCCCCAGACCCCGACCTTCCCCGCCGCGAACCCGCCCAAGGCGGGCTCGACGTTTCATTCAGGGACGACGACCCCCCTCGGCCCCCGTGCCCGCGGCGCCGTCGGCCCGCGGCCAGACGTTGTCCGCGGCGTTCCGGTCGGGGAATCGACGGAACGGATCAAGAGTGATCCTCTCGATCTTCCGCCCCCCGAAGACCAGGTCGGCCTTGAAGGTCCGGCTCCCGGCAAACCAGACATCGACCGGGTAGGTGACGATCGCGGTCGCGCTGTCGGTCATCACCGCGTTCTTCATCGGCCGGATGGCCGGCCCGGTCGGCGCGAACTGGACCTTCAGCACCACCGGCGACGGCATCGCGCCATCCTGGCGCACGACCACCGAGGTCCGGATCCCGGCCGTCGTGGCCGAGGCGATCGAGCCATCGACCGATTCGGTGGTGAAGAGCCAGTAGTACCAGAACCAGCCGAGGTCACGCTTGAGGGCGTTGTTCATGAAGAACATGTAGTCCCACGGCGACGGATGCTTGAAGCGCCATGCCGCGGCGTATTCGCGCATCGCGCGCTGCACCGCCGAGTTGCCGACAACACCGCCGAGCATGGAAAGCATGAGCGGCGTCTTGCTGTAGGTCTGGAACGAGTACATCGGGCCGGCGTTGTTGGCGCTCCACATCATCGGCGCCTCGCGCTCGTCGCCGCTGGTCCGGCCGTAATTCTGGCCCGGCCCGTCGAGCACCGGCGGACGGCCGGCGGCGTCGGCCGCGGAGAGGATGTTCATGTACTGGTTGAAGCCCTCGTCCATCCAGCCGTACTGCGTCTCGTTGTTCCCCACCAGCATCGGCCACCACTGGTGGCCGGTCTCGTGGTCGGCGGCGCCCTGGTTCGAGTTGATCACCATCGGGTATTCCATGCCGGCGCTCGGTCCGTCCTGCATGGTGAACTGCGGGAACTCGTACGGCACCCAGAGCTTCGAGTAGAACTCGAGCGCGTGGCGCGAGATCTCGCCCGCGCGCGCGAAGAGCCCGGCGTTGCCCGGCAGGTAGACCATGTGGATCGGGACCTTGCCCCGATTGGGGATCGTCGCGCGCGTCGCCTTCCAGACGAACTGCTTCGCCGTGGCCCACGCGAAGTCGTTCACCGTGTCGGCGACGAAGCGCCACGTCAGTCGGTCGCCCGCGGCCGTCGCCCGCCCCGGCCCCGCCTCGTCCGGCCCGACGATCGTGATGATCGAGTCACTGTCGAGCACCTTCGTGAGTCGCGCCCGCGCCGTCGAGGTGAGCACCTGGTCGGGATTCTGGAGCACGCCGGTGCCGCTCACGATCCAGCCGCCGGGCACGTCGATCGAGACATCGAAGCGGCCGAAGTTGTTGTAGAACTCGGAGGGGCCGAGATAGGGCTCGGTGTCCCAGCCGCGCAGGTCGTCGTACTTCCCGACCCGCGGGTACCACTGGGTCGGCTGGAAGAGGGTGTCGGCCCAGCGCTGCGTCATCCGGTGGCCCTGTCCGCCGGGGCCGCCGGGGAGCTTGTGGTTCCACTCGATCTCGAGCGTGACGCTGCCCTTCGCCGGCACCGGCGTCGGGAGCGAGACGCGCGCATTCGTCAGCGTGAGTCCGGAGACGCGCACCGCGCCACCGGCCGCCGGGGGCGCGCCCCCCGCCCCGCGACCACCGCCGGGGGCCTGCGCCGACAGATCGGCGGGCACGCCGTTCACGGCGACCTTCGTGAGGATCATTCCGTCCGTCGTTTCGGCCGGCACCGACGCGCCGCGCTGCACGGTCGGGCGGAAGATGTTCGGATCGAGTCGCAGCGCGATCTGCGTCAGCGCGGAATCGGAGCGGTTGTGGATCACCACCGATTCGCGGCCATAGAGCCGGCCGGTCGCGGGCTCGAGTCGCACCTGGATGGTGTAATCCGTGCGGAGCTGCCAGTAGTTCCGGCCCGGCCGTCCCGTCGAATCGCGGGTCCCGGCCGCGAAGGCGCGGCGGATCGAGTTGGTCAACGGGATGTCACGGCGGACGGCACGTTCCGGAAGTGGAACGTTGGCCTGGGCGGCCAGCGACAGCGGCGCGGCAAGGGCCACGGCAAGGACGAGACGGCGCATCGGCGAACTCCAGAAGGATGGATCGGCGCAGCGAGGGGTCAGGCAGCCAGAAAGGTACACCGGGGCCCCGGCGGGATCGGAAGCGCAACCATTCGCCGGGCTCCGTCGTATCACCCCCTGAACCGTGGTGGGTCGGCTCGCGGCCGTCCACCGATGCATACCGACGACGCAACAGGGGGAATCCCGTGAAGGATCTTCGCAGCTGGACCCGCATCGCCCTCACCCTTGCCCTCGCGGCCGCCCCGATGGCGGCCCTGAATGCGCAGGGTGGCGGCGGCGGTGGTGGGCGTGGGATGGGCGGCGGCGGTGGCGGTGGCGGCACCGGGATGGTGGACATGACCGGGATGGGCGGCGGCGGCGGCAACCAGGCCCCGCGCCCGCTGCACTACGACCTCGACGGCCCGTTCTCGTTCGACTCGTTCACCGTGCTGCTCACGCTTGACCAGGCCACGCACGACAAGCTGGAGCAGCTGCGCGCGGCGCACCTCGTCGCCACGGCCGTCCTGCGCGACTCGGTGAAGAAGGCCGCCACCGAACTGAACCTGACCTCGCCGGGCGGCTTCTCGTTCACCGCGATGAGCAAGCCGGAGCTGTCGAAGGCGTACGACAAGCAGCTCAAGGCGGTCCGCAAGCTCGACGTCGCCTTCTTCGAGAAGCAGGTCAAGCCCGTGCTGAGCAAGGAGCAGTACGAGGCGATGAAGAAGTGGTATGGCGAGCAGCGGCCGATCGGCCAGCCGGCGCGTGGCGCGGGTGGCGGACGCGGCGGCGATCAGGGCGGCCAGGGCCGAGGTGGACGCGGGCCCGGCGGCGGCGGCGGCGAGTAACACCGCACCACCCTCCATCACACACAACGCGCCCGGACGATGCCTCGTCCGGGCGCGTTGTCGTTGCGACTATTGGGCCCGCGCGACGGCCTGGTAGTCCTCCGGCGTATCGATGTCGTGCAGCGCGGCGGCGGGCCAGTCGACACACAGCGCCTCGGCCGCGTGTGCCGTGAAGAGGGCCCGCCCGATGCCATCTCCCGACTTGCTGCGCAACTCCGCAAAGTGTCGCGCAGGAATCAGCAGCGGCGGGGCCACGACATCGCCGTAGCTGGAACCAACGAGGCGGCACGGCGCCGATCCACCGGCGGCGATCACCGCCGACATCATCGCCGCTGTCACCCCGACCATGTCGGCGAGCACCACGAGGACGGCATCGGCCTCCTTGTCGATGGCATCAATCGCCGCATGCAGCGAGCCGCTCACCGGCCCCCCGAGGGTCGGTGCCTCCACCACCGAGACGGCGAGGCCGTCGACCGCCTCGCGCCAATCCGGGGCGGCTGGCGGCACGACGACCGTCACCGACGATGCCCCGCTCGCGAGTGCGCGCGCTGCCGCACGTCGGAGCAACGGCTCTCCGGCGAGCGGCAGCAGGAGCTTCGGTTGTCCCATCCGTGAGGAAGCGCCAGCGGCCAGGACGACCACCGCGACGTGCGCGTCAGGCATCGATCGCGTGAATCGGCACGCGGCGTTCGCGCAGCGGTCGCGCCGGTCGGCCCGCGTGCACCGCCATGACCTCCGCAATGATCGAGAGCGCCACCTGTTCCGCGCCATCCGTCCCGATGTCGAGGCCGGCCGGCGCGTGCACCCGCCGATCGTCTCCGGCGGTCGGATCGCCGGTGGCCGCGAGCATCCGCTCCGTCCGCTGTCGCGGCCCGAGCATGCCGATGTAGGCGACGGCGCTGTCCCGCAGCGACTCGAGGTAGCCGCGGTCGTCGGCATAGTGGTGGGTCATCACCACGGCGAAGACGTCGGCGTCGGCCGCGCACGCCCTCGCAACGTCGCGCGGCTGGGCGAGGCACAGGGCCACGTCGTCGCCGAACCGATCCGCGGTGAGCAGGCCGGGCCGACGGTCCGCGACCGTCACGCGGAAGCCGGTCGCGACGGCGAGACGCGCCAGCGGGATCGCGTCATCCCCCGCCCCGCAGACGAGGAGTCGCGGCGGCGGGGCGAAGGCATCCACGAACCACGCCCTGCCCTCGGCGTCGGTGACCAGCCCCGCCGTACCAGCGCCGACCCGGAGTCGCCGGCCGCCCGCGCCATCCAGCGGCACCTCGACGACGAACGGCATCTCGCGCGCGATCGCCGTCCGCTCGGCGGCATGGTCGTCCACCACCGGCACGATGAACAGTTCGACCGTTCCTTCGCAGCCGACGCCGAGATCCCACGCCGCGATTTCATCGCTGCCCGAGCAGTACTGCCGTCGCTCCGCCGTCCCGGTCGCGAGGACGCGACGGGCCACCTCGCGCACGTCCTGCTCGAGGCAGCCTCCGCTCACGTTGCCGACGATCGTCCCGTCCGCCCCCACCAGCACCTTGGCCCCCTCATGCCGGTATGCCGAGCCGTGCACGCGCACCACGATGGCGAGCGCCGCCGCGACGCCGCGTCGCTGCAGCTCGGCGATCGCCGCGTAGACCTGACGGGACTCGGCCCAGTGCTTCATCGTGCGCGCTGCGCCTCAGGCCGGGTGCAGGCCATGGCGCGACAGCGGCAGCGAGCGAATGCGCTTCCCGGTGACCGCGAAGATCGCGTTGCAGAGCGCGGGGACCACGGGCGGCAGGGCTGGCTCGCCCAGGCCGGTCGGCCCGACATCGGAGGTCACGAAGTGGACGTCGATCACCTTCGGCGACTGTGGCATCCGCAGCAGGAGGAAGTCGTCGAAATTGCTCTGCTCCACCCGGCCCGCCTTGATCGTGATCTCCTGGCTGAACGCCTCGGAAAGACCATCGATGACGGAGCCCTGGACCTGATTCACGGCGTTGCTCGGGTTGACGACCTGGCGACCGATGTCCCCCGCCACCCAGACGCCGTGCACGCGCACGCCGCCGTCACTCGAGACGCTCGCCTCGACCACCTCGGCGAAGTAGCCGCGATGCGAGAAGTGAAAGGCGACGCCGAGGCCGTGTCCGGTCGGCAACGCGCGGGTGCCCCACCCCGACCGCTGCCGTACCGCCTCGAGCACGCCGCGCATCCGGCCCGCGTCGTAGATGGTGCGACCGTTCTCCTCGACCACGCGCGCCGGACCGAGCAGGTCGAGGCGGAACTGCAGCGGGTCCTTCTTCGCCGCATGCGCGAGTTCATCGAGGAAGGACTGCGCGACGAAGGCGAGTGCGTTGCTCCCCGGGGCGCGGAGGAAACCGGTCGGCACGCCGAGCGGCATGACCGAGGATTGCAGCAGGTAGTTGGGGATGAAGAGCGCCGGAAACTCGGTCGCGCCGATGTTGGCACTCGCGACGAACCCCTGTCCCTCGCCGAACGAGACGAAGTGGTTCTGCCACGCCACCAGCTTGCCGGAGGCATCGACGCCGCCCTTCAGGAAGTGGAAGCCGGCGGGGCGATAGAAGTCGTGCTGGATGTCGTCCGCCCGTGACCAGAGGAGCTTGACCGGGACGCCGGCCTGCTTCGCGATCGCCGCGGCTTCCACCATGTAGTCGTTGTTGAGCCGGCGACCGAAGCCACCGCCGACGCGCGTCATGTGAATGGTGATGTCCGCGGCGGGGACGCCGAGGGTCTGTGCCACGAGCTGCCGCCCCGACTGCGGGTTCTGCGACGGTGCCCAGATCTCGACCTTGCCGTCGACCACGCGCGCCGTGCAGTTCATCGGCTCGAGGGTCGCGTGCGCGAGGAACGGATAGCTGTACGCCGCCTCCACCGTCTGCGCCGCGCCGCCCAGCGCCGCACCGACGTCGCCGTCCTGGCGCAGCGTCCGCTGCGGCGTTCCCGCGGACAACGTGGCCGCCTGCGCCGCGAAGCCGGCACTGCTCTGCGCGGCGGTGGCTCCTTCGGCCCACGTGACCTTGAGCTGCTTGCGCGCCTCGTTGGCGGCCCACCAGCTGTCGGCCAGGATCGCGACGCCACCGAGCAGGCCGGCGAGGTTGGTGCCGCCGGTCACGACGAACGCCTGCCGCACGCCGGGGAGCGCGCGCACCGCGTCGAGGTTGGCAGAGACCACCGTGCCGCCGAAGACGGGGCACTTCTGGAAGACGGCGTACAGCATCCCCGGCACCGTGACGTCGATCCCGAACAGCGGCTTGCCGCGCACGATGGCGGGATTGTCGACGCCCGGCACGGCGGTGCCGATGACGGTGAAGTCCTTGGGGTCCTTGAGCCGCACCGTCTTGGCATCGGGGACCGGCAGCGTCGCCGCCTTCGCCGCGAGCGCGCCGTAGCGCATCGCGCGCTTGCTGCCCGCATGCCGCACCATCCCGCCACTCGTGGTGCACTCGGCCTCGGGGACACCCCACGTCGCGGCGGCGGCGGCCACCAGCATCTGCCGGGCCACTGCGCCCGCCTGGCGCATCGAATCGTAGTGGCCCGGGGTAGCGGTGCTCCCGCCCGCCACCTGCGAGCCGTAGCGCGCCGGATCACTCATCGCCTGCTCGACGACCACCGAGGTCCACGCGACGTCCAGTTCCTCGGCGACGAGCATCGGCAGCGAGGTCTTGATCCCCTGCCCAATCTCCGGATTCTTCGAGACGATCGTGATGACGGAATCGGCGGTGATCCGGATGAAGGCGTTCGGCTCGAACACCTCCGCCATCGGGGCGCCGGCGGCATCGAGCGGCTGCCACCACGAACCGATGGCGATCCCGCCCCCGGCGAGCGCGGTGACCTTCAGGAACTCGCGGCGGTCGAGGGCGGCGGTCATCGCGCCCCCTTCGGCATCGCCGCGGCCTGATGGATCGCGGCGCGGATGCGCGTGTAGGTGGCGCAGCGGCAGAGGTTGCCCTCCATCGCCTCGTCGATCTCCTCGTCGGTCGGCTGCGGGGTCGCGGCGAGGAGGGCGGCGGCCGTCATCAGCTGGCCGGCCTGGCAGTAGCCGCACTGCGGCACATCCGCCGCTTCCCAGGCGCGCTGGACCGGGTGCGTCCCGTCGACCGCGAGCCCCTCGATGGTGGTGACCCGCTTCCCCGCCGCCCCGTCGAGCGGAATCTGGCAGGAGCGCACCGCCTTCCCGTCGAGGTGGACGGTGCACGCCCCGCAGAGCCCCTCGCCGCAACCGTACTTGGTGCCCTTGAGGTCGAGGAGATCGCGCAGCACCCAGAGCAGCGGCATCTGGCCGACCGCGTCGACGGTGGTGCGCTTGCCGTTGAGGGTAAAGGTCACGGGCATCGGTCGCTCCGGGGAGGAGGGAGAGAGGGGATGCTACAAGCTACCCGGAGGGTGGCCGGGTCGCTGATCAGATCAGGCGGGCGGGGCGATCTCCAGCAGCGGGGCGCCCTTCTCGACGGCGGCACCGACCGCGACGCGAATCGCGGCAACCACGCCGGCGATCGTCGCCTTCAGTTCGTTCTCCATCTTCATCGCCTCGAGGACCACGAGCGCGTCGCCGACGGCCACCGTGTCACCGACCGCCACGTCGATGCGTACCACCAGCCCCGGCATCGGCGCCTTCAGCACGCCGCCGGTCGCCGCGGCCCCGTTGGACCCCACCAGCGACCGGATGTGTCGCGCCCGCTCATCTTCGATCCCGACGTCGCGCACGGCGCCCCGGTCGACCACGCGCCAGGATGCATCGGCGAAGCCATCGATGGCCAGGGTGTGTGCGACGCCGTCGATCACGACCCGCTGCTCCGGCGTTCCGGGCACGGCGTCGAGGTGCGCGGTGTGCGCCACCCCGTCGACCGCCACCTGGTCGCCATCCACGGCGACTTCCAGCGTGCGTTCACCGATCGTCACGAAGTATTTCATCGCCGCTCCAGCAGCGCCACGCACTCGAGATGTGCGGTCTGGGGAAACTGGTCAAAGGCCTGCACGGCAGTCGTGGTGAACACCGGCGTCAGCCGGGCGATGTCGCGCGCGAGCGTCGCGGGATCACAGGAGACGTACACGATCCGACGCGCGGTCGAGGCCGCGAGCGCCTCGGTCACGACCGGCTCCATCCCGCTGCGCGGCGGGTTGGTGACGACGACGGTCGGCGGCCGCATCTGGCCGATGCGCTCCTCGACCAGGCCCGCGCGCCGCACGGGGCCCGCGGGCCCGTCCCGCTCCGCCTGCTCCACCGCCCGACGATCGAGCTCGACGCTCTCGACCGTCGCACCACGCGCAGCCAGGGCCACGGTGGTCTCGCCGACCCCGGCGTAGAGATCCCACGCATGTGCGCCCTCGAGATTGCCGAGCGCATGCAGCGCGGCCTCCCGTACCATCTGCCCCATCGCCGGGTGCACCTGTTCGAACACCGTCGCGGGCCACGGCTGCGCGCCGCCCGCCACGGAGCGCGGCGCCCCGCCCTCGGGATGCCACCAGATCGTCGCCGTCACGCCGGCGCGCTCGAGCTGCCCATGGAGCGCCTTTCCCTTGACCCAGGCATCCTTGCCGTCGGTGCGCACCACGACATGCAGCCCCTCGTGCCGATCGCGCCGGAAGACCACGCGCGTCACGTCGGCCGGCAGGAGCGACAACGAGGCGCGCACCGCCTGGTGCAGCCGACGAACGGCCGGTTCCGCGAGGAGGCAATCGCGGATGTCGAGCACGCGATCGGGCTGGCCGAGCGGATGGTACCCCATCCGACCGCCGGCCACCGCGAAGGTCACCTTGGCGCGATAGCCGAGCTGCGTCGGTGACGCGATGACGACGGGATCGGCGATGTCGAGCTTGCCGATCCGGCGCAGCGCGTCGCCGGCGATGCGCCCCTTGGCGGCGCGCTGCGCGTCGGGGCTCAGGTGCATCAGCTGGCAGCTGCCGCAGCGATCGCGCACGTAGTGCGGGCAGGGCGGCGTGACGCGGCCCGCGCCGTGGGTGAGGATCTCGCCGATCTCGGCCCGCGCGAAGCGCTTGTGCAAGCGGAGCGTTCGCAGCCGCACGCGGTCGCCGGGTGCGGTCCGCGGGATGAAGACGGTGCGTCCGTCCTCCAACGTGGCCACGCCATCACCGCCCGCCGCGATCGCCCGCACCTCGACCTCGGTGGCGTCCGCGCTCACCGGAGGCCGTCGCGGCGCGCCGCGGTCCGCCACGCCGACACGGCGCTCGCCGGGGCATGATCGCCGTTCCGAGTGGCGGGCTTTCGCGCCTGCCGCCGCTGCTCCTCGAGGAGCGCGACGGCGACCGCAAGCCGCCGCAGGTCGCCCTCGGATTCCGGCGTCGTGAGCAGGTCGGGACGGCGTTCGAGGAACTGGATGTCGATCGCCCCCGCGACGAAGTCGGGATCGGCGAGCAGTCGGCGATGGAAAGAGGCGTTGGTGGCGACGCCGACGATCACCAGCTCGTCGAGGGCGCGGCGCATCGCGTCGATCGCCATCGGCCGAGACGGTGCATGGACGATCAGTTTCGCGAGCATCGAGTCGTAGTGGAGCGTCACCTCGCTGCCAGCCTCGACGCCACTCTCCCAACGGACGCCGGGGCCGGCGGGAGCGCGCATCCAGCGAATGCGTCCGGCGCTCGGCAGCAGCTGGTTGGCCGGATCTTCCGAGGTGATGCGGCATTCGATCGACCAGCCGCGCGGCACCAGGGGCCCCTCGGGCAGCGACATCGGGAGGCCGCGCGCGATGCGGAGCTGTTCTCGGACCAGGTCGACGCCGTACACCTCTTCCGTGACCGGGTGCTCGACCTGGATGCGCGTGTTCATCTCGAGGAAGTAGAACGAGCCGTCGGCAGCGAGGAGGAATTCGCATGTCCCCGCCCCGCGGTAGCCCACCGCCGCCGCGGCCGCGACCGCTGCGGCACCCATCGCCTCGCGCAGCGCCGGCGAGACCGCCACCGAGGGCGCTTCCTCGAGGAGCTTCTGGTGGCGCCGCTGCACGGAGCACTCGCGCTCGCCGACGTGCACCGTGCGCAGGTGGTCGGCGAGCACCTGGATCTCGACGTGGCGCGGACGCTCGACGTACTTCTCGAGATAGACGCTGCCATCGCCGAAGGCCTTGAGCGCCTCGCTCGCCGCGGAGGTGAGCGCACCGGGGAGGGCCGCGGCGGTGGTCACCACGCGCATCCCCTTCCCGCCGCCGCCGGCCGCCGCCTTCACGAGCACCGGATAGCCGATCTGCTCCGCCATCACGAGGGCGTCGTCGGGATTCCCGAGCGCCGCCACGGCACCGGGCACGATCGGCACGCCGGCAGCCTGCATGAGGCGCCGGGCGGCGGTCTTGTCGCCCATCGCCTCGATCGCCGTGGATGGCGGACCGATCCACACGAGGCCCGCCTCTTCGACGGCCCGCGCGAACGGGGCCCGCTCGGAGAAGAAGCCGTAGCCGGGATGGATTGCGTCGGCCCCACTGGTGCGCGCCGCCGCGAGGATCAAGGATGCGTTGAGGTAGCTCTCGGCCGCAGGGGCCGGCCCGAGTCGCACGGCGACGTCGGCAGCGCGGACAAAGGGGGCATGGCGGTCGGCGTCGGAGTAGACGGCGACGGCCTCGAGTCCTTCGTCACGGCAGGCGCGGATGATGCGCAACGCGATCTCGCCCCGGTTGGCCACCAGGACGCGTCGGATGGAACGAGTGGTCATCGGGGACAGGCCGAGATCGCCGGGAGCCCGTGGGCGTCGGGTCGGTTGAAGAGCGATTCGCAGAGGGTGCGATTGCGGCGCGCGGCGAGCTCGTAGACGTCGCGCACGGCCTCGCTCCAGACGGAGCCGGCCAGACCGGTGCGCGCCAATTGATGCACGCTCATCGGCGCCGGGACCTCGCCGTTGGCGATGGTGCCGGCGGCGAGCACCAGGCGCAGTGGGTGCCAGCTGAGCGCCGTGGTGGTGATCGAATCGACGGTCGGCGTGAGACAGACAGGGCGCTTCGCACTCGCCGCCACCAACGCGGCCGGCAGCTCCGCCGACGAATCAGCCCCGATCGCCGTCGCCATCCGGCCGCGGTAGAGCGAATCGAAGGCGTAGAGATCGGGCCGGAGCAGGATCAGGTCGCTGCGCTCGTCGTCGAGGAGCCGCGCCCCCCAGACCGCCGCCGTCTCCACCAGCGATCCGGTCACGAGCACCCCGCCGCGCGGGCAGGACCCCATCAGGTTGCGACCGAGTTCGTTGAGGACCGGGGGCAGTGGCAGTTCCTCGGGCGCGACCGGCGGTTCGATGCCGCCAGCCCACCCGAGGCGCTCGATCCGGAGCGTCGTCCGCTCGACGATGGCCAGCACTAGGTAGACGCTGGCCGAGTCGGCCAGCAACCGATGCGCCTGCTCGAACGCCGACGAGGCGAACTCCGCGACGGGAATCCCGACGCCGGTCGCCGGATGGCCTTCGCGATGCCAACGCTGCGCGTCGCCGAGGTGGATCCGGCCCAGGGCGAACCAGGCGCGGCCGTCGTTCGGCTCAAGGGCGAGGTGCTGGCCCAGGAACATCTTGGCCTCGACCCGGCGGCCGTCGCGCAACAACGACTCGGCGCGCTGGACCGCCGAACTCCCGGCCGCCGCGTTGCCGCCGACGGGCGTCGTCTGCGCGCGGAGCCCCGACGCCCAGGCGATGAGGCCCAGGGCGAGAGCGGCGCGACGCGCCCGGCGGGGGGTCAGAGTGGGATGCATCCGTGCTTTTTCGGTGGATTGCGGTCGCGCTTGGTCTCGAGCGTCTGGAGCGCGTCGATCAGTCGCGGGCGGGTGTCCCGCGGATCGATGACATCATCAATGTAGCCGCGCGCGGCCGCCTGATAAGGGGTCGCGAAGGCCTGGGTGTAGGCATCGGTCTTCGCGGCCGCTTCGGCGACCGGGTCGGCCGCGGCAGCAATCTCGTGCTTGTAGAGGATCTCCACCGCTCCCTTCGGTCCCATCACCGCGATCTCCGCCGTCGGCCAGGCGAGGTTGACGTCGCCGCGAATGTGCTTCGAGCTCATCACGTCGTACGCCCCACCGTACGCCTTCCGCGTGATGACGGTCAACTTCGGGACGGTCGCCTCACAGTACGCGTACAACAGCTTGGCGCCATGCCGGATGATGCCGCCGTGCTCCTGGCCGACGCCGGGGAGGAAGCCGGGGACATCGACAAAGGTGACGAGCGGGATGTTGAAGGCATCACAGAAGCGGATGAACCGGGCCGCCTTCACCGAGGCATTGATGTCGAGCACCCCCGCGAGCACGGCCGGCTGGTTCGCCACGATCCCGACAGGGCGACCGCCGAGTCGGGCAAAGCCGGTCAGGATGTTCCCGGCAAACGCCGGCATCACCTCGTGGAAGATCGCGTCATCGACCACGGCGCCGACGACCTCGTGCATGTCGTACGGCTTCGAGGCGAGGTCGGGGATCACGTCGAGCAGTCGCTCGTCGCGCCGGTCCGCCGGGTCGGCCGTCGGCACCATCGGCGGCTCGTCGACGTTGTTCGACGGGAGGAAGCCGAGGAGCGTGCGGATCGCGAGCAGGCACTCGGGTTCGGTGGCGTGGACGAAGTGCGCCACCCCGGAGGTCTCGGCGTGCACGTCCGCCCCGCCGAGGTCATCGAAGGTCACGTCCTCGTGGGTGACCGTCTTCACCACGTTCGGTCCGGTCACGAACATGTAGCCGACGCCACGCACCATGTGCACGAAGTCGGTGATCGCCGGCGAGTACACCGCGCCGCCGGCGCAGGGCCCGAGGATCGCGGAGATCTGCGGCACGACGCCGGAGGCGAGCGTGTTGCGGAGGAAGATGTCCGCGTAGCCGCCGAGCGAGGCGACCCCTTCCTGGATCCGCGCGCCGCCTGAGTCGTTCAGGCCGATCATCGGTGCGCCGTTCCGCACCGCGAGGTCCATCACCTTGCAGATCTTCGCCGCGTGGGTCTCGGAGAGCGAGCCGCCGAACACGGTGAAGTCCTGCGAGAAGACGTAGACGAGCCGCCCGTCGATGCGCCCCCAGCCGGTGACGACGCCGTCGCCGAGCGGTCGGTCGTCGGCCATGCCGAAGTCGGTGGTGCGATGGGTGACGAAACGATCGAGTTCGACGAAGGAGCCGGGATCGAGGAGGAGGTCGAGCCGCTCGCGGGCGGTGAGCTTCCCCTTCTTGTGCTGCTGCGCGATCCGTGCGGCACCGCCACCCTGCTCGGCCAGGGCCTGGCGGTGTCGGAGGTCCTCAAGACGGGACGGGTTGTCGGGCATATCCCTGAAAGCTAATCCCCGTCCGGACCGCGCCAACCCACTGCCCGGGCAATCCCTGGCGGGGTAGCTTACACCCTCCCGTCCCGACGACGAGGTTCCCAGGTGGCGAACACGCGTCTCCGCCCGCCCCCCGCCCTGACCAGTTCCTGGATCGGGCTGGCCCTGCTCCTGATCGTCGTCCCGCTGGTGCTGCTCGGGGGTGTCGCGGTTCGCGACCTCCACCGAGCCGGGGGCGAGGTCGATCGCCTCGCCGACCTCGACCGCATCCGACGCAAGGCCGACGACTTCGTCTTCGCGATGCACACCAGCCAGGTCGCAATTCGCGACTATCTCCTCGAGCCCGATCCGGTGACCCGCGTCAGGGCAGCCAGGGCGGAACGCCTTCTCCGCGCCCTTGGAGATTCGCTCGCCGCCACGCGGACGAGCCGGGCCGAGCAGTCGAGAACCGGCATCTGGACGCGCCAACTGGCCGAGCGCTCGGCCCTCGTCGACTCGATGCTGGATCGATTCCCGCCCGACAGCGCACGACAGCGCTGGAACGCGCTCTCCCGTCCCCGATTTGGTGACAGTCTCATTGCCACGGCCGAGTTGGTCTCCGCCGCCGTGGTCGAGGCGTCCCAGCGGAACGGGGAGGCGCTCGACGCCTCGCTCGAGGTGGCGCGCCGCCGCAGCCTCTTTCTCCTCGGCATGACCGTGCTGCTCGGCGCCTTCGGCAGCGGCCTCTTTGTCCGCGTCCGCCAGCAGGAACGCGCGGAGCGCGCGCGACTCGAGACGACCGAGCGCGAGAGCGCGTCGATCCGAGCCGAGTTGCGATCCATCCTCGACGGTGCCGAGGACGGCGTCTTCTGGTACGACCCCAATGGCATCGTGCGCTACGTCAATCAGGCCGGCTGCGGGGCCCTCGGCCGCCCCGCGGACGAGGTGGTCGGGCGACCGGTGGGCGACGTCCTCTTCGGCCCGATCGAGGTCGAGCGGTGGATCGGGATGCTCCGTGCCGTGGCGACCACTGGTGCCCCGCAGCTCTTCGAGTACGAGCACCTGATGGGTGACGGCGTCCGCCACTTCTTCTCGGTGAATCTCACGCCGGTACGCGACGGGTCCGGTGCCATCACCGGCGTCGTCGAGTTTGCCCGCGACCTCACCGCGGTCCGCGAGTCGGAGCGAATGCTGCGCCGGCGCGAGGCGGAGTTCGCCACGCTCGTCGAGGCGGCCGACGACGTGATCGTGCAGATCGACGCGCAGTTCCGGGTGACGTACCTGAACCCTGCGGCGGCGAGGCTCTCCGGCGCACCGGCCAACGAGCTGCTCGGTCGCATCGCGGCGGAGATCCCGCTCGACGAGCGCTTCAAGGCGACGTGGATGGCGGCGATCCAGGAGGCCGTGGTCACGTCGCGGCCGGTCGTCGTCGAGTACGACTACCCGGCGCCGGACGGGACGATGTCACGCTATCAGGGGCGCTTCACGCCGGAACCGGATCCGGTCCACGGCGGGACCAGCGTGTTCGTGATCGCCCGGGACATCACCGAGCTGCACCGCGCCGCGGAAGCGCTGGCGAGTCGCGAGGCCGAGCTGCGCGTGATCGTCGATGGCGTCGAAGACCTCCTGATGCGGTTCGACCGGGATGGCCGCATCAACTTCGTCAACCCCGCCTACTCGCGGGCCGTCGGCCGGCCGGCGTCGCACTTCCTCGGACAGACGCCGGCCGACGTCCTCGCGGACCCTGCGGCGCGTGAGCGTTTCGCCGGTGCCCTGGGCCGGGTGCTGCAGCGCGGCGAGCCGGAGACGCTTGAGTTCGAATACCAGGCGCCCTCGGAGGCGCGCGCCCGATTCTACCTGACGCGGTTCACGCCGCTGCGAGACGGCCAGGGGAAAATTTCGGGCGTCCTCACGCTGAGCCACGACCTCACCGCGCGACGCGCCACCGAAGTGGAGCGCGAGCGACTGCTCGACGAACTCCTGCGAGCCAAGGCTGCGGTCACCACGCTGCGGGGGCTGCTGCCGACCTGCTCCTGGTGCCACAAGATCCGCGACGAACACGGGCACTGGGAACAGATGGAGAGCTACATCGCCCGGCGCAGCGAGGCGAAGTTCTCCCACGGACTGTGCCCCGACTGTGCGGCGAAGATGCTGACGGAGTAGGCAGGCGCGAGCCGCGGGGGCCATGACGCACGCGGGGGCGGCCATCCTTGGCCGCCCCCGCGTCGTCCTGCCCACCCGAGCCGTTGGCTCAGTTGTCGTCATCGACCTCGGACATGTCGATCTCGACGTCCGACGGCTCCGGGAGCTTCGGCAGCTCGGAGAGCTTGGGCTCGGTGCCCGGCTCCGGGATGCCGTCTTCCGGGTACTCGATGATCGCCACAACCACGCGGTGATGGATCGGGTCCACCTCGAGGATCTTGGCAATGACCTGCTGGTTGAGGACGACCGCATCCTCGGGGTTCTGGTCGTGGCCGATCCCCATCTGCGACACGGGGGCGAAGCCCTCGATGTCGTTGCCGAGGTCGAGCACGATCCCCTTGTCGACCGGGCGGAGGACCTTGGCCCGGAGCTCGGTGCCGACCGGCAGCTTCTCGCCGATCGTGAGCCACGGATCCTCGGTCGCCTGCTTGAGGCCGAGCGAGATGCGCTTGTTGTCGGCGTCGATGTTCAGGATCACGACGTCGACGGTGTCGCCCTTCTTGACCACTTCCGACGGGTGCTGCACGCGCTTGGTCCACGACATGTCGGAAATGTGGATCAGGCCGTCGATGCCCGCCTCGATCTCGACGAAGGCGCCGAACGAGGTGAGGTTGCGGACCTTGCCCGTGATGCGCGTCCCGACCGGGTAGCGGAGCGGGAGGATCATCCAGGGATCCTGCTCGGTCTGCTTCATGCCGAGGGAGATCTTCTCCTCCGACTCGTCGACCTTGAGCACCACCGCCTCGATGGTCTCGCCGATCGAGACGATCTTGCTCGGGTGCCGGACGTTGCGGGTCCAGCTCATCTCGGAGATGTGCACCAGGCCCTCGATCCCCGGTTCCAGCTCCACGAAGGCGCCGTAGTTGGTGATCGAGACGACCTTGCCCTGCACGCGGCTGCCGACCGGGTACTTCTCGGCGACGTTCTGCCACGGGTAGGACTGGAGCTGCTTCATGCCGAGCGAGATGCGCTCGCGCTGCCAGTCGATGTCGAGGATCTTGACCTCGACTTCGCGACCGATCCCGACCAGCTCGCTCGGATGCGAGACGCGCCCGTACAACATGTCGGTGATGTGCAGCAGGCCGTCGACGCCGCCGAGGTCGATGAAGGCACCGAAGTCGGTGATGTTCTTGACGACGCCCTTCCGGACCTGGCCGACCTCGAGCTCCTTCATCAGGTGCTCGCGCTTGTGCGCCCGCTCGTTCTCGAGGATCACGCGGCGCGACACGACGATGTTCCGCCGGCGCTTGTTGAGCTTGATGATCTTGAACTCGTACGTCGAGCCGAGGAGCTCGTCGATGTTCGGGACCCGGCGCAGCGCGATCTGCGAGCCCGGGAGGAACGCGTCGACGCCCATCAGGTTCACCACCACGCCACCCTTGATCTTCTTCATCAGGGTGCCTTCCACCGGCTGGTCGGACTCGTGGGCGATGCGGATCTTCTCCCACACGCGCATGAAGTCGGCCTTCTTCTTCGAGAGGACGACCGCGCCCTCCTGGTCCTCGAGGTGTTCGAGGAAGACCTCGACCTCGTCGCCGACCTGGAGATTCTGCGGGTCCTTGAACTCGTCGAGCGGCACCGAGCCTTCCGACTTGAAGCCGACGTCGAGGATGACGGCGTTGTCGGTGATGCGCAGGATCTTCGACTTGACGATCTCGCCCTCGACGATCTGGGACATCGTCCCTTCGTACATCGTCAGGAGCGCTTCGTATTCATCGCTGGTGTAGTCCTCGTCGTAGAGGTCCGCGCGCACGCGCATGCCGGTCGACATCGCGAAGGGCATCGCGGCGGTCGAACTGGAAGGTGGGCGCGGCGGGCGCCGCGTCGAGCACTTCAGTGGGGGTCTCGGTCTCAGACATTCGGGTGAGGTCCTGCGACAGCGGGAAACCGCGGCAATCGGCCACGGGGTGAGGGAAATCCTCGACTGCCCCGATTTCGGGACAGCCAAGGAAGATACGGGCCGGTCAAGCCGGCGGCAACCCTCGCAACCCCGCCCATGCCACGATTTGCGCCACCTGCGTGCCGAAGTCCAGGGCGCTGGTATCCAGCAGCAGGGCGTCCGGAGCCTGCCGGAGCGGGGCGACCGTCCGCCCCGCGTCCAGCCGGTCCCGCTCCGCCAGCCGGGCCGCCTCGGCCGCGACCATCTCGGGGGCCGGTTCCCGACCGACCTGGAGCAACCGGCGCCGGGCCCTCGCCTCGGGGGAGGCGGTCAGGAAGACCTTGAGGACCGCATCCGGGAAGACGACCGTGCCGATGTCCCGCCCGTCCATCACGCCCCCCCCTGCCCCGGCCACGGCGGCGCGGAGCCGCGCGTTGACCCACTCCCGGACCGCCGGCATCGCCGCCACCCGGGAGACGCTGGCAGTGACCTCGGCGGACCGGATCTCGTGCTCGATCGGCGCCCCCGCGGCACGGAGGGTGAGGGTGCTCCCCTCCGGCACCAGCGTCAGATCGGCGGCATCGGCCGCCCGGCAGATGGCCTCCGCCTCCTCAAGGTCATCCCGCACGGCCAGCCAGGTCAGGGCACGGTAGAGCGCCCCCGAATCGACGTGGAGGAGCCCGAGCCGGCCCGCGACGGCGGCCGCGGTACTGGACTTCCCCGACGCCGCCGGGCCGTCGATCGCCACGACCGGCATCGTCACCCAGCCCGCCCGTAGAGCGCGGCGAGCTGCCCGGTGAAGTTCGGAAAGGAGACCGCGGCACAGTCGGGATCGTCAACCACGATGCGCGAGCCGCGGGTCTGCCCGAGCACCGTGAACGCCATCGCGATCCGGTGATCGCCGTCCGTCACCACGCGGCCGCGGAAGGGCCCCGGACCGCCGCGCACGAGCAGGTCATCCCCCACGGCCTCCGCTTCGGCACCCACCGCGCGCAGGTTGCGGACGATGAGGGCGAGGCGGTCGCTCTCCTTGACGCGCAACTCGCCGACGCCACGGAATCGGGACTCTCCCGCCGCCCGTGCCGCGAGGCAGGCGAGCATCGGGATCTCGTCAATGATCCCGGGGACCTCGTCTGGCTCGACCACCACGCCCCGCAGGGGCGCGGGCGAGCTCACCAGGTCGCCGATCGGCTCGCCGAAGGGTGCCTCCTCGTCACAGGCGGCGATCGTGGCGCCCATGCGCGCCATCACGTGGAGATAGCCGGTTCGCGTGGGATTGAGCCCGACGCCGGCCACCCGGGCCTCGCCGCCTTCCGCCAACAGAATGGCGGCGAGGAGGAAGGCGGCCGAGGACGGGTCCCCGGGCACCTGCATCGCGACGGGGTGGAAGGCCCCGGTCGGCTCGAGACGCAGCCAGCCATCGCTTCGTGATACGTCGAACCCGTTCGCACCAAGCATCCGCTCGGTGTGATCCCGGGTGACGGCGGTTTCGCGCAGTGCGACCGACACGCCGCCGACGGCGCCGGCCAGCAGCAGCGCGCTCTTCACCTGGGCCGAGGCGATCGGGAGGTTCCACTTCAGGGCACCCAACCGCCCGCCACGGATCGTGAGCGGCAGCCCGTCGTGGCCCCCGTCGTCGATCTTGGCCCCCATCTCGGCAAGGGCGGCCGTCACCCGACGCATCGGCCGCCGCCGTAACGAGGCATCGCCGGAGAGGGTGCTCGGGAAGCGGTGCCCCGCCAGGATGCCCAGCATCAGTCGAGCCGTGGTCCCGGAATTGCCACATTGCAGGACAGTGGCGGGGGTGGTCAGGCGCCGACGGCCGCGGATCTCGACCACCGAGTCGGCGCGAAGCGGGGAAATCGTCGCCCCGAGGGCGCGAAGGACGCGGGCCGTCGACCGAGCGTCCAGCGACGTCAGCGCCCCGCCCACCACCGAGTGGCCTGGGGCGAGGGCCGCGAACATCAGGGCGCGGTGGGTGATGCTTTTGTCGCCCGGCACGCGATGCGTTCCCGAGACGTGGAAGCGATGACCGACTGGCAGAAGGCACTCCGCGTCGCAAGAAGGGTTTCACCTTGACCACCGAGAATCGTATCTTTCTCGGGATCCCGGAACAACGTAGCCGACGATCCCCCCGCCTCACACACCACGACGGACCCTCATGACCGCACCCGACGTCGGCGCAGCCCCGGATGCCTGGATCGGCCCCTATCTGGTCGAGGCCGGTCTGCTTCCCGCTGAGCGCCTCCCGGTGCTCGCCTCGATCAAGGACCGGCGCCTGTGGCGATCGGTGGTCGAGACGGGGCTGGCGACCGACGCTGCCATCTGCGCGGAACTGGCGCGCCGCTTCCGGTTGCCGGTGGCCGATGTCGGCGCGGCCGAACCGCGCGCCGTCGCGGTGCTCCCGGAGACCGCGGCCCGGAAGTATCACGTGGTCGCCCTCGCGCTGGACGAAAAGACCGTCCGCATCGCGACCTGCGACCCGCGCGACTTCGCGGCCGAGCAGGACCTCGGCTTCCTCACCGGGCGCGACGTGAAGCTCGAGGTGGCGTCGCCATCGGCGATCAGCGACAAGCTCGACGAGTTCTACCGTCCCGAGAATTCGATCAACCGGCTGCTGCAGGGGCTGACGCCGACGTCGGTCGAGGTGCAGATCAGCGACTCGCCCGAGGAACGCGATCCCGCCCTCGACGCGCCGATGACGAAGCTCGTCGATGCGATGATCTCCGACGCGGTGCAGGCCGGTGCCAGCGACATCCATTCCGAGATCGAGGGCGGGGCCGTCGTGGTGCGCTATCGCGTCGACGGCATCCTCCGCGAGGTGATGCGCCTCCCGGAGGCGGCGGGGGCCTCGCTCGTCCGTCGCGTGAAGATCATCGCCGGGCTCGACGTCACGAACTCGATGACGCCCCAGGACGGGCGCAGTTCGCTCAAGGTCGGCGGCCAGTTCGTCGACATGCGCGTCGCCACCGCCCCCGTCGCCCGCCGCGGCGAGAAGCTCGTCATCCGGATCCTGAACAAGTCGAATCTCCGCGCGTCGATCCCCGCGCTGGCCCTCCCCCCGGAGGAAGAGGCGGTGTTGATGCGGATGCTCTCGCACCGCGAGGGGATGCTGCTGGTGACCGGCCCGACCGGTTCAGGCAAGACCACCACGCTGTACGCCATCCTGAATCACCTGAAGACGGGCAAGGTCAACATCGTGACCGTCGAGGACCCGGTCGAATACGACGTCGACGGGATCTCGCAGATGCAGGTGAACGACGCGCAGGGCTTCACCTTCGCGACCGCGCTGCGTTCGGTGCTCCGCCAGGACCCGGACATCGTGCTGGTCGGCGAAATCCGCGATGGTGAAACTGCGACGATCGCGATCCAGGCCGGCCTCACCGGCCACTTCGTCTTCTCGACGCTGCACACCAACGACGCCGTCTCCGCGCTGGTCCGCCTCCGCGACATGGGGATCGACTCGTTCAAGCTCGGCACCGTGCTGCGCGGCGTGGTGGCGCAGCGCCTGGTCCGCCGTGTCTGTCCGCAGTGCGCCGTCGACCTGCCGCTCGACGAGGTTCCCGAGCAGGCGCGTCCCCCCGCGGGCTACGCCGGCGTCTATGCGCCGAAGCGCGGTGCCGGGTGCAAGAGCTGCGGTGGCACCGGCTTCAAGGGGCGGCTCGCAGTCATGGAGCTGCTTCCGGTGGAGGGCGCCGTGGGCGGCCTCATCGAGGCGGGAGCTCCACAGCAGGCGATCCTCGACGCCTCACGGCCGCACGGCATGCGCACGTTGTGGGAGAGCGGACTGATCCGCTACTGGAGCGGCCAGACCACCTACGACGAAATCCACCGCGTGCTCGGCGAGACCCAGGAGCGTGCCGCGCGCGCCGAGCACGCCGCCGCGCCGATTGCGGCCGCCCCAGTGGCGACGCCGGCAGGCTGGGCGGGGGCCGGCACGGCCGACGCCGAGGGCAAGGGCGCGACGATCCTCCTCGCCGACGACGACGCCCAGATGCGACGCCTGGTCCGCACGGTGCTGGAGCGCGAAGGCTTCGTGGTGATCGAGGCGGCGGACGGCCTCGACACGCTCACGGCGGTCGAGACCAAGGGCATCGACCTGATCCTCCTCGATCACGACATGCCGCGCCTGACGGGCCTCGGCGTGCTCGAGGAACTGCGCGCCTCCGTCGCGACGGCGGCCCTGCCCGTGATCATGCTCACGGCGCGGACCGACGACACTGAATCACAGGCGCTCGAGTTGGGCGCCCAGGACTACCTGACCAAGCCGGTGCAGCCGCGATCGCTGGTCGCGCGCGTGCGCGCCGTGCTGAAGCGCACCAGGATGGAGTGACCCACCGATGATCCTCATTGTCGAAGACAGTCCCGACAACATGAAGCTGTTCCGCACCCTGCTCACGCTGAAGGGGCACGAAGTCGTCGGCCTGATGGGTGGCGAGGAACTCTTCGCGACCCTGGCGGCGAAGCTCCCGGACCTCGTCCTGATGGACATCCAGATGCCCGGCAAGGATGGCTTCGCCCTGCTCGCGGAGATCCGCGCCTCGGAATACGCGGCGCTGCGCGTGGTGGCCCTGACGGCGCACGCGATGGCCGGCGACCGGGAGCGCGCGATGGCTGCCGGGTTCGACGGCTACATCACCAAGCCGATCGACATCCGCGCCTTCCCCGAGCAGGTCGGCCGCGCACTGGCGGGGGAATCGCCCCAGAATGCCTAGGCGGTCGTCGCGCGGCCGGGGGAAGTCGCGTTCGCCGCGTGTCGACGGCGCGGCGCCAGAGCCCGCGATCGAGGCGCTCCCCGTCGCCGCGGATGTCCCCGCGGAGATCGCTCCACCCGACGCAGCGTCCGTGATGCCACCGCGAGCGATTCCGGTCGCACCCCGTACGGTGGTGCCCCCGCCCCCCTTCGAGCCGGGTGCGATCGCGCCCTCCTCCACGCTCTCGGATGCGCTCGGCGAAGTCGTCGCGCAGAGTCGTCGTCGCGCCGCAGCCGAATCGACGCCCGGGAGTACCGTCCTCGCCTCCCGCCGCCCGGTGCCGACCCGATGGCTGCTGGCCGCACTTGGGGGGTGGCTCGTCGTCGGGTGGTTGCTGCTCGCACCGCCGGCCATCGCCCGCGGGCCCGCTGACCATGCGTGGGCGCCGGCACCCGCGCTGGCGGAGGCCTCGCTGCGTTATGGACTCTGGCTGGCCCGCGCGCGGGTGGACGCCCTCGTCCGCGCCGAGGGACGCGTGCCGCCGCGGCTCGCCGACGTCGGCGTTGTTGATACGTCGCTCACGCTGGTCGTGACCGGGCAGCGCGCGTATCGGCTTGAGGGGAGACAGGGACCGCTCCGCTTGTCACTGACCAGCACCATGGCCGCGGACAGTTTCCTTGGGAGCGGGCTCGAACAGTTGCGCCGGTAGCGGCGGGGGAAGCTACCAGCAGGCCACTTCGCCAGGCGTCAACACGGCGCGGTGCGGCGCGGCCTCGGCGCGACCACGGTACACCCCGCACTGCCTCGGCGCGGCCAGCAACCGGTCCGTGGTGGCGATCGCGCTCCAGCTCGACGGAATGGTCGCATCGAATCGCAACTCGACGCCCGGTGTCGGCGTGAAGGCCAGGGTCGTGTCGTCGGCGACCGTGCCGATCCGCCGGGCGAAGAGGCCATGCCGCGCCTCCCAGGCGGTCTGCTGATCGTCGAGCCGTCGGAGTTCACCGATCACCTGGGCGCGGGCCGATGCATCGCGCCGACGGGCGCTCGCCGCCCGCGTCACCACAGCCAACATCGCGACGACCGAGAGCGCCGTCAGGGCGATCAGCCGAAAGCGCCACGGCGGCGACGAGGGAGCGGAGGCATATTCCATGACGTGGATCATCACATCACGGCGCGCCAGTGGCAATACACTGCAGCGAGGGGAGGTACGGCATGGATGACCTGGACACGCAACGGAAGCTCGCCGAGGCGAAGGAGGCCGTCGTCGCCCAGCACCAGCGACCGTCCTCACCCCCGGCGGCGAAACCGCGGCGAGGCCTCCCACAGCGGGCGGCACTGCTGGCCCTGGTCGTCGTCTGGGCAGGGCTCGGCTGGGTCTGGGTTGCGCAGCCGGCGGCGATCTTCGGGCCGGGTGCCCCTCGGATTCCGACCGAGAGCGAGCGAGATGCTCTGGCGCGCCATGCCCTCTACCTGCAACGCGCGCGCATCGAGCAATTCCGAGCCGAAAGGGGCCGGCTACCGCGCGAGTTGAGCGAGACCGGGGACGTCGAGGAGGGAGTGACCTACGTCCCGACGCCACCCGACTTCGTCGTCATGGTCCCGGCATTTCCTGGAAAGGGCCTCGAACTCACCAATCAGATGGATGCCGATTCGTTCCTCGGGGACGCGCTCGGCCGGTTGCCCCGGCCGGTCGTTCAGTAACAGGCGGGGATTCCGGGGCCGGGCACCGCTGCATTGGGGGCATAGGCCTTGTTGCCGATGTAGATGCCGCAGACGTCCGCACTCTTGGTCGTGACCTGCGGGTTCTTCGCCGTCGCAAACCACCCGGAGCCATTCGCGTTGTTGGGACCCCGGCGGGTCAGGGTGATGGTGTTCCCCGCGCTCGGCACGAACGAGATCCTCCCCGCCCCCCCCTTCACGAGCACTTCCGGGCCGGCGGTGAGTCCCGCCGCGTAGTCGTTCACTGCGGAGAAGTACCCTTCCTGAAGCGCCACCAGATTCTTGAGATCGCTCACCATCGACGCCCGGGTGGCGCGCTCCTTGGTGTAGCGGAGGCGCGGGATCGCGATCGTGGCGAGAACGCCGATGATGGTGAGAACGGTGAGCAGTTCGACCAGTGTGAATCCCGAAGCTCGTCGCGCCATGCTACCTCCCGCCGGAGCGGTGCGTGAAATCCGGCCTGCCTCGGCCGGCGCAAGGTGAACGGGAATGCCGTGATCTGGCCACCCTGGAGGCAACGACACCACCGGGGCAAACGGCCCGCGCGGTGGCGCCGAGGCACGGAGCGCCCCCGCATTCTGGCCTCGGAGCCGCGAGCATGCAAGATTTCCCCGTTCACGCCGGAGGAAGAATGAGCCAGAGCGATCGTCGACGGGAACTTGCCGAAGCGCTGCAGGAGGTGGCGGAGGCCCAGCGGGCCGAGGCCGACGAGGCGCGACGTCGACAGAAGTCGCGTCGGCCCGAAGGGACCCGACCGGCCACCATCGCGGTGGGTCTCGCGGCGGCCGGGCTGCTGGCATGGATCTGGGTTGCCAGACCGGCGGCCGTCTTCGCGCCAGGCACGCCGGCACCGCTGAGCCCGGCCGCCGCCGAAGAGCGCGCCCGGGTGGCGCTCTATCTGGAACGGTCGCGGATCGAGGACTACCGACGCACGCGGGGTCGCTTGCCGAGGTCCCTCGCCGATGCCGGAGCCGTCGAAGCTGGCGTCAGCTACCGGCGGACCGACACGGGCTACCTCCTGGAGGCGACGCCGGGTCGGATCACGCTCCAACTGACCGATCGGATGAACAGCGATTCGTTCCTGGGAGAGGCGGCGACCGTGGGCGGGGCGAGACGCCCCTAGTAGCAGGCCGGCACGCCAGCCTGCGTCACCGCCGCATTGGGCGAGTTCGCCAGCACCCCCATGAAGATGCCGCACTTCGACTGCACCCCCGAGGTGATCCGAGGATTCGTCACCTCGGCCGACCAGCCGCCCGATGCGAGGGGCGTGGCGCCGGGGCGGAGGGTGACGGTGATCTGGTTGCCCGGACTCGGCAGCAGGGCCACTCGCCCGGCGCTGCCCGCGACCAGCACCTGGGTCGGCCCGATCCCACCGGCGTAGTCTCCGGTGACCGAGAAATGGCCTTCCTGCGCGGAAAGCAGGTTGTGCAGGTCGGACACCATGGAGGCCCGGAAGGCCTTCTCCTTGGCGTACTGCAACCGCGGCAGCGCGATCGTTGCGAGGATGCCGACGATCAGCACGACCACGAGCAGTTCGATCAGGGTGAAGCCGCGCCGCGACTCCTTCATGCTGGATTCTCCGCCTCTGGGGGATGCTCGGGCCCGGACTCGAACCGGGACGGGGTTGCCCCCTGGGGATTTTAAGTCCCCTGCGTCTGCCATTTCGCCACCCGAGCCAGGTCGACTGGAATATGCCACCACAGGCCACGGTGCGTCGATTCCGCTATCTTCGACCGCGATGATCCGTCGCCTGCTCCCTGCCCTCCTGTTGGCCCCCCTGGGTGCCATTCCGGCTCAGCTCCCGTTGCTCACCGCCCCGGCGGGTGTCCTCCGGATCGAGCTCGGCGGGGGCTTCTTCCCGACCGACGAACTGCGCATCGATGGGACGCGCCGTCCCCTCGGCAGCCGGCTCTCGTACCCGACCCTCGACGCTGCGGCGACGCCGCTTGTCGGCAACACCGAGGCCGCCCTTGCGCGGGTGCTGGGCCGGGCGCCAGGCCCCCTGACACTCGGGAGTGTCTCGGCGATCGCGGAACAACAGCGTGGCGTCGCCACGCTCGGCCTGGCCGTCGGCATCACGCGGCGGCTCACGTTCTCGGCCTCTGTGCCGATCGTCTCGACCCGCACCCAGCTGCAGCTGCGTCCCGTGGCAACCGACGCGAACGTCGGGCTCAACCCGGCCGATGCCGCACTGGGCACGCCCGCCGGCATCGCGCAGACGACAGCGTTCTTCACGGCGTTCGACGAGGCGCTGACTGCGCTGAGCGGCCGGATTGCCGGCGGCGCCTTCACCAATCCGACACAGCTCGCCCTGGCACAGCAGACGCTGGGGCAAGGCACCACGCTGCGCGACGGACTCTTTCAGCTGCTCGCCGATCCGGTGCGCGGCTCCGCGGTGTTGCCCGTGGCGTCGAGCACCGACGGCAGTGCGGTGCTTGCGGCGATCACGGCGCTCGACGCCACCCTTGGCGGGGCGCTCGGGGGCCGCACCATCAGCGCGGCCCCGGCGCTTCCCGCGGCGGTGCTCACTGCGACCGATTTGGACGCGCTGATCGCGGCCCCCACCGGTTTCGGGATCACCGAGCCGGAGGACATTCCGCCCGTCGGGCTCGGCGACGTCGAGCTCGGACTGACGGCGGAGGTGCTGCGCCGTGGGGCGCCCGGCGACGCCAGTTGGCTGGGCGTGTGGGCCCGCGCAGGCGCGCGGCTCTCGACCGGCACCGCGCCCCGCCCCGGGTACCTGTTGGACCAGGGCTCCGGTGACGGGCAGCCGGATGTCGAAGTCGGGGGCATCGTCGAGCTCGGCCGCGGCCGATTCGGGCTGCGCGGCAGTGCGCTGATGACGCTGCAGCTGGCAGGCACCGCTGACGAACAGCCCGCCACGCGTGACCAGCTCTTCCGCCCTGCCCGGATCACGGCACTGCTGTCCCGCAACCCGGGCGACGTCTTCACCATCACGGCCCAGCCGTTCTACCGGATCGTTCCGCACTTCGCGCTCACGGCGCTGGTCCAGTATCAGCGCCGCGGTGCCGATGCCCTGAACTGGGCCGACCCGACCCAGGCGATCGCCGGGCTCGACCTGACAACCCTCGTGCAGGGCACCAGCGCCAACGCGACGCGCGTCGGGCTCGGCGTGAGCTTCGTGCATGACGGGGTGAATCGGGAGGGCGTGCGGAAGATGCCGGTGGAGGCGGGCTTCTCGATCGAGCGGACCGTGGCCAGCAGCGCCGGCGTGGTGGCGACGCCGCTGACGTCGCGCATGGTGATCCGGGTCTACAAGCCCATCATCGGGCGCTGACGCCTTCGCCCAGCAGGGCGCGTGCGAGGCCGCGTTCTGCCTCGCCATCCCCTCCCAGCATCCGGGCCAGTTCGAGCACGCGATCCTCACCGTGGAGGCGCGTCACGTCCGACGTGGCCATGCCGTCGCGCGTCGCCTTGGCGATCCGCAGGTGTCGGTCGCCGCGGGCCGCGATCTGCGGAAGGTGGGTGATCACCAGCACCTGATGGCGCGCGGCGACCTGTGCGAGCGCCGCACCGACGCGCCCTCCCACCTCGCCGCCAATCCCCTGATCGATCTCGTCGAAGACGAGGGTGGGCACCGCATCGGCCCGCGCCAGCACGACCTTGAGCGCCAGCATCAACCGCGAGAGCTCGCCACCCGAGGCCACGCGCGCCAGCGGCCGCGGTTCCATCCCCGCATTCAACTGCACCTCGAACGTGATCTCCTCGGCGCCGTGCTCGCGCACCTCGGGCGCGGGCGTCAGCGTCACGCGGAAGCGCCCCCCGACGAGCCCGAGTTCCGGGAGCAATCGGGTCACCTCACGCGCGAGCCGCTCCGCCGCGGCCGTCCGCCGCACGGTCAGGTCCGCGGCCAGCGTGCGCAACGCGGCGGCGGCCGCACCGGCGCGTGCCTCGAGCGTGCGCAGGTCGAACTCGGCGCTGTCGAGCAGGTCGAGCTCGGCCCGCGCGGCATCGCGCGTGGCGAGGACGTCGGCGATCGTCGCGCCGTGCTTGCGCTTCAGCGTGAAGAGCAGGTCGCGACGACGCTCCAGCTCACCGAGACGCGCCGGCTCCTCGGCGATCGCATCGGCGTAGGCCGCCGCGGAGCGCGCCAGCTCGTCGAGCTGCGCGTAGGCGCCGTCGAGGAGCATGCGCCACTCGCCGACGGTCGGGTCGTGTCGTTCGAGCGCGTTCAGCGCACGCTCGGCCTGGCCGATGGCGGTCCGCGCGGAGGCATCATCGCCGTCGAGCGCCTCGGCAAGTCGACGGGCCTCCTCACCCAGCGTCCCGGCCTGGGCGAGCCGGGCGATGTCGCGATCGAGCGTCTCATCCTCGCCGGGCGCCAGGCGCGCGGCATCGATCTCCTCCACCACGTGACGCAGCCAATCCGCGCGACGCAGCGCCCCGTCGCGGCGGGCTGTCAGTGCGTCGCGTTCGGCCTGCACGGTGCCGAGGTCGCGCCATGCCTGGGCCACGGCCTCGGCGGCCGGAGCGGCGTCGGCAAAGGCGTCGACGAGGGCACGCTGCTCGGCCGCCTCGAGCAGCTGCAATGTCTGATGCTGGCCATGCAGGTCGACCAGCGTGGCCCCAAGCGTGGCGAGCACCCCCGCGGTCGTGGGCGAGCCATTGATCCACGCGCGCGAGCGTCCCTCCGCCGTCACCTCGCGGCGGATGACCAGGGTCTCCTCGGCATCGAGGCCGGAGGCCTCCAGCTGTCGCAGGGCAGCGCGCGGCACCCCGGTGATGGCGCCCTCGACGACGGCCTTCGGCGCGCCGGGCCGCACCGCCGCGCGATCCGCGCGATCGCCGAGCAGCAGTGCGAGTGCGTCGACCAGCATCGACTTGCCCGCGCCGGTCTCGCCGGTGAGCACGTTGAGCCCCTCGCCGAGTTCGAGCGTGACGTCGGCGATGGTGGCGAGGTCCCGCACGCGCAGGGAGGCGAGCATCACTGCTCGCGGTCGGAGAGGTCGCCCCAGTGCAGCTTCTCGCGCAGCCGGCGGAAGAAGCCGGGATCGCCGAAGCGCACGAGGATCACGCGGGTCGGGGACGGGCGCACTTCGAGCGCGTGCTCCGGACCGAGCGACGCCGTCTCCTGGCCGTCGAAGGAGACCAGGAGGTCGGCGGCCCGCGGCTCGAGCGGTTCGATCCGCACCAGCGTGTTGCCGCGCGTGACGATCGGCCGCACGCCGAGCGAGTGGGCGCAGATCGGCGTGACGATCATCGCGTCGAGGTTCGGGACGATGACCGGCCCGCCGGCCGAGAGCGAGTAGGCGGTCGAGCCGGTCGGCGACGCGATCACGAGCCCGTCAGCCGAGACCGGCCCCATCGGTTCGCCATCGATGAGGACCTGGAAGCGGACCACGCGGGCCACGCCGCCCTTGTGCAGCACGACATCGTTGAGCGCGGTCTGTTCGGTGACAGCCGCCCCGTGCCCGTCGACGATCGTGGCCTGGAGCGCGGCGCGCGGCGAGAGGCGATGCTCGCCCGCGGCGATCGCCGCGAGCGCCTCGACCACCCCGTCCCGCGCGACCGACGTCAGGAAGCCGACACGACCGAAGTTGACGCCGAGAATGGGGACTTCACGGCCGTGCAGCTGCCGCGCCCCGCGAAGGAGCGTGCCGTCGCCGCCGAAGGTGACCAGCAGGTCGAGTTCGGCGGGGTCGAACGGCGCCAGCGAGCCGGGCACCATCTCGGCAAGCTCCGCCGAGCCGGCGAGCGACCAGCCGCGCTCCGCCGCGACCCGCGCCGTGTCGGCGAGCGCGACCTCGAGGTCGGCGTAGCGCGGGTTCCCGACGAGGCCGATGCGCAGAACGGCCTCAGCGCACCAGGGCGGTGCGCAGCGCCTCGGTGGTGCGGCGGGCGATGCCCGTCGCGGTGAGGTCGTAGGCCTCCAGCTGTTCGGTGCGCGGCGCCTGCAGGATCAGCTCGTCGGCGATGCCGATCGCCACCACCCGCACCTCGGGGTGGGTCCGCTGCATCCGCTCGGCGAGCATCGCGCCGAAGCCGTTCACCACGCTGCCTTCCTCGACCGTCACGAAGAGGCGGCAGTCGCGCGCCAGTTCCTCGATCATCGCGTCGTCGACCGGCTTGATGAAGCGGGCGTTCACGGCGGCGGCCTCGATCCCCTGGGCGCGCAGCAGCTCGGCCGCTTCCTGGGCCGGCAAGGCCATCGTCCCGACGCCAAGGATCGCCACGTCGCGACCCGGCGTGAGGAGCTCCCAGGTGCCGTACGGGACCGCAGGCACCGACGCCACCGGGTTCGGATCGGTCGGCGCCTTGTCGCGCGGGTAGCGGAGGCACGACGGGCCGTCGAGCGTGAGCGCGGTGCGCATCAACCCCACCAGCTCATCGGCATCCTTCGGAGCCATCACCGTCATGCCGGGAACGGCCAGCATGTAGGGGATGTCGTACAGCCCCATGTGCGTCTGCCCGTCCTCGCCGACCAGCCCCGCGCGATCCATCGCGAAGATCACCGGGAGGTACTGCACCGCGATGTCGTGGATGATGTTGTCGTAGGCGCGCTGCATGAACGTCGAATAGATCGCGACCACGGGCCGGATCCCCTGCGTCGCCAGCCCGCCGGCGAAGGTCACCGCGTGCCCCTCGGCGATGCCGACGTCGAAGAAGCGCTTCGGGTGCGCCTTCTCGAAGATGTTGGTCCCGGTGCCGCTCGGCATCGCGGCGGTGATCACCGCGAGCTCGGGATGCTCGTTCCCGAGCGCCACCATCGTGTCGCCAAAGACCTGCGTCCAGGTCGGCGGCCCCGAGGCCTTCTTGCGCGCCTCGCCGGTGATCGGGTCGTAGGCCGCGAGGCCATGCCACTTCTCGCGATTCGCCTCGGCGAAGGAGAACCCCTTCCCCTTCTCGGTGAGCACGTGCACGACGCGCGGCCCCTCGAGCTTGCGCACGAACGCGAGCGTCTCGGTCAGCTTGCCGAGGTCGTGGCCGTCGATCGGCCCGAAATAGCGGAAGCCCAGCTCCTCGAACAGCATCCCCTCGGAGAAGAGGTTCTTCGCCGACTCCTCGATGTTCTTCGCGAACTCGACGACGCCATCGCCGAAGACACCGCCCAGCTTCAGGGTGACCTTCTTGATCTGGTCGCGCAGGCGATTCGTGCGCGGATCGGCGACGATGCCGCCCAGCATCTTCGAGATGCCGCCGACGTTGGGCGAGATGCTCATCCCGTTGTCGTTGACGATCAGGATGATGTCGCGATCCGAGTGCCCGGCGTTGTTCATCCCCTCGTACGAGAGGCCGCAGGTCATCGCGCCGTCGCCGACGACGGCGACGACCTTGTAGTCGAGGCCGTTGAGGTCACGTGCGGTCGCCATGCCGAGCGCCGCCGACATCGCGGTCCCCGCGTGGCCCGCGCCGAACTGGTCGTGCGGACTCTCGTCGCGCTTCAGGAAGCCCGAGACGCCGCCCTTGGTCCGCAGCGTCGGGAAGGCGTCGTTGCGCCCCGTGAGCAGCTTCCACGAATAGGTCTGGTGCCCGACATCCCAGACGACCTTGTCGGTCGGCGGAGTCGAACTCGTAGAGGAGGGCGATCGTGAGCTCGACCACGCCGAGCGAGGCACCGATGTGGCCACCCGTGATCGAACAGCACTCGATCAGGCGATCCCGGATCTCCTGCGCCAGCTGCGGCAGCTGGTCACGCGAGAGCTTCTTGAGATCGGCAGGGCCCTGGATCTGGGCGAGAAGGGACACGGTCGCTCCCCGGGGGGAAAAGGTTCAGGATGCTCTTGACACAATATACCGCGCGAGGGCGCCGAGCGACTCCGTCGGGAGCCCCGCGTCGGCGAGCGCGGCAATCGCAAATGCCTCGTGCCGGGCCGCCGCCTCCCGCGCCCCCTCGACCCCGAGGAGCCCCACGTAGGTGGACTTCGCGAGTTCGGCGTCGCGACCGGCGGTCTTCCCGAGCGCCTCGGAGGTCCCGGTCGGCATCGAGGACATCGTCGGCGACCTGGAAGGCGAGCCCGATCTCCTCGCCGAAACGGCGGAGCGCTTCCACCTGGGCGGCTGACCCGCCGGCCGCGATGCCGCCGAGGACCAGCGCCGAGCGGATCAGGGCACCGGTCTTCCCTCGGTGTACCGCCATCAGCCCCTGGAGGTCCAGTTGTCGCCGTTCGGCCTCGAGATCGAGCCACTGTCCCCCGACCATGCCGCGGATCCCGCCGGCCTCGAAGAGCTCCACGGCGAGCGCACGTCGCGCCCCCGGGTCGAGCGCCAGCGACTCCGCCGCCTCGGCCAGCGCCTCGGCCGCAACGGGGACGAGCAGGAAACCGACCCGCGTCGCGGTGGCGACATCGAAGGCACGATGCGTCGTCGGCCGCCCCCGGCGCATGGCGTCATCGTCCATGCAGGGGAGGTCGTCGTGGACCAGCGAGTAGGTGTGGACGATCTCCACCGCCGTCGCCACTTCGAGCACGGCGTGGGCATCGCCCCCGACCGCGCGCGCCGCGCTCAGCAGGAGCGCAGGGCGCGCCGCCGCTTCCCGGGGCTCCGCAGCGCATAGGCCAGCGCCTCCCCGAGCTGGCCCGGGACTTCCCTGGCCATCCGCTCCGCCCAGACCTCCAGCCGCGCATCGACCAGTGCGCGCGCCTCATCGAGGAGGCGTCGCGCCTCCCGACTGGCCGCTTCAGCCATCGAGCGGTTCGAGCCGGAGACCGTTCGCCTGTTCGGTGTCCTGCAGCACCTGCATCACGCGCGCCTCGGCGACCGCCAGTCGCGACTGCGCCGTCTTGAGGCGGGCGACGCCCTCCTCGAAGAGCTGCAGCGCGGCCTCGAGGGCCAGATCATCATCCTCGAGCTTGCGGACGATCTCTTCGAGTCGCGCGAGATCCTGGCCCAGGGTCGGGGTGTCGCTCATGTCATCCTCCACGCGGGCGGCCACGGGGCCGTCGGCAACGGTCAAGGTGAATCGGGTTCCCGGGGGGAAATCGGCTTGGGTGCGGAGCACGCGCCCCTCGGCGTCCCGCGCCATCGCATAGCCGCGGCCGAGCACGGCCAGCGGCGAGAGCGCGTCGAGCTGGCCCGCGACGCGGCCGAGCCGCGCACGGTCACGCGCCACGCGCCGCTCCATCGCGGGGCGCGAGCCGCGCCTGCAGCCGGGCTAGCCGCTCACGGGGAACGCGGGCGTGCCGCTCCAGCGCGAGCGGCAGCCGCCCCTGCACCTGGAGCAGCCGCCGCTCGACGCTGCGGAGCTGGTCGAGGAGCGCGCTGCCCATCCGGTCGCGGGTGCGCTCGAGGCGCTGCTGCGCCGCCGTCACGTGTCCCAGCCCCTGCGCCGCGAGCGAGGCGCCGAGCGCATCGAGGCGACCCTGCACTTCCCGACGATCGGGAAGCGCGAATTCCGCGGCCTGTGACGGCGTGGCCGCGCGCAGGTCCGCGACGAGATCGGCGAGGGTCACGTCGACCTCGTGGCCGACGGCCGAGATCACCGGGACCGGGCAGGCGGCGATCGCGCGGCAGACGGCCTCGTCGTTGAAGGCGGCGAGGTCTTCGCGCGCGCCCCCGCCGCGACCGATGATGCAGCAGTCGATCGCGTCGAGGCGCGCGACGGTGCCCAGCGCCGCGACGAGTTCCGCGGGCGCGGCCTCGCCCTGCACCGCGCTGTTGACCACGAAGAGTTCGACGCCCGGCCACCGCCGGGTGGCAACGGTGATGATGTCGTGGACCGCGGCACCGGCGATGGAGGTGATCACCGCGATCCGGAGCGGAAAGCGCGGCAGCGGCCGCTTGCGCGCCGGGTCGAGGAGGCCGTCCTTGAGCAGCGCCTGCTTGGTCCGTTCGACCTGCTGCGCGGCGGCGCCGATCCCGGCCGCGGGGACGACCCGCGTCACGTTGAAGCGCAGCGAGGTGCGCTCTTCCCAGACGTTCGGGGTGCCGAGCGCGAAGACCTCCTGCCCTTCCTCGAGTGGCGCGGTCAGCCGCGAGGCGACGCCCTTCCAGAGCGTGCAGTCGACCTTGGCCGCTTCGTCGCGGAGACCGAAGTACCAGTGCCCGCTCGGGTAGCGCTTGACGCCGACGAGTTCACCGCGGACCCACACCGGCTCCATCCCCTCCTCGACCTGGCGCTTGATCGCGCGCGCGAGTCGCGAGACCGACCAGGCCTCGTCGGGGGTGCTCACCAGGCGAGCGGCGCAGCCGTGGCCGCCTGCAGCGTGTTCGCGAGCAGCATCGCGATGGTCATCGGGCCGACGCCACCGGGCACCGGCGTGATCGCACCGGCCACCTCCGACACGGGACCGAAGTCGACGTCTCCGGCAACGCGATAACCGCGCGGCCGCGTGGCATCGTCGACGCGATTGATCCCGACGTCGATGATCGTCGCGCCCGGCCTCACCATGTCGGCCGTCACGAACTCGGCGCGGCCGATCGCGACGACGAGGATGTCGGCGCTGCGGCAGATCGCCGGGAGGTCGCGGCTGCGTGAATGCGCGACGGTGACCGTGGCGTCGCCGCCCGGGCCCGACTGGATCAGCAGGTTGGCCATCGGCCGGCCGACGATCGTCGAGCGACCCACCACCACCGCGTGGGCGCCCTTGGTCTCGATCCCGCTCCGGATCAGCATCTGCTGGATCCCCGAGGGTGTCGCCGGCTTGAGCGCGCCGGGGTCGCCGAGGACGAGGCGGCCGACGTTCACCGGGTGGAAGCCGTCGACGTCCTTCGCGGGGTCGATGTGGCGCAGCACCTTGTCGGTGTCGATGTGCGGCGGCAGCGGGAGCTGGATCAGCATCCCGTGGATCGCCGGGTCGGCGTTCAGGCGATCGATCGTCGCGAGCAGCGCGGCCTCGGTGGTGTCGAGCGGGAGGACGATCGTCTCGGAGTGCATCCCCGCCTCGAGACAGGCCTTCCCCTTCGAGCGCACGTAGATCTGCGACGCGGGGTTCTCGCCGACCAGCACGACCGCCAGGCCGGGCACCAGGCCGCCGCGCCGGAGCTCCGCAACCCGGGCCGCGACCTCGCCGCGAATGGTGGCGGCCATCGCCACGCCGTCGATGATGCGGGCGCTCACTTCGCCACGTCCGTGGCGCGGGTCTCACGAATGACGGTCACGCGAATCTGTCCGGGGTATTGGAGTTCCTGTTCGATGCGACGCGCGATGGTCTCCGAGAGGAGCTGCGCCGCCGCATCATCGATCTTCTCGGGCTGGACGATCACGCGCACCTCGCGCCCGGCCTGGATCACCGTCGTCTTCTCGACGCCCGGGTACCCGCCGGCGATCTCCTCCAGCTTGGTGAGCCGCTTGACGTAGGTCTCGAACGCCTCGCGCCGCGCCCCCGGCCGCGATCCGCTGACCGAGTCCGAGGCCTGCACCAGCACCGACTCGCTGCTGTCGTGCGGGACGTCGTCGTGGTGCGCCTCGATGCAGTTGAGCACCGCGGCCGACTCGCCATGCCGACGGCAGACCTCCACGCCGAGCTGGACGTGGGTGCCCTCGTGCTCGTGCGTGAGCACCTTGCCGATGTCGTGCAGCAGGCCGCCCCGCCGCGCGAGGGCGACGTCGAGCTTGAGTTCGGCGGCCATCATCCCGGCGAGCCAGGCGACTTCCTTCGAGTGCTCGTAAAGGTTCTGGCCGTAGGAGGAGCGGTAGCGCATCCGGCCGATCAGGCGGATCAGTTCGGGGTGCAGGCCGTGGACGCCGACGTCGTGCGCGGCGCGTTCGCCCATCTCGATCAGCTGCGCGTCGAGCTCCGCCTTCGCCTTGACGACGACCTCCTCGATGCGCCCCGGATGGATCCGGCCGTCGACGACGAGCGCATCGAGGGCACGACGCGCCACTTCGCGGCGCACCGGGTCGAAGCAGGAGATCACCACGGTGTCGGGGGTGTCGTCGATGATGACGTCGACGCCGGTCGCGAGTTCGAAGGCGCGGATGTTCCGCCCCTCGCGCCCGATGATCCGGCCCTTCATCTCGTCGTTGGGGAGGGCGACCGCGGAGACGGTCGATTCGGCGGTGTGTTCGGCGGCGAGGCGCTGCGTGGTGATGGCGAGCAGGCGGCGGGCAGCCTTGTCGGCCTCGCGCTTGGCGCGTTCGCGGATCTCCCGGCCGGCGGCCGCCGCCTGCGTCCGAGCCTCGTCCTCGACCTGCTGGCGCACCTCGCGGGCGGCGTCTTCGGCGGTCAGGCCGGCGACCCGCTCGAGGCGCTGCTGCACTTCGGCGTGGAGTCGCGTCAGCTCCGCCTGGCGAGCCATCAATCCCTGCTCGCGGGCCGCGAATTCGCCCCGGCGCTGTTCGACCGCCTTCTCCTCGGTCCGGAGCCGGTCCTGCCGTTCGCCGACCTGCGCCTCACGATCGGCGACGCGCCGTTCGGCCTTGTCGACCTCGTCCCGGCGGCGGGCCGCCTCGCGAGCCGCCTCTTCTTTGATGGCCACCGCTTCTTCGCGGGCCTCGACCACCTGTCGTTCGCGCACGACGGTGGCATCGCGTTCGGCGGCGGCCACCAGCTCGGCGCCCTCGCGCTGCGCGCGCTCGCTCAGCGCCCGCAACGAGCGGGCGCTGCGCACGAGCACCATGTTCCAGAGGAACATCCCGATCGGAACGCCCACCACCAGACCGCCAATCACGGCGATCATCAGCGTCGTATCCATCATCTATGTCCTCGACCGGTGCCAGGCGGCACCGGGCAGTGGTCACTCGGTCGCGCCCCCACGGGGGCCGCGCTTGGCAGGCGGCAGGAGACGCGTCAGGTCATCGGCCAGCGCCGTGATGCGGCTGGCCACTTCCCCGTCGGTGCGACGGGCACGAAAGAGCTCGTCGGTCACGGCGAGCCCGGCAAGGATGGCGGCCTTGTGGGCCTCCAGGGTCGGCAGCATCGCCCGGATGCCGCGCAGCTTGTCATCGAGATAGGCAGCGACGTCGCGGGTGTACTCGGCGGGCAACTCGGAGCGCACCACCAGCTCCTCGCCCCCGACCACCACGCGCACGGACTGCTTCGGGGCCTCGCTCACGAGCGCGCCTCCGACCCGAATTCCTGCTCGAGAAAGGCGAGCCGCTGCTGCAGCCGCACGACCATGTCACGAGCGCGGTCCACGCGCGCGCGCAAGTCGAGGTTCTCGCGCTGCAGGTCGAGCGTGCGCGCCTGCATCCCGATCACCTGCTGCCCCGGCACCATCCCGTCCTGGGCCTTGAGCCCCTGCAGCTCCGCCTCCGCCTTGAGGCAGCGACGGCGCCACCCGGCAAGCTCATCGGTCAGGTGCCGGAGCACCCGATCGAGTTCGGCCAGCGCCGGCAGGTCAGGACGTACGTACGGTGACGTCAAGCTCGCGCTCCAAAGAAGTCCGCAGGCGACCCATCGCCTGCTCCACGTCGGCATCGGTCAGCGTGCGATCCGGGGCGCGGAACACCAGGCGCACCGCCACGCTCCGCCGACCCGCCGGAAGATTCTTGCCTCGATACTCGTCCACGACCGCCACCGACGTCAGCGCATGACGTTGGCCGCGCTGCAGCAGCAGGGTGGTCACCGCCTCGACCGCGCAGGCATCGGGGAGCAGCAACGCGAGGTCGCGGGTGGCCGCCGGGAAGGCCGGGACCGGGACGAACGGGACCGCGGCCTGGGCCGCCTGGGCCACCGTGATCTCGCCGCCGAAGAGCGGGGCCGCCCAGGGCGGCGCGTCGGCCGCCAGCGGACCACAGTGCCCGACGATGGTGCCGTCGGGGCGCCGGGCAACCCACCGCCCCTCATCAACTTGGACCCCAGCCGCCGGATGCGCCAGAGCCACCAATTGCTCGAACCGAGCTCTGGCATCCCAGCGGTCCCACTGGGGGGCCTTGCCGCCATCGGTCCAGTGCATCGGCTGCCGGCTGCCCGTCAGCACGAAGGCGGCGTGCATCGCCTCGGCCGGCCGGTCCCCCGGGGCTCCCTTCGCGAAGACCGTCCCGACCTCGAAGAGGCGGACATCCCCGGTCTGGAGCGCCCAGTTGGCCTCGACCTGCTGGACCAGCGCCGGGAGGAGGGCGTCGCGCAGCATCCCCTGCTCCGCCGACAGCGGGTTGAGGAGCCGCACTGCGTCCGGGCCACCACTGGCCACCATCGGCAGCGTCATGACCTCGGAGAAACCGCTCGCCGCGAACCCGCGCCGGATCCGCGCCGCCGTGCCCCACGCCGCGTCGTCCTGCCGCGTGCCTGGGCGGAAGCCGCGCAGGTCGGTCGGCAGCTGGTCATAGCCGTAGAGCCGCGCCACTTCCTCGATGAGGTCGATCTCGGTCGTGACGTCGGGACGCCAGCCGGGAACGTCGACCGCGATGCGGCCGTCCTCCGGCTTCGACACGACGGTGGCGCCGAGCTTCACCAGCTGCTTCTCGATCGTGCTCCAGGGGAGCTCGACGCCGAGCACCTGGGCCACGCGCGCCGGGCGGAGGAAGATCCGCGGCGGATGCGACGGCTCCGGAAAGACGTCGACGGCCGGACCATCGAGCGTCCCGCCCGCGACGGTCACCAGCAGGCGGATCGCGCGGCGGAACGCGTCGACCGCGCCCCAGCGATCGGTGCCGCGCTCGAAGCGCTGCGAGGCATCGGTCGAGAGGCTCGCGGCCCGACGCGCCGCGCGCACGCGCGACGGCTCGAACCAGGCGCACTCGAGGAAGATGTCGGTGGTGGCGTCGGTGACTTCGGTGTCGAGACCACCCATCACGCCGGCGATCCCGATCGCGCGCTCCGCGTCCGCGATCACCAGCGAGCCGGTCGCGAGCGTCCGCGTGGTGCCGTCGAGCGTGACGAGCGTCTCGCCCTCGCGCGCCGAGCGCACCATCAGCGCCGGACCGCGCAGCGTGGCCGCATCGTAGGCATGCATCGGCTGGTTGAGCTCGAGCATGACGTAGTTGGTGACGTCGACGACGTTGTTGATCGAGCGGACCCCGGCACCCTCGAGCCGCTGCTGCAGCCACGCCGGCGACGGCCCCACCTTCACGCCACGAATCACCGCGGCGAAGAAGCGGCCGCAGCCACGGTCGACGATCGCGAGCTTGACGCCACCGACCTGCACCTGGTCGGCGTAGCGGCCCGGCACCGGAAGGTCGAGCTCGACCTCGCCAGGCACCTCGGGCAACCGATACGGCACGCCGTACGACGCGGCGAGTTCGCGCGCGACGCCCTTGTGCCCAAGGAGGTCGGGGCGGTTCGGCGTCACGTCGACGTCGAGGCGATCGTCGCCGCTGTCGTGCAGGATCTCGAGCAGCGGCGTGCCCGGGGCGGCGTCGGTCTCGAGCGTCATCAGGCCGTCGTGATCCTGGCCGAGGCCGAGCTCGCGCGCCGAGCAGAGCATCCCTTCGGAGGCCTCGCCGCGCAGCTTCCGCTTCTCGATCAGCATGCCGCCGGGCATCACGGTGCCGAGACGCGCGAACGGGTACTTGTGGCCGGCGGTCACGTTCGGCGCGCCGCAGACCACCTGGAAGATCGTTCCGCTGCCATCATCGACCGTGGTGACGCGGAGCTTGTCGGCGTTCGGATGCGGGCGCACGTCGGTGACCAGCGCCACGACGAACGGCGTCAGGTCGGCCCCGATCGACTCGATCGCATCGACCGGAGCCCCGAGCATCCCGAGGCGGGCCGCGACGTCCTTGGCATCGAGGGGCTGGCGGAGGAAGGCCTCCAGCCAGCGGCGCGAGATCTTCATCGGCCGATCCCCCCGAACTGCGAGAGCACGCGCATGTCCCCGCCGTAGAGGAGGCGGATGTCGGGAAGGCCGTAGCGCTGCATCGCAATGCGCTGCGGACCCATCCCGAAGGCGAAGCCGGTCCAGCGTTCAGGGTCGAGGCCGACGCCGCGCAGCACGTTCTCGTGCACCATGCCGCAGCCAAGGATCTCCATCCAGCCGGTCCCCTTGCACGCAGCGCAACCGGCGCCATCGCAGAGGCGGCAGCCGACGTCCATCTCGGCCGACGGTTCCGTGAACGGGAAGAACGACGGCCGGAAGCGGACGCGGGTGTCGGGCCCGAGGAAGCGCTGCGCGAAGTGCGTCAGCGTCGCCTTGAGGTCGACAAAGGTGATCCCCTCGTCGACGGCGAGGCCTTCGATCTGCGAGAAGGCCGGCGCGTGCGACGGATCGAACGGGTCGTTGCGGTAGACGATGCCCGGGATCACGACGCGATACGGCGGCGGGCCGTCCTGCATCACGCGGATCTGCACCGGCGAGGTGTGCGTGCGCAACAGCATCCGCTCGCCCACCGGGCGGGGTGCGCCCTCGGGGTCGAGGTAGAGGGTGTCGTGCATGTCCATCGCCGGGTGATCGGGCGGGAAGTTCAGCATCCCGAAGTTGTGCTGCTCATCCTCTGCCTCGGGGCCGAGCGCCACGGAAAAGCCCAGGCCGCGGAAGATCTCGACGATCTCGTCGACCACGACGGTCACCGGATGCAGCGTGCCGGGCCACTGCGCGCGGCCGGGCATGGTGAGGTCGACGTCCTTCGAGGCGAGCGACGCGGTCGCGGCGGCGAGCTCGGCGCGGCGCGCCTCGACGGCGGCCTCGAGCTCGTCCTTCAGGCGATTGAGGGCCCCACCGACGGCACGCTTCTCTTCGAGGGGAAGCGCGGCGAGCCCCTTCAGGAGCGCGGTGACCTCGCCCGCCTTGCGACCGAGCAGGGCGACGGCTTCGGCCTCGAGGGCGTCGGCGGAGAGGCTGGGGATGGCGGCGAGCCGCGCGCGCAGCGGCGCGAGCGACGGATGATCAGGCGACTCGGACACGACGACTCCGGACGGCAATGGCGGCGGAAAGCGACAGCGGGGCCGTCCGTACAGCGACGGCCGGCCCCGCTCGTGGTGTGGCGCTGGACGGCTCAGGCCGCCTGGTGCGCCTTCGCCACTTCGGCCAGCTTCGCAAACGCGTCGGCATCGTTCACGGCGAGGTCGGCCAGCACCTTGCGGTTGATCTCGACGCCGGCGGCCTTGAGGCCCGCCATGAGGCGCGAGTACGAGATCTCGTGCATGCGCGCGGCGGCGCCGATGCGGACGATCCAGAGGCGGCGGAAGTCGCCCTTCTTCTTGCGGCGGTCGCGGTAGGCGTACGCCAGGCCGCGCTCGACGTTTTCCTTCGCGGCCTTGTACAGCTTGCTGCGCGATCCGAAGCCACCCTTGGCGGCTTCCATGATCTTCTTCTTGCGAGCGTGGTGGGCAACACCATTCTTGACGCGTGACATGGGCTATCTCCTCAGGCCTGAAGCAGCTTGATGGTGCGCGGGTAGTCCGCCGAGGACACCAGCGCCGCCTTGCCGAGCTGGTTCTTCCGCTTCTGGGTCTTCTTGGTCAGGATGTGGCGCTTGTTGGCGCGGGCGCGCTTGATCTTCCCCGTGCCAGTCACCGTGAAGCGCTTCATCGCAGCGCGCTTGGTCTTCTGCTTCGGCATGTCGTGACTCTCCAGTGATTCCAGCAGGGTCCGGCGCCTTACTTCGGCGCGAGGACCATGATCATGTTGCGGCCGTCGAGCTTCGCTTCCTGCTCAACCTTGCCGATGTCGACCAGGGCGGCGGCGACGCGGTCGAGGACCGCCTTGCCGAGCTCGGTGTGGGCGATCTGCCGCCCACGGAACATCATGGTGACCTTGACCTTGTTGCCCTCGCCGAGGAACTCGCGGGCGTGCCGGGTCTTGAAATCGAAATCGTGGTCGTCAATGCCCGGCCGGTACTTCACTTCCTTGAGGTGGATCACGTGCTGCTTCTTCTTGGCCGCACGCGCTGCCTTGGCCTCTTCGAACTTGAACTTGCCGTAGTCCATGATCTTGACGACGGGCGGGCGAGCCATCGGGGCGACCTCGACGAGGTCGAGTCCCCGCTCCGCGGCGGCCGCGAGCGCTTCCTCGATCGGCAGCACTCCGAGCTGTTCGCCCTCACCCGTCACCACCCGCACCGGCGAAATCCGAATTTGCCGGTTGACCCGCACGCGACGTTCACGATCGAAGCTGGACAGTGGCAGTTCCTCCCCACAGGACAAAAAACGGACACCCCACCGAGGCGGGGTGTCCGAAGAGTTGCACCGCGGCCCCGTAGGACCGGATGCTTATGTCTCCTCAGACCGCGTCGCCATGTCCTTCGGCTCGGGGTGGGACGGATCTCCCGTCCTCTTGCGATGGGGACAAGCTAGCGGGGGGACAGTCCCCGGTCAAGGGGGTGCAGTTTCGCAGTGGAACATGGGGCCGATACCCCTCCCCGGCACGCCAGCGGAGACCAGGCGCAGCCTACTTCTTCGCGGCGTCGCCGATCAACCCGCCGATCACCCCGAGCGGCACCCCGAGCGCCGCGCCCAGGAACACCGAGGCCTTCACCTTCTCGAAGAAGGTGTGCGGATAGCCTTCGCGATTGCCGACCATGACCACGGTCCCGAGGAGCATGCCAAGCCCGAAGCCGGTCCACCAGCCATTCTGCCAGTACGTCTCCCGGCGCACGCTGTCAGCGATGCCGATTCGGTAGGGCGACCCCTGCAGCCTGAGTGGTCGGGTGTCGAGGCGGGAGTGCTGCTGGGGTGGCTGAAAGCGCAGCTGAGCACTCGCCGCAGTTGGAGCAAGTGCAAGCGCAACAAGTAGTGCGAGCAAGAGACGGTTCCGCATCGATGCACCTACCGGCCTAGCGAGGGAACTCAGGGCCCAGAAATATACCGTTCACCGTTCACCGTTCACCGTTCACCGTTCACAGGTCACCGGTCACCGGTCACGTCCCCCTCCCCCCTCACTGACTAGATCGGCGCCCCCATCCGCTCCGCGAGCTCCGTCCCCTTCTCCCCCGACACCATCCGCCCCCCCACCGTGTCGGCGTCGTGCTCGAAGACCACCCGCCACCCCTCGGCCATGCCGCGGTAGTAGAGCGCCCGCTTGCTCTCGAGCGTGCGGAGCGGCTCGACGTCGTAGCCCATGATCCACGGCAGCGGCAGGTGGTGCGCCGTCGGCACCGTGTCGGCCGGAAAGAGGAGCCCGTCCCCCGCACTCTCGAGCAACACCGCCATGTGCCACGGCGTGTGCCCGGGGGTGACCATCACGCGCACGCCGGGGACGATCGTGCCGGCCGGGCCGTCGATCATCTGCATCTGCCCCGATTCGATCAGCGGCGCGTAGTTGTGGGGGAAATAGCTCGCCGTGGTCCGCTCGTTGGCGTGCGCGGCGTAGGCGTACTCGCGGCGGTGCGCCACGTAGCGCGCGTTCGGGAAGGTCGGCTGCACCCGCCGCTCGGCGTCATCCGGCGCGATGAAGGTGTTCCCGCCGGCGTGGTCAAAGTGCAGGTGCGTCGAGACGACGACCTTCACGTCCTCCGGCTTGTGCCCGAGTTCCGCAAGGGCATCCTCCAGCGCGGTTCGGCCATCGGCCCCCGCGTTCTCGATGCCGTAGATGTCGAGGAACTTCTGCGTCTCCTTGTTGCCGAGCCCGCTGTCGACCAGGACGAGGCCGTCGTCGTGCTCGATCAGCAGCGGGCGCATCGCGAGCCGGATCCGGTTGCGCGCGTCGGCCGGGATGCGCTTCTCCCAGAGTGGCTTCGGCACCACCCCGAACATCGCCCCGCCATCGAGATGCTGAACGCCGGCCTCGAGCGCGTGCACCCGAAGCTTGCCGACCTGCATCGTCGTGACGCGGCTCACTGCGGCAACTCGGCCACCGGCGTGCGATGCATCGTCTCGAGGTCGTGCAGCGTGCGGACGCCCTTCTCGGCGGCGGCACCCAGCAGCTTCTCGAGCAGCATCCCGGTGACGACCGCATCGCCGGCCGCACGGTGGCGCGCGGTGAACTCCATCCCGAAGCGCGCGGCGAGCGAGCCGAGCGAGTACGACGGCTCGTGGCGGTAGAGCCGCCGTGCGAGCCGCACGGTGCAGAGGCGCGGGCCGTCGAGGGCGAGGTCGCGCGCGCGCTTCACTTCGGCGCCGACGAAGCCCCAGTCGAAGCGTGCGTTGTGCGCCACGAAGACGCGGCCGGCCAATGCATCGACCACCTGGTCGGCGATGTCGCGGAACGCGGGCGCGCCCTGCACCATCGCATCGGTGATGCCGGTGAGTTCCTGGATGCGGCCCGGAATCGAGCGCCCCGGATTCACGAGTGAGTCGAACACCACTTCGCGGCGGGCGCCCTGCACCACCACCACGGCAATCTCCGTGATCCGGTCATCGCCGACCGGCTGCATCCCCGTGGTCTCGACGTCGACGACCGCAAACGCGCACTCGTCGAGCAGCGGCGAGCCCTGCGCCGCCGCGAGCAGCGCCCAGCGACCATCGGGCTGCTGACGGACGCGCGGATCGGCGCCGAGGAGCGCGGTCGCGAGACGATCGGCGACGGCGCGCGGCGCGTTCGGGAGCCCGAGCACCTGCACCGCCAGCTGTTCGGCGTCGACCGGGCCGTCGGCGAGCAGGAGCAGCGCGCGATCGACCAGCGTTCCCGACGGCACCGCCGAGAGACCGCTCACGAGCGCGGCGCATCCACCGCGCGATGCGCGATGGCGTAGGAGAGCGTTTCGAGTTCGACGGCAAGGTTCACGTTCTTCACTTCCACTCCCTCGGGGACATGCAGCTGCACTGGGGCGAAGTTCAGGATCGCCGTGACGCCGGCAGCGACCAGGCGATCGACCAATCCCTGGGCCGGGTCGGCCGGCGTGACCAGGACGGCGAGGTCGACCTGCTGCTCGCGGACCACCTGCTCGAGCTGGGCGACGTCCTGCACCGGAATATCACCCCATGTCTGCCCGATCTTGGCAGGGTCCTTCTCCAGGACGGCGACGATGTCGAAGCCGCGGGCCCCGAAGCCGGAGTACTGGACCAGCGCACTGGCGAGCCGCCCGGCCCCGATCATCATCACCCGGTAGCGCCGGGTGAGGCCGAGGATCTCGCGGAGTTCGCCGGCGAGGGCCTGGACATCATAGCCCAGGCCGCGCTTCCCGAAGGAACCGAAAAACGAGAGATCCTTGCGAACTTGTGCGGAGGTGGTGCCGGCGCGGTGCGCCAAGGCCTCGGAGGAGAGGGTGTCGGCCCCCCGTTCTGCGAACTCCTCGAGGAAGCGCAGGTAGATCGCGAGGCGGCGAACAGTGGAGTCGGCGATCTTGCGCTGAAGCATTTGTGAAATGTTTCACGAGCCCGGGGGTGGGGCAACCCCGGAATGAAAACGGCCGGCCCGCAGGGGGCCGGCCGTCGCCGTGATGGGACCCAGGGGGCCCTCAGCGCGGCCAGAGCCAGCCGAAGACGCCAGCGGTCACCGCGCCGTAGAGGAGCGCGTCGAAGGTCGCCTTGACGGCCAGTCCGACGCCGCGGTGGTACCAGATGGTGATCGGCCAGGCCCCCGCCCCGTACGCGACGAATGCGGTGGTCCCGGCGAAACGGAAGACTTGCAGGTATTCCGCTCCCACCGGAAGGGCGCGCGAGGCCACGTAGGCGGCGATGGTGGAGACGACGAGCAGGAAGGCAAACCACTGGGCAAACGTCGGCCCCATCAGGAAGGGCTGATTCTTCATCACGGTCAGCGACATCACCGGCCCCTGGCGCAACTTCTCGGTGAAGTCCGGGGAGCCCATGTCCTTCATGTCCGCAGCCCGCGGCAGCATGTAGTCGCCGGGTGGGATGGCGAAGGGCCGCAGTGCCGCCATCACCCGGTCCTGATCGGGGACCGCTGGATAGTCGCCCTTGTGCCAGGGCAGGACCGTATGGACCAGACTGGAGAGCAGGAAGACGGCCACTGAGGCGAGGAGGATCGGCAGCCAGAGGGACGCGATCGTGATGGTCACCATGAAGGGCTCCAGATGGGGGGAGGACGGTGAGCGCCGACGATAACGCCGAATCCCCTCCCCCGACAGGGGCCTACCAGTCGACCGAGCGGTAGTCCTTGAGGAACTGTGCCCCACACGTGGTTGCCCGGTGTTCATCCCGGCAATGATCGGGTCGACGATGCGGGCCGCGCCGTCGATGATGTCGAGCGGCGGATGGAAGCGGTGCTCGGCAGTCTTGCGCCGCGGCGAGTCTCCGCCGGGTCCTCGTCGGTCACCCAGCCGGTGTCCACCGCAGTTCATGTGGATGCCGTCCTTCACGTAGTCGGCCGCCGCGGTCCGCGTCATCATGTTGAGCGACGCCTTCGCCATGTTGGTGTGCGGATGGCGCGTCGTCTTGAAGCGACGGTAGAACTGCCCTTCCACGGCCGAGACGTTGACGATGTGCTTGTCGCGATTCGGCGTGCGGTTCATCAGCGGGCGTCAGCCGTGCGTTGAGCACGAACGGCGCCACGGCATTCACCAGTTGCACCTCGAGCAACTCGACCGTCGAGACCTCGTGCAGGTCGGAGCCGCCACGAGTTGCGGCCGCGCAGGTCGACCTGCTGCATGTCGATGTCGAGTTCCCCTTCCGGGAAGAGGTGCGACTGGCCGAGCAGCTCCTCGGCGAGCAGCGGCACCTGCGAGAGCGCGGCGGCGTGCGTGAGCCCCGGCACCTCGGTCAGCAGCTCGTTGATCTTCGGCAGCCCATCGCTCGACGCGGCGATCGCGTTGGCCTCGCGCATCCCCTCGAGCGGATGCAGCAGCTTCCGCGCAGCGGACGGCAGCTGCTGCAGCGAGCCGAGCTCCGCCGCCATCATGTGGCGGTAGAAGTCGGGCGGGCGTCGCACGGTCTGGCAGGCGTTGCTGATGATGTAGTCGAGCCGGTCCGTCTCGGTGATGAGCCGATGACAGAGCGCCTCGACGCTCGGCGTGTGCCGGAGGTCGAGCCCGACGATCTCGAGGCGGTCGCTCCAGTCGCCGAAGTCCGGCTCCTTGGCGTACCGCATCGCCGAGTCGCGCGGGAAGCGCGTCGTCACGATGAGCCGTGCCCCGGCGCGCAGCAGCTTGAGGCCGGCCTGGTAGCCGATCTTCACGCGACCGCCGGTGAGCAGGGCGACGCGGCCGCTCAGGTCGGCAAGTTCCGTGCGCTTGGCGAAGTTGAACTCCGCGCACGACGGGCAGAGCTGGTCGTAGAAGTGGTGGACCGCGGTGTAGTCCTGCTTGCAGACGTAGCAGTTCTGCGGCTGAATCGCCTCGCGGAAGTCGGGATCGTCTTCGACCTCTTCGGGCTCGACCGGGTTGGCCAGGAAATAGTTCGGCGTGGCGACACCGGGGCGGGTCCGCAGCTGCCGGATCCCCGTGCTGCCCAGCACCGATTCTTCGAGGTGGACCTTCTCCGCCTTCCGCTTGCGGGCGGCCGCCTTGACCAGCTGCCGCCGCGAGAAGGCGTCCGGTGCATAGACCTTGGCGGCTGCGTTGAGGAGGCGGTGGCGGACATCGTCGGTCAGGTGCACCAGCACGGCGCGGTCGGCCACGATCGCCTCGAGGATGTCCGCGGCCTCGGCGATCTTGGCGAGCTGCTCGGGGCTGGGGGCCTCGGGCGAGGTGAATTCAGGGGTCGTCATGGGGGACAGACTAACCAAGGCGCCGGGGAAGGCAAAGGGCACGGGGCGGCGATAGCTTTGGGCCATTCCACCACGGAGCCCGCCTGATGACTGTCGATCCCAGCTGCCTGACCCGCGACGCCGCGGTGCGGCAGGCCTACAGCGCCGACGCCTCCGGGCTCACGATGCTCCCGGACGCCGTCGCACGGCCCGCGTCGGCCGCCGAGGTGGTCGAGGTCATGCGCCAGGCCTCCGCGGACGGCACGCCGGTGACGCCGGCGGGGGGCCAGAGCAGCATGACGGGCGGGTCGATCACGGACCGGGGCACGCTGCTCTCCCTCCGTGGGATGGCCAAGATCCTCGACATCGACCCGGTGCGGCGGACGGCCCGGGTGGAACCCGGGATCCTGGTGGGCGACCTCAAGCGGGCGCTGGCGGCGGAGGGGCTGCTCTTCGCGATCGACCCGACCTCCGAGGAAGAGGCGGCCCTCGGCGGGGCGATCGCCTGCAATGCCTCGGGCGCGCGGTCACTCCGCTACGGTGCCACCCGCCGGCACATCGCCGGACTCAGCGTCGTCCTGCCGAGCGGCGAACAGGTGGAGATCTCGCGCACCCGGCTCGAGAAGAACACCGTCGGCTACGCCGCCATCCACGATCCGATCGACTGGTTCATCGGCAGCGAGGGGACGCTCGGCGTGGTGGTTGCGGCCGAGCTGTCACTGCTGCCGCTTCCCGAGCGGGTGACCGGAATCGGCTTTCCCTTCCCCGGCGACCGCGAGGCGCTGGCGTTCGTCGTCGCCGCGCGCGAGGCGATGGCGCTCGGCACGATCGCGCCGCGCTGCCTCGAGTTCCTCGACGTCGAGGCGCTGCGGATCATCCGCAACGAAGACGGCGGCCAGGGACACGCCGGCAACGCATTCGTCTACACCGAGGAAGAATCGCGCGGCGACGCGACGCCCGACTTCGACGAGTGGCTGTCGCTCGCGGAGTTGCACGGCGCCCTCGTGAACGACGTGCTGGTCTTCGACGACGACGCCAAGATCCGCACGGCGCGGCTACTCCGGCACGCCGTCCCCGCGACGATGCTCGAGCGCGGCAACGCCTTCGCCGCGCAGGGCGGGCGCCGCATCGCGACCGACTGGGCCGTGCCGTATCCGCGACTCGCCGAGGCGATCGGAATCGCCCGCGCGGCGGTGGCGGAGCACGGCGTGACGGTGCCGACGATCTACGGCCACGCCGGCAACGGCCATCCGCACATGGACTTCGTGGCGCGGAACGGCGAGCAGGTGCACGCCATCGAAGAGACGATTGCCGCGATCCTCCGCCCCATCCTCGCGATGGGTGGAACGGTGGCGGCGGAGCATGGCATCGGGAAGATCAAGCATCGCTGGATGGGGATGCAGCTGACGGCGCAGCAGCGGGCTGTGATGCAGGGGATCAAGCAGGCGATTGATCCGCAGGGGTTGATGGCGCCGGGGAATATTTTCTAGAAGTGAGTCGTGAGTCCTGAGTCGTGAGAGGGTGTCATCCTGAGCGAAGCGCCGTAGGCGCGAAGTCGAAGGACCTCTCTCATGACTCAGGACTCAGGACTCAGGACTCAGGACCCCCAGCAACCGCACCCACTCCTCCACCCCCACCACCTCCGGCCGCACATCCGGCGAGATCCCGGCGGCCGCCAATTGTGCGCCCGCCGTTTCCGCATCCACCCCCGTCGCTTCGCGCAGCGCGCGCTGCATCCGCTTGCGTCGGTAGGAAAAGAGCGAGGTGACCAGCTTGCGGAAGGCGGGGACCTGGTCGCCGGCGACGAGCGGGACTTCGCGGGGGATCAGGTGGAGGACGGCGGAGTCGACCTTGGGCGGCGGCGTGAAGGCGCCGCGACCGACGACGAAGCCGCGGTGCGCCGACGCGACCGCCTGAATGCCGATCGACAGCGCGCCGAAGTCGTCGTGGCCGGCCGGGGCGACGACGCGATCGGCGACTTCCTTCTGCACCAGGTAGGTGATCGAGGCCGGGAACGGCGTGGTGAGCGCCTTTTCGAGCAGCGGCGAGGTGATGTAGTACGGAATGTTCCCTACGACGCGCCAGCGGCGGCCGAGAGCGACCCACGGCGCGACGAGCGCGTGCCAGTCCATTTCGAGCGCGTCGCCGTTCACGACGATGAAGTCGCGCCCCGCGAACTGCCGTTCGAGGCCGGCGAGCATGCGGCCGTCGCGCTCGATCGCGACCACCGTCGCACCGGTGTCGAGCAACGCGGTCGTGAGGCCGCCCGGCCCCGGTCCGATCTCGAGCACGACATCGCCCGCGCCGGATTCGCTCGCGGCGGCGATCTTGGCGAGCAACTCGGGGTTGGTGAGGAAGTGCTGCCCCAGCGACTTGTCGGCCCGGACTCTCACATGCGCAACACGAGGAGAGTACAGTCGTCGGTCGGGGCCCCGCCCCACTCGCGCACGTCGTCCATGACCGCGCGCACCAGCGCCGCGGGACTCTGCTGCCGTCCCTCCTCGAGCCGCGCGATGATGCGTGCCTCGCCGAACCGCTCCCCCTCGGCATTCGGCTGGTCGATCAGCCCGTCGGTAAAGAGCACCAGCGTGTCGGCGGTGAAGTGCCACGGCACCACGCGCCGTCCGAAGCGGGATTCATCCACCAGCCCGAGGGGTGGAGCGGTCGGCGCCAGGCGCTCGGCCGGCCCGAAGCGCGGAAGGCGGTAGGCGTAGGGATGGCCGGCGTTCGTGAAGGTGAGACGCCCGGCCGTCGGGTCGAGGACGCCGTAGAAGGTGGTGAGGTACATCTCGGTGGTGGCGAGTTCGTCGGCGAGCGAATCGCGCAACAGGCCGAGCGTTTCGTCGGGCGGCGTGGTGGCGTTGGCATAGATGCCCGCGGCCGCCATCACCTGCGCGGCGATGAGCGCGGCCGAGAAGCCGTGCGACGAGACGTCGCCGAGCATCACGCCGATCCGCCCAACGCCCAGGCGCGAGAAGGTGTAGAAGTCGCCGCCGAGCGATTCCGCCGCGCGCGACTCCACCGCCACATCAGCTTCGCCGCGCAGCACCGCGGGCGTCGGCATCAGCTTGAGCTGCAGGTCGTGGGCAAGTTCCAGTTCGCGCTCCAGCCGCTGCCGGCCGTGCTCGGAGGCGAGCAGTCGCGCGTTCTCGAGCGCGGCGCCAATCTGGGTCGCGACCGCGGCAACGAGCTTCGTCTCCTCGCGCGTGAACGCCCCGCCGCCGCTCCGCTCCGCCAGCGCCAGCGTGCCAATCACCCGACTCGCCTCGCCCGAGGTGGCATAGGTGATCGGCACCGCGAGCACCTCGCCAGGCACCCAGGTCGGCTGCACCCCGGTCTCGATGCGGCCGGAGCGGAAGGCGCGGCAGACGATGATGTCCTCCTCGTCGACGGAGATCGCCGGTGGTACCGTCTGGTCGGTCACGCCGAGGGAGGCGACCGTGGTCAACATGCGGGTGTCGGCATCGTAGATGCGCAGCGCCGCACGGCGGGCACCGACGACGGCGGTGACCTCGCGAAGGATCAGCGCGGCGACGTCGTCGACCGAGCGTGCGCGTCCAAGCAGTTCGCCGATGGTGTAGAGGAGGTCGATCTCTTCGTAGCGCGCGGCGAGTTCGCCGGTGAGCTCCGAGGCGTTCCGCTCGGCATCGAGGATCACCTGGACGATCGGCAGCAGCCGCGCGGCGAGGTCCTCACCCCGGTGTCCCTCGAGCGGCACGACTTCGAGGAAGAGTCCCGGCGATTCCGGAATCGCGAGCCAGGAGGCGGCATCCTGACCGGCAGTGCGGGGCGCGCGCGGCGCCGCGGCACCCTCGGCGGGCCCCGCAAGCCGGCGCCACCGTTCGCCGTCGAGGCGCCAGAGTCGCAGGGTGGCACCGGCCAGCGCGCCAAGTGGCGCGAGAGCCCCGCCGAGGTGGCTCAGCAGCGGGGCAGCGTCATCCAGATGGTGTTTCCTCGATCGTTGAAGGCGACGTGGTCGGCCAGGCGGCGGATCATGTAGAGTCCGCGACCGCTGGTGCGTTCGAGCGCGTCGGGCGTGGTCGGATCGGGGAGGGCGTCGGGATCGAACCCCTCGCCCTCATCGGTGACCGCGATGATGACCTGGGTCGGGTGGAGCTCGATCTCCACGACCACGGTCAAGGTGGGATCGTTCCGGTTGCCGTAGAGCATCGCGTTGGCGACCGCCTCGGCCACGACCGTGCAGACGCGAAAATGCGCCCGGCCCGCCACCGGATCGGGGCCGAAGCAGCACGCTGCCACGACCTCGACGAGGTGGCCGACCTGGGAGACATCGCTCGGCAGGACGACGCGGTAGCGCTCGCGATCGCCCGGGTCGGGGCTGGGAAGGCGTGCAGCGGTCAGCATCGGCCGCTCAGAAGCCGACGAGGGCCCCGGCCGGCGTCTCGGCGATGGTGAAGAGGGTGTCGAGCTTGGTCAGTTCGAAGAGGGCCCGGAGGTCCTCGTTGAGCCCGGCCAACCGGAGCTCGCCGCCCGCCTCGCGCACCTTGCGATTCACCGAGACCAGCGCGCCCAGGCCGGACGAGTCGATGTAGGCGGTGGGGGTGAAGTCGAGGACGAAGCGACGGTCGCCGCGATCGAGGGCGTCCTGCAGCAGCTGCTTCAGCTCCTGCCGGTTGGCCACGATCAACTGCCCTTCCACGGCCACCACCACGACGCCACCTGCGTCACGCGTTTCAGTGAACGCCATCGGTTCCTGCTCCTTGAGTCGAGTGCATCCGCGCCATGGCCTGCAGCACCACCATCGCGGCAACGTCCACAATATCGTCCGGTGTGGCCCCGCGCGACAGGTCGGACATCGGGCGAGCCAGCCCTGCAGGAGCGGCCCGGCGGCCGAGGCGCCGGCCAGCCGTTCAGTCAGCTTGTAGGCGATGTTTCCCGCCTCGAGCGAGGGGAAGACCAGCACATTGGCCCGCCCCCCGACCGCCGAGTCGGGGCATTTCCGGGCCGCAACCGAGGCGTCGAGGGCCGCGTCGGCCTGCAGTTCGCCGTCGGCCGGGACCTCCGGGGCGAGGGCACGGAAGGCCTCCAGCGCGGCCCGGACCCGTTCCACCTCCGGCCCAGCCGCGCTACCGAGCGTGCTGTACGAGAGGAACGCCACCATCGGCTCGTCGCCGACAAGCGCGCGACGGTCGGCCGCCGCGGCGACGGCAGCCGCTGCCATCTGCTCCGGGGTCGGCACCGGGATCACAGCAATGTCGGTGTAGGTCAGCACCCGCCCGTCGGGGAGGCCGAGGTACATCGCCGACGTGACGGCCGTGATCCCTTCCGCCAGACCGATGCCCCAGAGTGCCGCTCGCAGGACATCGGCCGTCGGGGCCACCGCGCCGGCGACACAGCCATCGGCCAGGCCGAGTCCGACCAGGGCGGCGCCGAAGCGGAGCGGGTCGGCAGCGAGGTCGAGCGCGTGGACACCATCGCGCACGCTGGCCGGCCGGCGATGCCGCAGCCAGTTGGCGACGGCAGGCAGGCGGTCATCGCTGGTGAGGTCGCCGTGCCCGCCCCCGAGCAGGATCGGATCGGCGATCCCGAGCGACTGCAGCGTCGCAGCGGCGGCCTGGATCCGGGGGTCGCCCCCCTCCGGAAAGACCAACCGCGCCCTGGCGCCGCTCGCACGGCGGCGCACCGCGTCCCGAAACGTCACCGACCGAACCGCGTCGCGAGCGCCTTGGCCACCGCGGGGTGCACCAGTCCGTCAAGATTCCCGCCGAAGCGCGCTGCCGTGCGCACCAACGACGACGAGAGGTAGGTCAGGTCGACGGCGGGCACGAGGAAGACGGTCTCCAGCGTGCCGTGCAGCTTCCGGTTCATCATCGCCATCTGGAATTCATACTCGAAGTCGCTGACCGCGCGCAGGCCGCGCACCACGATCGTGGCGTCGCGCTCGCGCGCGAAATCGGCGAGCAATCCGGAGAAGGAGGCATACTCGATCCGCGGGTCGCGGTCGGTCACCTCTTCGAGCATGGCCAGCCGCTGCTCGACGGTGAAGAGCGGCTCCTTGGCGGGATTGATGGCGACGGCGACGATGAGGCGGTCCACCATCGTCAGGGCGCGACGGATGAGGTCTTCGTGGCCGCGGGTCGGCGGGTCGAACGAGCCTGGGTAGATCGCGATGCGAGTCATGGGGCCCGGAAGAAGGAGACGGCGATGTCGCCCCAGCGGCGCGTGTCGGCACCGGGGAGGGTGACCGTCGGTGGATGTTCGACTGCAAGAATCCCTGCAAAGGGGCGTTCGCGCCAGAGGTCGGCGAGTCGCGACGCATGATCGATGGAAAATGGCGGGTCGGCGAGTGCCAGGTCGAACGCCCCCGGTTCGAGCGCGGCCGCAATCCGCATCGCGTCGCCGCGGCGGACGGTGGTCTCCGCGTCCGCGCCGAGCGCGGCGATGTTGGCCTTGATCGACGCCAGTGATGGCGCATTCAACTCGACGAAGGTCGCGTGCCGTGCGCCACGGGAGAGTGCCTCGAGGCCGAGTGCGCCGCTGCCGGCAAAGAGATCGAGCACGGTGGCATCGGCAAGCTCCGGCCCGAGGATCGCGAGCCACGCCTCACGAACCCGCTCGGCCGTCGGGCGCACGCGGTCGTCCTTCGGCACCTGCAGGCGGCGCCCGCCCCATCGCCCGCTCACGATGCGCGTCATGCGCCGCGGGTCGGGGCGAGGGCAAGCACGCGGGCCTGCAGCGAAGACACGCCTCGGAACTCGTTGCGCTCCAAACGGAATGCCACGTCCACGAGCGCGTCGGCGAAGCCGGCGGCACGATCCGCCCAGCCGAACGCGATCGCATCGACGACGCGGCCATCGGCGGCGAGGCTCGTCTTGAGATGCTTCTCGCCGACGGTGCGGCTCCCCTGGAGGCGTACACGGCGTGCGCCGAGCACGGGGGCCGCGTTCCCCATCCCGCACGGCTCGAGGTGGCGGCCGAGTCGCTCGAGCTCGTCGGTGACCTCGCCCAGCGGCAGCTCGAGGTCGACCCGCTGCGTCGGCCCAAGATCGTCGACCGTAAGCTGCGCGCGGGCGACGCCGACGAACCGCTCGCGGAACGCCGCGACCTGATCGCTCGGGATGGTGAGTCCGGCCGCCATCCGGTGGCCACCGTAGCGCGTGAGCAGGTCGCCGCACGCCGTGAGCGCGGCGTGCAGGTCGAAGCCCTCGATGCTCCGGCCGCTTCCCTTCCCCACCGCACCATCGAGCCCGATCAGGAAGGTGGGGCGACCGTAGCGCTCGACCACGCGCGACGCGACGATCCCGATCACCCCCGGATGCCATCCCTCGCCTGCGAGGACGATCGCGGGATGCAGGGTGGGATCGGCGTACTCGGACTCCACCAGCGCCATCGCATCATCCTGGATCTGCTGGTCGAGCGCCTGGCGCTCGCGGTTCAGTCGATCGAGCGTGGCGGCGAGCGAGGCCGCTTCCCGCTCGTCGTCGAGCAGCAGCAGGCGCACGCCGTCCTTGGCATCGGCGATCCGACCGACCGCGTTGAGCCGCGGCGCGAGCGTGAAACCGACCTGGCCGGCGCGCACCGTCTTCCCCGCGAGATCGCACTGCGCCAGCAGCGCGCGCAGCCCCGCCCAGCGCGACTCCTGCAGGAGACGCAAGCCGTGCTTCACGAGGATGCGGTTCTCGCCCACCAGCGGCACCACGTCGGCGATCGTGGCGATCGCGACGTAATCGAGGAGATGCAGCGGCAGCGAGGCGGGAAGCCCGAGCGGCTCGACCAGCGCCTGCACCAGCTTGAAGGCGATGCCGGTGCCGCACATCATGCCGAGGCCGGCCTGATCGTCCGCGCGCTGCGGATTGATGATGGCATCGGCAGCGGGAAGCAACGGACCCGGCAGGTGGTGGTCGGTGATGATCACCAACCGGCCAGCGGCCTTCGCCGAGGCCACCGCGTCGATGGCGTTGGTGCCGCAATCACAGGTGAGGATCAGCCCGGCGCCGACGCGCTCGGCCTCGGCCAGGCCGGCGGCGCCGAAGTCGTAGCCGTCGGTCGTGCGGTGCGGCACGAACGGGTGCACCGTCGCGCCGGCCAGCCGCAGGGCGCGAGTGAGCAGCGCCGTGGCACACTGGCCGTCGACGTCATAGTCGCCATGCACGAGGATCGGCGACCCGGCCGCCACCGCGCGGCGAATGATCGCAACGGCGTCGACCATGCCGGCGAGCGTCAGCGGCTCGGCGAGGGCATCGAGGGTGGGGCGCAGGAAGGCGCGGGCCCGCGCCTCCTCGGCGTACCCCCGCTGCACCAGCAACTTGGCGAGCGGGAGTGGGAGGGACAGCGCCGCCGCCAGCGACGCGGCGGCCTCGGGATCCGGGGCCGGCGCGACGCGCCAGCGGGGCGCGGTGGTCAGACGACCGATTCCTGCAGGTAGATGATGGCGCCGCACATTTCGCACCCCTCGAGCAGCAGCCCCTCCGCCTCGAGCCGGCCGATGCGCGACGACGGGATCGCCGTGTAGCAGGCGGTGCAGATCGACTTGGTCGCGGGGACGAGGATCTCCGTCTGCCGCGAACTGCGCAGGCGATCGTAGCGCGTGCGCAGCGTGCGATCGAGCGCCGAGGCGGACGTCTCGCGCTCCGCCTTCGCCGCGTCGAGCTCGCCCTGCAAGGCGGCCAGCCGTTCGGCGAACGAGGCGCGCGCCTCGGCCTGTTCGGCGTGGAGCGCGGCGAGCCGCCCCTCGATCTCGGTCACGGCGTTGCCGCGCGTCGTGGCGTCATCCGCCAGGCGCATCCACTCGCTCTCTTCCTGCGCCAGGATGCTGCGCGCGAGTTCGACGTCGGCCATCAGCTGCGCGGCGAGGCGCGGGTTCCGTTCCTGCTCAAGCCGGACCCGGCGCTTCTCCTGGTTGCTCTTCTGGGTGTCGAGCTTCGCGGCCGTCTCGTCGCGGCGGCGCGCGAAGTCGGTGGCGGTGCGCGTCGCGGAGTGGATCTCGTTCTTGATCCGGTCGACGGCCACGTCGAGCAGGGCGCGCTCGCTCTCCAGGGCTTCCAGTCGCTCGGCCAGTTCGGCAAGGCGGCGATCCTTCGCTTGGACATCGAGCAGCTTCGGCAAGTCAGGATGCATCAGGGATCATTCCTCTGTTGGCGGATCGTCGCGGCTCGCGCGCGGGCGCGGCGCAGTGGCAAGATACATCCGGAATCGGGCCTGCCCCTCCTTGCTGAGGGCGCGCCAGCGGCGGCTGCGCTCCTGCGAGTCGGGTTCGGCGGCGATTTCGGGGAACTGGTGAATCTCCTCCAGGGCCTCCAGCGCCCCGGCATACTCCTGGTCCACGTGATACCCCTCGCCCGGCGGCGGGGAGTCCATGAGGGCCTGCCAGGCCTCCTGGGCCCGGGGATCGAGCCCCAGCAGGGCATCGCCGACCGGCGCACCATCCGGCAGCGCCACGAGCGCGGCGTAGATCCGGGCGAAGGTCGGCACCGTGAAGCGGTCCGGGGGCAGTTCCCCGCTGGCCCGGGCCAGCCAGGTGGGGGAGGTCAACAGCAGCCGGAGCAGCTTCCGCTCGATCTCGGCCCCCGGTGTCCGAGCAGCCGCGCGGCGCGGCACGGGCCGGTCGGCCGGCCCCGATTCCTCGCGGTGCCACTCCGGCGGCCCGTCGGCCTGCGCGGGCGACGACGAGGGTCGGGGCGGCAGCATCGCGGCCCGCGGCTTCGCGGCCGCCTCGGTCGCCACGACGTCGCGGGGGATGCCGAGCCGCTCGGCGACGCGCGAGAGGTAGAGCTCGCGGGTGACCGGATCGCTCGCGGCTCGCAGCGTCGGGAGGAGCTTGTCGAGCGCCTCGCGCGCCTTCCGCACGTCGGCGAACCACCCCTTCCGCTCCAGCAGCTGCAGCTTCCGCTCGAGGAGGTCGACGGCATCATCGAGTATCGGCGCGAGCGCGGCCGCCCCACCATGCTGCACGAGGGTGTCGGGATCGTCGCCGGGCGGCATCGTCGCCACCCGGACGCGCACGCCGTGGGCGAGCAGCACGTCGCCGGCACGGAAGGTCGACTTGAGCCCGGCGGCGTCGCTGTCGTAGAGGATCACGACTTCGCCCGTGAAGCGCTTGAGCAGCGTTGCCTGCGCCTCGGTGAACGCGGTGCCGAGCGGGGCGACCACGTGGTCGATCCCGGCCAGCGCCAGCCGCTGCGTGTCGAAGTACCCCTCGACCAGGATCGCGAAGCCGCTCTTCCGGATCGCGTGCTTGGCCAGGTGCATGTGGTAGAGCTGCTCGCCCTTGTGGAAGATCGGCGTCTCGGGCGAGTTGAGATACTTCGGCTCTCCCTTGCCGAGGATCCGGCCACCGAAGCCGACGACGCGGCCGCGGAGGTCGTGAATCGGGAAGAGCAGCCGCCCCCGGAAGCGCGGCGCCAACGTGCCGTCGTCGCGCCGGATCACGAGCGCCGCCTCGAGCATCGCCTCCTCGCGGAGGCCGAGCTGCTTCATCGCCGCCACGAACTCGGCGCCGCGCGGTGCATAGCCGAGGCCGAGCTCCGCCGCGGCATCGAGGGCGAAGTGCCGGTCGAGCAGGTAGCGGCGGGCCGGCTCCGCTTCCGTCGATTCGCGCAGCTGCGTCGCGAACCACCCCTGCGCCACCTCGCACGCCTGGTAGAGCGGCTCGCGCGGATCGGGGCCGACCCGTTCGGTGGCCTCGGGGATCACCACGCCGACGCGACGCGCGACCTCGCGCACCGACGACGGGTAGTCGAGGCCGAGGCGCTTCTGGTACCAGGTGAAGACGTCGCCGGCTTCGTGGCAGACGAAGCAGTAGTAGAGGTTCTTCTTCGGGATCACGGCGAAGTTGCGATTGGTCCCGCCATGGAACGGACAGGGCCCGCGCCAGTCGCTGCCGTTCCGCTTGAGCTGGATCGACTCCTGCACGATCTCGAGCAGGTCGGCGCTGTCGCGCACCTGTTCGATCAGCTCGTCCGGGATCCGCGCCATCAGCGAAGCACCGCGATCGTGACGCCGGTGCCACCCTGCTGCCGCTGCGCGAAGTCGAACGACGCGACCCGCTTGTCGTGCGTGAGCAGCCGCCGCACCATGTCGCGGAGCGCGCCCGTCCCCATCCCGTGGATGATCGCGAGGTGCGGCTGCTCGGCGAGCACGGCCCCGTCGATGGCACCCAGCACGACCGCCTCGGCCTCGTCGGCGCGCATCCCGCGCAGGTCGAGTTCGTAGGCGGCCTCGCGCGTCGGCTCGTCGACCGGGCGCAGCATCGGCTTCGCCTTCGGCGCCGCTTCGGCGGCGTTGAGGGGGGTGAGCGACGCCGCCGTCACCACCAGTCGCATCGTGCCGACCATCACCACCACCTTGCCGTCGCTGCGGATCTCGGCGACCTCGCCGACCGTCCCGGTCGAGAGGCGCACCCGTCGGCCGATGGCGATCGCCCCGCTCCCGGCCGGTTCGAGCGTGTCGCGTTCGTCGAGACGGCGCGACTCGCTCCGCACCCCCTCCTCCACCAACCGACGCGCTTCCTTCGCGGAGGCCTCGTCGGCGGCCCCCTTGGCGAGCGCGAGCGCATCCTCGACCAGCTTGCGGGCCTGCAGCAGGTAGGCCTTCGCCTGCTTGGCGCGTTCGCGCTCGGCCTCCTTCTCCTGCCGCTTCAGCTCCGCCTCGCGGGCGGCCTGCAACTCGGCGGTCATCGTCGCGACCGCCTCGCGCCGCTCGACGTCACCGACGCGTTCGCGCACGGCCGACTCCTCGGCACGCAACGCCTGCTCGCGCGCCTCGACCTGCGCGAGCAGGCGATCGAGATCGCGCTCGGCTTCCGGCACCAGCGCCTCGGCGGCCTCGAGCACCGCCGGATCGACACCGAGCCGCCGCGCGATCGCGAGCCCATAGGAGCGACCGGGGATCCCCTTGGTGAAGCGGTAGGTCGGCGAGAGCGTGGCCGCGTCGAACTGCAGCGAGCCGTTCACGACGCCGGGGACCCGCGTCGCGAGATCCTTGAGTGCCCCGAGGTGCGTGGTTGCGAGGGTGAGCACGCCGCGACGCGTGAGCGTCTCGAGGATCGCCATCGCGAGGGCGCCGCCCTCCGCCGGATCGGTGCCGGAGCCGACCTCGTCGAGGATCACGATCGTCCCCGCCTCCGACGACTCGAGGATGCGGCGCAGTTCGGCGACGTGCGCCGAGAAGGTCGAGAGATCCGCGGCGAGCGACTGGTGGTCGCCGATGTCGACGAAGAGCCGACGCACGATCGGCAGCACGCACTCGGCCCCGATCGGCGGGACGATCCCGGCCTGCGTCAGCGCGAGCATGAGGCCGGTCGCCTTGAGCAGGACGGTCTTGCCGCCGGTGTTCGGACCCGAGATCAACAACGTGCGCTCGGCGCCATCGAGCACCAGGTCGAACGGGACGACCTTGATGCCGCGCGCGAGCAGCAACGGATGGCGCGCCCCGTGGAGCACCAGCTTCGAGCCGACCTCGCCGACGCCGGGCACCTCGCCGTTGGTGTCACGGGCCCAGCGCGCGCGGGCCAGGATCGTGTCGACTTCCACGGCCACGGCATGCAGCGCGGCGATCGTGTCGCGCAGCGGCCGCAGCCGTTCGGTGAGGTCGCGCAACACGACGAGCGTCTCGCGCTCCTCGGCGATGATCGCGGCGCGCACCGCGTTGCCGAGCTCGATCGCGGCCGACGGCTCGAGGAAGAGCGTGCCGGCAGAGCCCGATTCGTCGTGAATGATGCCTTCAGGGCGTGCCCGCGCATCGCGGCGCACCGGGATGACGTAGCGACCGCCGCGCATCGTGACCGTCGCGCCTGCGGGCACCGCGGCCGAGTCGAGGTCGCGGAGCAGCGACTCGAGGCGCCGCACCAGCCGCTCGCGCGCGGCGTGCACTTCCCGGCGCGCGGCGGCGAGCGCCGGCGACGCGGTGTCGAGCAGCTCGCCGTCGTCGCCGACGGCGAGCTCGAGCATCCGCTCCACGGTGCGATCGGCCGGCGGCGCACGCAGCGCGGCGACCATGGGGCAGGCTTCGGCGAGTCGCTCGAGTTCCTGCGCCACGGTGCGCCCTGCCGCGAGGGTCACTCGCACCGCCGCCAGCTCACTGATCTCGAGCACGCTGCCGTCCATGCGGAGCCGCCCGAGGGCGCCCTTCAATTCGGGGACCGGCGGCACCTCGAGCCGGTCGCCGCGACGAAGCACCGCGAGAAGCTCGCCGACGAGGGCGAGTTCCCAGCGGATCCACCCCGCGTCGGCGGTGGGCCGGCGCGTGCGCAGCTGCGAGGCGCCCAACGGGCCCGCGGCGTAGCCTGCGACGATGTCGAGCACCGCCTGGAACTCCAGCGCGGCGAGGGCGTCGGCGGAGGTCGCAGGGTCCAACGGCAACGGGGTGCCGCTCCCCCGATGGGACGGCACCCCGGTCGTTCCTGCCTCGGGCACGGTCATCCCTGCGACAGCGCCTCGCGGGCGACCTGGTTGATCACCTTGCCGTCGGTGCGTCCCTTGAACTGTCCCATGAGCACACCCATCAGCTTGCCAAGGTCGGTGGTGCCGGCCGCGACCGCGGCACGCGCGGCGACACGGATCTCCTCGGGGTCAATCTCGGGCGGCAGATAGCCCTTGAGGACACCGATCTCGTACTCCTCGCGGGCCGCCAGCTCGGGCCGGGCCGCCTTGGTGAACTGCTCGACGGAATCGAGACGCTGCTTGATCTGCTTCCGCAGCACCTCGACCGCTTCGACGTCCGTGGGCTCGTGACCGAGCTCGAGCTCACGGTTCTTCAACGAGGCAAGGACCGTCCCCAGCAGCAGGGTCCGGTCCTTGTCGGCAGCCTTCCGCGCCACGATCTGGTCGGCGCGCAGGCGAGCGGTGATCTCAGGCATACGTACGGCCGCGACGCGTCTTGCGCTGGGCGGCGTTTTCCTTCCGCTTCCGCTTCTCGCTCGGCTTTTCGTAGTGCCGGTGCTTGCGCAGATCGGAGAGAATGCCCGCCTTTTCACACTTCTTCTTGAAGCGCTTGAGCGCCCGCTCGAAGCTCTCATCCTCGTGGATGACGACTTCTGACATGAACTAAATCACCCCTCTCGGACCCCCGATCAGGGGGCGGTTAAGACATAGAAGGCCAAAGCTAGTGCGGGATTGGGGTTAGGGCAACCTGGATGGGGGGGTCAAACGTGAAAGGTGAAACGGGGTCAGCAGGCGCTGGCCCAAGGACGCCCCCGTTTCACGTCTTACGGTTCACGGCCTGCCTCACCCCGGCGGCCACCGCATCTGCCTCCCCCCCAGCACATGCAAATGCAGGTGGTGCACCGTCTGCCCCCCTCCCGGCCGGTGTTCATCACGAAACGGTACCCCCCCTCGGCCAGCCCCAGCTCGGCGGCGACCCGGACCCCGAGAGCCATGACCTCGCCCAGCAGGGCCGCTCCCTCGGGGCCGGTGGCGTCGGCGGCCGAGGCCAGATGGTGGATCGGGATCACCAGGACGTGGGTGGGGGCCTGCGGCGAGAGGTCGCGGAAGGCGACCGCATGGTCGCTCCGCGCCACGACCTGGGCCGGGATCTCGCCTAGGGCGATCCGGCAGAAGATGCAGTCAGGCAGTTGCATGGGGTCGAAACCGGTTCAGGTGGCGGGGGTCAGGCTGGCCTGCACGGAGACCGGAGTGACGTGGCAGCGATCGGCGGTGACGACGACGTTGTCGCGGGACCACGGGAGGTAGCCGGTGGCGACCAACTCGATCCGGTAGCTCCCCGGCCGTTCGACGGCCCCGGCCAGGGAGTGGAGGTGCCCCTCGATGTCGGTGAAGACGTGGAGCGAATCGAGGTACGTGCCCTCGTGCAGCGCCCCGCGAACCCCCGCCAGGATCGGCTGCTGCGTCACGGCGTCGCGCACCGTGATGTTCACCCCGAAGCGCGCCTCGGTGGTGCAGATGAACGGGGACTCACCCGTGCAACCAACCACGAACGGGAGCAACGACAGCAGTGGGAGCAACGGGCGCATATCTGGCCGATCCGGAGCAAGGCGTCTCGACTGGGTCACGATCCCCGATGCGGTTCGCGCGGGAGACTACGGTACGCGCGAACCACGAGGTACGATTCAGGGATGAAAATACCTCCTCACCTCCCCGCCCTGCTGCTCGCCCTGACCGCCGCGTGTGGGGCCCCCTCGGCCCCGGGCAGTTCGACGCCCGGTCAGCTTGGCGAGGGTCCGCTCCTGCCGACGGGCAAATCGCTGCAGCCCGTCGGGCGCTCCCATCCGGTGGGCGCGCTCCCGCTCACCATCGTGCGGGCGCCCGACGGCGCCTATGCGCTGATCCTCAGCGGCTACAGCGAACAGGGGGTGCAGATCGTCAACGCCGACGGCACCGTACGGCAGACGCTGAAACAGGCGGCAGCCTTCCTCGGCGCCGCGTTCGCGCCAGACGGGAAGACGCTGTACGTCAGCGGCGGCAACCAGGACGTGGTCTATCGCTACGCCTACATCGATGGTCGCGCCTCGCTGACCGATTCGCTGGTCCTGGCGGTGAAGCCGGCGAAGTCGGCGGGCACGCGCTATCCGGCGGGCCTCGCGCTCTCCCCCGATGGCCGCCTGCTCTACGTGGCCGAAAACCTGGGCGACTCGCTCGCCGTGATCGACGTGGCGCGCGCGCAGGTCATCCAGCGTCTGCCGACCGGTCGCTATCCCTACGGCGTCGTCGTTGCCCCGAACGGCACCGTCTTTGTGTCGCAGTGGAATGGGGGCGCCGTGCTGGCCTTCGCGCCGCGGAACGGCGCCCTGCGCCAGGTCGCGGCGATTCCGGCCGGCCGCCATCCCTCGGCGTTGTTGCTGAATCGCGACGGCACGCGCCTCTTCGCCGCCTCGGCGAGCACCGACCGCGTCACGGTCATCGATGCGGTGGCACACACCCGACTCGGCGAGCTGCTCGATCCGCCGCCGGCCGGACCGGCCGAGGGGAGCACGCCGAACGGACTCGCCCTCTCCGCCGACGGCACGCGCCTCTTCGTGGCCGAGGGCGATGCCAATGCGGTGGCGGTGTTCGACCTCTCCGCCAAGTTCGCCGGCGTACCGAGTGCGGCCGGCAGCGACTCGCTCCTCGGCCGCATCCCGGCCGAGTGGTACCCGACGGCGATTGCCACCTCGGGTGACACGCTGATCGTGGTGAACGGCAAGGGGAAAGGGACCGGGCCGAATCCGAACGGTCCGGGGCCGCGCGCCTCGAAGGAGCGCCAGGGCGACGGCACCGGCTACACGCTGGCGCAGCTCTCCGGCACGCTCACGATTTCGCTGACGGCGCGTCTCGACCGCGCCGGCCTCGCGCCGCTCTCGGCGACGGTCGCCCACGCCAATCGCTGGGATGTCCCGACCGCACTCACCACGCGCTACCCGCCGATCGAGCACGTGATCTACGTGATCAAGGAAAACCGCACCTACGACCAGGTGCTCGGCGATCTCCCCGGCGCCGATGGCGACACCTCGCTCGTCTACTTCGGGCGCGGCGTCACGCCGAACCAGCATGCGCTCGCCGAACGGTTCGGGATCTACGACCGCTTCTTCGTCAACGCCGAGATCAGCGCCGACGGCCACAACTGGTCGACCGCCGCCTACACCACCGACTACCTGCAGAAGACGGTCGAGTCCAACTACTCCGGTCGCGGGCGCAGCTACGACTATGAGGGGACCAATCGCGGATGGGGCCCGGGCAATGTCGCCGAGGAGGACGTCAACGAACCGGCGAACGGCTACCTCTGGGACCTCGCACAGCGGAAGGGGATCACCTTCCGCAACTACGGCGAGTTCGTGATCGGCGAGGGGATGGACAAGAAGGACCTCCCGGCCGGCTACACCGGCCTCAAGCCGTTCCTCAGGACGCACACCAACGAGAGGTTCCCGGCCTACGACCTCTCGATCACTGACCAGGTCCGTGCCGACATCTGGCTCGAGGAATTCGCCGAGCACGTGAAGGCGGGGACGATGCCGCAGTTCGAGATCGTGCGGTTGCCCAACAACCATACGCTCGGGCTGCGCGCCGACGCGCCGACGCCGAAGGCGATGGTGGCCGACAACGATCTCGCACTGGGCCGCATCATCGCGGCGCTGTCCCGCTCGCCGTTCTGGAAGAGCACCGCGGTGTTCGTGCTCGAGGACGACGCGCAAAACGGCCCCGACCACGTTGACAGTCATCGCTCGCCGATGCTGGTGATCTCGCCCTGGACGAAGGGTGGCGTGATGCATCGCTTCGCGAACACGACCGACGTGCTGCGCACGATCGAGGAACTGCTCGGCCTCGATGCGCTGTCGCAGTTCGACCACTTCGGACGGCCGCTCCGCGAGATCTGGCGCACCACGCCGGACCTCCGCCCCTACGACGTGCTGACGCCCGCGACGCCGCTGACCGAGAAGAATCCGTCGCGCACCGCCGGTGCCGCCGCTTCGGCGCGGCTCCGCTTCGACGTCGAGGACATGGCCGACGAGGATGCGTTCAACCGGATCCTCTGGCTGGCCGCGAAGGGGCCGAACGCCCCCTATCCCGGGGCGCGGCGGATGTCAGTGCTGGAGGGAATCCGCGCTCACTGAGTGCGGCGACGATCCGCGGTGAGCACCGCCGCCGCAATCGCGGCGGTCTCGAACCGGAGGATATGACGGCCGAGCGCTGCGGGCTGCGGTGCAACGTGGGTGGCGATCGAAGAGAGGTCGGCGTCGCTGAAGCCCCCTTCCGGACCGATCAGCCAGCCGACGGCTGCGTCGGCAGGCAAGGTCGGCAACGCCGCAGCACCTGCCTCGCCAAGCCACCACTCTGCCGCAGGCAGCAACGCCGGCAGTGCACCGATCGGCGTCAGGTCGGCGACGATCGGTGCCCAGCGATTGCCCGACTGCTTGCAGGCCTCGCGCGCGCGGCGACGGCCCTTCTCGATCGTCCCCTCGCGCAGGCGATTCTCGACATGCCGTGAGCGCGCCGTCTCGAGCGGCACCAGCACGGTCACGCCGAGCTCCGCCGCCTTCTCGGCGAGCCAGAGGAAGCGGTCCTTGTCGCCACCACCGACCGCGAGCAGCAATGGCGCGGGCGGGGGATCCTGCGTGATGCGCTCCGCGCGGAACTGCCAGCGCTTCCCCTCGCGAATGATGGCCCCAGTGGCCGCGGCGCCGACGCCATCGAGCGCCTCGCCGATGGTCCCGTCGGCGACACGCCGCACGTCGAGGTGGTGCGCCTCCTCGTCGTCGAGCCGGATCGACTCGCCGACCACCAGCGTGGCGGCCGGGACGAGGAGCCGGATCACCCGAAGCGCGCCGCCACGCCCCACCAGCCGGCGTCGTGCACGTCGTCGATGACGGTCCACCCTTCGCGCGCGAGCACCGGGCGGAACAGCTCCTCCTCCATGTCTTCCATGCCCGCGAAGATCGCGAGGCCGCCCGGCACCAGCGAGCGCTGGATCGCAGGGAGCAGCAACGTGTTCACGGTGCGGAGGATGTTCGAGCAGACCACCTCGGCCGGACCGGCGAGGATGCCGAGGTCGCCGGCATCACCGATCAGGAAGGTGACCCGATCGCTCACGCCGTTCTTCTCGGCGTTCGCCTCGGCGATCGGATGCGATTCATCATCGACCTCGATGCCGATCGCGCTCGTCGCGCCGAGCTTTGCCGCGGCGATCGCGAGGATGCCCGACCCGCTGCCGAAATCGAGGACGCGGTCGCCGGGGACGAGGTGGCGTTCGAGCAGCGTCATCGCCGCGCGCGTCGAGCCATGCTCACCGCTTCCGAACGCCGATTCCGGATCGAGGGAGACCACGACCTCATCGCCCTCGGGCACGACCGGCAGCCAGGACGCGGTGACCACCAGCCGCCCGAAACGACGGGTGATGATGCCGTCGCGCCACTTCACGGACCAGTCAACCGGATCGAGGGGCGTGACGCTCCCCTCGAGCTCGGGGAAGCACGCCACCAGCGACCCGACCAACTCTGCCGCGGCCTCCTCGGATGTCTCGACGGTGAGGAGCACCCCGGGCGATGGCTCTTCTACACCCTGCCCCGTCGCCGCGATGAGCATCGCGGCGACTGCGTCAGTGTCCTCGGGCCGACACTCGATACTGATGCGCCACCAGGTCGGGGTCATGCGCCGAGGGCTTCCTTGAGCTTCGACCAGAAGCCGCCCTTCCGGCCCGGGCCTTCGCCCTCGTGCTTGGCGAGTTCGACGAAGAGCTGCCGTTGCACGTCGGTGAGTTCGTCCGGCGTCCAGACGTGGAGCCGCACGTTGAGGTCGCCCGTGCCGGCGCCGCCGAGGCGCGGGATCCCCTTCCCGCGCAGCCGGAGGACCGTGCCGGCCTGGGAGCCGGCCGGCACCTCGAGCGACTCGTCGCCATACGGCGTGGGGATGGTGGCGGTGGTGCCGAGCGCCGCCTGCGAGAACGACAGCGGGAGGTCGAGGAGAAGGTCGTCGCCCTGACGCTGGAAGCGCTCGTCCTCGACGATCTCGATCATCACCTGCAGGTCACCCGCGGGGCCACCGCGCGGCCCCGTCGCGCCGACCCCGCGCATGGTGAGGTAGTTCTGGTCCGAGACACCGGCGGGAATGTCGACCGCCACGGTCCGCTCGCCCTTCACCCGGCCCTCGCCGCGACAGACCTCGCACGGCGTCCGGATGACGAATCCCTCGCCGCGGCACGCGGGACACGGACCGACCTGCACGAACTGCCCGAACATCGAGCGCGCCGCGCGACGCACCTCGCCCGACCCCTCGCAGGTGCCGCACTTCACCGGCTTGGTGCCCTTCGCCGCGCCGGTGCCGCCGCACGGCTCGCACGGCGTCAGCGTCTTGATCTTGATGTTGCGCTTGGCCCCGAGGGCGACCTCGGTGAGCGTGAGCTTCACCGTGACGCGAATGTCCTGGCCGCGATTCGTCTCGCCCTGCGCCCGCCCGCCGCCGAAGAGGCTCTCCAGGCCGCCGAAGCCGCCGAAGTCGCGCATGAAGATGTTCAGCGCCTCGGAGAGGTCGATGTGCTGGAAGCCGGGGCCCCCGCCGAAGCCGCCGCCGCTGCCCGGCGCCGCCCCCGTGCGATCGTAGTAGGCGCGCTTGTCCGGATCCGACAGGATCTGGTACGCCTCCGAGATCTCCTTGAACTTGGCCTCGGCATCCGGCGACGCGTTGCGGTCCGGATGGTATTCCATCGCCTGCTTGCGATAGGCCTTCTTGATCTCGTCGTCGGAGGCACCGCGCGCGATGCCCAGCATTTCGTACAGATCGCTCACTGCAAGAGTCCCTCGACCAGTCGTCCGGTATGTTCGACGAGGCCGATGATTTTGTCGTAAGGCATCCGCGTCGGTCCCAGCACGCCGATGACGCCGGTCGCGCCGCCGCGCCGGTACGTGGAGGTGACGAGGGTAAAGCCGGCCAGGCCGGGATCGCCGTGTTCGCCACCGATGGTCACTGTCATGCCGTCCTGCTTGCGCTGCGCCAGCGCGGCCTGCAGCACGTCGCGCCGGTCGGTGAGCGAGAGCAGCGAGCGCATCCGTTCACTCGACGCGAACTCGGGCTGGTCCACGAGGACCGAGGCACTCCCCAGCAACACCGCCCCGCCGACGTCCGACGGGTCGAAGAGCCCGTCCCCCTCGGCCAGAATGATGTCGAGCAGCTCGGCCGCTTCCGGCGTCGCCGCCGCGTCGCGCAAGCGGTCGCCGAGGGTGGCGCGCACCTCGCGCAGCGTGAGGCCGCCGAGCCGCTCGTTGAGCAGCCGCTGGACCTCGTCGACCTGGTCGCGCGAGAGCGCGCTCGGCAACCGCACATAGATGGTGCGCACCGTGCCGCTGCGCAGGTTGAGCACCATCAGGAGTCGTTCGACCGACACCGCGACCAAGTCCACCCGCTCCAGCACGATCTCGTCCAACGCCGGTCCCACGGCAACGCCCAGCTCCTGCGTGAGGATCCCGAGCACCTGCGCCGCGCGCTTCAGCAACTCCTCGCTCGCGTTGGCGGCGACCAGCTCGACCTCGAGCTGTTCCCGCGCCTGTGCGTCGGGCGGCGTGCCGCGCACCATCCGATCCACATACACCCGATAGGCACGATCGGTCGGGATCCGCCCCGCGGAGGTGTGCGGATGGTAGAGGAACCCCTTCGCCTCGAGGTCCGACATCGTGCTGCGGATCGAGGCCGGGGAAATCCCCAGCGCCGAGCGGCGGGCCACGGTCTGGCTGCCGGCCGGTTCCGCGGTCGCGATGTAGGTCTCGATGACCGCTTCGAGCACCCGGCGCTCGCGGTCGGACAGGGATTCGGGGTCGGCCATCGGGGAAAGCTAGGAATCCGAGATCGCGGAAACCAGCGCATCCAGCCGGAGCCACCCTTCCGCGGTCAGGCGGATCTTCCCGTCGGCGAGCACCGCCCACCCCGTCCGGATCCAGTTGGCGCGCGCCCCCTCGGGCACTTCCCACTCCGCCAGGCCATCGGTAGTCCGGAGCCCCAGGTAGAGCCGCTCGAGGCGGCGGGCATCTCCATCGAGGGCCTCGTCGCCCGCGGTCAGCGGTTCGCCGCGAGCCGCCAGCCGGGCGTACTCGGCCCATTCGCGGACGTTCCAGGAACGGATTCCGTGGAGCAGCGAGTGCGCCGACGGCCCGAGCCCGATGTAGTCGGCCCCCCGCCAGTACGCCGAATTGTGGCGCGAGCGGAAGCCCGGCTTGGCCGCGTTCGAGACTTCATAATGCTCGAAGCCGGCATTCACGAGCAGGTCGTGCGCCTCGAGGAATTCGGTCGCGTAGCGGTCGTCGCCAATCACGGCCGACTCCCCGCGCGTGGTCCAGTGGGCCAGCGGGGTGTGCGGCTCGACGGTCAGGCCGTAGAGCGAGATGTGCGTCGGCTCCAGCTCGAGCGTGAGGTCGAAGTCGCGCAGCCAGTCGCGGCGCAGCGCCACCGGCACGCCGAAGATCAGGTCCATCGAGATGTTGTCGAAGCCGGCGTTGCGCAGGATCGAGACGGCAAACGGCACCTGCTGCGCCGTGTGGGTGCGATGCATCCACTCCAGCACCGAGGGCTCGTGACTCTGCACGCCGAGCGAGATCCGGTTCACGCCGGCCTCGCGCCAGGCGTTGGCGCGGTCGGGCGTGACGTCGTCCGGGTTCGCCTCCAGCGTGACCTCCGCATCGGCGGCGAGCGGCCGGTCGGCGGTGATCATCTGAATCAGACGCGCGATCGTCTCCCCCTCGAGCCGGGAGGGCGTGCCCCCGCCGAAATAGAGGGTGCTGATGGTCGGCCAGACGTCCCATGCCGGCAACGCGCGACGCGTCCGCCACTCGACGCGCAGGGCGTCGAGGAAGTCGGCATCCGGCGAGGCCTTCCGGACGGCGATCGCGAAGTCGCAATAGGAGCAACGCCGCGCGCAGAACGGGACGTGGAGATAGACGTGCATGGCCGAATGGTAATGTCGGCCTCAAGTCCCTGCCCTTCAGGCCCGGGCGGCCCGACGATACTGGCCCCCCGGCAGCGACTGCGCCAATCCGCCGATCTCCAAGCCCAGCAGGGTGGCCAGGAGTTCCCCGACCGGAATTCCGACCGCGAGGGCCAGTTCGTCGACGTGCCGCCCGGCCCCGGTGAGCGCCTCGAAGACCCTCGCCTCGGTCGGCGAGAGGGTGCAGGGTGGCGGCCCGGGCGCGCGCGCGGCCGCGGTCGGCACGGCGGCCCCGAACAGGGAGAGGAGGTCGCGTGGTTCGGTCAGCGGCGTGGCGCCCTCCCGCAGTAGGCGGTTCGTCCCCCGCGAGGTCGGCGAGTTCACCGGTCCGGGGACCACCAGCACCTCCCGCCCCTGCTCCAGCGCCGACGTCACGGTGAGCATCGTCCCCGACCCCTCCGCGGCCTCCACGACGACCACCACGCTGGCCAGGCCGCTGATCAGTCGGTTGCGTCGTGGGAAGGCTCCCGGCGAATCGGGGCGCTCGCCCGGCGGGTGTTCGCTGACCAGCAACCCGTTGGCATACATCCGCGCAAAGAGGTCGGCGTTCTGCCGCGGGTAGATGACATCCACGCCGCAGCCCAGCACGCCGATCGTCGCGCCACCGACGTCGAGGGCGCCATGATGAGCCACGGCATCGAGGCCTCGTGCCATGCCGCTGACCACCGTCACCCCGGCGCGTGCCGCGGCGATCGCCAGGTCGCGCGCAATCTCCTCGCCGTAGCGCGAGTGGTCGCGACTCCCCACGATCGCGACAGCGGGTGCCGGCAACAGCCGGAGATCGCCTCGCGCCCAGAGCAGTACCGGGGGGCCTGGAATCGAGCGCAGCGCCGACGGGAACGCGTCGTCAGGCGGCACGAGCAACGACTGTCCTGCCCGGGCGGCGTCGGCGAGGAGGGACGGGATGCGCTCGGCGCGCGCCTCGAGAATGTTCGCGACGACGGCACTCGGCAGGCCGGCAATGGCGCGCAGCTGCGCGGCGCTCGCGGCGAGCACGGCCTGGGCGGAACCGAAATGGGAGAGGAGGGCGGCGAGGCGGTGGGGGCCGAGCTGCTCGAGGAGCGCCAGCGCCAGATAGGCGTGGCGCTCCGCGAGGTCATTCGTCGTCGGAGGCGTCGAACTCGTCGGTAAAGGGATCGGGAATGTCGGCAGCTGCGGCAGCATCGTCCTCATCGCTTGGTGACCACGGTTCCTCTTCGGCATCCTCGGCGCGAACCTCCTGCACCGCACTCCACAGCGACTCCTTCAGCGGCTCGAGGCCATGCCCCGACACCGAGGAGATCGTCACCACCATCCGCGCATCCGGCGCATCGAGCGTCGGCAACTCGTCGCCCTCGGGAAGGAGATCCCCCTTGCTGAGGATCACCAGGTACGGCTTCGTCGCGAGCACTTCGCTGTACAGCGCCACCTCGCGCCGAAGCTGGTCGAGGACCGCCTGCGGATCGGGCGAGTCGAGGGGGACCAGGAAGGCGAGCAGTCGGGTCCGCTCCACGTGCTGCAGGAACTTGAGCCCCAGTCCCTTGCCGGCGTGTGCACCTTCGATGATCCCCGGAATGTCGGCGACCACGAACGAGCGCGACCCGGAGAGCCCGACCACGCCGAGGTTCGGTTCGAGTGTCGTGAAGGGATAGTCCGCGATCTTGGGGCGCGCGGCACTGATCACCGACAGCAGGGTGCTTTTTCCTGCGTTCGGCTCGCCGACCAGCCCGACGTCGGCGATCAGCTTGAGGACGAACGCGAGCCGCTTCTCCTCGCCGGGCGTCCCCTCTTCCCACTCGCGCGGCGCCTGGTGCGTCGCCGAGGTGAAGCGCGCGTTGCCGCGGCCACCGCGGCCGCCCTTCGCCACGAGGACCTGGTCACCAGGGCGCATCACCTCACCCAAGGTCTCGCCGGTGGCCTCGTCGAGGATCAGCGTGCCCGGCGGCACCGGCATGATGACGTCGTCGCGCGAGGCGCCGGTCATGTTCTTCCCCTTGCCGTGCCCGCCGCGCTCCGCCTTCCAGCTCGTCCGGTAGCGATAGTCGAGCAGCGTCGCGAGGTTCGATTCCGCGCGCACGTAGACCGAGCCGCCGTTGCCGCCGTCGCCGCCGTCGGGACCGCCCTTCGCCTTGAACTTAAAGCGCGCAAAGGACGAGGCACCGTCGCCGCCACCACCGCCCTGCACTTCCACCACCACGCGATCGACGAAACTCATGCCAAGGGACTCCAGTTGTCGCGCACCCCTTCCCAGAGCTCCTTGACGCGCTTGAAGTCGTCATAGGAGAGGAAGGGATTGACCAGCGTGAGGACGCCGTCGACCTGCGCGACGGTGGCTCCCGCATTCAGGGCGCCGCGCAGGTGCGAATGCAGCTGGCGCGGCGTGTCGAGGACGGCGGTCTGCGCAATCACGCAGAGCTCCCGCCGCCACGGTTCGAGGCCCGGCCGCGAGAGCGTGCGGCCGTACCCCTCGGTGACCATCCACTGGTCGAGCGCGGGGTGCAGCGCCGCCACGTTCTCGCGCAGCTTCCGGTAGTTGTCGCCGTAGATCAGCCGGCAGGTCGCCTCGCCGCGCGCCTGCCACTCCGCATGCGCCGCGTAATCGAGGTCGCTGGTGCCGTCGACGGCCGGGGTGCCGATCGCGTGCCGCCAGAGCGTCGCCGCCACCAGCGTCCGCGGCCACCCCACCATCAGCACCGACTGCAGCAGCAGTTCGTCCACCCAGCGCGGATCGACGCCGCGCGCCACCGCCTCGGCGACACGCTCGCGCACGGTCGGTTCCTCGCCCTGGGCGATCGCCGCGGCAAGCACCACGAGCGTGCGAGTGGACTCGTCGAGTCCGGAAGTGAGATCAGTCGTCATCAGGGGGTCGCCTCAGGCGAAGCGCAGCGCGAGACGGGGCTGAAACGACCCCGTCACCACGCCGCGCGTGTTGCGGATCTTCGGGGAACGCCACCGGGCCAACTGCTCCATCGGCCAGTCGCCGGCAGGGTCGAGTCGCTGCACCAGCGCCTCGAGCAGGGCAATCAAGGCATAGCCGGCCGCCCGCATCTCGCCGTCGTGGACCTTCAGGCTCAGGCCGATGCCCAGCGTCGGGAGTGCGGCGCTGAAGACACCCTCCGCCCCGATCTTCGCGATCACGCGCCCGGGCCACGCCTCCATCAGCACGGTGTCGAGCCGCTCGCTGCCGGCGATCATCATCGGCCACGCCATCATTGCATCGCGCAGGACGGCCAGGGCGGGGTCCGCGCCGGCACCCAGTGCGGCGTAGCCACGGGCCATCGCCGAGATCGGCAACGCGACCGCGGCGGCGGTGCAGCCGTCCACGCCCCAGACGAGCCGGTCCACGGCGATCCCGGTGCGGCGTGCCACCGAGGCCGCCACCCGATCCTGGACCGGGTGCCCGACGGCCTGATAGGAATCGGTCGGCCAGCCGTGCAGCCTCGCCAGGGCCAGGAGGCCGGCGTGCTTGCCGGAGCAGTTGCTCCAGAGCGGGGTCGGCGTGACCCCCTTACGGATCATCCGCTCGGCCTGCTCCGGCCAGAGCGACGGGTGTCCACCGCAGGAGAGGTCGTCCTCCTGGAGCCCGACCGCTGCGAGCCAGCGGGCGCCAACCTCGCGGTGGATCGGCTCGGCGTTGTGGGAGCCGCAGCCCAGGGCGAGCATCTCCTGATCGAGGCCGAAGCGCTCGATCCCCCCGTCCTCGATGAGCGGGGCCAACTGGAACGGCTTTGACGCCGACCGCCAGTAGGTGACCAGCTCCGGGTCGCCCGCCTGGGCGATCAGGGTGCCCTCGAGGGTCACCACCGCCGCCGAGACGTGGTGCACCGATTCATCCAGGGGGCCGCGGACGGCCACGATCTCGAAGTCCGACATAGTGGGGCCAAGATACCCGCGCACGACAGCGATCGGGTAGTTTTCCGGGATGACCCAAACCCTGCATCCGCTCAGTCAGCCGCGCCTTGAGGAACTCCTCGACGCGATGACCCGCGCCACTGTCCTGGTGGTCGGTGACGTCATGCTCGACAGCTACCTGATGGGCGATGTGGAAAGAATTTCGCCCGAGGCGCCGGTCCCGGTCGTGACGGTCGCCGAGGAGCATGCCGTCCCCGGTGGCGCGGCGAACGTGGCGGCCAATCTGGCCGCGCTGGGGGCCTCGCCGAGGCTCCACGGGGTGGTTGGCGATGACGCGGCCGGGGAGGCGCTCCTCGGGGCCCTCGCCGACCGGGCGATCGGGACCGCGGGGATCCAGACGCAAGGCGGGCGGCCGACCACCACCAAGACCCGGATCGTCGCCCGCGGTCAGCAGGTGGTCCGGATCGACCTGGAGGTCACCACCCCCCTCCCCGACCGGGCGCGCGAGGCGCTCCTCGACGCGGCGCTGGCCGCCATGCCGGGGTGCGGCGCGGTCGTCCTCGAAGACTACGACAAGGGGGTCATGGACCCCGCACTCGCCGCGGCGCTGATTGCCTCCGCCCGAGCCCAGGGGATCCCGGTGGTGGTCGATCCGAAGCAGCGACACTTCTTCGGCTACGCCGGCGCGACCGTCTTCAAGCCGAACCGCCGGGAGCTCGAACAGGCGCTGGGGACCCACTTCGCCGGCGACGATCGCGACCTCGCCGATGCCCGGACCCGGCTCGGTACCGACCACCTGCTGCTCACCCTTGGCGCCGAGGGGATGGTGCTGGTCTCTGCCGACGCCGCCCTCCGGCGCACCCCCTCGATCGCCCGCGAGGTCTTCGACGTCTCCGGCGCCGGCGACACGGTGACCGCCTGGCTGGCGGCCGCCCTCGCGGCCGGTGCCGACATCGGCGAAGCCACCTGGCTCGCGAACCTCGCCGCCGGCGTGGAGGTCGGGAAGCAGGGGACCGCGACGGTCTCGGCGGATGAGGTGATGGCGGCGTGGGAGGAGGAAGTCGGGGAGTAGACGAGAAGCGAGAAGCGAGAAGCGGGGTGTGCCCACTGTCATCCCGAGCGAAGCGAGGGACCTGCGTCGCCGCGAACACGGCAGATCCCTCGCTATGCTCGGGATGACACCACCTCACGTTCTCGCTTCTCGCTTCTCGATGATCTTGCCCGACAACCACTTACCCTGTGGAAAACCCAACTTATCCACACCATAGTTTTCCACAATTGTGATCAGCGCCGATACAAGAACGGCGGCCGCGATCCTGGGATCGCAGCCGCCTTCTTGATGTCCTGCCGTTCCGAGCCAGCCCGGGAGGCTCCACTCACTGACTGACTCGGCGATCCTACGCCACCTAGCGAGGTGGTTCGGACCGAGTGGGCGATGAGGGGCTCGAACCCCCGACCTCGCGCATGTGAGGCGCGCGCTCTAACCAGCTGAGCTAATCGCCCGAACCGAGCCCGGGGATATTACCACGCTTCGAACGACCTGACAACCCAGTGGCCCCGGGGGGATTCGAACCCCCGACCGTCAGATTATGAGTCCGCTGCTCTAACCACCTGAGCTACGGGGCCGAAAACATTGTGGACAAGAGAGTTACAGCGCAGCGTTCGCGTAAATTCTTTTCCACGTCCTTCGCCAGCGATACCCCCCACCCCATCAAAATCGGCTGTAATGGGCACCAAGAAACGCAAACGAAGGGAGTTATCCACAGGCAATTGGAGCCCTACAGGGCACCAAGGAGCCTCTCGCCGATGGCTCCCTATCCCTTCGGTCCGCGCACCTTACGGTACAGCGCAATGTGGGAATCCACCATCCGCCCCACCGTGAACCGTTCCTGCACCCTTCCCCGCCCCGCCGTCCCCATCCGCTCCCGCAGGTCGTGGTCGTCCACCAGGGTCCGCATCGCCTCGGCGAGGGCCCCGGCGTCGCGGATCGGCACCTCAAGGCCGGTCACCCCCGCCTCGTTGACCTCCCGGACACCGGAGGGGACCGCAGTGGTGATCACCGGCCGCCGGGCCGCCATCGCCTCGAGCAGGACCATGCCGAACATCTCCTCCGTCCCGACCGAGGGGAGGACCAGGAAGTCGGCGTCCGCCATCCGGCGCGGAAGGTCCTCGTCGGGGTATTCGCCCCACCACTTGACCCGGTCCGAGACCGCCAGTGCCTGCGCCAGGGTCTGGAGCCGGTTCCGCTCCGGTCCGCTCCCGACGATGTCGAGCCGAAGGTCCGGCACCATCGCGAGCGCGCGGAGGAGGAAGTCGACCCCCTTGTAGGCCGCCAGGCGGCCGATGAAGAGGGCACGCGGGGGGTTCCCGGGTGGCGGCGGCGGGACGAGCTCCCAGCGCCGCTCGTCGATCCCGAACGGGATGACGTGCACCTTCTCCTCGAAGCCGCGGAGCTCGCGCGAGAGGGCGATGTGGGCGTTCGAGGGGACGACGATCGCCTCGGCCCGGTGCAGGACGTACTTCGACGGCAGCCGGTACTGAAACGAGGGATAGTCGGCGTGCTGGGTCACGACGAGGGGCGCGAGCGAGGGGCGGAGCGCGTAGGCGACGTCGGCCAGCGAGTTGGGATGGTGCAGGTGGATCACGTCGGCCCGGCGCCAGGCGGCGGCCAGGTAGGTCGGCGCGAGCTCCTGCGAACCGACCGGCGCGAACGACCAGGCCCGCGTGACGGCGGCCCGACGACGCTGTCCGGGCGGCGCGTCGCCGAAGGCGGTGACTGAAATCACCTCCGCCTCGTGGCCCCGTTCGGCCACGCCTTCGGCGAGCCCCTGGACCACTCGCTCCATGCCGCCGGAGCGGGGCCAGTAGTACTTCGCGAGATGAAGAATCCGCATGGGGTGGAAAGTGAGCTCGACTCCCCCATCTTTGTCCCCGTGAGAGTCTTCCTGCTTGCCCCGGAGCCCCCTGCGCGCGATGTCCTGCGCGCCCTCGTCTCCCTGGGGATCGCGCCCGTCGTGGCGCGCCCGACCGGTGACACCATCGCCGACGGCCAGATCCAGTACCTGCGGGTGGCGGCGCGCGGTGACGCTCGCGACCCGATGGACCTGCGATGGTCGCGGAAGGCGCTGCGCGCCGCCGTGCGCGACACCGGCCCTTCCCTGCTCCACATCGTCGGCGATCCGTGGACCCCGACGGCCGAGGCAGGAGCGGCCGCCGCCCGCGATCTCAAGGTGCCGTATGTCCTCGTGGGCACCTCGTCGCTGGGCGGCCCGTCGGGCTTCACCGCACGCTGGCAGGCACGTCGGGTCCGTGACGGCGCCGGCGGCTTCGCCGGGATCGCCCGCCCGGCCCTTGACCACCTGGTCGGTGGCAGCACGCCGCTCCCGACAATGGTGATTCCGCCGAGCGGCCTCGTGATCCCGGCGGCCACGCCGACGCGCCGCGATCCGCCTCCGGTGGTCTTCGGGGTGGTGGGCCGCCTGACCCGCGAGCGCGGTGTGGACCTCCTCCTCGACGCCCTGGCCGAGACCTACGGCGACTGGCGGCTCCGGATCCTGGGGACGGGCCCGGCCCAGGAAGCCCTGGAAGCCCAGGCGCAGCGCCTCGGCCTCTCCTCGCGCCTCGAATGGCTTGGTGCCCTCCCCCGGGAGGAGCTCCCCGGCTTCTTCGCCACGGTGGACGTGCTCGTGGCGCCGTCACGCTCCACGCCCCAATGGGTCGAACCCACGGGGATGGTGGTGCTGGAGGGGATGGCGCAGGGCTGCGGCGTGATCGTGACCCGGTGCGGCGCGCTCCCCGACGTGGTCGGAGAAGCGGGGATGATCGTGAACGAGGACGACCGCCCGGCGCTCACCCGCGCGCTCCAGGGGTTGGTCACCGAACCGGCCCGCTGCCGCCCCCTCGGCGCCGCCGCCCGCCAGCGCGTGCTGGAGCGCTACAGCGACGGACCGATCGCCGAGGCGATGGTGGCGATGTGGCGGCGGGTGGCGAAGTAGGGGCGGGACGAGAAGCGAGAAGCGAGAAGCGAGAAGCGTGGGACGGGACGAGAAGCGAGAAGCGTGGTGCTGCGGAGAGATCTCCCCGTGACACCACGCTTCTCGCTTCTCGCTTCTCGCTACACCCCGTAAAACTCCTTGTACCACGCCACGAACTTCGCCACGCCGACCTCGACCGGTGTCCCGGGATGGAAGCCGGTGTCGCGCACCAGGTCGCTCACGTCGGCGCTGGTCTCGGGGACGTCACCCGTCTGCATCGGCGCGTAGATCTTCTCGGCCGTCATCCCGAGTTCCTTCTCCAGCGCGGAGATGAAGTCCATCAGCGGGGTGGGCTCGTTGTTGCCGATGTTGTAGAGCCGGTACGGCGCGGAGCTCGACGCGCGGGTCGGGATGCATTCGAGTCCCACGCCGGGTTCGGCGGCGGCAGGCCGATCGGAGACGCGGACCACGCCCTCGACGATGTCGTCGACGAACGTGAAGTCGCGGCGCATCCGGCCATGGTTGAACACCTCGATCGGACGGCCCTCGAGGATCGCCTTGGCGAAGAGGAAGAGCGCCATGTCGGGGCGTCCCCACGGGCCGTAGACCGTGAAGAAGCGCAGGCCCGTGCACGGGAGGCCGTAGAGGTGGGCGTACGAGTGCGCCATCAGCTCGTTCGCCTTCTTGGTCGCCGCGTAGAGCGAGACCGGATGGTCGACGCCCTGGTGCACCGAGAACGGCATGGCGGTGTCGAGCGCCGTAGACCGACGAGGTCGACGCGAAGACGAAGTGCTCCGCCCCGTGATGCCGGGCGCCCTCGATCGCGTGGAGGAAGCCGGTGATGTTGCTGTCGACGTAGGCGTGCGGATGGGTGACCGAGTACCGGACCCCCGCCTGCGCCGCGAGGTGGATCACGCGCGGGAACCGCTCGGCCTGGAAGAGCTGCTCCATCGCGGTGCGATCGGTCAGGTCCATCCGCACGAAGCGGAAGTTGGGGAACCGACGCAGCCGCTCGAGCCGGGCCTCCTTGAGGGTCGGGTCGTAGTAGGCGTTCACGTTGTCGAGGCCGACCACTTCATCGCCCCGGGCGAGGAGCTTCTCGCTCACGTGGGAGCCGATGAATCCTGCCGCGCCGGTCACCAGATGCTTCATGCCTGCTCCCCGAAGTGTGTTAGAGCACCGAGACGCCTTCGCGCCGCAGCTGCTCGGCCCGCCAGGGCTCGAGGCGGACCATCACCGCCAGCTGCCCTTCCTCCAGCGACTGCCGGAGGACATCGCCGATCCGGTGCAGCTGGCCGAGCCGCTTCCCATCGGAGGGATCCAGCAGGACCCGTACCACCGGCCGGATCGCCTCTGCCCGGCCCCGGAGGGCCGATTTCAGCGACTGAAGACCGTCAATCCGCATCGTGCTCGTGAAGATCGCGTCGGGGTAGCGCTCGTGGGCCTGGGCCGCGAAGGCGTTCGGGTCGGCCAGGGCGTCCAGCTTGTTGAAGACGACCTGGACCGGCTTCTCCTCCAGGCCAAGCTCCGTCAGCACCTCCTCGACGGTGTGCATCTGGTCCTCCCACTCATCGTGCGAGGCGTCGACGATGTGCAGCAGGATGTCGGCCTCGCCGGCCTCCTCGAGGGTGGCGCGGAACGAGGCGACCAGATGGTGCGGCAGCTTGCGGATGAAGCCGACGGTATCGCTCAGGCGCACGCGGAGATTGTCGCCGAGGTCGACCTCGCGCGTCAGGGTGTCGAGCGTGGCGAAGAGGCGATCCTCGACGAAGATCTCGTGCTCGCCCGAGAGCCCCCGCAGGATGCTCGACTTGCCGGCGTTGGTGTAACCGACGAGCGCGGCGCCGAGCATGACGCTCCGCCCGGACCGGATCGTCTCGCGGTGGCGCTGCACGTCGCGCAGCTTCTCGCGGAGCAGCGCGATCTTGGTGCGGATCATCCGGCGGTCGGTCTCGAGCTGCGTCTCACCCGGGCCGCGCAAGCCGATGCCGCCACGCGTGCGCGACAAGTGGGTCCACATCCGGGTGAGGCGCGGCAGCATGTACTGCAGCTGCGCGAGCTCGACCTGCAGCTTTGCCTCGTGACTGCGGGCCCGGGTCGCGAAGATGTCGAGAATGATCTCGGCGCGGTCCATCACGCGGGTGCGGGTCTGCTCCTCGATCCCCTGCCCCTGCGCCGGCGAGAGCTCCTCGTCGAAAACCACCAGCGTCGCCTTGGTGTCGAAGACGAGCTTCGCGAGCTCCTCGACCTTTCCCTCGCCGATCAGCGTCGCCGCCGACGCCGAGGCGATCTGCTGGGTCAGCCGACCGACAATCTCGCCGCCTGCCGTGTCGACCAGGCGCGACAGTTCCTCGAGGTGTTCCTCGAGCTTCTGCGCGTCGCTGCTCCCCTTGCGGGGCGCGGCAACGAGGATGACACGCTCCCGCGGGGGGACGACTTCAATTGGCGCGCGCATGCTCGACTCCGACAGGGATGATGCGCAAGATAGTGACGCGGTGCCCGGGGTTGGTCCGCCTCATTCCTTCGATGGGGGCCGCGGGGCGTCGGCGGCGCCGCGCTCCTGCCACCACTTCATCCGCTCGGCGATCCGCTGTTCCTGCCCGAACGGCCCGGGCCGATAGAACTCCGCGTCCTTGAGCGCATCGGGGAGATACTGCTGCGGGACGAAGCCGGACGGGTCGTCGAACGCGTACTTGTAGCCGGCGCCATAGCCAAGCTCCTTCATGAGCCCGGTGGGTGCGTTGCGGATGTGGAGCGGGACCGGGGCCGCGGGTGAATCGGCCGCCGCCGCCTGGGCCGCGCCCCATGCCACGTAGACGCGATTGCTCTTCGGGGCGGTCGCAAGGTAGACCGCGACCTCGGCGAGGGCGAGTTCCCCCTCGGGACTGCCGAGGAAGTGGAAGGCATCGCGCCCGGCAATGGCCACCTCGAGCGCCCGCGGATCGGCGAGCCCGATGTCCTCGGTCGCCATCCGCACCAGCCGCCGCGCGAGGAACATCGGATCCTCACCGCCCTGGAGGATCCGCGCGAGCCAGTAGAGCGCGCCTTGCGGATCGCTGCCTCGCACCGCCTTGTGGAGCGCGGAGATCAGGTCGTAGTGCTGCTCCCCCGCCTTGTCGTGCGAGGCGAGCCGTCGGGCCATCGTCGCCTCGACGACCTCCGGCGTGATCGTCCCCGCGGCCCCGACATGTTGCGCCGCCGCCTCGAGCACCGTCAGCGCACGACGTGCGTCGCCATCGGCGACCCGGGCGAGGAGGTCGCGCGCCTCGGCGGTAATCGTCACGCTGCCACGGAGCCCGTCGTCACTCGCGACGGCGCGATCGATGACGCCGGCGATCTCCTCCGGGGCGAGCGGCTGCAGCACGCCCAGACGCGGGCGCGCGAGAGCAGCGCCGCGTTGAGCTCGAAGGAGGGATTCTCGGTGGTCGCACCGATCAGCGTGACGATCCCCTGCTCCACCGCCGGCAGGAAGGCATCCTGCTGGCCGCGATTGAGTCGGTGGATTTCGTCGACGAAGAGGATGGTGCCGCGGCCGAGGCGACGGCGCTCTTCGGCCTCCTTGATGATCTCGCGCACGCGCGGAATCCCCTCGCTCACTGCCGAGAACGGGACGAAGGCCCGCTCGGTGTGGCGCGCCACGAGCCGTGCGAGCGTCGTCTTGCCGGTGCCCGGCGGCCCCCAGAGCACGATGCTGCCGACGTCGCCACGCCGTATCGCGTCTCCGAGCGGCTTGCCGGCGCCAAGCAGGTGCGCCTGTCCGGCGTATGCCTCGAGGGTGCGCGGCCGCATGCGCGCGGCAAGCGGCTCCGGCGGCGCGAAGAGCGAATCGCTCATGCGCCCGCCGGGCGCACCGCGTCGCGCGCGCGCGCCAGCAGGGTCTCGCGCACGTTGAGGGTCGGATCGTCCAGCACACTCGCGAGCAGCGTCTCCAGCACCTCGCCGAGCCGTGGGCCCGGGGTGACGATCCCCGACGCGATGAGATCGTTGCCAGTCACGGCAAGCGCCCCGCGGCTCGTCGCCTCGCCACGCGCGCGCACCGCGGCCACTTCGGCGGTCCAACCCGCAGCATCGCCGCCCTGCCATTCTGCGAGCGTGACGAGGTCGTCGGCTGCGTCGGCCACCGTCGCCATCCAGCGCCGGACGTCACGCGCATCCGCCGAGGCCGGCGCGGGCGGGCCACGATCGATCATCTCGGCGCGCCGGATCTCGGCGGTCGACCCCTTGATTCGGCGCCACACCGCCGCCGACGGGACGCAGCACTGCGCCGTGGTCAGGACCGGATCGCGCTCGGCGGCCGGCAGGTTCGGAACGCGCGCCAGTCGTTCGCGCTGCAGCTCGGGGACCCAGGTCCGGGCGACGCCGGCGTCGAGCCAGAGCTCCATCAGCGCGCGCACGTCGGCCGCGCTCCGGATTCCCTTGACCCACTCGTCGCGCACGCGCTCGGCGGAGAGATGCGCGATGTCTCCGGCCTGGCTGATCGCCGCGTCCCAGGTCGGCGGATCGATCGTGAAGCCGAGTCGCGCCGCGAAGCGCAGCGCACGGAGGATGCGGAGCCGATCCTCGCGGAAGCGCTGTGCCGGGTCGCCCACGGCCCGCACCACGCCGCGCGCCAGGTCGACGCGCCCGTCGAACGGATCACTCCAGCGTTCGTGCAGCGGGTGGTAGGCGATCGCGTTGATGGTGAAGTCCCGGCGCGCGAGGTCCTCTTCGAGCGAGGCGCCGAAGGCGACGACCGCGTGCCGCCCGTCCGTCACCACGTCGTGGCGGAAGGTGGTGACCTCGTGCAGCGTCCCGGCCTCGTCGAGGACGCCGACGGTGCCATGCTCGATCCCGACGGCGATGGTGCGGCGGAAGAGCGACCGGACGGCCGTCGGCGGCGCGGCGGTGGCGAGGTCGACGTCGCTTCCTGCCCCGCCGAGCAGGGCGTCGCGGATCGCGCCGCCCACGCACCACGTCTCGTACCCCGCCTCTTCGAGGCGGCGGACGATGGCGATGACTGGCTCCGGAATCCGGATCGCGTCGGGACCTGGCGTGGAAGCCTCCGGCACTAGCCGCAGAGGACGCTGCCGCCGTTCACGTTGAGGATCTCGCCGGTGAGGTGCCGGGCAAGATCGGAGAGGAGAAAGAGGACCGGCCCCGCAATGTCCTCGGCGCTGGCCACCCGCCGCAAGGGAATCATCGCCGCGATCGCCTCGCGGGCCACGGGGTCGCCCAGCGCCGACGTGGTCATCTCCGTGTCCACCCACCCCGGGGCGACGGCGTTGACGGCGATGCCCGGCGCGCACTCGATGGCCAGCGACTTGACCAGCGCGATCACCGCCCCCTTGGTCGCGGCGTAATCGGCATGGAACGCCTCGCCCCGCTGCCCGGCCGTGGACGAGATCATCACGATCCGTCCGTTGCCCTTCATCAGGCCGATCGCGGCCCGGGTGGTGAGGAAGAGCGAGTCGAGGTTGACCCGCAGCGTCTCGCGCCACCGCTCGGGCGCCATCGACGCGAGCGGCGTCTCCGCGGCCGGCCAGATGCCGTGGTTCGCGACGAAGCCGTCGAGTCCGCCGAACGCCGCCTGCACCTCGGCGAAGCACTGGGCCACGCGCTTCGGATCGGAGAGGTCGCCGCCGCCGACATACGCCCGGCGGCCCATGGCCCGCACGGCCTTGGCGACGGCGTCGGCATCGGCCCGCCGGGTGTGGTAGGTGATGCCGACATCGGCGCCGGCCCGGGCACACAGCAACGCCGTGGCGCGCCCGATCCCGCGCGAGCCACCGGTCACCAGGATCCGCTTCCCCTGCAGTGAGATCATCCGCCGAATTCGGTGGTCAGGATGCCGGCGATCTGGTGCTGCACGGCGAGGTGGAGCTCCTGCACGTGGTTCACGCGGCGGTCCGCAATGACGAAGGCGTGATCGACCAGCGGCAGCAGCGCGCCGCCGTCGCCGCCAAGCATCGCGACCGTGGTGACCTGCAGCTCACGGGCACGCCGTGCCGCCACGAGGCAATTCGGCGAATTCCCCGAGGTGCTGTGCAGCACCAGCACGTCACCCGGCCGCGCGAGCGCCTCGAGCTGGCGGGCGAAGAGATGCTCCGCGCCGAAGTCGTTCGCGGAGGCAGTCAGGATCGAGGTGTCGGTGGTGAGGGCGATCGCGCGCAGCGCCTTCCGCTGAACGGCGTGGTACTTCACCACGTACTCCGCCGCGAGGTGCTGCGCGTCCGCGGCCGAGCCGCCGTTGCCCGCGAAGAAGAGGGTGCCGCCCTGTGCGAGACAGTGACGCATCGCCGCGACGATCGCGTCGAGCCCCTCGGGGTGGGCGGCCACGCGTTCGGCCAGCAGCGCGAGCTCGCGCAGGCCGGTGCTGATTCGGGCGGCGTCACTCATTCGGATTCGAACATCCGCTGCATCTTGCGCCAGAGGGAATCGCGCACGGGGAGCGGATCCACCTCGTAGGTCGCCTGGTCGTCGAGGATCGCGCGCGGATTGGCGTCGAGCAGCAGCAGCGCCTGCTCGGCGCCCTCATGCTCCCCCAGCCAGTCCAGCGCCGTGGCGACGTTGCGCTCGTCGCCGTGATTGTCGGCCGCCAGGATGTCGGCGAGTCCGTGCCGGACAATGTCGCGCGCGCGGTCGCCGCGGTTGCGCGGCAGCGTGAGCGTGGTGGCGTCGACCTGCATCACCGCGCCGAGCTCGCGCCAGGCGCGGACGCTCGGGACGGTGCACGAGGTGTAGCGCTCCGGGTGCGCCAGGATCGGCACCAGCCCGAGCTGGATCACCTCGTACAGCGCACGTCCCACGATCTCCGCCGGGACCATCCGAGGAAACTCCACCAGGATGTAGCGCGAGTTCTTGATCGTCACGACCCGCTCGGCGGCGGCCGGCGGAATCGGCCGGTCGAGCATCACCTCGGCGCCGCGATGCAGCCGGATTTCCGGCGGGGCGGCCGCGGTGAGGGCCGCCCACGCCGCATCGTACGCCGGCGGAAAGCCGGCCGCGAGCTGCGACGAGAGGAGGTGCGGCGTGCAGGCCAGGTCGGTGATCCCCTTCATCGCGAAGGTGCGCAGCACGCGCACCGACTGCTCGACACTGCGCGAGCCGTCATCGACGCCGGGGAGGAGGTGCGAATGCAGGTCGATCATGCCGACGTCACCGCCGCGCGAATCGCCACGGCGCGCTGGCGCAGCGACATCGGGTCGGCCTCGCCCTCGGCGAGCAGCGCCAGCGTGATCAAGGCGTCGGCCGCGAGCAGGTCGAGCGCGGCGTCCCGCGTCGCCCCCGAGGCGATCGCCGCCTCAAGCGCGTCGTGCCCGGCCATCGCCAGCCGCGCACCGGGCGTGGCCCCCGCGGCGCGATCCCACCACCCCGTGCTCGCCTCGAGCAGTCGGGCCGGGGCGCCCTCGGTGCGCGCGGCGAACCACGCCCCCGGGGTGTCGCTCACGCGCCGACCCACTCCGCCACCAGCGGCACGATCCGGTTGGCGGCGATCGCCTCGACACTCTCGACGCCGAGCGAGCCGCTCGCGAAGGTGGGCCGGCCGCCGCCGCGCCCACCGAAGGCGCCGGTGAGCAGCTTCATCAGCGAGTTGGCGTCCTTGCCGGCGGCGATCAGGTCGTCGGACACCGCGACCGTGATCGACGCCGGCAGCGTCGGGTTCACGAGCACCAGCATGGCCTGGGACTTCTCCGCCCCGCGGAACGCATCGGCGAGCTCGCCCAGCTGACCGCGATCCTCGGTGACCGTGCTCGCCAGGTGCAGCGTGACCCGGCCCGCCGGAAACTGGCGCGCCGCTGCGCCGCCGCCGCCCTTCAGCGCCTCGGCCAGCCGCGCCTCGAGCTTCTCGCGCTCCGCGAGCATCGCCTCGAGCTTCCGCTCGAGCTGGTCCGGCTGCGCCTTCAGCGTCTGCGCGAGCGTGGCGATTCGCGCCTCGGCCGCCCGCACCGCCGCATAGGCCCCGTGCCCGGTGATCGCCTCGATGCGGCGGACGCCGGCGGCCACGCCGCCCTGCGCCGTGAAGCGGAAGAGGCCGATCTGCCCCGTCGTGCGGACGTGCGTCCCGCCGCAGAGTTCGATCGAGTCGCCCATCGTCACCACGCGCACCACGTCGCCGTACTTGTCGGCGAAGAACGCCATCGCCCCCTTGGCGAGCGCGTCGGGATACGACATCTCGCGGATGTCGACCGGTGCGTTCGCGAGGACGAGATCGTTCACCTCGGCCTCGATCTCGGCGAGCTGCGCGGGATCGACCGGCCCGCCGTGCGAGAAGTCGAAGCGCAGCCGCGTCGGCTCGACCAGCGAGCCCTGCTGCCGCACGTGGCCGCCCAGGTGCCGGCGCAGCACCATGTGCGCGAGGTGCGTCGCCGAGTGGTTGCGCTCGATCTCCGCGCGCCGCGCGGCGTCGACGGTGGCCTGCACGGCGCCCGGCGCGAACGTCCCCTCGAGCGTGCCGAGGAGCCGCTGGCCGAGCTCGGCATCCTTGACCACGTCGGTCACGTGGAAGCGCCACCCCTCGCCTTCCACGAGGCCGTGGTCCGCCTGCTGTCCACCACTGGTGGCATAGAAGGGAGATTCGCGCAGGACGAGGATGCCGCTCGCCGCGGCGGCAGCATCGCTCAGCACCTGCGTCTCGGCCGCGAGGTGACTGTATCCGACGAACGACGACTTCGTCGCGTCGCCTGCCAGCACGACGTCGACCCGCGCCTCGCCGGCCGCCGGCCCGCCCTTCCCCGCGGCCGCGCGGCTCCGCTCGCGCTGCTCCGTCATCGCGACATCGAAGCCGTCGGTGTCGACGCTGATGCCCATCTCACCGGCGATCAGCACGGTGAGGTCGAGCGGGAAGCCGAAGGTGTCGAACAGCTTGAACGCCTCGTCGCCGGCGATGCGCGTGGTGCCGGCGGCGCGGATCTCCTCGAGGCGCGAGAGGCCGGCCTCGATGGTCTCGAGGAAGCGCGCCTCCTCCTGGCGAATCGTCTCGACGAGGAAGCCCTGCTTCTCGACGAGTGCCGGGTATGCCTCGCCCATCAGCGCCACGACGGTCGGCACCAGCTCGACCAGCGTCGGCTCGCGACGGCCCAGCAGCCAGGCGTGACGGACGGCGCGGCGCAGGATGCGCCGCAGCACGAAGCCGCGCCCCTCGTTGCTGGGATAGACGCCATCGAGCAGGAGGAACGAGACGGCGCGCGCGTGATCGGCGAGCACGCGATACGAGATGCCGGTCCCTTCGGGGCCACCAGGGTAGGCGGCACCGACCAGCCGCTCGACATCCGCGATCAGCGGACGGAAGAGGTCGGTGTGGAAGTTGTCGTCCTGCCCCTGCAGGACGGCGGTGATCCGCTCGAGCCCGGCGCCGGTGTCGACGCTCGGCTTCGGCAACGGCGTGAGCGTGCCATCGGCCGAGCGGTCGAACTGCATGAAGACGAGGTTCCAGATCTCGAGGAAGCGACCCGCTTCAGCCTCGACCTCGAATTCCTCCTGCGACATCGTCACGGGGGTGCTGCCCGGTGTCCACTTCACGTCGACGTAGATCTCGGAACAGGGGCCGCACGGCCCCGTGTCACCCATCTGCCAGAAGTTGTCCTTGTCGCCGAGGCCGTAGATGCGGTCGGCAGGCAGCGTCGAATGCTGGAGCCAGAGCGCGCGCGCCTCGTCGTCGGTGTGGTGCACCGTGACGCGGAGGCGATCGGCGGGGATGCCGAGATACGCCGGCGAGGTGACGAACTCCCAGGCGAACTTGATGGCGTCCTGCTTGAAGTAGTCGCCGAACGAGAAGTTGCCGAGCATCTCGAAGAAGGTGTGGTGACGCCGGGTCAGCCCCACCTGTTCGAGGTCGTTGTGCTTCCCGCCGGCGCGCACGCACTTCTGGCAGGTGACCGCACGGACGTAGCTCCGCGGATCCTGCCCGAGGAAGGTGCGCTTGAACTGCACCATGCCGGCATTGGTGAAGAGGAGCGTCGGGTCGTCGGCCGGGACGAGGGTCGACGAGGCGACCTCGGTGTGGCCCTGGGCGACGAAATAGTCGAGGAATCGGCGGCGGATCTGGGCGGCATTCATGGGGCGGAATCTAACCAACCCCGCTGCCGTCAGCCCTCCCCCACCAGCCGCCGGACGTGCCCGTTGGCCACCGAGCCGGACCACCCCCGCCGCGCGAAGAAGGCGAGCAGACGCCGACGCTTGGCGTCGCGCGTGAGCCCCTTCATCGCGGCGACGCGCCGCTCGGCCTGCGCCAGGGTCCTGGCCATCGGATCGGGGGCCTCTTCGTCGGCCTGCAGCGCTGCCAGTGCGGCGGCGATTGCCTCCTTCGGCACGCCGAGGCGGGCGAGGTCGTGCCGGATCCGCATGGGGCCGCTGCCGCGCCGGGCGCGCACCTCGACGTACCCCCGTGCGAACGCGGCATCATCGAGCAGCCCCAGCCGGGTGAGCCGCGCGACCGCTCCAGCGACGGCCTCCGGGCCATGACTGCGGCGGCCGAGCTTTCGGGAGAGTTCCACCGTGCCGTGGGCGCGCTGTTCGATCGCCTTGATGGCGGTCCGGAAGGCCGCCTCTTCGTCGGCGGCGGCATCGAGGGCCGCGACCGCCCCGGCCGGCAGTGGCCGCGCGGGGACCAGCCCGAGCGCCGCCACCACATCGGCCGGCACCGTCCACGCCGGCCGCCCGTCCACGATGACCCGGGTGCTTCCGGGCCGCCGCGGATCGGGGACCAGTTCTTCGATAATCACTCGCCGTCGTCCTCATCCGGCACGCCCGGCCCGGCGGCGGCCAGCATCCCCAGCGACTCCTTGACCTTCGCCTCGACCTCGGCCATCAGCGCGGCGTTGTCCTTGAGGAAGAGCTTGGCATTTTCGCGCCCCTGCCCGATCCGCTGCTCGCCGTACGAGTACCAGGCGCCCGACTTCTGGATGATCCCCGCCTCGGAGGCGATGTCGACCAGCAGGCCGGTGTGCGAGATGCCCTCGTCGAACATGACGTCGAACTCCGCCTGCTTGAACGGCGGCGCCACCTTGTTCTTCACGACCTTGACCCGGACGTGCGAGCCGATGACGGCCTCGCGTTCCTTGACCGGCCCGATCCGGCGGATGTCCATGCGGAGCGAGGCATAGAACTTCAGCGCCTTGCCGCCGGTGGTCGTCTCGGGGTTGCCGAACATGACGCCGATCTTGTCGCGGAGCTGGTTGATGAAGACCACCGAGCAGTGTGGTCCGGTTGATCGCGCCGGCCAGCTTGCGGAGCGCCTGGCTCATGAGCCGCGCCTGCAGGCCCATGTGGGAATCGCCCATCTCGCCCTCGATTTCGGCCTTCGGCACCAGCGCCGCGACCGAGTCGATCACCACGAGATCGACGGCCCCCGAGCGGACCAGCGATCTCGACGATTTCGAGCGCCTGTTCACCGGTGTCGGGCTGCGACACCAGCAGGTTCTCGATGTCGACGCCGAGCTTCTTGGCGTAGCTCGATGTCGAGCGCATGCTCGGCGTCGACGTAGGCGGCGACACCACCCGACTTCTGGACGTTGGCGACGAGGTGCAAGCAGAGCGTCGTCTTGCCCGACGACTCCGGCCCGTAGATCTCGGTGATCCGGCCGCGGGGGACGCCGCCGATGCCGGTGGCGGCGTCGAGGTTGATCGCGCCGGTGGAGATCGCGTCGATCTTCACGCGCGGGCTGTCGGCCCCCATCCGCATGATCGAGCCCTTGCCGAGCTGCTTCTCGATCTGGGAAATGGCGAGGTTGAGGGCCTTCTTCTTCTCGGTGTCGACGCGAGTTTCGGTGGCGGACATGAGCGGAAATCCTTGAGGAGGGTGGTTGAATGCGAAACTGGATGATCGATCATCGGCTAGTGGAGCATTTCACTCCACCAGTCTATCTCCTACCAAGCTATAACCGAAACTACTCCGAAGCAAGAGTCTCGCTGTGTAGTATTTTGCGCCATATGTGACATTTCAGCGCCAACCGGGCCGCCAGGCGTCCTCGATATGGGTCAGCTGGGCGGCTGGGCCCATCCCGTCGAGGGTCACGACGTCGAAGCGGTACTGGTCGCCGGTCTGGCCGTGGCGGAGCAGCCAGGCCCAGGCGAGGCGCTCGATGGTGGCGCGCTTCCGGGGGCCGACCGCCTCCGAGCCCATGCCGCAGGTGGCCGAGCGGCGGCACTTCACTTCGATGAAGGCCACGAGCGATCCGCGGCGGGCGACCAGGTCGAGGTCGTTGCGGCCGAGGCGGAAGCGGTGGGCTTCGACGCGCCACCCCTGCTTGGTGAGCCATCGGCCGGCCACGAGCTCCGCTTCCCAGCCATCGCGATGGCGGGGGTCGGTCCAGAGGTCGGGGGCGCGGCGGGGAGTGGACACGCGAGGAAAGTGGTCCAGCACCGACGGGTGGATGGGAGCAGGTTCACGCAGATCGGGGCGAATAATCGAGAAGCGAGAAGGAGAAGCGAGAAGCGTGGCCCCGCGGAGAGATCTTCTCCGCCGAACCACGCTTCTCGCTTCTCGCTTCTCGCTTCTCGCTTACGTGTATTCGTCCAGCTGATGCATCCCGATCATCACGTCCCGCGGCTTGCTGCCGTTCGGCGGGCCGAGGATGCCGGCGTCGTGGAGCTGGTCGATGATCCGGGCGGCGCGGCCGTAGCCGATGCCGAGCCGGCGCTGCAGGAGCGACGTGCTGCCGCCCTGGTGCTGCAGGCAGAGCTCGGCGGCCTGCTTGAAGAGCGCGTCGCGATCGCCATCATCGACGCCGCCGCCCTCCTCCCCTTCCCCGGACTGCGCGCGCACCAGTTCGAGGATGTCGTGCTCCTCGCCGCCGTGCGAGGCGACATCGCGCTGGGCGGCGTACCACGCCATCGCGCGCTCGGTCTCGTCGGTGCTGATGTAGGCGCCCTGGATCCGCTGCGGCTCGTTGCGCCCCGGCGGCAGGAAGAGCATGTCGCCGTTGCCGAGCAGCGCCTCGGCGCCGTTCTGGTCGAGGATCGTGCGCGAATCGACCTTGCTCGCCACGCGGAAGGCGATCCGCGACGGGAAGTTCGCCTTGATCAGGCCGGTGAGGACGTTCACGCTCGGGCGCTGCGTGGCGAGGATCAGGTGGATCCCGATCGCGCGCGCCTTCTGCGCCAGCATCGCGAGCGGCCGTCTCGACCTCGGCCTGCACCGTCATCATCAGGTCGGCGAGCTCGTCGACGATCAGCACGATCATCGGCAGTTCGCCCTCGCTGTAGGTGTCGTTCCACGGCTCGCCCGGCGGCGTGTCCGGCGCTTCCTTCGCGATCGTGGTCAGCGACGGCTTGGCCGACGCCGGATTCTTCAGCGGCTTGCCGTCGCGCACCTTCTTGTTGAAGTCGAGCAGCTGGCGCGCCCCGTTGGCGTGCAGCAGCGCGTAGCGGCGGTTCATCTCGTACACCGCCCACTTGAGCAGCGTGGCGGCGTCGTTGTTGTCGGTGACGACCTTGTGCCGCAGGTGCGGCAGGTCGTTGTACATCGAGAGCTCGACCATCTTCGGGTCGACCATCAGCAGGCGCAGCTCGCGCGGCGTGTAGCGATAGATCAGCGAGGTGACGATCGTGTTGATCGCGACCGACTTGCCCGAGCCAGTCGCGCCGGCGACGAGCAGGTGCGGCATCTTCGCGAGGTCGGCGACGACCGGCTTCCCCTCGACGTCGCGCCCGATGCGCGATCGGCAGCAGCGCCGTCGTCGAACGCCAGGCCTCGCTCGCGAGCAACTCGCGCAGCGTGACCATCCGGGGCTTCGGATTGGGGATCTTCGACGCCGACGGCGCCGCGTCCCGGGATCGGGGCGACGCGGAGCGACTGCGCCCGCATCGTAATCGCGAGGTCGTCGGCCAGCGCCACGATCCGCCCCGCCTTCACCCCCGAGGCCGGCACGACCTCGAACTGCGAAACGGTCGGGCCGCTGGTGATCCCCGCCAGCGTGCCCTCGACCTTGAAGGTCTTCAGGGTCGCCAGCAGCAGTTCGCCCAGGCGCTGCAGTTCGGCCTCGTCGGCCTCGGCGTTGCCGCCCTTCGGCATGTCGAGCAGGTCGAGCGGCGGCAGCGCCTCATCGACCGGACGCGGCGGCGGCAGCGGCAGCTCGAGCTCCTCCGCCATCGTCCGCTTCTTCGGCTTCGCCTTCGACGGAGGGAAGAGCTCCTCCTGCGAGACTTCTTCCTCCTCGTCCTCGACTTCCTCGGCCTGCGCATCTGCCACGCGCTTCCGTCTCGAAATGGTCGCAAAAAAATTTAAAAACTTTTATTACCAAAACACAGCCTGTAAAATTAAATGATATAGCGTTACACTTTACTGAAATCTCAATAAACACATTAAAAAAAGATTTATTATACCTGAAACAGGAAAATATTAT
>JBAOHR010000010.1:0-452529 GCA_037045245.1 Gemmatimonadales bacterium | reverse complement strand
GAGACCGCGGACCCGTTCGTAGCTCGAGGCGAAGAGGACGTTCGGATTGGTCGGATCCATCGCGACGTCGATGAAGCCCGCCTTGTCGCTGACGAACTTCACGAGGCGCCAGGTCTGGCCGCCGTCGGTGGTCTTGTACAGGCCGCGCTCCGGATTGCTGTTCCAGATGGCGCCGAGGGCCGCCACGTACACGACCTGCGGGTTGGTCGGGTGCACGACGATGCGGGCGATGGCCTGCGTCTTCTCGAGCCCCATCAGCTTCCAGGTGAGGCCGCCGTCCATCGACTTGTAGATGCCCATCCCCGGCGAGACCGAGTTGCGCGAGTCATCCTCGCCGGTACCGGCCCAGATCTGCATCGTGTCGCTCGGCGCGATCGCCAGGTCACCCATCGAGACGACGCGCTCGTTGGTGAAGAGCGGGCGGAAGGTCACGCCACCATTGGTGGTCTTCCAGATCCCGCCCGCCGCGGCAGCGACGAAGAAGGTCCGCGACGGCGAGGGAATCCCCTCGACATCGGTGACGCGGCCCTGCATGTTCGCGGGACCGATCTCACGCCAGCGAAAGGCGTTCAGGGTCGTGGAGTCGAGTGGTGTGGAGACTTGGGCGGAGAGCGGCGCCACGGCGCCCAGCAGGAGGCACGTGGCGGCAGCGCGGACGTAGGCACGTCGCATCAGTCGGACTCGTTGGTGGAGGAAATGCCGGGGGAGGCCGGTCACCCCCCTTTACGGGGGAATCGCTCCCAAGGTTGACCCGGGACACCGTGAATGGGAAGGGGCGACCCGACTGGATCGCCCCGTTCGCTCAGGGAAGCCTGGCCTCCCGCAGCACCACCCGCCCCTGTCCGATGGCACGGATCCCCCGGTGCATGTGGCCGGCGGCCGGGGCCGCTCCGGGCGGGGCAGCAGGCACCGGCTTTGGTGGAGCGGCCGGAGGCGGCTCGGTCCACGCCACGGCCACTCGACCGTCGCGGATCGCGATCACCGGATTGGCGACCGACTGCCCCTCGGCACTGAGCGGCTGCGCCGTGCCGAAGGTGGTGTCACCCGCCGTTGCCCGACGGAGGAGGATCCGCGACACCGAGGCCGTGCCGTCGTCCCAGACAGCGAGCAGTCCGCCGTCGGGCGTCAGACCGAGCTGGACGTGCGCGGGGCGAGAGGTCTTCCCCACCCCGAGCGCGTACGGCGCGCCAAAGGTGGCGCCGCGATCGGTCGACTTGGCGTACCAGACGCCGGCGGCGTCGGCCTTCCCGGTCCACCATGCCACGTGGACCTGCCCCTTGGCATCCACCTGGATCGCGGGCCCGGCCCGCGGACAACCGTCGAACGACCAGCCATCGGCGTGCACCCGCTGCGGTGCCGTCCAGGTGGCGCCGAGGTCGCCGGACCTCGCCACCACGATGTCGCGGAGGTTGCCGGGATAGACGTGCCGCCACGCGAGGTAGAGCGTGCCATCCGGCGCACTCGCCAGCGCCGTGCGACAGCACTCGCAGGTCGTGCCGCCATCGACCAGCGTCTCGGTTGCCCACGTCGCCCCCTGATCGGTCGAGTGGGTGACCCACACCCCGGCCTCACCCGCCGCCCCACCCAGCCACGACAGCACGAGGTTGCCCGACGGCATGACATGGAGCGCGTGGAAGGAATGCGCGCCGAAGACGCCATCGTGACTGACCGTCACCGGCGCACCCCAGGTGGTGCCACCATCCGCCGAGCGGACGTAGCGGATCGCCTCGAGCGGCTGCTTCGCTTCCGGTACGTCCTTCACCACGACGTAGATCGCGTGCAGCGTGCCGTCGCTGCCGAACGCCAGCTTCGGCGGCGACTCACTCCGCCCCTCGATCGGTCCGAGCGAGTCGCGCAATTCGACGGGCGGGCCGTCATCGAGGGCGACATAGAGCCGGCCATCCGTGCCGCCCTGCGGCGCTGACACCCACGCCGCGGCGCGTCGGCCCGCCGGCGAGAAGGTCACCATCGGTGCGATCCCAACCGAGGTGGCTGCGGTCACGTCGCGCGCCGCGTCGAACGCGAGCGGCGGCGTGCCTCCGCTGCACGCGACGAGCAGCCCCGCCACGCCGATGGCGTGACGGAGCCGGACCGCGCCGCTGCGAGGCAGCTCAGAGCCCATACTGCAGGCTCCCCACCAGGGTGCGCTGCGGGAAGGGATGGAAGAGGAAGTACTTCCGGTTGTTGAGATTGTCGACGCCGAGAGCCGCGGTGAGATGACTGTCCAGCCGGTAGGTCGCACGGGCGTCGGCGACGAACCAGGACGAGAAGCCCTGGTACGTGTTGGGGTTCACGTCGGCGTTGTCCAGCGTCGTGTAGATGTCGCCGCTGTACCGGCCCGCCAGCGACAGCGAGAGGCGATCGGTCGCGCGGTAGGTGGCGTTCGCCGTCACGCGCCAATCCGGAAGGTTCGGCACCCGCTTCCCGATGGCGCTTCCCGCCGGGGCCGTCGCGCTTGCGCGCCCCGAGAGCGCCAGGGTCTTGGCGTCGACATAGGTGAGGCTGCCCGACAGGTCGAGGCGCGGCAGCACGATGCTCTGCCTCGCTAACGCCACCTCGACGCCACGGGCGCGCACGTGGTCCACGTTCGAGAGGTAGGAGTACAACGTGGCCGAGTTCGGCACCAGCGGCCGGAACTGCGCGATGATCGCGTCGTGGACGTCGTCCTGAAAGAGCGCCAGCTGGACGGTGCCGCGGTCGAACTGCCCGGTGAGCCGCAGTTCGGCCGAGACCGTATTGTCCGGCTTGAGATCCGGCGCCGGGGAGGTGAAGGTGTTCCCCGTCGTGACCAGCTGGTAGAGCTCGGTGGCCGTCGGGAAACGGTAGGCCTGTGCGAGCGATGCGGTGACCGACCACGGCGACTCCGGGGCCCAACGCAGCGAGGCCTTCGGCGAGAAGCGCGTCTCGTGCGCTTCCGCCTGCTGCACCGTGGTGGTGCCGTTGGTGTTCACGCCCTCGTAGGCACGCCACCCTTCGTAACGGCCGCCGATCGTGACATCAAGGGAAGGCGCGAGGCGGATGCGGTCCTGCACCCAGACGGCCTGCGTCCGCGTCTTGCCATCGCCGCGGGTGGCGAGCGACGTCGCCGTGGCCGCCCTGCCCGTGATCCAATCGGCCACGTTGTAGCTCGGGTTCACCAGCGTGTAGGCGTCGTAGTGCAGCCCCGCCGTCACCGTGTGGGTCCCCGTGGCGCCATCGGCCCACCATGCCCCCTTCAGGTCGAGCGTCGAACCAGCCGGTGCCGTCGAGCACCGAGAGTCGCCCGGCCGCGCCGACGCCGGTTCCGTTGGCGACGGCCGTCGACGGCGAGCGCTGCTGGTCGGTGTTGAAGCGGTAGTGCGTCGCCACGACTTCGCCGTTCCACGGACCCCGCCCGGCGGTGCGCACCGCGAGGCTGTGCGACGTGTGCCACTCACTCAACCGGTTGGTGCCCGTCGCGAAGCCGGACTGCCCCGCATAGGTCGCCGCGCCAGCGCCGGTCCGCAGGTACGACTCCGCGGCCGACTCCGAGCTGTTGTTCCAGATCCCGAACGTGTACGCCGCGCGCAGCGTGGACGACAGATCGTATGCCAGCTTCACCTTGCCGTTGGTCATGTCCGTCTGCAGCAACCCCGTCGCGCCGAGGATGTTGGCGGTGGCCCCGAGCTTGTTGCGCTCGGCGATGCCGCCGCTGGTCCCGGCCGGGAACGACGTGCTCGTCACGTAGGCGAGCGGCTGGCTGTGGCTCCGCTGATAGTTGCCGCTCGCCCAGAAGGCGAAGCGACCGTACCGGTTGCCGACGTTCGCCGCGGTCTGCAGCGTGCCGAAGGTGGACTTGGTCCCGTACAGGTCGAACGACTGGCTCGCGATCGTCTGCGAGAGGGACGCCTCGAGGCGTTCCGGGAGCCGCGTCGAGATCTCGATCACGCCGCCCATCGAGTTGCCGGCGTACGCCGCGGAATAGGGGCCCTGCATCACGTCGACGCGAGCGATTTCCTGGGGCGAGACCAGTCCCCAGCGCGGCGCGCCGAGCGTGTTGTTGTTTGCGATCAGCGCCGTGAGCGGGACGCCGTCGGCGAAGACCAGGGAGCGGGCAGACGAGGAGACTCCCCAAACGCGGGTCTGCACGGTGGCCTGGTTGTCGCCGTAGTTCCGCTTCCGGAGGAAGATGCTCGGGAGGTACTTGAGCACGTCCTGGGCATCGAGCGCGTTGACCGTCCGCTCGGCCTGTGCCGCGGTGATGCTCGCGGTGGTCGGGAGGGTCAGCTTCTGCAGCAGCGGAATGGCGGCCGTGTCCCCGTCGGTCGAACGCCGCTTGATGGCGACGCCGATATCCGGGAGGCGTTGGACCGTGTCACGCTTCACCTGCGCCGAGAGCGGCGCAGTGATCAGGGTCAGGAGGCAAAGGCCTGCAGGGACCGCCGCGGCGAGGCGGCGGGAAGGGAGAAGCACCAGCGACATGAGAACGCTCCACAGCGAATGACGTGGCCAAGGGCCACGGCGCATGCGCCGACGTCGCCCGAACGCGGGCGCGGCGGCAACGACGGACACGACAGGTGCCGAGGCACCCGAGGGTCAGGCGCTGGGAGGAGCGGTAGGTGGGGGGAGTCGATCCACCGGGCGGGACGGCACGGCGGATTCGATCGCGGGCCAGGAGGCCCGGACTCTGGGGATGCTCTCGAAGGCAACCGAGACGATCAGTTCCTGCGGGGCGCTGACCAGGGCCGGGGTGTGGCAGTTCCCGAGGCAATCGCAGGTCCCGGCGTGCTGGTGCCCATCCGCCGGTGCAACCGGGGTGGCTGGCGCCGCCTCGGGCATTCCATGGCCGTGGTGCGCCATCGCCGGCATCCCGGCTGCAGGCTGCGTGGCCGCCACGGCCGCCACTGCGGCCGGGCAGGGGTGCAGCAACGCCAACGCCTGCCCTCCCACGCCGGGGGAGAGCAGCAACAGAAGGGCGGACAGTCCGCGCAGGGGGCGACGGGCGCTGATCACGCGGGGGAAGCTAATTCCTTCTCCCCCGGTCGGGGATGGGGGACGCCTCGCCGGGTGATCCGCGCGGCCAGCAGAACGATCAGCACCACCGCGAACGCGATTGGCGTCGAGGTGTCGAGCTTCACCAGCCAGAGGTAGTGCAGCACCCCGAGCACTGCCGCGATGTAGACCGCCTTGTGGAGGGTCGTCCACCGCTTGCCGAGCCGACGGATCGCCCAGGCACTCGACGTCAGCGCCAGCGCCAGGAGGATCACGAAGGCCGAGAAGCCGACCGTGATGTACGGGCGCTTGATGATGTCATGGTAGATCTCGCCCCACAGCAAGGACTGGTCGAAGACCAGGTAGCAGCCCATGTGCGCCACGGCGTAGGCGAACGCCCAGAGGCCGAGCGGTTTGCGCAGCCGGACCAGCGGGTTGATGCCGGTCACGCGCCGAAGCGGCGTGATCGTGAGCGAGAGCAGGAGCAGTACCAGGGTCGTGGTCCCGGTGAAGTGCTCGAGCTTCTCGGCAGGATTGGCGCCGAGGTCGATCGCGGTGATGCCGAGGACGCCGAGGCCGAGGTACACCCCCGGGCCGATGCCGCCGACGATCACGGCCGGGCGGACCACCCGGCCGATCCATTGGGAAGCGGTCACGAGATCAGTAGAGCTTGTTCGGGTCCATGCCGGCGTACATCGACGCGACCTGGTCGGCGTAGCCGTTGAACGGGAGGGTCGGCGTCTTCGAGGAAATCGCCGATGCGCCGCTCGCGCGCCTGGCTCCAGCGCGGGTGATCGACGGCCGGGTTCACGTTCGCGAAGAAGCCGTACTCGTCCGGCGCCGCAGCTGCTCCAGGTGGTCGCGCGGCTGCTGTCTCGACGAAGCGGATCTTCACGATCGACTTGACGCCCTTGAAGCCGTACTTCCACGGCACCACGAGCCGCAGCGGTGCGCCGTTCTGGTTGGGCAGCGCCTTGCCGTAGAGCCCGGTCGGCGAGCAGCGTGAGCGGGTGCATGCGCCTCGTCGATGCGGAGGCCTTCGACGTACGGCCACGGCGATGACGCCGCTGCGTCTGCCCGCGGCATCTGCTGCGGGTCGTAGCAGCGTGTGGAACTCGACGTACTTGGCGCTTGGCGGCTCGGCTCGACGCTTGGCGAGCAGGTCGCGCGAGCGGGATGCCGATCCAGGGGATCACCATCGACCATGCCTCGACGCAGCGCATGGCGATAGATCGCGCTCTTCGAGCGGGCAGCGCCTTCGAGCAGGTCGTCGAGGTCGTAGCGTGCCGGGCTTCTTGCACGTCGCCCTCGACCGCGCACCGATCCAGGGCCGTGGCCGCAGCGTGCGCGGCGTTTTCGCGACGGATCGCCCTTGCCGGTCCCGAACTCGTAGAAGTTGTTGTAGGTGGTGATGTCCTTGTACGACGACGGCTTGAGGTCACCGCCTTGCTGCCAGCGACGCCCGAGCGCGGCGAGATGCCCCGGCGTGATGGCGACCGCCGCGAGCCCCACCGTGGCGAGCCACTCGCGGCGCGAGAGATAGAGCGCCTCGTCGGTGATCTCGGCGGAGCGGATGTCGGGGGGGCGGCGGATCAGCACGGGCAGGACTCCGGGGGAAGGGTCACTGATCCTACGCCCGAGAGGCGACTTCGGTTCCCAACAGCGGACAGGGAGGGATTCGAACCCTCGAGACGGCGTAAACCGCCTAAACGCGTTCCAGGCGTTCCTCTTCAACCACTCGAGCACCTGTCCAGACGCGGCATCGGGCACCGCGCGGGCGGAAAGTAGCGGGGGAACGGCACCGGAGCCAACCGGGTCGCTCCCCCGCCCTCCGTCAGTGCCCGCCCGCCATCGCCGGCCCGGCCTTGCCGACCTGCAACACGCCGACCGCCCCCTTCGTGGCATCGGCGAAGGCGTGGCTCACGAACGGGTAGATCCCCGCCTCCGCGGGCCGCGCCTCGAAGACCACCCCGCCGCCCACCGGCACGTTGAACGTCTGCACCCCTTCCATCGGCGGCCCGAAGCCGCCGACGCGCACCCGATCGAAGATCCCGCCGACCAGGTGGAAGGCGGAGACGCGGTTCGGGCCGGCGTTCACGATGTAGAAGCGAACCAGCTCCCCGGGATCGACCGCGAGGGGGTGGGCGGCGTACTGGCCGGCGACGCCATTGAACACGACGTGATCCGGCGTGAGGTCGAGGAGCTGCGCCCAGTCGAGCGAGTGCAGCGAGTCGGCTCCCGCGGCGGGCGAGAGATAGAACTCGCTCTGCACCAGCACGAACTCCCGCGCCGTTGGCAACGGGCGCACCGGGTCGACCACGATCGCGCCGTACATCCCGTTGGCGATGTGCGCCGCGACCGGTGCGGTGCCGCAATGGTACATGAACGCCCCCGGCACGCGCGCCACGAACTGAAAGGAGAGCGAGTCGCCCGGATTCACGTTCACGTACGCACGGCTCGGCGCGATCTCCGCCGCATGAAAGTCCATCGAGTGCGGGATCGGGCCGCGATTGACGATGGTGAAGTCCACCGTATCACCCACGGTGACGCGCACGACCGGACCGGGGATGACGGAATCGAACGCCCACCCCTCGTAGACGACGCCCGGTGCGATCACATGGCGAATGTGCGAGGTCGTCATTCGCACCGCGTGGCGATGCGTGGTGCTGCGCGGCGGTGCCTCGGCCGGGCGGTGCAGCGGCACGGCTGGATCGTTCACCTTCGCCTCGCCGTGCGACATCTCGGCTGGTGACGGGCCGGACGGTGCGGCGTGGGACGGGGTGGAGGCCGGCGGCACTGGAGGTTCGGCGGCCTTGCCGGTGCAGGCGATCATGAGGAGCAGGAGCGGAACGGAACGATGACGCAGGCGCATGGCGGACTCAGGGTGCGGGGAACCCGGAAGGTAACGTGAGGGAGCGACTGGTTTCGACTGGCGGACCGCGATACCCTTCCCCATCGTTCCTACGATGGACGTGCGTCCCTCCACCCCTCGGAACCTCCATGCACCGTCGCTCTCGCGTCCTGCCCCTCCTCGCGTTCCTCACCGCCTGCGCCAGCAACACGACCACGCCCGGCGCAGCCCAGGCCCCGCGCAATGTTGCGGTCATCCCGCCCGCCCACCCCGGTTGCGCCCCGCTCGCCGCGCTCGACTCGGTCGGGCTGCTGCGTGACGTCTTCCGAATGGCGGCCGACTCGATGCGCGGCCGCGCACTCGGATCGCTGGAAGGGGCAAAGGCCCGCGACTTCCTGGCCGCCCGCTTCGACGCGCTGGGGATCGCCACGCTGCCGCCTGGACGCCTGCATCGGGTGCCGGTCATCGCCGCACCGCGCAACAACAACATCGACCACGCGTTCAATGTCGTGGGCGTGATTCGCGGCACGGCGCTTCCCGAGGAGTACATCGTCGTCACCGCCCACTACGACCACGTCGGCGTGGGACGCGCCGTCGACGGTGACTCGGTCTACAACGGTGCCGACGACAACGCCTCGGGTGCCGCCGCGCTGGTGGCGCTGGCGGCACACTTCCGGAAGGCGCCGCCGCGCCACACCATCGTCCTCGCGGCCGTGGATGGCGAGGAGCGCGGGATGCCCGGGAGTCGCGGCTTCGTCGACGCGCCGACCGTGCCGCTCGAGAAGATCCTCGTGAACGTGAACATGGACATGGTGGGTCGCAACGCGAAGGGCGAGGTCTACGCCTCGGGGCCCGGGAAGTACCCGCAGCTGCTGCCGCTCGTGAAGGCGACGGCCGCCTGCTCGCCGGTCACCACGCTGATCGGGCACGACACGCCGGCCGCCGGGCCGGGGAACGACTGGACCAACCAGTCCGACCAGGGATCGTTCCATCGGAAGGGGATTCCGTTCGTCTACTTCGGCGTCGAGGATCACCCCGACTATCACAAGCCGAGCGACACGCCGGAGCGCCTGATGCCGGGCTTCTATGTGGGCGTGGTGCGCACCGTGGCGGACTTCATCCGGCGCTTCGACGAGGCCCCAGTGGCGCGGGTGGCCACGCCATGAGCTGAATCGGCTCCGGGTGGCGCATGAGGGGAAGAGCCCTCTTCCCCATCCGGAGTCGATCCCATGCGTCGCATTCGCTTCCCACTGGCCGCCCTGCTGCTCGCCGCGCTGAGCGCGTGTGGCGGTGGCACGGAACCCACCACGCCTCCCGCCACCACCGGCAGCCTGACCATCCAGGTCCAAGGGCTGACCGGGGGCGGCACCCCCTCGCTGCAGGTCACAGGCCCCGGCGGCTACAGCGCCACCCTCACCGCGAGTCAGACGCTGACCGGGCTGGCGCCGGGGAGCTACAGCGTGACCGCGGCGCCCGTCGCGGGGACGCTCTACGCCTTCGCCGGGCCCGCCACGCCGCCCAGCGCGCAAGTCACCGCCGGTGGCACCGCGACCGTTACGGTCACCTACGCGGCGTCCTCTGGTGCGCTGAACGTCGTGATCGAGGGGCTGCCGGGCGGCTTGCTGCCGTCGGTGCAGCTCGCCGGCCCTGGCGGCTTCACGCAGACGCTCACGGCGTCGACCACGCTCACCAACCTTGCCCCGGGCAGCTATACCGTCACCGCACCCGTCGCCTCCGATGTGGGCATCGGCTACGCCGCGACGAGCGGTGCGACCGAGGTGGCGGCCGGGGCGACGGCGGCACGAACCGTCACCTACGCGCTGGCCGTGAACGCCCGGAGCACCGCGGACCGCACCGACGACTCGGCGCTCCCACAGGTCAAGTTCCTCTACGTGCTCCCGTCCGACGCGGCAGACCGCACCTTCGACACCGACCGCACCATTCACCGCACCGTCTCCTCGTGGCAGCGCTGGTTCGCCGGGCAGGCGGCCGGCCGGCGGTTCCGCCTCGACACCTTCCAGGGGGCGCTCGACATCGCTTTCGTCCGGCTCGGTCGCACCGAGGCGCAGTACGCGGGCTACGGCATCACGATGCGCGACTCGCTCGAGAAGGACCTCGCCGCGCTGGGCTTCAACAGCGCGACGAAGGCCTATGCCGTGTACTTCGACGGCGTCAACACGACCGCCTGCGGCAGCGCGCCGCGGCCGCCTGCGCTCCCCGGTCGGATCGCCGGCCTCTACCTGAAGGGCACCCCACCGGGGGCGCCCGGCTGCGCCACCAATGCCTTCGCGGCGACGCCCACCTCGGCTCCGGGCTACCTCGAGTTTATCGCAGTGCACGAGATCCTGCACATTCTGGGAATCGTCGACGCCGCCGCGCCGAACCATGCCTTCGATGGCCACGTCGGAAATGACCCGCGCGATTTGATGTACGCCGGGGCGCAGCCGTGGACACCGTCGCTGCTGGACGCCACCCGCACCAACTACTTCAACACGACCTCGCTTGGCGGGCTGATCAACCTGGCGCAATCGCCGTATCTCGTGGTGCCCTGAGCGCGCCGCCGCGGGCGGGACGGTCGGGACTTGTGTGGGTCACGACCGGGGAGACAACTTCGGGGCTTCCCGATCCGTTCGTCCCCATCCCGCCCGAGGCGCCCGCATGCGCTCCTTTCGATCCGTGATCCTGGCCGGCGGCCTGCTGCTGGCCGCCTCCCTCCCCCTCGCGTCGCAGCAGGTCACGGCGGCCGACTATGCCCGCGCGGAACGCTTCCTGGCGCCCGCCGTCACTCCTCTGGTGACGGGTGGCGCCGGCCGGGCGACGTGGCTGAGCGGTGATCGCTTCTGGTACCGCAAGGCGACCGGCACCAAGGGGGAGTTCTTCCTGGTGACCCCCGCCTCGAAGAAGGCCGTCCCGCTCTTCGATCACGCGGCCCTCGCCGCACAGCTGAGCGCCGTCACCAAGACCACGATCTCGGCCGACGCCCTGCCGTTCCAGACGCTCGAGCTCTCGGCCGACGAGAGGACGGTCACGGTGGCGGCCGGGGGTCGTCGGTGGGCCTGTGACCGGGCGGGCAAGGCGTGCACCGATGCCGGCGCGGCGACCGGTGGCGGCGCGCCGGGTGGCTTTGGCGGCCGTGGTGGCGGCGGCGGGCGCGGGGGGGCCGGCGGCCTGAGCGTGACCTCGCCCGACAGCAGCAAGGCCGTCTTCCTTCGCGACTGGAACCTCTGGGTGCGCGACGTCGCCAGCGGCAAGGAGACGGCGCTCACCACCGACGGCAAGCCGAACTACGGCTATGCCACCGACAACGCCGGTTGGAGCACCAGCGACCGGCCGGTCGTGCTCTGGTCGCCCGACTCGAAGAAGATCGCCACCTTCCAGCAGGACCAGCGCAAGGTGAGCGACATGTACCTCGTTAGCGTGGCCGTCGGCCCGCCGCAGCTGCGGGCGTGGAAGTACCCGCTTCCGGGCGACAGCGTGGTGACGATGATCGAGCGCGTCGTGATCGACGTGCCGAGTGCCACGGTCACGCGTCTCAAGATGGCGCCGGACCAGCACCGCTCGACCCTCGGCGACAACATCTCGATGAACGACGTGAAGTGGTCGCCGACCGGCAGCGAGCTCGCGTTCGCGTCGGTGTCGCGCGACCACAAGGAAGTCTGGGTCCGGCTCGCGAACACTGGCACCGGCGAGGTGAAGACGATCCTGCACGAGGCGTCGCCGACGCAGTTCGAGTCGCGGAGCGGCTGGCGCGTCTGGTGGGGCACGCGCGAGATCCTTTGGTACTCGCAGCGTGAAGACTGGGGCCGCCTCTACCTCTACGGCCTCGACAACGGACAGCTGAAGCGGACGGCGACCAACTGCGAGTGCAACGTCTCGGCGATCGTCCGCGAGGATGAACCGACCCGCACCATCTGGTTCACCGGCCTCGGCGGCGACCCGAAGGGCGATCCCTACTTCCGCCACCTCTACCGCGTGAACATCGACAAGGACCCGATCGTCGCGCTGACGCCCGAGGACTTCGAGCATGACGCCCAGCTCTCGCCGAGCGGGAAGTACGTCATCTCGACGCACTCGACGCCGGACACGCCGCCGGTCACGGTCCTCCGCGACGCCACCGGCAAGATCCTCCAGGAGCTCGGCCGCACGGACATCTCGAAGCTCACGGCCACGGGATGGACACCGCCGATGCGCATCACGATGAAGGGCCGTGATGGCAAGACGGACATCTACGGCGTGCTCTTCCGGCCGAGCACCTTCGACCCGGCGAAGAAGTACCCGATCATCAACCAGATCTATCCGGGGCCGCAGACCGGCAGCATGGGGTCGCGCGCCTTCTCGCCCGCGCGCGGCGACGCGGGGGCGCTGGCCGAACTGGGCTTCATCGTGGTGCAGATCGACGGCATGGGGACGCCGAACCGGAAGAAGTCGTTCATGGACGCCTACTACGGCAAGATGGGCGACAACACCCTGCCCGATCAGGTTGCCGGGATGAAGGAACTCGCGGCGCGCTTCCCCTGGATCGACCTCACGCGGGTCGGGATCTGGGGCCACTCGGGCGGCGGCTTCGCCACGGCGGACGCGATGTTCCGGTACCCGGACTTCTTCCACGTCGGGATCGCGGAATCGGGCAACCACGACAACCGCGTCTACGAGGATGACTGGGGCGAGCGTTACCAGGGCCTCCTGGTGAAGAACGCCAACGGCACCGACAACTACACCGCCGAAGCCAACCAGACCCTCGTCAAGAACCTGAAGGGGAAGCTGCTGCTGGCGCACGGCACGAGCGACAACAACGTGCCGCCGAACAACACCTGGCTGGTCGTCGACGAGCTGATCAAGGCGAACAAGGACTTCGACCTGCTGATGATCCCGAATGCCGGCCACGGCTACGGGGCCGCGAGCAACTACATGATGCGGCGCCGGTGGGACTACTTCGTGGCCAACCTGCTCCACGCCACCCCGCCGCGCGAGTACCAGATCGGCGCCGGCGGGCGCTGACCACTCGGCGGGGCCGCGCCGCTGAGGGGCCAGGATACACTGATCCCCGGGAGCCGATGACTGGCCGCCCGGGGATCGTTGTCTTCAGCGCAGCGTGCGGCTGTGCGTCCCACCCTTCTCCGCGTCGACGGTCACCGTGAACGGCCCACCGCCACGCACGATCCACTTGACGGTCACCACCGAATTGCCCGGGATGTTGCTGAGCTCGAGTCGGGCCGGATTCCGGGGCTGCTCCAAGGAAGCGCCGGTGGTCGGATTGGTGACCCGGTAGCCCGTGAGCACCGTGCCACCCGCCAGCGTGACATAGTCGGGCCGCGAGATGCGGTTCTCGACGTCCTGCTGCGTGTGAGTCGGCACGAGGCGACGGTTGGCCACGATCGCCGTGACTTCGGTCAACCCGTTCCCCAATGCGCGCGTGGTGATCGTGTCGACTTCGACCTGCGGCATCTGCCAGGCCTGGTAGAGCGAGAAAGCCATGTTGCGATGCGCCTCGGCCTGCATCAGGAAACCCGGCTCGGTGCGGCCGAAGTTCTTCTTCATGCCACCGATCTCGACCATGCCGTACTGCGGATGGTTGAAGCTCTTCCAGGGGACGAAGGCATCGCCGAAGAGCAGCAGCCGGTCGAACTCGTAGTCGGTCCGGTTGTACCGGTCGCTGTTGGTCTCGGCCTTCTCGAAGAGCTTGAAGTTGGTCCACAGCTCGTTCGAGAAGGTGACGACGCCCCGCGCCCCGTAGAACCAGTCGAGCTCGCCGCCCCAGACGATGTACAGATCCTTCCAGACGATCATGTAGCGATAGCCGGGGAGGATGCGCTCGCCAGTCCGACCGATCTGGTCGAAGACGGCCACGTCCTGCGGGCGGAACTCATCCTGCGGTGACCCCGGGCCTCGGAGGATCATGCCGCCGTTGTTGTGATAGCTCTGCGCGCCGGCGATGTTCGGATGGGCGAGGGCGAAGTCGATCACGGCGCGGGTTTCCGGGAGCGACGTCGGATAGAAGTCCGCGCCACCCTGCACATACTGCGGCTGCCAGCGCCAGGGCCAGTTGCGATTGGGATCGTACCCGCCGACGGCATCCTCGTTGATCTGCCCGTCGCCGTCGTTGTCGAGCCCCTCGCCACCGAGCAGCTCCCATTGCCCCCGCTGCCCCGGCAGCACCGGGATCAGGATGCGCGGATCCTCCGGACTCTCGATGAAGCGCCCATTCGGGTTGCGGCGCCGCATCTGGGTGATGTGACCGTCGCCATCGAGGTCGTCGAGCTGATCCTCGTCCACCTTGCCGTTGCCGTCATTGTCACGCGGCACCAGCCCCGTGCGCGGCGAGGAGGCGGTGTTGGGCTGCTTGATGAAGTGCTCGCGTCCGTCGGGGTTGATGGTCGGCACGATGTACAGCGTCCGCGTCGCGAGCAGCGAATCGACCCACGCATTCTGGCCCTGCATCTCGCAGAGATACCAGGCCGTGTAGAGCGAAAACTCGGTGCCCTGCACCTCGTTCGAATGGATGTTGCCGTCGATGTACATCGCCGGCTTCTTGTCCGCGTCGCCCTTGGTGAAGTCGGTGACGGTCAGCAGCCACATCTCGCGGCCCTGGAAGCTCTTGCCGATCGAGGAGAGGCGGCAGGTGTTCGGGTGCGCCGCCTGTAGTCGGCGGCCGATTTCGCCGATGGCGGCGTGATCATAGAAGCGATCCCAGTTGAGGATCACCTTCGGTGCCTTTGGAGAACCGGCCGCCGCGAGCGAGCCGAGGGCGGTGGGCGCCTGCTGGGCAGGGACCGGGGCCGCCACGGCGAGGAGCAGCGCCATCACGGCGAGGGAGCGCGTGAGCATCGTCGGCCTCACCGGAGGGAAATGGTCTGGGTGGCGCTGCCGCTGACCGGCGATCCCGCCGTCAGTTGCAGCGTGGTGCCGCGCGGGGCGGCGATGGTCCACTCGAGCGTGGTGGTGCGTCCTGCGCCCTCGAGCACGCCGAGCACCTGCACCGCATTCCCGCTGAGGATCGTCATCCCCTGCCCCGTCAGGTCGACGCGCACGCCGCGCGGATTGCGCATCCGCGCCCCGAGCGCCGTGGTGGTCGGCAGTGCGCCGTCGTTGGCCACGTCCACGGCGATGCGCCAGACGCCATCACCGATGGCCTCGACACGCACCGGCCGCAGGGCGACACGCGGTAGCATGCCGGCGAGCTCGCGCACGAATCGCTCCTGCCGCGCCAGCGTCGAGTCGAGCTGCGCGCCGGCCGGCGGATTCAACAGGGCGCCAGGCTTCCAGCCCCCCACTTCGACCACGCCCCGCTCGCCGGCGAGGGTGACCGTCGTCCAGGGCACGTAGGCGCTGATGCCCTGCGCCTCGAACCAGCGCAGCGCATTGCGGTCCTCGGCGTTGGCATCGGCGGCACCGGCCCGGGCCGAGGTATCGCGCGGCGCGTCGGGCACCCACCACCCGCGCGAGCCGACCGCCCACTTGCCGAAGACGTAGTAGAGCGAGCTGAGGAGATCGCCGGCGCTCGCCGCTGAGGCCGGTCCCTTGGTGAGGCCGGTGCTCTTCTGGAAGCGGCGGCCCAGTTCGGCGAACGTCGCCTGGTCGGCGCGGAGGATCGAATTCAGCTGTCCTCCGGCGCTGGTCCCTTCGGGGGCGCGCACCCCGGCCTCGTTGGCGATCCCCATCGACGGGCGGTTCTCCCAGGGCCGCAGCAGGTTCTCCTGCGGGCCGAGCACATACACGGCGGCAATCTCCTGATGCGCGACCAGGAACTCGGCCAGGCCGCGGGCCTCGGGCGCCGACATGGAGTACGCCCCGGCAATCGCGCCGTGGTGCGGATAGTTATATGGGAAGTTGCGGTTGACATCGGTGCCGCCCGGCGCGTCTTCGTTGAAGCGGCCGTCGCCATCGTCATCCTTCCCCTCGATGCCCAGCAAGCGGAAGCGACCGACCTCCCCCTTTGCCGGATCGGCGCGCCGCATCAGCAGGGGCTGCGTCTCATCGACCAGCCACTCGCCGTTCGGATCTGCAACGCGCATCACGGTGATGATCCCGTCACCATTGATGTCATCGGGCGCGTCCTCGTCGGTGCGCTGGTCACGGTCGTCATCGAAGGCGAGTCCGTTGCCGGCTCGCTCGCCGAACGGCCGAGTGAACGTCGCCTCGGCCGCATCGGGATTGAGCCGCGGCACGAACCAGATCGTGGTGCGGTCGAGGAGGGCGGTGACGGCCGCGTCACGGCCGTACGCGGCGAGGAGTCGCTCGGCCGTGGCGGCCGCGATCTCGGAGCCGACCAAATGCGGCCCATGGACGTTGGCGATCACGAGCAGGGCGGGCCGGGTCGCCGCATCGGCTCCCGCGCCGACGCGCAACGCCTGCACGGCGCGCCCGCCGGGCGAGGTGGCGACGACCACCACCTCCGCCCGGCCAGGATGGGCGGCGGCGAGACGCTGAATGGACGTGGAGAGCACCTGGTGCGTGCGCCACTGCGCCTGCACCGGGGCGACGACGGCGACGGCGAACACCGTCGCGAGGACTGCGCGCATGAAGACCTCGGGGAGTCGGACTCGGCGGGAGTGAACCCGCGAAGTCTAACCCGCGCTCCCCTGAGGTGGCTAGCCGATGACCTGGATGGTCGTGCTCGTGCGGCCGCTGCGGACGAAGAGCTTGACGTGGAGGACGGCGTTCGCGGCGTCCCAGTAGTACCGCTCGCCGCTGCCGCTCGTCACCTCGGCGAGCGAGGCCGCGGCGGGAAGCGGCGTGCTGGTGCCGAAGTCGCGCACCACACTGAACGGCATCCCCGCCTGGTAGGGAATCGCCACCTGGATCCAGTCGCCGACGTCGCCACGCTGCAGCGTGAGCTTCACTCGCCGCGGAATCGCCGTCACCCACGCGAGGTCGAAGCGCCGCCCCATCGGGACCGACATCCGCACCGTCTTGAGATTGCCCGGGACGCCGACCAACGACACCGTGGCGCCGTCATCGCGGCGGAGGGACATCGGTGCGACCGGCTCGTTCCCCTCGCTGTCGATGTTGAGGCCGAGGAAGCGATTGGTGCACTGCCAGGCGTTCCACTCCACCCGCCGGGTGCACCCCGGCGACACCAGCAGCGCAACATCGGCGATCACCGTCGCACCCGCGGTGCCGGTCACTCCGCCGTCGGTGTCGCGGAAGAGGGCGGACTTGTCGCCATCCTTGTCGGCCTGGGGGGCCTCGAGCCACGCACCGTTCGCATTCACCAACCGGAGGGCCGTCCCGAAGTTGAGCTGCGAAATCGGGAAGCCGTTGCGGCGGTTGTAGCCGAGCGCGCTCGCCGGGCGGGTTGGCGTCGAGACGAAGTTGGCGAAGGTGACATTGGTCGCGCCCACCGTGCCATCGTAGAACTCGTAGCCGCGGATCGGGAAGGTGGCGTTCGGTGACGGCGTGACATTGCCGGTCTCGCCGACGACGAGCGAGTTCTCGAAGAAGGTCTCCGAGGCGGCGAAGGTCGCCCCGATCAGGTTGTCGGCCAGGACGGCATTGTCGAGGCGCTGCGAGGAGCCGCGCAGCCAGACCGCGCGCGACGTGTGCTTCCAGGCCGTGAAGTTCCGGAAGGTGGCGATCACCGGCGTGCCGTTGCTCACGGCCCCGAGCCGCGGATTGAACGACGTCGTCTCGGTCGTGCCATCCGGCATCGGGCCGTCGTCGACGTTGAGCCCCGGACGCCGATTCGAGTGCGCGACGTTGTCGCTGAACTCGGTCAGCGGCGTGTTGCGCGGACGATCGGGCTGCCCGGTCGAGAAGCCGGTCGGTGCCGCGGGCAGCGCATACCAGAAGCCGAAGCCGACCGACCCCGCCGCCACGTTGCGCCGCACGGTGTTGTCGGGATTGGTCAGCCAGAAGGTCGCGGGGTTCGCGTCGGACGCGAGGATGCGGACGTTCGCGGCCGGCGTGCGCGCCGACAGGCCGAGGTTCCCCTCGATCGTGTTGCCGGTCTCGGCGCCGTCCTCGAGGAAGTAGCCGTGCCCGAGGTGATCGTAGCAGACGTTGCGCTGCGCCACTGCGCGATCGGTGCCGTGGATCGTCAGGCAGCGATTGAAGGTGTGCCAGATCGCCACGTCGCGGACATACTGGCCCGTGACGTCTCCGGCCATGTGCCAGTGGACCGGATAGTGGCCGACCAGCCCGCTCTGCCCCATCGAGGTGAAGCTGGCTCCCTCGATGCGCGCGGTGCCGCCCGCGAAGATGATCAGATGCCCGCCGAAGCCGTTGCTCGACGTGGAGTCTCCCTGCACGGTGATGTTGCGCGTGAGGAGGCCGACCTCGGCCCGCTCGTCGATGCTGCGTCCGACCACCTGCTGGACCGTGCCCCAGTGCTCGTTCCGCAGCGCCCGGTCGAGCGTGACGCTCGTCGCCGATGCCGCCGTCACCACCGCTTCCTCGGCCTCCGCCGGATCGAAGTCCGTCGAAGCGATTACGATCCGGTCGCCGATCCGCCAGGTGGTCGGCTCGAGCAGGGAGAGCGTGGTCGCGCCCGGCGGGGCCGTCGTGGCCAGGCGCGTCCAGCCGAGCCGCTTCTCGCCGTGGATGTCGAGCGTGCCACCCGGGAAGACCGCGAGCACCTTGCTGCCGAGCGCGGTCACGACGCCATCCGGCGCGCCGGTCAGGGTGAGCGTGAAGCGCCGCGTATAGGGAGCGGCCTCGGTGCCAATGCGGAACGTGCCGCGGACGTGGACCTCGTGCGCGGTGAGCTGGATGTCCTTCCCCGGGGCCACGACCAGCGCGCCGAGGATCGTCAGCCGATTGAGGCGCGGAGGCGAGACGTCGAGCTCGACCGTGTCGCCAACAGGGATCGTGACGTCGGCGCCAAGCACCGGCATCTGACCTGGGGCCCAGGTGAGCGAATCGGACCAGTGCCCACGCGCGGCGACCGGGGGCGGTGGCGGCGGGGTAACCGGGGTGACAGGAAGGTCGGGATCCGTGGCGCAGGCGAGCAACAACGCCGGGAGCGCGAGGAGCGGGGCGAAGCGCACGAGGACTCCGATCTGGTGGGGATGCCCGGAGTATCGGCCGGTACGGACTGCAGGGAAAGGGCTACCCGATGACTCGCCGGATGAAGCCCCGGACGCCGAGGCGGGTGAGCCCCGCCCCCAGCACGGCGAGCATCACCGCGGTCACGATCGGGGAGAGATGCGGGACATCCGGGGTGAGGGCGATACGGAGCCCCTCGGTCATGTAGACGAGCGGGTTCACCAGCACGACCGTCTGCAGCCATGGGATCGCGTGCAGCGCGGCCCAGGGATAGTAGACGCAGCCGAGGAACGTCATCGGCGTCAGCACCACGGCGAACATCAGCCCGATCTGCTGGGGCCGGATCGCGGTGCCGAGGAAGAGGCCGAGCGCTGCTGCGGTCCAGCTCGCCAGCAGGAGCATGGTGACCAGCATCGGCCAGCTCGCGACCCGGACATGCACTTCGGTCGCCGGCAGCACCAACAGGATGGGGAAGATCGCCGCACCGGCGAGGATGCCCTGGAACGCGCCGAAGGCGACCTTCGCCAGCGGCACCGTGCCGAGCGGGATCGGCGCGAGGACGCGATCCTCGATTTCGCGCGTGGCGCCGAGCTCCACGCTCAGCGGCAGCGCGACGGCGGAAATCGCCGTGAACATCATCGCGACGGCGACGAGGCCGGGGACGAGGACGGTCGCGAAAGAACCGGCGGCGGCCGCAGTGGGCATCGACTGCCCGCTCTTCGGCAGGACGTAGGTGAAGACGAAGACCGTCAGCAACGGATTCGCGACGACCCGGAGGATGAACGGGAAGAGCTCGCGCCGCAGCACCGCGAGATCCCTCGACCAGAGACCGAGCACCGAGGCGAATGTCCCGCCGGCCGGGCTACTCACGGAGATCCCGTCCGGTCAGCCCGATGAAGACCGTCTCGAGCGACGGCTCGACCACCTTGAGGTCGGTGAGCCCGAACGCGGCGACCGCCGCGACCACGCGCGGTACCCCGGCGCCGTCGGGATCGACGAGAATGCGGAGCCCACCATCGGTCGGCTGGACTTCGCGCACGCCGACCACGGCAGAGACCGCGCGCTGCGCGTCGTCGCGCGATCCGGCCAGGTGCACCGCGACGACCGCATTGCCGCCCGCCGCCTGCTTCAACGCATTCGGCGTTCCCTCGGCGAGGAGGCGGCCATGGTCGACGACGGCGATGCGGTCGCAGAGCTGGTCGGCCTCCTCCATGTAATGCGTGGTCAACACGACCGTGATCCCTTCGCCGATCAGGCCGCGGACCAGGTCCCAGAGCGCGAGGCGACTCTGCGGGTCGAGCCCGGCGGTCGGTTCGTCGAGGAAGAGGACGCTCGGGCGGTGGGCGATCGCGCGCGCAAGCTGGACCCGCTGTGCCAGGCCACCGGAGAGCGCCATCGGCATCGCGTCGGCCCGGTCGGCGATCCGGAAGCGCTCGAGCAATTCGGTGGTCCGCTGGCGTGCGTCGGCGTGACTGATCCCGAAGTAGCGACAGTGGAAGTAGATGTTCTGGGCCACGCTGCAGGAGCGGTCGAGCGTCAGCGCCTGGGCCGCGACCCCGATCGCCCGCCGCACGGCGACCGCCTGATCGACGACCGAGAGCCCCGCCACGGCGGCCGTGCCGCCGGTCGGGCGGACCCGGGTGGTGCAGATGCCGATGGTGGTGGTCTTCCCCGCCCCGTTCGGGCCGAGGATGCCGTAGATCGAGCCGGTGGGGACTTCGAGGGAGATGCCGTCGAGGGCGGCGGTGCTGCTGCCGGCGTAGGTCTTTCGGAGGTCGGTGAGGCGGACGGCGCTGCTCATCGCGCCGGTCGGCGCCGCAGCCCCCAGATGCCGACCCAGACCATGCCCACCGCCGTGAACAGGACCCCCGGGGCGACCAGCGGCGCCGGTTGGACGAGGTTGCAGAGGCCGGTCAGGACGCACGATTCGGGCAGCGAGGCCTGAGCCGCGAGCAGCAGGGGAAGCATCATGACGGAAGAATAGCACGGCAGGGGGAAAGCAGGAGGGGCGCCCCCGGATGGGAGCGCCCCTCATGATGCTGCACGGACAGGGAGGGATTCGAACCCTCGAAACCGTTGCCGGTTTGCCGGTTTTCGAGACCGGTTCCTTCAACCACTCGGACACCTGTCCTGGTTCCCGATGCCGGGGGCAGCGGAGCACGACAAAATGGGCGGGAACGGCCCGCCGATCAAGAGGGGAGGAGGCGGCCTCAGCGGCCGAGCAGCGTGGAGGCGTCCGTGAAGTTCCGGAGCGGGACCGTCAGGGCCACTCGTCCGTTCCGGCGCCAGGTCACGATCAGGTGGACGGAGTCACCCTTGGCAAAGCCGTGCGTCGCCTCGGTCAGCATGATGTGCGGCCCGCCCGCCCCGAGGACGACCGTCTCCCCCGCAGCGACCGGCAGGCGATCGAGCGTCTTCATCCCCTCGCTGGCGGTGTCGTGCAAGGAAGCCGTCCCGTCGGGGCTCTCGACCGCCACCAGGGTGTCACCGGTCGGCGTGGAGACCCGGAAGCCCACCGTGGAACTGCGGCTCGATGCCAGGCCCCACGCCACGCCGTCCCGGATGGTGAGATCTCCCGACGCGGCAGCCGCGCCGGTCACGGTGGGAGCCTTCTGGCAGCCCACCAGCAGGGCAATGCCGAGGACGACGCCGATCGAACCCGCCTTCATGGGGTGCTCCGAGTGATGGGGGCCATCAGAATGGACCCGTTGGTTGCCGACATCCACGCCACGTCGCCCTCGCCCTGCCCCAGCAACCCGAGCATCTCGCGCTGCTGCACCGGCGTCCAGGCCCGGATGCGCGCTGCCGACCCCGGCGGGATCTGCGACACGATGCGCGCCCCGAAGAGCCAGGCATCCGAGACCACCGGGATCGCGGGCCCGATCACCACGATCGACCGACCCCGGAGCCCTCCCGGGACGGCGGCCTCACCTGCGCGTGTCAGTCGTTCGAAGCGCGCGGTGTCCTCCGAAGCGCGCTTCATGAGCTCCGGGACGTAGATCGCCCCCCGCAGCAGCGCGGAGACGAGTCCCACCCAGCTCAACACCAGGACCGCTTCCGACCGCATGGGGCGGGGGGATGGGGCCATCGCAGGCGGCCGCAACCACCAGAGGCATCCCATCACGGCCAGCAGCACGAACGGCGCGATCAGCCGCGGCTCGGCGTGCACCACCACAAACTGGGCGATTCCGGCGAGGCCGAGCAGCAGCACCAGCATCGCCATGCGCTGGTCCCGCCAGCCAGTCGCGAGCAGCCCACGGCGCCAGGAGAGCACCGCGACCGGCAGCAGGACGAAACAGAGAAGCTGCGGAGTCCAGAGCGTGAGGATCGCCCACGCCTGCCTGCCCCAGTAGCCGAGCAGGTCGGAGAGGTCGAGGGGCGCGCGCCTGGTGCTGCCGACCTCCGCCTGCCACGCCGTCGGATCGGACCATGGCGCGTAGGTCCACTGCGTGTTGGTGAAGTCCGCCACCGTCACGCCTTCGCCGTCGGCGAGTCGAAGACCGCCATAGCGCGCGTGACGGCCGGAGTGTTCATCCGGTGTCCGCGAATCGCACCGTTCGAGGTACCAGCAGGCGTTGAACGTCCCCGCACTGCCGAGGGTCGGTCGTTGATACCTGAGCGAGAGCGGCACGACCCAGAGCATCATCAGGGCCGTCGCGACGGCGGCGGCGCGAGCTGCGCCTCGCCGTGCCTCTCCCCCGCCTGCCAGTGCGAGCAGCAGCAACGTGACAACAAGCCAGGGCCAGCTGCTCGTCTTGGTGAGGAAGGTCAGCCCGAGCCACGCACCGACCCGAAACCACCGCGCTCCGTCGCGGCGCAACAGCTCGCCACCCAATCCGGCCACGGCGCCGATCAGGAGCAGGTCCGGGGTGACGGCATCGAGGCGCGGGGTGCGGGCCGATGCGAGCAGGAACGCGGCGAAGAGCGCGCGCCCGACGATCGGATCGGCGTGCGCGCGCGCGATGCGCCAGAGGAGGACGATGAGGCCGAGAGCGATGACGACGTTGAGCGCATGCACCTGGGCGAGCAGCGCCATCCCGGTGGCGCCAGTGACTGTTCCCAGTATGGCGAGCAGGAGCGGGTAGAGCGGACTCCAGTACCCCTGCACGGCCGCGGCCCAGTCGCCGCGGGCGAACCGGGCCGCCATGTCGAGGTACGAGACTCCATCGGGGTTGAGGCCGGTACGACCGGCCCACCCGAGGACGACGCAGAGCAGCGCACACGCGCCCGCGATCACGGACAGCTCAAGCCGGGTCGCCACGGGCGGCGCCGATGCGACCCGCGGCGACGTCATTCCGCGGTCGCCGCCGTCGTCGCCGGTCCCTCCACCAACAGCATCGCCTCGAGCAGCTGACCGCCCTCGGTCCGGAGGAGCACGCGCACGGTCGCCTCACCGAGACGATCCGCGGACTCCTCGCCGAGTGGCTGGACACCGCGTCCCGAGAAGGTCCAGCCACGCTGCGCGAGGGTGTGCAGGACGCGCGCCGCGGCAGGACTCGCGACCGCCTCGAGCAACGACTCCGCGGTGATCTCGCCGCCAGTCGCGTGGCCGGCCAGCGTGGCGAGGTCGGCGGCAGACATCCGCAGCACGAGCAGCACCGACTCGCGCCCACCGTCGCGCACGAGCGGGACGCGCACACCGGTCACGTCGCCGCTCGGGCCATCGCCCGTCTCGAGGACCTCGGCCTCCTGACCGGTGAGGATGCCCAGCGACTGGCGACAGGCGACGCCCAGCTCCGAGCCGGCAGCCTCAAGCTGCGCCGCCAGTTGGCCACCCTCGTCGCCGAGCCCGGCGATCACCGGCTCGAGCAGCGCCAGCAGCTTCTGCGGCACGTAGGTCCGCTGCAGGATGGCGTCGAAGGCATCGCCACCCTCGGTGACGGGGTGATCCGTCAGGAGCGCGACCTTGGTGGCGCCGGCGCCGCGCAGCGTGCGGGCGATCACCGTCTCGGAGGGCATGGCCAACCCCTGCCCGAGGAGGACGAGCCGCGGCGGCGTGGCCACGGCGGCCGCGAACGCGGCGGCGGCGGGCAGGTGGTCGATGATCTCGAAGCGGCTCCCGAGGGCGGCACGCACGACGGCGCCGTAGCCGGGATCGCGATCGATCAGCATGAGGGTGCCCCGCGACGTCGCCGCGGCACCGGGCGTCGACTGCCGGGCCGCGACCCGCGCGAAGAGCTCGTCGAACCGCAGGCCGGCGGTCGCGGGGTCGAGCGGCTTCAGGAGGTAATCCTCGATGCCGAGATCGACCATGCGCAGCACGAGTGCCTTGTCGGAAATTGCGGAGACGGCGACGACCGGCAAGTCGCGGTGCTTGGGCGAGGCGCGGAGCGCTTCGAGCAGCCCGAGGCCATCGAGATACGGCATCGTGACGTCGGTGATCACCAGGTCGGGGTGCTGCGCCTCCACGGCGGCCAGCGCGGCGACGCCGTTGTCGGCCTCGGTGACTTCGACGTGGGGATGCCGGGATGCGAGGCGGACGACCAGCCGACGCATGGTGGGATCATCATCAACGACCAGGACCTTCACGACACCTCCGCAGGGGACGGCCGCCAGGGGGAGGCGATGCTCATGTTATCGGTTCGATCGGCGCCGGCTTCACTGGCTGCCCGATCGGGGTGCCACGAGAAAATGGCGGGCGACTGGGGCGGCGTCCACCGCGAGATCGCGCGGATCGAGGCCGAGCAGGGCCAGAATCGTCGGCCCCACCTGCGATTGGGTCGTCGGCGTGGTGGTGACCACCCCGCGAGACGCGACCCCGGCGCCGACGGCGAAGATCCAGATGTGCTCGGCGCCCTCGATCTCCTTGCCATGCGAGGTCCAGTCGTCCGGGGTGCGGCCGCGGCCGTGATCGGTGCTGACGACGATCGCCGTGCGGCCGCGAAGGAGGGGATCGGCCTGCACCGTGTGCCACAGCTCCCGCAGCATCGCGTCGGCGCCGTTCAGCGATGCGAGATAGCGATCGTATCGGCGCGCGTGGGCATCCTCGTCGGTCTCGCCGTGCCCGATGTGGAGAAGCCTCGGGTGATAGCGCGTGAGGTAGTCGCTGGCGAGCGCGTGGGTGAAGCCGTCGAGGCGCATCGCGACGTCGGGATAGACGATGCGGCGCTGCAGCGGCTCGATCACCAGGCCGGCGCCGACGCGCGCCTCGGGCGGCAACGGTTCGAACGACGCGCTGACCACCACCGCCTCGGGCCGGTGCGACACCAGCCGACCCTGCACATCCCAGGAGGTGAACGCGGCGACGTCGGTCCGCTTGCTGGCCAGCCGGTCGCGCACCACATCGAAGATCGTGCGGTGGGCGTACCGGCGGTCATCGTTGCTGGTGACGTCCGCCTGCGCCTTCCCGGTGAAGAGCTCCTGGTATCCGGGGGCGGAAAACTTCAGCCCATTGGTGATGGTCGTGGGAGCTCCATCCAGCGCCCCGACGAGGACGCCTTTCGGCACGAGCGAATCCCAGAGGAACGGCATCAGTGCCCGACGGCGCTCTGCCACCGTGGTCCGCCAGAAGCGCGCGCGCGTCGCCGCGGTGTCCCGGATGCCGCTCGCCTTCCGATCGAAGAGGACCAGCGAGTCCGCGCCGCCGAAGAAGTCCTCGGGCCGGACCCCGTCGAGCGTGATGAAGATCACGTGGTCGGCGGGGCGCTGTGCCGCGAGCGGGAGGGCGCCCAGGGCAAGGGCGAGAAGGAGGGCGCAACGTTGCACTCAGCGACGATCCTGGAAGAAGTGCCGAAGAATATCACCGCATGCGTCGGCGAGCACCCCGCCCCGGACCTCCGGGTGGTGGTTGAGCCGCGGGTGGCGGAGCAGGTCGTGGACCGACCCGGCCATCCCGGCCTTGTCGTCCCAGGCGCCGAAGACGACGCGACCCACCTTGGCGAGGATGATGGCCCCGGCGCACTGGGCACACGGTTCGAGCGTGACGTACAGCGTTGCCTGCGGCAGGCGGTCGCTCCCGGACGCGGCGAGCGCCTCGCGGATCGCGAGGCACTCGGCGTGGGCCGTCGGGTCACCGAGGGCGACGGTCAGGTTGTGGGCCGTGGCGAGGACGCGCTCCCCTTCGCAGACGACGGCGCCGACCGGCACCTCGCCGGCCGCCGCCGCCCGCTCCGCCGCCGCGAGCGCCAGCCGCATCCCGGCGAGGTCGGCCGGGGAGGGCGGCGCCTCACCCACCGGCGGTCGGCACGCGCTCGAAGGTGAGCTGCTCCCCCGCCACCGTGACGCGGATGATGTCCCCCTCGTCGTAGCTGCCGGCGAGCAGTTCCATCGCGATCGGATTCTGCAGCTCGCGCTGGATCACCCGCTTGAGCGGACGCGCCCCGTACAGCGGGTCGTAGCCCGCGTCGGCGATCCAGCCCATCGCCTCGGGCGTGACGTCGAGCACCATCCCCTTGGCGGCGACCAGCGCACGCAGCTTGCCGAGTTGCAGCGCCACGATCTGGTCGAGATCCTCGCGCGTGAGCGGATGGAAGACGATCACGTCGTCGACGCGGTTCAGGAACTCCGGGCGGAAGTGGCCGCGCAGTTCCTCGAGCACCTTCGACTCGATCTCCAGCCATTCCACCGGATCCGGCTCACGGACCGCGGTGATGTGGCGACCCCCGAGGTTGCTCGTCATGATGATGACGGTGTTGCGGAAATCGACCACGCGCCCCTGGGAGTCGGTGAGCCGACCGTCGTCGAGCACCTGGAGCAGCAGGTTGAAGACGTCCGGGTGCGCCTTCTCGATCTCGTCGAAGAGCAGCACCGAGTAGGGGCGGCGCCGCACCGCCTCGGTGAGCTGCCCGCCCTCCTCGTAGCCGACATAGCCCGGCGGTGCGCCGATCAGCCGCGCCACGGCGTGCTTCTCCATGTACTCCGACATGTCGAGGCGCACCATCGCGCGCTCATCGTCGAAGAGGAACTCGGCGAGGGCCCGCGCCAGTCTCGGTCTTGCCGACGCCCGGTCGGGCCGAGGAAGATGAACGAGCCGGTCGGACGCGCGGTGTCCTGCAGCCCGGCGCGCGCCCGGCGCACCGCATTCGACACCGCGGCGATCGCCTCCGGCCTGGCCGACCACCCGGCGCGCAAGTTCCGCCTCGAGTCGCGTGAGCCGCTCGCGATCCGACTCCAGCATCTTGGTGACCGGGATGCCGGTCCAGCTTCGCGACGACGGAGGCGATGTCCTCGGTGTCGACCTCCTCGCGCAGATAGCGGGCGCCCTGCTGGGCGTCGCCGAGCTTCGCCTCCTCGACCGTCAAGGCACGCTCCAGCTCGGGGATGCGCCCGTAGCGCAGCTCGCCGGCCTTCTGGAGGTCGCCGCTCCGCGTGGCCTGGTCGACTTCGGCCCGCAGCTGTTCGACTTCGGCCTTCTTCTTCTGGATCTTCTCGATCGCGCCCTTCTCCGACTGCCACTGCGCCTTCATCCCGGCGCTCTTCTCGCGCTGCTCGGCGATCTCCTGCTCGAGGATCGTGCGCCGCTCGACCGAGGCCTTGTCCTTCTCGCGCAGCAGCGACTGCCGCTCGATCTCGAGCTGCAGCACCCGACGCTCGACCTCGTCGATCTCCTGGGGCAGCGAGTCGATCTCCATCCGCAGGCGGGCGGCGGCCTCGTCGATCAGGTCGATCGCCTTGTCCGGCAGGAAACGGTCGCCGATGTAGCGGCTCGAGAGCGTGGCCGCGGCGATCAGCGCGTTGTCGGTGATGCGCACGCCGTGGTGGACCTCGTACTTCTCCTTGAGGCCGCGGAGGATCGCGATGGTGTCCTCGACGCTCGGTTCACCGACGAGGACCGGCTGGAAGCGGCGTTCGAGCGCGGCGTCCTTCTCGACATGGAGCCGGTACTCGTCGAGCGTCGTCGCGCCGACCACGTGGAGCTCGCCGCGCGCCAGCGCCGGCTTGAGGAGGTTCGAGGCGTCGACCGCGCCCTCGGCCTTCCCCGCCCCGACCAGCGTGTGCAGCTCGTCGATGAAGACGATGTAGCGCCCCTCGGCATCGGTCAGTTCCTTGACCACCGCCTTGAGCCGCTCCTCGAACTCGCCCCGATACTTGGCGCCCGCCAACAGCAGGCCGATGTCGAGGGCGACCACCTCGCGATTGCGCAGCGAGTCGGGGACGTCACCGTTCACGATGCGCTGGGCGAGGCCCTCGACGATCGCGGTCTTGCCGACGCCGGGTTCACCGATCAGGACGGGGTTGTTCTTGGTCCGACGCGAGAGCACCTGCATCACGCGGCGCACCTCCTCGTCGCGGCCGATGACCGGATCGAGCTTTCCCTCGCGGGCCTGCTGCGTGAGGTTCCGCGTGAAGCGCTCCAGCGCCTGGTACTTCTCCTCCGGCGTCTGGTCGGTCACGCGATGCGTCCCGCGCAGCTGTTCCAGCGCGTCGCGAAGGTCCTTCGACGTCAGCCCCGCATCCTCGAGGAGGCGACGCGCCGTGGTCCCCTTCTCCTCGGTCAGCGCGAGGAGGAGGTGCTCGGTGGAGACGTAGTCGTCGCCGAACTCCTTGCTGAGCTTCTCGGCGCGATCGAAGAGCTTGGAGAGACCGCGATCGATCGTCGGTTGGGTGTCGCCGCCGGCCTGCTTCGGGAAGGTGGCAACCTCCGCCTCGACCTGGTTGCTGAGTCGGGAGACGGTGACGCCCGCCTTCCGAAGCAGCGGCGGCACGATGCCGTCGTCCTGGGCCAACAACACCGCCAGCAAGTGGGCGTCGTTGACCACCGGGTTGCCACGCTGGGCGGCGTGCTCGATGGCATCGCGCACCGCTTCCTGGGCCTTCACGGTCAGTCGTTCCGGTCTCAGCATCGGACATCCCTCCTGGGCTACCGTGGAAGATGGCAAGGGATGCGCCGCGCCGCACCTGCCGGAATGGCCGATCCAATTCCCACCTAGGTATCGGTGTATGGCCAAAACGACGCGAGGGACGCAGCAGCGTCCCTCACGGTTGGGTCACGATCAGCTTTCTGGTGCGTGGCGCCCGGTCGTCCACGGCAAGCTGGAGATAGTAGATCCCGGGTGGCGCAACGCGCGTCCCGCCATCGATGGTGCCATCCCACACCGCCACGTAGGTCCCGCATCGCAACGCACGGTTGTCGAGCGGCTCGACTCGTCGCCCCCGCAACCGCAGCACGGCCACCGGATTGGCGAGCACATTGTAGACCTTCACGCTGACGCGCGGGACGTGATCCTTGCGGCAGACCTCCGCATCGATGGCAAACGGGACGAGCGCCGCCGGGAGGACGGGGTTGGGGCGCGGTTCCTCGAGCGAGATCACGGGCCGATCCGACGACCGTTGGGCAACGGCTGGCCTGCTCACCACCCCGAGGAGCATCGCCACGACCACCGACCGGAACAGTCGGCGCATGGGAACTCCTTCAGGCAACAGACGTTGGTGGGTTCGAACAGGCCTCCGCCAGGTGACGGTTCGGAAATGGAACAGCTGAATAGTGCCACGGCCGGCGCTCCCGGGCCACTACCCCGCGCGCCGCCACGCCTCGAGCGCCGGGAGCTCGCCGTCCGCGAGGTGGTGCCCCGCCCACCGCGCCAGGAGGCGTCGGTGGGCGGCTGCATGGGGGACGTCCAGGACGGGAAGGTCGGCACCCGGGGTCAGCAGGGCGATGACCGCGGCTCGGTCCTCGGCCGGGAGCCGGGAGGCGCCCGTCCCCCGGGCGCAGGTGGCACAAAGGAACCCGCCATCGCCGAACGAGAAGGCGACCTCACCGGGGGGGAGGTCGACGCCATCCCGGGCGCACTGCTCCACCGCCGGTCCCAGCCCCAGCTCGCCGATCAGCCGCCAGAGGGCCCGGAGGCCCACCACCTCGACCGCGTCGACGGGCGCCAACTCGATCAGCGCGACCGCCTGGCGGATCTCGTCGAAGAGTGCCGGATTCCCCACCGGTGGGACGAACCGGACGGCCAGTTCCGCGAGGGCCGACGCGGCGAGGAAGCGCCCCATGTCCGCGGCGAGCCCCCCGTGCCATCCGGTCAGGTCGAAGGCGACCATCGTGTGGAGGTCGCCGCTCCGCGAGGGGAGGAGGTGGGCCTGACCTTCGCTGAGGAGCTGGAGGGAGGCGCCGAAGCGGCTCTTCGGACGCAGGGCGCCCTTCGCGATCGCGCTGAGCATGCCGAGGTCGCGGGTGAGCAGGCGCACAATCCGGGAGGTCTCCCCGTAGCGGATCGACCCCAGGACGAGGGATGGCGTGATGACCGGGGAGCCGGCCACGCGATCAGTTCAGGAGCGGGAAGAGGTCGGCCTGGATCTCGGTGATGGCGGCAGCCACCGGGCAGACGCCGGTGACGATGGTGCGGCGTTCGACCAGGTCGGCGCCGAAGACGCGCACGCGACCGGTGCTCCCGCCGACCGTGCAACTGCCCGCCTCCACCACATAGCTGCGGCCGAGCCCGTCGCTGGCGAGGCCTCGCGGCTGCAGCAGCGGGATCCCCGAGCCGGCGCCGCGCTCGAGCTCCCGGGTCCGGGTGTTGAAGACCATCAGCCCCTCCGCCGCGCTTGCGATCAGGAGGCGATCACCACCGTCGGAGACCATGTACGTCGGTGCCACGCCAAGACCGCCGTACGAGGCCACCTCGCGCTGCCGCACCGGATCGACCGCCGAGAGCCGGCCCTCGACGCTGCCGCCGTTGCCGGCATTGAGCACGTAGAGAAGACCATCGCTGGAGGTGACTGCCGCCACGGCATTGCCGGGACCGATGAGCGGGATCGAATCCAGCGGATTCTTGCCGCGCTCGAAGGGAGCAATCCAGCTGGCGTTGTTCGCGCAGCTGACCTGCACCGGATAGCAGCCGAGGCGGTTGCCGTTGACGAAGAAGACGCGGCCACGCGCGATGCCGAACGCCTGTGGACCCTGGGTCAGGCCGTTGATCTGCTCGGCGGCACCGGCCGTGGTGAACCGGGTGACGAGGTTCGCGACGGGAGACGCCGCGTAGCCATCGCCTTCCTCGGAGAAGGCGATCGAGGCGATCGGGGTGTTGTCGCCGAGCGAGGTGACGATCTGCGCCACCACCTGGTGGCTGACCAGGTCGACGATCAGGATCAGGCCGCCCGCGTTCATCCCCACGGCGGCCTTGGTGCCGCGCACCGCAAGCGTGGTGGGCGATCCCGCCGACTGGCCAAGCGGGATCGTCACCGTGGTGGCGGTCGAGTCGACCGCCACCAGCCGAAGGGACCGCTCCTGCTGGTCGAGCACCACCAGAACTTCGGTGGGGAGCGAGGTTGGCCCGGTGGTCGCCGCGCAGGCGCCGAGACAACTCGCAAGCAGCAGGGTGGCAGGCCGAAGGCGCATCGTCACAATCCTCGCGACATCAATAGCGGAGCTGAGCCCCCACGAAGAGGGTGCGCCCGCGTCCGGTGAAACCGACCACCTGATCGTAGGACGCATCAAGGAGGTTTTCGCCCCGGAAGGTAAGTGCTGCACCGGGAGACCCTGCCCCTGCGCGCCGGACCGGGAGCTCGAGGGAGAGGTCCACGGTGGTGTAGGAGGGTAATGCGGTTCGGGTCGCGGGGAAATCCCGGTAATCGACGTCGTCCCGCTCACCGACGTAGGTCAGGCCGCCCGCCAGGGTCGCGCCCCCTCGCTGGACGGTGGCGGTGACACCGCCGCTCGACGGCGCCCGGCGGAGGAGCCGTGAGCCCTGCTGGAAGGTCAGCGAGGAGGCAGACCCCGAATCGGTCACCTCGGTTGCCAGCCAAGTCCAGTGTCCGCGGACGCTGACGCCCCCCTCGGCCCGCAGCACCATCGAGGCCTCGACGCCGCGACTGCTCGCCGCCCCGAGGTTGACGTACGTCGGCGCACCGGGCGCGGCCCCGACGTACTGGATGAGCTGCCGAAAGCGCTGGTCGAAGGCGGTCACCTCAAGCGTGGCGCGGCGGCCCAGCTGCTGCGCAACGGCGACCTCGGCGTTGCGCGTCCGTTCGGGAGCAAGGGCGGGATTGCCGACCTCGTACGGATCGGCCGCAAAGAGTTCGGGAAAGGTCGGCGCCTTGAACGCGGTCCCGAGCGCCCCCCAGAGTCGAGTCTGCCGGAGCAGCTGGACCGAGGCACCGGCCCGCCAGGTGGCGAAGCTCCCAAAGGCGGAGTTGTGGTCGAGCCGCGTCCCGAGCTGCAGCGAGAGGTTGCGATGGGGCGTCGCGAGCAGCTGCGCGTACGCATGGCGCGTGGTGCGATCGGCCGAGAAGTCGGTCACGTCGTCGAAGGCACCGCCGCCATAGTTCTGGCGAGTGCGCCCGGTCGATGCGATCTCCTCGTGTTCGAGTCCGCCGCCGAGCGAAAGCGTCGCCTTCGGCAGCCGATGCCAGTCGAGTCGGGCATCCACGCCACGCCGCCAGGTGACGGCGCTGCGGTCGCTGTCGAAGCCATAGCCGAGGGTGTCGGCAGGGGTGTCGGGGCGGTTGGTTGCCCCCGCCCGCAACCGCGAGGCGAAGCCCTGCACCGACCCCGTGAGCATGCCGCCGATCGGCCGACTCGCATCGACGCCGAGCGCCAGGCGGCGTTCGGTGGTGCGCTGGTTGTGGTCGACCGGGACACCGGCGAAGTCGGTGGGATAGCCCGCCGAGACGTCGCCGCCCCGCGCCGTGAGCGCGACCGTGCCGCCGCCGGCGCCGCGCCAATCGAGTCGCGCGGAGCCGACACGATTGTCATAGCGGCTGTTGAAGGGGTAGGTCCCGTCGCTCGTGAAGCGCGATCCGGCGACCGACAGGCCGGTGCGCGCCCCGCCACCGCTCAGCCGCGCATTCCAGTCGCGGGCGCCGAAGGTGCCGCCGCGGAGCCCGAGCGCGCCGCTCCGTGTCGCGGCGCCGTGCCGCGTGAAGAGCTGGATCACGCCGCTCATCGCGTCGGCGCCGTAGAGCACCGAGGCCGGGCCGCGCACGATCTCGATCCGGTCCAGGTCGTCCGTCGTCAGGTCGGCGATGTTGAGCGAGCCGCCCGGAAGGTTCAGCGGCACGCCGTCGAGGAGAACTTTCACGTAGTCGCTCTCGCCGCCGCGCAGGAAGAGTGACGTGACGGCACCGTAGGATCCGTTCTGCACCAGCGCGACCCCGGGCACTTCGCGCAGCGCATCCTGCACCAGGCGCACGCCGCGGGCGCGGAGATCATCGCCGCGCAGCACCGTGGTCGCCGCAGCGAGCGGCGCGTCGCTCGGGGCGCGCGTCGCCGTGACGACGAGGTCGGCCAGCCGCGTGGTGTCGCGGGTGACGACCTGGGCATGCGCGGCCGACACGCCGAGCGCGCAGCCGATGAAGCCGGGGAACGCCCGGCGCAACACAGCAATCATGTACCACCATCCTCTCGCAGGGGGGGAAGCGTCCGGCCGCTCTCGGCGGCTTCGGCGCGTCGCAGGGGCACGACTTGCGGGGCGCCGTCACACCAGGCGGTGACGGCGACGGGCCAGTCGAACACGGCGGAGACCACGTCCTCGCGCAGGACCTCGGGCGGCCGACCCTCGGCGACCGTGCGTCCACGGTCGAGGAGGATCAGGCGATCCGCGAAGCGGGCGGCGAGGTTGAGTTGGTGCGTGATGACCAGCACGCCGAGTCCTTCGGCAGCCAGCCGGCGCAACAGTTCGAACAGTTCCATCTCGTGCCCGACATCGAGCGCCGCAGTCGGCTCGTCGAGCAGGAGGAGGCGCGGGGAGGCGACCAGCGCGCGCGCGACGCGCACGCGTTGCCACTCCCCGCCCGACAGGGTGTCGATGCGGCGATCCTCGAGACCGGCCACGTCGCATCGACGGAGTGCCGCGGTCACGGCGGCGCGGTCCGCCTGGGCCACGGACGCGACCGGGCCGAGCCGCGACCAGCGACCGAGCAGCACGGACTCCAGCACCGTCAGCGGGAAGGTGGATTCCTCGCGCTGCGGCAGGGCGCCGACGACGTCGGCGAGGTCGCGGCGCGACCAACTGGCCAGCGCCCGCCCATTCAGCGTCACGGCACCGGCGGTCAACGGCAGCAACCCGAGGAGGGCGCGGAGCAGCGTCGACTTGCCGCTGCCGTTGGGGCCGACTACGGCGACGATCTCGCCCGGTGCGAGGGCGAGCGAGACCCCATCGAGCGCCGGCGTCGTGGTGCCGGGGTAGCGGACGGTGAGTGCCGTGGCCTGGAGCGTCATGCGAGGCTCCGTCGCAACAGCAGCGCGAAGAGGGGCACGCCGACGAGCGCGGTGATGACGCCGACGGGCAACTCGGCGGGACGGACCACCGTGCGCGCGACGGCGTCGGCGAGCACCGTGAAGGTGCCGCCCGCGAGGAACACCGCCGGCAGGAGGCCACGGTGCAGCGGCCCCACGAGGCCGCGGAGGGCGTGCGGCACGACCAGTCCGACGAAGCCGATGGTCCCTGCCACCGAGACCGTGGTCGCCGTGAGGATCGAGGTGGTCAGAATGACGAGGCGGCGCGTGCGATCGACATCGGCCCCGAGCATCGCCGCAGTGTCCTCGCCAAGGGCGAGCAGGTCGAGTGCGCGCGCGAGCCACCAGAGCACGCCGAGCAGCGGCGCGGCGATGACCGTGAAGCGCGCGACCGCCTCCCAGGATGCGCCGGCGAACCCGCCGAAGAGCCAGACGGTGGCGGCGCGAAACGCAAAGGGATCGGCCACGGCGAGCAGCGCGGTGGTGACGGCACCGGCGAAGGCCGACACCACCACGCCGGCGAGGAGCAGAACTCGCGGGTCGAGGCGACGGCCCGCGACCGCGGTGATGCGATAGACCAGCGCGACGGCCCCGAGCGCGCCGACCGTGGCACTGGCCGAGACGCTCCATCCCGCCGGCAGTCCGGCCACCACGCCGATCACGGCGCCGAGCGCGGCGCCGCCCGAGAGGCCGAGGAGCCACGGTTCGGCAAGCGGATTGCGCACCAGCGCCTGCAACGCCGCCCCGCACGCGGCGAGCGTCCCGCCGACGCCGAAGGCGAGCAGGATGCGCGGGAGCCGGAGCGAGCGGATGATGGCGCCGTCCTGCCCTGCCCCGTCGCGCAGTGCCGCGAAGACGGTCCCTGGCGCGAGCAGCACCGGCCCCACGAAGAGCGCCGCCACCATGACGAGCACCGCCCCGGCCGCGAGGACGGGGAGTGCATGGCGCATGCGATGGGCGGCGCGAGGAGTCACGAAAAGGCCCGTCTCCGACATGGGGTCGAGGACGGGCGGACGTGATGACGCAGAGGGGCGCGGGCGCGTGGCACCGCGGACTTCCACGACCACGCCACCATCCCCTCCCCCGAGGGTTTGTTGGTGGCGCGAACGGAGAGGTCTCCTGGCTCCGGGCTCGTCGCTCGCCTTCCCGGGGGAACGACCCCAGTGGCGTGATGAGCGACGTCTTACTGCTGCCCGTTACAGTGGCGGGGCCGCGCCGGCATTACACCGGACTTCCGAGCTGCCCCATTCGCTGGTCTTCAATTGTGCCCGCAAGCTACGTCTCCGGGATCACCCCGGCAAGAGCGCGCGGACGGCATCCTTCAGGCGGGCGCGCTCCGCCTGATATGCCTGCCACGCGGCGGGGTCATGCGCCGCTTCTCCACCCGCGTGTGCCGCGTCGAGCCGGGCGATCGCATCGAGCAGGTCGTCGATGGGGGTGTTGGTGGCGACGGCCACCGGCTGCGGCTGCCTCGCCCGACGCGCACTGAGCAAGGCCATGCCGATGAGGCCGAGGGCGAAACAGCCCGCCACCGCCTCGAGCACCCATCCGGGCAACTGCCCATCGCCGCCGAAGCGCAGCGCGATGATTCCCGGCGCGACCATCGCGCCCGTCCACCGCGTGTAGTGGCGGCCATCGACGGTCGTGGTGTCGGCGCGCGCGAGCGGCGCCCCGGCCGTCGCGTCCGGTTCCTCGAGCAGCACGTTCACGACCGGCGATCCCTCGGCCCACGGCACGTCGAGGGCACGGGTCGCGGGCGGAATCTGGTAGTGCACCAGCAGCTGACGCTGGCCAGGCGGCAGGGCGGCATGCAGTTCGAGGGTGTCGCCATGGAACTGCACCGCTTCCTCGGCGAAGTCCGACTCGCCGAGGACGAGGTTGACCGCCGAGCGCGGCATCAGGAAGCGCCACGATGCCTCGGTGAGCGTCGGCGGCACGCGGGTACGAAAGCCGTCGTTGGCGAGCACCAGCAGGTTCGACCGCGCTCCGCGTGCCGTCGGCGGCGGGGGCGCTGATCACGAGGTGTCGGGCGGCGAGGGAGACCGGCGCCGCGGAGGCGCTGTCCGACACGACCAGCACCACCAGCGAATCACCCGCCCGATGGTTGCTGCCGATCGGCGTCGAGAAGTACTGCACGCCATCCCATCGCGACGAGACCAGGAGAATCGCCGTGGTGTCGGCCGGCCGCGCGAGGCGGAAGCGGCCATCGGCGCCGACGCGCACGGAGTCGACCGGCCCCTGCTTGCTCGGGGTGACGCCGTGGAGCACGACCATGGCGCCCGTCGCCGGCACCGTGTCGCCGGGCGCCGCGACACGCACGACGCGGCCGGCCACCGTTCCTCCGGGGCCGGCCGCGCCGACGGCCATCGCCAGGAGGGCGGTGGCAAGGATCGCCATCACGCGCTCAGGTGCCCGCGTCCCAGCTGGCGAGGTAGTGCTGCTGTTCGGCGGTCAGCGTGTCGAAGGCCGCGCCCATCGCCGCCATCTTCAGCGTGGCGATCTGGATGTCGACGGCCGGCGGGAGCTTGTGCACTTCGTTGCCGAGCTTGCCGGCCTGCAGCACCAGATACTCGGCGGCGAGCGCCTGGTTGGCAAACGACATGTCCATCACCGACGCCGGGTGGCCTTCGGCCGCGGCGAGGTTGATCAGGCGGCCTTCGCCGAGCACGAGGATCCGCTTGCCGTTGACCACGAACTCCTCGACGAAGTCGCGGACGTGGCTGCGGCTGCTGGCGAGACCGGCCAGCGCCTCGAGGTCGAGCTCGACGTTGAAGTGGCCGGAGTTCGCGACGATCGCGCCGTCCTTCATCGCCGCGAAGTGCTCGCCGCGGATCACGTGGATGTTGCCGGTCAGCGTGCAGAAGAGGTCGCCGAGCGGGGCGGCCTGCGCCATCGGCATCACCTCGAAGCCGTCCATCTTCGCCTCGAGCGCCGCCACCGGATCGATCTCGGTCACGATCACCGTGGCCCCCGCCCCGCGCGCGCGCATCGCGAAGCCGCGGCCGCACCAGCCATACCCCGCCACCACGACGGTGCTGCCGGCGAGCAGCATGTTGGTCGCGCGGATGATGCCGTCGAGCGTCGACTGGCCGGTGCCGTAGCGGTTGTCGAACATGTGCTTGGTGCGCGAATCATTGACCGCGAGGATCGGGAAGCGGAGGATCCCTTCCTTCGCCATCGCCTTGAGGCGGATGACGCCGGTGGTGGTCTCCTCGGTGGAGCCCTTCACGCGGCCGACCATCGCGAGCCGCTCCTCGGGCGACATCGCGTCGACCATCGCCTTGATCGGCGGCGCGAGGTCATCGAGGCGGCCGAGCGCGACCATCATCAACGCCCCGACGAGGTCGGCGCCGTCGTCCTGCGTCAGGTCCGGCCCGAACGCGAGCGCCTGCGCGAGGTGGGTGTAGTAGGTCTCGTGGTCCTCGCCCTTGATGGCGTAGACGTGCACGCCGTGGTCGCGGACCAGGTGCGCGGCGACGTCATCCTGGGTCGAGAGCGGGTTCGACGCGCAGAGCGCGATCTCCGCGCCGGCGGCCCGCAGGGTGATCATCAGGTTGGCCGTCTCGGTGGTGACGTGCAGGCAGCACGAGAGCTTGCGGCCGGCAAGCGGACGCTCCTTCGCGAAGCGCGCGCGGATCTGCCGCAGCACCGGCATGGAGCGCTCGGCCCATTCGGTGCGGCGCTTCCCCTCGTCGGCGAGGTTCAGGTCCTTGATGTCGTGCGGGGCGTCAATGGCGATGCTGGTCATGGTGGTCCTCACGCCTTGACGGCGGTTCGAAGCTCGCGGACCCGGTCGGTCCGCTCCCAGGTGAAGCGCTCGACGCGCTGCGGACGGTGGCCGGCCTCCTCGTAGGTGCCCTTCTCGTAGGGGCGCCCGAAGTGGCCATACGCGGCGGTGGCGGAATAGATCGGCTGGCGCAGCTTGAGGTCGGCGATCAGCACGGCGGGGCGGAGGTCGAAGACCTCGCGCACGGCGCGCTCGAGCACCTCATCGGCCACGACCCCGGTGCCGAAGGAATTCACGAAGACGGAGACCGGGCGTGCGACGCCGATCGCGTAGGCGACCTGCACCTCGCAGCGCCGGGCCAGCTTGGCCGCGACCAGGTTCTTCGCGACATGGCGCACGGCGTAGGCCGCCGAGCGGTCGACCTTCGTCGGGTCCTTGCCGCTGAACGCGCCGCCGCCGTGGCGGGCCATCCCGCCGTAGGTGTCGACGATGATCTTGCGGCCGGTGAGGCCGGCGTCGCCGTGCGGGCCGCCGATGACGAAACGACCGGTCGGGTTGACGAGGAACTTGGTCTTGCTGCTGTCGAAGCCGAACTCCTCGAGCACCGGCACGATCACGTCCTCGACCATCGCGCCCTGGATCGTCTTCTGCGACAGCGACCGATTGCCGACGCGGTCGGCGTGCTGCGTCGAGAGCACCACGGTCTTCACGCCGATCGGGCGAGTCGCCCTCGTACTCGACCGAGACCTGCGTCTTGCCGTCGGGACGGAGCCACGCATGCTGCGGGAGCCCCTTCCCGCCGCGGCGCACCGCGGCGAGCCGCTCCGCGAGCCGGTGCGAGAGGACGATGGGCAGCGGCATCAGCTGCGCTGTCTCGTCGGAGGCGTAGCCGAACATCATCCCCTGGTCGCCGGCGCCCTGGTCGTCGGGCCCCTTGCCGTCGACGCCCTGCGCGATGTCCGGCGACTGCCGGTCGATCGACGAGAGGACGGCGCAGGTGCGGTAGTCGAAGCCGAACTGCGAATCGGTGTAGCCGATCCGCTCGATCGTCGCGCGGACGATCGTCGGCGATGTGGACGTAGGCCGACGTGGTGATCTCGCCGGCGACCACGGCCATGCCGGTGGTGACGAGGGTCTCACAGGCGACCCGCGCGGCGGCATCGCGCGCGAGGATGGCGTCGAGGACGGCATCGGAGATCTGGTCGGCAACCTTGTCCGGATGCCCTTCCGTGACCGATTCGGACGTGAAGATGTGGCGTGCGGCCGATGACATCGGGCCTCGCGAATGGAGTGATGAACTCACGGGGAACGCGGCAAGCTAGTGCCCGTCGAAGGGTGCGGCAACGCGCCGGCCGGGTCGACGAGCCGGAGGTCCAGATGGCGACCCACCGCCTCCCGAAGGATCGCCTCGACCGCCGCGGTCGTCGTCGCCTCCGCGGCGGCCTCGGCGGCCTCCCGTGCGGCGGCCATCGGCATGCTCCGGACGACCCACTTCACCAACGGGATCGAGGGGGGCGCGATCGAGAGCCGGTCGTAGCCGAGGCCCAGCAGCAGGACGGCCGAGATCGGGTCGGAGGCCATCTCGCCGCAGACGGAGGACGGGATCCCGGCCGCTGCGGCCGCGAGCCGGACCTGACGCAGGCCCCGAACGACCGCGGGATGCAGCGGCGAGAAGCGGGTGGCGAGTCGGGCGTTGCCCCGGTCCACCGCCAGCGTGTACTGGGTCAGGTCGTTGCTGCCGACGCTCAGGAAGGCAGAGACCTGCGCGAACTCGGCGGCCAGGGTCACGGCCGCCGGAGTCTCGATCATCACCCCGACCGGGATGTCGGCCGCGGCCCGGACCCCGTCCCGTCGCAGCGACTCGGCCTCCTCGGCGAGGATGGCGCGGGTCTCGAGCACCTCGTCGAGCGAGATGACCAGCGGGAGCATCAACCAGAGGTCGCGATCGGCGGCCGCCCGGAGGATGGCGCGGAGCTGCGGCCGGAAGAGCGCCGGTTCGTCCAGGCAGACCCGGATGGAGCGCCACCCCAGGAAGGGGTTGGCCTCCTGCGGCGAGGCGAAGGCGGCCGGGAACTTGTCGCCGCCGAGATCGTAGCTGCGCACCACCACCGGCTGGCCCGCGAAGGCGGCCCCGACCCGGCGATAGTACTCCGTCTGTTCGTCCTCGGTCGGCAGCGTGGCGCGCCCGGAGACGAGGAACTCGGTGCGCAGCAGCCCGACCCCTTCGGCCCCATGGCGCAGCGCCGGTTCCACTTCCTCGGGGAGGTCGACGTTGCCCTGCAGCATGATGCGGACACCGTCGGGTGTCTCGGCCGGCGACGAGGCGATCCCCTCCAGCTGCAGCTCGAGCTTGTGGCGCCGCGACGTCTGCAGCCGCGCCACTTCGAGCTCGTCATGCGTCGGATCGACGATGATGATGCCGCTCTGGCCGTCGAGCAGGACGATCGCCCCCTCGGCGATCCGATCGAGTGCGCGCGGGACGCCCATCACGGCCGGGATGCCGAGCGAGTGCGCCAGGATCGCGGCGTGCGAGGTGCGGGTGCCTTCCTCGCAGATGAAGCCGACGACGTGTTCGCGGTCGAACTGCACCGTGAGCCCGGGCGAGAGCTCGCGTGCGAGGATGACGACCTGCTGGTCGATCTCGCCGAGCCACGCCTCGTCGGTGGCGCGTCCGAGCAGGTGCGCCAGCATCCGGAGCTGGATCGCGTTGAGGTCGGCGAGCCGGTCGCGCAGCATCGCCTGGCGCGAGCCCTGCCAGGCGTTGCGCAGCTCGAGCGCCTTGAACTCGTAGGCGGTCTCGGCCGAGAGATTGTTCTTCCGGATCAACGTCTCGACGCTGGCGAGGAAGGTCGGGTCCTGCACCATCATCATCTGCGCGTCGAAGATGCGCGCCTCTTCCGGGCCCGCCCGCACCGCGGTCCGGTCGCGCAGTTGCGCCAGCTGCGCGAGCACGGCCGCGACCGCGTCGTGCAGGCGCGCGATCTCGGCGTCATGCTGCTCGGGGGGGACGTTCCGGTCGGGGACCTCGGGGAACGACCAGCGCACCGCAACCACCGGGGCGAAGGCGACCCCGGGGGCAACTCCCACGCCACGCAGGATACGCTCGCTCATCGTTCCCCGAAGCCGTCGGCGATGAGGGCGAGGACGGCGGTCATCGCGGCCTCCTCGTCGGGACCGGTGGTGCGCACCTGCACCGTCGCCCCGCATTCGGCCGCCAGCATCATGACGCCCATGATGCTCTTGCCGTTCACCGACTGTCCCTGACAGGCGAGCTCGATGTCGGAGCTGAACGTCGCGGCGAGGCGCACGACCTGCGCGGCAGGGCGGGCGTGCATCCCGAGGGGATTGACGATCACGGCCTCGCGTTCGATCACCGGAAACCTCCGACGACGAGGAGCGCGACTGCCACGAGCGCGAGACCGAGACGGAGCCCGGTGACGCGTGCCCGAGTTCCGGGCGCAATCGCGAGGAGCGCACCGACCACGCCGATCGAGGCGATGGCCAGCGTGTGGGTGATGGTCACTTCGCGGAGCAGGTACGCTCCGGCGACCGGAATGCCGAGTCCGACGGCGAACGCCGCCAGCCGCTGGGCCTCATCGGCGCGCGCCGGCAGCCAGGAACGCTGCAGCGCCCCGCCGACCCCCAGCCCTTCGCGCATGCCGAGGTCGAGCCCCCAGACGGTCAGCGCGAGCCGCATCACGTTGTGCGCGATCACGGCGATCAACACGGCGTAGCCCCCGAGCCATGGCGTCGCCGCGAGCGCGAGGCCGATCAGTGCCGGGACTTCCCCTGCCCAGATCAGCTGGTCGCCCATGGCGCCGAGCGGGCCGGAGAGCGCCGTGCGCAAGCGGATGATCGTCTCGCCGGGGACATGGTCACGCTCGGCACGCACCACCGCGCCGACCGCCACGCCGGCCAGGTACGGATGGGAGTTGAAGAACTCGGCCGACCGGGCGACCGCCGCGCGCCGCACCTCGGCGGGCTCGTGCGCGAGGTAATGGCGCAGGAGCGGCGTGGCGGCGTGTCCCACGCCGATGCCCGACATCCGCTCGTACGTCCACGCGGCCTGGACGCCGAGCAGACGCAACACGGCTTGATGCCGCGGCGTCATCGGCCGAGCACCAGCAGGAGTCCGGTCGCGAGGCCGACGGCAAGCCAGCGGCGCCGCGCCCCCGCCCCGCCGCTCCGGAGCGCTCCGCCCAATGCGGCCGCGAGTCCACCGGCCACGGTCGCCGCGCCGACCAGCCCCATGCGAGGGAAGGCGGACCACGGGAAGAGCATCGCGAGCTGGATGGCGCCGAGCCCCACCGCACCCAGCAGCGCGCCGCGCAACCCGTCGCGTGCGAGACCGTTCCGCTGCAGTTCCCAGATCGCGCGCGCGTCGCCGGCGGCGACGCGTTCGAGTCGGCGATGTATCGACTTCGCGGTACGACGCCGATGCACGTGCAGCGTCCAGCCGCCGAGGATGGCGAGTGGCAATCCGAGCAGCCCGGCGACGGCCAGCGTGGGAGCGTCGGGGATCAGCGCCGCGGCGGCCGCCGCCGTCACCGCCGCCGCCCCGTAGTCGGGGTAGCGCGACGCGCCGATCGGGAGCACGTCCAGCGCGTAGAGTTCGAGGACCACGCCCACCAGCAGCCCCGCCGTGGTGTCGCCCGCAAGCATCCCCGCGACGGTCGCCGCGACGAGTGGCCGCGCGAGCAGCCCCTGGGGGACCGACACCAGGTCGACGGTGACCAGGATGCTCCAGCCCCAGAGCCCGAGCGCGAGCATCACGCTCACAGGAAGTCCGCCAGCGGCACGGGGGGCGAGGTCGGCAGGTCCTGCGCGGTGATGTTCGCGCCAGCGGCCGAGAGGCGCTTGAGGATCGCCGCGTCGCTCTCGTCGAGATAGAGGTAGCGAAGCCTCTCGGTCCGATCCGCGCGGTGGTGGATGCCGCCGAGGTTGATCCGGTGGGCCACGGTCGGCTCTGCGTCATGCAGCGCGGCCATCGTGGCGAGGTCGCCCGTGAGGAGGATGCCGGCGCGCGGGTCGGCGGCCCACCCGCCCAGCGCGGCGATCGCCTCGGCGGTGGAGGCGAAGATCACCTCGACGCCCTCGGGGACGGCCATGCGGTAGAGATCCTGCTCCCAGGTGCTGGCCCGCACGCCGTTGTCGACCAGCACAATGAAGCGCACCGCGAGCGGTCGGCCCCAGCCGATCACGACCTGCCCATGCACCAGGCGGTCATCGACACGCAGCAGGGCCAGCGACATCAGCGCGCCGCCACCGCACGCGCCCCGACCTCGGCGATGTGGGCGGCGACCTCGTCGACCGACCCCTCGCGGTGGAAGACGAACTCGAGCAGCATCGCGAGGTTCACTCCCGTGACCACGCGAACCCCCGACATCGTCTGGAGCTGACGCATCGCCGCGAAGAGGCACGAGCCGCTCGGCATATCGATGAAGACCACCGCCGGGCCCTCCCCCACGGCCGTCACGATCCGGGATTCGAGCGCGCCCCGATCGCAGTCGGTATTCGACACGGCGACGAGCCCGGTCTCGGCGCCGGCAATCTGTTCGACGGCGCCAAGCATCGCCTGCGCGAGCTGGCCGTGGCCCACGATGACACCTTTCAGCTTGGTCATTCGAAGTCATCCCGCAGGTATTCGCGCACCCCGCGCTTTTCCCGCATCTTCTTGATGAGGCGCTCGTTGAAGGCGGCGGCGACGTCCACCCCGCTGTAGCGCAGCAGGTGCATCATCGCCACGACCTCGGCGATCACGGTGATGTTCTTTCCGGGGTTCAGCGGCACGATCACCTTGGGAATCGGCACGTCGAGGATCACCTGCGTGTCGCGCTGCAGGCCGGTCCGGTCGGCGCCCTGTGCCGTCTCCCAGTCCTCGAGCTGCACGATCACCTCGATCCGTTTCTGCTGCCGCACCGACCGCACGCCGAAGAGCGCCGGGATGTCGATCAGCCCGACGCCGCGGATCTCCATGTGGTGCGCCGCGAGCTCGTGCCCCTGCCCCAGCAGGACGTCGGTGCCACGACGGGTGACCTTGACGACGTCGTCGGCGACGAGGCGATGCCCGCGCTCCACGAGGTCGAGCACGCACTCGCTCTTGCCGATGCCGGAACGGCCCACGAAGAGGAGGCCGACGCCGTAGACGTCCGAGAGCGACCCGTGCAGCGTGGTGCGCGGCGCAAAGGCGTCCTCGAGCATCGGCTTGATGCGCTTGTAGAACTCGGCCGTCTTCAGCCGGGTGCGCAACACCGGGACGTGGCGGCCGCGGGCCAGGTCCAGCATCGGTTCGGGCGGCTCCAGGCCCTTCGTGATGAAGACGCAGGGCAGGTCGTACTGGAAGAAGCCCTCGAGTGCGGAGGTGCGCACCTCGGGGGCGAGCGAGGCGAGATAGCTGATCTCGGTCTCGCCGAGGACGTGGAGCCGGTCCGGCATGAAGCGACCGTGATACCCCGCGAGCGCGAGGCCGGGCGAGGCGATCTCGGCATCGGGAACCAGCCGATCGAGGCCGATCTCGCCCGTCAGCGGCTCCAGTTGGAGCGTGTCGCCGGCAGCCAGGAAATCACGGAAGCGCATCGGTCCCCCTCAGGCCACGAATGACGGCGGCGGCACGCGCGCCGCCACGAGGTCGGCCAGGTGTCGCTCCACCTGGTCAGCGGCGGATTCCCAGGTCAGCTGCTCGGCATGCCGGCGCGCGGCGGCCCCGAGGGTGGCCACGAGCAGGGGGTCGTCGGCCAGGCGGCACATCGCCGCCGCCATCGCCGCCACGTCGCCGTGCGGCACGAGGATCCCGGTGATGCCATCGCGCACCGAGTCGCGCAGTCCCGGCGAATCGGAGGCCAGCGACGGCGTGCCGCAGGCCGCCGCTTCCATCACCGTGATGCCCCACCCCTCCTTCGGGGAAGGAAACACGTTCGCCACCGCCCCCCGCAAGAGCGCGAGCTTGGTGGCCTCGTCGACGAAGCCGAGGAAGCGCACCGCCTCGCCGAGTCCGAGGGTCGCCGCGAGCGCCTCCAGCCGTGGCCGGTCGTCGCCGCTCCCGGCGATGTCGAGCGTCAGGTCGGGACGGTGGCGCCGCGCCTCGAGCAGCGCGCGCAACAGCAGCTCGACCCCCTTGTACCGCTTGATGCGCCCGACGTAGACGAATCGCGGCGGGTCGGTACGCTGTCCCGACGGCGACGGCGTGAAGCGCACCGAGTCGACACCAGGGTAGACCACGGCGATCCGCTCGCGCGGCACACCGCGGGCCACGAGGTCGTCGCGCGTCGAGTCGGAGATGGCGTGGAACCAGGCGCGACGATAGAGCCAGGGGATCGGCCGCTCGGCCAACCAGACGGTTGCGGCCATCGGCCAGCTCACTTCCTGGAAGGCGGTGGTGCCGAAGAGGTGGGGGACCAGCGTGTACACGGGGAGGTCGGTCAGCGTGGCCGTGAAGAGCGGCAGCTTGTTCACGTCGTCGACGAGGATGTCGGCCGGTTCCTCGCGGAGCGCCCGCTTCACCGCCCTGCGGCCCACGAGCGCGAAGCTGTGGCGATCGCCGTGACGGTGGACCTCGATGCCGTCGACCATTTCGACGGCGGGCGCCCCCTCGAAGCTCGAACAGACCAGGCGGACCCGGTGCCCCCGCGCGGCGAGCCGCGAGAAGAGCTCGAAGAGGTGGATCTCCGCCCCGCCGGCGTGCGGATTCCGCAGGTCCTGCCAGTTCACGAGGAGGATGTTCACGGCCGTCTGCCCTACAACCGACCCAGATCGCGAGCCACCCGGTCCAGCACCCCGTTGATGAACGAGGGTGCCTTTGGGCCGGCGAAGCGATGCGCCAGCCAGATCGACTCGTCGAGCACCACCTTCGGCGGCACGACCCCGACCATCAGCTCGTGGATCCCGAGCCGGAGGATGTTGCGTTCGACCGCGGCGATTCGGTCGAAGCGCCAGTGCTCCGTGGCGCGCGCGGCCACGGCGTCGATCGCGTCGCGCTGCAGCATGACGCCTTCGACCAGCGCCACCGCCTCTTCGTGCAGCTCGGGCTCCGGGCCGGTCAGTCGGGCGAGGCCGCTCGACGCGGCGTTCTGGTCGCCATCGCCGACGGTCTCGAGGGCGTAGAGGAGCTGCAGGGCACGGGCCCGTCGTTTCGATTCAGTGCGCAGCATCACTCGCTGTCCGGTTCGAGTTCGAGCTGCATCAACAGATCTGCCGCGCGCAGTGCCGCTTCCGCCGCTTCCTGGCCCTTGTTCCCCGCCGCGCCACCCGCCCGCGCCACGGCCTCGTCCATCGTGTCGCAGGTCAGCAGCCCGAACCCCACCGGCACCAGCGTCTCGGTCGCGGCCCGTGACAGCGCCGCCGCGGTCTCGCCGGCCACGAAGTCGAAGTGCGGTGTCTCGCCGCGCACGACGGCGCCAAGCGCCACCACGGCGGCATAGCGACCGCTGTGCGCGGCCGCCATCGACGCGACGCCGAGTTCGAAGGCCCCGCTGACCCAGAGGGTATCGACATCCTCGTCGGCGATTCCGGCCTCGAGGCAGGTCGTCCGCGCGCCGTCCAGCAACCGCGACGTCACCCGTTCGTGGTAGCGGGAGACGACGATCGCCACCTTCCCGATGGCGTGCAGGCGTCCAGAGAATTCAGGCATCAGGCGTCTCCGAGGAAGTGGCCCAGCTTGTCGCGCTTGGTCTCGAGGTAGGCGCGGTTCTCGTCGGTGGTGTCGGCCACCAGGGGAACCCGTCCGACGATCTCGAGGCCGTAGCCGTCGAGCGCCACCATCTTCCGAGGATTGTTGGTCATGATCCGCAGCGTCGAGAGGCCGAGGTCGCGGAGGATCTGCGCGCCGATGCCGAAGTCGCGCTGGTCGGGCTTGAAGCCGAGGCGCTCGTTGGCCTGCACCGTGTCGTCGCCCTCGTCCTGCAGCGCGTACGCGCGGATCTTGTTGAGCAGGCCGATGCCGCGCCCTTCCTGGTCGAGGTAGACGATCACCCCGGCCCCCTCGCTGACGATCTTCGCCATCGCGCGGTGCAACTGCACGCCGCAGTCGCAGCGGAGCGAATGGAAGACGTCGCCGGTGAGGCACTTCGAGTGCATCCGGACCAGGACGTTCTCCTTCCCCTCGACGTCGCCGTGCACCAGCGCGACGTGCTCGGCGGCATCGACCGCATTCCGGTAGCCGATCACGCGCCACTCGCCCGACTCGGTCGGCAGGCGCGCCGCGGCGATCCGCTCGACCAGCTGCTCCGTCCGGAGGCGATAGGCGACCAGCTCGGCGACCGAGACCAGCGTGAGGCCGTGCGTCGGCGCAGAATTCCTGCAGCTGCGGGAGGCGGGACATCGAGCCGTCCTCGCTCAGGATCTCGCAGATCACGCCGGCCGGGCGGAAGCCGGCGAGTCGCGCGAGATCCACGCTCGCCTCGGTGTGACCGACGCGCTGGAGCACGCCGCCGGGGCGGGCGCGCAGCGGCGGGATATGGCCTGGGCGGCGGAGATCGCCCGGCTGCGTGGCCGGATCGATCGCCACGCGAATCGTGGTGGCGCGGTCGGCCGCCGAGATGCCGGTGGTGACGCCGAAGCGGCGGGCGGCGTCGATGGTCACCGTGAAGGCGGTCGCCATCGACTCGGTGTTGTGCTCCACCATCTGGCGACAACGCGAGGCGATCACAATCGTCCGGCGTGAGCGCGAGACAGATCCACCCACGGCCGTGCTGGGCCATGAAGTTGATCATCTCCGGTGTGATCGTCTCGGCGGCGCAGACGAGATCGCCCTCGTTCTCGCGATCCTCGTCGTCGACCACCACGATCATCTTGCCGGCCTTGAGGTCGGCAATCGCCTGCTCGATCGGTGCAAAGGGACTCACGAGGGCCCCCCGGCGCGCCAGGCCCCACCCAGCTCACGGACGTACTTCCCCACCGTATCTCCTTCCAGCTGGACGCGATCCCCGGGTCGGCGGTCGCCGAGCGTGGTGTGCTCCAAGGTAAACGGGATGATCGAGAGCTGGACCGTGCCGCGCGCGGGAATCGCGTTCACCGTCAGCGAGACGCCATCGACGGTGATCGAGCCCAGCGGAATCGAGACATCGGCCACCTCGGGCGGCACGGCGACGTCGATGAGCCAGGCATCGTCGCGCTCGACGACGGAGGTCACCGTCCCGACGCCGTCGACGTGGCCCTGCACCAGGTGGCCGCCGAGGCGGTCGCCGACGCGCAGGGCGCGCTCGAGGTTGACCCGCCGCCCGGCGGCGTACTCGCCGATCGCGGTGCGGTCGAGCGAGGTGACCACGACGTGCACGGCGAACCACCCCGCCCCGCACTCGGTCACGGTGAGGCAGGCGCCGTCGACGGCGATGCTCTCGCCGGGCACGACATCATCCCACGGCGCGCGGACCGTGAGGTCGCGACCGCCGTCCTGCACGGTCACCGCCTCCACCGTCCCCACCGCCGTGATCAATCCGGTGAACATCTATGGCTCCAGCACGAGGAGGGCATCACCCTCGCCCGACAACATCGAGTAACGGTTGACGCGCCACCGACGCGCGGTGGTGATGGCCGGACTTCCCAGCCCCTGCCAGGCGCGAATTCCGTCGCCCAGCCAGAGCGGGCACTGCACCTGATAGATCCGGTCGAGCAGCTCCGCCTCGAGCAGCGCTCCGGCGAGCCGGCCACCGCCCTCGACCAGCAGCGCATCCACTCCCGCCGCCCGCACGGCCACCAGCGACTCGTGGAGACCGTCGGCGACGATCACGGTCGCCCCGGCGGCCGTCAGGGCCATCCGCCGCACCGCAGGGGCGTCGGGGCCCGCCACCACCATCACGGGTACGCCGCTGCCGTCGTGAAAGATCCCCTCGGCACCGGTCAACTGGCCGCTCCGGTCGAAGAGCACGCGGACCGGCGGAATGCGCGGCGTGACCTCGCCCCGCACCGTCAGCAACGCGTCGTCGGTGATCGCGGTGCGGGCGCCGACGGCCACGCCGCCGAAGCCCGCCCGGAGGTGGTGCGCCCAGCCGCGGGCCGCGTCCCCCGAGAGCCAGCGCGACGACCCCGCGGCGTCCGCGATGCAGCCATCCATCGAGACCGCAAGCTTCAGCGCGACGAACGGACGGTCGCTCGCCGAGTGGGCGTGGTGGAAGCGGGCATTCAGGAAGCGCTCCTCGGCCTCCTCGACGCCGACGTCGACCCGCACCCCCGCGGCCTGCAGTCGCTCGAGTCCGCCCGATGCCACCGGATTCGGGTCCCGCGAGGCGATGACGACCCGCGCGATGCCGGCGGCGAGGATCTGGTCCACGCACGGCGGCTGCTTGCCGTGGTGGTTGCACGGCTCGAGCGAGACATACAGCGTGGCCCCACGGGCGCGGTCGCCCGCCTCGGTGAGCGCCGCGGCTTCGGCATGCGCCGCGCCGAACTCGGCGTGCCATCCCTCGCCCACGACCGCGTCGCCCTGCACCACCACTGCCCCGACCACCGGATTGGGATGCACCCGTCCCCACCCCCGTTCGGCCAGCGCGATCGCCTGACGCATCCAGTGGCGATCATCAGGGGCGGAGAGGGGACGCACGGTGGCGTCGGCGGTCATGGTCTCGGTCCGTTCAGTCGGCGAAGACGACGCCGGTCGGCCCGGCGCGCACCGCGCCGCACACCCAGGTCGGCACGCCGGCGGCGCGCGCGGCCTGACGCACGGCGTCGACCGACGCCGCAGGCAGCGCCGCGATCATCCCGACGCCGAGGTTGAAGACATCGCGCATCTCCGCGAGGTCGACCTTGCCGCCGTCCGCGATCACGCGGCAGAGCAGCGGCCACTCCCACGACTGCGGATCGACGACAGCCTCGCATCCCTCGGGGAGGACGCGGACCAGGTTGCCCGCGATGCCGCCGCCGGTGATATGGGCCAGTCCGTGAATCTGCGGCAGCGCCGGCTTGATCGCGGCGACGTAGCTGCGATGTACCGCCAACAGCGCGTCGGCCACCGTCACGTCGCCACCGGGGAGCGTTGCGTCGAGGGCGAGCCCCATCACGTCGAGGAGCACGCGCCGCGCGAGGGTGTAACCGTTGGTGTGAAGGCCGCTCGCCTCATACGCAATCAGCACGTCGCCCGGTACGATCGCCGCGCCGTGCATCGCCGCATCCTCCTCGACGACGCCGATGATCGTCCCGGCAAGGTCGAAGGTCTTCTCGGCGTAGAGCCCCGGCATCGCCGCGGTCTCGCCGCCGGCCAGCGCCATCCCGTGGGCCTGGCAGCCGCGCGCGATCCCCTCGACCACGCCGGCGATCATCTCGACCGGGAGCCGATGTCCGGCGATGTAGTCCATGAACGCGATCGGCTGCGCGCCGTGCACGAGGATGTTGTTCACCGAGTGGTTCACGAGGTCCTCGCCGACGGTGTCGAAGCGGCCGGCCTGCATCGCCACGAGCACCTTGGTGCCGACGCCATCGGTGCTCATCACCAGCACCGGCGAGCGCATCCCTGCGGGGATCCGCACCATGCCCCCGAAGGCGCCGACGGCACCGACCGAGAGCGGCGTGCGCGTTGCCGCGACCAGCTCGCCGATGCGCGCCTTGGCGATCTCGGCCTGCGAGAGGTCGACGCCGGCCGCGGCGTACTGCGACTGGGGGGCGCTCACCCGATCCGCTCCGCACGCGGGATGTTGGTGAGGTCGACAAAGTGGCGCACCCGCTCCTCGAGATCGGCCGGCGAGACGCCTTCGAAGCCCTTCACGTCGAAGCCGGAGACCGAGTACGACCCCATCGCCGCCCCGTACACCATCGCCCGGCGGAGGTGATCGGTGTCAACGTTGTCCTCGCGTGCGAGGTAGCCCATGAAGCCGCCCGCAAAGGCGTCGCCCGCGCCGGTCGGATCGAAGACCTCCTCGAGCGGGTAGGCCGGGATGTGGAAGGTGCGGCCCGGCTCGATCAGCAGCGCCCCGAACTCGCCCTGCTTGATCACCACGCGCTTCGGCCCGCGATCGAGGATCCAGCGGCCGGCGCGATGGATGTTCCAGTCGCCCGAGAGCTCGCGCGCCTCGGAGTCGTTGACCATCAGCATGTCGACGCGCTTCAGCAGCTGCATCAGCGTGTCGCGCTTCGACTGGATCCAGTAGTTCATCGTGTCGCAGGCGACGAGCTTCGGCGCGGTGACCTGGTCGAGCACGGAGAGTTGCAGCTCGGGGTCGATGTTGCCGAGGAAGACGTACTTGGCCGCTTCCGCACCGGCGGGAAGCTTCGGCCGGAAGTCGGCAAAGACGCCGAGGCGGGTCTCGAGCGTCTCGCGGCTCTGCAGGTCGTAGGAGTACTTCCCCTTCCAGCGGAACGACTCGCCCGGCACCTGCTCGACGCCCGACCAGTCGATGCCGCGCGGCGCGAGACGCTCCAGCTCGGCGACCGGGTAATCCTCACCCACGATGCCGACCACGCGCACCGGATGGAGGAGCGACGCGGCCACCGCGAAGTGGACCGCACTGCCACCAAGGGCATCGGCCGTCTCCCCAAACGGGGTGAAGACGGAGTCGAGTGCCACGCTGCCAACGACGAGAAGCGTCATCCGATCACATCCGGTCGGGAGCCGAGATCCCGAGGAGAGAGAGGCCGTTCGCGAGCACCTGGCGCGCGGCACGGGCAAGGAGGAGGCGGGCCTGCATGATCGGCTCGGGTTCGCCGATGACGCGGCAGCCGTGATACCAGCCATGGGTGGTGCGGGCCAGCTCGTCGAGATAGGTCGTGACGCGGTGCGGCTCTGCATCGCGCGCGGCGCGGCCGACCGCCTCGGGGAAGGCCGTGAGCTTCTTGAGCAGCTCGCGGTCGCCGTCCTCGAGCACCGCCACGTCGAGCGTCCCCTGCACCGCCTCGGGGGCCAGGCCGGCGTTCCGGAGGATGCCGCTCATCCGGGCGTGGGCCATCTGGACGTAGAAGACCGGGTTCTCGTCGGTGCGCGCCTTGGCGAGCTCGATGTCGAAGACCAGGTGCGAGTCGCCGCGGCGCATCAGGAACCAGTAGCGCGCGGCGTCGACACCGACTTCCTCGTAGAGGTCGCGCAGGGTGACGAACTCCCCCGAGCGCTTCGACATCTTCACCTCTTCCTCGCCGCGCACCACCTTCACCAGCTGCACCACTTCCACACTCAGCCAGCCGGCGGGCACGCCGAGCGCCGTGAGGGCGCCCTGCATCCGCGGGATGTAGCCGTGGTGATCGGCGCCCCAGACGTCGATCGCCGCGTCGAAGCCGCGGGCGACCTTGTCGAGGTGATAGGCAATGTCGGGGACGAAGTAGGTGTACGACCCATCCTGCTTCCGGAGGACGCGATCCTTCTCGTCGCCGAACGAGGAGGTGCGGAACCAGAGTGCGCCATCCTGCTCGTACGACAGCCCCGCCTCGGCGATGCGCTTGAGCCCAGCCTCGACCGCGCCGGCATCGTAGAGCGCCTGTTCCGAGGCGGTCACGTCGAAGCGGACGCCGAAGGTCGCCAGCGTGTCGTCCTGTTCGGCGCGCTGCATCTGGAGCGCCGCGGTGCGGCAGCGGACGATCCCCTCCTCGGCCGGAAGGTCGGCAAAGGCGCGGCCTTCCTTCTCCAGCAGCGTGGCGGCGTTCTCGGCGAGGTACTCGCCGTGGTAGCCCCCCTCGGGGATGCTCGCCTCGCGGCCGACCGCTTGCTGCACCCGCGCCCAGAGCGACTCGGCGAGCCGCCCGATCTGCACCCCTGCGTCGTTGATGTAGAACTCGCGGGTCACCTGGTGGCCGGTCCACTCAAGCAGCGCGGCGATGCCGTCACCCAGCGCCGCGCCGCGACCGTGCCCCACGTGCAGCGGTCCGGTCGGGTTCGCGGAGACGAATTCCACATTCACGCGGCGGCCGGCGCCGGTCGTCGTGCGGCCGTAGGCGGCTCCCTCCGAGAGGATGCGCGCATGATCGGCGGCGAGGGTGTCGGCAGCGAGGCGGAAGTTGATGAAGCCGGGGCCAGCGATCTCGACGGCCTGAACGGCGGATGTGGGCAGGGCCAACGCCGCCACGACACGATCGGCCATCGCCCGCGGATTGCTCCGCTCGCGCTTGGCGAGCTGCATCGCGAGGTTGGTCGAGAGGTCGCCGTGCGACGGATCGCGCGGCCGTTCCAGCGAGTACTCGAGGTCGGGTGCGCCGAACTCTGTCGCGACGCGCGTGAGCGCCTCCCGCAGCAGGTCGCTCACGATGCGCTCGGCGTGGTCTTGGCCGCCGGCTTCGGCGCCTCGGCCTTCGGGGCGACCGCTTCCTTGGCCGGTGCGCTCTCGGACTTCTCGCTCTTCTCAGACTTCGGCGCGGCACCCTCGGCCGGCGGGTCCTTCCGCGCGCCCTTCCCGTCCTTGCCGTAATCGGTGATGTAGAAACCACTGCCCTTGAAGATCAGGCCCGAGCCGCCAGAAATCTGCCGGCTCGCCTTGGCCCCGCATTCAGGACACTTGGTGAGCGGCTTGTCGGACATCTTCTGGATGCGTTCGAAGGCATGGCCCTCGTCGCAGCGGTATTCGTAGGTCGGCATGGTACTCCAGCTGTGGGCTAAACCAATGCAACCTCGAAAGATAGACGGCGGGATGGCCGGTCTCAAGTTGAGCCGGCGCCTGGCCGTCGCCGTGCTGCCTGTGGAATGGAGGCTCGAGTCGCTCGCCGGAGGGCGGAAGGGCCCGCAAGGGTGGGCACAGCTGCATGCTGGGTCCAGCACTGTCCGAGCATCGGCCGATCGTGCGCTTCGGAGGGATTGGCCTGACGTTCGTCGTCCGGGGCGGAAGCATGAATGTGGATAACGGCGAAAGTCAGCCTGTTGATAAATCGCATAACTGACTATTCCTGATCTGCTTGCGGCAGAGAGGTCAAGTCATCTCGCAGTCACCGCGCGGCCAGCAGCTCCAGATGAGCAAGCACTCCGTTGTCCACACGGTGCCCTCCCTCGAAGCCATGCAGCCTTGCCTGACACCCCGAGGCAACCAGCTTATCCACATCGGCGGCGACCGCTTCGGGAGCCACCCACTTGTTGCGGTTTCCCACAATCATCTCGATCGGGGCGCCCTGCACCGCCCGGCTCAGCGCGAGCGGATCGACCTCGGGGCCCACGGTCCCACCCCAGCAGACCAGGCGAGCGACCGGACGGACACCCCGAGCGACCCACCGACTCGCCGCCGCCACGCCCTGTGAGAAGCCGTGGACCTCGAGCCGGGGGATGTGGCCGATGACCTCCTCGACCACCCGGTCGAGATACCCCTGCTGGTCCTCCAGCTCGTGGTCGCGGTCCTCCCGCGTCATCCACGAGGCCCCCACTGTCCGGATGCCATTCCGCTCCTGGTAGAAGCGGGAGAGCCCTTCAGGCGCCACCAGGACGCGTCCGGACCGCTCGGCGGCCCCGAACCAGTGCAGGATGCCCTGGGCCAGCATGCCGTAGCCATGGAGAATCAGCCAGGCCTCGGTCGCCGTGGCGGTATCCCCCACGACCCCGATCCGGGCGTGCCTGGGGACCACGAGGGAGCGGTATTCGGGGGGCACTAGACCTCCAGCGCCCGGCGGACCGCGTCGGCCGAGCCCAGACCGGTCCGGAGGCGGACCAATTCGAGTCGTGCGAGTTCGAGTGCTTCGTTGATCTGCGCCTGCCGCTGACGGGTGGCCTCGAGGTGCGAGGCGAGCTCCTGCCGGAGCTCCTCGCGGCGCGCCGCGACGGCGCCCTCCGAACTGCCGGCGCCCTCACCGGTCTCGGCGATCGCCGCGACGAGCTCATTCTCGCGTTGCCGCAGCGCCGGGAGTTCCTCGGCGAGCTTGGCCATCCGGGGCGCGGCATCACCGAGCCCCTGACGGAGCGCCTTCGGCAAGGCAGCCAGAGCGGTGGCATGTCCGGCACCGGTGACGCGGGCGGGCCCTGCCGCTCCGGTCGAGCCGAGCCCCACGTCCCCGCCCCCAGGCATGCGATAGCCGGCGATCCGGAAGACGAGGCGGCCAAGCGGGCCGCGCCAGAAGAGCCCCTGCAGCTTCAGGAAGGGGTTCGGCTTGAGCGGATCGGAGGCCAGCATGGTGACGCCGAGGCCGAAGGCGATCGCGGCGGAGAAGGCGATCACGAGCCCGGGTCGGGTCACCATCCACATCCCGGGGCGTTCCGCCGGTCGGAACCGCATGTAGGTCCGGACCAACCAGGTCGCCACCGGCGCCCAGGCGAGTGAGAAGATCGCGATCATGATCCGACGCTTCCGGCGCTGCATTTCGTCCGGCATCGCGCGGATCGCGTCGCGGGTCAGTGCCTCCTCGGCGACGACCGCTCCTGCCGCCGCATAGACGTCGCGATAGCGGAAGCCCTGGCGAAGCAGCATGCGCACCCGGCCACCGGCCTGGACGATGAGCCCCCAGATCGCCGCCAGCGTGACGACCCCGACCAGCAGGATGTCGCCGTCGTTGTTGGCCCGGCTGGCGCGATCGACCGCAAGCGAGGTGACGATGGTGAGCGCCACGATCGCAAAGATCGAGGCGCCGAAGCGCTGCAGGAAGACGCGCACCTGCGGCGCCACCTCGGGGGCGCTGCGCCGCATCCCGTCGAGCGCATCGGCCAGTGCCTCGCCATTGGCCCAGCGATCCTCCGGCGCCTTGGCGAGGCAGCGATCGATCGCCTCGACCAGCTCGGCCGGCGCATCGGGGCGGAACGCACCCACGGAAGGCGGCGCCTGCGTCAGGTGCATCGCGAGCAGCGAGGTCGGCGTCGCCGCCTCGAAGGGGAGCCGCCCCGTCAGCGCGAAGAAGCCGACGATGCCGAGGGAGTAGAGGTCACTCCGGCCGTCGAGAACGTCACCCGCGGCCTGCTCTGGGCTCATGAAGTGCGGCGTCCCCACCACCTCGCCGACCCGCGTCAGTCCCTCGGCCGGCGCGGCGGTCGTGCTGCGCGCAATGCCGAAGTCGGTCACGAGGGCGCGCTGGGTGGCGCGCTCGATCAGGATGTTGTCGGGCTTGACGTCGCGGTGGACGACGCCGCGGCCGTGTGCGTAGGAGAGGGCCCAGGCCACTTCCTGCAGCAGCCGCACCACCTCCTGCACCGGGACGGGGCCGGCGCGCCGCACGCGGGCGCCGAGCGACTCGCCGTCGACGAAGCCCATGACGAAGGCGAGCATCCCGCCGCGTTCCTCGACGGCGTGCACCGGGACGATGTGCGGATGCGAGAACGACGCCGCCATCCGCGTCTCGCGGAGGAAGCGCTCGCGAAGGTCGTGGTGTGCCGCGAGTTCCGGCGGCAGCACCTTGATCGCCACCATGCGATGGAGGTGCGCGTCGCGCGCGAGCCAGACGGCGCCCATCCCGCCGCGGCCGAGCTCCCGATCCAGCACGTATGCGTCGCCGAGCGCCTGCTGCAGCTCGGTGGCCAGATCGGCCATCAGCCGTGCCCGGGCCGGTAGACGCCCCAGACGCCGCGCAGCGCGTCGCTGATCTCGCCGATCGACGCCCGTGCGCGCACCGCCGCGATGATCGGCGGCATCAGTGACTCGCTCGTGCGTGCCACACGCGCCACCTCCGCCAGCGTGGCCTGCACGGCCGCCGCATCCCGCGCCGCCTTCACCGCGGCGAGCTTGGCGCCCTGCTCCGCGGCGAGCGCGCCGAAATCCGGCGTCGGGATGACCGGCGGCGCGGAATCGTCGGTGAAGCGATTCACGCCGACCACCGTCTGCTCGCCGGACTCCTGCGCCTGCTGCTGCGCCCACGCGCTCTCGGCGATCGCCTCCTGGAAGTACCCCTGCTCCACGGCCACCGCCGCGCCGCCGAGCTCGTCCACCTGCTCGATCAGCGCACGCGCTTCGGCCTCGATCCGGTCGGTGAGGCCCTCGACGTACCAGCTGCCGGCGAGCGGGTCGACGCTGCCCGTCATCCCGCTCTCGAAGGCGAGGATCTGCTGCGTGCGGAGCGCGAGGGTCGCCGACTCGCGGGTCGGGAGCGCCAGTGCTTCGTCGTAGCCGTTGGTGTGGAGCGACTGCGTCCCGCCCAGCACCGCCGCGAGCCCCTGCACCGTCACGCGGACAATGTTGTTGAGCGGCTGCTGCGCCTGCAGCGTGACGCCACCGGTCTGGGTGTGGAAGCGGAGCCGGGCGGACTGGTCGTCGGCACCGAAGCGCTCGCGCATCAGGCGCGCAAAGAGTCGCCGTGCCGCACGGAACTTGGCGATCTCCTCGAAGAGATCGTTGTGCGCCGCGAAGAAGAATGACAGCCGAGGCCCGAACGCGGAGAGCGGCACGCCGGCGGCGATGCCGCGACGGACATACTCGAGCGCGTTGCTGAGCGTGAAGGCGACCTCCTGCACCGCCGTCGCGCCGGCCTCGCGCATGTGGTAGCCGGAGATCGAGATCGGGTTGAAGTTCATCCGCTCGTCGGCGACGTAGCGGAAGATGTCGGTGATCAGCCGGAGCGACGGTTCGGCGGGATAGATGTACGTCCCGCGCGCGATGTACTCCTTGAGGATGTCGTTCTGGATCGTGCCGCCGAGTTGCGCCCGGGTCACGCCCTGCTCCTCGCCGACGACGATGTACATCGCCAGCAGGATCGCCGCGGTCGCGTTGATCGTCATCGACGTCGTGACGCGGTCGAGCGGGATCTCGGCGAAGAGGAGCTTGAGGTCCTCGACGGTATCGATCGCCACGCCGACGCGGCCGACCTCACCCACCGCCATCGGGTGGTCGGAGTCATAGCCCATCTGCGTCGGGAGGTCGAACGCCGTCGAGAGCCCGGTCTGGCCGGCATCGAGCAGCGCGCGGAAGCGGAGATTGGTCGCGGAGGCGGTGCCGAAACCGGCGTACTGCCGCATCGTCCACGGCCGCTTGCTGTACATCTCGCCGTAGACGCCACGCGTGAACGGGAACTGCCCCGGCTCGCCAACGTCCTGCACCGGATCGCCAGTCCAATCGGCCGGCCGCGCGACCATCGGCGCCTCCACGCGGAGCCGATCGGTCACGCGGTCCCCTCGGTCTCGGCGATCACCATGTTGACGTACTCGACGTCCGCCGCCCCGCCGATCACGAGCGGGACGCGCTCGTGCAGCGCCGTCGGCACGATGTCGAGAATGCGCCGCTTGCCGTCGCTCGCCGCACCGCCCGCCGCCTCGGCGAGGAAGGCCATCGGCGCGCACTCGTAGAGCAGACGCAGCTTGCCGTTGGGGTTCTTGGTGTCGCCGGGGTACATGAAGACGCCGCCGGCAATCAGGTTCCGATGGAAGTCCGCGACCAGGGCGCCGATGTAGCGGGAGTTCTTCGCCTTGAGGCGCGCGGGATCGTCGCCCTTGAAGCCGCGCACGGCCCGCTGCATCCCCTTCGACCAGCGCGGGAAGTTCGACTCGTTGACGCTGTAGTACTTGCCGGTTCGCGGCGTGGTGATGTCGGGGTGCGACAGCAGGAACTCGCCGATCGTCGGATCGTAGGTGAAGCCGTGCACGCCGTGCCCCGCGGAATAGACCATCATCACGCTCGAGCCGTACATGACGTAGCCCGCCGCGACGATCTCGCTCCCGGGTTGCAGCACGTCGCAGAGCTGCCCGGGACCCGAGGTGGTCACCCGGCGATAGATCGAGAAGATGGTGCCGACGGCGGCGTTGACGTCGATGTTCGCGGAGCCGTCGAGCGGGTCGAAGAGCACCGCGTACTTCCCCGCCGGAACGCCGTCCGGAATCGCGATGAGCTCCTCGTCCTCTTCCGACGCCATCGCACAGACTCGGCCGGTATGGTTGAGGGCGTTCTTCATCGTCTCGTTGGCGTAGACGTCGAGCTTCTGCTGCTCCTCGTCCTGCACGTTGATCGAGCCGGCGGCGCCGAGGATGTTGACGAGGCCGGCGCGGCGGATCTGGGCACCGATCAGCTTGGCCGCGAGCGCGACGTCGTAGAGGAGATTGGTGAGTTCTCCGGTGGCATCCGGATGCTCACGCTCCTGATCGAGGATGAAGCGCTCGAGGGTGGTGACCTGGGTGTTTGGGAGCACGGCGTCTCCTGGGGCCGGCGCGACGGCCGGCGGTAAACGTCGCGGAGCCAGAGGCACCCCGGACGGTGAATTCGTGGCCGTCGGTCTCGACGGTGATGTGGCCTTCCCGGTCGGTCCGCCAGATCCGTGCCCCGGCCGCGCCCAGCCGGGCGATCGCCTCCGGGGTGGGATGGCCGTACCGGTTCTGACCCACGCTCACCATGGCGGCCTGCGGCCGGATCTCCGCGAGGAAGGCCGCCGAGGAGGCGGTCCGGGAGCCGTGGTGCCCCACCTTCAGCACGTCCACCGGGCCAAGGCGTCCGGCGAGCGCTCGCTCCGTCACCACTCCGGCGTCGCCCATCAGGAGCGCCCGAAAGCCCTGCCACCGAAGCTCCAGCACAGCGGAGTCCTCGTTCAGGTCCTCCCCCGCATGGGGCCACTCCGACGGCGGATGCACCAAGCGAAAGCTCACCCCGTCGAGGACCCACTCCTCGCCGGCCACCACCGGATGCCAACGCACCCCGCGGGCGGCAATCGTCTCGAGCCAGGCGAAGTAGGCCGCCTCCTCGAAGGACTCCCCGGGGTCGAGCGCCACCCCGACCGGCAGCGCCGCGGTGACCGCGGCCGCGCCGCCGACATGATCGCGGTGCGCATGCGACAGCAGCAGCGCGTCGAGCCGTGTCACCCTGAGCCGACGGAGCAACGGCACCAGGACCTTCGTCCCGGCATTCCATCGGGCGTCCGCCGGCCCGGCGTCCACCATGATCCAGTGCCCGCCGGGGGTGCGGATCAGCGCCGCGTCGCCCTGCCCCACGTCTGCGAAAACTAACGCGAGATGGCCGTCCCCGAGGGTCACTGGGGCGGCGATGCCTCGGAGCAGCGTGAGCCAGAGTGCGGCGACACCACCCCAGGCCATCCGCCGCCCTGCCTCCAGTGCCGTGGCCCGCCCGGCGATCGCCCAGGCGCCCAACCCGAGCGCGACGAGCCACGGCAATGCCGCGCCCACCCCTGCACTGCCGGCTACCCCCGCCCCGGGCGCCGCGGCACCGACCTCCGCCACGCGCTGGAGCGCCACAAGCAGCGTCGCGCCCGAGGCGGCAAAGGCGCCCGCCATCGCCGGCAGCAGCGGGTGGAGGAGCAGCGACGCGAGGAGCGCCGGGACCAGCAACGCAGCCAGCGGCACCGCGACCAGGTTGAGGACGATGCCGATCGGGGCGACCTGCCCGAAGACGAACGCCGTGAGTGGCGCGGTGGTGAGCATCGCGCCGATCGATCCGACCACCGAGCGGACCAGCGCATGCTCGGCGATGGCGCGATCGCTCCAGCGCGTCGCGACGGTGACCCCCAGCAGCGCCGTGACGGAGAGCCACGCCCCGACCGAGATCAGGGCCGACGGGTCGAGGAGCAGCACGAGGAACGCACTCAGCGCCAGCATCGCCCCCGGCGCGACCTGCCGCTGGCGCCACCGGGACCAGGCCAGCATCACGCCGAGGAGGGCGGCGCGGGCGGCGGGCGCCGGCCACCCGAGGAAGGCGGAGTACCCGACGGCTGCGACCGCTGCCGCAAATTCGGCAGGATGCCGTCGCACGCCGAGGAGGTGAAGTGCGAGCAGGACCCAGCCGGCGAGCAGGCCGACGTGGAAGCCCGAGATGGCGAGAATGTGCACCAGTCCTGCGGCTGTGAATGCCTGCTGCACCTCCTGGTCGATCTCGCCACGCCACCCCACCAACAGCGCCTCCACCATCGGCGCCTTCGCGCCGTACAGCGAGTCGGTCGTCGCGGCGATCCAGTTGCGCGCTCCCGCCATCACTCCGGGGCGCCCCCAGCGACGCTCGATACGCCGGACGACGAGCAGCCCGTCACCGAAGCCGAGCGCTCGTTGCCGCGGTAGCCAGCGCGCGGTGACGGCGACGGTCTCTCCGGCGCGCGGTGACTGGTTCCGCGGCCAGCGTACCATCACGGTGCCGCGACAGCGCCCCGGGAGCTCCGCGCGGCCGCTTCCCTGACCCGGGTCGACCAGCCGGAGTACCAGCCGTGATTCGCCGAGTGGCAGGCGAGCCGTGCAGCGCATCGGACGCGCATCGAGCTCTGCGATCGCCGCCAGCGTCCCGCCAAGGACCGCGAGCGCCACCAGTGCCCCGGCACCACGGCGGAGGATGTAGATCGCGATCACGAGGACCGTGATGACGAGACGGGGGTCCGAAAAACGAACGAGGCCGGTCGCGAGACCGGCCCCGTAGGCCAACAGCAGAAGGAGGGCGCCGCTTGGCGGGCTCATCCCGGCGCGGCGGTCACCGGGCGTTCACGCGGCACGCGCGCCACCTGCCGCAGCGCCTCGATCACCTGCACCTCGATCGTCGTGCGATGCTGGGCGGTGTCGAGCGCGACTTCGGTCACGGCCTTGCCGGCCGAGGTGACGACATACTTCGGCTGCAGCCGGTTGAGGGCGTACACCACGACGTCTTCCCGGTGGTTCGGGTTGTCGATGAAGCCCGGAACCATCCCCTTGAGGCGATCGTAGGCCTCGTGCACATGATGTTCCATCACGTTCAGGATCATAGAACCGCCAGCGCAGGTTGGGCGAGCGCCCCCGTGAAGGTGGAGCCCGTCGTGCCAGTGAGCCGCACCTGATGGTAGGTCCCGATCGCGTCGACCGGGAGGTCCACCAGGACCATCGAATTCTGCCGCGTCCGGCCGAGCATCAGGTCGCCCCGCTTCGCCGGCCGCTCCACCAGGACCTCGTGCCGTTCCCCGACCCGTCCGGCGTTGCGGCGCCGCGACTGCGTCCGCACCGTCGCGATCAGCCGATCGAGCCGCTCGGAGGCGACGTCGTCCGGCACGTGGTCCTTGATCCGCTCCGCCGGCGTCCCTTCGCGCACCGAGTACTTGAAGGTGTACGCGTCGTCGAAGCCCGCCTCGCCGACGATCGAGAGCGTCTCGGCGAAGTCCTCCTCGCGCTCCCCCGGGAAGCCGACGATGATGTCGGTCGAGAAGGTGATCGCGGGAATCGCTGCCCGCAGCTCCTGCACCACCTCGAGGTAGCGCTCCCGCGTGTAGCGACGCAGCATCCGCTTGAGCGTCGCATTCGACCCGCTCTGCACCGGCAGGTGCACGTGCTCGCACACCGCCGGCGTCGTCGCCATCGCCTCGATCACCCGCGGCGTGAAGTCGGTCGGATAGGGCGACGTGAAGCGGAGTCGCCGGATCCCGTCCACGGCGCCGACCGCGCGCAGCAGGTCGGCGAAGTCCCGCGCGCCATCGTGATAGGAGTTGACGGTCTGTCCGAGCAGCGTCACCTCCGACACGCCCTCACCCGCCAGCCGCTGCACCTCGGCCACGACGTCGGCCAGCTGACGGCTGCGCTCGGGACCGCGAGTCGTCGGCACGATGCAGAAGGTGCAGCGGTAATCGCAGCCGCGCTGGACCGTCACATACGCCGTCGGTCCCGGCTCACGGATCTGGGGGATGTCTTCGTAGTGCTCCCAGCCGCGATACTCGACATCGGCCCGACGCTGCCCCGCGGCGGCATGACTCAGAAGCTCCGGCAGGTTCCGGTACGCATCCGGACCGACCACCAGGTCCACCGCGGGCACCTGTTCCAGAAGGATCGGTCCGAGGCGCTGGGCCATGCAGCCCACCACCCCGAGGATGACCCCGGGGTGCTTGTGGCGCTGGAGCTCCCCGACCCGGCCGATGACCCGCTGCTCGGCGTTGTCCCGCACGGCGCAGGTGTTGACCAGCATGACGTCGGCCCCCTCGGGCTGGGTCGCCTGGGCATAGCCCTCACGCGCGAGGACACCGAACATCAGCTCGGTGTCCGCCACGTTCATCTGGCAGCCATACGTCTCGATCCAGACCTGCTTCATCGGGGCGAGGTCCCGCTCACGTGCCGGGGCGCACCGAGATGCCGAGGGTGAACTGCCACCCGGTCTCGGTGTAGTTCACGCCCTGCTTCCGACGCACGCGCTCGAGCGCGAGGTCGATGCCCCCGAGGTCCCGCGCGAAGCGCACGCCGGTGCCGACCGAGAGGCCGAATTCGCTCGGCGTCCCCTGCGGGCTGATCAGGAAGGGGAGCTCGGCATACCGGACGCCGAGGCGCAGCGGCTTGTTCGAGGGGCGCCGGCTGTTCGAGTAGAGCTCCACGCCGCCCGACAGCTCGCGCGTGTCGCGGGAGCCGATCGCGCCGTTCGCGACGAGACCGCTATCGGCCTTCGACCAGTCTCGGAGGATCGCCTGTCCGGCCACGACGATCCGCCGGGAGAGCTGCAGACGGACGCCGCCGGCGAGTTGCAGCGGCATGGCGACTTCGCCGCTCGGGGTCGAATCGCGCTGAATCGTCATCCGACCATCACGACGGACCGAGCCGGCGATGCCGAGCTTGGGCGTCGGATGGAGCAGGAAGCCGGCGGAGAAGCCGATCGCCTGATACGACAGCTCGGCCTTCTCCTCCAGCGAGGAATAGTCGGGGTCGTCCCAGACCCGGCGGGTCGCCATCCGATTCGACCCGGTCAAGAAATGGATCCCACCGCCAACGCTGAGCTTCGGCGAGAAGGCGTAGCTGGTCGCGACCCGCAGGTCGGCGATGCCTCCACGCGACGTGAGGGTGTCCGTGACCCCGATCGGGACGCCGCGCGGCGACGCCGTGCCGGTCGACACCAACTGGAAGTCGCGATCGGTGAACATCGAATACGAGACGCCCACCACGAAGCGCGTGCGAGGAATCGGGCCGCCGATCAGCACCTGCGGAAAGCGGGTGTCACGTCCCGTGGCCGTGCCGGCCGGGTTGACGGAGGACCGCCGGTTGTTGGCCATCGTGAAGACGGCGGTCGTGAGCGAGAGCGTGGACAGCGAGGCCGGATTGAGGCTCGACTCGCCATCGAAGAGGCCGAGCGCCCCGCCACCGCCGAGCGCGCGCGTGGACAGCGACCGGCCCGGCAGGCCGAGACCGCGCACACCGAATTCGGACGACTGCGCGGCGAGGGGCGCGGCGACGAGGGCGAGCACGGCGAGGAGCGGCAAGGAATGACCACGCATCGTCAGAAGCCCTCGAAGGCGAAGCTGCGCCGGTAGGTGATGCGAAGCGTGGGCGCGCCGGTGGCCGACCGTGAGGAGCGGAAGAGCGGGGCGAGGTACGTCGCGCCTTCCTGCCCGAGCTCCAGGCGCAGGACCGAGGGGAGGGCGTCCTTACCCTGCCAGAGTCGGACGAGGCCGGCGACCTCGATGGTCAAGCCGGTCTGACCGGTGAGGAGGAACGCGCTGTCGAACAGGTCCGCGGACACCGGCGACTTCGGCCCGAGCAGGGCCAGCACCGGCCGCGCGAGGATCGTGGTGGTGTCGGCAGGGATTCCGAAGGTCGGCTGGTCCATGGTCAGCTGCAGCGTCGCGCGGATGATGGTGACCGAGTCGCGGAGTGCCGGAGGCAGCGTGAAGCGGAGGAAGCTCCGCGAGACCGGGTAACCACCCACGGCCAGCAGGCCGGGAGTCGGCGTCGTCGTCCCGCTGCGCACCGTGAAGTTCGCCCCGGGCAGGCGGGTGAAGATCTGGCTGCGGAGCGTCGTGTCGGCAATGTCGACTCGGCTGTACCAGGTCACGACCGGCCCCTGGTTGCCTGACGCCGCGGCGCCGACCCGGATACCGGTCGGATTGGTGGAGCGGACGCGGACGCCGACGGAGAGCCGTCCGCTGTCGGCCGGCGTGAAGTTCAGCTTCGAGAGCGTTGCCCCGGAGAAGACGATGCGCAAGGCACCGCTCCGGAGTCCCGCGTTGAGGGGGAACTCGGCCAGTAGCTGATCGGGGGTCATCGCGGCATCGACGGCGCCGACCGACGAGAGCGAATCGATCGACAGCGGGAGCCGGTACAGCTCCACGGCGCCAGCCACGACATTGGTGTCGCTGGCCTGCAGATAGAGCGAGATCGCGGCGGAATCGACCGTGAAGGCGCGCGCCGTGTCCTTCACGAAGATCGAGTCACCGCGGCCCTGGAAGGAGACGACGCCGCGAGAATTGCCGTAGGCCCCGCCGTTCGCGACGAGCAGCGACAGCAGCGACGACTCGCCGACGTAGCCGGAGTACGACGAATCGAGCCCGACATCGGCCGTCAGGATGGTGTCGCGGAAGTCCGCGCTCCCGCCTGGGCAGAGATTGGGACAGTCCGCCGGCGAGGTGAGCTTCTCGGTGCAGGCCGTGGCGAGCAGGGCCAGCGCCGCCAGGGAAAGGAGGCGTGAAGTCACTCGAGCACGTCCCCGGTGAAGGCGGCAGGCAGCAGGTCGCGAATGGTCCACTCCTTGGTCTCGGCTCCAGCACAACTGATCACGGAAAGCGCCAGCCCGAACTCGGCCAGCACCTGACGACAGGCCCCGCAGGGGGCGATCGGGTGGGGGGCGTCGCTCACGAGGAGCAACCGCACAAACTTCCGTGCCCCCGACGAGACCGCCGCCACCATCGCGCTGCGCTCGGCGCAGATGGTCAGGCCATACGATGCATTTTCGACATTCGCCCCGACGAAGATTGCCCCGTCGGCGGTTTCGAGCGCCGCCCCGACATGAAAGCCGGAGTACGGCGCATAGGCCCGCTCCCGCCCGCCCTCGGCCGCCGCCCGCAGTTCCGTCAGCTCCACACACGCTCCAGGAAGGACGTGCCGGCCTCGAGGGGGCGCACCCCCAGAAACTCCGCGATGGTCTGCCCCACATCGGCGAAGGTCCCCAGTTCCCCCAGGGCCACCGGACGCACCCGCGGACCCAGCGCCAGCACCGGCACGCACTCCCGCGCATGGTCGGTCGACGGGGTGGTCGGGTCGTTCCCGTGGTCGGCGGTGAAGATAATCAGATCCTCCTCCCGAACCTGCTTCAGGAGGCGGGGAATCCACCGATCCAGCTCTGACAGTCCCTTTTGAAACCCCGCCACGTCGTTCCGGTGACCCCAGCTCTGGTCGAACTCGATCACGTTGGCGAAGAGGAGTCCCCGGCGCATCGCCAGCAGCCCCCCCTCGATCAGGGCGTAGGCGTCCTGGTTGGTCGGGGTGTGAATCGAGGTGATCCCCCGCCCCGCGAAGAGGTCGTCCACCTTCCCCACCCCGACGACCGGGAGGTGGGCCTCGGCGAGCCGATCGAGGAGGGTCGGCCCAGTGGGCTGCCGCGAGAAGTCCTTCCGGTTGGCGGTCCGCACCCACGCCCCGGCCTTTCCCTTGAACGGCCGGGCGATGACCCGGGAGACCCCGTGCGGATCGACCAGGAGCTCGCGGGCCACCTGGCACGCGGCGTAGAGCTCCGCGAGGGGGACGATCTCCTCATGCGCCGCGACCTGGAAGACGGAGTCGGCCGAGGTGTAGACGATCCACTTCCCCGTGGCGACATGCTCGGGGCCGAGGTCGTCGAGGATCGCCGTACCGGAGGCGGCACGATTGCCGATAACGCCGCGGCCGGTACGCGCCGAGAACTCGTCGAGCAACTCGGCCGGGAAGCCATGGGGATAGGTCGGAAACGGGACCGGCAGCTGGACGCCGCAGAGTTCCCAATGGCCCGTGGTGCTGTCCTTCCCGGCGCTGTTCGGTTGCGCCACGCCATATGCCGCGGTCGGGGCGGCGACCTTCGCAATGCCACTGTCGCCGCAGGAGCCGAAGCCGAGCGCCTCGAGGTTCGGCAATCGAAGGTTGCCGGCGGCCCGCATCACGTTGCCGAGCGTGGCACTCCCGAGATCGCCATAGGCCTCGGTGTCGTGAGCGGTCCCGACCCCCAGGCCGTCGAGAACGATCAGTGCCGCACGGCGACTCACGTCTTGCCCGTGGCGAAGCGGAAGCGGAGTGCGGTAAGCGCCTGCTCGAGCAACTTGGCTTCGTCGGCGTCGAGGTTGCCGCGGGTCCGCTCCTCCAGCGCGCCGAGCGTGTCGATCAGCGCCTTGGCGAACTGCCGGGCATCGTTGGCGCCGGCGTCGGCCGCCCCCGGCGGCAGCTGGCCATCCATCGCCGCATTGGCCTGACCGGCAAGTCCGAGGATGAGGGACGCGAAGTGCTGGTTCATGACGACCTGTGGTAGCGGCGCGGGAGTCGTGCCCCGAGCCCGGTGAGGAGTTCATACGCGATCGTGCCAGCGAGTGCGGCCTGTTCGTCGAGCGAGACGAGCCCGCCGAAGAGGGTCGCCACGTCGCCCAGGGAGACCGGCAGGTCGCCGGCATCGACCATCAGGTGATCCATCGTCACGCGGCCGACGATCCGCAGGCGCTGCCCCAGCAGTTCCACCGCGCCGCCATTCGAGAGGCGCCGATGCATCCCGTCGGCGTACCCGATGGCGAGGGTAGCGATGGTGGTCGGATTCGGAGCGCGCCAGGTGGCCTCGTAGGAGACGGTGCCGCCAGCGGGCAGCCGCCGCACGCCGACGACGCGTGCCCGCACGGCCGCAACCGGAACCGCATCGAGTCCCGACAGGCGTCCACCATAGAGATGGATGCCCGGGCGGGTCATATCGGCGGCATAGGCCTCGCCGGCGGCGCCGGCCGCCGAATTCGCCGCGTGCACCAGCGGCGGGCGGCGTCCGAGCGTCGTGATGGCCTGCTGGAGCCGGCGCCACTGGTCGGCGGTGGCCGCGTCGTCGCGTTCGGCAGAGTGGAAGTGAGTGTAGACGCCCTCCCATCCGGCTGCCGAGGCAAGCAGATTACGCGCCTCCATCAGCTGCGTGACATCGTCCCAGCGCAGGCCGGAACGCAACATTCCGGTGTCGATCTCGAGGTGGAATGGCCGCTCGCCGAGCGCGAGCCACGCCCGGAGCGCCTCGAGGTTGCCGATGGTCGGGCGGGCCGCGACGGCGGCCGTGGCCTCCGCGAGCTGGGGCAGCATCGGGGAGCAGATCAGGATCGGCCGCAGCACGCCATTCACGTGGAGTTCGCGGGCCTCGTCGATCGAGGCGACGCCGTAGCCCCACGGCTCCAGTTCGGCGAGGGCGCGGGCCACGGCGACGGCGCCGAGGCCGTAGCCATCGGCCTTGACCATCGGCAGCATCGGCACGCCGGTGCGGGCCGCGAAGGAACGGGCGTTGCGGACCACGGCATCGAGGTCCACGTCCACCCAGGCCCGGGCGGTATCAGGGGTCACGGGATTGTGCACCATCGGAGACTAGGACTCCCGGAGAACGGATGCAAGACGAATCGGCCCTCGAACCGGGCGGTGGCGATGGTAGCGGACCTGCGGGACCGCTGTCCCTGGGACCGGGTCCAGACCCGCCAGACCCTGCGCCCCTACCTCATCGAAGAGGCCCACGAGTTGGCGGCCGCCCTCGGCAGCGAACAGCCCGCCGCGATTCGCGAGGAGGTCGCCGACCTGATGCTCCACCTCGCCTGGCAGCTCGTGCTCGGCGCGGAGACCGGGGAATTTACCCCGGACGACATCGCCGATGACCTCGTGGCGAAGATGCGCCGCCGGCACCCGCACCTCTTCGAGCTCGGCGAACGCGAGCGATGGGAAACCCTCAAGGCCCGCGAACGGCCCAGCGGCCGCGGGACCCTCGGCGGCCTCCCCTCGACGCTCCCCGACCTGCTGCTGGCGTACCGGCTCCAGGAACGCGCGGCCGGCGTCGGCTTCGACTGGCCCGACACCCGCGGGCCGCTCCAGAAGGTCGCCGAGGAGCTCGCCGAGGTCGAGGCCGAACTGGTGGTCGGCGCGGACGACCCGAGCGCCCTCACCGACGAGATCGGCGACCTGCTCTTCGCGGTCGTCAACCTCGCCCGCAAGGCCGGGGTGCAGCCGGGGATCGCCCTCGACCGCGCCAACGCCAAGTTCCGTCGCCGCTTCGAGGCGATCGAGACGATCGCCGCCGAGCGCAGCGTGGTGCTCGGCGAGGCGACGCTGGAGGAGCTGGATGTGATTTGGGATGAGGTGAAGGAGATCGAGAAGCGAGAGGCGTGAAGCGAGAAGCGAGAACGGCACCGCGGGAGGGGATCTCACCCCTCGGCGGACATCCCTCGCTTCTCGCTTCACGCTTCTCGCTTCTCGTTCACGAACTCTGCTTCACGGATACAGCCGATGGATTTGCCTCGGAAACGCGATCGCCTCGCGAATGTGCGGAATGCCGCAGATCCAGGCGACGGTGCGCTCGAGACCGAGGCCGAAGCCGCTGTGCACGAAGCCGCCGTACTTCCGGAGGTCGAGGTACCAGCCGTAGGAGGCGGGGTCGAGTCCCTGGTCCTTGATCCGCTGCAGCAGCTTGTCGTAGTCCCCTTCCCGCTCTGACCCGCCGATGATCTCGCCGTAGCCTTCCGGGGCGAGGCAGTCGTTGTTCAGCACCGTGCGCGGATCGGCCGGGTTCTCCTTCATGTAGAACGCCTTCACTTCCTTCGGATAGTTCATCACGAAGAGCGGCTTGTCGTAGGCCTTGGCGAGCGCGGTCTCGTCATCGGCACCGAGGTCGGTGCCCCACTGGATGTCGGAGCCCTGCGCCTGCAGCGTCGCGATCGCGTCGGTATAGGTGATCCGCGGGAACGGCCCGGTCACCTTCTCGAGCGGCGCGAGGTCGCGCTCCAGCTCCTTCAGCTCTTCCTTGCGACGCTCGAGGGCGCGCTCGACGAGGTAGGAGACGAAGTCTTCCTGCAGCTGCATGTTCGCGTTCGAGTCGTTGAAGGCGACTTCCGGTTCGATCATCCAGAACTCGGTCAGGTGCCGCCGCGTCTTGCTCTTCTCGGCGCGGAAGGTCGGGCCGAAGGTGTAGATCTTCCCGTGTGCCGCGGCGGCCGCCTCGCCGTAGAGCTGGCCCGTCTGCGCGAGGTAGGCCTGGCCGAGATCGAAGTACTCGGTGGCGAAGAGCTCGCCCGCCTGCTCGCCGATCGAGCCGGTGAGGATCGGGGTGTCGACGCGGATGAAGCCGCGCGCGTAGTAGAAGTCGTGGATCGCCTGTTCGATCTCGTGCCGCACGCGCGCAATGGCCACCTGCTTCTTGCTGCGCAGCCAGAGATGCCGATGCTCGAAGAGGAACGCGGTGCCATGCTCCTTCGGCGAAATCGGATAGTCGACGCTCGGCGCCGTCACCACCACGTCGCTCGCGGTCAACTCGTAGCCGCCGGGCGCGCGCGCATCCTCGCGCACGGTGCCGGTCACCGTGATGCAGGCCTCCTGCGTCAACGTCGCGAAGCGCTCCCACGCCCCCTCGACCACCTCATTCTTCGGGAACACCGTCTGGAGATAGCCGGTGCCATCGCGCATCACGCAGAAGGCGATCTTGCCCGACGAACGGGTGGTGACGACCCAGCCCGGCACCGTGACGACGGCGCCGACATGCTGGGAGAGCTCGGAGATGCGGACGAAAGCCATGCGATGCCTCTTCAGCCGCGGCCGTCAGGCCGCGGAGGGTGAACGGTGAACGGTCAACGGGTGAAACGTAAAACGGGACCGCGTTCTTCGCCGTCAGCCGTTCCGCGGCCACCACGGGAAGAATGCCGGCGTCCGTCGCACATACTCCCGATACCCCGGCTTCGAGTCCAGCAGCGCCGATTCGAGCAGGGTCACCCCGGAGACCTTCAGGAGCAGCAGCGTCATGAGGAGCGGGGAGACCACGGTCCACCAGAGGCCGGCCGACGCCGCGAAGCACCAGAAGCCCCACCACTGCAGGGCGTCGCCGAAGTAGTTCGGATGGCGGGTGTAGCGCCAGAAGCCGGAGTCGAGCACTTGGCCCCGGTTTGCCGGGATCGGCCCGGAAGCGGGCGAGCTGCCAGTCGCCCCCGGCCTCGAAGGCGAAACCCACCCCCCAGAGCAGGGTGCCGAGGACTCGTCCCCAGAGTGCCCCTGGGGTGGCCGTCGCCGCGAGCGGCAGTCCGATCAGCAGCATCAGCGCCCCTTGCAGCACGAAGACCGTGAACAGGCTCTGCCACCACCACCGGGCCCCGTTCCGGGCGCGCATCGCCGCATAGCGCGGGTCCTCGCCGTGGCCCCAGTTCCGGCGGGTGATGTGCCACGTCAGCCGGAGCCCCCAAATGAGCACCAGCGCCGCGAAGAGCGGATCGACGGTGCCGCCGACCTCACCCGCGAAGGTGGTGTGGTGATGCACGATCAGGACGAAGCCGAGCCCCCAGATCCGGTCGACGAGCGAGCTGTCGCGGCGGACCAGCGACGCCACCCAGCAGAGCACGACGAGCGCGGCGATGAGGGGGGTGACGGAGGCGGTCAGGAGGTAGACGTCACGCGGTGACATCTGGCCCTCCCGTCGGGAGTGCCAGGTCATCGAGGATCGCCGCGAGTCGCTCGGCCTCGCGCCATTCATGCTCGAGCAGCTTCAGCTCTCCCTCCAGCGCGCGACGCTCGGTCTCCTCGTGGGAGGCCATTTCGAGCGCGAGCCGGATCTCCGGTGCCACGTCGGCGAGCGGGAACTGCCCGCGCGTCTCGAGTCGCAGCGGACGACCGGTCACGTAGCCGAAGAGGAGCGTCGGATCGTCGGTGGTGCGCTCGAGCAACCGCGTCGCTTCCTGGACCTCGCCCTGGGACGGCAGCCGGCTCTCGATCGTCGGCAGCACGCGCGCGAGCCCCTCGTAGAGCGTCTCGCCACGGAAGAAGCCGACGGCAGGGTGATCACGGATCGACGTCACGGCCAGCGGGTCATCGCCGAGCACGACATCGAGTTCGCTGCGATAGGGAATCTCGAGGCGCCAGGTGCCGTCGTCGCGCGCGAGCACCGAGCGCACCATCGCGAGCGCTCGGACGCGCAGCAGATTGCCGGTCCACGGATCGCGGACGAGTCGCACGGCGCTGACTGCGTGGCGCGGCCCGATCGCCCCCTCAAGAAACGGAATCGCGATCAGCGTGCCCAGCATCGTCGCGACATCCGAGATGATCTCGGCCACGCCGGTGTGGTCGCGCTGGATTCCGAAGGGGAGCTTCCGCCGTCGACGCCGCAACAGCTCGCGACCATACCGCCACGCGGCGAACTCGGGCCGCAGCGCGGGTCCGATCCGCACCAACTCGGTCCCGTCCTCCATTCGCGCCATCCCGATCGATCCGGTCGAGAAGCGGACGCGGGTGTCGCGGAAGAGGCGTTCGCACTCGTCGATCGCCTCGAGGCGGTTGTCGAAGGGGACGAGGTTCCACCGTGCACAGCCCGGGCAGACAACCCAGAGGCGCCCCTTGGCAGGATCGAACGCCAGGCGCCGCCCCACAGGGAGCGTCTCGAGGACGGTGTTCGTCCTCAACGAGTCGGCACAGAGGAGACAGGTGGAGTACATGGATGGGGTGGGGATTTTCGAATATTGGGACTGGGGATGACGGGAAGATGACAGATGGGTGACAGAAGTCGTTAGGCGTTGGTCGTTAGGCGTTAGGGGTCGTAAGTCGTAGGTCGTAGCTCCTAGGTCGTAAGTCGTAGGTCGTAGGACGTGAAAGGTGAAACGTGCCCGAAGTGCCTCGCTTCTCGCTTCTCGCTTCTCGCTTCTCGCTACTCCTTCCGCCTGGCCAGCTCCTCGTCCACGCTTTCCGGCACCGCCAGCGAGTCGCTGATCTTGGCGAGCCGATCGGCCTCCTTCCATTGCCATTCCAGCAGGCGCAGTTCGCCCGCGAGGGCGAGGCGTTCGCTGTCCTCATTGAGCGCGATCTCGGCGGCGAGGCGCCAGGCACCCGGAATCGACTTGATCACTCTCGATCCGCTCCCTTCGCGAATCGGTGACCCGGGGCCCGCGATGACCTGCTGGACGTCACCCTTCGCCTCCACCAGCGAGACCGCCTCGCGGATCGTGTTGGCCGTGCCACCCCAGTGGTTCGTGCGCACGAGCACCCCCGCCAAGAGCCGCTCGGCCTCGACGCCCGTGAACTCGAGTTCCTGTGACCCCTGCTTCCGGAACCGCCGGCTCATGTACGACGGCTCCATGACCTTGGTCCGGACCAGCCAGCCGCCATCCGGCCGCCGGACCAGGCGTGCCTTCGAGGCGAGGATGTCAGAGAGTTCGATCGGCGCCTGCCCTTCCCTCGGGACCCGCACCGTGACGCGGCGGTTGAGCACAAAGATGTTGTAGTAGTTCGGCAATTGGCCGAGCATCCCGAAGGAGACGCCCATCGCGAGTCCGCCGGAGACCACCGCGATCCCCGCCGCAGCGACCCCGCCGGCGATCAGGAAATTCCGCCGCCGGCGTCGCCCGAACGAGTCGCCGTAGCGCCACCCTGCGAACTCGGGCCGCTGCGCTTCGCCGATCCGGACCAGCTCCAACCCCTCCTTGACGCGCGCCAGTCCGATGTTGTCGGTGGAGTAGCGCATCGTGGTGCTGCGGAAAAGACGCTCGCAATCGTCGATGGTCTCGAGCCGCGAATCGAACGGCACCAGGTTCCACTTGGCACAATGTCGGCACACGACCCACAGCCGCCCCTCGGCCGCATCAAACGCGATGCGCCGGCCGATGGGAAGGGTCTCGAGGACGTCGTTGGTGCCGAGGTCCTTGGTGCAGAAGAGGCAGGTGGAGTACATGAGAAGTGAGTCGTGAGTCCTGAGTCGTGAGAGGGATCGCTTCAGCCGCGCATGTCAATGCGCGGCGCCGGCACAGCCGGCGTGGAGTCGTAAGTCGTAAGTCGTAGGTCCATCGGAGCCATGTCATCCTGAGCGAAGCAGCCCGAAGGGCTGCGCAGTCGAAGGACCTGCGTACTCAGGAATGCACTCAGCCTTTCCGTCGCTTGAGATCCTCCTCCACCGACTCCGGCACCGCCAGCGCATCGCTGATCTTCGCGAGTTCCTCCGCCTGGCGCCATTCGCGCTCCAGAAGAGTAAGCTCCCCCTCGAGCCACTGGCGCTCGATGTCCTCGTTCATCCAGAGTTCGACGGCCATCCGGTCGCCGGCGTCCAGCTTGTCGAGGACGAGGTATGGCGCGGTGTAGTTCGACCAGTGCTTCGGGGCGCCGCTGGCAGTGACGTCCGTGAGCGAATAGGTACGACGGCGAAGCCAGCCCGAGAGGTCACCTCGGTTTTCCGCGAGAATCCGGCTGCCTTCCTCCAGCTGGGCACGCCCCCCCACCAACAGATTGAGGCCCGCGACGGCGCGTCGGCCCACCGACTGCAACTCGGCGCCCCGGTAGGAGAGGACGAAGTCTCCCTTCTTGAGGTGTTTGGGGTGCGGCAGGTCCAACGACGGCGTGCCGTCCTCCCAGGAAATCGTGGCGTGCTTCAGGTGGCTACGGTCAAGCCGCACCGTCTCGCGGGCGGCGGGATCGGGGTCGGGGAGCAGAAACCTGGCCTGCCGATTCAGCCCGGCATCCCATCCTCCCTTCACGAGTTGATAGCTCAGGTAACCGCCGCTGGCCGCCGCGAATCCGAAGGCGCTCAACGCCGCGATCGCCCCCATGCCGACCGCCACCCCCGCCGCCCCGATCAGATAGGCGTTCCGGCGCCGCCGCCGGTACTGCTCCCCATAACGCCACCCCGCAAACTCCGGCCGCTCGGCGGTGCCGATGCGCACCAGCTCGAGTCCCTCAGGGACCCTGGCGAGGCCGATGTTGTCGGTCGAGTAGCGCGTCGGTGTGTCGCGGAAGAGCCGCTCGCAGGCGTCGATGCTCTCGAGCCTGCTCTCGAACGGCACGAGGTTCCACTTGGCGCAGTGCCGGCACACCACCCAGAGCCTGCCCTGGGCCGCATCAAAGGCGAGCCGCCGCCCGATGGGGAGGGTCTCGATGACCTCATTGGTGCCGAGGTCTTTGGTGCAGAAGAGGCAGGTGGAGTACATGGGAAGTGAGTCGTGAGTCCTGAGTCGTGAGAGGGGCGTTAGTCGTTAGTCGTTGGTCGTTGGTCGTTAGCGTCGTAAGTCGTAAGTCGAAGGTCGTAGCGGGATTCCGGTGGGCCCCGCTTCTCGCTTCTCGCTTCTCGCTTCTCGCTTCTCGCTTCTCGCTTCTCGCTTCTCGCTTCTCGCCTACTCCAGCGTCAGCCCATCCGCGATCTTCGCAAGTTGCTCCGCCTGACGCCACTCGCGCTCGAGGAGATTCAGTTCCCCTTCCAGGTAGGTTCGCTCGGCCGACTCGGCGAAGTACATCTCGACCGCGAGGCGCTCCACCTCGGGCAATCGGCCGATGAGCAACATCGGCTCGCCATACCCCTGCCAGTACTCCGCGCGGTTCGCCGCGAACACGGGAGAGCTGCCTGTGCGCGGGTCCACCGGCCCTTGTTCCTTGGCTCGCGGAATCATCCACCCCGACAAGTCGCCGTGATGCTCTCCCAGCAGTTGAGTCGCCGACGCAAGTGCCTTCGGGGCCCCATCCATCACGTTGACTCCCGCCATCACGCGCTGCCCGATCCGCTGGACGTCATCGCCATGCCATTCGAGCTTGCGATTCAGGAACGGCATGACGCGCAACACGGGACTGTTGTCACGCCACGTGACGCGGGCGCTGGTCATCGAGACCCGCCACAGCGTCTGGCGAACGCCATTGCGCGGATCAACGACTGCCATACGGCCACGTGAGGCTTTGAAGGCCGCGAATGCCATCGTGCCCCACTGGTAGGCGGTGACACCGGCGATCGCCCCCATGCCGCCGGATAGACCGAACGCCAACCCACTCCCAGCCAGCAACCCTACGCCACCAGCAGCAACGGCAAGGCTCCGCCGCCGACGGCGCCGGAACGTGTCCCCGTACCGCCACCCCGCGAACTCGGGTCGCATCGCCGGACCGATCCGGACGAGCTCCAAGCCCTCCTTCACGCGAGCGAGCCCGATGTTGTCGGTCGAGTAGCGCGTCGGCGTGTCGCGGAAGAGCCGCTCGCAGGCGTCGATGCTTTCGAGCCGAGAGTCGAAGGGGACCAGGTTCCACTTGGCGCAGTGCCGGCACACCACCCAGAGCCTGCCCTGGGCCGCATCAAAGGCGAGCCGCCGCCCGATGGGGAGCGTCTCGACGACCTCGTTGGTGCCGAGGTCTATATTGCAGAAGAGGCAGGTGGAGTACATGAGAAGTGAGTCGTGAGTCCTGAGTCGTGAGGGGGTCGGAAGTCGTAGGTCGTAGGTCGTAGGAGGCGCGCCGGCAGGCCTCGCTTCTCGCTTCTCGCTTCTCGCTTCTCGCTTCATCCCACCCTAAAGAGCGTCTCCCCCCTCGGATACCGGGTCACCACCCGATCCTTCAGCGCTTGATGTTCGCGGCGGTCGAGGGTCGGGTCGGCATCGAGGATTGTGCGCGCGAGGGCGCGTGCCTCGGTCAGGAGATCGGTGTCGTCCGGGAAGCGGGCCACCTTGAAGTCGACGCCGCCGGACTGCCGTGCGCCGAGGAGGTCGCCCTGGCGGCGCTCGAGGAGGTCGAGCTCGGCGATCGCGAAGCCGTCATCGGTCTTCGAGAAGGCACGCAGTCGCTCGGGGACATCCTCGCCGACGGTAAGCAGGATGCAATGGGAGTCGCCGCTGCCTCGCCCCACGCGGCCGCGGAGCTGGTGCAGTTGCGCCAGGCCGAAGCGCTCCGGATGCTCGATGACCATGACCGTCGCATTCGCGACGTCGATGCCGACCTCGATGACCGTGGTGGCGACCAGCACGCCGATCTTCCCGTCGCGGAAGTCGCGCATCACCTGGTCGCGTTCGGGCGCCTTGAGCCGCCCATGCACGAGGCCGACGGTCACGTCCGGCCACTGCGCCGTCAGTGAGGTCGCCATCGTCTGCGCCGCGCGGAGGTCGGCCTTCTCCGACTCCTCGATCACCGGCAGGACGATGTACACCTGCCCGCCCTTGAGGGCCGTCTCGCGCAGGAACTCGAAGACCCGCCGGCGCTGCGATGGCGTGCGGACGGCGGTCCGGATGGTGCCGCGCCCGGGCGGCCGCTCCTTGAGCAACGAGGCATCGAGGTCGCCGTAGCGAGTCAACGCCAGCGAGCGCGGGATCGGCGTCGCGGTGAGCAACAGCACATCGGGCGCCTCCCCCTTCCCCATGAGCGCCGCACGCTGCTCCACCCCGAAGCGGTGCTGCTCGTCGATCACCACCAGGCCGAGGCGCTGGAAGGCGACCGACTCCTGCACCAGCGCGTGGGTGCCGACGACCAGCTTGGTGACGCCGGTCCGGAGGCGCGTGTGCGCCGCCTTCTTCTCGGCTGCAGTCAACCGCCCCAACAACAACTCCGGCACCAGGCCGAGCGGCGCCAACAGCGTCATGAGCGTCCGATGGTGCTGCTCGGCGAGCAGTTCCGTCGGCGCCATCAGCGCCGCCTGACAATCGTTCTCGAGCGCCAGCAGCATCGCGAACAGCGCCACCACGGTCTTGCCGGTGCCGACATCGCCCATCACGAGGCGGTGCATCCGCTCCTCGTGGGTCATGTCCTCGAAGATCTCGCGAATTGCCTTCTTCTGGTCGCCGGTGAGCGGCCAGGGCAGCGCCTCGCGCAACTGCGACGTGAAGGTCTTGTGCAGCGTGAAGGTCTGACCGCGCTGCCCATGGCGCGCCACGTGACGCGCCCGCGCCAGCATCAGCTGCAGGTCGAGCAGCTCGTCGAGCGCCAGGCGCCGCCGCCCCGCCTCCGCCTCGGCGAGCGTCGTCGGCCGGTGCACCGCCCGCAATGCGTCCGCGAGGGACGGCAGCGCAAACCGATCGCGCAGCGTCGGATCGAGGACGTCGGGCACCAGCGGCGACAGTTTGTCGAGGTGCACCTCCATCAACGCGCGGATCTGCTTGTGGGAGAGCCCCTCGGTAGCCGGGTAGACGGGGAGGATCCGCCCCGCCGAGGCCGGATCGTCGGCGTCGCCGAGGATCACCAGCTCGCGCGGCGCCATCTGCCGGCCGTGATAGAAGCGGATCGGGCCCGCCACGAGGATCAGCTGCCCGACGGCCAGCGTCCGGTCCAGGAAGGCCTGGCCCGGCCACGCACACTCCAGCAGCCCGCTGGCGTCCTTCAGCACCGCGTGGAAGACACGCAGCCCCTTCCGCGTCGGCAGCACCCCCTTGCTCACCACCGTGCCGATGCAGGCGACGTCATCGCCGACGCGCGCCTGCGCCAGCGGCGTGGTCGTCGAGGCGTCGATGTAGCGATGCGGGAGGTGGTGCAGCAGGTCGTGCACCGACACCACCCCCAGCCGAGCAAAGGCGTCGGCGCGCTTCTCGCCGATGCCTTTCAGGAACTGGATGGGGGTGTCGAGGCGGAGTTGAGCCATGCACTCAGCGTTGAAGAGAGATTCGATGATCGATGATCGATCATCGATGATCGATCATCGCTACTCGAACAGCGTCTCCGCCCAGCGCGCCGCATCAAACGGCGCAAAGTCGTCAACCGTCTCGCCGGTGCCGACGAAGCGGATCGGGACATTGAGCTCGCGTCGGAGCGCGACGACCGCCCCGCCGCGCGCGGTGCCGTCGAGCTTCGTGATCACCAGCCCGGTCGGTGAGACCACCTGCCCGAAGAGCTTCCCCTGCTGCACGGCGTTCTGGCCGACGGTGCCATCGAGCACGAGGAAGACCTCGTGCGGGGCGCCGGGCAGCTTCTTGGCAACGACGCGCACCACCTTGCCCAGTTCCGCCATCAGCCCGTCCTGCGTGTGCAGGCGGCCGGCGGTGTCGATCAGGACGACGTCGACGTTCCGGGCGATCGCCGCCTCGACGGCGTCGTAGGCCACGGCAGCCGGGTCGCCCCCCGAGGCACCGGAGACGCATTCGATCCCCAGGCGCGAGGCCCAGGTCTCGAGCTGCGCGACGGCCCCGGCGCGGTAAGTGTCGGCGGCGCCGAGGAGCACCTTCTTCCCTTCGCGCTGGAGTCGGCGCGCGAGCTTCGCGACCGAGGTGGTCTTGCCGACGCCGTTCACGCCGACGATCAGCACGACCGTCGGTCCGCTCGCGGGTGCCGCGAGCCTCGCCGGATCGGCGGGCCCAGAAAGCATCGCCCCGAGTTGCGACACGACCGCCTCGCGCAGCTGCACGTCGGTCTTGAGCTTCCCCTTCCGGACCTCGCCTTCGAGGAAGCCGACCAGGTCGAGCGTGGCGGGGACGCCGAAGTCGGCCTCGATCAGTACCCGCTCCATCTGCTCGAGGTCATCGGCATTGAGGCCGCGCGCGAGCGCGCCCACGTCGGTGAGGGCGAGCCGCTTGATCCGCTGCCAGAGTCCGAGTTTGTCCCCGAGTCGTGCCATCACCCCGTCCTGAACATGTGGTGCCGAATCCTAGCGCATTCCGAGCCGACGGCGCAGGAGCCACTCCGCGCCGAACGCCAGGACGATGAGCACGAAGAGCGCGGGCCACTCGCGTGCCCCTCGCCCCGTCGAGGTCGCGGCAACCGTTGCCTCGCGTGCGGTGAGCGTCACGGGGGCTGGAACGAGTTCCTCCGTGTAGGGCTCCACCCCGAGATCGCCGCTGCCGCCACCATCCGCGACCACGTAGCGATAGCGACCGACCGGCAAAGGCATCGAGGCCTCGCCGCCGGCGTCGAATCGGAGCGTATCGACGCGGCTCCGCGCCGAATCGGTGAGCGTGATCGCCACCGGCGCCGGCGCGCCACCGCCGACCCATCGGAACCGCACCGCCCGCCCGCGCTGCGTCACCAGGGCGACCGGCCGCACCGCCGCGGCGGCGGAGTCCGGCGTCGCCAGCAGCCACGCGGCGGCATCGGCCACCACGGCACGCCACACATGTTCCGAGGCGCCACCCCGGAAGCCCCATCGGAAGAGGCCATCGGCACCGAAGGTCACCGTGCGGCCGTCCTTCCCTTGCCGCCCGCCGATCACGGGAATGTCGCTGCCACGCCGAGCCAGACGCGCCGTCGCCCCGATCCACGCCGCCGTGATCTCCGCCCCCAGCGGCGTGACGGCCACCGCGGGCGGCAGCGAGTCGGCGTTGCCACCCGCGAAGCCACCCGCGATCGGCGAGGAGGCCGTCGCCGCGAGATACCAGTCGCCCGCCATCGTCGCCACCGGCCAGAGCAGCCGCGCCCGAGCGCTCTCGCGCCACGGTTCGATGTCGCCACGCACGGCGAGCAGGTCGGCAGCGCGCGCCGCCGCCTGCACCTCACCCGTCGGCACGCGACGCAGGTCGTCCATCCGGCGCCACTGCCCCGGCTGCAATTGCACGTAGCCGCGCACCGGCGCCTCGGTGACATCACGCAGCGCGCGATAGAGAAAGCGCGCGTCCCAATCGGGGGCGCTCGCCAGCACGACCAGTCCGGGGCTCGGCGTCACGCGGACCGCCCACCAGCGCAGGTCATCGCCCGGTTCTGCATCGGCCGCTCCGACCCGGCGCACCTCGAGCCAGCGGAGCCCGGTGCTTGTCGCCGGAAGGCGCATCACCATCTCGACCGAACCGCGTCCGGTGGCGCCAAGCCGAATCGTCGCCGCCTGCAGGACAGTGGCGCCGTCGCGCACCTCGACCCGCGTGCTGTCCGGCGCCTTCCCGACGCGGCGCGCCTCGATGGTGAGGTGCAGCGAGTCTCCCGCGGCGATCCGCTCGCTCCCGCGAACCGCGACCAGCGCCACGTCATCGCCGCTCTGGCGCGGAAAGAGACGGACGGTCGTCGCCGCGAGCAATTCGGTCGGCAGCGCCTCGGCATCGCCGATCTCGCCATCCGTCACCACGGTGACGGGCCGGCCGCTCGCGAGCGCCGAGGGGAGCGCCGTCCCGAGCACGCTCCGGCCGCCGGGCTCACCAGGGGCGAGCTCCCCGAAGGCCACCGTGTCGCCGAGTGCCGCCGCCGCGCCTCGTGCCTGCGCCGCCTGACCGCCGGCCGCCAGCATCGACACCGAGTGATCGAGGAGGATCAGCGGCCGCACGGCGAGCAGGCGTGCCGAGAGCGTGGGATTGAGGAGCAGCAGGAGCAGGAGGGCGGTGCCGATCGCGCGGCAGCCGGCGGCGGCACGGGCGAGCGGCAGTGCGGCGCGATCGCGATAGCTCCACCACGCCAGCACGCCACCGACCGCGAGTGCCACGACGATGGCGGGGAGCGTCGTCACGGGGCGTCAGCTCGCCAGGGCGGCGAGCGCCTCGGTGAGGGTGAACCGCCCCTCGTAGATCGCGCGCCCGGTGATCGCACCGGCGAGGCCTGCCGACGCCACGGCGCGCAGGTCGGCCACGGAGGCGACGCCGCCGCTCACGATGACCCGCGGGCCCTTGGCCTGCAGGGCGAGGGCCTCGTCGAGGTTCGGGCCGCTCAGCATCCCGTCACGAGCGATGTCGGTGTGGATGACGGTCTGCACGCCCTGCGCGGCCACGCGCGCGGCGAGCTCGGTGGCGCGCACCGCGGAGGTCTCGACCCAACCACGGACGGCGACGCGCCCGTCGCGAGCGTCGATGCCGACGGCCACCCGATCTCCACCCAACGCCCGCACCACCGCATCGACGAGCGCAGGCTGGTCGACGGCGGCGGTGCCGATCACCACGCGCGACACGCCAAGCTGCACGACGGCCTCCGCGCGGGCGACGTCGCGGATGCCGCCCCCGAGCTGGAGCCGGAGGCGGTCGCCGAAGCGGCGCGCGATCTCCGCGATCGCCGAGTCATTGTCGCCGTCACCGAAGGCGCGATTGAGGTCGACGATGTGGAGCCAGCGTGCGCCGGCCACGACGAACTCCTCCGCCTGTGCCACCGGATCGTGGCCGTAGACGGTCTCGCGCGTGGCTTCGCCCTGGGCAAGGCGAACGACCTGCCCACCGCGCAGGTCGATGGCGGGATAGAGGTCCATCACAAGCGGGGAGTGACTGTTACTCGGCGAGGGAGCCGCGGGCAGGCGGCGACGCGAGCGACGGGCCGAGCAGCGCACGCAGGCGATCGCGCTCCTGCCGGAAGGCGAGCAGGTCGCCCTTCGGAAGCGGGGCGCCGGTGTCCATCTTGACGCTGCGCGGATCGCGAGCGGTGCCGTCGACCCGGAACTCGTAGTGCAGGTGCGGGGCGGTCGACAGCCCGGTCGAGCCGACCTTGCCGATGAAGTCGCCCTGGCCGACGTGCGCGCCGGGGCGAATCGTCGGACCGATGACCGAGAGGTGGCCGTACCGCGTGACGATGCCATTGCGGTGCCGGATCTCGATCAGCCTGCCGTAGCCGCCGGCCCACCCCGCGCGCAGAATCGTCCCTTCGGCGGCGGCGCGCACCGGCGTGCCGGCCGCGGCGGAATAATCGATCCCGTCGTGCTTGCGGAAGACGCCGAGCACGGGGTGGAAGCGCGCCCGCGAGAGCCCGCTCGAGATGTAGCGGAACTCGACCGGTGCGGCGAGGAAGGCCCGCTTGAGCGCGTTGCCCTGCGCGTCATAGAAGGCGTTCTGGCCGCCGTTCCGGTAGTTGTAGGCCGCAATCGCCTTGCCACCCACGCTCAGCTCACCCGCGAGGATCCTGCCGAAGCGGGTCTCGCCCTCGTCCGAGGTGCGGCGCTCGACGACGGCGGTGAAGCGGTCGCCTTGCTGGATGTCGCGGGAGAAGTCCACGGAGTACGAGAAGACATCGGCCAGCGCGTAGACGACGTTCGCCCGCTCCTGGCGGTCGAGCGTCGCGTCGCTGACTTCGTCATCGATGGCGTTGAAGAGATTCGAGGTGATCGTCGCGCCGAGGCGGATCGTGTCGGTGCTCCAGTAGACCGCGACCGCATTCCCGCGCCACTCGCCGTTGGCGGTGCGGATGAACTGCACGCGCTGTTCCGGCGAGGCGCGGAACTCGACCTGCGTCGCCTCGTCGGCGGCCCCGCCCCGACGCACCGAGAAGACCTGCCCGGCGCGGAGCCGGCGCGGGTCGAAGCGGAGCGCGCTCGCGAGCGCCGAAAGGTCCAGCCCGATCACCCCGTGCCGCGCCAGCAGCGCCCCCACCGTCTCTCCGCGCTGCAGCGTGTCGCTCACCGTGTGGAACGGATCGGACACGACGATCGGGCCGGCCGTCGGCACGTCGGAGAGGCGCTGCCACGGATAGACGCCGCGCGACACGAAGAGTGCCGCCGCGCCAAGGATGGCCGCAGCCAGGGGGAATCGGGGAAGTCGGAACCGCATCAATCCATTTGCCGCCTGATAAAGGTCGGAATTTCCATGTCGGACACATCGGGCGTCGCCGGCTTCGGCGGTTGCACCGGTCGCACGAACGGCTGCTGCACCGGCGGGGTCCTCGGTGGCGTCACCGCAGGCTGCTGGGCCGCCGGCGTGGACTGCTGGCTCGGCGTCGCCGGCGGGGTCGCCGCCGTCTGGCGCCGCGGTGAGAACGGCAGCACCTGCGGGTTCGCATTCCGCTCCACCACCGGCTCACCGGTCACGGCCCGATCGAAGCCCGTCGCGATCACCGTCACGCGGATCTCGCCATTGCAGCGCGAGTCGTTCCCGGCACCGAAGATGATCTGCGCATCGTCGCCCACGGCGTCGTGGATGATCCCGCTGATCTGCGTCGCCTCGCCGAGGGTGAGGTCGTCGCCGCCGATGATGTTGATCAGCACGCCGCTCGCACCGTTGATCGAGACGTTGTCGAGCAGCGGCGACGAGATCGCCTGCTGCGCCGCTTCCAGCGCCCGATTCTCGCCCGTGGCCACGCCGGTGCCCATCAGGGCCGCGCCGCCGTTCTGCATCACCGTCCGCACGTCCGCGAAATCTACGTTGATGATGCCGGTACTGGTGATCAGCGAGGCGATCCCGCGCGTTGCATTCAGCAACACCTCGTCGGCCTTCTTGAGCGCGTCCTGGAAGGGAATCCCCTTCCCGACCACCGCAAGCAGCCGCTCGTTCGGTACGACAATCATCGTGTCAACGTTTCGCCGGAGCTCGGTGATCCCCATTTCGGCCTGCTTCATCCGCTTCCGCCCCTCGAAGAGGAACGGCTTGGTGACGATGCCGACCGTCAGGGCGCCGATGTCCTTGGCAATCTGTGCAATAATCGGGGCAGCGCCGGTGCCGGTGCCGCCGCCCATGCCGCAGGTGACGAACACCAGGTCCGCCCCCTGCAGATGCTCGAGGACCTCGTCCCGATTCTCCTCGATCGCCTGGCGGCCGATTTCCGGGCGGGCGCCCGCTCCGAGGCCGCGCGTCAGCTTCTTGCCGATCTGCACCTTGATGTCGGAGCGCGAGGCCGCGAGGGCCTGGGCGTCGGTATTGACCGAAATGAACTGCACGCCGCTGAGGGCCTCGGCGATCATGCGGTTGACGGCATTTCCGCCACCCCCGCCGACGCCAACGACCTTCATCCGTGCATTCTGCGCTGACTGCTCTTCGAGCTCGAAGATCATCCCGTCCGCCATGCCGCACCCCCCCGAGGGTCGGTCAGAAGAAATCCTGCAGCCAGCGTCGCACCGGCTCGAGCACCCGGCCCACGGCGGGCGATGACTTGCCCCCGGCACCGAAGCCCCCACCCATCGCCACCTGTCGTGCCCCCCAGAGTGCCAGTCCGACCGGAACCGCGAGTCCCGGCGCCGCCACCCTGTCCACCAACCCCCGAAGCTGGTCCGCGGGGACCCCGATCCGCACCGGGGCCGCAAAGACGTCCCGCGTCAGCTCCACGATCCCCGGGGCAGCCGCCCCGCCGCCCGTCACCACCACCCCGCACGGCAGCCCCGCCATCGCCCAGCCGGCGCGGGTTACTTCGTCGTAGGCCAGCTCCAGGACCTCCTGGAGCCGGGCGTGCATGATGTGGGCGATCAACTGGCGCTTCACCTGCCGGGGCCCCTGCCCCCCCGTCAGGACGATCTCCACCACCTCGTTCTCCGGGATCATCGGCTCGTATGCCGCGCCCCAGCGCTCCTTGACCCGCTCGGCCTCCGCCTGGGTCACCCCAAGGCCGTGGACCAGATCGGACGTCAGGTGCCCCCCCGCAAAACGGAGGGAGGCGGTATGGCGGAGCTTTCCACCCTGAAAGATGGCGACAGAGGTACTCCCTCCGCCAAGGTCCACCAGAACCGACCCCATTTCCCGCTCCTCGGGGGTCAGGACCGCGAGGGAGGCGGCCAGCGGTTCGACCACGACCTCGCCGACGTTCCAGCCGGCCTTCTCGATCGCCTTTCGCTGGTGGGCCAGGGCACTGGAACGGGCGGTCAGGATGTAGACCTCCGCCTCGACCCGCTCGCCGGCCAGCCCGATCGGGTCGGCGTAGCCCGCCTGCCCGTCCACGAGGTAGTCATGGGGAATGGCGTGCAGCAGTTCCTGGTCGTGGCCGAAGGAGACGGAGGAGGCCACGTCGTTCACGCGCGCGAGGTCGGAGGTCCGCACCTCGCTGCCGGTGATGCTGGCGACCCCGTGCGAGATCCGCTGCGCGATCTGCTCGCCGCCGGCGCCGACGTAGACCGTCCCGACTTCGAGGCCGGCGATCCGCTCCGCGTCGGTCATCGCCTTGGTGATCGCGCGGACCGTCTCCTCGAAGTCGCGGATGACGCCACGCCGGACGCCGGTGGAGCGCTCACTGCCGACACCAAGGATGCGGAGTCCCCACGAGCGCGAATCACCCGTCACCTCACCGATGATCGCGGTGACCTTGGTGCTGCCGAGGTCGAGGGCGGCGACGAGCCGCTGGACGGCGACGCCGCTCACGAGGTCCCCCACTTCACGAAGGCGCGATCAGAGAACCGGGCATCGAGCTCCTGCCATGGGCGATTGGCCGTCGCGAGCCAGGCGCGCACCACCGTCACGCCGCGGATCGTCTCGAGGGACGCGCCGGGGCGAATGCGCACCCGATGCGCTCCCTCCTCGAGCAGCACGTCGCTGCCATCACGGCGCGCCGATTCGATCTGCTCATACCAGTCAGGATCGGCTCGGAGGATCGCCGACAGCAGGGCGGCGGTCGCCGAGTCGCGCTCGGCGACCGGCAGCGAGGTCGGCGCGCGGATCGGGTCGAACGGCAGGATCCGGCCGCGGCGGTCCATCAGCACCAGCTTCTCCTCCTGCATCACCAGCGCCACCGGCAGTTCCTCCAACACCAACAGGGAGAGCGTTCCCGGCAGGCGACGCTCGACCGAGGCGGCCGCGACGCCGGGAATGGACGACGCGTTGCGACGCACCGGCTCGAGCGGATCGACGATACTGGCGGTCTTCGCCAAGGCGAGGCGGGAGACCACCTCACGCTGATCGAGGAAATGCAGCCCGGTCACCTCGATGTTCCGCACCCGGAAGTAGTCGAGGCGTCGCATCGCGCGGGGCACCCCGATCCACAGCGCGACGACCGACACGGCGAGCGCGGCCACGAGCAACGCCCCCTGCCGGGTCGTCATGCGCCCTCGCGGAGGCGGCGCACGTCCGCGCCGACCAGGGTGATGTCGCCGGCCCCGAGCGTGAGGAGGACATCGCCCTCACGCAGCATCGACGCGATCTCCTGGGCGAGGTCGCTGCGCACCGGCGCGTAGCAGACGACGGCGCCCGCCGCGATCGCGGCGTCGGCGACAATATGCCCGCTCACGCCCTCGACCGGGGCCTCGCGCGCCCCGTACACGTCGGTCACCACCACGAGGTCGGCGGCCGCGAGCGCTTCGCCCATCGCCGCGCCGTGCGACGCCGTGCGCGAATAGAGATGCGGTTGGAACGCGGCGACGAGCCGGTGATGCGGGAAGGCCTGCCGTGCGGCGGCGAGCGTCGCGACGAGTTCGGTCGGATGGTGCGCGTAGTCGTCGACGTAGGTGACGCCGTGCGACTCGCCGTGCCGATCGAAGCGACGTCCGACGCCCGTGAACCGGCCGAGCGCGGCGATCGCCCCATCGAGGTCGGCCCCAAGCACGAACGCGACGCCGAGGGCGGCACCGGCATTGCGCAAGTTGTGGAGCCCGGGGACATGCAGGGTGAGCACGTGCTGACGGCCATCGGGAAACGTCACGTCGGCGACGGTGCCATCGGGCCCGGCGCTGCGCGGCACGAGCCGCAGCTCCGCCCCCTCCTCGAGTCCGAAGCGCCACACCTTGTCGCCGAGCGCCTGCGCCAGGCGATCGCTCCCCACGTCGGCGGTGCCGACCAGCACGCGCTCGGCGCGACCGGCGAAGGTGGCGTAGGCCGCTTCCATCGCCTCGACGCTGCCGTAGCATTCGAGGTGATCGGCCTCGACGTTGTTCACCACGGCGATGGTCGGCTGCAACGTCAGAAAGGCCTGGTCGTACTCGTCGGCCTCGACCACGAAGAGATCGTTGCCGTCGAGCAGCGCGTTGCCGCCCCAGGTGGAGACTCGCCCACCGGCCAGGCCGGAGGGAGGTTTCCCGCCACCACGAAGCGCCTCGGTGGTCATCACCGTGGTGGTGGTCTTGCCGTGCGTCCCGGCCAGCGCCACCAGGGTGGTCCCGTTGACGAGCTCCGCCAACGCTTCCTTGCGCTGCACGACCGGAATCCCGGCGGCCCGCGCGGCGACGATCTCGGGGTGCAGCTGGGAGGCGGCTGCGGTCACGACCAACGCACGGATCCCGGCGAGATGTGCCGGATCCGGATGGTCGAATGCCTCGGCGCCGGCCGCCCGGAGATCGGCAAAGGCGGACGTCTCGGTGTCGCAGCCGCTCACTGCCACGCCGCGGCGTCGGGCAGCCAGCGCGAGAGCACTCATCCCCGCGCCACTGAGGCCGAGGAAGTGCACGGGACGGGAATCGGCGGGGTCAAACAGGGCGGCCACCCGCGCAAGATAAGAGCGGGTGGAAGGGGGGCAAAGCGGTGACTATCCGCCGGCGTGGTCCGCCGGGGCATCGGCCCCGCTGTAGAGCTTTTTCGTCGTCCAGGGGGCCGCGGGCGCGCTCCAGAACGGATCGTCCGGGGGGAGCCCCAACGGCAACAGCCCCGTTGCAGCGAGGTAACAGGAGCCGGTGGAGATGTAACTCTCGCCGAGCGACGGCTGGTGCCCTGCCAGGCCGATGGTCAGCCAGCCGTCGCGCGTGAAGGTCCCGGGCGCCTCCATCATGCGAGCGATGACGGCGGTCATCCCGCCGCGCACCTGGGCCGGCGTGACGCCGTCGGGGAGCTCGCGACGCAGCGCGACCTGACCAAGCAGTTGGAGCGCGCCGGTGCGATAGGCAATCGACCGGCCGACCGGCGGGAGCGTCCCCTCGGGGGAGATCAGCCGTTCCTGGATCGCGGCGTAGCGGCGGGCGCGGGTCGTGACGCGCGCGGTGATCTCCTTCCAGGCCGTCACCTTCGGGCCGACTGCCGCGAGGACGTCGAGCAACATCGGCTGGATCACGAAGCTGTTGTAGTAGTCCCAGTGGAACTCGGGACCGTCGCCGTACATGCCGTCGCCCTTGTACCAGAGCTCGTGCTGCCGCACCGCGTAGTCGACACGCATCTGGTCCCAGGGCTCGCCGATGGCGGCGAGTGCCGCCTCGATCATCGCGCTGAAGAGCAGCCAGTTGTTGTAGCCGGGGCGGATCACCCGCGTGGCGCGCAACGCGGCGACGACATTGGCCTGGGTCGCCGGTGGCAGCTCGCGCCAGAGCGTCCGGGGGGCCCGGAGAATCGCGTGGGCGAGGAACGCGGCGTCGACGAGCGGCTGCGACCCCTCGGAGAAGTTCATCCGGTCGGCCGAGCCCGTATTCGTGGCCGCGTCCATCCCCTGCTGGGCCAGCGCCGCGAGCCGTGCGCGTGTGCGCTCCTCGTCGCCGGCGGGCAGCGGCTGCTCGAGCCAGGGCGACAGCCCCGCGAGCAGGCGGCCGAAGCCTTCGAGGTGGGTCACCTTGCGGCGATCGGCTTCGGCCCCGGCGACCGCCTCGACCGGCATCCGCAACTTGAGCTCGCGCCGCGCGAGTGCGCCGAGGAGTGGATCGGCCATGCGTGTCGCGACCGCCACCCAGCGGGCGCGATCCTCGACGCCCGTCGCCGGCACGGGAGCGGGCACTGCATCAGCGCGGGACCCCAGCGACGCGTGCACCACGCCACCGACCGTGACCGCCTGCAGAAAATCGCGGCGGGTCGTCACCGGGGTGCACTCGCGGCGATGAGCGCCTCGCAGCGCTCGGCGATCACCCGCGCCGCGTTGGGCTTGCCACGTGCACGCGCGGCCGCCGCCATCGCCGTCCGGCGCGGGACGTCGGCCAGCAGCGCCGTGAGCGTGTCGCCCAGATGTTGCGCCGTGAGTCCCGCCTGGGGCAACATCAGGCTTGCGCCGGCTGCGGCCATCGCCTCGGCGTTGTGGCGCTGGTGATCCGCGGCGGCGGTGGGCAGTGGGACGAGGACCGACGGAATCCCCCAGGCGCACAGCTCGGCAAGCGTCATCATCCCGGCACGCGCGACGCAGAGATCGGCCACGGCCCACGCGTCGGCCATCGGATCGAGGAACGGCACCACCGTCACGTCGGGCGGCATGTGGTGATGCGCAAACTCCTGATAGCTGCCCCGCCCCGTGGCCCAGATGAGGTGCGCGTCGGCCGCACCGCCGTCGCGCAGCCAGTCGGCGATGAGGCGGTTCATGGCGAGGGAGCCTTGGCTGCCCCCGGTCATCACGAGCACCGGCCGCTCATCGATGAGGCCGAACTTCTGGCGGGCGGCGTCGCGGCGCGTCGGGTCGGGCGGCGTGATCGGCGCGCCGGTCACCAGGCGATTGGCCGTGAGGTCGGTGCCGAGCGCGGCGAGCCCTTCCGGCGAGGCAGCCCAGATCTCCTGCACCATCGGCGCGGCCCGTCGAGTGGCGAACCCGGGGCGGACATCGAGCTCGAGAATCGCCGTGGGAATCCCGCGCCGCGCGGCCCGCCAGACCACGGGCCCGCTGACGTAGCCGCCGGTGCCGATCACCAGCGCTGGACGCTCCTCGTCGAGCATCCGATCGACGGCGCGCGCGACTCGCCACGCGAGCAGCGGCCACTTGATGTTGCGCCACCACTCTCGGCGGTGGATCGGCTCGAACGGAAAGAGGCGGTGCGGCACGCCGCGCTCGGGCAGCACGGTCGCCTCGATGCCACGTTCCGCGCCGGCGAAGACCATGCGCCAGTCCGGATGCCGCGCCTGCAGTTGCTGGGCGATCGCGAGCGCCGGCATCAGGTGCCCGCCGGTGCCGCCGCCCGCCAGCAGGACGGTGGTCATGCCTGTCGGGCGGGCCGACCGCGGCGACGACCGATGTTGACGAGCACGCCGGCGGAAAAGAGGTAGAGGATCAGCGACACGCGGCCGGCCGACATGAATGGCAGGGTAAGGCCGGTCACCGGACCCATGCGCGTCACGACCGCGGCATGTGCCAGCGCCGTGACGCCGACTGGAATGGTGAGTCCCGCCGCGAGGTACGTCCCGAATTGGTCCCGCGCGGTCCTGGCGATCCGGAAGCCGAGCCAGCAGAAGAGCCCGAAGCCGAAGACCACGAAGAGGATCCCGAGAAAACCCCACTCCTCGCCGATCCCGGAGAGCAGGAAGTCGGAATAGCCGAGGGGGACGTGGCCAAGCAACTGGGTCCCCTGACCAAACCCGACGCCGAGCAGGCCGCCACTGCCGAAGCCGATGAGCGACTTGCAGGACTGATCCTCGCGCGCATCGCATTCCAGCGCCGAGACCGCCGCCGTCTGCATGCGTTCGGAGCGCACCGGATCGAACTTGAGGACCAGAAAGAGCGCCAGCGCGCCGACGGCGACGAGCGGGAGGAAATGCGCGATGCGCGCGCCGGCCGTGAAGATGATCATGGTGCCGACGACCGCAAGCACCGCCGACATGGAAAGCGAGGGCTCGGCCGCGACCAGCAGGACCGTCCCGATGACCACGCCCATGAGCGGCATGAACCCCGTGCCCCAGTGCCGGAGTTTCTGCCCGGCATCGGCCGCACGCATCGCGATGTAGGCCGCCAGCGTGAATCGGGCGATCTCGGACACCTGGACCTGCACCCCGACGAAGATCCACCGGTGGGCGCCAAGCCGGTACGGGAAGATCGTGCCGAGGATCGACGGCGCGTGCCTCCCCTTCCAGATCAACGACACGATCGCCAGGAGAGCGAGACCGGCGAGTGTCGCGTAGAACATCGGCTTGGCCAGCTTCTTCCAGGTGCCGTAGTCCACGTACGCGGCCACGAGGAACGCCACGCCGCCGATGAGCGCCCCGGACAGCTGCTGCGACGCCTCGGTGTGCCACTGCGTGAGGTAGCTGCCCGTGCTGTAGCAGTTCATCACGCCGAAGCCCGTCAGCGTCAGCGTCACGCACGCCAGGAGGTTCGTCTCCCAGCGCAGCTCGCCCGGGTGACGCACGGCGTTCGGGCTCACCAGGACTCCACGATCTCGCGGAAGGTGGCGCCGCGATGTTCGTAGTGGTCGAACATGTCGTAGCTCGAGCAGGCCGGCGAGAGCACCACCGCCCCGCCGCGCGGCGCGATCGTACGCGCCGTCGCCATGACCTCCGCGAAGTCGCCGGCGGGGACGACGCGAATGCCAGCGCCGAGATCGGCCTGGATGAGGCCGGCCGCCTCGCCATAGGCGACGACCGCGAGGCAATGCGCGGCGAGCGGACCGAGCAGCGACGTGTACGGCTCACCCTTGTGACGCCCGCCCAGCAGCAGCACGAACGGGCGATCCATCGCCTCGATCGCCACCCGGGTCGAGGCGACATTCGTCGCCTTCGAGTCGTTGACCCAGAGGACGCCATCGACTTCGCGCACCGGCTCGAGCCGGTGCGCCATCGGACGGAAGGAGCGGATGCCGGTGGCCAGCGCCTCGTGCCCGATACCGGTCGCGTGCAGCGCGAGGGCCGCGGCGAGCACGTTCGCCACGTTGTGGTCACCGAGCAGCGGCAGCTCCGCCCGCGGCAAGAGCGGCGCACCCGCCAGCATCAGCTGGCCGGCCGCGCGATCGTACCAGGCATCGGCGCGCACGCCGGGCGCGACGGTGAAGGCGAGGTGCCGACCGGGGACCGAGGCGATCATTCGGCGCGAGTCGGGGTCGTCGAGATTCGTGACCCAGCAGGAGGTGCCCGCGGCGCGGGCAAAGAGCCGCGCCTTGTCGGCGTAGTACGACGCGAGATCGGGATAGCGATCGAGATGGTCGGGGGCGAGGTTGGTGAGGATTCCCACCGCTGGCATCAGGTCTGGGCAGTCGTGCAACTGGAATGACGACAGCTCCACCGCCAGCCACCCCGGCGGCGTCGCGGCGCGTGCCACTTCGGAGAGCGGCAGGCCGATGTTGCCCGCCGCCACCGCGTGGCGACCGGCAGCCTGCATCAGGTGCTCGAGCAGCGCCGTCGTGGTGGTCTTGCCGTTAGTCCCCGTCACGGCGACGTACGGCACCCCTGCGAGTGCATCGAGCCCGAGCTGCGCCTCGGCGAGCACCGGCACGCCGGCGTCCACCGCAGCAAGCACGACCGCCGCCGTCGGCGGGATCCCGGGCGAGAGGATCAGCGCCGAGCAGCGGGCGATCCGCGCGAGGTCGTGGGCACCGACCTGCACGGCGAGGTGGGAGTCGTGCAGCGCGCGCAGTTCGGCCGCGACGGCCAGCACCTTTTCCCCCGCCCCGCCATCCGAGGCGTACACCGGGATGCCGCGCTCGCGCAGCAGGTGCGCCGCGGCCGCACCGCTCCGCGCGAGCCCCGCCACGGCGACCTCGCGGCCGTCCGCCTGCCACGCCGCGAGAAGGCTCATCGCAGCTTCAGGGTGGCGAGCGCCACCAACGCGCAAAAGATCCCGAGAATCCAGAAGCGGACCACGACCGTCGTCTCGGCCCAGCCGAGCTTCTCGAAGTGGTGGTGCAACGGCGCCATCCGGAAGACGCGGTGCGAATCAGCGTATTCCCGTCCGCGCGTCCGCTTGTTCCACTTGTACACCGAAGTCTGCAGCATCACCGAGACCGCTTCCGCCACGAAGACGCCGCCGATGATCACCAGCAGGAACTCGCTCTTGAGCAGGATCGCGACGGTGCCGAAGGCGCCGCCGAGCGCGAGCGAGCCGGTGTCACCCATGAAGACCTTGGCGGGATGGGCATTGAACCAGAGGAAGCCGAGGCAGGCCCCCATCAGTGCCGCGCAGAAGACGGAGAGCTCGCCCGACCCGGGCAGGTAGAAGAGGTTCAGGTAGGCGGTGGTGTCGACGCGGCCGAGGATGTAGGCAAAGGAGGCAAACGCCCCCGCGGCGATCGTCGAGAGGCCGGTCGCCAGGCCGTCGAGGCCGTCGGTGAGGTTCACCGCGTTGGAGAAGCCCGTCACGACGCCGGTCACGAAGACGACGTACAGCCACGGCGCGAAGGTGACGATCAGGTACTTGAAGAACGGCACCGTCGTCCCGGCCTCGGGGATCGTCGCCGGGTTCACCACCGGCCAGACGATGAGGAGGATCCCGAGCGAGACGCCGAAGGTCACCTGGCCGGTCAGCTTCCACTTGGCGACGAGCCCGCGCGACTGTCCCTGCACCACCTTGAGGTAGTCGTCGAGGAAGCCGATCGCCCCGCACCAGAGCATCGCGACCACGGAGACGATCACGAAGCGATTGGTGAGCGGGGCGAAGAGGAGCGTGGGGATCACCGTCGCCGCGATGATGATGATGCCCCCCATCGTCGGCGTCCCGCGCTTGGCCTGGTGCGTGGCCGGCCCTTCGGCGCGGATGACCTGCCCCACCTTGAGTTCGTGGAGCTTCCGGATGATCGCCGGCCCGAGGACGAAGGCGATGCCGAGCGCGGTGACCATGGCGGCCGCCGCGCGGAACGAGATGTAGGTGAGGAGGTTGAACAGCAGCCCCGACTTGCCGGCGAGCAGGTGGTAGAGCATCGGCCCTCAGGCGGTGGTGGCGGCGCGTGGCAGGATGGCGGGAAGGATACGCTCAAGGGTCACCCCGCGAGAACCCTTCAACACCACCAGTTCATCCCCCTTCAGGCGCTCGGCCAGCAGGGGCCCCATCGACTCGGCATCGGGCGCCTCGAGGAGCCGGCCGGCGAAGTCCGCCCGGTAGGGCGCGAAGGCCGGGACGAACTCCCCGACCAGCGCCAGCAGCTCCGGCCGGAGCTCGGCGAGTTGCGCGGCCACCTCGGCGTGGAGGGCGGGCGCGTGCTCGCCCAGTTCGCGCATTGTCCCCGCGACGAAGACGAGGGTCCGGCCGGCGCGCATCTCCTTCGCTAGCGCGATCACGCTCGCGAACGACTGCGGGTTCGCGTTGTAGCCATCGTTGAGGACGGTCAGGGCGCCGTGCTGCTTGAGCTCGCCGCGACCGCCGGGGATGGTGAAGTCCTCGAGCGCCTTGGCAACCCGGTCCAGGTCGAGCCCCAACTCGCGCGCCACGCCCCAGGCGAACATCGCGTTGCCGGCCTGATGGCGGCCGCGCGCGGCGAGGTGGAAAGTCCGCCCATCGACCGTCACGATCGGCCGCCCATCGGCGGCGAGGGTAACGCTGGTGGGCGCGACATCGGCGTCGCCGAGTCCGGCGGTGATCACCCGGCGCGCGAGCACTCGTGCTCCCGGCACCAGCTCCGCCGGCTCGAGCCCGACGATCGCGAGCGGGACGTCTCGCGTCAGCGACAGCTTCTCCTTGACGACACCGGCGACCGAGCCGAACCCCTCGAGGTGCCCCGCGCCCGCGTTGGTCACCAGCGCGATGTCGGGGCGGAGGATCTCGCGGTAGCGCGGGATCTCGCCGGGGACATTCGCGCCGGCCTCGACGACCATCGCCTCGGTCTCCTCGGGCGCCTGCAGCACGGTGAGCGGCACGCCGACGAGGTTGTTGTCGTTGGCCCGCGTGCGGTGCGTCTTCCAGCGCGTGGCGAGGACCGCGGCCACCATCTCCTTCGTCGACGTCTTGCCGTTCTGCCCCGTGACGGCGATCACCGGTCCGACGAAGCGCTCGCGGCGCGCGTGCGCCAACTCGCCGAGCGCATACAGGGTGTCATCGACCTCGTAGAGCGTCAGCCCCTCGACGGGCGGCGTGCCCCGACGGACCACGGCGCCCGTCGCCCCGGCATCGCGCGCCGCGGCGAGATAGTCGTGGGCATCGAAGCGCTCGCCAACCAACGCGACGAAGAGCGACCCGGCGACCAGCGCGCGGGTGTCGGTGCCGACCTGCGCGTAGTGCGCGTCGGCGCCATCGTCGGGCAACCCTAATGCGGCGCGGACCTGTGCAGCCGTCCAGGCGATGCTCACCGGCCGAGCAACCCGAGCACGATCGCGCGCTCGTCGAAGGGCTGCTTCTCGTGGCCGATCACCTGGTAGGTCTCGTGGCCCTTGCCGAGCAGCAGGACGACGTCGCCCGGGCGCGCCTGCCCCGTGGCCATCGCGATCGCGATGTAGCGGTCGAGCTCCCGCTCGTAGGAGCCCTTCGGCATCCCCGCCGCGATGTCGTCGATGATCCGGTCCGGGTCCTCGGTGCGCGGGTTGTCACTCGTGAGGATCACATGGTCGGCCAGGCGCGCGGCGATCTCGCCCATGATCGGTCGCTTGCCGCCGTCACGATCGCCGCCACAGCCGAAGACGACGATGATCCGGCCCGGCGTGAGCGGACGGATCGTGGCGAGCACGCGCTCATACGCGTCCGGCGTGTGGGCGTAGTCGCGGATCACATGGAAGGGTGCATCGACGATCCGCTCCATCCGGCCGGGGATCTGCGGGGATTCGCCAAGTCGCGCGACGACCTCCGCGAGCGGCATCCCGAGCCCGAGCATGACGGTGGCGGCACCCACGGCATTGGAGACATTGAACTCGCCCGGGAGCGGGATCGCCACCTCGGCGGTGCCGAAGCGGCCGGTCAGCGTGAAGCGGCTCCCGGCGGTGAGCGCCACCAACTCCTCGATGCGGACCTCCGCATCGGCGGCGTAGCCCCAGCGAATGGTCCGTCGGTCGGAGGCCAGCGGGGCCCACGCCGGGTCATCGGCGTTGACCGCCAGAACGCCGTCGGTGGCGACGAGGTCGGTGAGCCGGAGCTTGGCGGCGAGATACGCCTCCATCGTGTGATGGTAGTCGAGGTGCTCGCGCGTGAGGTTGGTGAAGATCGCGCCGGCGAAGCTGATCGCGTCGAGGCGCCCCTGATCGAGCGCGTGCGACGACGCCTCCATCGCGACGTGGCGCACGCCGGCATCGACCATCGCGCGGAGGGTGGCCTGCATGTCGACGCTGCCCGGGGTCGTGAGCGTCCCGGCCGTCGAACTCACGGCGCGGCCCTGGCCGTCGAAGGCGCCAAGCGTGCCGATGCTCCCCGCCGAGCCCTCGGCGTTGAGGAGGTGGCGCACGAGCGCGGTCGTCGTCGTCTTCCCGTTGGTGCCGGTGACCGCCACGATCCGCAGGGCATCGGCGGGATGGTGATACCACGCCTCGGCGAGCCGCCGGGCCGCGGCCCGGCCATCGGTGACGACGACCTCGGGGACCGCCGTGCCAACCGAATGCTCGACGACAACCACCACCGCCCCGGCGGCCACAGCGGCCGCCACGTAGGCATGACCGTCGGCATCGCTGCCTCGCTCGGCAATGAACAGCGTCCCCGGCGCCACCCGGCGTGAGTCCACCGCCACGCCGGTGACGGCCGGGTCGTCGGTCGGTGCGGTGACGAGGAGATCGTGCTGCCGCAGCACGGCAACCAGCGCCTGCAAGGTCATGGGATCGAGTCGGCGTAGAGGGTCACGACACGGGCGCGCGGCAAGGTGTCGCCGCCCAGCGGGAGGGTGGTGCGTGCGAGGCCCACCGCTCGGCCGACCACGCGGACTTGGTAGCCGGCACGGTGCAGCGCGACGATCGCGTCGCGGACCGCCATGCCCTGGACGATCGGCACCGCGGCAGTGCCCGCGGCGGCGGCCGGCTCAGGCGGCAGCGGGAACGACAACTGCCGCGGGGTGCGCTCGGTCGCCACCACCAGCGGCGCCTCGCGGCGTGCGGCGAGCGGTGTCTCGATGCTCGGCCGGTTGAGCGGCGAGGTGCGCGAGGCGAGCGACTGCAGCAGGATGTTGCGCACCATGGGGGCCGCGACCGTTCCGCCGTAGAACGCCATCCCGCTCGGCCGGTCGATCATCACGTAGACCACCACCTCGGGCGCCTCGCCGGGATAGAGTCCGGCGAACGAGCCGCGGTAGATCCCCGTGGTGTACCCCTTCCCCACCAGCACCTTCGCCGTGCCGGTCTTGCCGACGACGGTGGCGCGATCGAGCTGCGCCTTCGCCCCCGAGCCGCCGGTGTCGGTGGCGAGGCGGAGGTAGGCCATCAACTGGTGCGCCACCTCGGGCGTCACCGCCTGACGGACCGGAGTCGGGGTGTGGCGCCAGCGTGCCGAGGAGGCACCACCGTCGCGCACTTCACGCACGATGGTGGGCGCCATGAGCACGCCCCCGTTGGCGATCGCGCCATACGCGGCCGCGATCTGCAGGGCGGACGCCTCATAGAAGTAGCCCTGCGCGATCGACGGTTGCGACAGGGCCGGAATGTCCCAGTTGGCCGGATTCCGCAGGGAGCCGGACGTCTCGCCGGGGATACCGAGCAACGGCGGCGCGCCGAAGCCGAAATCCCGGAGCGCAAGGAACTGCTGCTCCCGCGTGAGCTGCAGGCCGTACTTCGAGATGCCGATGTTGCTCGACACCTTGATGACCTCGCCGAGGGTCATCATGCCGGACTCGGCGTGGACATCCTCGATCGTGCGACTCTTGCCGCCGGGCAAGGGGATCCGCCAGATCCCGCCCTCCCCGGAGACCGGCGTCGTGTCGACGCGCTCGCGCAGCACCGCGGCCGCGGTGAAGAGCTTCGCGGTCGACCCCGGTTCGTTCGCCTCGCCGATTGCGCCGAGGTTCGGCACCAGCCGGCCGGTGGCGGTGTCGGTCCGGATCGAGGCGGAGGCGAGCAGTTCGCCGGTCTTGACGTCGAGCACGACGACGTCGCCGCCCTTGGCCTGATACTCGGCAAGCGCGCGCTTGAGCTCCCCCTCGACGATGCCCTGGAGGGCGTTGTCGATGGTGAGATAGACGTCCCTTCCCGCGACCGGTGCCCGGATGATCGAGCTCGGGATCTTCACCACGTGGTTCTTCGCGTCGCGGAGGTAGATCGCGAGCCCCGGCGTGCCGGTGAGCACCGAGTCGAGCATCCGCTCCACGCCACCCGAGGCGCGGCCCTTGTCGTCGAGCCGACCGAGCAGCGGCCGGGCCAGCTGTTCGAGCGGGTAGACGCGGCGTCGCACGACCTCGAAGTGCACCCCCTTGAGGCTGCGGAAGGGCGCGATCTCCTCGGCGTTCAGTTCGTCGTAGAAATTGGGATACCGCTTCGTCATCGCCTTGGCGACACGCTCCGCGGTGAAGCCCGGGAGGCGCAGCAATTGCCTGACGACCTCGGCGCTGTCGGTGAACTCGTTCTTGGCGAGCGTGATGCGGTAGCCTTCCTGCGTCTCGGCGAGCGGCACGCCGTTGCGATCGAAGATGGTGCCGCGCCGCGCGTCCAGGGTGTCACTCTCGGTGCGGAGCACCTTGGCGCGCGCCTCCCACCGGGACTGCTGCAACACCTGCAATTGGAACGACCGTCCGACCACGATGGCGCCGCCGAGGACCAGCAGCGCCTGCACCGCGACGAGACGGGCCGCCGGGGTCGCCATTCAGCGCACCCGGTCGACATGCAGGGAGACGCTCTCGGAGTCGGACGGCGTGTGCAGGCCGAGCGCCGCGGCCTTCGGACGGAGGATGGGGGACTCTTCAGTGCCGCAATCCGGGACTGCACGTCGGCCTTCGCCTCGCGGAGGCGATCACGCTCGACCTGCATCTCCGCCAGCCGTGCGGAGAGTTGCAGCGCGGCGCGGGTGCGCACGACGATCGCCCCGGTGGCGGCCAGGAAGACGATGGTCCACGCCAGCACGAAGTGGCGTCCCCTAACCTGCACGCGTTGGCGCTTGGTCGCTGGCATCGCTGTTCCGGAAGAAGCGGAGCCTCGCACTGCGGGCACGTGGGTTCGCGCGGGTTTCCGCGTCATCGGCAATGACTGCCTTGCGCGGCTCCGAGCGACCGAGGGGCACCTGCCCGCAAATGCACTGGGGGAGACCCGGGGGACAGGTGCAGCCGGCACTCCAGAGCCGGAATGCCCCCTTCACCAGCCGGTCCTCGCCCGAATGATAACTGATCACCGCAAGCGTCCCACCCGGCCCCACGGCCTCGCGAAAGAGGGGGAGGACCTCCTCCAGCCCGGAGAGTTCCTCGTTCACCGCGATGCGGACCGCCTGGAAGATCCGGGCGAAGTCGCCCGGGCCGCTCCGGGGGCCCAGGGAGGCCCGGATGGCGTTCACCAGGTCGTCGCTGGTGGCCAGGACACTGTTCTCCCGCCGGCGCACGATCTCGGCGGCCAGGCGGCCGGCCTTGGGCTCGTCACCGTAGTCGCGGAGCACCTGCTTCAGCTCCGCCTCGTCGACGTTCGCCAGCCACTCGGCCGCCGTCGGTGCATCGGGACCCATCCGCATGTCGAGCGGTGCGCCCGGGCGGAAGGTGAAGCCGCGCGCCTCGTCGTCGAGCTGCCGCGACGAGACGCCAAGGTCGAGGAGGAGAAAGTCGGGATGGAAGGCACGGACTGCGGCCACCGCCTCGGGCGAGGCGTACGGCGCGTTGACGTAGTGCATCCGGACATCGCCGAGACGAGCGTGAGCGGTCGCGATGGCATCCGGATCACGATCGATGCCGAGGACCTCGGCACCGGCCGCCAGAAAGGCGGCGGCATGCCCACCATGCCCGAGCGTCCCGTCCACGACACGCGTCGCGCCCTCGGCACGGGCGAGGATCGGAGCGAGGAGGACGGGAACGTGCAGGGCGTCGGTCATGGGGTCCTGGAAACAAAACACCCCGCCCGGCATGCCGGGACGGGATGATGTAAACGGGGCTGACGGGGCTCGAACCCGCGACCTCCGCAGTGACAGTGCGGCACTCTAACCAACTGAGCTACAGCCCCCGATTGGGCAGGTCGCCAATATAGGCGACCCGCCCCCTCGTGGGAAGGGCTACTTGCAGCGCTGCGTGAGCATCTTCGCGGCTTCGACCTTCTCGCTCTGCACCGCGGGGAGGAATCGCTTCGCAAAGTCGGCGATCTGCGGCGTCGGGCTGGTCGCGGCCGACATCAGTGCCGGCTCGATCTTCGTCAGCAGTGCATCGTAGGCCCTGGTTGCTTCGCAGGTCGTCTGCGGGGTCCGGACCGTCTTGGACATATCCTGTACGTCGCCCGCGAGCGCGGCAGACAGCATGAAGTTGGCCAGGACGATCACCTGATTGTTCGTCGCCCCGACCGACAGGATGGCGTCACTCATTAGGGCCAGCAACTGGTTATCCGGTGGAGTGGCCCCGCGCACCTGATCCGCGCCCCCGACCATCAGAGCCGCATAATCGTTCTTGGCCTCGACGTCCGACAGCCCCTTGACCGTCGGTGCGAGCGACGCCGCCTCACGATACTTCTTGCCCTCGATCAGCGACTTCACGATCCGACCGAATGCCGTCGTCTTGGTGTCGTCAACCATGATCATCTTGCGCGCGGTGGCCACCGACGAGTCGGACTGACCGGCCCAGCCATAGGCGATCGCCAGTTCCTCGAGGATGTCGGCGCGGCTGTCATACTTGGTGGCGCCGCGCTTGGCCCACATCAGGTACTTGGCCGTGTCGGGCTTCATCTTCGCCGCATAGAGGATCTTGGCGTAGAAGTTGGTGTCGGCCTTGGTCGAGTCGATCGAGAAGAGCTCCTCGAGCGCCGAGACGGCGCAGCCGAGGTCGTCCTTGCCGATGCAGACGTTGCTCTTCAGGTCGTACCAGTCGGTGTTGGCCGGGTCCATCTTGATCCCGTCCTCGACGACCTGCATCGCGGCGTCGGGACGGCCGTAGCCCTGGAAGACCTTGTAGGACTGGTCGCGCAGCACCTGATTGGTCGGCGCGACGCGCAGCATCTGCTGATAGGTCTCGACGACCTTGGCCGAATCGCCCGGGGTCGCCTTCGTCGAGTAGATGAAGGCGATGTGCTGCCACGCAGTCAGCGAGTACTGGTCGGCCTTGGTGACGTCCTGCCACGCCTGCATGGTGGCCGCGCCGACGGAATCGCGCTTGCTGGCAATCTCGGCGAGGCAGTAGCTGGCCAGGCCGTGGCCCGGCTGCACGCGGAACGCCTTCTGGGCCGATTCATTGGCCTTGTCGAGCTTGGTGGTGCTCTGCTCGAGGCACGCCTTGGCATCGTTCCACGCCTTGATCGCCGGTACGATCGCCTCGCCCGCCTTGCTGCCGAAGTCGGGGAGCGGCTGGCCGGGGAGCTGCGCGACGGTGACCACATGGCCGACGTCGAGCGATGCGCTCGAGCCGGAGACCCGCACGACCAGCGAGAAGCGGCCGTCGGCACCCTTGCTCAGCGTCGAGGTCACGACGGTCCGGGCATCAATCTGGTTGGCCAGGCGCATCGCCGAGGAGGCGTTGAGCACCTCGTTGTCGGCGAAGCCGAACGCGGCCAGGGCCGTGTTCATGTCGCGCTTGGTCAGCACCGTGAACGTCCCGGCGACGGACTTCGTGATCTTGTCGCGCATGCCATCGCCGATCACCACGGACGCGGCCGAGTCGGTCGTGGTCGCGAGCGCGGGATTGGCGACCATCAGGCGCGGCGGCGGTGCCGCCGCCTTCCCTGAGATCGAGGAGTTGGCGCGGATCTGCGAGGGAGCCGGCGAAGCCGAGGCCACCGTCGCGATGAGCGTGATCGACATGACGTGCTGCAACATCCCGTAGACCTCCGTGAGGTACGCCCTAAAGACGGTCGAACAGGCGTGCGCATACACGCCGAGAATGGGCGAAGAGGGATTCGAACCCCCGACATCCTGCGTGTAAGGCAGGCGCTCTAACCAGCTGAGCTATTCGCCCGCGGTCCTGCCGATCAGGCCAGCAGGGCCAGCGGGAAGAGGACGCAGTACCCGATCACCAGCAGGACTGCCGCCGCGCTCGCCGACCCGCTGACCAGCACCGCGTACCCTGCGACGAGCGTCAGCAGCGCGACGCCGAGCAGGAGAAGATTGCGGCGAGTGAAGAGCGTCGCCGGGCGCTCGGCCTGCGTATTGGGGTTTGGCATAGCTCAGGAGCCTAGCGGCTCTCCTCGGGCGGGTCAAGCGGAATCGGTGGATTTTCGTCGGTTGTAATCGGTTCGTCATCCGACGGAAGGCTCCAGTCCATATTCAGCGCCTCGCGCCGGGGAGCGTCCAGGTGCCGACGGTACGCTTTGGCCCACGCCAACAGCAGCGCCAGGACCACCCACACCCCGCCGGTCGCCAGCCAGATTCCCCAGTCATACCGCCGCCGGGTGGCCAGGTGCCAGGTGTCGGCGAAGCGTTCCGCGGTCAGGCCGGTCGTCGCCAGGACGGCGTCTTCGAAAGAGGTCCCGTCCGCCAGCCGGGAGAGGAGCGGCTCAATCGTTCCGGTCGGGTGCCGACGGCCCAATTCGGCGACCGCCGAGGCGGCCAGCGCGTAGGCGGCGGTGGCGTCCCCTTCACTACCCCGGAGCAGCCCGTCGAGTGCCACGAGGGTGGGGACCTTCCCGGCGGCGACCGCCAGGTTGAGCTGCAGCGCCGCCAACCCACCGTACTCCCGGGAGGCGAGCACGGCGTAGCCTTCGTCGAACCAGAGTGGTACGCGGACCTTCACCTTGCGGTGGAGCGCCACATGGGCGAGTTCGTGCCGCAAGGTGACGTCGGCGTTGCCACCGTCGGCCCGGAGCAGCACCATCCCGCTGTTGGGGAGGGTCATCCCGGCACCCCACGCCGGGACCCGCACCCGCGACCAGCGGCGGAAGGTGTCGCGGTCAGGGACGATCGCCAGCGTGATCGGCCCGAGCGCGATCCGCCCCAGCCCGAGCCACTGTTGCGGCGCGGCGGCGATCGCGCCCAGCCGCCGGCCGAGCGGCTCCAGCCGCGGCACCGTGACGACCGTGACATTGCCCACCGTGAATTCGACCGGGTCGCGAGGGCCGGGCCCGCCCTGCAGGGCGAGCAGCAGCGTCAGGTAGGAGACCAGCGTGGCGGCGTTCCTCCCGAAGCCGTGAGCGCCTCCAGGTCACGGCAGCGTCCGCCGTGCGGCGAGTGCCGAATCCCCGCGCCGATGCGCCACGCCTCGCGCGCATCCGCCGTGGCGCCGGCGTGCCAGAGCGCGATCCCGAGCTCGGCCCACCCCTCTCCCAGGTTGGGGCCGAGCGTCACGGCCCTCCGGAGCGACTCGACGGCGGCACCGAACTCGCCGCGACGGAGCGCCACCACCCCGAGCCAGTAGTGCGCATAAAGCACCGCGCGCGGATCGGCACTCGCGCTCGCCGTCACATGGCCCAGGTGGACCGCCGCGTCGTCGAGTTGCTCGCGCTGCAGCAACGCCACGCCAACGGCCACGCGCGCCAGCCCGTTCGCCGGGTCGGCCTCGAGGATCGGCCGGCAGAGCGTGACCGCCGCGTCGACCTCGCCGGTTCGCACCAGCGCCCATGCCAGCAGCGCCCGCGCCGTCATGCTGGTCGCGTCGCGCGCAATCGCCTCGCGGAGTGCAGTCGCCGCCGCCGCCCAGTCGGCCGAGGCGAGCGCGCTCCACCCGCGCTCGATGTAGCTCGAGGCGCCGATGTGGTCGTGCCGCACCGAGACCGCCGCCTCACCAGGCAGCGTCTTGAAGCGGTCGACCAGTTCGCGGATCGACTCCTTGAACGTCGCCACGTCGGCGATCAGCGTCTCGGTCCGCCGAAAGAGCGTGACGATGTCCGCCTTGATCGCCGCGCGCTGCTCGGCCGAAGGCGCCATCGCCAGCGCCGTTGCGAGCCGCGCGTACTCGGCCTGGAGCTCGGGCAGGTTCTCCTCGCTCATCCGTTGCTCCGCGAGCCGCTGAGGTTGGCGCGCGCGAGCGCGTGCTCCGGATTCAGGCGCACCGCCTCCTCCCAGTGCTGCCGTGCGGTCGCCATGTCGGCGCGCCGGCAGGCGAGGTTGCCAAGCTTGAAGAAGAGGTCATCGCCGAGTGCCGGCGCGAGCTTCGCCGCGCGCAGGTACGCCTCCTCCGCCTCGTCCCAGCGGCCGGCCCGGTAGAGCAGGTCGCCGAGATTCTTGGAGATCTGCGGGATCGTGGGATCCTCGCCGAGTGCGTGGCGCAGATGCGCCTCTGCCTCGCCGACCTCGCCGGAGGCCTCGAGCAGCACGCCGAGCGAGGTGCGCAACACCGGATGATCGGGGTACCGCGTGACGCCCTCGCGCACCGTGGCGAGCGCGTCGGGCCACGCCTCCGACAGGGCCTGGGCGCAGCCACAGCCCCAGTACCATCGCGCAGGTGGCGTCGCCGCGCCGATCAGGTCGCGAGCGCGGGCGAGGCGCTCGAGCGCAGCCGGTCCCTGCGCGCGTCGCAGAGCCAGCAGCCCCCAGCCGATCCAGAGTCGCGGGTCGTCCTTCTCGCGCTGGATCGCGTCGGCGAGCGCGGCCTCGGCGTCGTCGAGTCGGCCGAGCGCCTCGAACGCGAGCGCAAGGTTGTGGAGGATCGCCGGGCGCGGGCCGCTCCGCTCCGCGGCCAGCTGCAACTGCGTGATGGCCTCGTCCCAGCGCGCCTCGCGCAGCGCGATCAAGCCGAGATAGAACGGGCCCTCGCCATTCTCGGGGCGCAGCTCCGAGACGCGGCGGAACTCGCGGTCCGCCTCGACCAACATCCCCGTTCGATAGAAGGCGATGCCGAGGTTGCGATGTTCGTCGAGCCGGGAGCCGCTCTCGCGTGGCGCCGCCGCAGGCGCCGTGGCCACGCGCCGCAGCCGACCGGCACTGAGCAGGCCGTAAAGCACGCGGCAGACTTCGAAGTCCGTGAGCCCGGTGACGTCCATCAGGTCGCGCGCAGTGCGCGTGCCATCGAGGAGCGGCAGCAATCGGCGTTCGGTCTCGACGAGTGCCTCGTCGCCGCCCGCGCCGCCGTGCACCTCGCCCTCCAACGCGAAGACGGCGTCGAGCGACGGGATCTTCTTGGCGATCACGCTCCACTCGTCGACGCGCCGCGCCCCCTCGAGAAGGAGGCCGTCGGGGTTGAGTCGGAGGGCCGCCTCGGGTTCCTCGGGTCGGACACCCGCCTCGAAGGAGAAGGTGCCGCTGGTCCAGGTGAAGAGGGTGTAGATCGTCTCCTCGACCTGCCGCCGCACTTCGCCTTCGACGTCCTCCGGCGTGAGGAAGCCAAGCTGGCGGAGCACCGCGCCCAACCGCTGGCCGGGCATCGCCTGCTGCACCGCGATGGCCTGCGCCAACTGCTCGGGCCGGAGTCGACCGGCGGCCAGCAGCCGCTCGCCGAGGCGATCGGGGCGTGACACCATCCCGGCAAAGGTGATCCAGCCGTCGTCGAACCAGATGGAGCCGAAGTTCCGCTCATTGGCCACGGAGAGGCAGCCGGTGCGCCGCCCGAGGAAGAGCAGCTGCACGACGTCGGCGAGCGACGCTTCGCGGAGTGATCCCTTGATCGCCATCAGGACCACTCCTCCATCAACCGCTCGGCAATGTCGGGCCAGGTCTCGACCATCTTCTCGCGCGAGCGGATCGCGCCGCCACCGGGCGCGAGCAGTCCGCTGCCGCGACGCGGCCGCGGCGGCGCAGTGGTCGTCCCGTCCAGGATCATCCGCGCCGTGGCCAGCGACAGCGGAGCCTGGCGTTCCTCGGCGGCGGCCAGCAGGCGTTGGACCAGCTGCTGGGTGTCGCGCAGCGTGACGGCCGGTCGCGCGGCGAGGTAGTCGACCAGGTCCGCGTCATTCGCCAACGCCCCGAGCAGGCGCACCACTTCCTGCAGCCGCGCCTCCCGATCCGGCGCCCCGAGCTCGAGCACCAGGCCGCCGGCGAGACGGGTCGCAAGCCGCGGTTCGAAGCCTTCGAGTTGCGAGGGCGCGACGGTGGTCGTGAACGCCATCTGCCGGCCGGACTCGAGCAGGAGGTTGTAGAGCAGGTAGAGCTCTTCCTGCGAGCGCTCCTTGCCGGCGAGCACGCCGACATTGTCGAGCAGCAGCGCGTCGACACGCCGGAGCCGGTGCCGCCAGCGCGTGATCGAGCCGTCGCCGAGCGCGGCCACCAGGTCATCGACGAACTGCTTGGCATCGAAGACGGCGACGCGCTTGAGTCCCGCGGCGCGGAGCTCGTGCCCGAACGCATGGAGCAGGTGACTCTTCCCGGTGCCCGACCGCCCGACGATCACCATCGGGTTGTAGCGCTGCCCCGGCGCCGTCGCCGCCGCGTGAATCGCCTCGACGACATGGCGCGAGCTCTGACCGACCGCGAACGCCGCCAGCGTGTAGCGCGGCGCGGGCCCGGGGAGCGGGGCGCCACTCTCGCGCGCCTCCTCCACCAGCGCCTCCGCCTCCGCGAGCAGGTCGGGATCGTGAAGCGACTGCTCCGAGAGCAGTGCCGGGGCGAGCGTCTCGATCTCCTGCCGGAGGATGCGCAGCCGCTCGACATCGGCCTCGAACTGGGCGAGGATCTCGGACGGATCGACCGCCACCTCCTCGGCCAGCAGCGCCTCGAGTCGCGTCGTCCGCAGCCCTTCGGCGCCGAAGCGCAGCATCGCCTCCGTGATCCGCTGCCGCCACCGATCCACCTGCACCGCGACGGTGGCCGAGAGGTCCGAGAGGAAATCGGAGAATTCATCCATCTCGGGTGGGGCCTCTGGCGTCGGCGCGACGACGCTAGCCACCGGGGCGGCCGCAACCTCGACGTGGCCGAGACTGGCCATCAGCTGGCGGACCTGGTCGCTGCCGAGCGGGGCGGTCTGCACCGCCTGCTGCGCGACGAGCCGGTTGTGGGCGCCGAGGAGTTCACGCACCGTCGTGATCGGGAGTTGCGCGACGACGTCGAGCACCTCGGGCGCGAAGTGGACCTGGCGATCGTTGCTGCGGCGCGTGAGGATCGCGAGGCGCGTCTCGTAGTCGGGCGCGCCGATGTCGATCACGAGGCCGCCGGCGAAGCGTCGGATCAGCCGTTCGTCGAGCGACTGGATCTCCTCGGGCGGGCGGTCGCCGGCAAGGACGATCTGCCGGTCCGCGGCCATCAGCAGGTCCATCAGGCGGAGCAGTTCCGCCTGCAGCTCGCGACGGTCCGAGAGCAGCTGCGCGTCGTCGAGCAGCACGACGTTCGCCTCGGTGAAGCGACGGCGATACGCCTCCGCCTGCCCCGCCGCGATCGCCGCCTGGTAGGCCTCGACGAAGTCATCGACGGTGACGTACTCGACCACGCGCGACGCATCGATCGCGAGCGCCTCGTTGCCGATCGCCATCAAGAGGTGGGTCTTGCCGAGCCCGGGGCGCGCGTAGATGAAGAGCGGATTGTAGACCGCGCCCGGCGACTCGGCGACCGCCTTGGACGCCGTGAAGGCGAGCCGATTGGCCGACCCGACCACGAAGCTCGCGAAGCGGGCGTGCGGGTTCAGCATGGGCCGCTCACGACGCCGTCTCCGGCAGCGCGATCACCTGGCGCATCGCCGCCCCGATCACCGCCTGCAGCGCGCGGAAGACGCCCTCGCCGCGCGAGAGATCGCAGGCAAAGAGCGGCGCGTCGTCCGGGTTGAGGATGGTGGCGAGGACGGGCTGGTCGAGCACCAGTTCCTCGGGGAGATCCTGCTTGGTCACGACGAAGACCATAGGCAACACGCGCTGGCTCCCCTCGGCGTCGGGCCACTGGTGCCGGAGCGCATCGAGCGCCGCGATGTTCGCCTCGAGGCGACTCGCCTGCGCATCGACCACGAAGAGGATGCCGTCGGCCTGGGCCAGCACGAGGCGCCGCGTCGCATCCGCCTGCTCCTGGGCCGGCACCGCATAGAGATGGAGCCGGGTGCGCCACCCGGCGACATCGCCGAGGTCGAGGGGCACCCAGTCGAGCGGCAACCCCGCGTCGGCCGGTTCACCGACCGGTGCCTCGGCCCCGCGGTGCTCGACGGTTACGCGTTCGTGAATGGTGCGGAGGAGCGCACTCTTGCCGGCACGCGCCGCCCCGTACACCACCAGCGTGAGGGAGAGCGTTCGGGCCTCGACGTCGACGCGCGCCATGCTCAGCTCCCCCCGAAGAGGGCACGCAGCGAGGCGTCGAGTTCGCGCTCGAAGCCCTCGGCGAGGACCTCGCGCACCGGGACGGCGCGCGGAGCGGCGGCGGCGAGCCGTTCGACGAAGCGATGGAAGAAGAGCCGGACCAACCCGACGCTCGATTCATCGCCGAAGACCACCATCGCGATCCACCGGCCCCGGGGCGTGTCGAAGCCGGCGAGCCAGAGCCCGCGCTGCACGCCCTGATGCACCACGATCCGATAGCCGCCGCTGGCATCGACCATCCGGGCGAGTTCGCCGGTCGTCGCCAGGATGCCGGCGCCCAGCGAGGCGGCCGCCATGACATCGAGCGAACGCGAAAAGCCGTGCTGCGCGATCACCTGCCCCGAGGCGGTCGTGATCAGCGCGAGCCGCGCCGCCGATTCCCGGAGGAACTCGGCGAGCGGTGCCTCGACCCACGGTTCGAGGACGCGCATCAGCCCACCGCCCCGGCAAGGTCGCCGAGCAGCACGCGCAGTCGGCCCACTTCGGCCCCTGGCTCCGCCACGGCCACGAGCCAAAGCGGTGCCGTCGCCTCGATCGCGAGCAGCGTTCCGCCCTCGCCAGCGAGGTGGACAAGTCGCGGGGTCTCGACCGGAGTGCTGCGGGCCACGCGGGTCGCGCGCGCCACCAGCGCCGCCACGAGTGCCGCGACATCGGAGCCGTCGAGCTGGTCCATCGCCGCCTCGGCGACCACCAGGCCGTCATCGACCGCGACGATCGCCGCTCCGCGAACGCCCGGGATCGCGATCACTTCGCAGAGCAGCCGCTCCCACCGTTCGACGCTCACTGCAGCCCCGCCAGCCACTGCGTCGCGACACCGGCCGCGCGCTGCGCGGTCGCGAGCAGCCGACCGATCGGGGCGGTCGCGCTGCGCACCGCGAGCAGCGCCGCGCCAGGCGCAACAGGGACCACCGCGAGCCGCGCATCGGCGCTCTCGACCACGAGGTGCTTCACCGCACCGAGACCGAGGAGACGCGCGCTGCGGACCGCCTCGCGCAGCAGCCCCGCCGTCTCCGCCGCCGCCGCGTCCGCGGCGTGCGCGCTCCCCTCCGGTCCGACGCCGCCACTCAGGCGCATGCCGTCGGCATCGCAGAGCAACAGGCCGCTCGCCGGATCGTCGAGCCGCACCGGTTCGTCGGCCGGCGCGGAGGGGCGGCGACTGCGCACGCGATCGAGCGCGCCGAGCAGGGTGGCGTCATGCGGGGCACGCGCGACGGCGAGTTCGAGATGCCGCTCGGCGGCGGCGAAGTCGTGGCTGCGGAAGGCCAGGAAGGCCAGCCCCTTGAGCGCACCGAGATGGCCGGGCTCACAGGCCAGGGCGGCACCCCACGCTTCGGCCGCCGCGCGGTCGTCGCCACGATCGGCCTCGATGCGGCCGAGCAGGTCGTGCCCGGCCGCAAGCGTGGGCCATTGCCGCAGGCCGTTCATCGTGACGGTGGCGGCCGCCTCGAGCTGGCCGTGCTGCCGCAGCCGCTCCCCGAGATCGAGGAACGACGGTGCGCCCGCAGGGGCCGGCGAAGGATGGAGCGGATCACTCACGATGGTCGTGCAATGCCTCCAGCATGGTCCGAGCGGCGGCGATCAGGGCCCCGGCTTCCTGCGCGAGCGTCGGGTCGGCCTGCTGCCAGGCCTCCCACGCCCGAATGGCGCGGTCGAAGCGCCCCGCCCCGACCTCGGCGAGCCCGAGCAGTCGCCAGGCCTCGCGATCGCCGCGCACCGCCCCGACGCGATGCTCGAGCAGGGCGACCGCGTCGTCGTAGCGTCCCGCCTCGATCGCGGCACGCGCTGCCAGCGCATCGTTGGTCGGCGCCGCCGCCAGTTCAAGTATAGCGGCCCCCTGCAGCGCCCGGACGCGTTCGCCGACGGCTTCGAGCGGCTCGTCGAGCGTCCCGGCGATGGCGCTCACATCGCGTCGACCGTCGACCGCGTCGAGAATGCGCCAATCGAGCGGATCGAGTTCCGGAGGACTGCCACTGGCGAGTCGTTCATCGGCCGCGAAGACCGGCACCGCATGGAAGCCATCGAAGAGGGCGGCCAGTTCGACCCGGCGGGATTCGCGCCCCACCAGTTCGAGGAGAATGGTGTCGACGGCGATGTCGAGCGGACCGTCCTCCACGCCCTCTTCGGCGAAGTCGAATCGGCCGCGCGTCCAGTGCAGCATCGTCGCCAGGGTTCGCATCGCGAGTTCGAGCCGCATCGCGTCACGTGCCTCGGTGGCGAGGTCGGGTCGGATCGAGTCCGTCACCGCCAGGTGCCGTGCGACGAGCGCGCGCTCGACGGCCGCCTCGCCGGCATCGGGCTCCACCGACACCACCCGACCGGCGCGGAGCCGCACGGTGCGCGGCGCCGCGGGATCGAGTCCGATCACCTGCAGGGTGCCGTGCCGCGCCCCGCGCCCCAGCAACTGGAGCACCTCGACGAGGCCGATCTCGTGCAAGGGGCCGTGCATCGCTCAGCCTCCCCGCGCGGCGAAGAGCGCGGCGAGTTGGCGTGCCGAGCGCGCATGGCGCCGCGACATCGCCCCGATCGGGCTCTCCGGATCGGTGCGGTCGACCGCTTCCCAGTCGGCGAGGGCCTCGTCGTAGCGGCGCAGCTTCGCGAGCACGACCCCGCGATGAAAGAGCGCGGCGGGTTGGGCCGGATCGCGGACGAGCACCTGGTCGAAGACGGCGAGCGACTCGCCGAGGTGGCCAGTCTCCAGCAACGAGCGGCCGAGCGCGAGGAGCACCTCGTCGGTGCCATCCGAGGCGCCGGGACGCTCGCTGCCGGCGGGGAGCTCCACCGGAGCACTGTTGGGGACCGCGGTGAGCAGCCACACCTGCGGCAGGTACCAGGGCGAGAGGAGGAGCCCGCGGCGCGTGGCAGCCAGCGCGGCGGCCGGGTGCCCGAGGCGATCGTGCGCGAGCCCGAGCGTGAAGTGCGCGCGCGCCAGGTCGTGCTCCAGCTCCACCGCCACCTCGAGCGACGTCAGTGCATCGGCGGCGGCCCCGTCGAGCAAGGCGGCATACCCCGCCAGCGCATGGAGTGCCGCGGTCGGTGCCGCCGTCGCGAGGGCCGTGGCCAGCGCACGACGGGCCGCCGGGACTTCACCACGACGCAGTAGTGCCAGCGCGTGGTTGTGCGCGGCCCACGGCGCGCCGCCGGCGATGGCGCGTTGCCACGCCGCGTTGGCGGCATCCTGCTCGTGCCGCTGTTCGTGCAGCACCGCCAGCCCGTCCGAGGCCGACGCGGCCAGATGCGACACGGAGACCGCGGCGAGGTAGCAGGTCTCCGCAACCGCGAGCGCCCCTTCGCGATGCGCGGCGACGGCCGCGGCGAGTGCCGAGGCGCCGCTGGAGATGTCGACCGGTTGATGCCGGGTTGGGGAGGCGGGCGCGAGGACGAGTCCGTCGTCGCGACCGGTGACCAGGCGCTCGAGGGTCTGCCATGCCGCGCGCGGCGCCCCCGGTTGCGCCACCGCCTCGCGGACGGCCTCGATCGCGGCGGCGTGATTGCCGCGGCGCGCCGCGAACCACGCGAAGTTGGTGAGCGTCGCGGGCGACGCCGCGCCGAGGCGTCGGCGCAGCGCCGCGCAGCGCGCCGCGTCCGGACCCTCGGGGGTGGCCATCTCAGTCGAGCCGGATCGCCTCGAGGATCGCCTGGATCGAGGCCTGGTCGGGCATCAGCAGGAACGCGCCGGTCAGCGGGGCCTCGGCGCCGTCGGCGCGGAAGGCGGTGTCGACGCAGAAGACCAGGTCCGATCGCGACTCGTTCGGATCGACCGTCGCGGCGATCGCGTCGGCGGTGCGTCCGATCGTCAGCGAGGGCACCGACGGGAGCAGCATCATCCCCATGAAGTTCGAGAGCGCCGTCAGGTACGCCGAGCAGACGATGTTGCCGACCTCCTTGAGTCCCGACTGCTCCAGCTCGCCGAGGGCGCGCTGCGGGCCGATCGGCCGACGGAGGATCAGGTCGCAGAGGCGCGTGGCGTCGGCCTCGCCGAAGACCAGCAGCGAGCGGCCGGTCAGGTCGCCGAGCATCCGCATCGCCACCACCGCGACGTGATCGCCGAAGAGCGACACCATCGCCGGGACCTCGCCGAAGTTCACGCGCCGCACCTGCGGCACCGAGATCATGATCCGGCGATCCGTCAGCTGCGACAGCGCCGTCGCGGCGTGCCCCGCCCCGATGGTGGCGACTTCACGCAGCCCGTCGCGGCGAAGGGAGTCGAGGTCATTGGGATTCGTCATCTGCACTCCAATTGAAGTCGGACAAATCGATGATCGATGATCGATGATCGATGATCGATTACTAGACTACGCTCGCGAGGTCCAGCAGCAGTGCCGGTCGCCCGTTGTCGAGCACCGTCGCGCCGGTGATCCAGCGCGGCATCCCGCGCGGACGGTCCAGCGGCTGCACCACGGCATCGACCTGCCCGTGGATCGCGTCGGCCAGGAGGGCGACGCGCTGCCCGTTGGCCTCGAAGACCAGCGCCGGGCGGCGGGCCGGTGGCGCATCGCCGCGATAGAGCAGCAGGCGCCGCAGGTCGAGCACCGGGATCAGCTCGCCGCGCAGGTCGATCACGGCACGCCCGTCCACCTGGCGCACCGCGTCGGGCTCCCACGGCAGGAACTCAGCCACGTGGGTCAGCGGCATCACGTAGCGTTCGTCGCCGATCGAGGCGACCAGCGCGCGCACGATCCCGAGCCGCGTCGGCAGCCGGACGACGAAGGTCGTCCCGCGGCCGGGCACCGTGGTGAGCGAGAGCGATGCGCCCAGATCGTGGAGCCGCGAGGCCACCACGTCGAGGCCGACACCGCGGCCCGAGACATCGGTCACCGCCGTTGCCGTACTGAAGCCCGGCCGGGCCAGCACGGCGAGGAGGCCGTCGTCGTTGAGCGAGGCATCGCTGTCGAGGATCCCCTGGGCCACCGCACGCGCCGCGACCGCGCCGCGGTCGATGCCGCGGCCGTCATCGCTGAGCTCGAGCACCACCGAGTCGCGATCCCGCCGGGCCTTGAGCATCACCGAGCCGGCGGGCCGCTTCCCGAGCGCGCGGCGCACCTCCGGCGTCTCGAGGCCATGGTCCACCGCGTTCCGCAGCAGGTGGATCAGCGGCTCGGCAAGCTGGTCGAGCACGGCGCGGTCCACCTCGAGTTCCTCGCCCTGCACCTGGACCGTCACGTCCTTGCCGAGCTGGCGGGCGAGGTCGCGCACGATCGGGGGGATCCGTTCGAACACCTCGCCGAGCGGCGCGAGGCGGACGTGGAGGATCCGGTCCTGCAGCGTGTCGAGCCGCCGGGCCATCACCTGCGCCGCGCGAGCGACCGGCGAGAGGGTATCGCGTTCCGCATGGCGCTCGAGCTCCTGCCGGGCCGTCACCAGCCCGCCGAGGTCCTCGAACAGGGCATCGAGGCGGTCGAGGTCGACGCGAACGATCCGCGCCGGGGCCGCGGCAGCGCTCGCCCCCGGCGCCGGCTCGGCGCCCTCGGCCGCTGCGGCGGCTTCGCAGCCGAGCGCGATCTGGTCGAGCGTCGCCTCGAGGTCACGGAGCCAGGTGCGATCGGCGGGATCGCCGCGGTCGCGCACCTCGACCAGCGTGCTCTCGGTGGTGTGGGCCAGCTCGGCGATCGCCTCGTACTCCAGCGACGCGGCCATCCCCTTGATGGTGTGGAGGGTGCGGAAGACCTCGTCGGCGTGGGCCCGCTCCGCAGGGGCATCGATCCAGGCCGCGAGGGCGCGGCGCGCGCCGGCCAGCAGCGAGCGCGACTCCGCCGCGAAGAGCGCGACGTACCGCGCCCGCCGCGCCTCGGTCATCCCGCCAGGACGCGCTGTACGGCCTCGAGGACGCGGGCCGGCTGGAACGGCTTGACGACGAAGTCCTTCGCCCCGGCCTGGATCGCCTCGACGACCAGCGCCTGCTGCCCCATCGCGGAGCACATCAGGATCCTGGCGTCGGGATGGGCGGCGATGATCGCCTTGACGGCGTCGATCCCGCCCATGTCCGGCATGACGATGTCCATCGTGACGATGTCGGGGAGGAGCGCCTTGTACCGCTCGACGGCCTGCAGGCCGCTTTCGGCCTCGCCGACGACGTCATAGCCGGCCCCGGTGAGAATGTCGGCGATCATGGTCCGCATGAAGATCGCGTCGTCGCAGATGAGCACCCGATGGGCCACGCTGGCCTCCGGCTGAAGGGTCAGGCAAAGATCGCGGTCGCGACCTGGTCGAGGTCCAGCGTTGCAAGGCCCGTGCGCGGTTCGGCGGCCAGCTCCACGACCCCGTCGACGGCCACCGCGAAGCGGTGCCCCCCGGCGTCCACCACCACCACGTCCTGCTGCCCTCCAGTATCGCCCGACAGCCCCAGCGCCCGGATAGGGTCGGCCACCGTGAGGACCCGGCCGCGGTGGTTCACGATCCCCCGGACCGCCGGCGGGGTCCCGGGGACCCGCGCCACGACGGCATCACGGAGGACCTCGATCACCCCGGTGACCGGGATGAACCAGCGGGTTCCGGCCACCCGGACCACCAGTCCCCCGACCCCGGCCCGCTCAGCCATCGCTGCCGAAGAAGCCGATCGCGGTCAGCACCTCTTCCCGGGGCATGGTCAGCTCCCCCTCGCCGGCGGCCTGCAGCAGCGGCCAGAGGTCGGCCGGCCAGGCGGATCGCAATTCGAGCGGGACCCCGCTGTTCGGATGGCGGAACGCCAGAAGGGCGGCGTGAAGCGCCTGCCGGGGGGCCAGCGCCTCGAGCTCCTTCGCCTTGGCCTTCCCCACCCCGGTGATCCGCTTGGCCCCCCCGCCGGTGTAGACCGGGTCGCCCACGATGGGGTGGCCGATCGACTCCAGGTGAACGCGGATCTGGTGGGTCCGCCCGGTGTGCAGCTCGAGCCGGACGATCGAGACCGGACCGAGCCGGACGATCGGAAAGGCGTCGGTGCGGGCTGCCCGCCCGTCGGCCTGGATCGACATCCGCTTCCGGTCCTTCGGGTGCCGCGCCAGCGGCGCCTCGATGATCACCTTCTCCTCGTCGAGATGGCCCCAGACCATCGCCGCGTAGACTCGCGAGACGCGGCGCGCCGCGATCATCTGCCCGAGCCGGCGGTGCGCCAGGTCGGTCTTCGAGACGATCAAGAGCCCGCTGGTGTCGCGGTCCAGCCGGTGCACGATCCCCGGCCGCCCCTCGGCGCCGCCGGCCAGCGTGGTGCCTCGGGCGACGAGCGCGTTGACGAGCGTGTCGTCCCAGTGCCCCGGCGCCGGGTGCACCACCAGCCCCGCGGGCTTGTCGATCACCGCAAGGTCTTCGTCCTCGTGGATGACCGTGAGCTCGATCGGATTGGGGACGATCCGCCGCGGCTCTTCGGTTTCCGGCAGGTCGACGGTGACGACGTCGCCCCGGGCGAGCAGGTGCGAGGCGCGCAGCACCTTCGCGCCGCAGCGGATGTGGCCGGCGGCGACGATGCGAGCCGCGACAGTCCGCGACAGCTGCAATTGGTCGGCGAGATAGCGGTCGAGACGTTCGACCTGCACGGGGACGACGGAGAATTCCACGACCGGGCCTGACCGCCTAGGCGGTCGGCGCGGGAGCGCGCCGCGCATCCTCGCGCCAGAGAGAAATCGCGAGGGCCAGCGCCCCGCAGGTGACGGCAATGTCGGCGACATTGTAGGTCGGCCAGCGCAGTCCTTCGCCGATCCCCATGTCGATGAAGTCGACGACCCCGCGCGCCGAGAGGACCCGGTCGATGAGGTTGCCGACGGCGCCACCCGCCACGAAGGCGAGGGCGAGCTGGCGGAAGCGGTCGGCCACGTCGGCCTCCCGCCACATCTTGTACAGCACCACGACGGCGACGCAGGCGATCAGCATGAACGCCCAGCGCGAGTAGCTGCCGAGATGGAGCCCGAACGCGGCGCCGGTGTTGTACACCAGGCGCCAGCGCGTGAAGTCGCCGATGACCGGGATGGGCGCGTCGCCCCACACCAGGCGACTCTCCGCGATCATCTTGGTGATCCGGTCGAGCACCACGGTGATGGCGAGCACGCCCCAGAACGGGACCCGGCGATCAGCGCTTCTTGGCATCCTCTTCCTTTTCCTTGCACGAGATGCAGAGCCGCGCGTGCGGCAGGGCATCGAGGCGTTCGAAGTCGATCATCGCGCCGCACTGGTGGCACTTGCCGAAGTTCTCCGGGCTGTTGTAGAGCCGGCGGAGCGCCTCGTTGAGGTGCCACAGGTAGCGGCCTTCCTTCGAGGCCATGAGGAACTGCTTCTCGCGCTCCATGGCGTCGGTGCCCTGATCGGCCATGTGCAGCGAGTACGAGGAGAGGTCGCCGTCGGCGCCCTGCAGCGTGTTGTTGAATTGCTCGTCGTAATAACCGAGTTCCTTCATGACGCGCGCGCGCTCCTCCAGGAGGCGCCCCTCGAGATGCTTGAGCTGGGTCTTGGTCACGATGCATCCACGTGTGCAGGGCCGGAAGGGGTCCGACCGTTCCCGAGCTGGCGTACCGCGAGTGCGCCAGCGTGTCCCTCGACTTCGACTGCCTCCGACCGATCGGCGTCCGGCACCGTCTCGCCAATCAGGAACTCGCGCGCCAGCGTCTCGCCGGCGATGTACTCCGCATGCGCCCGTGCCGCCTCGAGCAGCGCGGCATCTCCCGTCAGCGACAGGACGATCCGTGCGCTGACGTCGAAGCCCGCCTCCTTCCGGAGCCGCTGGATCCGGCTCACGAGTTCGCGGGCAATCCCCTCCTGCGCCAGCGCCGGCGTCACCGCCGGATCGAGCGCCACCACGAACGGCCCGGCGCTCGCCACCGGCCAGTCCGTCACCACTTCCCGCTCGATCGTCACGTCCTCGGGGAGGAGCAGGTAATCGGCGGTGACGCTCTCGCCCTGCTCCAGCGCACGGAGCTGCTCGGAGGTGAGCAGCGCCACCGACGCGGCGACCCCCTTCACCTCGGCACCGAAGCGCTTGCCGAGGGTCCGGAAGTTCGGCTTGCCCCGCAGCCGGACAAGATCGGCATCCGACGTCACGATTTCGACACGCTTCACGTTGGTCTCGCCCCGGAGGAGCGGCAGCAGCGCGTCGAACTCGGCGCCACGCACCTCGACCGGCACCGCAACACGGATCGTCGCCAGCGGTTGCCGGACGCGGAGCGAGGCGGTCTCGCGCGCGGCGCGACCGAGCGAGGCGAGCCGGCGTATGCCGTCCATGGCCCGGTCGAGCGCCGGGTCGAGCCGGCCGCCATCCACCGGGAACGGCGCCAGGTGCACCGAGGTTCCCGTCATCGCCCGGTGGAGCCAGTCGCTCGCGAACGGTGCCGCCGGCGCGAGCAGGCGGGCCACCGACACCAGCGTCTCGCGCATCGTCGCCACGGCCGACGGATCGGCCTCGCGCCCCGGCGCCCAGAAGCGGCCGCGATTGAGGCGCACCCACCAGTTCGAGAGATCGTCGACGACGAACTCGGTCAGCGCGCGCACACCGGTGGTCACGTCATACGCATCGAACGCCGCCCGCACCGCGGCGACCGTGGCGTCGAGACGCCCCAGCAGCCAGCGATCGGCGAGCGGACGGTCGGCCGCAGCCGGGGCCGTGGCGCCGTCGGGTCCGGCATACAGCGAGAAGAAGTGGTACGACGCGCGCAGCGTGTTCAGGAATCCGCCCGCGGTCTCGACGAGTTGCCGCTCGTCGAACCGCTTCGGCTGCCAGACCTGGCTCGAGAGCACCATGTAGAGGCGTGCCGCGTCGGCGCCGTGCTTCTCGACCAGCTTCCACGGATCGACGACGTTCCCCTTGCTCTTCGACATCTTCTGGCCGGCCGCATCGAGCACGAGCTCGTTGACGATCACGTTCCGGTACGGCGCCGCGTCGAACACGGCGGTGCCGATCGCCAGCAGCGAGTAGAACCAGCCGCGCGTCTGGTCGATCCCCTCGCAGATGTAGTCCGCCGGGAAGTGCCGCTCGAACTGGTCGACGTTCTCGAACGGATAGTGCCACTGCGCGTACGGCATCGACCCCGAGTCGAACCAGGTATCGATCACTTCCGGCACGCGGCGCATCGTCCCGCCACCCGGCGCCGGCCAGGTGATCTCGTCGACCCACGGCTTGTGGACGTCGAGGTCGCCGGTCGGCGTGAAGCCGGCCTTTTCCTTGAGTTCCGCAAACGACCCGATCACCTCGACGTACTCGGGGTCGCGATCGCTCACCCAGATCGGCAGCGGCGTGCCCCAGTAGCGCTCACGCGAGAGCGCCCAGTCGATGTTGTTGCCGAGCCATTCGCCGAAGCGCCCCGAGCCGACCTCGGGCGGGTGCCACGCGATGCCGCCGTTCAGCTCCTGCATCCGCGCCTTCACCGACGACGTCCGCACGAACCACGATTCGCGGGCGTAATAGATCAGCTTGCTGTGACAGCGCCAGCAGTGCGGATAGCTGTGGATGTACTGCTCGGTCTTGAGGTGCCGTCCGAGCTCCTTGAGCTTCCGGATCAGCATCTCGTTGGTGTCGTCGGCGGTAACGAGCTGGCCGTTGAGTTCCGGCCACGACGTCCCCGTGAAGGTGCCGTCGCCCGCGACCGGGCGCACCAGCGCGAGTCCATGCTCGCGGCCGGCGGCGTAGTCGTCCGCGCCGAACGCGGGCGCCATGTGCACCAGCCCCGAGCCGTCATCGGCCGTGACGAACGCGCCGGTGACGACGATCGAATGCGCCCCCTCGGCGGGCATCGTCACGATGTCGAACGGCCGCGCGTAGCGGAGGCCGGCGAGCTGCGCCCCCGGCACGCTCGCGCCCATCGTGGTCCCCTCGCCCAGCAGCTCTGCTGCCTTCGCCGCACGCGACGCCGCGAGCACGAAGGTCCGCCCCGGATGCGCCGGCGAGGTGAACTCGGCGTACTCGAGCTCCGGATTCACGGCGACCGCGACGTTGCTCGGCAGCGTCCACGGCGTGGTGGTCCAGACCACGAGCTCGCGCCCCGAGCCGTCGCTGAGCGGGAAGGTCACGTAGACCGACTTGTCCTTCACTTCCTGGTAGCCCAGCGCCAGCTCGTGCGACGAGAGCACCGTGCCGCAACGCGGGCAGTACGGCGAGACGCGATGGCCGCGATAGAGCAGTTCCTTCTGGAAGAGCCGCTGCAGCAACCACCAGACCGACTCGACGTACTCCTTGGTGCAGGTCACGTACGCGTTGTCGTAATCGAGCCAGTAGCCGGTCCGGTTCGAGAGCTGCACCCACTCGTCGCGGTAGGTGAAGACGCTCTCGAGGCACTTCTTCGAGAATTCGGCGACGCCGTACGCCTCGATGTCCTTCTTGCCGGAGAAGCCGAGCTGCTTCTCGACCTCGAGCTCGACCGGAAGGCCGTGCGTGTCCCACCCTGCGATCCGCGTGACCCGCTTCCCCTGCATCGCCTGGTAGCGGCAGATCAGGTCCTTGATGGTGCGCGAGAAGACGTGGTGGATGCCGGGGCGGCCGTTGGCGGTCGGCGGCCCTTCAAAGAACACGAAGCCTTCGCCGTCGGCGGTCGCAGCCTGCACCTGCTGGAAGAGCCCTTCCGACTCCCACCGTGCCAGGAGATCGCGCTCGAGCGCGTCGGCGCCGCCGTCCGGCCACGCAGGGTGGCGGGCGGCGGTGGAATCGGTCGGAGGAGTAGCGTCAGCGCTCACGTGGTCGTCGGTCAGGGTTGGGGCCGAGGCCCGAAAAGAATCGATCCGAGGCGGAGCATCGTCGCTCCCTCCTCGACTGCTGCCGGATAGTCCCCCGACATCCCCATCGACAACTCGGGGAGCCGGTGACCCTCGGCCTGCATCTGGTCTCGCAACGTGCGCAGCAACGCGAAGGTGCGCCGTTGCACGGTCTCGTCGTCGGTGAACTCCGCCATCGTCATCAGGCCGTCGACCCGGAGGCGCGGCATCGTGCGCATCTGGTCGAGCAACGCCGCGAGATCGGCCGGCTCCACCCCGCCCTTCTGCGGCTCGGCGGAGCAGTTCACCTGCACCAGCACCGGCTGAATGGCGCCGGACTCGACTCGGCGGTCCAGCTCGGCGGCCAATTCGCTGCGGTCCACGGAGTGGATCAGGGCGAACTTCCCGACCGCCTGGCGTGCCTTGTTCCGCTGCAGCCCCCCGATCAGGTGCCACTCGACCGCGAGGTCGGCGGTGGCCGCCATCTTGGGGAGCGCCTCCTGGACCCGGTTCTCACCGACGGCGTCCAGCCCAGCCGCCACGGCCTCCCTGACGGCCTCGGGACCGTGGGTCTTGGTCACCGCCACGATCCGGACCGGATGGGTCCACCCGCCGACCTTCTGCCGCTCGGCGATCACGCCCCGTATGGCGGCGATTCGGCCCGTGAGGCCCGGTTCTGGCATAACTGGGAAATATAGCCGGAGGGGGGTGCCCAAGCCCGTCCCACCTCCACCTTGACGCCACCCCCTTGGCGGGGGAGTATCCGGTAACCCTCCCACCACCCCGGACCGATGGACGCTGCCCGCTCCGATGTGACCACCCTCCTCGCCGCCGCCTCGGGCGGCAGCCCCGACGCGCTGTCGGCGCTGCTCCCCGTGGTCTACGACGAGCTCAGGCGCCTGGCCGCCGGCCAGCTCCGCCTCGAGCGGGATGACCACACCCTCGGGGCCACCGCCCTGGTGCACGAAGCCTTTCTTCGGCTGACCGGCGGAACGCCCCTCACCTGGGAGAATCGCGCCCATTTCTTCGGGATCGCCGCCCAGGCGATGCGGCGGATCCTCGTGGAGCATGCCCGCCGCCGGAACGCGCAGAAGCGCGGGGCCAAGCACCAGGTCACCCTCGACTCGCAGGTCGACCTCGCCGATGGCGCACCGAGCGAAGAGGTCGTCGCCGTCGACGAGGCGCTGCATCGACTGGCGGCCCTCGACGCCCGGCAGGCCAAGGTGGTCGAGCTGCGCTACTTCGTCGGGCTCTCGATCGAGGAGAGCGCCGACGTCCTCGGCATCTCGCCGGCCACCGTGAAGCGCGACTGGACCCTCGCGCGCGCCTGGCTGCACCGCGAACTCCAGGCGGCCTGACGGTGGGGCTGCCGGCGGATCGCTGGGGCGAGCTCTCCGCCCGCTTCGCCGAATTGCTGGAGCTCCCGCCCGCCGAGCGGACGGCGCGGCTCGCCGCACTCGCCGATGACGCCCCCCTCCATGCCGAACTGATCTCGCTGCTGGCCGCGGCCGACGACGTGGGCGACCGCTTCGAGCAATCCGCCTCGATGCCGGCGAGTGATGCGCCGACCCCGGAAGCGCTGCTCGGGCGCCGCGTGGGGCAGTACGAGCTGGTGCGGGAGATCGGTCAGGGCGGAATGGGGACGGTGTACGAGGCGCACCGCGCCGACGACCAGTATCGCAAGCGCGTCGCGATCAAGATGGTGTCGCTGCTGGGCGACCGCGCACAGGCGCTCGCCCGCTTCCAGCGCGAGCGGCAGCTGCTGGCGCGGCTCGAGCACCGCAACATCGCCGCGCTGCTGGATGGCGGCGTCACGCCTGAGGGCGAGCCGTACTTCATCATGGAGTATGTCGAGGGGCAGCCGATCGACCAGTGGTGCACTGCCCGCCACCTCGGTCTCCGCGAGCGACTGGGGCTCTTCCGGCAGGTCTGCGCCGCGGTGCAGTACGCCCACGAGCACCTGGTGATCCACCGCGACCTCAAGCCTGGCAACATCCTCGTCGCCGAGGATGGCACCGTCAAGCTGCTCGACTTCGGCATCGCCAAGCTCGCCGATCCGACGCTGCTCGGGGGCGACGACCTGACGCACACCGGCGTGACGCCGATGACCGTGGCGTACGCGTCGCCGGAGCAGCTGCTCGGTGGTGAGGTCACCACCGCGAGCGACATCTACTCCCTCGGCGTGGTGCTCTACGAGCTGGTGACCGGCGTGCGACCCTTCGGCCCGACGGCGCGCGGCGCGCTGGTGGAGCGCGGGGTGCCGACGGCACCGAGTCGAGCCGTCACGGAGGAAGCGGCGGCCAGCGAGCACGACACGGCGGCCAGGCTGCGACGTTCGCTCGCCGGCGACGTCGACTCGATCATCCTGATGGCGCTCCGGCCCGAGGCCGAGCGGCGCTACCGGACCGCGCAGCAATTGGGCGACGACCTGCCAGCGCCACCTCGGCGGCCTCCCGGTGCTGGCCCAACCCGACACGATCGGCTACCGACTAGGCAAGTTCGCGCGCCGGAATCGCGATGGCGGTGGCCGCAGCGGCGCTGGCCGTGGTGGCGCTCGTCGGCGGCACCGGTCGTCTCGATGCGGCAGGCGCAGGTGGCGCGCGCCGAGCGTGACCGTGCGGTCCTCGAGCAGCAGCGCACCGCGCAGGTGACGCAGTTCTTCCGCGACGTCCTCTCCGCGGCCAAACCGCAGGAATCGGGCAAGGGCACCACGGTGGTCGAAGCGATCGACCTGGTGATCCCGCGGATTGATTCGTCGTTCCGGAGCGCGCCCGACCTCCGCGCCGCGATCAAGAACACCCTGGCCTCAACGCTGATCGACATGGGGCTCTACGACCGCGCCCGCCCGCTGATGCTCGACGCGGTCCGGCTGCAGGATTCGCTCGGCGAGCGCGTGTCGCTACGCGAGCGGGCCGACGGGCTCTACAACCTCGCGGGACTGGAAACGGAGGTCGGCTCGCCGGAGCGGGCGGAGTCGCTCTACCGGCGGTCGCTGGTGATGTACGGCAAGGTGCCCGGCATCGACTCGGTCGAGATCTACCGCGGGATGAACAACCTCGCGAACGCGATCTCGGAGCAGGGGCGAGTCGCCGAAGCGGCGGAGGTGTACGCCAAGGTCGCCGACCGGATCGCTGCGCTCCGGCCCGATGTCAGCTCGGCGGTGGCGCTCACCAACTACGCCACCGCGCTCGCGACGCTTGGCCGGTACGTCGAAGCGGAGCCACGACTGCGCGAGGCCGCCGCGATCTTCACCAGGACACGCGGGCCGAACAACATGCGCGTGGCCAACGCGCTGCAGCCGTTGGCGGGGGCGCTGCTCTTTCAGGGGAAGTACGCCGAGGCCGACAGCGTGGCGCAGCGGGCGATCGCGATCTACTCGGCCACGCTCGGGGCGGACAATCCGGGGACGCTGGCGGCGGTTCGGATGCGGATCAACATCCTCGCCGATGCGGGGCGGTGCCGCGAGGCCGTCCCGCTGGCGGAGGGGGTCGTCGCGCTCCGCGGCAGGGGGCTCAACGAACGCGACGCCTCGCTCAACACCGCGCTGCTCTTCCTGGGATGGTGTCAGGCCGAACTCGGCGACCCGGCACGTGGCGAGCGTACGGCGCGTGAAGGGCTCAGGCTCCGGCGCGCCGCGTTCCCGTCGACGCACTGGGCCATCGCGCAGGGGGAGAGCATGGTGGGCGACATCCTCGCGCGGCGTGGCCCCGCCTTCCATGCGGAGGCGGAGCGGCTTCTCAGGTCAGGCTATGAGGGGATGGCGCGCGAACTCGACTCGACGCATGTACGGGTCAAGCAGGCGAAGGCGCGCCTGGAGCGGGTTACCCAAGGCAAGTAACCCCGTGCCTCACTTGACCACCGTCAGCCACGCCACGGCCGCCGCCGTCTCGTCCCCACCCCGCACCGTCAGCCGCACCCGATAGCGCCCCGGCGCAATGTTCTGCAGCCCGAGCGACCTGGACACCTCGGCCCGTTCCGACGTCGCCGTCGTCTCGAAGGCGATCGACAGCCGCGCGGGCTTCTTCGGGTCATCGTCGCCGTCGAACAGTTCGAGGCGGCTGGTGTAGCGCGTCCCCGTTGTGAGCCCTGCCAACTGGTAGTACACCTCTGCCGTCCCGCCCTTCGGGTAGGCGTTGAGTGGGTGCAGCGGCACTGCCGTTGCGCCCGACTGCCAGCGCACGCCGCTGCCCTCGCGCCCCAACACGATGTCGGAGACGCTCAGCGCGGCACGCGCGGCCGGAACGACGATCTCGCCCAGGCGGGCGATGGAGCCGAGATCGCCCTGACTCAGCACCACCGTGGCGACGTAGCGCCCCGGTGCGACCGGGAGCTCGACCAGGCCGGTGAGATACTGCTCGCCGGTGAGCGGCGCCGCGGTGGCGAACCGGCGCAGTGTGTCGAGGTCGAAGCGCGTGCCGTCGCTCCTACGAGACAGCATGACCTCGACGCGCAGCGGATAGACGGCGCGGCCACCTGCCTCGGGCGGCGTGGTGTATTCGAGCTGGGTGCCGGGAACGGCAAAGGCGACAACCGCACGCCCGGCCCCGCCGCTGGCGCGATCAAGGCCGTAGATCTGCACCGTGGGCGCGAAGGCGCGGGCGAATGGTCGGGCGTTGTCGTCGGTGGTCGTCGCTTCGGTGATGGCGTCGAGGCCGTTGCGGTGGAGGCGCTGGATCCGGGCAGTGGAATTGGCTCTGGCGTCGACCTTGAGGCGATCCTTCGACGGATTCTGACTCCACGGAGGATTGTAGTCTCCCTGCCCCTCACCCATGACCTTCAGGCCCCCACGTGGATCCGCATTCAGCGTGCAGAGCGACTGGTCAAGCGCGCACAGCTGATCCCGCTGCAACGGGTTGGCGGTGACCAGCGACGGCACCAACACGGATGCCCCGGACTGTCCGTCGAAATTCTCCTCCCGAAACTGGAGCAGAAGCGACCCCTCGGGTCGGTCGTAACGCCACGCCTCCAAGGCTACGCCGTCCGCGGTGCGCGCGACCTTGGTCGGCTTGCCGTGCCGAATCCAGATCACGCCGCGGTCGTCGATCAATGTCTGCGTGGTGCGGAAGGCGCGAAATGGCGAATCGGGGCCCATTCCCATGGCGTCGCCAGCGAAACGTTGCAGCGCGATGCCTGCCTCATCGCCCTCCTTCAGATTCATGGAATAGAGGCCCTGCCTTAAGTCCTGTGCCTCCACTTCATAATCCATCGCGAACGCCATCCCGGCATTCTTCTGCACGCCGAGTTGCGGGACCACGCGCTGGAAGACCTCGAAGGCGTATTCCATCCGCGTGTAGTGTTCGATCAGTCGTGCCCCGTCGGGGCGGGCATCGCGCACGTCACGCCGTGCCCAGAAGGCGCCGAGCCACGCCGAGGCCTGCGCCGGGGGGAGCGAGTCCCACGCCGCCAACTCGCTCGGCTCGGCGACCCACGCGAGCTCCTTCCGATAGGCGGCGCGGGCCGCAGCGTTCGGATCGGCCGCTCCGGCAAGCAACGCCGCCCGACCCGCCTGTGGATTGCCGGCCTGATAGCGGGCCCGCGCGAGCACAATCGCCGCGAGGCCGTTCGGCCGGTCGGGCGTCCCCTGGATCGGCGTGAGGAAGCGCACTGCGGCCGGGCCGTTCTTGGCGGTGACCGCCACGACACCGGCCTGGTATCGGGCCGCAGGGCTCAGCAGGCGTTCCACGCGCTCGAGCATCGCCACTCGCTCGCCGACCCGCGACGCCCCTTCCCGCGGCACCGATGCCATCGCGAGCGCCTCGGCCGCCAGCACGAACGTCGAGTCCAATTCGAGGGACCGAACCAAGGCATAGCCCGCCCCGGCCTCGTTGCTCACGCCCACCGGATGCAGCGCCCCGCTCCGCGAGAGGCCGCCGGTCCGGGCCACCTGCAAGCGCGCCACGCCGAGGCCGTACCAGGCCACCGGCCACTGGGGGCGCTCGCCAACCACCCGCTCCAGCAGGTCGCGCGCCTTGGTGGCCTCGCCCTTGTCGGTCAGGAGCTCGGCCCGGCGGGTGGCAATCAGCGCATCGCAGAGCCGCTGCAACGCGGCGTCGCCGGGGCAGGTGTACGCCGACGGCGGGGCGGACGCCGTCGCGGCGCCGAGGTAGTGGAAGAGCGAGTCGATGCGGGGACGATCGGCGGGAGACTGGGCGTGGAGCGCCGAGCCGGCGAGCAGGAACGGAAGGAAAGCCGTGCGGGCGAACAGGGCATGGCCAGGCATGCGGGGCTCGACGGAGGGGGGATGATGGAGGATAGCCGGGGGTGACGGCCGTGGGAACGTGGCGTGCACACCACCCCCGTTCACCCTACTTCACCGGCACCACCACTGCCCCACCCCGTCCCTTCAACTGCGCCAGGAAGCCGGCCACTCCCGGCTGGTCGACCATCTGGAGCGACTTCTCCAGGTACGGGATCGCCGAGGCGGTGTCGCCGACCATCACCGACGCAATCCCAGCCTGCACGAACGGCATCGCCCATGTTCCGGACATCGCCCGGATGTTGGCATCGAGACGATCGGTGCCACCATCAAGCAGCTTGCCGTACTTCCAGGTCTCGTTGATGAGCCGCGTCGTCGTCGCGAGGTCGAACGGAGTCTTCCCCGGCCCCGCGGCATCGGCACCCACCACGCCGCTCACCGGCACGGTCGGCATCACGATCGCCAAGCCCTGCTGCACCAGCTGCGGCCCGAGGCCATAGAGCTTGTTCGCCGTGGTGACCGACCAGGCGATCGGCCGGACGCCCGCGTTGGTGATCAGCACCTGCAGCAGGAGCATGTCCTTGGCGTAGACGGCGTCGCCCTTGTGCAGCTCGACCTTCAGGCCATTCCGCAGCGGGATCGTCTCCGGCTTGTCAACCAGGAACGGCGAGAAGGCCCTGATCGCCGAGTCGGAAATGGTGTGGATCGGCCCGTTGAGGTCGGGCACCGGCGACGACTGCCACACCGCCGCAAGGTTGGCCTTGTCAACCGGATCGGCCTTCCAGTTCCGCAGCTGCCGCTGGTACCACTCCGTCTCGGCGAGCGCGAGGCAGACGATCGTGACATCGCGCCGCACCCCCTCCACCGCTTGCGCATACCAGAGCGGGAAGGTGTCGTTGTCACCCCAGGTGAAGAGGATCCCGCCCGGCGGCACCGACTGCAGCAAGGCGTGCGCAAAGTCGCGCGCCATCGTCGCCTCGGGCGTCTGCTTCCGCGTTGCCATCCGAGCATTGAGCACCGGCGGCAACAGCGCGAGTCCGAAGACCGCCACCGCCAGGCTCCGCCGCGCGACAGGCAACCGCAGCGCCGTACTGCGCACAAGGTCCGCGATGCCGAGCGCCGCCCAGAAGGCCCACGCCACGAAGCTCGCGACGAAGAAGTAGTCGCGGTCGCGGACCTCGTGATCCTCCAGCCCGGGCCACTGCTCCCACCCGATGCTCGGCCCCGGCTTGAAGTTCATGTACAGCAGCAGCCCGAGCCCGGTGACCAGGAGGAGGATCAGCATCATGTGGAAGCCGGTCCGGTCGTCGCGCCGCTGCGCCACGGCACCACGCATTCCGAGCGACGCAAAGACCAGCGTCACCAGCAGCCGGAACGGCGCGAAGGCGATGTCGCCGAGCGAGCGAGCCCACTGCCAGTCGAAGTACTGGGCGTAATTGGCGAGCTGGTAGCCGAGCATCGTCAGCGTGCGACCGGGATTGTCCGGCCCGTGATAGACCGTCGGATCGTCGAGCGGCGTCCGCACCGGATACTGTGCGCGCCGGATCACGGCGAGGAGCGCATCCCAGGTGGAGGCATCGGCCTCGTTGATCCACGGCCCCTGCTTGGCGCGGAAGTAGAGGAACAGGTATGGCGTCACGCCGATCGCCACGATCAGCAGCGCCATCGCCACGAAGCCGAGCTGCTTCCGCCCGATGGCCCACACACCCGCGACAGCCACCAGCGCCGCCGTCGTCAGCGTGAGGTTGGTGCTGCCGAGTCCGAGCGCAATCAGCAGCAGCCAGACGGTGCCGACCACCGCGATCCGGGCCTGCTCCGCCCGGCGAGCGGTCGGATCGGCCAACGGGCCAAGCCACGACGTACTCATCAGCGCCGCCACCAGCGCCGGCCCGACCAGCAGGCCGAGGAGGTGATTGCCAATCGAGATGCCGCCGAGGTAGAGCAGCACCAGTAGCAGACGCGTACCCTGGCTGGTGGTCCGCGCCTCGCGCCAGCGCGTGACGGTCCACACCGCGAGCGCGATGATCATCATCGCGACGGCATAGACCTCGGTCTCGATGGAGTTCTGCCACATCGTGAACGAAAAGGCGGTGACGATGGCGGCGGACCATCCCGCACCTAGAGCAAGAGGCGAGAAGCGAGAAGCGAGAAGCGAGGTCTCGCCACGAGCTGCATCCCCGCGCGCGACGGAGGTATAGGCCACCAGGAACCAGCAGCCCGCGGCGATGGAGCTGCAGATGGCGGAGAGGAGGTTGAGGCGCCAGGCGTACTCGCCGATCGGCAGGATCATTGCCCAGAGGTGGGCGACCATCACGAAGAGCGGCGTGCCGGGCGGATGCGGGACGCCGAGCGTCTTCGCCGCGGAGATGAACTCGCCGGCATCCCAGAAGGTGACCGAGGGCGCCAGCGTGGCGATGTAGCCGAGCAGCACCACCAGCGAGGCGGCTGCGGCCCAGCGATACGGCGGGCGGGTCAGCGTCGGCTCCGCCACAGCGCCTCCGCCACGGCAAGGGCGTCGCGCGTTGCTTCGGGGTCGTGCACCCGGAAGAGCCTGGCACCGCGGTCGAGCGAGAGGGCGCAGGCCGCCGCCGTTGCGCGGTCGCGGTCCGCGAGGGCCCGGCCGGTGACCTCGCCGAGGAAGCGCTTCCGCGAGGCGCCGATCAGCACCGGCGAGCCGAGCGCGACGAGGGCGCCGACCTGGTCGAGGAGGGCGATGTTCTGGTCGGGGTGCTTGGCGAAGCCGAAGCCCGGGTCGAGCACGATGGCCTCCATGGGGATGCCGGCGGCGAGGGCGGTGGCGCGTGACGCGTCGAGTTCTCGGGTGACGTGTCCGGCGACGTCCCCGTCGTACTCGGCGGCATCGTAGCTCGCGAGGCGGCCGACGTCGCCGCGCGAGTGCGAAAGCACCACACCCGCCTTGTGACGCGCCGCGACGCTCAAGAGTTGCAGGTCGTGCCGGCCGGCCGTGACGTCATTGACGATCGCCGCCCCGACTCCGAGTGCCGCCTCGGCCACCTCGTGCTTGACGGTGTCTACCGAGATGAGCACGTCGGGGTGCTCACGAACGATCGCGGTGATCGCCGGCAGGACCCTCGCCATCTCGACATCGAGCGGCACCGGCGGCGCGAACGGCGCGGTCGATTCGCCACCCAGGTCGATCACCCCTGCCCCGCCCGCCAGCAGCGCCTCGACCCGACGCAGCACTGCCGGCTCGTCGGTCGCGGTGCCGCCATCGGAGAAGGAATCGGGAGTGACGTTGAGGATCCCCATCAGCACCGGCGACTCGAGCGAGAGCGCGCCGCGGGCATGCCGCCACAGCACCGGAAAGTCCGCCGGCATCGCCATGCCGATCGCCTGGGCGAGGTCGCGCACCGCCTCGGGCTGCACCCACGGGCGCGCGAAGGCGCCGAGGCGCGAGCGTGCCCCGGTGAGGATGATCCAATCCTCGCCGGTGACCATCTCGAGGCCGAGCTTGTTGGCGACGGGCAGCATCGCCTCGATCATCGTCGAGGCAATGCCGGTCACATGGAAGGAGGAGGTCTCGAGGCCGGAGGCGGTAAGCCGACAGACCTCGCCCTCCCATCCGTGGGACAGGAGGGCGTCACGGATCGCGGCGGGAGCGCGATCCGAGAGTGGGGTGACGATCACGCGCCGGCGGGTTCTGCCGGCGGCGCCCCGAGGATCGGCGTCCGCATCCCGGTCGCCTCGTTGCGCACCGGCGACGCCGGCGACGCCGGCGGGGCCGGCGGCAGCGGCGGCGCGGGGGTGACGCGCGGCGGGAGCGGCTGGTTGTTGTTCAGCAGCTCGAGATCCTCGCGGTCGATCGTCTCGCGCTCGAGCAGCGCCTGGGCGATCCGCTCGAGGAGATCGCGGTTCTCGTTGAGCAGCTTGAGCGCCTTGGCATACGCCTCGTCGATCAGCCGCTTCACCTCGCCGTCCACCATGCGCGCCGTCTGCTCGGAGACTTCACGCCGCGAGCCGAACTCGCGACCGAGGAAGACCTCCTGCTCGCGCTCGCCGACAGCCATCAGCCCGATGACGTCGCTCATGCCGAACTGGGTCACCATCCGGCGCGCCAGTGCAGTGGCGCGCTCGATGTCGTTCCCCGCCCCGGTGGTGACGGCGCCCTTGCCGAAGATGATCTCCTCGGCGGCCCGGCCGCCGAAGAACATCGCCAGCGAGCCGATCAGCCAGTCGAGCGTATAGTTGTGCCGATCGGTCTCGGGGAGCGAGGCGGTGAGGCCCAGCGCCCGGCCGCGCGGGATGATGGTGACCTTGTGCACCGGGTCGGAGCCCGGCGTCTTCATCGCCACCACCGCGTGCCCGGCCTCGTGGTACGCCGTGAGCTTCTTCTCGTTCTCGGTCAGTACCAGCGAGCGCCGCTCGACGCCGAGCATCACCTTGTCCTTGGCGTCCTCGAAGTCCGACATCTCGACCGACTGCTTGTTGTTGCGCGCGGCGAGCAGCGCGGCCTCATTGACGAGGTTCGCGAGGTCGGCACCGGCCATCCCCGGCGTGCCGCGCGCGATCGTCGCGAGGTTGACCCCCGGGGCCAGCGGGATCTTCCGCGTGTGCACCATGAGGATGCCCTCGCGGCCCTTCACGTCGGGGGCGTCGACCACGATCTGGCGGTCGAAGCGGCCCGGGCGCAGCAGCGCGGGATCGAGCACGTCGGGACGGTTGGTCGCGGCGATCAGGATCACGCCGTCGTTCGACTCGAAGCCGTCCATCTCGACCAGCAGCTGGTTCAGCGTCTGCTCGCGCTCGTCGTGCCCGCCACCCAGGCCGGCGCCACGATGACGGCCGACCGCGTCGATCTCGTCGATGAAGATGATGCACGGCGCGTGCGCCTTCCCCTGCTCGAAGAGGTCGCGGACGCGGCTCGCGCCGACGCCGACGAACATCTCGACGAAGTCGGAGCCCGACATCGAGAAGAAGGGACGCCCCGCCTCACCGGCGACGGCCTTGGCGAGCAGCGTCTTGCCGGTGCCCGGGGGGCCGACCAGCAGCGCGCCCTTCGGGAGCCGCCCGCCGAGGCGGGTGAACTTCTGCGGATCCTTGAGGAACTCGATCACTTCCTGCAGCTCGACCTTCGCCTCGTCGGCACCGGCCACGTCGGCGAACGTCAGCTTCGGCGTGTCGCCCGTGAGCAGCTTCGCCTTGCTCTTCCCGAACGCAAACGCGCGATTGCCGCCGGCCTGCATCTGCCGGAAGAGGAACCACCAGAGGCCGATGATGACGACCCACGGCAGCGCCGTGATCAGCAGCACGGAGAGGCCGTTCTTGGTCTTCGAGGCCGTGACCGCGACGCCGGCATCTTCGAGCCGGGTGATCAGCGCCTCGGAGTCCTTGATGGGCAGCAGCACGGTGAACTCCTTCACCGGGCGCCCGTCCTGGGTCACCGCGGTGCGGAACTCGCCCTTGATCATCTCGCCCTCGACCACGTCCGCCTTCGCGATGTTCCCGCCGGCCAGCTGCGCCGAGAAGTCGGTGTAGGTGAACTCGCTCGGCGTGCGCTGCTTCCCCATGTACTGGAAGAGCGCGATGAAGAGCACCGCGATGAGCGCCCAGAACGCGAGGGTCTTGCTCAGGTTGCCCCAGCCAGTGGACGGGGGACGGGGCACGTTGCGATCAGCCATCAGTCAGGTCACCGATGAACGGGAGGTGGCGAAAATCTTCGGCGTGGTCGAGGCCGTAGCCCACGAGGAACGCCGGGGGTGCCGTGAATCCGACCCACCGCAGCTCGGGGATCGGGGTCGGGAGCAGCTTCTTGTCGAGCAACGAACAGACGGCGACGGACGCCGGGTTCCGTTCCTTCAGGAGCGCCAACAGCTTCAACATCGTGCGACCGCTGTCGATGATGTCCTCGACGATCACGATGTGCTTCCCTTCGAGCGGCGTTTCCGGATCATAGAGCAGGCGGACCGTGCCGCTCGAGACGGTGCCGGTGCCGTACGACGACGCCACCAGGAAATCGAGGTGCAGCGGCCGGTCGATCTGGCGCACCAGGTCGCTCAGGAAGATGAAGCTCCCCTTGAGCAGGCCGAGCACCAGCAGCTCCCCCTCGGGGTAGGCGGCGGTGATCTCGTGCCCCAGCTCGCGCACCCGCTCGGCGATCGCCGTCTCGTCGAAGACGATGCGGAGCGAATGGCCGCCGGCGCGGCGCTGCATCTCAGGCGAAAGCTGCGTGGGCACAGAGCGCCTCGGTTCCTTCCGTGGGGATGCGGGCATCCGATCGGCAGATGCCCGGCACCCAGACAATGGTCGCGTCCTCGTCGACGACGACCGGCCAATGACTGCGGCGGCCGGGGGCGATCCTCGCCTCGCGGAGCAGCACCGACACCTGTCGATGGCCCCGACCCCCGAGGGGACGAATCCGGTCCCCCGATTGCCACGCCCGAACGGTGTAGCGGCCCGGCGCCAGCGCCGTGGACCACCCCTCGCGCTCGAGCTCCAGCGCCGGAGCGACTCGGGCGGTGAGCACCACCGGTCCGAAGGTGACACCCGCCTCGGGCCCCAGGGTTACCGGGGCAGGCGCGGGACCCGCAGGGTGACGAAACGCCAGCCGACCGAAGGCGAGTTCCGCCTCGAGTCCGGCCGCCAGTCGAATCCGCGCGTCGCGTCCGGACAACAACCGATCCACGGCCGCCAGGCGCCTGGCCCCGAGGGGCACCCCGCACCGTCGGCCGAGGGCTGCCACCACCGCATGTCGCAACGCCGAACGATACCCCCGGACGGGGGGGGCGGCAACGGAAAAGCCCGCCGGCTCGGCAGTCAGGGCCAGTTCCGGCAGCGCCTCAAGCAGCTGGTCCCACCCGGTCCGGGCATCCCGGGCCTGCCGTCCCGCGGTGAGCAGCCGCTCACGGACGTCAGGGAGCCGCCCGGCCACCGTCGGAAGCACGTCATGCCGGAGCCACGACCGGAGGTGGCGGACGTCGCGATTGGCTGGGTCCTGCCACGCCGTGATCCCCGCCTCCGCGAGGTGTGCCGCCAGGCAATCGCGCGGAATCTCGAGCAGCGGCCTGACCCAGGGACCGTTCCGGGGGCCATTCCCGCCAACCCCGCCGGCCCGCTCCCCCGCAGCAGCCGGAGCAGGACCGTCTCGGCCTGGTCATCGGCATGATGCGCGAGCACGATCACTGTGGCACCCACGTCAGTCGCCAGCGACCGAAGCGCCTCACGGCGCGCGAGTCGTGCCTTGGTCTCGGTCGTCGATGTCCCGAGCTGGAGCGTGGTGGTGACGCACCGGAGACCGCGAGCCTCGGCCGCCGCCGAGACCGTCGCGGCCACTGCCGCACTCTCGGCGGCGATGCCATGATCGACATGCGCGACCAGCAGGCGGCGACGATGGATCGGGAGGCCACGGTGGAGCAGATCGAGCAGAGCCAGCGAATCAGGACCGCCGGAGACTGCGAGCAGGCAGATCGCCCCCTCCTCGGTCAGCGCCATGAGGCGTTCGGCGACCTCGGCCACGAGGGTCATTTCGGTTCGTACGGCTCCATGTGGACCAGCACGTGACAGACCGCCGGGACCGAGCTCCGGATGCGCCCCTTCACGATGCCGCTGAGGATGTGGGCCTCGTGCAGCGTCAGCGCGGGATCGCCCTGGACGTGCAGGTCGACATCGAACTGGGTGCCGACGCGGCGTGCGCGGAGCTTCTCGATGTGGCGCACCCCGGGCGTGTCCAGCGCCGCCTTGGAAACCGAGGCGAGGAACTCCTCTTCCGGCGCGCCATCCATCAGTTCGTGAATCGCGGGGCGGATGATCCGGATGCCGTTGGCGAGAATGACACATGCCGCGACGATTGCGGCGGCTTCGTCGCACCACTCCCATCCCTTCCCGCCGAGCAGCGCGGCGGAGATGCCGATGAATGCTGCAGCGGAGGTGATCGCGTCGCTCCGGTGGTGCCACGCATCGGCGTGCACGGTGCCGCTGTTGTCGACCTCGGCCGCGCGCAGCACCCGGCGGAAGAGCGTCTCCTTCACGATGACGACGCCGACCAGCACCGCCAGCGTGAACGACGCCGGCGGCCGGTGCGGCACCAGCATCTCGCGGACGGCCTCGAGCATGATGCCGAGCGCCGCGCCGAGCAGCATCAGCCCGACCACTGCCGTGGCGAGCGGCTCCGCCTTGCCATGGCCGTAGGGGTGGTCCTCGTCGGCGTCACGCGCCGCCACCGAGAGGCTCCCCCAGACGACGAGTCCACCCGCGATGTCGGCCACCGACTCGACGGCATCGGCGATCAGCGCGTAGGAGTTGCCGAGGATGCCGGCGAGTCCCTTGAAGATCGCCAGCAACAAGTTGACGAGCACGCCGAGGCGAGCGGTCCCGATCCCCTCTCGCCGCGGCGGCTTGGCGTCAGTCACGCGCGCCAGCGCTGCCCTTCGGCAGCCAGCGATCGAAGAGGTCGAGGATCCGGCGATACTCGTCGGTCCACGAATCGGGGCGCACGAAGCCATGATCCTCGACCGGGTACACCGCCAGCTCCCAGCGCGTCTTGCCGAGCTCGATGAGTCGCTGCGAGAGGCGAACGATGTCCTGGAACTGAACGTTCGCGTCGACCATCCCGTGCGCCATGAGCAGCGGGTCCTTGAGGCCATCGGCGAAGTAGATCGGCGACGACTGGCGGTACGCGGCGGTGTCGGCCTGCGGCTCGTTGAGAATCTGCGCGGTGTAGCCGTGGTTGTAATGGGCCCAGTCGGTGACCGACCGCAGCGCGGCGCCGGCGCCGAAGTGGTCGGCCCGCGTGAAGAGCGCCATCAACGTGATGAAGCCGCCGTAGGAGCCGCCGTAGAGCCCGACCCGCTCCGGTTCGATTCCCTGCGTCTGCAACCAGCGCGAGGCATCCACCTGGTCATCGAGGTCGCGCCCGCCCATGTGCCGGTAGATCGCGGTGCGCCAGTCACGGCCATGCCCCGCGGAGCCGCGATAGTCCAGGTCGAGGACGATATAGCCCTTCGACGCGAGGAGGTGATGGAACTGGTACTCGCGCGAGTAGGTGGACCAGTATTCGTGGACGTTCTGCAGGTAGCCGGCGCCGTGCACGAAGATCACCGCCGCGCCGTTCGACGTCGCCCCCATCTGCTCGGGGCGGTAGATCCGCGCCGGCACCTTGGCGCCATCGCTCGCCGGGATGTCGATGATCTCCGGTGCGATCCACTTCGCGGCGCGCCACTCGGCGGTCGGCGAGGTGGTGATCCGCGCCGCGACCGCCATCGGCTTGGCTGGCTGCAGGAAGAGCTCCGGCGGGACATTGCTCTGCGAGGCGACATCGGCCAGCCACTTTCCGTCGGGCGACACCACGACCTGGTGCCCGCCCTTGGCCGCGGTGTAGCGGGTGCGCGCCGAGCCATCGAGTGCCATCGTCCAGAAGTGCCGCTCGTAGAGCGATCCTTCGGAGGTGTGCATCTGGAAGCGGGTCCGATCCGGCGACAAGGACACGTCGAAGACTTCCCACTGCCCCTGGGTGAGTTGCTTCCGCCCGGTGCCGTCGGCCTGCTGGCGGTAGAGGTGGGCCCAGCCGTCGGCCTCGCTTACCCACCAGACGCCCTGCGCGCCCGGGAGCCAGCCACCGCAGCCGCTGCACGGACCACCGACCCAGGCCGAGTCGCGCAGCGTCTCGATCGGCGTGAGCCGCGCGGAGTCGGCATCGACGCGGGCAATGACGCGGGTGTTGTAGTCGGCAGTGCCGGCAACCACGAGCGCCGACGTGCCGTCGTCGTTCCAGCCCCAGGAGGTGAGCGTCGAGTACATCCCGCTGGTGTCGCCGGCGATCGGCTTCAGCCACGTCGTGCGACCCGTGGCCAGCTCGACCAGGCCGATGCGCGAACGGCCGATCGCATCACCGACCTTGCTCCGGCCCGGCCGCTGCTCGACGTAACCCGAGGGCGTGATCCACACCGGCACGATCGTCGCCAGCGGAGTGGCGCTGGTTCCCGCCGAGATCAGCGCGTGCGTGCCGCGCGGCGAGAGCCAGAGTCCGCGCAGCGTCTCCCCTCGGCCAAGCGTGATCGGCCGGAGCCCGGTGGCAGCAGCACCGCCAGCGGCACCGCGTCCTCCTCCCGCCCCGCGACCGCCGCCGCCGCGGCCCCCGCCGGTGGTGTCCCCGAAGCTGCGGTCGCGAATCACCTGGAAGAGGTCGCGCTGGTCGCGCTCGAGCTGCTGGCGCTGGGCCGACGGCGGCGCCGGGCGGCCGGCGCTGTCCGCAACGCTCGAAGTGGGCGCGAGCCGGATGTCCGTCAACTGCTCCACGAAGCCATCGGCGAGTCGCAGCGCGAAGGCATTCTCACCGACGCGATAGAAGATCCGCGCGTCATCGGTCGACCAGCCGAGCGCCTGCTCCGCCTGCGCGGTGCTTGTCAGTTGCCCACGAACGCCCGTCGCCAGCGTCGCGACCCAGAGGTCGCCGCGGATCGCGAGGAGGCGACGCTTGCCATCTCGCGACAAAGGGCCGGTCGCGAAGAGCGGGGCAAAGGAATCGACCTGCGCGCGGGTCAACTTTTCGGGGACGGCGCCGACTTCGGCCCGAACACGATAGCTCTCGTTCGTCGCCCGCCAGTCGCTGCCCGGCGGCAGCCAGGAGAAATGGATCCACTTCGAATCGGGCGTCCACTGGATGCCCGTCGGTTCGCGCCCGACCGTCTCCGGGCCGCGCATGATCGACGGGATGTCGAGCCGGAACTGCTGCGCCGAGAGCGGCGCCGCCGTCGCGGCCAGGGCAATCAGGGCGAGAGACGAACGCGCTGCCATCCAGACTCCGGAGCAATGGTGTAGAGAATGCGGTCATGGAGGCGATTCGGTCGCCCCTGCCAAAATTCGATCTCGGTCGGCACCACGCGATAGCCGCCCCAATGGCTCGGCCAGGTGATCGGCGTCGTCTGGAAGTGCTTCACCAGCTCGCCCACCTTTTCCATGAGCAAGGCACGATCCTCGAGCAGGGCGCTCTGCAGCGAGGCCCACGCCCCGACCTGCGAGCCGACCGGACGGCTGAGGAAGTACGCCATCGATTCCGACGCCGGGATCCGCTCGACGCGGCCGACCACACGCACCTGGCGCTCCAGCTCGGCCCAGTGGAAGGCGAGCGCGGCGTGCGGGTTCGCGTCGAGTTCGCGCGCCTTCCGGGAGCGATAGTCGGTGAAGAAGACGAAGCCCTGCTCGGAGATCCCCTTGAGCAGCACGATCCGCGCGCTCGGCCGGCCGTCGGCAGTCGCCGTGGCCAGGGTCATCGCATTCGGTTCGACCAGCTTGGCGGCCTCGGCCTCGGTGAACCAGCGCCTGAACTGCGCATAGGGGTCCGGGTCGGTGTCGGCGATATCGAGATCGGCGCGCGCGTAGTCGCGGCGCAGGTCGGCGAGGTTCATGTCGGCAGTGTCCGCAGTTGATGCTCTTCGCGCACGATCGTGAAGCCGCGCGCCAGGTAGTTCGGCAAGGCGGCCGGGCCATCGAGCGTGCAGGTATTCAGGATCACCCGGTCGGGGCCCGACGCCCAGGCCAGCGCGATGGTCCGCTGCAGCAACCAGCGCCCCAGCCCCTGCCCCATCGCCTCGGGCACCAATCCGAAGTACCGAATCTCCATTGCCAATCCCGATGGTGCCAACTCGACGTAGCCGAGGTCGACGCCGCCCCGGCGCGCCAGCCACAGCTGCACCCCGGGTGCGTGCATCGCTGTGGCCCACTCCGCGGCTGACCAGCCCAGCCGGTCCCGCCAGTGCCAGACCCCGCCGACCGCCCGATAGAGGCGCGCGGCTGTGTCGGCCTGCCTCAGGCGGGGAGACCAGCTCGAGGGAGACCCCCGGCGGATCGATGGCGTCATGCGGCACCGGCGGGGTTCGCATCTCGAGGTGCGTCACCACCACCGGCACGGTGCGGGTCATGCGGGGGTCACGACCCCGCGGCACGCACCGAAGCCGATCGGCACAGCGCCGCCCACCGCGCAGCGTCCGGTGATGATCACTTCATCGCCGTCGTCGAGGAACTTGCGCGACGTTCCGTCGGGGAGCGTGAGCGGCTCTGCGCCGCGCCAGGTCCGCTCGAGGAGGCAGCCGCGACTCTCCGGCGCGGGACCGGAGATCGTCCCGCTGCCGAGGAGATCGCCGGGGAGCAGGTTGCAGCCGTTGCTGCCGTGGTGCGTCACCAGCTGCGCCGGACTCCAGTACATGGCGTCGGCGAAGTCGACGCGCGAGACGACGAACGGCAAATCGCCGCGCGCCTGCATCGCTGCGGTGCGAAGCGCCACGTCGAGCCCGATGTGCCAGGTGCGGTCGCCCGGGACCTGCAGGTAGGGCAGCGGCGCAGGATCGGCAGTCGGGACGCGCCGGCATGGCCGCACGGAAGGGCTTGAGCGCGTCGGTCGTGACGACCCACGGCGAGATCGTGCTCGCGAAGTTCTTGGCGAGGAAGGGGCCGAGCGGCTGGTATTCCCACGCCTGGAGGTCGCGCGCCGACCAGTCGTTGAGCAGCACGACGCCGAAGATCCGGTCGGCCGCGGTCGCCGCAGTCACCGGCGTGCCGAGATCGTTCTCGCCGCCGATGACGAGCGCCACCTCGAGCTCGTAGTCGAGCGAGCGCGAGGGACCGAAGCTCGGTGCGTCGGCATCGGGTCCCTTGGTCTGCCCGGACGGCCGGTGGATCGGGGTGCCGTCGAGCACGATCGAGGAGGCGCGACCGTGATAGCCGATCGGCACCCACTTGTAGTTGGGGAGCAGCGGATTGTCGGGGCGGAACATCGAGCCGACGTTCGTGGCGTGATGTACCGAGGCGTAGAAGTCGGTGTAGTCGCCGATCGTGAGCGGCAACAGCATCTCGACCTCGTCCTGCGGCATCAGCGCCGGCGTCAGCCGCTCCTGCCATGCTGGATCGGAGAGGGCATCACTCAGCGCAAGCCGGACCAGCGTCCATTCCCTCGGAGATGCCGCGGCGAGGTGATTGAGCGGACCGAAGACGATCCGCGTGATCGCATCGATCGACAGTTCACTCCCCCACCCCGCCTCGACCGCCGACCGGAGGTGGAGGACCATGTCGCCGATCGCGACGACGACCTCGGGCTCCTCCCCGGCGCCCTCGATCACGCCGAAGGGGAGGTTCTGGATGGGAAAGTCGCGGTGGCCGTTGGCCGACGTGACCCACGAGGTGCGGGCCGGGTCGTGACTGCGATCGAGGTCGGTCATGCCACCTGCTCCGGAAGTCCGAGTTCGTCGACCGGCTCGCGGAACGAGCAGGAGCCGAACGACGTGAAGGCGCGCTCGCGCGCCCGCGCGAGTTCATCCCACGAGAAATGCTGCCCAGCCGCCCGAATGCCATCGTCGTCACGGGGGAATGCCGCCGCGCCGACGGCCTCGAGCACCGCCTGGGCCGCCTCGCCATCGCCAGTGCGCAACAGGACGGCCGTCGCGACCAGGAGGTTCACGAAGCCGTACATCCATCCCTGCTCCGGCTCGGCCTCGTAGGTCAGTCTGTACTGGCCACGATAGGGATGGTGGAGCCCGGCCGTCGCCTTGAAGCGAACGCCCTGCCCGGTCGCGGCGATCAGGAAGGCGGTCAGCTGGTCGGGCGCAGGAAAGAGATCGGCGGTCGTCCCGCCGGTGCGCACTTTCGCGAAGGCGCCGACGCGACCGATCGCCGCCACGAGCGCGCCGTAAGGCCCCTCGTGCGGCACTTCGAAGGAGCGCTGATATGCCGCCGGGATCTGCTCCGCGACGGTGAGCAGCTGCCCCACCGAGCTCACCTTGTATTCGAGGGCGTCGACCGTGACCCCGCGACTCTCCCACGCTGCGCGGAAGGCGTTGACGCGGGAGAGTTCGTCGGGGAGATGGACCCCCATGACGGCCGAGACGCGCCAGGGATCGTGACGCGCGATGGTGAGTCCCTCGCTCTCGATCGCGGTGCCGAGCTCCTCCAGTCGACTGGCGGCCACGACGAAGCGCCCGAGCATCCAGCGATCGGGGCCGCGACGTTCGCGGTCGTATTCCCGCACGGCGTCGGGCATGCCGAGCCCGGCGGGGGGGAAGAGACCGGCATAATCCACAAGTGACGCGAAGGCAGCGCGCATCGATCCCTCCGGGGGGGACGAAGTTCGATGCGCAAATGTAAGCGGAACGATCAACCGAGGTTCAACGCGAAGCGCGGAACCGCGTTACGCGTTCAGTCGCGGGCGTAGGCGAGCCGGGGAATGCGGCGGAGTCGAGCGATCCCCTGGGCGCGCAGCTGGCAGACGCGCGACTCGGTGACCCCGAGTTCGTTGGCGATTTCGCGCAACGGCCGCTCCTCGAGGAACGACCGCGCCAGCACGAGCCGTTCGCGCTGCGGGAGCTCCGCCAGCGCCTCGTGCAGGACCCGCTTCCGATCCGACTCTTCCATTGCGTCCTGCACCGGGTCGCCGTCGGCGTCGCCCAGGCGGTCCGCCAGGCTGTGCCCCCCCGGTTCCCCCTCGAGCGAGACCGGCCCGATGGTCAGGGTCCGCTCGCGCCACCGATGGATCGTCTCGTGGTCCACCCCCAGATGACTCGCGATCTCGCCGGTGCTCGGCGCGCGGCCGAGCCGCTGCTCGCACTCAGCCACGGCACTGTCGAGGCGACGGGCATGGGCCCGGTCCACCCGCGACAGCGGATCGCGGGCGCGGAGTTCGTCGAGGATCGCCCCGCGGATGCGGCGCATCGCGAAGGTCGAGAAGGCGAGCCCGCGTTCGGGTTCGAAGCCCGCCATCGCCTGCAGGAGGCCGACGGAGCCGGCGGAGACGAGCTCCTCGAGGGAGACGGCGTCGCGGACGCGCGGGGCCATTTCCCGGGCGGCGTGGTGCACCAGGCCGAGATAGCGCCCGAGCAACTCACGACGCGCGTCGGCGCAGTTGTCCTTGCGCCACCGCTGCCAGAGGGCATCGGTCGAAGTCTGGTTCGGGCGTTGCGGAGTGGTCATAGGGAAGGACACTGACGCAAAAGCAGGTCCACACCGCACGTGCAAAGGAGGTGCCAAGATGCACCGCGCCGACCGTCGCAACGATGCGACGGTCGGCGAGTGTGATCACGCGCAAATGGCGCTGTGGCGGCCTTCCCGCAGAATCTCAGGGCCGCCGGGCGAGCGACCTGTAGTACTCCTCCACCAGTGCACGGTATTCCGCAGGTACTTGGCCGCGTGGGCCGACCGCCGGCCGCCCCTCGCCGCCATTGGCACGGCGCCACAGTGTGAACTCGAAGGTCTTCAGCCCCTCGATCACGGCCGACTGCAGGGCGGCCACCCCTTGCGGCTTGTCGCGGGCGATCTGCGCCTCGAGCTCCCGGAGGGAAGTGATAGCCCGATCAAGTTCTGACACGTCGCCGCCCTGGGCCGCCACATCGCCGCGAAGCGCCTCGGCCTCCTGGCGTCGCATCGTCACCTCTCGCCCGAGCTGACGGGGGGAGCCGGCATCGGCAATTCCCATCCCGTTGCCCCCCTGCCCAGCACCTCCCGCGGCGCCCTGCCGACCACCCATCCCACCCGCCCGACCACCCTGGCCACCGCCCTGACCCTGACCCTGACCCTGGCCCTGACCCTGACCCTGACCCTGACCTTGGCCCTGTCCCTGCCCTTGGCCCTGGCCCTGGCCCTGGCCCTGACCTTGGCCCTGCCCCTGGCCCTGGCCCTGCCCTTGTCCCTGCCCCTGGCCCTGACCTTGGCCCTGCCCCTGCCCCTGGCCCTGCCCTTGTCCCTGCCCTTGTCCCTGGCCTTGGCCCTGACCCTGACCCTGGCCCTGCCCCTGCCCCTGCCCCTGCCCCTGCCCCTGACCCTGACCCTGACCCTGCCCATGGCCCTGACCTTGGCCCTGACCCTGACCCTGACCCTGGCCCTGGCCCTGGCCCTGACCTTGGCCCTGACCCTGCCCCGGCTGCTGTCCCTGACCGTTCGCAGCCTGCCGTTCGCCGTTCGCCGATCGCTGTTCGCCGTTTGCCATTCTGTTCCGCAGCGACTCCATCTCCCGCACCAGGTCCCGCGTCTGCTCGAGGGTGCGTTGTTGCCGGCTGCCATCCGACTCGCGCACCGCGTTGGCCGCCGACGTGATCTGCTCGCGCACGGCACCGACCTGCTCACCGACCTGCGCCTCGAGGGCACGGGCATACTCCGGTGAGCCGGTGCGGACGGTGTTCTTGGTGTAGCTGACGGTGCGCGGCAGTGCGGTCTCGCGGATCCGGCTCGCCGCCGAGTCGAGACCACGGGCCGCCGCGGGTTGGTCGCGCCGCACGTCTCGCGCGAGCCGCTCGGCTTCCTCCCGCACCTGCTCGAGGCCGCGGGAGAGCGAGTCCTTCTGCTGATCGAGGCGGCGCAACTGCTGCGCGCGGTCGCTCGGCGCCGCGCCACCGAGACGATCGACCCCGCTGGCAATGCGCTCCTGCTGCGCCTCGAGTTGCCGCGCCTTGTCATCGAGCTGGCGGATGTCATCCGTGACGCTGCGCTGGCGCACCCCTTCGGCGCTGCGCGCCGCGTTCCGCAGCCGGTCGAGTGCCGCGTTCCCCTGCCCCGCGGCGCCGGTGCTGGCCCGGCGCATCGCATCGGCGGCTTCCTGGGCCGCGCGCGCGGCATCGGCCAACTCCGGCGACTGCTGCTCACGCGCGAGTCGCTCGAGTCGACGCGCCTCTTCCTCTGCCTGCCGAGCCAGCTCGCGCTGTCCGCTCCCCCCGCCACTCGAGGCCGAGCCGAGCTCACGGCCGAGCCGCTCACGGAGCGCGGCCGCCTCGCGCTGCTGCCGTTCGTTCTGCTGCTGCTGCCTCGTCGCAAGCTCGCGCAGCCGCTCGGCCGCGCTGTCCACCTGCTGCTGCGTGGTGGTGCTCCGCTGCTGCTGCACCGCCTCGTACTGATTGCGCATCTTGTCGGTGTCGAGCTCGAAGAGATCGGCGAGGTCCTGCTGCTGGCCACCGCCGCCCCCACCCCCGCCGCCACCGCCGCCACCCTGCTGCCGCCGGACCTCGATGTCGCGGAAGACGGCCTGCGAACGCTGCAGGTGCTGCAGCGACTTCTGCTCCTCCGCACTCGCGATCGCCGTGCGCGCGAGGCCGAGGGCTTCCTCGGCCTTCTTCATGTGCACCTGGGCGGAGTCCAGTTCGCGCTTCACGGTGGTGAAGGCAGTGTCTTCGCTGGCGAGTTCGCGCGAGGCGATCCGCTCGGAGACGGCCGCGACGTCCTGCCGCAGCTTGCCCTGCGCGATGGCCAGCGTCGTGAGGTTCTGGCGGCGAACGCGCGGCGCGGTCTTCGCGCTGTCGCGCAGCCAGTTGAACGTCCCGGCCACGACCTGACGCTGCCGCGACGCGAGCTGATCCGGCGTGGCATTGGCGTCGCCGCCCTCACCACCACCGCCGCCACCACCACCGCCTGCAGATTCCGCTTCCTCGCCGGCCCGATAGTTCAGGCCGAGGGGCCGCACCTCGAGGAAGTAGATGTCGGAGCTCGCCGTCTGTCCCGCGCCATCCTTCACGACCGCGTGATAGGAGATCACATCACCCGGGACGAGCGTCACTTCCTCGAGGAAGAGCGTGTGCGCGGCGCGCAGGTCGACGCCACCGGCCGCTTTTTCTTCGGCCAGCACGATCGTCTGCTCGGCACCGCCGTTGACCTGGTAGCGGAGTTCCATCCGCGAGACACCGTAGTCGTCGGCGGCGCGCGCCGCGATCGGCACTTCCTCGGTCGACGTCACCTTGATGTCGCGACCCGGCGTCTCGATGCGGACCGTCGGTGCCCGGTCGTCGAGCTTGGCGATCGCGTACTGCACGGTGCCGGGGACTGTCGCGCCGTCGGGGGCGATCAGGTCGATGCGATAGAAACCATCCCGGGTAACCCGGAATTCGCCGGCGACGTTGCCCGCCGTATCCACCGACATCGCCACGGTGGTACCATCGTCGAAGCGCAGCGTGCCACCCTTCACCGGCATCGTGACCGTGCCATGGACGCGCACGGTGGTGCCGACCAGCGCCGCCACGTCGCCGCCTGACTCGATCTCCTCGGGGGGGAGGTGCGTGTAGCCGGGGAAGCGCAACTGCAGCGCGACGTTCGAGACGGCAGGGAGATCGACGACGGCGATCTTGAACTCGGCCGAGCGGAAGCCATCGGCTTCGAGATAGTAGGTGGTGGGCGCGAGCAGGTCGAAGAGGCGTCCCGCGAAACCGCTGCCGGTGGAATCGCGCTGCATCGGCGCCCGGAGCCAGGCCGCGGCGCTGTCGGCGCGGAAGACGATCTCGGCCTCGCCGGCGGTGAAGCCATGAAGCACGCCATGCACATCGAGTGCGGCACCGCGCGGGACGGTCACGTCGCCCGGGGTCACCGAGAACGCGAACACCGGCTCGGAGGCAGACGCGGTCCACGGGACGAAGAGGAGGCGTGCCGCATCACGGACGGCCCCGGGGCCGGCGAGGACCAGCACCAATCCGACTGCCGTCGCGCCCGCCAGCATGGCGCCGGCACGCCGCGCGCGGGGCCGCTCGAGTGCCGCCCCTTGTTCGAGTTCGGCGACCGCGGCCGTCGCCTGGCCGATCACCTTCGCCGAGAGTCCGGGTGAGGAACGCTCACTGAGCGGGCGCTCGAGTTCGTGGACTGCGCTGAGCAGCGTCTGCCGGAGGTGGGGCGCACGCTCCTCGACGTAGAGGGCGATCCGCTCGTCACTCACCGCCCCGAGCAGCGGGTAGACGATGAAGCGCGCGGCGGCGACGGCGATCAGCAGATAGCCGATGACCCGGACAGCGACGGTCGTGTCATCGCCCGGCCCCATCACCGTCCGCACCACGGCACCGACCACGAGGGCCACGAGCACCGCGGCCACGGTTGCCGCCACCCCTTCGAGCAGGAGTCGCCGGCGCCGATGCGCGCGGACGCGGGCGACGGCGCTTCGGAGCGCGTCGTCGCGGGTGGCAGTGTCCAGGGTGAGGTCGGTCATGTGGCGGGTCCTCCAGGGGGAGTCTCGACCGCGAGTCGGGTGGCGGTGCCTCGCCAGCCGCGACTGCCCAGCAACGATTCAATCACGAGCACGGCACCGACGATCAACAGAAGGATGCGCCAGAGTCGCTGCCGCGTCTCCAGCTCGGCGATCGGCGGGATCTCTGCGGCGCCGGGCTCACCCGCCTCCTCGCGGATGCCGAGCAGGAGCTCCGTGGCGGGCGACGCGGTGAGATCGGATTCACGAATCGGGAAGTTCACGGCGACGGTCGCGATTGGCTCGCCGACGGCCCGTTCCCGGTATGCCCGATAAAAGCCGAGGGCCTCGAGATCGGCGGCCCCGCGCGTGGCACCGGAATCCGGACGGAGGAGACCGCCGGAAGGTGTCGCGATTACCAGGTCCGTCACCCGGCCGACCGGCCGCCACCCCTCGCCGGTGGTGCGCCAGAGCGGCTGCGGCTCGTACCCGGCGGTGTGGAGCGCCAGGCGCCGTACGAACGGAAGGTAGGCCGCCTGCAGCGGGAAGTCGCCTCCCCGGGCGTCGAGCGGGATCGCGCTGAGCAGCAGGCGACCACTCCCCTCCACCCGCTCCAGCAACGCCGGGAGGCCATCGTCGAAGCGGGCCAGCACGACGCTGCCGCTGTCGGGCGCGAGCTGCGCATAGCGGATAAAGCGGGCGCTCCCGAGGGCGGCGCTGCCGCCGCCCCGGAACGGAGCGAAGATCGGATGCTCCAGCGCGACGTCGCCGATCGTCCCGCCCCGCTCGGCGAGGCGATCGATCTCGCCGGTGACGCGCCCCGGCAACTGGCCCGGCTGTGCCCGCACGGTCCGGAGCCGCGGCCCCGCCACGACGACGGCGCCATGGCCGGCACGGATCCAGTTCCGGAATGCATCACTCGTTGGCGGCAGGACATCGAGGAAGATCACCAGCCCTGCCGCGGCGAGCCGCGACGCATCGAGGGTGCCGACCGTGCCGCGCGCGACCACGAAGGCGGGGTCGCTGCCGATCGCGAGGGCGCGCTCGAGGAAGAGCGTCGACTCCGGGGCGAGATCGCCGGCACCGACCAGCAGGATGCGCTGCGACGCCTCGGCGGGCACCACGGCATGGAAGGCATCGTCGGCGGTGAGCGCGTCGGGATCGAGCGCGACCGAGACCTGCGCCTCGCCGGGCGGCAGCGCCACCGGGTCGAAGGCGACGGTGCGAACGCCACTGACCGGCAGGTCCACGGTGCGGGTTCCTGCCGTGCGGTTGTTCACGGTGAGGGTGAGCGTCGCCTTCCGCGCCGCCGGCAGGGCGTTGCTGCGCAGATCCGCCGACACGGCGATGCGGCCGGCCGCGCCGCCGCCGAGTCGCTGGACGGCGAGCGACGTGACCGCACTGTTGGCCGCAGACGGTGCGCTCACCACGATACCGCGCACGGCCAGACCCTTCGGCAACGCGAGGTCGGAGATGCCGCCGGTCCCGGCGCGCTGCAGGTCGGAGACGACCAGCACCTCGGCGCGCGAGAGGTTGGCGGCCGCCATCTGCTGCCGCGCCGCACGCAGCGCCGCGGCAAAGCGGGTGCCTCGTGCCCCGGGGCGCACGGTGCCGAGCGCGGCCAAGGCAGCGGCGTGATCGGTGGTGAGGGGCTGGAGGATGCTCGCGTCGTCGTCGAAGTCGATCACCGCGATGCGGTCGCCCGCCTTGAGGCTGCGAATCACGCCGCGTGCCGAATCCATGGCGACCGGCCACACCGCGGTGTGCCCCATGCTGAGCGACCGGTCGAGCGCGAGGATCACCACGCGTTCGGGGGCGGCACCGAGCGCCTTGCCCGCCCGCTGCATCACGGGACGCGCAAAGGCGAGCACCGCGAGTGCGACCGCGAGCGCGCGCAGCAACAGCAGCGGCAGATCGGTGACCCGGCGACGATGCGACGTCTCGATCGCGATCCGGCGCAGGAACATCAGCGAGGGGAAGCGAAGCGGCTTCTCCTTGTCGCGCTGGCGCAGGTGCAGCAGCAGCGGCACGGCCAGCGCGGCGAGTCCGGCGAGGAAGGCGGGGACGAGGAAGGAGAACGGCATCAGCGGACCTTGGTCCCCATCAAGCGGCGATCCAGAAAGGCGCGCAGCGCGCCGTCGAGCGGCTGCTCGGTGCCGACGGACTGGTAGTCCACGTTGGCGCCGGCGAGGCCGGTCCCGAGCGCGGCCGCGTGCTCCTCGACCATCGCCCGGTATCGGGCCCGCAGCTCTTCCGGCTTGAGCGGGAGGCGGATGCCGGTCTCGGCATCTTCGAACGTCCCCGGCGCGCCGTAGGGGAGGTCGCGCTCGGCAGGGTCCGTCAGGTGGAAGACCATCACGTCATGCCCGCGACTCCGGAGCCCGCCCACGGCACGGCAGAGCGCGGCCGGCTCCTCGTAGCAATCCGAGATCAGCACCACCATCCCCGAGCGGCCGCGCATCTGCGCCACCTTCTCGAGCACGCGCGGCAGGCGTCCCTCGCCGGCGGCCTTGCTCGCGGCGACGGTGTGCAGCAACAGGTTCAGATGGCGCGTCGACGGCGGGACCACGTCGATCATTTCGTCCCTTACCGTCACCAGGCCGACGCGGTCGCCCTGCCGCTGCGCGAGCCAGGCGAGCGAGGCCGTGAGATAACGGGCGTAGTCGAACTTGGTGAGCCGACCACTGGCGAAGTCCATCGAGCCCGAGCTGTCGAGCAGGAGGAGGACGTCGGCGTTGGTGTCGGCCTCGTAGGTCTTCAGGTAGAAGCGGTCGGTCCGGCCGTAGACGCGCCAGTCGATGCGCCGCAGGTCGTCGCCGGGCTGATAGGGGCGGTGCTCGGCGAAGTCGAGCGACGTCCCCGTGCGCACCGATCGATGGAGGCCGTGCAGGAAGCCGTCCACCACCGTCCGCGCGAGGAGGGAGAGGTCGCTGATCCCGGCGAGCAGCGCGGGATCGAGGAAGGCGGCGGGGGCGATGCCGCTCACGCCGGACTCAGAGCCCCGACCGCGGCATCGGCGCGACCTCGAGGAGACGATCCACGAGCTGGTTGGTCGTCACCTTCTCGGACTGCGCCTGGAAGTTCCGCAACAGGCGGTGGCGGAAGACCGGACGGGCGAGGGCACGGATGTCGTCGAACGAGACGTGCGCACGTCCCTGGACCAGCGCGCGCGCCTTGCCGCCGAGCACGAGTGCCTGCGCCGCGCGGACGGAGGCACCGTAGGCGAGCCACTGCCGCACGAAGTCCGGCGAGCCATCCACCGGGCGGCTCAGCCGGACCAGCTTGACAGCGTAGCGCACGACGGCGTCGGCGACCGGCACGCGCCGGACCAGCCGCTGGAAGGCGAGGATCTCGTCGCGCGAGACGACGGGGTGGATCGCCTCGGGCGGCACCGTGGTCGTCGCCTGCACCACCGCGACCTCCTCCTCCTCGGGGAGATAGTCGAGCAGCACCTCGAACATGAAGCGGTCGAGCTGCGCCTCGGGCGAGCGGATACGTCCCCTCGAGCTCGATCGGGTTCTGCGTCGCGAAGACGAAGAACGGCGGCTCCAGCGGGTAGGTCTTCCCCTGCACCGTCACGCGGCGTTCCTGCATCGCCTCGAGCAGCGCGGCCTGCGTCTTCGGCGGCGTGCGGTTGATCTCGTCGGCGAGCACCACGTTCGCGAAGATCGGCCCGGGGAGGAAGGCGAGCTTGCGTCGCCCCGTCTCGGGGTCATCGGTGATCATGTCGGTGCCGGTGACGTCGCTCGGCATCAGGTCGGGCGTGAACTGGATCCGCGATGAAGCGGAGATCGAGCGCCCGTGACAGCGAATGGATCAGCAGCGTCTTCGCGAGGCCCGGGACGCCGACCAGCAGGCAGTTGCCGCCGGCGAAGAGGGCGATCAGCGCCTGCTCCACGACCGCGTCCTGGCCGACGATCCCCTTGCGGAGCTCGGTGGTGATCCGGCGACTGGCGTCCGCGAGGCGTTCGGCGAGGGCGCCGTCGTCGAGGCTGTCCAATGCGCTGGAGGAAGGGTTGTTGGTCACGCCGGGGCCTCGCGTCAGTGAGTGAAGGAGTAGATCACGTAGTTGATGCCGAGCTTGAAGGCATCGCCGGTGGGGAGCGGGTCGCGGCCGGTGAAGGACCACTCCCACCGCTCCGAGATGTCGTAGTTGTAGTTGACCACCATCATCAGCCGCTTGGTCGGGTCGTTGTCCTGAAAGATGCCGTACAGTTCGGGGCCGCCATTCCGTCCGAAGGCCTCGCCGAAGGAGAGGTCGGTGATGTGGTAGAAGGTGTCGAAGAGCGGATGGTTCACCTCGAGCCGGATTCGGCGTGCCCCCGGGAGCACCCGTGCCAGTTGCCGATCAAAGTTGTCGAGTTGCTGCAGGCCGCCGAAGTCATCCACGATCACGAAGCCGCCCTTCACGAGGTAGCTCCGCAATCCGACCACTTCGGCCTCGGTCGGCGACCACGCCCCCACCTCGCAGAGATACGCCACCGGAAAGCGATGGAGCAGCGGGTCGTCGGCGGTGTAGACGACGCTGCCGTCGATGCGCGCCTTGATGGTGCTCAGCTCCGAGAGGATCTGCGGAAAGGTCCGGTCGGACCGGGGGTAGTCGTGGTTCCACATCGGGTCGAAGCGGCCGCGGAAGCCACCACCCATGTCGACCGCGGTGTACTTGATGCGGGCGTAGGTGAAGCGGCCGTCGTAGGCGACGTTGTTGATCTCGGTCGGGTAGCCCATCCCTCGCTGCGCCGCGAGCGTGGTGGCACCACCGAGCAGGACGGCTCCGCCGAGCAGCATGCGCCAGGTGCGTCGAGTCATCACTTCCCTCCTCGCAGGTCGAGCAGGAGTTCCTGGGCCTTCTCGAACCCCGGGGCCTCTTCAAGGATGCGCAGCAGCTCGGTCCGAGCGGCCGGGATCTCGCCCGCGCGCACCAGCGACTTGGCCAACTGGTAGCGCGCCTCCAGCAGGTTGGGCGGCCTCAGGGCGATCACGGCCCGCCGCTCCTGCACCGCCAAGGGGAACCGCCCGGTCTGCTCGGCCAGCCGGGCGAGCCATTCGTGGCGCGCCACGTCGCGCGGCGCGATCCAGAGCGCCCGCTGCACCGCGTTGGCGGCGCCGGCAGCATTGCCCAGTTGCTCGAGCACCGTGGCCTGCAGCAGGTTGGGCTCGAGCGCGGTCTCGCCATGGGCCGTGATGCGCGCCAGGAGCGGCAACGCGTCATTCGGGCGGCCGGTCGTCGCGTAGTGCCTGGCGAGTGGCCAGGCGGGGCCGTCGGCCGCCGCATATCCCGGGAAGAGTCGCTCCGCCTCGGCCAGCTTCGCCACACCGGCCTCGGCCTGCCCGGCGGCGAGGAGCGCCGTGCCGTCCCGCACCGCGACGCGAATCGGGTTGGTGGCCTCGGCACCTGGAGCCGGCGTGCCGATGGCCGCAAGCGGCACGGCGTAGCGGGCCCGCAGCCACTGGTCGAAGTGCGCGTCGAAGGCGGCCGGGGTGAGTTGCACCGTGCGCTGGAGGACCGTCGCCATGTCCCAGCCCCGCGCGAAGCCGGTGAGCATCGCGCGCAGTGCCGCGACGCCATGTTCGGCCTCGATCATCTCGCAGACCAGCGACGCCTGCAGGTAGCTGTCGCCGATCTGTTCCGGATAGGTCGGCCGCACCAGCCCCTCGTTGATCCGGCTGACCGGGAGCAGCTTCCCGGCGGCGACCGTCTCCAGGAAGGAGAGAGACACCTCCATCCCCCAGCCATGGCCGGTGCGCCGCTCCTCGAGCACGGAGAGGCCCTCGGAGATCCAGCGCGGGACGCGATTGTCGGAGAGGCCGAGCGTAAAGGTGTGCGTGAGCTCGTGCCACGCCGTCGAGGCGTAGTTGAACTCGCCGGCCGGCCGCGCAGCCGGCGCATCCATCGCGAGCACCGTCCCGAACGAGACGCCCAGTGCGCCGATGCCAGCGAGGCCCGAGGTGCGCACCGAGAAGTTGGCGTGCCGATCGTAGAGCTCGAGGCGCACCGTCCCCTGGGGTCGGTAGCCGTAGCGCACGGCGAGCGAGTCGTAGGCCGTCTCGAGCAATGGCAGCAGGTAGATCGCGAGCAGGTCGGCGTCGGCCGTCGGCATCACCACTTCGAAGTGGGTGCTCCGCACCGTCCGGAATCCGTCGAGCCGATCGAGCAGGTCAAGGGTGTTCTTGTGCCAGAGGTTGAACGGGTCGAGCGCGAACGCCCGGCCGAGCGACCGCTTGGCTTCCGGGATGCGGCCCAGGCGGAGCTCGTTCACCCCGAGCACGCCGAGGACCCGTGGCGCCAGGGAATCGAGCGCGGCGCCCTGCTGCGCGAAGGCGGCGGCATCGGCGTAGCGCCGGACGCGCGCGGCGGTCTCCGCCAGTTCCGCGTAGAAGTCCGACGCCGACGGATCGATCGCCAGCGCCCGACGTTCGGCCGCACGCCAGCCGGTCGTGTCGGCCCGCAACCAGGCGATCGCCGCGCGCGTGGCCCAGGCGGCGATCGCCGACGAATCGACGGCCAGCGCCCGTGCGACCGCCGCGGCGGCGGAGTCATACGCCTCGGCTTCAAGGTGCAGCCGCGCCACCAGCAACTCGGCCGGGACCAACTTCGGATTGCTGCGCAGTGCCCCGCGCGCCGCCGCGAGCGCCTTGCCGTCACCCAGGAACGCCATCACCTTCGCGAGGCCGAGCCGCGCCCGGGCGTTGGTGCTGTCCCGCTGCAGCACCGACTGGTACTCCGCCTCGGCGTCGGGGGCGTTGTACTTCTCGAGGAAGAGATCGGCCACGCGGAGCGACGGGTCGGGGTCGGCGGGATCGGCCTTCGCGGCCGCATCGAACGCCGCCAGGGCGCTGCGCACGGTCGCGGCGTCGCCACCCATCAGGAGGTACGCCCGACCGGCCGCGACCCGATCCGTGGCACTCCACTCGCTGCTGCGCTGGGTGTAGGCCCGGATGACCTCCTGCGCCAACCGCAGCGACCCGTTCCGGTCCCCGCGTCGCCGGGCGAGTTCCGCGCGTCCGACCAGTGCCGTGCGCGATGCCGCACCCGCCACCGCGAAGAGCGAGTCGGCCGACGCCAACCGACCTCGCAGGACCAGCACCTCGCCCAGCGCGACCTGGGTCGCCGCGCCACCGCTCCTCGCGAGTGACTCCGCCGCCTCAAGCTGCCCGGTCTCCACCAGGCGCCGCACCCCGGCCGCCGTGGGCTGCTGCGCAAGGAGTTGCACCGGCACACCGATCAGCAGGACCAGACCGAGGAGGCGCTTCATGGCGTGCCTCCCTGCTGGATCAGGCGAATCGCGCGGGTCCGCTTGGCGATCTCGAGCAGGAGATTCTCGAGGTCCCGTTCGTAGGCAGTGGAATCGGTCGTCGCCTTCCGCGCCCGCAATGCGGCGAGCTGCGCCTCGAGGGCGCGTCGTTCGGCCACCAGGGCCACGACCCGCGGGTCGGTGCTCTCCGCCCGACGCTGGAAGGTGATGCGCGCCGCGAGTGCCCCATCGAGCGACGGCGCGACGCCCGGATCGGCACTGCCGAGCTTGTCGCCGTTGTCGTCGAGCTGGGCATGTTCGGTCAGCAGCTTCTTGTCGTCCTCATAGGCGCGTGCCACCGACGTCTTCGCGAAGCGGTACGCCTCGAGCGCCGACACCGCCCCGTCCTTGTCGGCATCGGCGTCGCCGCTGCTGAGCCCGCGCGCGATCCGCGACGCGAAGATCGACGCGTTGCGTTCGCTGGGACTCTTGGTCGCGGTGATGACGACGCGGTCCTTCGCCGACAGCTGCTCCACGAAGTCGCCGCTGCCACTGGCCGCGACCACCATCACGACCGTCTGTTGGCTGAAGCCCCCAAGCCACTGGCTCCACTCGGCCGCCGTCGGATCGGGGCCGGGAAGGTTGACCCGAGATTCCGCCCCTTCGCCGCTGCCGTGACCGATCACCACGACGAGGACGACGTCGCCGGGAGCGACGCGACGCGAGAGCCGCAGCATCGCAGACTGGATCTCGTCCCGGGTCGAGCGCCCCCTGATGCGCGCCGAATCCTCGGCGGGGCGCTCGGCCAGGAAGATCAGCGACGAATCGGCCACGCCCCAGCGCGTGCGGGCCGTCTCGTGGATCTGCGTCGCGGCATCGACAAAGGCGCGGCCATCGGCCGGCTCGCCGCCGAGACCGGTCACCAGCAGGACGTGGACACGGCCCTCCTGCGCGGCCAGCGGTGTCACGCCAGCGAGGAGCAGTATCCAGAGCAGGCGGCGCATCATGAGAGCCCCCAGCGTCGGCGCAGGCCCCATTCGGCGACGAGTACGGCCAGCAGCGCCAGGAAGACGATCGGCGCGTCCCAGAGATCGCGCGCGTCGCGCACCGTGATGCCGCTCTCCGTCAGCTGGACATCATCCACCAGCTTCTCGGCATCGGCCAGCGGGTAGTACCGCCCGCCCGTCTCGTCGGCGATCTGCCGCAGCAGCGGCGTACGCAACTCGGCACGCTCCATGTCGACGCCGAGGGTGTCGGCGAGTAGCACCTGCGGCGCGGCGAAGGTGGTGTCGGTCAGGCGGCGCGCGGCCGTGGCGAGCGCATACGGCCCGGCGTCGGTGGCGGTGAATCGGCCGAGGTAGGTCCCTTCCTCGCGCGGCACCCGCTCGAGCGCGACTTCATAAGGCTCGCCAATCGGCGGCGTGACGGTGACCACGACGCTGGCATCGTTGACATCGGTGAAGGTCTCGTCGGCGACGCGCGCACGCACCGTCACGACCTCTCCGGGGCCGACACGCTCCGGAATCGTCGACACCTCGACGCGATCGGGGACGTCGTCGAGCAGGCCACGCAGCGTCTGGCGCCAGAAGGTTGCATGCGCCATGTCGTCGAGCGGCGCCTTCGGGTCCATGCGCCATAGCCAGGAGTCCTGGATGCCCAGCACGCCGCTGATTCCGCGGCCGTAGCGTTGCGTCGCGAAGACCGGGCGCGCCGGCCCACCGCCGGCCGGGAGCCCCTCGAGCCAGAGCGTGGCGCCCGGACGCAACGGTCCGAGTCGGTTGACGGTGGTCGCCGGGGGAAGCGCCGCCCACCGCATCTGGTTCGCAGCACGCGTGTCAGTCGGCTGGCAGCATCGGCTGGCCGATGCCCGCCGCCGTGGGTCGCACGGCGAGTTCGGCAAAGTTGGGCTCGTTGCCCGCTGCCTGCAGCGCGAACGGCAGCACTTCATCCACCGGCGTGCCGGCATAGCCACCTTCGCCGAGCGTCGCGCGCCCGCCAAGCATCAGGAGGCCGCCGCCGCGCTGCGAGACGAAGTCTGCGAGCATCCGGAGTTGGTCGCCGCTGAAGAACGCCGCCTCGATGTTGCCGAGGACGATCGCGCGGTAGCGGAAGAGCTCGGTGCGCCGCACCGGGAAGCCGCCCGAGAGGTCCAGCGAGTCATCGACGCCGAGGCGGAGGTACTTCCCCTCCGCACTCCGCAGGACCGTGACGAGCTGCAGCGCGCTGTCCTCGGCGACGGCGCGGCGGATGAAGGCGACCTCGGGCCGCGGTTCCCCGTCGAGGTAGAGTACCTTCTCGCGGCCCGGGCGGACGCGGAGGACGCCCTGTGCTTCGTTGTTCTCGAGGATCGCCTCGCCGGCGAGCGGCGCGGCGAGGACGCGGATCAGGTGGGTCCCCTTCGGGAGCGGCGGAATCCGGAGCGGCACCGAGACCGCTTCTCGGCTGCCGCGGAGCGTGGTGGTTTCCTGGTGCACCATGCGGCCGTCGGCTTCGACCGTGAGCTTGACCTCGACACCATCGAAGCCGCGGACCCCGAGGGTCACGTCGGCCACGGCCGCCCCACCTTCGAGCACCGAGCGCGGCAACGCGACGCGGTCGACGGCGATGTCGCGCGCGAAGCGTTCGGTGCCGACGCCGACGGTGTAGAGCGGGACGTGGCGGACGCGATAGCCGAGCAGCGGCGGCTCGAGATCCGAGGCGGTGTTGTCGGCGCCGTCGCTCACGACGATCACCCCGGCCAGCGGCACGTCGGCGAGTTCCTGCCGCACCGCCTCGAGCGAGGTGGCCAGGTCGGTGCGCGTTCCCGTTGCCGTCCAGCTGGTGCGGTCGGTGAGGGGCGTGGCGGTCGCGCTGAAGCGGAAGAAGCGCAGCGCGAAGCGTTCGCCGAGTCGGCGGACCAGCGCGGCCGAGTCGGCGAAGACCCGCCGGGCGGCATCGACACGACGGGTCGAGTCGACGTCGGCGATCCGCATGCTGCGCGAATCGTCGACGAGGATCGCGAGGACGTTCCGCTGCGGCACCGCGCGCGAGACGATCACCGCGGGCCGGAGCAGGCAGGCGATGATCAGCAGCAGCGCGATCGCGCGGAGGGTGCCGAGGATGATCCGTTCGCGCCGCGTCGGGCCGCGCAGCCGGCGCGCCGCGAAGACCGCGAGCGCGACGGCCAGCACGGCGAGGACGGCGAGCAGCCACGGCGCGACGACCGGGGCGACGACCAGCTCGCCCCGCGCGAAGAGGCGCGGGGGATACTTGAAGAGGAAGGTGCTGATCGACTCGATGACGGCGCCCAGGGGGAGCTCCGTGCTACTTCTTCTCGCCGGCGCAGCGAACCCGCATCAGGCGGAGTTCGATGCTCGGCTGGCCTTCCCCTTCATTGCGCGGGATCAGGGCGCCGTCGGAGGAACGGCGGTAGATGATGCGCTGCGGGAATTCCTTGCTGGCACGCTCGAAGAGGAGATACTCGCTCGCCTGCCGCACCAGCTTGTAGACATGCTCCGGCTTGCCGTCGGCCGAGGCGGCGAAGACGATCCCCGAATCGGTCGCCTCGATGCGCGTGAACTCGTAGCCCGTCGCCCGCCCCTTGGTCAGGTAGCGCGTGGTCGCGAGCATCAGGTTGTCGGAGGCCGCGCTCCAGTCCTCCTCGACGCGGGTGTCGTCGCCGGTCTCGGCGGCCCAGCACCCCGACATCCAGTCGACCTTCTCGAGCTTGAAGAGCGGCTTGGGGCGCGCCTTCGACTTCGCCGAGTCGGCGGGGGCGGGCTTGGCATCGACCTTCGGCGGCGGCGTCTGGGCCGAGGCCATGGCGGGGGCCAGCAACAACAGGGCGACGAGCGGGAGTGATCGCATCGGGGAACCGGGTGACTGGGGGGCGGAGCGACAGGCGGTCGAACGAATACTTACCACGAGATACGCCGGAAAGGATCCCTTGGTTGCAGCGGGTCGCCGGGGCCAGGCGGTGAAGCGCTGGGGGCGCCCCGCAAGGATTGCCTGTCGGATCGGTAATATTCGGGGAGACGTCCATTCCCTTCATGAGGCCACCATGACCCGCCGCACCACGCTCTCCGCTCTCCTGTTCCTGACATTGGCCCCCGTCGCGCTCGCTGCCCAGGTCACGCCCCCGCCCGGGTGGGCCTGGCACCACGACGCGCGGGGTGCCTCTCCCGACTCGGCGGGGTGGGCGTTCACCTCGATGGCCCCGGGCTTTCACCTGACGACCACAACGGCCGGGACGACGCTTTTCCCGACGGGGCACGTCGTCGAGGGCCGACGTGGCGCCGAGGCCAAGGTGATCCTCTTTCCGGGGACCGGAACCGGGGCCTACGGGCTCGGCGTCGTCAACCTCGACGCGCCGCAGCAGTGGGTGGGGATGCTGGTGCACCGCGATGGCTCGGTCGCCGTGGCAAGGGTCGAGCGCGGACGCGAGACGCCGGTGGCCGCGTGGCAGCCGGCGGAAGGCGTCGCCAGGCCGGACTCGAACGGCTACTCGACCAACCTGTTGCGGATCGCCATCGGGACGGACGAGGTGGTCTTCCTGGCGAACGGGAAGCCGATCGGCTCGATGCCGCGTTCTTCGCTGCCGGCGCGCCCGGCGATCGCCTTCCGCATGGGGCCCGGACTCAACATGCACGTGACCAGCTTCGACATGATCACGCCGATGGCGCCGGTGCCGGCCGCGAAGAAGACGCCCTGATCCTCAGGCCGCGCGACCCTTCGGCTGGTGCCGTTGGGTCGCGTAGCCGACGATCAACCCGACGATCATCCCCGGAATCAGGATCTCCCAGAAATAGACAGCTCCAGTTTCGGGGTTCTTCCCCATCGCGAAGGGAAGCGCCAGCAGCCCGCTCACCGCCGTACCCGAGATCACGCCGATCGCCATGCTGTTCACCTTCTTGGCGATGAAGCCGATGATCCACCCCGCCACCAGTCCTTTCCCCATCGAGCCGACCACGATCATCATGATCTGCGGCGCGACTTCCGGCGCCGAGACCAGGGCCGTCAGCCCGTCGAAGATGCCGAGGATCCCACCGAGAATCAGACCGAAGAGCGGCTTGCCCATCTGGAGCTCCTGAGGAGAAGAGGGAGGTGCTCACCCGCTCGGGCGGCGGGGTTGTTCCTGCATTACGTCCTGGCGGGGGTTTCCTTGCGCCGCCCTAAATGCCCCGCCAGACCAGGACCACGAGCCGCATCACGAGATAGGCGACGACGAGGGCGATCGGAGTCCGATATTGCGCGGCCACTCGCGACAGCCGCTCCCCGAGGGACTCCCGGTAGGCGGTGACGGCGGCACCATCCTGAAAGCACGCCAGGTCAGCGCGCAACGCCGCGGCATCGGCGTATCGCTCATCGGGGCGGACGGCGAGCGCCCGATCCCGGATCGCGGCGAGGGGGCGTGGCGCACCACCCGGAATCGCCTCGATCAGGTCGCGCAGAATGGCCCCCAGTCCGTAGACATCACTGCGCACGTCGGCGACCAGCCCAGCTGCCTGTTCGGGCGCATGGTACCCTGGGGTACCGATCACCGTCCCATGCGCGGTGACCGCGCCGTCTCCGTCATCCGACGCCCCTGCGGGGTCTCGATCCGACTCGCGCAGCGGCCGCGCGGTCCCCCAATCGAGGACGAGGACTTCGCCGAAGGGGCCGAGCATCACGTTGCGCGGGGTCAGGTCGCGATGAATGACGCCGTGTGAATGCGCATAGGCGACCGCCTCGCAGAGCCGGGTCATCACCCGAAGCACGTCGCCGACGGCGAGCGACCCTGCCCCGGCCTGCGCCAGCGATTCACCGCGCACGAGTCGCATGGCATACCACGCCCGGCCGTCGTCGAGCACACCGACATCGTGCACGGCCACGATCCCCGGATGTTCGAGCCGAGCCAGGATTTTCGCCTCCCGCGCGAGGCGCGCGACCCACCCCGCCCCGACGACATGCTCGGCGAGCACCTTCACGGCGACGTCGCGCTCGAGCAGCGCATCGCGGGTGCGCCATACCACACCCATCCCGCCACGCCCGATCACCTCGCGCGGCTGGTAGCGTGGCGGCAGCGCCGGGACGCGCAGCTCCTCGGTCACTCGACGCACGGCGGCATCGGAAAGCGGCGTCATGGCGCGTCGATGCCGAGGAGGTCCCGCACGTCGTCGCGATACTCCTGATTGCTGCCCGCCAGCCGGCGGAGCACCGCCAGCACGCGCAGGCGGAACCGCCGACGCGCCCAGGCCAGGTGGTTGATCACCTGCGAATCGGTGAGGTGATGGATGGCGGCGAGGTCGGCATAGCTCGGACGATCGTGGTCATCGCCATCGGCCAGGTCGTAGGCCCGGAAGAGCGCAAGGTGCACCTGGCGTCCCTCCGACTCGGCCTCCGCCGTGAACTCCTCGACGGCCAGCGTCAGCACGCTGCGCACCCACTCCGCCCGGAAGCGCGCGTCGGCGGGGTCGTCCGACGCGACGAGCTCCTGCGCCACGTCGTCGAACGCCAGCGGGGTCATCCCCCCGCCGCGCTTCTGGCGACCGCTCGCTTCGAGCTGGTGCGCGGCAAAGCGATCGGCGCAGACGCGGAGGAAGGTCCGGAAGCGCGCCCGCGCGGGATCGAAGCGTTGCAGCCATCCCTTCTCGAGCGCCGTGGCGAAGAACTCCTGCACGGCATCCTCGGCATCGGCGTCACCGAGGTGCCAGCGCCAGCGGAAGATGTCCAGCACCGGCGCCCGATAGGCCCGATAGAGGAGATCGGCGGCGCCGCGCCGCGCATCGGGATCGGTGGCGGCGAGCGCGGTGAGCAGGGAGAGGCGGGTGTCAGGGAAACGAGGCGTGCGTGGACTCCGTGTCAGCGCGTGAGGTGGGGGCGTCCGGAGACGCACGCCATCACCCCGTTTCCCCCTGCAGCTTCGCCATCCGCTGACGGACCTCGCGGACGCGCACCTGCAGGGCGGGATCCGCCTTGGCCCACTGCTCGATAAACTGCCCATAGCGCTCCAGCGCCTTGGCCCGATCCCCCTTCACCTCATACAACTCCCCGAGGTACTGCAGCACTGGCGCGCGCCACTGCATGTCCAGATCGCCCGTGGCGTCACGCTGCGCGAGGAAGCGCTCGAATGAGGCGATCGCCGAGTCGGCGCGACCCAGCTCACGGTAAGCCAGGCCGCGCACGAGGGTCGCCATCCGGGGGCGGGTCGAGAAGCGCTGCTCCGAGAAGGTGAAGTCGCGGATCGCGTCGTCGTAGCGGCCCTCCGCAAAGGCCACCGCTCCGGTAAAGCTCGCCCGGACGCCCTGCGAGTCCGCGGCCAGCGGAATGAGGTCGCGATCCGCCCCTGCGAGCGCTTCACGCGCCCACTTCGGATCCTTGGCCATCACGCCGAAGTTGCGCAGGTTGTACCAGGGCCGCTCGCTCGGGGCGAGTGACGCAAGCGGCACGCGGGCCAAGGCACGCTGCATCGTGGCCATGCCGGCAGCCTTGCTGCCATACATGAGGTCGAAATAGACGCTGTCCATGGCAATGCCGAGCAGGTTGGCGGGCGTGGGCTGGGCCCGATACAGCGCCTCGGAACTCTTCGCCTGCCACTCCCGCGCCTGGCTGAGGCGACCGCCGTACTCGCTGAGACCGGCCACGCCGCTCGTGGCGCGGACGGTCTGGCGCAGGGACTTGGGCGAGGCGGCCACCGCACGACTGATCGATTCGGCCCGGACGATGTTCCCCTTGGCCCAGGCCGTGTACCACTCGGCTTCCCAGAGCCCGGCATTGCCCGGGAACCGCTCGCGATACTGCTGCACGGTGGAATCGAGCGATGCAAGTCGGCCGTTGGCAATCTGCTCCGTCAACAGGTTGGTGTACGCGCCGCCGAAGGTGTGCTTGAGCGTGACCACCCTTCGGTACAGCGACTCCGCCGCCTCGTGCTGATTCATTTCCCCGAGCACCACCGCGGCATTGTTGAGCGCCGAGGTGCTGGTGGAATCGATCACCGCAGCCGCCCGATACGCGTCGATGGCCTTCTGACGATCGGGCGTCGGGCCGCGGGTGTAGTAGAACCCTTCGGTCAGCAGGCGCTCCATCTCGGTGAGCCGTTCCCGGTGCCGATAGGCGGTGCTGATGGCCGCGATCATCCGGGGACGGTCCTGGTCCTCGTTGTTGAGCAGCACCGAGATCTTGCGCCACGCCATCGCGAACGACGTATCCAGTTGCACCGCTTCCTCGAGCAGCGCGAGGCCGCGCTCGCTGTCGTTCTCCTCGTCGGCGATGCGCGACCCCTCGACATACTTGCGGAGAGCCGCCAGCGACGGCGTGGTCACGCGCTCCAATTCGCTGCTCGCCCGGATGGTCTTCATCGACTCACCGGCCTTGGTGCGGACCTGCTTGGAGAGCTTGCCGATCGCTGCCAGGAGGGCGTCCTGACTGGACGCCTCTTCGCGGAAGAGCGCAAGGTCCTTGCCATCGAGCGCCGTCACCAATCGCGCCGAGACGATGTAACTGGAACCGAGTTGCTCGATGCTGCCGTCGAGGACGGCCTTGGCGCCTTCGCGGGTCGCGATCTCGCGCGCCAGGTCAAAACGCAGCGCGCTCTCGATCGGCTTTTGCATCATCGTCAGCGCTTCGCGGATGACCGAGCGCGTGAGCACGCGGAGCGAAGTCGACTGCGCGAGGTCGGTCCGGAGTGCCTCGGCCACCGTGGCACCCAGCGTCGAGTCGCTCGGCGGCGAGGTGAAGTCGGCCACCATGAGCGTCTCGCGTTCGCCGAAGGCGCCCTGCCCTTGCAGCGAAGCCATCGGGCCGACGCCGAGGGCGCGCATCACCATGAAGGCGACGACCAGCGCCGCGAAGCCACCGACGGCGATGCCACCCCCGAGCCAGGCGCGTCGCCAGGTGAGGTGCGGCGACGCCTTGATGGCGAGCGTGGCCATCGTGCCCTGCGGCACCACGGTCCCAGGGGTCGCGGTGAAGGCCCGGTAGGTAGCGCGCTGCGCGAAGGCGGTGAAGGCAATGACCGGAAGCCCGGCCAGCATCACGGCGAGCGAACCGGGGAGCACCCATTCCGGCAAGCCGATCGCCAGGGTCGCGGCCCAGGCGGTCAGTGCAACCAACGCTGTGGCCGCCGCCCAGAGTGCGGTGGCACGCCCGAGGCGGATGCGGCCACCTTGCAGGATCGCGGGGGTCGATGCCCCGGTGCCGCTCGTGGTGATGGTGTCGAGGACGCGCGCTACCGCGCGGGCCTCCTGCGGCCGCCCCTCGGGTTCCTTGGCGAGGCAGGCCATGACCATGGCCGCGAGCGCGGGCGGACAATCCGGGCGGACGCTGAGCAGGTCCCGCGGCGCCTCACTCATGTGGGCGGCAAGGAGCTTCGAGGGCGAATTGGCCTGGAACGGTGGCTGGCCGGCGATCAGCTCATAGGCCATCACGCCGAACGCGTAGAGATCGGCACGATGGTCGGTGTTGGGGTCGCCGAGTGCCTGCTCGGGCGCCATGTACGCGGGGGTCCCGATCGACATCCCCGCCTGCGTCAACGTCGCGTTGGCGTCGCCCTGGGACGTGCGCGCGGCACTGATCGCCTTCGCGATGCCGAAGTCGGTGACGGTGGCACTGCCGCTCGAGAGCAGGACGTTGTCAGGCTTGATGTCGCGATGGACGATGCCGTGCCCGTGCGCGTACGACAGCGCGCGCGCCACGTCGCGCAGGATCGACACCGCTTCGGCCAGCGGAATGGGTCCCCGGGCGAGCCGGTGACGGAGCGAATCGCCGTCGACGTACGGCATCGTAAACCAGGGGACGCCATCGGTATCGCCCGCGGTGAGGACCGGGACGACGTGCGGATGCTGCAGCTGCGCCGCGAGGAGGACCTCGCGACGGAAACGCTCGACCGAAATGCCCGCCAGGAGTTCCGGCGCCAGCACCTTGACCACGACGCGCCGATTGAGGGCGTCTTCTCGTACGAGGTAGGTGCGCGACATCCCTCCGCCGCCGAGTTCACGCTCGAAGGTGTACTGACCTGCCAGCGCGTTCTCCAGCTTGGCGCGGAGCGCATCCATCCCGGGGCTCGATTGTTGGGGGAACCCGGGAAAATTGGGTCCGAGCCACCCAATCGGCAAGCCGTCCAGCGGTTACTGGCGGCTCAGTTGAAGAGCAACACGCCGAAGGCCAGCACCACCGCCACCGCCACGAACCACCAGAGCCACTGTCCCCCGGACTTCACCGCGACCGGCGGCCGCGGTGGCATCGGGATCAGCCGCGCGGCCTGTTCCTGCCGCCTGAGTTCATCACGCAACTCTGCCACGTGCTCGAACCGCTCCGGCGACTCCGGGTCAAGCGCGCGCTGGATCAGCGCCGCGAGCGGCGCCGAGGGCGCGCCCTGGGTCGCGACGAGGAGATCGCGCAGGATGGTGCCGAGGGCGGTGAGCTCGGCGCGCGGATCGGCGCCACCGAACGGCAGCGTGACGCCCCGCGAGGTGAGCTCGCGGAGCACCAGCCCGCTGTCCCGCCCCTGCGCCACCGCGTCGCCAAGCCGCGCCATCAGCGTCATGACCTCGGCGGTCGACATCGGGCGACCTGCCGCCGCGGCCTCGCCATCCACCAGCTGTCGGAGGGTGTAGGCCGTCCGGCCATCGGGCAGCGGCGCCGCGCTCGCCACGGTCACCACGTCGGGGAACTCCATGGCGGCGAGCAACTGCGCCGAGCGGGTCAGCTCGACGGTCCCGCCGCGCGCGGGCACCGGAATCGCCTGCTGGAGCTTGAGGAGATCGCTGCGAAGCTCGGTGACCGACTGATATCGATCGGGCGCCTCGGCGTCGACGGCACGACGGATGATCGTCTCCACGACCGGCTGCAGCTGCGCCGTCCCCTTCGGCAGCATGGTGCGGAGGAGCGTCCCGAGCCCGGCCACCTCGGCGCGGCCGGCCGCGATCGGCGCGCCATCGACGGTCACCTCGTGCAACACCATCCCGGCGGCCCTCCCCTGCACCAGCAGCTCCGCCACCCGCGCCACGAGCTGCACCGCCTCGGGCGTGCGTGCCGGCCCGCTGGTGGGCAACGCCCGCGCCTCGGGGAGGATGCGCAGGTCGTATTGGGTCTTGCCGTCGGGGAGCGGCTCGGCATTCACCGTGCGCACCACGCCGGAACGGTCGAGCATCGCGAGCAGTTCGGCGACGCGCGCCGAGAGGGCGGCGGCGGCGGGCGACACGGCGGCGCCGCCGACGTTCACCCCGGGTGGGGCGAGGTCGGCGGCGGGAAGCGTCGGGCGCGAGATCGGCGAGGTCGTGGCGTACTCCGGGACTGGGAGCAGCGCGGCCCCCGTAGTGAAACGGCTCCCCTGGCATCTCCCGATGGCCGCAGGCCGTGGGCCCACTACGGCTGTCGAACGATCCGGGTCATGGTGCTCGTCAAGATGTCCGTGGTCGTGGCTCCCTCGATCAGCTGCTCGGTGGTCGCTCGATGGATGTTCGCGTACCGAATCGGACCGCGCCGCGGGATGCTCGCGTCGATCAGCCCAGCCCTCGAAATCGACACCCGACCCTCACCATCCACCCCACTAGCCTGCACCCTCGACCGCTCTCTTCCCTGGACTACTCGTTCCCCGTTCTCGTCGCGGGGGACGAACCACTCCGTCAGGAGTGTGCCGGCTTGACTCCGCAGGGTATCGACCCAGCGGGAGCCAACGCTGACGGTGGGGCCGATCGGCGGGAAGCAATCCTCAGGAAGCCGCATGAGGTACCCGAGGGCAGGACTCCAAGGGATCCGCTCGCCGGTCCAGACCACCGTCGGATGCTTTCCGGGCACGATGCGGCGCAGGAAACTCCGGCCCGTCGACAGGTCCCGCGCGATCGGTGGACGCGTCGTGCCGAGGGTCCACTCCCGAAAGGACGCGGAGCTGATAGTGAAACGCGCCCACGTCGCACCAAGCGAGTCGGTGAACGCGATCGACACGACCGCGCGCATCGTGATGGAATCCCGCCGAACCTGGCCCGCCCGGTCCCAGGTGACGGCGGCGTCGACCTCGACGCGGAAATCGACAGCCTCATCAGCGGGCGGTGCGCCCGCAGTGAGCAGCGGCAAGAGGAGCATGGATCGGCGCATCAACACCTCCGCAACGGCGGTGGGCCCGCAGCCGGAGCACCCCCATCCCGAGGCGCTTACCGACCCCAACGATAGATGTGTCGCTCGAAGAATGCCTCGGTCGGGGCGAAGCGGACCAGCTTCTGGATCGAGACGGTGGTGGGTCCGATCAGGTAGACAAAGCGGAAGCGGGCCGGGCGATTGTCGTCGGGACCGTCCTGCTCCGTGACGACGCGCATGGTGCCGTCGGCGGCGATCGTCCGCTCGAGGACCGCCTCGCCACGAAAGGTGCGGCCGTCGGCGGAGAGCATGGCGGTCTCGCCGCTGTTGGCATCGGGTTCGTCGGTGTATCCGATAGCCATCGACCACGCCGTGGTGCCATCGGATTGGGCCGGGAGTCGGCGCACCGCCAAGGTGGACTTGATGGTCACCTGCTTCTGGCTGGTGTAGTCGAGGTACTCGAGCGTGCCCTTCCACGGTGCACCGGTGAGCCGATCGACGTCGGCCGGCGTGATGGCGGCGGGCTTTGACTGGGCGGCAAGGGGCGCACCCTGCGCCACGAGAACGGCGACAGCGACGAGCAGACGGCGGAGCGGCGTGGTGATCATGGCGGGGCCTGGGCAGAGGGGAGCAGCGACGGTCGGGGGCGCTGCCTCAGGGTTCGCCCGGGGACAGCGGGTGGATGCAGCGGGCGCTAGTAGAGGGTCCGCGGCCCCGAGGGGAGCGCGTGGGCGAGCTTGAGCAACGCCAGCCCCGCGCTCCAGAGCTCGTGGCCGTCCTGCGCATTCGGCGACCACCGCTGCACGAAGGTGTAACCGTTGGCATCCAGGCGCTCGAAGCGCCACACGGAACCGTCGAGGCCACCGATCTGCCTCGACGTGACCTGCCAGAGCCCCAGGCGCTCCAGCGTGCTGCGCATCGCCTTGCAGTCGCCCGCGAGCAACGGTACCGAGTCCTGGCGGATGATCTGTCCCGCCTTCGTCCCCGTGGCCTCCATCATCCCGGTGCTATCGGGCGGCCCCCAGAGGGTCTCATCGAGGTTCATCTCGGTGGTCATGACCGCGCACTGCTTCGGTTCCATGACGAATCGGACCGCCACGTAGGGATGGAATGACCGCGCCCAGACGAAGCGGATCACCGTCGTGCCCGGGCGAAGCCTGGCCCCGACTAGGGGTGGCTCGCCCATTTGCCGGACCGCGGCGGTGACGAAGTCGAAGGAATCCGGCAGTTGCGAGTACGCAGCCTGACTCGTGTCAGTCGGGTACACCACCGCGGGGTCATCGGAGCGCGAGCTGCAGGCACCCGCGAGGAGAAGCACGGTGAGGGCGACTGGTTGCGTGCGCGACGGCATATGTCTCCCGGGGTCGGCAAAAGCCTCCAAGCGCACCTGCTGGTCGGCTGCCGGAGGATCTCCCGAAACCGCGTGCGAAGCAAGCGCCACCTGAAAGCCTTTAGCGCAGCACCCGCACCCCCACGCGCAGCGCCCGACCGCTTCCAGGCGTGAAGTGCAGCTCGGTGACCGGTCCGGCCTCGCCGCGAAGCCGTGAGGTGGTCGCGAACTGCGCCTCGTTCCATTCGACGTTGAAGAGGTTCTCGACGCCCCCGATCAGCACCCATCGCCCCAGCGCAAGTTCCGCCGAGAGTTCGGTCACGGTGCTCCCCTCGGCGATCACCTCGCCACGCTCATCCGCGGCGCGCGCCCCGATGTGTCGCACGCGCAGACCCGCGGTGAGTGGCCCCCGGTCTCGAAGCGAGAGCCCGACCGTGGCCGTCAGCGTCGGGGCGAGCGGGATCCGATCGGCACCCGCGGGTTCGTCGCGGAATCGTCCCCGGGCCAGGTTCAGGTCCGCATCCGCCCAGACCCCTGGCACGAGTCGGAGGCGTCCCTCGAGGTCCGCACCGATCCGGCGCGTCCGTCCGCTCGCCTCCGTGACGCCCTCGTCGCCGACGAAGACGAGTTCGCTCTCGAGCGTTGTCTGCCAGAGCGCTGCGGCGACCGAGCCACCCGACCAGGTCCGCCGGGCGCCAAGCTCCATCCCGAGCGCCCGCGGGAGGACGCGATCACCCCGGACGGCCTGCACCACATCCCGCGCATCGTTGCTGTGAAATCCCTGCCCGACATGCGCGGTGACGCGGACACCGTGCCCCACCAGCGCGTCGAGGGCAAGCCGTGGCGAGAGCACGCCGGTGGAGCGCGCTCCCGCAATACCGCCATCACCATTGGTCCGATCGACCACCGACTGACGAAAGAGGTCGGCGCGCAGGCCCATGGTGGCATGCAGCCGCGGGCTGAGCACCATGGCGTGCGAGATCGCGGCGAAGTAGTTCGCCTCCGTGATCCCTGAGACCACTCGATCGCCGCGCACGACGCGCCTCGTCTGGTCACGCAGGGCAACGTCGACGCCGTCGGCGCGCAGCCCGGCGAGCATCCTCAGTTCTCCAGCCCGTCCCAGCAACGCCAACGGTCGTGCCATCTCGGCCTGCACCCCGCCGAGGGTGCGCGACTCCGTCTGCACGATGCCATCGCCGTTGACGGAGTCGGCCAGGAAGTAGGTGAAGTTCGAATAGAGCGCGAAATCGGACCGCACCGCGTACGCGCGGATCTGCCACGGCGACTCGACACCCCGTGAGCGGATGGCCACGGACACGTCACCGCGACCGGTGTTCCCCCCTTCGGTGGGATCGATCGAGCCGAAGCGCGAGATCGTCCCCGCCGCGACGGCGCGCCGGGGGATCTGCCCCGAGGCATCCCAGGTGGCATCGAAGACCGAAACGGAAGTGACCAGTTCGGCGCTGCCGCTGATCGGGGCCGTGAGCTTGGCGAAGCCGTTGGAGCGCCGATAGCCCTGCGGCGCCTGGAAGGGGCCGTCGGTGCGGGCCGTGGCGCCGGCGACATAGCCGCCGAACGTCCCCGGTCCGCCCCCGAACGGGACGAGGAGTCGAGCACTCGCGGTGTTGAAGGCACCGGTGCGCACTTCGGTGCTTGCGCGAGCGATGCGGTCCAGCGTGGTGAAGGCGACGGCCCCGGCGGTGGCGAGGTTGCCATCGCGGACGTCGAAGGGGCCTTTCCGCACGTTGAGCGCGCCGACGACTTCGGGGAGGAGAAAGTGCAGGTCGGCGTACCCCTGGCCATGGGCGTGGCTCACCATATTCACGGGCGTCCCGTCGACCGAGACGGCGACGTCAGTGCCATGATCGGCATCGAACCCGCGCAGGAAGATCTGCTCCGCCTTCCCACCGCCACCGTGCTGGGCGATCACGAGTCCCGGAACGAGCCGCAGCAACTCCTGTGATGACTCGTGCGGGCGCAGCGCGAGGTCAAGGTCGCGAAGTTCCTGGCTGCCGCGCTCGACGCTCAGCGGAGAAGTCACCGCGACGATCGGTGAGAGCTGGATGGGGGCGGGGCGGAGTTGGATCGTCGCCGTCGAGGCGACCACTCGAACAGAGTCTGGAGCGAAGCCGATCTGCGCAACGACGAGCCAGTCGCCCTCGTTGGCCGCGATACGGAAGTTGCCCTCCCGGGAGACGATCGTGCGCCGACCATCCAGCCGCCGGGTGACGGTCGCTCCGGCGAGCGGGGCGCCCCCCGCCGCCGAGCGGGCCTTCCCGGTGACGACGACGGTGGCCTGCGCCGTGAGCAGGTGGGGAGCGGTGAGCGCCGCAGCGCAGCACAACAGGGGAATACGATATCGCATCGGGGGCGTCCTCGGCCGGGTTCGCCAGAGTACGCCCCGGGGGCGGAATCGGATTGCTCGCGGGGTGACCTAGCCGCGGCCTGGCGGCGGAGGCCAAGGAGCCGGCCTCATGGCGTCGGCGGTGTCCGCCGCAGCCGGTGGATCCGCAGCACGACGACCTCATCCTCGCCCTTGTGCCGCAGCAGCACGCGGTCTTCACCGACAGCGACGATCTCCGATGACGGCGGAAGAAACGCCCGCCCAAGCAGCCTGCCCGCCGTGTCGACCGCCGTCATGCTGATCGTGGGGTCACCCGGGACTTTCTGATCGACGAGCCAGAGCGTGCCACGCGGGGCGACGTATTCCCTCCCAAAGGGGGCGACGACCTCGGCCATCGGGGTGCTTCGCGCGTTGAATTCCGCTTCCTCCGGCGTTTCCATTGGCGTCCTACCCGCCGCGATCACGCGCTCGCTCCTCCGGCGTCGTTCTGCGGCCACGCTGTCGAGCAACGCCGGGGTCGAGTGGCGCGCACCCTCGACGACGCGAAGGACCGACCGCTGCCCCCCCGGGACGGGGGGCGTTAGGACGAGTTCCCAGCGATGATTGTCATAGAGCGCCAGTTTCCCACCCCACGCGAATCCTCGCCCTGGATTGGTGAATTCTGGAATCACCACGCCCTGCTCCTCGTGCCCTCGCATCTTCGTGACCACCCGCACGGCCTTCATCGATGTGAGAAACCCAACCGAATCCCGCCGCGGCGGTGCCGCGAACGGATCGACATGGAGGACCGGCACCCCACGCTCGAGGCCAAAGGCGGGCGCGCCCATCCCCACGATGACCCAGGACGATGGGCTGGCCACCCAGCTCCCGTCAGGAAGACCTCCATTCAACGCATACGCGTTCCCGCCGAGCGATCTCTCGAAAGGTGCCTGACGGACGACGCCACCCGTTGGGTGGAGAATCGTGACGCGGGCCGTCGACGCGTCGGTGACCGCCAGCGTGTCATCGACGCCGCGCGCAATGCCGCTCTCCACCTCCTCGAACTCTCCCGGCCCCTCACCCCGACGACCGATGACTCGCCGCAAGGTGCCGACCGAGTCGACGATCCACACGCCAGCCCGCATCGGGTCAAAGAAGGCGAAGCCGCCGTCGGAAAGTGCCACGCCGGCAAAGACGCGCGAGAGATCATCCGAGGTAGAGTCACCGCGAACTTCGGCGAACGGCAACGAATCAAACGCGATGAGCGGTGCGCGCTCCAGCGCGCCGGCAGGGTGCTCGAGGATGGTGACGCCGGCCGAGTCGCGCGCGGTGGGCGCGAGCACGACATCGCTTCGGCGCGACTCGCTGGGCTCGCCGCTTTGGCTGCTGCACGCACCGAGGAGTGCGAGCAAGAGGAGGAAGAGACTATCTCGCACCGGTCACCTTCACGCGATACACGGTGTAGGAGACGACGCCGTCGGCGTCCTGGCTGCGCATCCAGAGCAGCCCGTTGGGGAGCATGCTGCCGAGCAGGGCATCGGAGCGCCACGAGCCGAGGAAGGCGCCGTCAGATTCCCGGTAGACCTCGAGGATGGCGTCGACGTACCGTTCGATCCCGCCGGTCGGCACCAGATTCTCCACCGGGTATTCCTCCGACGGCGGGGCCGGTGGCGGCGCCTTCGGATCGGCTTTCCACTTCGCATCGGCCACGCGGAAGATCGTGAAGAGCAGGCGATCATCGCTGACCCCGATGCCGGTCAGCTTCGCCGGCCTCGGCGTCCGCAGTTCACCGAGGCGCTGCGACTTCTCATCGAACTCGGCGTAGGTGTACGGCTGGTACCACGCGGGCCTCCGCGCGACATCCACCAGCACCTTGCCATCGGGCCCCACCTTCTGCAGGCGGTGCGCGTACTGCGCACTACCGGCCCAGGCGCCACCGCCCGGCGACGCCGCCAACGCAACCCAGTTCGCATAGGGATCGCCCGTGACTCGGCCCCCTTGATTCGGCATGACGATTTCGGCGGGGACGGGCCCGAAGCGGGTTGCCAGTTGCCCACTCGGCGTCAGCAGCGCGAACCTCGGCTCGCCGGGACTCATGAGGTTGAGCAGCGCGCGGCCGTCCTGGAGCACGACGTGCTCGAAGCTCTGCGTGCCCTGCGGCAGCGGATCACTGCGACCGCGTCCGCTCGTCACGGAGACGGTCGTGAGACGGCCGTAGCTCAGCAGGCTGATCGAGTCGCCGCGTGCGCGCGCAAGAGAGAAGATGCCGCGGTACTCTCCCGGGCCTTCGCCGAGCGTGCCGATGGCACCCAGCAGCTTCCCGGTACGGTCATACCTGAGGATCGGCTGCTTGGCCATGTTGTCCGACACCGCAAAGCCACCATCGGCGAGCATCACCGCGTTGGCGTGCTCGGGCGCCAGCTCCTTGTCGGTCGCCTTCCCGATCACCGCCACCTTCTCGAGCGTCACCGTGCATGCGGGGCAGCTGCCGGCTTCGAGGCGGGTGAGGGTCGGCGGCTGCTGCGCGGTGGCGGGGAGGGTCAACATCGCCAGGGCGATGGCGGTCAGGCGTGTCAGCACGGGCGCCTCCGAGGGATTGTGGCGAGACAGCACGCTACTTCCCGGTCACGATGCGGAAGCGGACCACGGTCGGGACATCGTCCTGATCCCGGACGACGGCGTAGACGTGGCTGCCGACGATCACAGGCGAGAACCGGAGGAAGAGCGGGACAGGGATCGCCACGCGCGCGGCGAGGGCTCCTGTGGTCGAGTACACCTCATACCGCTGTTCCACCACATCGGCGGTGGGGACCATCACCCACAGTCGCTGCCGGTCATCCTCCGACAGCGCCAGAATCGCGGGGCGGTTGACCGGCACGGCACTCGCGTCAACATCCCCCTCCTTGCCACCGGCCTTGACGACCGCCCGGCGGAACTCCGCGATCGCGCTGTCGCGGATCGTCGACGCATGGCGGATAGGCGCTGCGCTGCCGGCGATCGCGCGCAGCGTGTCCCCCTGGCCGAGCCGCAACTTGAACACACGATAGTTGGCGCCGTCGCTGCACCAGACGGCGCCGTCGGCGGTGAATTCCGAGAGGGCAGGCGGCAGCAGGGGATAGAACATCGGACGATTGCCGACCCGGATCATCCGCGTCGGCTGAGGGCCCGGCGATGGGCATGACGGCACGGTCACGGTATCGAGGACTGCGCCATCCTTCGCCCGTCGCTGCATCGCGATATCGAAATTCGCCGACTGGGGATTGCGAATCACCTGCATGAGCAGGTGCCCGGCGCGGTCCACTTGCACGGGGACGTGGAGTCGATCGGTGTTCATGATCGGCATGGTGCGGAGATAGCCGCCGTCCGGGCTCATCACGGTGACGCGGCTGTTCCCGGGATCGTTGATCCAGAGGGTGCCGTCGGGCGCTCTCCCCCACGGCATCATCGATCGGAACTCGCCCGGCCCGCTCCCCTTCCCGCCGGAGCTCGACAGGAAGCGGCCGTCAGCCGCGAAGCGCAGGATGCGCTGGGCGGCCTCCTCCTGCACCAGCACCGAACCATCCGGTGCGATGGCTACGCCGAGCACCTTCGTCAGTTCGGCGCGCGCGTCCGTGGCGGAGCCATACCGCGCTTCCTCGACCAGCCGCCAGGTAGCCTGTGCGTGGGCGCGTCCGCCCGACAGAAGGAGGAGGCCAGTCGCAGTCCAGATGGTGACAGGAAGCCGCACGAGGATCTCGATGGATAGGGAGGGGCTCCCTGAGGATCTCCTCGCCCCGCCCGATCCGCAATCCACTGGCGGGTGCCGGCGGTCCTCCTCCGTCAGCCCGGGCCGGCGGTTCCGAGCGCGCGTTCGATGCGGGTTCGCATCGCCGCCACCGCCCCGGGATCCACCGGCACTGCGGCGACCTGCGCCAGGAAGCCCCTGCAGAAGTCGACATGCGACTGGCAGCCGGTGCAGGTCGCCAGGTGCGCCTTGATGGCCTCCCAGGTCGTCGGGTCGCCCTCGCCGTCGAGGTAGTCCCAGAGCTGGCGCACGACGTCCACGCAGAGCAGCGGCGGCTGATTGGTCATTCGGCGACTCCCCGCGACGGGTGGCGGATGATGCCCGCATCCCGGGCGTGTTCGATGAGGGCGGCCTGCAGTTCCCGCCGGGCCCGGAAGAGCCGCGAGCGGATGGTGCCGATCGGGAGGCCGAGCGCCTCGGCCGCTTCCTGGTAGGAGTGATCGCCGATGTCGACGAGGGCGAAGACCACGCGATACGGATCGGCCAGCTGCGCCATCGCCCGCTCGAGTGCCGGACCGAAGTCGATCCTGAGGAACGGATCGGGCATCCCGCTCGCCTTGACGCCGTTGTGCAGCTGCATGTTCGCCATCACTTCGAGGGTGGCGTCGTCCTCGACCTCGACGAAGAAGCGGGCACGATGCCGACTGCGAAGGAAGAGGTTGCGACAGATCGCGAAGAGCCACGGCCGCAGCGGGCGCGCCGGATCGTAACCCGCCCGACCGCGGACCCCGTGCAGGTAGGTGTCCTGCACGAGGTCGGCCGCGGCATCCGGGTCGCGTTCGAGGGACCCGGCGAAGCGCATCACGTCGGGAAGGTGGGCCAGCAGGTCGCGCTCGAACGCCTCACTCACTCGTGCTGGCCACCCATCATCGCCTTTCCTCCCGCGAGACCGAGCGGCGCCAGGGCCGCCTCGACGTCCTGCGCACCCCCAACGCCAGTGTAGACCACCTTCCCCGCCTTGTTGATGACGACAAGATACGACGTGTGCGGCGCGGCGTAGGCCTTGGAGGCGGCGCCGTCGGTGTCGAAGAGGAAGACCCCCTTCATCGCGTTCTTCTCGACGAACGCCTTGGCACGCTCCGGCGTCTGGTTCTGCGGCACCGTCATCCCGATGAAGGTGACCCGATCGCCGTACTTCGCCTTGGCTGCGGCGAGGGCTGGCTCGAGCTGCTTGCAGAGCGGACACCAGGTCGCCCAGAACTCGATGACGACAGGGCCCTTCCCGAGAAAGGTCGAGAGATTGACGGCGCTGCCGTCGAGGGTGTGCACCGCGGCACCCGGCGCCACGGCGCCGACGGCGATGCCGGTGTCCTGCGCCGCGAGCGGGGTCGCGAGGATCGACGCGACCGTGAGCAGGCGGAGGACGGACGGGCGAAGGCAGTTCATGTCAGGAGGCTCCCAAGGGTGATGAAGTAGTACTCGGCGGCGCCGAGCATGAGGACGGCGAAGCCGCGCTTGACCCAGACCATCCAGACGCCTGCCCTGGGGAGCGACGCGGCGACGCCGCTCGCCAGCCCGACCACGACGAGCAGTGCGGACATGCCGAGCGAGAAGGCGAAGAGGTAGGCAAAGCCGAGCACGGCGCTGCCGGTACGAGTGACCCACGAGAGCAGCGCCCCGAACACCGGCGCGCCGCACGGCGCCGCCACGAGGCCCGAGGCCGCCCCCATGACGAAGGCGCCCGCCATCCGACCCTTGGTGGATTGGGTGGCGGCTGCGTGCATCCATTGACGCGGGACGGGGACGGCGATCACGTCGAGCATCATCAGGGCGAAGAGCAGCAGCAGGGTGCCCTGAATGGCGTACGCCCACGGGCTGGTGCTGATCCCGCCGAACAGCGCCCCGGTGAGGCCGGCGATCAGGCCGAGCGTGGCGTACACGGCGGCGAGCCCGAGGACATACGACGCCGTCAGGCCGACAGTGCGCCAGCGAGGCGCCGCGGCAGGGGCCGCTGCGCTGCCACCGCCGACGATCGCGGCGGTGATCGGGATCATCGGATAGAGGCAGGGGGTGAGCGAGGTGACCACGCCACCGGCGAAGGTCAGCGCGAGGCCGATCAGGGGATGATCGGTGAGGGACGTCCCGAGGTCGATCGTGAGTTGCATGCCCCACGTAGGCGTGGGGCACGAAATCGGTTCCCGAGTGGTGGCTGAACATGGCCGCCGCGAGTGAAGCGATCGCCGTGGCGGCCCCGCCCTACCCCATCGGCAGCCAGACGAAGAAGCGCGTCCCCGCCGACCTGGTCGACGTGAAGTCGACTCGACCGCCCAGGTACACCTCCACGAAGAGCCGCAGGCTGTACGACCCGATCCCTCGACCACTCCCCTTGGTGCTGAAGCTCCGCTGGAACATCTGCCGCTGGATCTCCGCCGGAATGACGCCTTCGTTCCAGCACCAGAACTCGCAGCCCGTGCCGGCCGGTGCCGCGCCGAGTCGCACCGTCGCCCCGGGGAGGGTCGCTTCGAGGGCGTTCCGGAGCATGTTGCCGAGCATGTGCTTGAGGAGGGAGGGATCGGTGCGCAGCACGAATGCGGCACTGTCGACGTCCAGCTCAACCTCCTTGTCCATGGCGGCGGGGTGGTGCTCGAACGCCGCGCGCACCTCGTCCAGCACGTGGCCGACGACCACGGTCTCCGGCAGGATGGTGAGCCTGCCGCGCTCGCCATCGAGGAGCTGCTGCTGGCGCGTGATCTCGTCGACCATGGCCTGCGACGAGCGCACGAGGTCGTCCTTGATCAGGGGATAGAGGGAGGGGTCTGCCGCAGCTTCCGAGAGGAGTCCCGACACGCCGGTGGCAACGGGGAGGACGTCGGCGAACAAGACCCGCTCGAGGAGCGCCCGCCGCTTGTCGGCGCTGACGTCAGCCAGGACCACGAGGGCGTACTCGTCCCCCTGCCAGAGGAACGGCGAGGCGGTGACCTGGAGTTCGTAGCAATCGCCCGACTGCGTGGTGATCAGCTGTTCGGTGGTCACTTCCTCGCCACGGAGCGCCCTGAGTGAAGCGTGGAGTTCCCCGCAGGTCCGGCACCCCCTCCCCGTTCCACAACCGGTGCCGTCACTGGCCAGGTGTCGGCAGTCAAGCAACTCGCCCACTCGCATCCCCCGGACGTCGGTCTGCCCGAGCTTTCCGGCCAGCTTGGTGGCGGCTCGATTGGCGAAGAAAATCCGCCGGTTGCTGTCAAGAATGACGACAGCGGATGGGATCGCGTCGACCACGGATTGCATCATGCCGAGATCGGATCGCTGCATTGGGGCGTCGTCGAGAAGGTCGAACAGGGGGCTTTCAGGCGGCGCAGCGCAGGTGTTCAGCATCACAACCCTCCGTGTTGGGCGAAACCGCACTTCGGTCACGTCACGGGAGGGCAATTCGGGCGCCATGCGGGGGTGGGGGACCTCCGGGGCGAAGGATGTTCCCTTCGGGGGGGAGGGTTGCTACTTTGGTGTCCCGACCAAGAACACGAAGTCGGCCTGGCAGGGTAGCTCAGCTGGTTAGAGCACGGCACTCATAATGCCGGGGTCGCGGGTTCGAGTCCCGCCCCTGCTATTTCGTTGCAATGACCCCGCGACCATGACTTACCGCTCGCGGGTGGAGCTGCGGCCGCTGCGCGGCCTCGCTCGCCTTCGGCTCGAGTCCCGCCCCTGCTATCTCGTTGCAATGACCCCGCGACTACAAGACAGGACGACCCGCCGCCCCCCTCGGGGCAGCGGGTCGTTTCGTTCGGTACCGCCCCCTCAGCGGCCCGAATCCCCCCGCTCCAGCCGGATCGACATCTCCCCCGACCGGATCATCCCCCATTCCTCGCGCGCGACCCGCTCCTGGACGGCCGGCAAGCTTTCCAGCGAGTCGTGGAAGCTCCGGAGCGAGTCCACCTGCCGCTGGAGCGCCTTGACCTCGGCCTGCAGCGCCTCCGCCTCGCGCTCGAGCGCCCGCGCATCCCCCACGGTGAACATCCCCCCCCGGAACGCGAAGAGCACCGCGAGGAGGAGCACGCCGAGCGCGAGCCACCGGCCAAGGGTCACAGCGGATAGAGCTCCGCACCCGGGTAGTGCGCCACCGGCCCCAGCTCCTCGGCGATCCGAAGCAGCTGGTTGTACTTGGCCATCCGGTCGGTGCGCGACGCGCTGCCGGTCTTGATCTGGCCCACCCCGGTCGCGACCGCGAGGTCGGCGATGAAGGTGTCCTCGGTCTCACCCGACCGGTGCGAGATGATCGCCCCGAACGCGCTCGACTTCGCCAGCTCGATCGCCTGTAGCGTCTCGGTCAGCGTGCCGATCTGGTTGACCTTGATGAGGATCGCGTTCGCGGCCCCCTCCTCGATGCCGCGGCCGAGCAGCTCGACGTTGGTGCAGAAGAGGTCGTCGCCGACGATCTGGCACTTGTCGCCGAGCGTCTCGGTCATGTGCGTCCAACCCGCCCAGTCCCCCTCGGCGAGCCCATCCTCGATCGAGACGATCGGATACTTGGCGCACCAGCCCTGATACAGCGACACCATCTCCTCGGAGGTGCGCCGCGACTTGTCACCCTTCTTGAAGACGTAGGCGCCATCCTGGTAGAGCTCCGAGGCGGCGACGTCGAGCGCGATCGCGATGTCCGCCCCCGGCCGGTAACCCGCCTTCTCGATCGCCTCCATCACCGCGTCGAGCGCCGCCTCGTTGCTTGGCAGGTCCGGCGCGAAGCCGCCTTCGTCACCGACGGCCGTCGACAGCTTCTTGCCGCTCAGCACCTTCTTGAGCGCATGGAAGACCTCGACCCCCATCCGGAAGCCCTCGCTGAACTCCTCGGCGCCGACCGGCACGATCATGAACTCCTGCGCGTCGACGTTGTTGCTCGCGTGCGCGCCGCCGTTGATGATGTTCATCATCGGCACCGGCATCACGCGCGCCATCGGGCCGCCGAGATAGCGATAGAGCGGCAGGTCGAGCTGTACCGCCGCGGCGCGCGCCGTCGCCATCGAGACGGCGAGGATCGCGTTGGCGCCGAGCTTCGCCTTGTTGGGCGTCCCGTCGATATCCGTCATCTCGGCGTCGATAGCGATCTGCTCGAAGACGGAGATCCCCTCGAGTCGGGGCCCGATGATCTCGATCACGTTGCGCACCGCTCCGCGGACGCCCTTGCCGCCGTAGCGCGCCGCGTCGCCGTCACGCAGCTCGACCGCCTCCTTCTCGCCGGTGGACGCGCCACTCGGCACGGCAGCCCGGCCGCGTGCCCCCGAGGCGGTGACGACCTCGGCTTCGACGGTGGGATTGCCACGGGAATCGAGGATTTCACGGGCGGTCACTTCGATGATGGTGCTCATCGGGAATCTCGGACTGGGTAAAGAGGGGGAAACCAGCGTGGAAGGATGGACGGGGCCGCCAGTGGAATCAACGGCGGCCCGGCTCAGAGGCGGTGCTGGAAGCCCGCCAGCGGCACCGTGGCGCCATGCAGCGTCGCCTCGACCCCGGCGCCTGCGACCACCTCGCCGATGCGGCTCAGGACCACCCCGGCCGCCGGCTCGCACTCGCGTACCCCGGCGAAGTCTGGCGGGAGCGTGACCAGCAGCTCGTAGTCCTCGCCACCGACGGCCGAGAAGGCCGCAAACGCCTCCCCTCGACGCCCCGCCACCCGGTGGACCGAAGGATGGATCGGGAGCCGCTCGAGCGCGATCCGCAGGCCGACGCCGGACGCGGCCGCGAGGTGGGCTGCATCGCCCCCGAGTCCGTCGCTCAGGTCCATCATCGCCGTCGCGCCCTGCGCCGCCAGCCACTGTCCAGCGTGGATCCGAGGCTGAGGGCGGGCAAACGCCATCCGCGCCGCCGCACTCGGCGTCGCGCCATCGAGCCAGTCGAGCAGCGCGGCGCGCGCCCCACCGAGTGCCCCGGTGACGTACACGCCGTCGCCAGGCCGTGCCCCGTGGCGCGACATCGGCGCCGGCCGGGCGTGCCCGAAGACGGTGACGGTGAGGGCGAGCGACGGACCGGAGGAGAGGTCGCCACCGAGCACCCTGCAGCCGGTCGACTGCGCCGCTTCGCCGACGCCGGTCATGACGGCGACGAGTCCTGCCTCGTCGAGATCGGGCGGCACCACCACGGCGACGGTGATCCCCGTCGGCGACGCGGCGGCCGCGGCCAGGTCGGAGAGGGCGCTGGCCGCGGCGCGCCACCCGATCTCCGGAAGCGTGAGCCAGTCGCGGCAGAAGTGCACGCCCTCGACCGAGGCATCGGTGGAGACGACGAGCACGCCGTCGGCGGCAGGGATCACCGCCGTGTCATCACCCAGCGGACCGGCATGCGGACCGAGTGCAGTGGCGATCCGACGGATGCGATCGAATTCGCCGCCACCACCGAGAGCGACGTGCGTCATCGTCCCTGCAACCGGAGGCGCACGAGTCCCTCGGTCGTCCCGATCCAGAGAAAGCTCCCTTCACTGGCAATCGCGGTCACGCCCCCCGGAAGGTCGGTCGGCACGTAGAGCGTGCGGAGGAGCGGCGAGTTGGGGCGAGCGAAGCCGGCACCACGATCGCCGCCGACCCAGACACCGTCAGGCGTCACCGTGAACACGGTGAGGCGGCCGATCCCCGACAGCATCGGGCCGACGGTCCACGCGCCGCTCACCGGGTCGCGCCAGAGCAGCTGCGATTCGGTCATCGCGACGAGCGTGTCGGCGACATAGCCGATGCCGCGCACCGGGACGTGCGCCCCGCCAAGTCGCGCGAGACCCTCGGGCTCGGCGAGCGCAGCCTCGCCGGGCATCCACGCCCGCAATCCGAACGGCGTGCCGACCCAGAGCGTGTCACCGCGCGAGAGCAGCGCGTACGCCGGATCGATGAAGCGCGCGGCGAGACGTTCCGCCTTGCCGTCCTCCTGCAGCTCGACCAGCCCGCGCATCGTCCCCGCCACCATCCGCCCCTGGTGAAGGGCGAGGCTCAGCGTGCGAGGGTCCGGCAATCCCGCGAGATCACCCCAACGCGTGGTGCGGCGCTCGGGCAGCGTGACACGCACCACGCCCTGATCGGTGCCGAGCCAGAGGGCTCGCTCCGATGCGACGATGCGCCGCGCCGCCGCGAACGGCAGGCCGAACGGCGGCGCACCGTCGAGCGGCGTACTGGTCGAGAGGTCGAGCGGCAGGAACGCGACTTCGGCTGATGTGCGCAACTCGGCGTCCGTGGCGACCCAGATGCCCTCGGGGAGCAGCGCGATCGCCCCGACGCCGCTGCCGCGCAGGCCGAGCGTGAGCGGTGGCGCGGACGCGCCGATGCGATCGAACTTGAGGACGCCGAGGTTGCTCGTGCCGAGCAGCCAGTTGCTGCCGTCGGCGAGTGGCGCCGCCGCGGTGAGTCGCCCCTGCTCGAGGTCGGGGCCGGTCACGAGTCGTGGGGCGATCGTGCGAAGCTGGGGCACGTCGCGCAGCGCGTCGTCGATGGTTGGCGCGATCTGCAGCGAACGCGATGGCGTGGCCGCGACCGTCGCACCGCCGATCCGTGCCTGCCGATACCACTGTCCCCCGACGCGGAACCACGCGCCGCCGAGCGCATCGGTCGGGTCGACGCCGATGGCGGTCGGCGTGCCCGGCAGTGGCCCCTCATCCCACCGCTCGATCGTGGGGGTGTAGTGAATCCATCCCTGCATCGTGCCGAGCCAGAGCGACTGATCGGCGGGGTCCTGGATCGCGAGGCGCACGTCGCGCAGCATCGCCGGGCGTGGCGGTGTGCGCGGCACTTCCCAGCGCTGGGTCAGCGGACGCCACAGCCCGACCGCCGTGGGATAGGCGACGTACACACGATCGAATGACGCGGCGATGGCATTCACGCGCGCGAAGTTGCCGAGGACGACACGGTCTTCCGGTCGGAACGCGGACGCCGGCGTCGGCAACCCGGCACCGCCGCCGATCGCGGAACCGCAGCCGGCGAGCAGCACCACGGCCGCCAGCATCGGACCGCGCCTCACTCGCGCCTCGGCGCCGGGAGTTCCAGCAACACAGGGGCACGCGGGGACGGCGACTCGCGCCCCCACCACCGCCAGACATCGGGCAGCGCGGCGATCACGTCCATCGGCCGCATGGCGCGTGCGGTCGTCCGGCGTGCCGCGTGGTCGGCCGCATCGCCGAGGGCCTGCGCCGCCATCGCTGCGGCATCAGCCGCGTCGTCGACCTGGGCCAGCAGCGTACCGAGAATGCCCGAGAGGACGTCGCCGCTGCCGCCGGTGGCGAGCCCGGGGTTGCCGGCGGCGACGGTACGCGTCGGCTGCCCGGCAGCGGCGATCACCGTCGGCACGCCCTTGAGCAGGATCACGGCGGGCACCAGGGCAGCGGCGGCCTCGGCGGCGCCCCACGGATCGGTCTCGAGCGAGTGGCTGCAGGTCGGAAAGAGCGCGCGGAATTCTCCGAGGTGCGGCGTGAGCACCAGCGACTTCGTCGCAGCGATGTCGGCGAGCGGCGCATGTGCATCCCGCAACGCGACCAAGGCATCGGCATCGATGACGGCCCGCGGACTCTGCCGGAGCACGGCGAGGACGAATTCGGCGCGCTCCACGGCGCGGCCGAGCCCAGGCCCGATCACCACCACATTGGCGCTGTGGAGCAAGGCGACGAGCGCATGGTCAAGCGAACCGGCGAACGGGTGTTCGAGGACCTGCAGGTCGGGCTCGGCGGTGCGCAGCGTGGTGGCCGCCCCGGCCGGCGCGACCAGGTGCACGAGCCCCGCACCGGCGCCGAAGGCGGCGCGCGCGGCGAGTCGGGCGGCACCAGTCATTCCCTCGCTCCCGCCGACGATGACGATCCGGCCGCGTGTCCCCTTGTGGCTGCGCGACGGAAGCTGCGAGAGGCGCTCAGCTGCCCACGCACGGCGGACGAGGAGGGGCCACGCCGGATCGGGCGCGGGGAGCCCGATCTCCGCGATGACGAGATCGCCGACCTCGTCGCGCGCCAACAGGTGGCCGCGGCGTGGCGCGCCGAAGGTGACGGTGCACCACGCCGGCAGCGCGCCATGCGACACGCCCGTGGCGAGGTCGAGTCCGGTGGGCCCGTCGACGGCGATGATCGGGTGATGGAGGTCGGCCAGGCGATGCAGCAGGTGGGCGATCGCGCCACGCGGAGCCCCACCGGCGCCGGTGCCGAGCAGCGCGTCGACGATCAGCGCCACGTCCGGCCAGGGGCCATCGGCGGAGAGGGTGCGCACGCCATCAGTGAGTGCGTCGGCGCGCACCACCTGCGTGAGCGGCGCGCGCGCCGGCGCGCTCTCGACCACCCAGACCGGAACGCCGAGCCGATGCAGCAACCGCGCCGCCACCCAGCCGTCGCCGCCATTGTGCCCTGCCCCGCACGCAACCAGCACACCCTGTGCAGCCCGCGGGCCGGCGCGCTCAAGCACCAGCTGCGCCACGGCCCGGCCGGCACTCTCCATCAGGGTGCGAAGCGGTCGGCCACTCGACTCGGCCAGCTGGTCCCACGCCTTGGCCTGATCCGACGTGACCACGGGGATGACGGGCATGATGGAAATTTACACCCGCGCCGGTGTGGCTGAGGCGCGCCGCGTCGTCCATATTCCGACACCTTCACTCGGCGCCCCGCTGGGCGCCAGGAGCCCCCGATGCCACGACAGACGAGCTGGATCCTCCTTGGCGGGCTGGCGCTGGCCATCAGCGCCTGCAGCAGCGACCCGACCGGCCCCGACACCACCGCCGACATTCAGGCCACCACCAACTCCACCTTCTCGCCCAGCGACAAGACCGTCACCGCCGGCGCCACCGTGCGCTGGGGCTTCGCCAGCCTCGGGCATCGGGTGGTCTTCGACGCGGTCGCCGGGCGGCCCGCCGACATCCTCGGCGTCAACACCAACACCGTCATCGCCCGGACCTTCACGACGGTCGGCGATTTCGGCTACGAGTGCACGATCCACCCCGGCATGCGCGGGACGGTGCACGTGGTGGCAGGCAACTGAACAGCAACCGCGGCCAGTCGACCGCGGTTGCTGCGTCAGGCTGTCGGATGCTCAGCGGTGCTTCGGGGTCACCCACCAGAGGGTGTACGGGACCGGGCCATCCCACGTCGGGCGCGCCGGATCGTCAGCCGCCAGCCAGAGCGCCCCGTACGAGAGCTTCGAGACGTTGGCGATCTTGGCGATGTCGAGCAGGCGCGGTTCATCCGTCGGCTGGTGGTACTCCGGCGTGGTCCCGTTGAAGAACTGCATGATGGGAATGCCGTTCTCGAGATACGGGCCTGCGTCCGTCCGGGGATAATAGAACTCGCTGGTCACGTCCTCGTAGACCTGGTCGAGGGTGATGAACGGGAATTCCTTCGCGGCGCGCATCAGATTCGCCTGGGTGTTGCTGCTGAGCAACTTCGGCCCGGTGACGTAGATCGAATCCGCGGACGAGAGATTCTGGATGCGCGCGCTGTTGGGCGCACGGCTGCGCCCGATCATGTCATTGCTGACATGGAGCACCAGCTTGCTCGACCACGGGCCGTAGGCAATGAACCGGGTCCCCCACAGCCCCGTCTCCTCACCAGAATCCCAGATCATCAGGATGGAACGCCGAGGCCGCGGGCCGGTGACGATCGCACGCGCGACCGCCAGGTTGCCGGCGCTGCCGCTGGCGTTGTCGTCGGCGGCGTTGTACTGGTCGGGGAGCGTGTTGCCGGGAATCTCGCCGCCGGCGCGGACCGCGCCGTCGAGGTGCGCCGCGAGCGAGATCCACTCCTCCTTCAGCTTCGGATCGGATCCTTCCCACAACCCGACCACGTTGTACGGATGCGCCTCGGCACTCGTCGCGGCAAAGTTGATGGTCACGCGTTTTCCGAGCGCGGCCGACTTGGGGTAGCGCTTGGTCGCCTCCGCCGCGAGGACCTCGGCCGCAGACACGCTGGTGCCTGCCAGCAGCTTTCTGACGGCAGCTTCCGACAGGACCACGCGGGGGACCTGATACTGGGCGTAGGCCACTCCGAGTGACGGGTTGAGGTCCTGCCCGGTGGTCGCGCGGCGGTTCCAGCCGTTCAGCAAGGCAGGGGTGGGGACCAGCAGGATCCCGAGCGCCCCCTTGAAGCGCGCCTCTTCGAGGTAAGTGGTGTAGTCGACGCCCATGACGCCCATCGTGTCGGGGGCACCAAGCACACCGCCGCTCCGCACCTGCCCACGCACCGTGACGGGATTGACGAGGATCCACTTCCCCTTGATGTCGAGGCCGGCGTAGGGGTCGATCCCCTTCTTGCGTCGCGCCAGTCCATCCCCGACGTAGATCACGTCCGCCTGACGCACCCCGCCGACCAGGAAGGAGAAGACGTAGAAGTCATCGCCCCACTTCAACGGCTCGGCCCCGATCGACCCCGAGACGCGCGTCGTGTCGAGCGTGGACCGTGTCACCGTGTAGTGCGCGAAGTAGCTGCCGTTGTCGCCCATCGGCTTGACGCCGAGCTCCTTGAGCCGGCGCGCGATGTAGCTGGCGGCGGAGTCGTAGCCGGGTGAGGGCGCATTCGGGAACGGAGTGCGGCGCCCCATGTTGGCGTCGGAGGCGAGGTAGTCCACATCGCGTCGGATATCCGATTCGCGAATCTCGCCGGCGGCCTGCTTGGCGGCGGCCAACCTCGACTCGAGCGTGGCGGGTCCGACGGTGGGCGCTCGCCCGGTCGAGCATGAGGCGATGACGACCACCACCCCGGGAAGCATTCAACGCAACAGTGGCATGACGGCCTCGAATCCAGCGCAGAGTATGGGGGGGGGGGGAGGAACTCGTGGCGCTCGATGACGGCATCAGAACGCACGGTGGAACGGAAGATCCAATGAACGACTTCGGCGAGCGGCTGGACTATGCGGCGGGGTCCCAGCGCATTGCGCCGATCGTGTCGAAGGCGCCGGCGAACTCGTAGACGTCGAGGAAGTCCTCCTCGCGGTCACCCGGCTGCACGCTGAGCAGGCCGATCGCGACGAGCGCGTAGACGATGCGCCCGAAATCGGCGGTCCGCGTCACCCGCCAATGCTCGAGCACCGACTGCGCCAGCAGCCCGAAGCGCTCGAGCGCGAGGTCGCGGCAGGCCCAGGACAGCTCGGCCCCGGTGACGTGCCGGCGCGCGTCGAGCCGCTCCTGGAGGAACTCGATCGCCTCCAGCATGAAGAGATAGGCGCGCTCGTCGTACTCCGTCCCCGCCACGGCGCGGATCCGGGCGAGCACCCCGTCGGCGAACTGGAGATCCGGCACGCTGCTCAGCCCAGGGCGCCGGTGGTGGCGTAGAGCGGGAACTTCCCGGCCAGCTCCTCGACGCTCCCCTTGACCCGGGCGAGCACCGCCGCGTCATGGTGGCAGGTCAGCGCCTCGTCGATCAGCTCGGCCACCCGCACCATCTCGGCCTTCCCCATCCCGCGCGTCGTCAGTGCCGGCGTCCCGAGGCGGATGCCCGAGGTGACGAACGGCGACTGCGGGTCGTCGGGGATCGTGTTCTTGTTGACCGTGATCCCCGCCTCGCCGAGCACCCGCTCCGCCTCCTTCCCGGTGAGCTCCTTCGGGCGGAGGTCGACCAGCATCAGGTGCGTGTCCGTCCCACCGGAGACGATCGCGTAGCCGCGCTCCACCATCGCCTCGGCGAGCGTGTGCGCGTTGTCGACGACCTGCCGCGAGTAGGCGCGGAAGTCGTCGGTCAGCGCCTCGCCGAAGGCGACGGCCTTCGCGGCGATCACGTGCATCCAGCGGCCCGCCCTGGCTGCCCGGGAAGACCGACTTGTCGATCGCCTTGGCATGCGGCTCGTGGCAGAGGATGATGCCGCCGCGCGGACCGCGCAGCGTCTTGTGCGTGGTCGATGGTGGCGATATGGGCGTGCGCAAGCGGATTCGGGTGCACGCCGCCGGCCACCAGGCCCGCGAAGTGCGCCATGTCGACGAGGAAGGTCGCGCTCGACTTCGTCGGCGATCGCCCGGAAGGCCGCGAAGTCGATGATCGCGCGCATAGGCGGAGCCGCCGGCGATGATCAGCCTGGGCCGCTCGCGGCGCGCCATCTCGCGCACCTGGTCGTAGTCGATCCGGCCGGTCGTCGGCGCGGACGCCGTACTGCACCGACTTCGCACAGCCTGCCCCGAGTGGTTGATCGGGGCGCCGTGGGTGAGGTGGCCGCCGTGCGGCAGACGCAAGGCCCATCAGCGTCTCGCCCGGCTTGATGACCGCCATGAAGGCGGCAAAGTTGGCCTGGGCGCCCGAGTGCGGCTGGACATTGGCGTGCTCGGCGCGCCGAAGAGCTGCTTGCAACGATCGATCGCGAGCTGCTCGACCTGATCGACGACCTCGCAGCCGCCGTAGTAGCGCTTGCCGGGGTAGCCCTCGGCGTACTTGTTGGTGAGGCAGCTCCCCATCGCTTCGAGGACCGCGCGCGAGGCAAAGTTCTCGCTGGCGATCAACTCGAGCCCCTCCTGCTGGCGTCGCAGTTCGCGGCCGATCAGCCCGGCAATGATCGGGTCGGCGTCGGCCAGCGGAGCGTCATGCTGCAGGGCGTCGGTCACGTGGCGTCCTCGATCTTGGCGATGCGGCGCTCGTGGCGCCCGCCCTCGAAGGGAGTGTCGAGCCACGCGCCGAGGATGGCGCGGGCGGTGTCGGCATCGACGAAGCGCGCCGGCAGGACCAGCACGTTGGCATCGTTGTGCTGCCGCGCGAGGGCGGCGATCTCCGGCGTCCAGGCCACGGCCGCCCGCACGCCATGATGGCGGTTCGCCGCGTAGCTCATCCCGAGGCCGGTCCCGCACATCAGGATGCCGCGCTTCGCCTCGCCGGTCTCGACCTCGCGGGCCACCGGATGGGCGTAGTCGGCATAGTCGGTCGACTCGGTCGAGTGCGTCCCGACATCTTCCACGTCGAAGCCCCGCCGCTCCAGCTCGGCGACGAGGACTTCCTTCAGGTCATAGCCGGCGTGATCGGCGCCGATGGGGATGCGTTCGGGCATACGGGAAGATACTCCGGTCGTCGTGAGAGGTGAGTCCTGAGTCCTGAGAGATGGCGCCTTGGAGCCCTCTCACGACTCAGGACTCAGGACCCAGGACTTACGTCTATCGGTCCCCCGCCACCCACATCCGCTTGAGCGCCGCCACCGACGAGATCCGCTCCTCGGCGAGGCGATCGGCGGCCTGGTAGGACGGGATGCCGTCGCGGGCGGCGATGGTGTAGACGCGGGTCATCGTGTCGTAGATCTCCTGCGCCTTCCGCTTGGCGCGCTCCATCGTCCAGCCCTGGAGTTCGCCGTAGACGTTGATCACGCCGCCGCCGTTGATGACGTAGTCCGGGGCATAGAGGATCCCCTTCTCCTCGATCATCTTGCCGTGGCGCTCTTCGGCCAGCTGGTTGTTCGCGCCACCGGCGACGATCTCGACCTTCAGGCGGCCGATGGTGTCGTCGTTGAGGATCGCGCCCAGGGCGCAGGGAGCGAAGATGTCGGCCTTGGCATCGAAGATCGCATCCGCGGAGACGGCGGTTGCCCCCAGCTCGTCGACCACGCGCTGGACCTTCTGGTCGTCGATGTCGCTGACGATCAGGCGGGCGCCTTCCTGCTTCAGGTGGCTCATCAGGTAGTAGGCCACCTTGCCGCAACCCTGCACCGCGATCGTCTTGCCGGCGAGCGAGTCCTTCCCCCACTTCGCCTTGGCCGAAGCCTTCATCCCGACGTAGACGCCGTAGCCGGTCACCGGCGACGGGTCGCCGGAGAGGTTGAGCAGGCCGGCGACGTGCTTCGTCTCGCGCTTGATGAACTCCATGTCGGTCGGCGACGTGCCGACGTCCTCGGCGGTGATGTAGCGTCCGCCGAGCGACTCGACGAAGCGCCCGTGGGCCCGGAAAAGCGACTCGCGATCGGCGCGCTTCGGGTCGGCGACGATCACCGCCTTCCCCCCGCCCAGGTTCAGCCCGGCCACGGCGCTCTTGTAGGTCATCCCGCGCGCGAGCCGCAACGCGTCGTGCAGCGCCGCGTCGGTGCTCTCGTACTGCCACACGCGGGTGCCACCGAGGGCCGGCCCGAGCGTGGTGTCGTGGATCGCGATGATGCCGAAGTAGCCGCAGGAGGGCTCATGCGAGAAGACCACCTGCTCGTGGCCCATGGTCTGCATGCTGGCGAAGGTGTCCATGATGGTCCGGGTTCCTTGGTGGTGGTGATCGTCGACTCGGTGATGGGTCGTGAGTCGTGAGTCCTGAGTCCTGAGTCGTGAGAGAGGTCCTTCGACTTCGTCCGCTGCGCGGACTTCGCTCAGGATGACACCCCTCAGGACTCAGGACTCACGACTCACTTCTTCTCGTACGTGTAAAACCCCTTCCCGCTCTTCCGCCCCAGATGCCCTGCCGCCACCATCCGCTTGAGCAGCGGGCAGGGCCGATACTTGTCGTCGCCGAGGCCGGTGTGCAGCACGTTCAGGATCGCCAGGCAGACGTCGAGGCCGATGAAGTCGGCCAGCGTGAGCGGGCCCATCGGGTGCGTTCATGCCGAGCTTCATGACGGTGTCGATCGACTCCGGCGTGGCGACGCCCTCGATCAGACGCAATAAATCGCCTCGTTGATCATCGGCATCAGGACGCGATTGCTGACGAAGCCGGGGAAGTCGTTGCACCTCGACCGGCGTCTTGCCGAGCGCCCGCGACAGCTCCATCACCGTGGCCGTGGTCGCGTCGGAGGTGTCCTGCCCGCGGATGACCTCGACCAGCTGCATCACCGGCACCGGGTTCATGAAGTGCATGCCGATGACCTGCGTCGGGGCGCTTGGTCATCGCGGCGATCTCGGTGATGGAGATCGAGGAGGTGTTGCTGGCGAGGATGGTGTCCGGACCGGCAGAGGGCGTCGAGCCTGGCGAAGATGTCGAACTTGACGGCCGAGGTTCTCGCTGGCCGCCTCGATCACCAGCGACGTCCGTCGCCGCGAGCGCGAGGTCGGTGCCGGTGCTGATCCGCGCGAGGATCTCGGCCGTCGCCTCCGCCGCGAGCGTCCCCTTCTTGACCATGGCGGTCGAGGTTCCCGGCGATCGTCGCCTTGGCCCGCTCCAGCGCCGCCGCGTTGACGTCGATCAGCGCGACCTCGTGGCCGTGCTGGGCGAAGACGTGGGCGATGCCGTTGCCCATGGTGCCGGAGCCGATGACAGCGATGTGGGACATGGTCTTGTGGGTCTCAGTTGATTGTTCGAGTCGTGAGTCCTGAGTCGTGAGTCCTGAGAGTTGTCATCCTGAGCGAAGTCCGCGCAGCGGACGAAGTCGAAGGACCTCTCTCACGACTCAGGACTCAGGACTCACGACTCACCGACAACGCCACCGCATTCCCCCCACCCAGACACAGCGTCGCCAGCCCCGTCGCCGCCTTCCGATCATGCATCGCATGGATCAGGGTGGCGAGGACGCGGGCGCCGGAGGCGCCGATCGGGTGGCCGAGCGCGATGGCACCGCCGTTGACGTTGACGCGGTCGTCGTTCCAGCCGAGGGCGCGGCCGTCGGCGATCGCCTGGACGGCGAAGGCCTCGTTGGCCTCGATCAGGTCGTAGTCGTTGATCGTGGTGCCGGACAGCTTCATCAGGTTCTGCACCGCGAGGATCGGCGCGAAGAAGAGCTCCTTCGGTTCGCCGCCGCCGGTGGCGTAGCCGGTGATGCGGGCCAGCGCCGGGAGGCCGTGCGCCTTCGCGAAGGCGAGCGAGGTGACCATGATCGCCGCGCCGCCATCGTTGAGCCCCGGCGCGTTGCCGGCGGTCACCGTCCCGTCCTTCCGGAAGACGGGCCGGAGCTTGGCGAGCGATTCCACCGTCGTGTCGGGCGCGGACCGACTCGTCGGCCGTGACCACCGTCGGGCCGCCCTTCCCGGCGATCTCCACCGTGGTCATCTCGGCGGCGAACTTTCCGGCCGCCTGGGCCGCCGCCGCCCGCTGGTGCGACCGCGCCGCGAAGGCGTCCTGGTCGGCGCGCGAGACCCCCGCCTTCTCGGCGGTGTATTCGGCGTACTCACCCATGTGGTTGTTGCCAAAGGAGTCCCAGAGACCGTCGTGGATCATCCCGTCGACGATGGTCTGGTTCCCGGCCTTGATGCCATTGCGGTAGTTGTAGAGGTAGTGCGGGGCGGAGGACATCGACTCCATGCCGCCGGCCACGACGCACTGCGCGTCGCCGGCCTTGATGGCCTGGGCCGCGAGCATGACCGCCTTGAGGCCCGACCCGCAGACCTTGTTGATCGTGAGTGCCGGGATGGTTCCGGGGAGGCCGGCGTGGATCATCGCCTGGCGAGCCGGGGCCTGCCCCGTCCCACCCTGCACCACGTGCCCCATGATGACGTCGTCGATGGCCTGGAGATCGACCCCGGCCCGGCGGACCACGTCGGCAATGGCAAGGGCGCCCAGTCGCGTCGCGGGAAGCGAGGACAAGGCGCCCTGATAACGACCGATCGGCGTCCGGCAGGCGGCGACGACAACGGGAATGTGCTGATCAGACATGCGGCCTCAAGGATTCAGGACGCGGGGGAAGATAATGGGTGAGGGGTGAGGGGTGAGGGGTGAAGGGTGAGGGGGGTGCCGGCGGGCGGTGAAAGGTAAAACGTGAAACGGGCGCCGCCCGAGGGCCACGTCTCACGTCTCACGTTTCACGCGCTTGCGCACCCTCACCCCTCACCGGCTAGGCGCCGAGGCTCCGCGTCCTGACCTCCTCCACCAGCCGCGCCGTGAACTCCGTCAGCGCGATGACCTCCTGCTTGTTCCCCGCCCCGCGCACGCGGACGGCCACCGCCCCGCTCTCCGCCTCCCGGCCGCCGACGACGGCCAGGTAGGGCACCTTGGCGAGCTCGCCGTCGCGGATGCGGTAGTTGAGCGTCTCATTCCGGTCGTCGAGCGTGGCGCGGATCCCGGCGTCACGGAGGGCGGCGGTGACCGACTCGGCCGCCTCTCGCTGCGCGTCGCTGATGGGGACCACGCGGACCTGTTCCGGCGAGAGCCAGAGCGGGAAGGCACCCGCGAAGTGCTCGATCAGGATCGCGATGAAGCGCTCGAACGAGCCGTAGCACGGCGCGATGGATTACCACCGGCCGGTGCGTCCGCGTTGTCCTCGCCCGACGTAGCGTGAGGTCGAAGCGCTCGGCGGCATGGTGTAGTCGAGCTGGATGGTCGCCCAGCTGCCACTTCCGCCCCAGCGCGTCGCTCGACGTCGAAGTCGATCTTGGGGCCGTAGAAGGCGCCGTCGCCCGGCTTCAGCTCGTAGGTCTGGCCGGCGGCCTCGAGGGCGTCGGCTGCAGCGCGCGCCTCGGCCTGATCCCACAGCTCGGTCCGAGCCGAGCCGCTTCTCGGGGCGCGGTCGCGAACTTGAGCGTCGCCTGTGAGGCCGAAGGCCTCGTAGTACTCGAGCGATGAGCTGCAGCAGCCGCGTGCACCTCGTCCTGGATCTGCCGCTCCGGTCAGGTAGATGTGGCAGTCGTCCTGCGCGAACTGCGCGCACCCGGGTCAGCCCGGAGCAGCGCGCCGGAGCACCTCGTTGCGGTGCAGCACGCCGTAGGTCGACGTAGCGGAGCGGCAGCTCGCGGTACGAGCTGCTTCGTGCTGCCGTAGAGCAGGTGGTGCGACGGGCAGTTCATCGGCTTCAGCGAGAAGTCATGCTCGCCCGACTCGTTGTCGAGGACGAGGAACATGTTCTCCTTGTACTTGCCCCAGTGCCCGGAGATCTCCCACAGCCCCTTGTTGAAGAGGAGCGGCGTCCGGATCTCGCGGTAGCCGTCCCGCTGCAGCGCCGCGCATGTAGTCGTTCAGCGCGTTGTAGATCACCGTCCCCTTCTCGGTCCAGAAGGCGGCGCCCGGCGCGAACGGGTGGAACATGAAGAGGTCGAGCTGTTTGCCGAGCATCCGGTGGTCGCGCTTCTTCGACTCCTCGAGCCGGAAGAGGTGCTGGGCCAGCTCGTCCTTCTTGAAGTAGGCCGTGCCGTAGATCCGCTGCAGCATCTGCCGCGACGAGTCGCCGCGCCAGTAGGCGCCGGCGCCGGTGAGCAGCTTGAAGTGCTTCGAGCTTGGCCGTGCTCGGGACGTGCGGGCCGCGGCAGAGGTCTACGAAGGGGCCGTCGGTGTAGATCGTGATCGTCTCGTCGGGGCCGAGCTCGCTGATCCGCTCGAGCTTGAGCGGGTCATCGGCGAAGCGGGCATTGGCCTCCTCGCGCGAGACGACCTCGCGGACGAACGGATAGTCCGCCGCCACGACCTCGGCCATGGCCGCCTCGAGCGCCTCGAGATCCTCCGGCGTGAACGGCCGCGGGACGTCGAAGTCGTAGTAGAAGCCCTCGTCGATCGCGGGACCGAAGCCGATCCCGGCGCCCGGGAAGATCTTCCGCACCGCCGTCGCCAGGATGTGCGCCGCCGAGTGCCGCAGCACCGGGAGGGCGTCGGCATCGCGTTCGGTCAGGATCGCGACCTGGTCGCCGTCGACCAGCGGCCGCGCGAGGTCACGGATCTCGCCGTTGACGCGAATCGCCACCGAGGCCCGCGCCAGCCCCGCCCCGATCGCCGCGGCCAGCGCCGCGCCGGTGGTCCCCGCCTCGAGCTCGCGCACGGAGCCATCGGGGAGGGTCACGCGGATCGGGGCTTCGGATGCGACGGTCATCGGGGCCAGCCTGGCAAAGGGTTCCACACGTGGCGGCAGGGCATAGGCCGTGCCGACCGAGCCTAGTATTTTAGCATCATGCCTCGTTTCGCTGTACGCCGCCGCCCTTCCCGCCCCGATGGCCTCGCCGCCGCGGGCCTCGTCACGGCCGGTCTCGCCCTCGGCGCCGCCCTCGGATTCCTGGTCGGCGAGCTGGTCGGCCCGCGTGCCGCCCGGGCCTCCCGGCGTGGGTCCTCGCCTGCCTCCGACGGGGAGCGCTCGGTGGCCGAACTGGTGCACGACGCGCAATCGGCGCTCGACGCCGACGTCCGCCTGCGCGACCTCCATCTCGAGGTGGTGCCCGTCGGTCGGAACGCCCTCGAACTGCATGGCTGGGTGCCGGATCGCCGGGCGCGCGCCGCCGCCGCTCGGTTGGTGGCGGGCGCGGTGACCGTGGAGCGGTTGGTGAACTGCCTCCTCGTCCGCGGGGAAGATGACCTCGTCACGATCGACGGCGCCGACCTGGGCGATGAGGCGATCGCGTGACCGATCCCCTCGCCCCGCAGTACGACCCGCGCGCCATCGAGGCCCCGCTCTACCGGTGGTGGCAGGAGCGCGGCTTCTACACCGTCGACGCCAACGCGCCCGGCGAGCCGTACGTGATCCAGATCCCGCCGCCGAACGTGACCGGCGGTGCTGCACATGCCGGCCACGCGCCTCAACAACACCCTGCAGGACGTGCTGATCCGCTTCGAGCGGATGCGCGGTCGCAACGGCGCTCTGGGTGCCCGGCACCGACCACGCCGGCATCGCCACGCAGAACGTGGTCGAGAAGCTCGCTCGCCAAGGAAGGGCTGACGCGCCTCGACGTGGGCCGCGAGGCGTTCGTCGCGCGGGTGCGGACGTTGGTCGAGGAGAGCACGGCGGCGTGATCCTCGAGCAGCTCAAGGCACTCGGCGCTCAGCTGCGACTGGTCGCGCACCTGCTTCACGCTCGACGAGGACCTGCTCGCGCGCGGTGCGCGAGGTCTTCGTCACGCTGCTACGAGCAGCGGCCTGATCTATCGCGGCAAGTACATCATCAACTGGTGTCCGCGCTGCCGCACCGCCCTCTCCGAACGAGGAGGCGGAGAAGGAGGAGACCGACGGCAAGATTTGGCACCTCCGCTATCCGCGCGAGGACGGCCAGGGCTTCGTGACCGTCGCGACGACGCGCCCGGAGACGATGCTCGGCGACACCGCCGTCGCCGTGCACCCCGACGACCCGCGCTACGCGGCGCTGATCGGCACGCAGCTGCGATCCTCCCGCTTGCCGACCGCCTGATCCCGATCGTCGGTGACGAGGCCGTCGAGGCCGACTTCGGCTCCGGCGCGGTGAAGGTGACGCCGGCGCACGACCCGACCGACTTCGAGATCGGCAAGCGCCACGGCCTCGCCCAGCTCGACGTGATGACCGACGACGGCCGGATGAACGACACCGTGCCGGAGCCGCTTCCGCGGCCTCGACCGCTTCGAGGCGCGCAAGCGCGTGGTCGCGGAGTTTGAGGCGCTCGGGCTGCTCGAGAAGGTCGAGTCGCACCGGCACGCCGTGGGCCACTGCTACCGCTGCGACACCGTGGTGGAGCCGCGCCTCTCCGACGCAGTGGTTCGTGAAGATGCAGCCGCTCGCCGATCCGGCGCTGCAGGCGGTATCGCGACGGCCGCGTGAACTTCCTTCCCGAGCGCCAGGGCGACGACTACGCCATGTGGCTCGAGAACATCCGCGACTGGTGCATCTCGCGCCAGCTCTGGTGGGGCCATCGCATCCCGGTCTGGTACTGCGAGGCCGAGGGCTGCCGGCAGACGATCGTCTCGCCGCACGCGACGTGTCCGCCTGCACGGCATGCGGCGGCGCGGTGCGCCAGGACGAGGACGTCCTCGACACCTGGTTCTCGTCGTGGCTGTGGCCCGTTCTCCTCGCTCGGCTGGCCCGACGAGACTGACGACCTCCGCGCCTTCTACCCCGGTTCGACGCTGGTCACCGCCCCGGAGATCCTCTTCTTCTGGGTGGCCCGGATGATCATGTCGGGCCTCGCCTTCCGCGGCGAAGTGCCGTTCCGCACCGTCTACCTGCACGGCACGGTGCGCGACACCCAGCATCGCAAGATGTCGAAGTCGCTCGGCAACGGGATCGATCCGCTCGAGGTGATCGACCGCTTCGGCGCCGACGCGCTGCGCTACACGATGGTGAGCGGGATGGCGGTCGGCACCGACCTGATCCTCGACCCGGCCGACCTCGACGTCTCGTTCGCGCCGGGCCGCAACTTCGCCAACAAGCTCTGGAACATCGGCCGCTTCCTGCTCGGGCACCTGGAGGCGGGCGCTGCGCCGCTGGCGACCATCGCCGAGGGCGACCTCACGCTCGCCGACCGCTGGATCCTTGCACGCGCCGAGGCCACGGTCCGCGAGGCGACGCAGCAGTACGAGCGCTACCGGCTCAACGACGCCGCCGCGGCCGTCTATCACTTCCTCTGGAGTGACCTCGCCGACTGGTACGTCGAACAGGTCAAGCCACGCCTCTACGGGAACGCCCCGGGGGGCGAGACCGCGCGCGCCGTCGCCGCCCACGTCTTCGACCAGGGACTCCGCCTGCTGCACCCGGTGATGCCGTTCATCACCGAGGCGCTCTGGCAGCGCCTGCCGAATTCGCCGGCCGATGCCACCATTTCGCTCGCCGCGTGGCCCCAAGCCGGTGCGGGGCGGGCCGATGCCGCGGCACTCGAGGAGTTCGGCGCGGTGCAGGCGATCATCGGCGCGGTGCGCGCGCTGCGCGCCGAGTACGCCGTGGCACCGGGGCAGACGGTCTCGGTGACGGTGAGCGACGCGAGTCCCGTGGCCACCCGCGCGCTGGCGGCCGAAGGCGACACGGTGCGGCGTCTCGCGAAGGTCGAGACGCTCACGGTGGGCGCCGCGCCGGATGAGCCGGGCGGCACCATCGTGCTCGACGACCGCACGATCGTCTTCGTCCCGCTCGGTGACCTCGTCGACATCGCGAAGGAATGTGCGCGCCTCGGCGCCGAGGCCGACAAGCTCGATGCGTTGGTCGCGGCACAGGAGACCAAGCTCGGCAACGAACAGTTCGTGTCGCGGGCGCCGGCGGCGATCATCGAGAAGGAGCGCGAGAAGCTCGGCGCGTGGCGTGCCCAGGCGGAGGCGCTGCGCGCCAAGCGCACCGCCCTCGGGTGCACGGACTGAAGCGGCTCGCCCTCGCGGCGAGCCTGCTGGTGGGCGGCTGCGCGCGGATGGCCCCGCCGCCCGGTGGCCCGCCCGATGGCTCCCCGCCGCTGCTCATCGGCACCATCCCCGATTCGCTTCGCGTGCTCGACGGCTTCGACGGCTGGGTCGAGTTCAAGTTCGACGAGATCATCTCCGAAGGGACGCAGCCGAACTTCGGCACCGGCAACGGGGAGCTGGAGCGGCTGGTGCTCGTCTCGCCCGGCCCCGACAGCGTGATTCCCCGCGTGCAGTGGAAGCGCAACCGGCTGCTGGTCCGCCCGAAAGACGGCTGGCGCCCGAACACCGTCTATCGCATCGAACTGGCCCCCGGGATCCGCGACATCCGCGAACCGTCGAACGTCTCGACGCAGGCCTCGGTGATCACGCTGGCCACCGGCGGTCCGCTGCCCACCCGCTACCTGATCGGGCGTGCCGTGGACTGGGGAACGCAGCGGCCGGTGCCGATGGCGCTGATCGAGGCCATGCTCCTCCCCGATTCCCTCCCCTACCGCACGCTGGCGGACTCCAACGGTCGCTTCGCGTTCGGCCCGCTGCCGCGCGGCACCTTCCTCGTCACCGCCGTTGTCGACCAGGATCGCAATCGGCGCCGCGGGGGGAAGGAAACGTGGGACAGCGTGCGCGTCGGGACCCAGACGGACCTGGTCGGCGAGATCTGGGCGTTCCCGCGCGACACAACGCCGCCGCGGATCCAGTCGGCGGAACGGGTCGACTCGTTCACGATCGGCATCGTGCTCACGCAGACCCTCGACCCGCGCTTTGCGCTTCCGGCCGACTCGATTCGCGTGGTGCAGCTGCCGGATTCGAGCTCCATCGGCCCGATCGGCGCGCTCCCGCAACCGGCGCACGATTCACTCTATCGGGGCCGCGGCGGACTCACCCCCGCGAAGGCGCCGGACGACACCGCCGCTGCCAAGGCCGACAGCGCACCGCCCGTCGTGCGTCCCCCTGCGGTCGGCGGCCGACGCCCTGGTGGTCGGCCCGACCCGGCGGCGCCCCCACCGGACTCCCTCGAGCAGGTGCGGCCGCCGCTCACCACGCGGCTGATGGTGCGCACCGCCGGCATCGTCCAGGGCGCCACGAGTTATGTGGTCGAGCTCCACGGGGTGCGCACGATCGGCGGAGGGACGGCGGCCACGCTCCGCGTGCGCGTCGAGGGGCGGAAGCCCGCGCCAGCCAAGGCCGATTCGCTCGCCGCAAAGAAGGACTCCACCGCGAAGCCCCGCCCCGATTCGACCAGCGGTCGGCCCGCGCGGCCGTGACCACCCTCCGCCCGGCCATCTTCCTCGATCGCGACGGCACCCTGATCGAGGACCCTGGCCATCTCGCCGACCCGGCCGGTGTCGTCCTCCTCCCTGGCGTCGTCGAGGCGCTGCAGGAACTCACCCGCCTCGGCTACCTCCGCATCATCGTGACCAACCAGTCGGGCATCGGCCAGGGGTTCTTCACCGAAGCCGACTTCGCCGCGGTGCAGGCCGAGGTGGAGCGACAGCTCCGGGCGCACGGCGTCACCATCGACGCCGTCTATCACTGCCCGCATCGGCGCGAGGACGGTTGCGCCTGCCGCAAGCCCGGGACGGCACTGCATCGCGAGGCCGCCGAGCGATTCGGGATCGACCTCGCCCGATCGTGGTGCATTGGTGATCGCCCCAGCGACCTCCTCCCCTCGCAGGCCCTCGGCGGCCGCGCCGTGCTGGTGCGCACCGGCGACGGCGAGCTGCATGTGGCGGAGGCCGGCAGCCTCGGCTTTCCCGTGGCTGCCGACCTCCGTGCCGCTGCCCTGCTGCTGACGGTGCCGCGCTGAGGCGCTAGCGGTTCAGCCAGTAGCTCAACTTCATCATCAGCACCTGCTGCCCCGGCTCCGAGAGGAGGCGGTCGAAGGTGTTTCCCGGCGCGAACTTCCCCTGACTCTCCTGCAGCGAACGCTGCTGCGTCCACACCAGGTAGAAGGTCGAGCCGGAGGTGTACTCCCAGCGGAAGACTGCGTTGCCGCGCAGGGAGGCGAAGGTGAAGTCGGGTTGCCCGATGGTGATGGCTGCAGCGGGCCCGGCGCCATCCGGATCGACGATGCCGGCGGCGCGATCCACGGTCGACCCCTCGGTGCCGAACTCGCGGAAGCTGAACGTCCCCGGCGCGCGCAGCTCGCGGACCGTGTGGTACCGTCCCGAGGAGATCAGCGGCTGGGCAAAGACCTCCACCGAGGTCTTCGGCGAAAGGATCCAGTTGACCCGGATGTTGCCGCTCAGCGTCTGCTGGTCGAGGTCACCGAAGAGATAGCGGCGGCCGTAGGTGGCGGTGGCGAGCGCATCGTCCGACGCGCGGAGATACTGCGCCGGGTTCCGCAGCGCTTCATAGCCGGGGCCGAAGGCGATCGACACGTTCGGGGCCGGGCGGTATGTCGCCGTCACCGAGTAGCTCTGGGCATTCCGCTCGCCGCCTGCGTACCGCGACCCGTTGATCTCCACCTCGAACGAGAGCGGCTTCCGCTGGTCACTGTTCCAGCCGGCAAACGCCTCGAAGCCCCCGGGCGAGGCCATCGCCGGCCCGCCGCGCGTGCCGCGCACGTTCGTCGAGGCGGGATTCACCGTGCCGCCGAAGAACGTCCCCGAGAAGTTGCTCCAGGTGATGTTGACGTTGTTCCACCACCCGGCGCTGTTGCGCGTCCCGCCGAAGTCCCAGGTGCCGAAGACCGTGGTGGCGTAGCGCGCCGAGTTGATCATGCCGCGCGGCTTGCTCCAGCGATAGCCGCTGGAGACGTGCGCGTTGAGCACGTCGGTGCGGCCCACGAAGCCGAGGTCGTTTGCCTCGAAGCCCGGCGAGACCGCGCCGAGTGCCGCATTGAAGAGCGTGCTGCCGTTCTGCTTGTTGATCGTCAGCCGGCCGAAGGACCCCGTCATCGTGGTGGCGTCCGGGTCGAGCGCCACGTGATCGGCGTCGGGCCGCTGGTAGTAGTGCCCGGCCCCGGTCTGCAGCGCGGTGATGCGCGCCGCCGTGCCGGTCACGCGACTCAGTGCGCCCCAGCCGCTCACCACCCAGGTGCGGTTCTTGTCGAGCGTGAGCCAGCCATCGAGTCCCGCCAGCTGCGCCCCCGCGTCCATCTGGTCCCGCAGCGTGGCATCGCGGAAGTCGCGGTGCGTCACGGTCCCCAGCACGCCGAGGCCGTGGCGGCCACCGCTGAAGTCACGCTGCGCGCGGACCACGCCGTACCCGGCGAGCGGCTCGATCTCGGCCTGCTGCTCCACCGTGCCGTTGGAGAGCCGCGCATGCTCCCGCTGCGTCAGCGCCGAGAGCGTGCCGACGTTCCACGCGCCGATCCGTCCCGTGAGCTTCGCCGCGCCGAGGATGTGCACGCCCTGCGGCGCCTCGCTGAACTGCGATTCGGGAATGCGCCCCTGCGGCGCACGACCGATGCGTCGCGAGTAGAACGGATCGAGGTTGACCCAGTTGAAGCCCATGAAGTTGTTCGCGCCGCCGTACCCGAAGCGGAAGACGTTGATCCCCTCGACGAAGAACGGTCGCCGCTCGTCGTAGAAGACCTCGACGTCACTCAGGTTCACCACGGCGGGGTTGACCTCGACCTGGCCGAAGTCGGGATTCACCGTGCCGTCGAGCTGGAAGCCGCGTCCCAGCCCAAGGCGAAAGTCCGCGCCCACCGAGGGCGTGGTCTGGCTGCCGGTGCGGAAGGGGTTGCCCAGGGTGCTCGGCGCCGACTCGCGCTTCCCCGTCAGGTAGGGCAGCAGCTCGGCACGGCGCCGCGGCGTGATCTCGTCGGGCCCGAGCAGTTCGGCGAAGCGGGAGACGAATCCGCTCCCCTCCCGGAGGCGGGGAATCAGGTAGCTGACCTCGTTGCGACGGCCGATCCCCCGTCCGACATTGACGCCCCAATGGACCGTGCCGGCGGCGGCCACGCGCAGCTGCGACAACGGGATCCGCATCTCGACGGTCCACCCCTCGCCATCGCGATGCACGGACGACTGCCAGACGCCATCCCAGGCGTCGTCGTTCCAGTCGTCGTTGTAGAGGGTGCCGTCGCTCTGCACGCCGGCGGCGCTCACGGTGAATTCGTAGCCGGTGCGCCGGTCGCCGAGGGGATCGAGGTAGATCGCGAAGAAGTCGCTCTGGCTCGGGCGGTCGCGGCGGGTCAGCAGCGCCATGACGGAATCGGGAGCGCGATCGCGGAGTCGGGCCGCGACGTAGAGGGCCGCATCGTCATAGGCGATGTGCACCGCGGTGAGCTCGGTCGCGGGAGCCCCCTCCGTCGGGGTCGACTGCACCATCGTGGTGATCAGAGGTGCGCCGCTCCACGCCCCCTCATCGAGTCGGCCGTCGACGGTGACCGGTTCAGTGAGGCGGACGGCCCTGAGGAGGGGACGGGGCGTGGTGTCGGCGACGACGGGGGTGGTGGCGAGCAGGACGGCGAGGGCGAGCACCACGACAACGCTCCGGGGTGGGGGTCGGAGGTTGGATGACCGCGCGGAGACGAGGGTTGCACCGTCGCAGCACTGAAACGCCGCGTTGCACGGAAGGAACGGGGATCCCCCGCGATCCGGGGTCGCCCCGTTAGATTGGAGGGCTGTGAGCTATCGCGTGGCAGTGGCGGTCTCGGGCCGCGGAAGCAACCTGTTGGCGCTCTGCGACGCCCCGGAAACGGGGGCGGACGTGGTGCTGGTGCTCAGCGACCGCGAGGCGGCGGCCCTGGACGCCGCCCGGCAGAGGGGGATCGCGACCCACCGGCTCCGCGACCATCAGGACGGGGCCGAGTGGCTGGCGGCACTGGAGCGCAGCGGCGCCGACCTGCTCGTCCTCGCCGGATACCTGAAGCTGGTGCCACCGACGGTTGTGGCGGCCTTCCGTGGCCGGATCCTCAACATCCATCCGGCGCTGCTGCCGCGGCATGGCGGCGCCGGGATGTATGGCGAGCGGGTCCATGCCGCGGTGCTCGCGGCCGGCGACGCGGAGAGCGGCGCCACGGTCCACCTGGTGGATGAGGTCTACGATCGCGGCGCGATCCTCGGACAGGCGCGAGTTCCGGTGATGCCCGGCGACACGGCGGCGGCCCTGGCGGCGCGCGTGCTGGCGGCCGAGCACCGACTGCTGCCAGCGGCGGTGACCGCAGCAGCCGCGGCTGGACGCCCTGTCCCATTCGAATTTCCCCCTGCGGCCTGAATCCGCACCGGAGTCTGTGACGATGCAGCGTGCCCTGATCTCGGTCAGTGACAAGCGTGGCGTGGTGGCGTTTGCCCAGGAACTCATTCGCCTTGGCTGGGAGGTCGTCTCCACCGGCGGGACCGCGGCCCTCCTCCGCGATGCGGGGCTCCCGGTGACCACGGTCGACGAGATCACCGGCTTCCCGGAGATCCTCGACGGCCGGGTCAAGACGCTGCACCCCGTGGTGCACGCCGGACTGCTCGCCCGCCCCGATCGACCGGAGCATGTGCGGGTGATGCAGGAGCACGGCATCGCCTCCTTCCAGCTCGTCGCCGTGAACCTCTATCCCTTCCGCGCCACGATCGCCCATCCCGATGTCTCCTTCGAGGACGCGATCGAAAACATCGACATCGGCGGCCCCTCGATGCTGCGCTCCGCGGCGAAGAACTTCGAGTTCGTGCTGCCGGTGGTCGACCCGCGGGACTATGGCCAGGTGCTGGAACTGGTCGCCGGCGGCGAGATTCCGCTGGAGGTCCGGCAGGGCTTCGCGGCCAAGGTGTTCACGCACACCTCCGACTACGACAACGCGATCGCCGGCTACCTCACGCCGCGGCAGGATTCGCTCCCGGAGCGGATCGCGCTGGCGATGGAGCGGCGCCAGGTGCTCCGGTACGGCGAGAACCCGCAGCAGCGCGCCGCGCTCTACGTGACCGAGGAACCGCGCGGCATCGGCGACCTCACCCAGCGGCAGGGGAAGGAGCTCTCCTTCAACAACCTGCTCGACATCGACGCCGCGATGGCCGCCGTTGCCGCGTGGAGCCACGACGTTGCCTGCGCCATCATCAAGCACACCACGCCCTGCGGCCTCGCCCTCGGGCACAGCGCGACCGAGGCCTTCCAGCGGGCGCGCGCCACCGACCCCACGTCGGCGTTCGGATCGGTGATCGCCTTCAACACCGTGGTGGACCGACCGGCCGCCGAGGCGATGCGGGATCTCTTCGTCGAGGTCATCGCGGCCCCGGCCTTCCACGCCGACGCGCTCGCGATCTTCGCGGAGAAGCGGAACCTGCGGATCGTCGAATTGCCGGTGCCGGTCGGCCACGGCAGCCTCGACTGGAAGCGGATCCGCGGCGGCTTCCTGATCCAGGACCAGTTCGCGTTCGACCACTCCGAGGAGGGTTGGTCGGTGCCGACGGCCCGGACGCCGACGCCCGAGGAGATGATCGACCTCCGCTTCGCCTGGGCCGCCGTCGCCACCGTCAAGTTCGAACGCCATCCTGCTGGCCCGCGGCGAACAGGCCCTCGGGATCGGCGCCGGCCAGATGAGCCGTGTCGATGCGTCGTTCCTCGCCGTCCACAAGGCACGGCAGGCCGGGCACCCCCTGGATGGCGCGGTGCTGGCCTCCGATGGTTTCTTCCCCTTCCCCGACGGCGTCGAGGCCGCGGCAGAAGCGGGCATCCGGGCAATCATCCAGCCCGGCGGCTCGATCAAGGATCCCGAAGTGATTGCCGCCGCCGACCACCTCGGCATTGCCATGGTGATGACCGGCGCCCGGATGTTCCGCCACTAGCGCGCGGCCCGACCGACGACCACCTTGACCTCCCCCACCCCACCGGAGCCCCGCGTGTCCGAGACGACCGCCGAACGTCCGCCCTACCTCTGGGCAGTCGCCACCTTCCTGGTGGTGTTCGTGGTGTACCTGATGACCCTCTCGCCGACCACGGCGTTCTGGGACACCTCGGAGTACATCGCCGCCGCCAAGGTGCTCGGGATCCCGCACCCGCCGGGGAACCCGCTCTTCACCCTGATGGCGCACGCCTGGGGGCTGCTGCCGCTCGCGGCCGAGTACTCGGTGCGCATCAATCTCTTCGCCGCCATCACCAGTGCCGGCGGGGCCGGCCTCTGGTTCCTGGTGGCCGAGCGGTGGCTGCGGCCGATCCTCCCGACGGCGCGCGGCCCGCGGCTCGCCTCGGCCTTCGCCGGCGTCTTCGCCTCGGCGATGGCCTGGACGGTGTGGAACCAGAGCACCGTGAACGAGAAGGTCTACACCGTTTCGCTGCTCTCGATCGCGATGGTGGTCTGGTGCATGGTCCGCTGGGCCGACGAACCGGCCGGGGAGCGCCGCGACCGTTGGGTCGTCGCCGCCATCTACCTGACCGCGCTGTCGTCGACCAACCACATGATGGGCGTGCTGGCGATGCCGGTGATCGGCATCTACGTCCTGCTGACCGACTGGCGCGTGATGCTCCGCCCGCGCGTGATCGCGGCCGTGACGCTCGCTGTCGTGGTGGGGCTGTCGCTCAACTACGTCTACCTGCCGATCCGCGCCGGCCAGTACCCGCCGATCAACGAGGGCGAGCCCGTCGGCTTCTTCTCGCAGGCGCTCAAGGACGTGCTCGGCCGCGTGCAGTACGGCAAGCCCGAGCTCTCGCTGCGGCAGTCGCCGCTCTCCGCGCAGCTGACGAACTACTGGACCTACTGGAGCTGGCAGTGGGGCCGGGACCTCGGCGCGCTTCGCAGCATCATGGTCGGGATCTTCACGGCGACGACGCTCGGCGGCGTCGTGGCGCTGATCCGGCGCGACAAGCGGGCGGGCCTCGCGGCCGCCGCGCTGCTGGTCACCGTCACGCTGGCGCTCATCTACTACCTGAACTTCAAGTACGGCTACTCGTACCAGGCCAACAACGCGGCGATCACGCAGGAGATGCGCGAGGTCCGCGAGCGCGACTACTTCTTCGTCGTCTCGTTCGCCTTCGTCGGCGTCCTGATCGCCGCCGGGCTCGCCGCCACGATCCGCTACGTCGGCGAGGCGATGGGCGACCGCGTGCCCGAGTCCCGGCGCTGGCTGGTGGGGACGCCGGTGCTGCTCCTGGGCCTGGTGCCGTTCTTCGGGAATCGCGTGAGCGCGTCGCGCGCGCACGAGACGCTGGCCCGCGACTTCGCCATCGACATCCTCGAGTCGGTCGAGCCGTACGGCATCCTGATCACCGCTGGCGACAACGACACCTTCCCGCTCTGGTTCGCGCAGGAAGTCCTCGGCATCCGCCGTGACGTCACGCTGGCGAACCTGTCGCTGATGAACACCGACTGGCACCTCCGGCAGATCCGCCGCCGCGAGACGCCGACGTTCGACCCGGCGACCGCCGCGGCGCTCTGGCGCCCGCGCAGCGATGCCGACACGGTGCCGCTCGGTGCGCCGGCGGCCACGAACTGGGTCAAGCCGACGAACACGGTCTTCGCGATGTCGATCGCGCAGCTCGATTCGCTTCCGGATTACTCGCAGACGCCGAAGAACGCGGGCATCATGGTGGACTCGCTCGTCCTCCGCTTCGGCGGCGAATACATGACGAAGAGCGACATCGCCACGGCGCTGCTGATCCGTGACAACCTCGGCAAGCGCCCGATCTACTTCTCGTGGAGCACCGGCACCTACCCCGACAACACGCTCGGCCTGCGCCCGTACCTGCTGTCGCAGGGGATGGTCCGGAAGGTGATGCCGGCGCCGATCCAGGAAGGCGGCGCGATCCGGATGACGCAGAACTTCTCGTGGGTCGATGTCGCGCGCACCCGTGCCCTGCTCTTCGGGGTCTATCACCCCGACGCGGCGGCTCGCGACCGTGCCGCCGGCTGGGTGGACGAGCCGTCGGCCTCGATCCTGGGACTCTACTACCTGGTCTATGGCGGCGGCGCCGAGGCGTTCCGTCAGCTGGGCGACAGCGTCACGGCGGCGAAGGCGGACTCGCTGGTGCTCCGGATGCGGAAGTCGCTCCCTACCTACTGAGGTGACTCGCATGCGCCGTCTTGCCCTCGTCCTTGCCCTGGCCCCGGCCGCGCTCGCGGCCCAGGCCCCGGTCGTTACCGAGCAGGTGAGCGGCACGACCGCGCTCCTGCAGGCCGTCGCGGCCGTCAACGAGCAGGTCGCGTGGGTCAGTGGCCACAAGGGCACCGTGCTCCGCACGCGCGATGGCGGCACGACCTGGGAGCTCAAGGCGGTGCCGGGCGCGGAGACGATGGAGTTCCGCGACATCCACGCCTTCAGTGCGGAGGAGGCGTGGCTGCTCGCCGCGGGGCCGGGGACCAAGTCGCGGATCTATCACACCACCGACGGTGGCGCCAAGTGGGCGCTGCAATTCACCAACGCCGACACTGCCGCCTTCTTCGACTGCTTCACCTTCTTCGACGCCAAGCACGGCGTGGCCTTCAGCGACGCGGCGAATGGCCGCACCATGCTGATGCGCACCGAGGACGGCGGCACGTCGTGGAACCTCCTCCCGACCAGTGCGCTGCCCGCCCCGCTCCCGGGCGAGGGCGCCTTCGCCGCGAGCGGCGGCTGCCTCGTGAGCCAGGGGAAGTCGAACGCTTGGGTCGCAACCGGCGCGCCGGAAGGACGGCTGCTCGTCACGACCAACGGCGGCAAGGAGTGGAAGTCGGTGCCGACGCCGTTCGTGAAGGGTGACGGCGCCGGGATGACCGCGACGTCGTGGCTCGATGCGAAGCGCGGAATCGGCGTCGGTGCACGGATCGCGCAGATGCGGACCGACACCGCGTCGGCCGTCGTCGGGATCACCGATGATGGTGGCGCCACCTGGACGATGCGACCGCGCCCCGCCGTCCGTGGCTCGTTCTTCGGGGTGTCGTGGGTGCCGGGCGCCGATCGCAACACCGCCGTCGCCGCGACGCTCGCGGGACTGCTGGTGACGCGGGACGCGGGAGTGACGTGGACCGCCGCTACGCCCAGTCAGTACTGGAGCGTGGGCGGCGTGGGCCGCACCGCCTGGGGCGTCGGCCCCGGCGGCCGGATCACCAAGCTCGGTTTCTAGCGGATCAGATCCTCGAGCTGCACCGCCGCGTCGGTGCGCTCGTCGCGGTACTTGACGATCACGGGCGCGTACAGCGAGATCCCGCGCGCCTGCCCGCTCCCGTGCGTCACCGGTCGGCTCCCCGGCACCACCACGGCCCCTTCCGGAATCTCCAGTGGCGAGTCGCCCTCACGCCGCAGGATCCGGTCGTGCACGAGGTCGACCACCGCCGTCCCGCCGGTCAGCAGCACCCCGGGCGCCAGGACGGCGCGTCGCCGCACGATCGTCCCCTCGTACACCCCGCAATTGCCCCCCACCAGCACGTTGTCCTCGATGATCACCGGCATCGCCCCGGCCGGCTCGAGCACGCCACCGATCTGCGCCGCCGCCGAGAGATGCACGCGCTTGCCGACCTGGGCGCAGGAGCCGACCAGCGCGTGCGAATCGATCAGGGTCCCCTCGTCGACGTAGGCGCCGACGTTGACGTACGCCGGCGGGATCACGATCACACCGCGGGCCAGGTAGCTTCCCTCGCGTACCGCGGTGCCGCCCGGCACGATCCGGATTCCCTCGTCGATCGTGGTGGCCCGCACCCCAAAGCTGTCCTTGTCGAAGAACCGCATCGGACCGGCCGTGCCGGCATCGACCAGCACGCCGAGCCGGAAGCCGAGGAGAATGCCGCGCTTGACCCAGCCGTTCACGTGCCACCGGCCGTCGGCGTCGCGTTCCGCGGCGCGGATGCGGCCGTACTGGAGTGCTTCCTTGAGCTGGGCGAAGGCGCGTCGCGCCTCGTTCTCGCGTCCTTCGGGAACCTGGTCGAGGAAGGGGGCAATGCGGGCTTCAAGGTCGTTCACGCGGGCACTCCAAGGCGGGAAGTCATCGGAAGAAATGGCGCCATCCGCTCGCGCAGCGCGGCGGTGGCGGGGACGAGCGGCAGGCGCACCGCGTCGGAGATGCGGCCCTGCATGGCCAGCGCCGCCTTCACGGGGATCGGGTTGGCCTCAACGAAGAGCGCGTCGATGAACGGCAGCAGCGGCAGCAGATCGGCGCGCGCCGTGGCGAAGTCGCCGGCCCGGGCATGGCGGACGATCGTGGCGATCGCCCGCGGCAGCGCGTTGCTCGCGACCGAGATCAGGCCGCGTGCGCCCGCGGCGATCGCCGGCACGACGATGTCGTCGTCGCCGCAGAGCACCACGAAACTCGCGGGCGTCTGCGCGACCAGGTCGAGCATCCGCCGCACGTTGCCGCTCGCTTCCTTGATCCCGCCGATCCGCGGATGCGTCGCCAGCCGGGCGACGGTCTCGGGGCGCAGGTCGACGCCGGTCCGCCCCGGGACGTTGTAGAGCAGCAGCGGCACCGGGATCGCATCGGCGATCGCCCGGAAGTGCGCCTCGAGTCCGGCCTGCGTTGGCTTGTTGTAGTACGGCGAGGCGCTCATGATGCCGGCGACGCCGAGGGCAGCCTGCGCCTGTGCCTCGTCAATCGCGCGCGCCGTGGCATTGTCGGTGGCGCCCGCGAGCACCGGAATGCGGCCCGCCGCCGCCGCGAGGACCGTCGCGGTCACCGCCAGCCGTTCCTCCGGAGCAAGCGTCGCCGCCTCGCCGGTCGATCCGCAGGCGACCAGGAAATCCACCCCCTCGGCGATCTGCCACTCCACCAGGTGCGCCAGCTCGTCGTGATCGACGTCGCCCGTCGGGGTGAACGGCGTGACGATCGCGGTTCCGGTTCCGTTCGGGAGCATGGTCAACCCTCCTCGAAGAGTGCGTCCAGCGTGAAGACTCCGCGGCGCCCCTGGAGCCATCGGCCGGCCGTCAGCGCACCCGCCGCGAAGACACGGCGATCGCGGGCGACGTGACGCAGCGTGATGGTCTCATAGGGCGCGTCGAGCACCAGTTCATGTTCGCCGGGAATGGCGCCGGCACGCACCGACGTGATCGGCCAGGCACGCGTCGGGTCGCCGGATCGCGCCGCATCCTGCAAGCGGAGTCCCGTGCCGGACGGAGCGTCGCGCTTGGCGATATGATGACGCTCGTGCAGGAAGCCATCGAAGCCTCGCTGGCCGCTCGCCGCCGCTGCCAGCGCGCGCGCGGCACGGAGGAAGAGGTGCACGCCAATCGCAAAGTTGCTCGCGGCAAGGAGCGCCCCGGGGCCGTCCCGCCACGCCGCCTCGACACCCAGGCGCTCCGCGTCCCAGCCGGTGGTGCCGCAGACGACGGCGAGTCCGAGTGGCTGCAGCGCGCGGAGATTGTCGACGACCGACTCGGGCGTCGAGAACTCGAACACCACCCCCGCCCCGGCCAGCCGATCCGCGGTGATCCCCTTCCCGCCGGGATTGTCGGCGCGGCCGAGCATCGCGACCACGGTGTCGCCGGCTGCCTCCGCCTCGGCGCGGATCGCCTGCGCCATCCGACCCGTTCCGATCAGCGCGATCTTCACGACGGCACTCCGAAGAAGGTGCGATGGAGGGCACGGACCACCCGCGGGCCGTCCTCCTCGCGCACGATGAAGGTGAGGTTGGAGGCCGACGCGCCGAGCGAAATCATCTCGACGTTCACGTCGGCAATCGCCTGATAGACCCGGGCCGCGATCCCGGGCGTGTCCCGAATGCCGCGCCCCACCACGGCCACGATGCAGCGGCTCTCGCGCAACGTCACCTCGCCGATCGGCGCGAGGTCGTGCATGACGGCCGCCAGCCGCGGGGAGGGATCGACCGTCAGCGAGACGGAGACCTCGCTGGTGGCGAGCACGTCGACCACGATCTCGTGTCGCTCGAAGACCTCGAATATCCGGCGCAGGAAGCCGAACGCGCCCAGCATGCGCGCCGCACGCACCTGCATCACGGCAATGCCGCGCTTCGACGAGATCGACCGGATCGGGACGCTGGCATCGTACTCCGTCTCCGCAATGATCCGCGTCCCCGGTGCTTCGGGCGCAAAGGTGTTGCGGATCACGATGGGGATCCCGGCCTCGACCAGCGGGAGCTGCGTCGCCGGATGGAGCACCTTCGCCCCGAAGGCCGCGAGCTCCGCGCTCTCGTCGTACGTCGCCTCGGCCAGCACCAGCGCCTCGGGGACGATGCGCGGATCGGCCGTCATGAGCCCGCTGACGTCGGTCCAGATCTCGACCCGCTCGGCACCGAGCGCGGCGCCGAGCAGCGCGGCGGAGAAGTCGGAGCCGCCGCGTCCGAGCACCGTCGCCACTCCGTCCTCCGTGGCGCCGATGAAGCCCTGCGTCACCGGCAGCGCGCCGGCGGCGAGCAGGGGCGCCAATTGCGCCTGGGCCAGCCGACGGATCGCGGCCTGGTCGGGAATCGCCGCGCCATGCCGCGCATCGGTGCGCACCACCCGCCGAGCGTCGAACCAGGTGGCTGGGAGCCCGCGGGCATCGAGCGCGGCAGCCACCACTATCGAGGAGAGGATCTCCCCCATCCCGACCACTGCGTCACGCCATGCGTCCCGCTCCACGGCCGGGACGGCAGCGAGGATCCTCTCGAGGACCTCCAGTTGCGCGCGCAGCGGCTCGGCGAGCGCGCTCGCCACGCCCAGGTCGGTCGCCACGGCGACGTGCCGCGCCTGCAGCGCATCGCAACCGCTCGCCGTGGCGGCGGCGTCTCCCTGCTCCGCGGCCTGGGCCAGACGCAGCAGGGTATCGGTCACGCCGGAGAGCGCCGAGACGACCACCAAGGGCTGCTCGCTGCGCGCGTGGGCCACGGCCGTTCCCAGCGCGGTGATCGCGCGCGCATCGGCGACCGAGGTGCCCCCGAACTTCATCACGATCATCGTGCAGCCTCGGCGAGCAGGGCGCGCGTCAGGGCGACATAGCGCGTCACGCCGTCGCGCAGTTCCGCGATCGGGATCTGTTCATGGTCGGTGTGTGCCACGTGGATCGTCCCGGGCCCGAGCTGATAGCCGGTGCCCCACGCGGCGAGCAGCGGCAGGTCGGAGGCGAATGCCACCGTGATCTCATCCCACCCGGGGAGCGACGGCGACCGCAGCGCGGGGACCTCCAGCGGAAAGCCGACCTCGACCTCGGGACCGGCTGCCGCGACGATCGCTGCGCGGATTGGCGCGGCAGGACCGACGAGGCGCACCATCAACTCGGCCCGCGCCGACGGCGCGATCACGTTTGGTGCCTCACCACCGACGATCCGACCGATGTTGAGGGTCGAGGGCCCCAGCTGTGGGTCCGCGGGCCAGTCGATCGCGCGGATCCGTTCGAGTGCATCGAGGAGGAGGTCGATCGCCGAGCGCCCGAGCTCGGGGTAACCGGAGTGCGCCGCGACGCCTCGCGCCTCGACCGTCACGCGAAGTGCTCCTTTCTGCGCCGTCGCAAGCCGATTACCGGTCGGCTCCCCGTTGATCAGGATGCGGCCCTTGGGCTCCAGCGCTGCAGCGGCGAGGGCGCCATCCGAGCCGTTTTCCTCGCCCACGACGAAGAGCAGCCCGACCCGATCCTCCCCTTCGGCGGCGAGCGCCTCGGCCGCCACGATCATCGCGGCGGCAAGCCCCTTGGCATCGCAGCTCCCTCGGCCGTGGAGGACGCCGTCCGCTTCGTACACGGGGAGGAACGGCGGCACGGTGTCGAGGTGCGTCGACAGGACCACGACCGGCTGGCCGCGCGTCGCGTAGAGGTTGGCACGATCCCCCTGCACCGGCTGGCGCTGCACCGACCAGCCGAGGTCGGCCAGCAGTTCGGCGACGGCAGTCACCACCTCCGCCTCCGCGCCGGTGACGGACGGAATGCGGATCAACTGCCGGGTCAGGTCGACGACATCGAGTTGGGTCACAACAAAATCCCCGCCGGACACTGGGTCGGGCGGGGCTCCACGATTGAGGAACGGGACTGGCGTGCTACGCCGGAACCGACCACGTCGTGTGACCCCGACCCGCGCACTTCTTGGCGCGAGTCGGGACACACTTCTTGGTCACCTGCAGCAGCACGGGATGCATGATGGAGTCAATCGTAGGGAGGAGGTCGAGCAGGCACAAGGGGTCAGGCGTCGGCACGTTTCCGTCGGCGCGCGAGGATCGGGACCCACCAGAGGTAGACGCCCGTGAGCCAGAGGCCGAAGACGATCACGCCCGCAGGGAGGAAGAGGTACAGCTTGGCCGCGGGATGGAACCAGGAGCCGTCGTGCAACGACTCGATCAAATCCGAACGCCGATAGGCCACCTGCAACACCTCCGCCGTGGCAAGATCGAGTTGCAACTCCCAGCGGCTCTTGCCGATGACCTTGACGATCCCCTTCCCCGGCCGGACGTCGAGCCGATCGATGTCGCCCCACGAGGTGATTCCCGTGTGCGGGTGCCTGGCAGCCGCCTGGAGGATCGCCTCGAAGGGAATCCCGGGGACCTCGCTTGCCGTGCGCTGTTCGGGCGGCTGGATCCAGGCGAACTGCTTCTTGGTCTGCAGCAGGATCCCGGTGAGGACGACGACCAGAAAGGGGAGCGCGACGAGCAAGGCACCGCGCCGATGGAGCTGGCGATTCGCCACGCGCGGATTCATGCAACGACCGGACGGAATCGGGCGAGGAGGCCGAGTAGCAGCGCGGCCACCAGCGACGCGTAGAGGGAAGCATGGTAGCCGAAGAAGATCATCCCGGTCAGCCACGCCGAGGCGACCACCAACGTGAGCGCGGTGGTCGGGATCGCGAAGCGGCAGAACTCGGCGAAGGTGATGCGCATCTGACGCCGCGCCGCCAGGTCGAGCGTGGTGACGTTCGCAGACGCCCCGATCGGCGTCGCATTGCCCCCGAGGCACGCCCCGAGCGCGAGCGCCCACCAGACCACGTCGCCACCGGGCGGCAGGGTCGGAATCAGGCCGTGCAGGATCGGGATGGAAACGGCGACGAACGGAATGTTGTCGATCAACGCCGAGAGCCCTGCGGCGGCCCAGAGGATCAGGAGCGCCGCGAAGAGCAGCGTCCCTTCGGGGCCAAGGGCGAAGGCGCTGCGGCCCGCGCCGATCGCCGCCGCCAGCGATCCGGCGAGCGTCGCGATCAGCCCGGTCTCGACCGCGGCGCCGACCACGATGAACAGGAAGGCAAAGAAGACCAGCGTGGGCCACTCGATCTCGTGTTCGATGATCCCGAGGATGCCGTGGACACGCTCCTCGCCGCTGGGCGGGTGCTTCCGCATGTAGAGACGGTCCTGCAGGATGAGCGCCGCGGCGGCGCCGATGGTGGCAGGGACGGCCGCCGGCATGCCGGTCATCCCGTGCGTGAGGAAGCCGATCAGGATGAAGCCGCAGATCCAGGCCATACCACGGAGCAGAGCCGGGTCGACGATCGCGGCATCCGAGTCGGCCGCCGCCGGGTCGCCGATCGAACGCGGCGAGCGGATCGCGAGCTCGGCGCGAAACCAGCGCGTCGCAAAGAGCTGGAGCACCACCATCATCACCAGCACCGGGGCGGAGAGATGCGTGAGGAAGTCGCCGAAGGAGAGCCCGGCGCCCGAGCCGATCATGATGTTGGGCGGGTCGCCGATCAGGGTGGCGGTGCCGCCGATGTTCGCTGCCATGATCATCGGCATGATGATCGCCATCGGGGAGACGCCGAGCTGGGCGGCCATGCCGAGCGCGATCGGCGTCACGAAGATGACGGTCGTGACGTTGTCGAGGAACGCGGAGGCGATCGCGGTGAACCAGGCGATCAGGACCATGATGCGGACGGGCGAGTTCCCGGCACGCTCCACGAGGCGGGCCACCGCCCAGGCGAAGACCCCCGTCGACTTGAGGACGCCAACCACGGCCATCATCGACGCGAGCAGCAGCAGCACGTTCAGGTCGAGGGCCCGGGCGGCGCCCTCGAAGGAGATCAGGTGATACGGCGTGAGATAGGTGATGCCCCAGAGGAGGGACACCGCGCCGAGGGCGACCAGCACCCGATGGGCCTTCTCGAGCGTGAGCAGGAGGAAGAGCAGGACCAGGGTGATTGCCACGATCGCCTGCGAGAGCGGATCGGTGGTGCTGGTCAGCAGATGGCTGGATTCAGGCATGGCACCCGAGTGCGGAGGTCCGGGACTGTCGATCAGGCGCGGGCGACGCGCACCACCTCTTCGAGCGTGGTCACGCCTTCGCGCACCAGGCGGAAGCCGTCTTCCTGGAGCGTCCGCATCCCGCCGGCGATGGCCATTGCCCGGAGTTCCTCGGAGCCGCGCCGCTGCTGGACCTCGACCCGCAGCGCGTTGTCCATCACCAGCAGCTCGTAGATGCCGACTCGTCCAAGGTAGCCGGTTCCCCGGCAGGCGTCACACCCCGTCCCCCGCCACCGGGTGTGCAGCGCATGGCGGTCCAGATCGACCAGCTTGGCGAGGCGGGCATCCTCGGGGGCCGGGGCGCGGCAGGTCGGACAGATGCGGCGGAGCAGCCGCTGCGCGAGCACGGCATCAACCGTCGACGCCACGAGGTACGCGGCCACTTGCAGGTCGAGCAACCGGGTGAGCGCGGTGGGCGCGTCATTGGTGTGCAGCGTCGAGAGCACGAGGTGGCCCGTGAGCGCCGCCTGCGTGGCGATCTGAGCCGTCTCGCCGTCACGGATTTCGCCGACGAGGATCACGTCGGGATCCTGGCGAAGCAGCGCACGCAGGGCGCCGGCGAAGGTCACCCCGACCTTCTCGTTCACCGGCACCTGGGGCACTCCGGCGAGTTCGTACTCGACCGGGTCCTCGACGGTCAGGATCTTCTCCCGGCCGGTCCGGATCAGCTCGACCGCCGCGTAGAGCGTGGTGGTCTTGCCGGAGCCGGTCGGACCGGTCGCGAGGACGATCCCGTGCGGCCGCGAAATCACCTCGGTGAACTGGGCCAGCGTGTCGGCGGCCATGCCGAGGTCGGTGAGCGAGATGCGGCCGCGCTCGCGATCGAGGAGGCGGAGCACCACGCTCTCGCCGCGGAGCGTCGGCACGGTCGAGACGCGGACATCCACCTGGCGATTCTGCAGCCGCAGGCGAATGCGGCCGTCCTGCGGCAGCCGCCGCTCCGCGATGTCGAGTTCGGCCATGATCTTGATGCGCGAGATGATCGCGGCCGTGAGGTGCGGCGGCGGGGACGGCGCATCCTGCAGCACGCCATCCACGCGGTACCGCACGCGCAGCCCGTCCTGGTACCCCTCGAGGTGCACGTCCGAGGCGCGAGCCTCGAGTCCCTCGATCAGCAGCAGGTTCACCAGCCGGATGACCGGCGCCTCGTTCGCGAGATGCACGAGGTCGTCGAGGGGGATCTCGTCGGCGTTGATCGCGCCGCGTTCGCCGACGAGGCCGGCGATCAACCCCTCGGCCGTCGTGGCGTCCTGCGCATAGACGCGACGGATCGCCGAGCGGAGATCGTGCTCGCCGTACGGCAGGAGCACGACGTCCGCATCGAAGAGGAGCCGGAGGTCGTCGAGCGCCGCAGCATCGGGGGTGGCGACCCAGCTGCCGACCTCGAGGCGACCGCCCTCGAGCCGGAGCGGCATGATCGCGTGCTGCTCGAGCCAGTCCGCGGCGAGCGAGGGCGCCAGCCGGTCGACCTCGAGCAGTTCGGCGCCGGGGCGGGCGACGCCGGCGGGGGCGGTGGTGGTCACGGCGTCCCGCCGCCCGGGCGACGCACGGCAGCGGAATCAGGCCGGCGGATCACCGGGAGGCCGATCGTGTCGGCCTTCGGGACGATCCGTGCACCGGTCGGCACCTGCTTGAGCAGCTCGCTGCCGCTCTCCACCGACTTCCGCAGCTGGTCGATGTCGGTGTCGGTGAAGATCACGTGCGGCGTGAGGAAGAGGAACAGCTCCGACGTGCTCGAGGTCTCCCGCGTGTTGCCGAAGAGCCACTTCCCGATCAGCGGGATCTTGCTGAGGATCGGGATGCCGGATTCGGTCTTGCTGCTGCTCTTCCCCGCGAGGCCGCCGATCACCGTGGTCTGCCCGTCCTTCAGGAAGACCTGCGTGGTCAGCTCACGCTTGCTGATCACCGGCGCGTTGAAGGCCACCTCGTTGGTCGCGTTGTTGTCGGTCTGCGACACCGTCAGGTTGACGTAGCCATCGGGGTTGATCGTCGGGGTGATCGTCAGCACGGTCCCGACATCGAGGTAGGTGATCGTCTGCACCGTCGTCGGTGTGGCCCCGGTCTGGATGCTCTGCGACACCTGCACGAACGGCCGCTGCTCGCCGACGTTGAGGACCGCCTCGCGATTGTTCTGCGCGATGATCACCGGCAGCGACAGGACCCGGACGTCGCCCCGCGTCTGGAGCGCGTTCAGCGCGACGTTGTAATCGATCGTCCCGTTGCCACCCGTGAGCTTGAGGATGAAATCGCGCGCCGTGGCGGCCGTGGGCATCGAGGCGGTGTCGGCCGAGTTCCCCTTGGTGCGCGTCGCGGTGCCGGAGACGCCGACGTTCAGGTCGGTGTTCCGCGCGACCTCGGCGATGGTGACTTCGATCAGCACCTGCAGCGGGCGAAGATCGACGGTCGCGAGGACCTGCTGGATCAGCACCCAGTCCGCGGCCGTCGCGCGGATCAGCAGCGCGTTGCTGCTCTCCTCGCCGACGATCCGCACCTCGTTGGTCACCTGCTGGTTGCCCCCGAAGAGCGCCTGGAGGCCTTGCAGCGGATTGGCCTGCTGTTGCTGCTGTTGTCCCGCCGCCCCCCGGCCGCCGCCCTGCACCACCGTCACACCCTGGGCCGCTGCATTGCCACGGGCACCCTGCCCGGCGGTGCCGCGCGCCGCCGCATTCTGCGCGCTGATCGAGCCGCCAGAGAAGAGCGCCGTGAGGACCGGCGCGAGTTGCGTCGCCGAGGTGTGCTTGAGCCGGAAGGTGTAGAGCTTCATCTCGGCCGCGGCCGCATCGAGCCGCGCTTGCTGTTGCACCGTCGGACCCACGACCGCCGGCGGGCCGCTGATCTGCAGCAGCGAGCCGGCGGTCGCCACCTTGAGGTCGTTGGCTTCCGCCACCGCGCGGAGCATCGCGGCGAATTCCGCCTTGTCGACCGCCTTCCCCATCCGGAGCGTGACCTTCGTCGCGGGAATGTTGCTCAGCGACACGTTGACCCCGCCGGCCTCGGCGAGGGCCGCCAGGACGGTGCGGAGGTCCTGGTCCTGGAAGTCGAGCGCCACGCTCGGCGCCGGAGCCGGCGTGGTCGCGGGCGGACGGCGCGGCGGATTCTGCGCCACGAGCGGCGCGGCCAGGAGCAGGAGCGAGCAGACGGCAAGGCGAACGGATGCGGGCACGATCAACTCCCGGGTCGAAGCGCGAGGATCTCGAGACGTTCACCGGTTGGCGTCAGGAAGACGACGCGTCCGCGCTCGATGGATTGCACGGTATAGCTGCCCACCTTGTCGCCAACCCGCACCATCAGCAATCGCGATGATTCGAGCTGACAGGTCGCGAAGCTGGACCCGTCGGTGGCGATCGCGGTGCCGAGCACCACGGGTCGGGCGGGTGGAGGGACATCGGAGGCGACCGCGGCGGGATCGCTCGGCAGCCGGTAGCGCGCGGCCGGCGCCTCGCGATCGGGATTGAAGAGGTCGAGCGAGACGGCAGTCTGCACATCCACCGACTCCGGTCGAGCCGGAGCAGCGAGTGCTTCGGTGGATAGCGCGCCGCCAGGCGCCGCCGCCGGCACCTCACTCACCTGCCAGATCCGGCTCGCCGTCCAGGCGGCCAAGGCCAGCGCGCTCAGCACGCCGAGCGCCGCAAGGCGCACGGCCGGGGCATTCCGCACCTCGGAGATGCCGCTCATGGGCGCCTCGCCACGTCGGGGCGCACCGGCGCCGTCGTGCTCGAATCGGGCAACGCGAAGCCGCTGATCGAGGCGACGATGGTGAGCGTTTCCGCGTCCTCGTTACCGGGGCTGCTCAGCGCCTGCGATACCTCAAGGCGATCGACCCGCACCAACTTGCGACCCTGCTCGAGCGCCTGCAGGAACTCGAGCAGCCCCTCGAAGTCCGACTCGGCGCGGATCTCGACGCGCAGCGTGCGCACGCCGGCGGGCGACGTCACACCCGGCCGCGTGGTGGCATCCTGCATCCAGACCTTGTGGCGATCGGCGAGCTCACCGAGGTAGGCGGCAAGTTCGGCGCTGGCCATCACGTCGTCGCGCCCGGCGAAGAGCCTCGGGGCGGCGGCATGCGCCGCCGAATCCGTGAGGCGCTGCACCTCGGGATTGCGCTTCGCCATGTCGACGGCCGCGCGCTCGCGCGCCAGCGCCTGCGAGGCCACCTCGATCCGGTCCCGCACATCAGAGAGCGCGGCGAGATACGGTCGCACGGCGCCGAGGTAGAGCGCAAAGGGCGCGAGCACGAGCGCGCCGCGCAGAATCGTGCGGCGTTCGGAGGGGGAGAAGTTCATCGGCTCCCCCCGCTCGTCGATCGGCGCACCGCGGAGATCGTGAAGCGCTCCATCGGATCGCTGCCCTCGGGCGCTTGGCGGCGCACCGGGGCGGAGGCGCGCAGATTGGCGAGTGCCGGCGACTCCTCAAGCGCCTGGAAGACAAGCGACGCGCTCCCCGCCAGGCCGTCCACCACCAGCGAATCGCCGCGGGCGCGGAAGCCGGTAAGATGCGCGTCCTCGGGGACCCGTGCGGCAAAGTCGCCGAGGACCGACGACCACGCCGGCGCGGCGCGCTCCGCGGCCACCAACTCCGCGACCCGGCGATACGCCTCCTCCATCGACGAGCGACCCACGAGCGTGGCCTGCACCGCGGGACGCAATTCCTCGCGCGCGGCCTCGATCGCCGCGAGCTGCCGCCGCGCCCCAATCAGCTCGAAGCCCGCCGCCAGCAGCAGGAAGACCGTAGCCGCCGCCACCAGCTGCCAGGTGACCCGCCGCACCTGCGCCGCCTGCGAATCGCGCTGCAGCGCGCTGGCGAGGCGCGGGGACTCGACTGCACTCGCCATTGCCGCCGCGAGTGCTGCCGGATCGGCCGCGAGGGCGCTCCATCCTTCGGGGATCGGCTGCGCGGAGAGGCCAAGCGCGGCGAGTGCCCGCACGATCGTGCCACGCGTCGGCTCAGCACCGATCACGGCGAGCGCATCGAACGGCCGAAGCGCATCGGCCAGCAGCTGAGCGTCCTTGTCGGCTGGACGGAAGCGACGCACACCACGAAGCGCCCCGCCACTGCTCTCGATCAACAGGCTGCGATCGGCCTCGGCGATGACGAGCGCGATCGTGTCGCGTGTGCGCGCCGGCCACATCGCGCCCGCGGCGGCGGCCCAGGCCGCCTCGGCCGGCACGATCGACACGCCGGACCAGCCCGCCGCGTTGGCCGCGGCTTCGATGGCGGTGACCAGTCGCGCCGGGGCGGCCGTGACGATGCGCGGCTGTTCGCCTTCGCCACGACCGCGCGGCATCACGCCGATCACCTGGGTGCCGCGCGCCGCCAGGAAGTAGCGGCCGCCGGCACGCGCCAGCAGCTGCTGGACCTCGTCGTCTCCGAGTGGTGGCAGCGCAATCGAGCGCACCTCGGCGAGCGGCGGCAGCAGTGCGATCGCCAGCGGCCCGCGGGAAGTGGGCTCGCCCCAGGCACGGAAGGCAGCATCGAGCGCGGACCACCCCAGACCGTCGCCGCCGCCGTCGGGCAGCGCAACACGTTCCGCCCGCCCCTCGGTGCCGAGGAGGAGTACTTCGGTGGCACCGATCGCCACCCCGCGTGCGCCGGCCATCAACGAACCCACGTGAGGGTCGCGTTCTGGCCGTTGCGCTGGAGCAGCGCCGTCACCTTGATCGGCAGGGCACTCGGCCCCGCGGTCGCCACGATCGTCACTTCCACCTCGCGTGTGTCCACCACTGCCAGCGCTCCGATCTGTCCGGCGATCACTGCCCCCGCATTGCCGCGCCCCCCACCCGCCGCTCCAGGCACCACCGAGGCGACCGAGGCGATCCGCATCCCGCGCGATCGCTGCGCCAGCACGTTCGAGAGGATCTGCGGCGTCATCCCCGGTATCGATCGGAGGACTTCTTCCGGGGCGCTGTTCAGGTTGACGGTACCCTGCCCGTACACCCGCAGGAACGGCGTCATGCGCGCGAGAATCTCCGGGGTCATCCCGTCGACCATGGCGAGCTCCGCCACGTCCCGGAACGGCCGGTTGGCCGGCAACACCAACGCCCCTGCCTTCAGGTACGCATCACGCTCGGCGCTGTTGAGCCGGGGGAGATCATCGACGTCCCGCCAGTCGAGGATGCGCTGCACCAGCTTCTCGGTCAATCCGGCGTCACGCAGCACGGCCTGGAAGAGCAGGCGCAGCTGATCCTCGTTCGCGGTGTTGATGTTCAGTTGTGCCCCAAGGTCGCGCGCACGGATGGCGACCTCGTGTTCGCCGAGCATGACGACACCCGAATAGATCGAATCGACGCCCATCCATGGATCGCCGGAACGCGTCACCGCGAGCGCGGCGTTGCTCGACGCCTGACTTCGCGCAGCCTGGTCGAGCTGCGCCTGCACGTTGGCGAGTGCGGCAAGTGCGATGCCGCGTCCCTGCCCCCGATCGGCTGCGGCGAGGGCCAGCACCCGGCGCTCCTTGCCGCTCAATGCGAACTGCAGCGCCACGATCGAGATGCCGAGGATGAGCCACATCGCGGCGAGCATGGCGACCCCGCGTCGATCGCGGATCACAGGCCACCTCCGCCGCGCCCGATGACCGGCCCGCCGGGAGCACCGCCCCCACCAGGGCCGCCCCCGCCACCTGGACCACCACCACCGCCCGGCCCACGCCCGCCGCCTGGCCCGCGCCCGCCGCCACCCGGACCGCGGCCACCCCCACCACCACCGCCGTTGCCGCGGCCCCCGCCGCCGAAGCCTCCACCGCCGATGCCGCCGCCCCCGATCCCGCCGGCACCGGCAGCGGCCGAGGCCGCCTGCCCCTGCTGCGTCGTCGGCACCACCAGCGGCAAAGCGAGCAGCCCTGGCAGGCTGTCGCCTTCCGCGGCGGCGAGCGTGAGGCGCATCGCGCGGGGGGTGATCGCGGCGGCGCCCGTCGCGGGCAGCCACCGATTGGTTCGACTGTCGAGAAACTCGACCGTCATCCCCGCGATGCCACCATCCAATTGTTGCCGGAGGAGCGGCGACTGCGCGTTGGCCTGATACTCGACGGTGAGCCCGATTTCCGGGGTCTTCTCGTCGTCGTCGATGAAGAGGCGCATCGTGGCCTCGGGCCCACCAGAGGGATTCTCCGCGGTGGTGGTGAACCGCAGCTCATCCCCGCTGATCACCGCCGGAGCAACCGCCTGGACACTCGACTGCTGCATCGGCTGGACGGTGGCGCCGCCGCGACCGCCGGCCTGGCGTGGCGTCCCGCCGGCCCGCGCCTGGATCGTCGCCGGCAGCAGCCAGCCGTGCAGGAGCGTGCGGAGCGACGCGGCGCGCTCCGTCTCGACCGTTGCCTCGACCACGGTGCGGCGTCGGTCGATCACGCCGCTGAACGCGGAGAAGCCGATCAGCGCCATCATCCCGATGAGGGAGAGCGAGATGGTCAGCTCCAGCAGCGTGAGCCCGCGACGATTGCCGTGGCTCATCGCGCACTCGGGACGGCGGGGCGTCGATAGAGCGCCGAGGTCACGGCGTATTCGCCCGTGGGCCAGCGCACGGTGACCACGACGTCGTAGACGCCCGCCTGCGCGTTGGACGCGGCGGAGCTCGTCTCCCAGGAGTAGTCGGCGAGTGGCTCCTCGAACTCCCCCTTGGCGACCGTGTCCGGCAACGAGAGCAACTCCCGGTCGGTGAGCAGCGCGAGCTGATCGAGGCGCATCGTCGCGAGGGCCTCCGCCTCCAGCACGTGGCGCGCCTTTTCCGCCGTGCGGAGTTCGGCCCCGACCGCGGCGAGCGCGCTCACCGAGGTGATTGCCACCAGCGTCAGCGCGGCGACCGTCTCGAACAGCGTCACGCCGCGATTATTGCGCATCGGTCCGCGCCTCGCCGTTCCAGCGATCGACCGAAAGCACCATGCTTCCTTCGCGCCCGCGCACCACGACGGTGTCGCCGAGCGCGCCGCCATCGGGGCGGAACCGCCAGGTGAGGCGCGCCGACTCGGTCACCAGTTCCTCGAGGCCATCAAGCTCCAGTTCGCCCTCGCTCACCGGACCGCTGCCCAGGAGCCCCGTCGAGTCGGCGCGGTAGCGCCCGGTCTTCGGATCGAGCACGACCGTGAGCGTCACGTTGCTGTCGATCGCGATGTGGCGGGCCGTCGTCAGCAGCTCGAGCAGCGCGCCCGCCGTGCGGCGCGCGGGGGTCTGGCCGAAGTCGACCAGCGCCGGCACCACGAGTCCCGACGCGATCAGCAGCACCGCGAGGGTGATCGACATCTCGAGCAGGGTGAAGCCGCGACGACTGGTCACTTGAACGAGTTCGCGTTTATGCCGTAGATCGCCTGCAGCAGCGAGAGCGCCACGAACGCGACGATCACGCCGAAGATCATGATCATCGCCGGCTCGGCCAGCGTCGCGAGCCGCTGGGTGGCGCGCTCGGTGCGCTCCTCGAAGATCTCGGCGGCCTTCAGCAGGAACGCGCGCAACTCGCCCGCGTCCTCGCCGACGCCGATCAGCTGCGCCAGCAGCGGCGGATAGAGCGGCGAGTCGGCGACGGCGGCGCGCAGGGCCACGCCCTCGCGGACGCGCGCCCGGATGCGGGTGGCGTCGTCGCGGGCGAGCGGATCATCGAGCGATTCGATGGTGTCGTCGAGCGCCGTGAGCAACGGCGCCCCGCCGCCGAGGAGCACGCCGACCAGCCGCGCAAAGCGCGCCGCGAGGGCATACTGGCGGAGCGTGTTGATCAGCGGGACGGCGAGCAGGAACTGCGACCAGGCGCGCTTCCCGGCCGGCGAGGTGCGCACCCAGGTGACCAGCAGCGCACCGACGGCCGGGATCGCGAGCAGGACCGGCCAGAAGCGGCGCATCGTGCTCGAGATCCAGAGCAGTGCGGCCGTCGAGCGCGGCAACTCCGCGCCACTCCCTTGCAGCAGGCCGACGAATTGCGGCAGCACATAGAAGACCAGCACGAGGATCGCCGAGGTCCCGGCTGCCGCGAGCAGCATCGGATAGATCGCCGCCGAGAGGACCCGGCCGCGGAGTTGTTCGTCACGCTCGAGCTGGACGGCCAGGCGCCCGAAGGCGCTGTCGAGGTCGCCCGAGCGTTCACCGGCGCGGACGAGGCCCACATAGAGCGGCGAGAAGAGGCGCGGGTGTGCCGCCAGCGCCGCCGAGAGCGGATCACCGCGCTCGACCCGCTCGCGCACGTCGAGGATGGCCGCCTGCACCACACCAGAGGCCACGCCCGAGGCCGCCTGCAGCGCCTGGGCAAGCGGCATCCCGACCGGCAGCAACGAGCCGAGCGCGCGGGTGACCTCGAGCACGTCGCGCCGCGATCCGCTCCCACCGCCCTTCCCGCCCGCCGGGGCCGCCTCGGCCACCTCGAGCACCAGCAGCCCGCGCTCCTCGAGGGAACGGGTCAGCAGGGCCGCGCTCGCGGCGGGGAGTTCCCCACGGCTCCGTTTCCCGGCGGCGTCCACCGCACGGTAGGCGAAGGTCGGCATGGCGGGCTCGGCCTACTTCCAGCTCTGGATGTCGGCGTCCTCGCCGGTGCCGCCCGGGCGGCCGTCGGCGCCAAGGCTCTGGAGGTCATAGCCCCCAGGGTTCACTTCGCCCGGCGCCAAGTAGAGATAGGCCGCGCCCCACGGGTCGAGCGGGATCGCCTTCCGCAGGTAGGGGCCGCGCCAGTTCGGCGGCGGATCGGCCTGCGGCATCTCCCAGAGCGCCTGCAATCCCTGCTGGGTGGTCGGGTAGCGGCCGTTGTCGAGGCGGTAGGCGTCGAGCGCCGTCCCCATCATCTCGATCTGGGAGGTCGCCGTCGCGGATTTGGCCGCGCCGACGTGCTGGAAGATGTTCGGCGCGACCATCGTGGCGAGGATCGCGATCACCACGATCACCACGAGGATCTCGATCAGCGTGAAGCCGCGGCGGGCGGAGCGGAGGGGACGGACGAGAGAGTCTGGCATCACTCGGTCGGGGTCGAGGTGAGGCGTGCGTATCGGAAGGGCCGGAACGTCTTCGGGACGGCGCCACGGCCGACCCAAGCAGTACGCACGGCGCGGGGACGACGTTCCAGCGCCGATGTTAACGCTTCGATGCCCGACCGGGGCCGGGAGACGCAGCCCCGTTCCGGAAGCTGCCCCACCCTCGTAGCTTCCGGGGCGCAGGCGTGGTGGCAGAGCGGTTGAATGCACCGGTCTTGAAAACCGGCGGGCCCGGAAGGGTCTCGTGAGTTCGAATCTCACCCACGCCGTCCCACAATCTACCCCTCACCAGGAAGGTCCCGTGCGACTCTCGCTGCTCCTCCTCCCGCTCGCCGTCGCGTTGCCGCTCGGCGCCCAGGGCTTTGAAGGCACCATGACGATGCGCGTCGGCGCCCCCGACGGCACCATGATGGACGTCCGGTACATGATCAAGGGCGAGAAGATGGGGATGACCGCCACCGCCCCGGCCTCCGCCGGACCGCTCGCCGGCGCCGAAGTCCGCATCATCGTCGATCAGGCCGCCAAGACGATGACGATGATGATGCCGCTCCCGGCCGGCATGGGGAACGGGATGCTGCCGCCCGACACGAAGGGGATCAAGATGGTGAACCCGATCGCCCCCGTCGAAGCATCCGCTGGCGGCGCGGGCGGCAGCACGGCGCCGGTCGAGTTCAAGAAGCTGGGAACGTCGCAGACGATCGCCGGCCTCAAGTGCGACGACTACGAGGCCACGACGGACGGGCAGACCACGCGGAGCTGCTTCGCCACGAGCATCGGGATGTTCGCCTACCCGAACCTCGGCGGCGGCATGAACGGGCGCGGGCGCGGCGCCGCGGCTCCGACGTGGTCCAAGGGCCTTGCCAGTGCCCCGGGCTTCCCGCTCAAGGTCTGGAGCCCCGACGGCAAGGTCGCGATGGAGGTGACGGCGATCGATCGCAGCGCCGTCCCCGCATCGTCCTTTGAAGTCCCGGCCGGCTACGTCGACCTCGGCGCCATGATGGGCGGTCGGCGCCCCTGACCCGCGTTGCCCCGCTCGCTCTCCTCGCGCTCCTCGCCTGCAGTCGTGGCGGGGAGCGCGCTGGCGCTCCGGCCCGTCCCGACTTCGAGGATCCGTCGGGGAAGGCCGTCGTGCTCACGAACCTGCCCGTCCGGCGGATCGTCTCGACGATGCAGTCGGCCAACGAGTGGCTGCTCACCCTCGGGGCCGCAGACCGCCTGGTGGCCCGGACCGACTTCGACCGTCAGCCGGAGTATGCCCATCTGCCGAGCATCGGCGGCGGGCTCGATCCCTCCCCCGAGGCGGTTGCCGCGCTCAAGCCGGACGTGGTGATCGGCTGGCAGATCCGCGCCTCCGTGGACCTCCAGGAGGCGTTGAAGCCCTTCAAGATCCCGGTCCTCTCCTTCGAGACCACCGACACCGCCGATGCCTTCCGGCAGCTCGCCCGGATGGGGGTCCTGGTCGGTCGGCAGGCGCAGGCCGACTCGGTCGCGCGCACCCTCCGCGGCGAGCTGGCGACCATCCATGCCGACGCCTGCCGGGAGTTTCCCACCCCGGAAACGGTCTTCATTGTCCTCTGGACCGAGCCGCCCCAAACGGCCGGTGGAGGGACCTGGATGTCGACGCTCCTCGACATCGCCTGCCTGCGGAACGCCTTCGAGGACGAACGGATCCCCTGGCCGACGATCGGGATGGAGTCGATCACCGCCCGGCAGCCGCGCTACATCCTGACCTCCCGGGGCGACTCGGTCGGCAAGCGGTTGGCCGAATTCCGGGCCAAGCCGGGATGGCGGGACCTCGATGCCATCAAGGCGGGTCGCGTGATCGAGATCCCGGGTGACCTCTTTGCGCGCGCCGGACCGACCCTTCCCGCGGCCGCCCGGGCGATCGTCGCCGAGCGCCGCCGCCTGGCCGGGAGGTAGCGGCTCCGGGCCGCCCCGAATATCTTGACCGCGCCGGATGGAGCGGTGGCCGAGTGGCTGAAGGCGACGGTTTGCTAAACCGTTTTAGGGGGTAAACCCCTAACGAGGGTTCGAATCCCTCTCGCTCCGTGGAAAAGCAGTCCTGAGTCGTGAGTCCTGAGTCCTGAGTCGTGAGTCGTGAGTCTCGACACTCTACCGCCCGATCTGCGGCGCACGAGTTGATGGAGCACTCTCAGGACTCAGGACTCAGGACTCATAACTCAGGACCCAGGACTCACTTCTTTACCCGGATCGCACCCGCCAATGGCCACCACCCCTCGCGTCCGCTTCGCCCCCTCCCCCACCGGCTACCTCCATGTCGGCGGGGCTCGGACGGCGCTCTTCAACTGGCTCTTCGCCAAGCGGACCGGCGGCACCTTCGTGCTGCGGATCGAGGACACGGACAAGCAGCGGAGCACCGACGAACACACGCAGGTGATCCTCGACGGGATGCGCTGGCTCGGCATCACCTGGGATGAGGGACCGCTGTTCCAGGGCGAGTACGGCGCGCGGCACCGGGCCGATGCCGAATCGCTGCTCGCGAAGGGCCTGGCCTACAAGGACTACCTCACCGCCGCGGAACTCGACGCCGAGCGCGCCGCCGTCGAGGCCCGCGGCGGGGCGTTCCGCTTCGACCGGAAGTCGATCCACCTCCCGCCCGAGGAGACTGCGCGGCGCGAGGCGGCGGGGATGCCGTACGCGATCCGCTTCGCGACGCCCGACGAGGAGATCGCGTGGATGGACGCGGTCCACGGCCGGATTTCCTGGCAGGGCCGCGACCTCGACGACTTCATCATCCTCCGCTCCGACGGCTCGGCGATCTACAACCTCGCCGTCGTCTCGGACGACATCGCCATGGAGATCACCCACGTGATCCGCGGCGACGACCACATCTCCAACACCCCGAAGCAGATCGCGCTCTACCGCGCGCTCGGCAAGGAGCCGCCGATCTTCGCGCACGTGCCGATGATCCTCGGCACCGACGGAAAGAAGCTCTCCAAGCGCCACGGGGCGACCGCCGTCGGCGACTACCAGGACATGGGCATCCTCCCGGCCGCGATGCGCAACTTCCTCGCGCTGCTGGGCTGGTCGCCGGGGCAGGATCAGGAGATCGTCTCCGAGGCGGAGATGATCGCGCGCTTCGCCCTGGAGGACATTCAGAAGAAGGCCGCCGTCTTCGACCCGGCCAAGCTCGAGTGGATGAATGGCCAGTACTTGTCGCAGTTCCCGGCCGAGGAGCTCCTCGCGCCGGTCGAGCGCCAGCTCGGCATTCTCGGCGTGGCGCACGCGGGACGGGATCTCCTGCCGGTGATCACCGCCGTGAAGACGCGCGCACGGACGATCACCCACCTGGCCGAACAGGTCGCCTCACGGATCGACGGGAGCCGGGTGGTGCGCGACGAGAAGGGGAACGCGCTCGAGGCGAAGATGGGCGAGCGCTTTGGCGCCTCCCTGCGTCTCTGCCAGGAGGCGCTCGTCGCCATCGACGCCAGCGCCTGGGACGCCGCGACCCTCGAGGCGGCACTCAAGGCGGTGGCCGAGACGCACACCCTCAAGCTGGGCGACGTGATGCAGCCGGTGCGCGTGGCGCTGACCGGAGGCACGGTCTCCGAGCCGGTTCCGGAGCTCCTGGCGGTCGTCGGCCGCGACGAGTCGCTCGCGCGGCTGGCGCGCACCATCGGCTAGCACGGCCGCACGCCGGCACGGAAAACAGGACGGGGCCCGCGAGGGCCCCGTCTGCGTTTCCGGTACTGCGCAGTGAAGGACTAGAAGCGGCGGCCGATGCCGACGCTCAGCAACCACGGATCGACCTTGACGGCCGAGACCTTGCTGCCGCCGGACAGGACGTCCGAACGGATCATGACCTTCTTCGCGTCGAGGTTCAGGAAGAAGCCGGGCGCGAGCTGCACGTCCGCGCCCACCTGGGCGGCGCCGCCGACCGAGCTGTTCTCGAGATCCAGCGCGCCGACCCCCGGCACGTTGAGGTCCACCTTCGAGATCAACGTCAGGTTGCCACCCGCCCCGACGTACGGGCGAATCTTGCCGGTGGGGAGGAAGTGGTACTGGAGCAGCAGCGTCGGCGGCAGGTGCTTGAAGGTGCCGATCTTGGTGCCGCTGAGTTCCACGTCATGCTGCTGCGGATACGTCAGGACGAGCTCGGCGGCGATGTTCGCCGTCAGGAAGTACGCGATGTCGAGTTCGGGAAAGACCTTCGAACTGACCGTGATGGCGTCAGCCGGCACGTTGAGCGAGGGGATCGCGTCGGACTTGTCGGCCGGCGAGAGTGAAAGGGCACGCACGCGCACCAGCCACGGACCTTCCTTCGACTGGGCCGAAGCCGGGGTGGCAACCGCCACCAACGCGAGCGTGAACAGCAACGAACGGAGCGAACGCATGCCAAGACTCCTGGTCTGGTTCCACTCGGGGGGACTGAAGCATACGCAAAACGAGCGCACCAACCAAGGCGCGCTCGCATGCGGAAACGGGAGCAAATTGGTCCCCTACTTGAGCGTGGCGAGCACCTCATCGGCGACGACACGCAGGCGCTGCTGGCCGGCGGCAACCTGCGCGGCGAGCGGGTTCTCGCCGACGACGAGCTCCTGCACCGTCGGCAGCGCCGCCACGTAGTAGTCGCGCCACGCCTCGACGATCTTCCGTTCCGTTGCTGCGTCGCCGCCCTTCGCGATCACGGCGCGCGACAACGCCGCCTGCGTGCGCAGTTCCTGCACACCGACCGCGATCAACTCCTGCAGCGCCGCCGTGCCGACCGCCCCGGCGCCCGAGGTCAGCAGCAGGCCCGGTGGTGAGGGCACAGTTGCCGACGTGCCCGAGGGTCGCCGCGCTCACCATCTCGAGGCGATCGCGATCGGTGTGATAGAACTGGTCGGTGAAGTGCCAGAAGAGCACGGCCGGGATCTTGTTGCTGAGGAATGGCGTGTGGTCGCTGCCGCCCTCGAACGGGTTGGCCTTCACGACCCAGCCCGTCGTCGCGGCGCGATCGAGGCAGCGCTGGCGCGAGAAGTCGTTGAGGAAGTGCGGCCAGATCTCCGCCTGGCGCACCGTCGAACTGCCCCACTCGGTATGCTGATCCTCACCGCGCACCCAGACTGCCGACGGATCCTTCATCTTCTCGATCAGGAAGGTGCCACCCGTGAGGGCCGTGTTCTCCCCGACCATGTCGAGCGACATCCCCCACTTCACGCCGGCGCGCCGGGTGCTGTCCTCGGAGAGATAGCGCGCGGTGGCACGGATCTCGTCGCCCCAGAGAAACGTCATCGTTCGCGCGGGGTTGGCGCGTCCGCCCTTCACCAGCACGGCCGCCGTCCGCGCCATCTCGGCCAGGAGGCCCACGCCGGTGGCGTTGTCGTTCGCCCCGGGCTCCTGCACGTGCGCGGAATAGACGAAGCGCTCGGTGGGACGCACGGCACCACGAATCTCGGCGACGATCGTCCGCTCCGGCGCCACCTCAAAGACCGTCTGCACGACCGCCTGGACCTCGACCGGACCGGCGGTGAGCGCCGCACGAATCGAGTCCCGCGCCGCCGCGGAGAGGTAGATCACGAAGCCCTTGTTGACGGTGTCGCGCGCGACGCCCGAGAACTGGATCGAGTTGACGTTCTTCGACTGCTGATTGAACGCGGGCAGCTTCTGCGGCGCCAGCACGCCGAGCGCGCCGCGCGGCATCGCCCGGGTGTAGAGGGTGCGCGCATTGCCTTCGCCGAAGACGATCTTCCCCTTCACGTCGACCTTGGCAAAGTCGGCGTCGTTGCCCGCCCCGACGTCGACGAGCGCCGCGCGCACGCCGCCCGCCGGCGTCGGCCAGGAGTTGCCCGCGAGCATGTTGTGGTTGCCGGCCCACGTCAGCAGCGGCTTGCTGCGCCCGACGATCGTGAGCGAACCATCGAGGGGCGACCATGCCGGCGCCGCCATCGGCCGCGACTCGATCCGATAGGTCAGGCGATCCGTCGGCTTGGCCGCACCCTCCTCGACGTACCCGGCCAGGCGCAGCAGCGCGGCGACGGTGTCGATCGAGGCGTTGAAGCCGCGATTGCCGGGCAGCCGGTAGAATTGCTCGACGAACGCGACGGTCGAGAAGGCGCGCGGGCCGGAGAGTTCCCGCGACACCGCGGCGGTGACCGGTGCGAATGCCGGCGGCACCGGCGGACGCTTGGCGGCTTGGGCGGTGACTGCCGCCGGCAGGGCGAGCAGGAGCAGGAGCGACGACAGGCGGCGATGCATCGGGGGCCTCAGGCGAAGGTGCCGGCGCGGAAGCGCCAGCAGCGATCCAGGAATTCATCGAGCCAGCCGCGCGCAACAAACGCGTCGACGGCGGCGGCGGTGGCAGCGGCATCCATGCCCCAGAGCGTGACCCGCGGGACCGACTCCCGGAACTCGGCCTGGATCAGCGACCGATCGTCGGCGGTCCAGACGGTGGGGAGGTCGGGGCCGAATCGTGCCGAGACGCCGTTCACGCCCGGGCCGCCGACGGCGATCGTCGGCGCGGCGTGGAACAGCGGCGTCTCGAACCACGCCTGGTCACTCATCAGCACCGCGCGGCGATACGGATGCCCCGCCCCGCGCTTCCCGATCTCGACCTGCAGGCCGAGCGCCACCAGGCGATCGGGGGCCTCGGCGTCGAGCGCCGCCGCCACCACGACCGCCACCGTCTCGGCGGCATCCACGAGCTTCATCAGGGCCTCCCGGTGTCGGGGAGCGTGCGCTGCGCCTTGCGAATGTCGTACTCGTACTGCTTCTGCTTCCGAAGTTCGGCCACGTTCTTCTTGAACTCCTCCATGGTCGCGGCTCGGCGCGCGGCGAAGAAGAGGTCCTCGCGCATCGCGTTGAGTCGCTTGTTCATCTCGGCCTGCGTCGGGTTCCCCTGCAGGTTGATCGGCAGGAGCGCGAGCAGGGCCGTCGGCAACTTGATCGGGCCAATGTAGATCCACTGGCCGTCGATCCCGACCTTCTTCCCGCCAATGTTCGTGGTCCACGAGGGCGGTCGGTTCGCCGGGTTGGCGCGCTCTGCCGCCAGCGCATCGAGGTACTGCTGCACCATCACGGCCACCAGGGAATCGGCCACTTGATCCATCGACTTCCCGGCGAGTGTCGCGGCGATCTCCCGCGGCGACATCGGGAGCGGGCGAACCCAGAGTTGCCCGCTGCCGTACGATGGCCGCAGTGGCGAGCGCCCGGCCGCGGGCGCCGCGGCCACGACCGGTGTGGGGGCAATCGCTGGCGCCGCCGCGCCGCTGTCACGGATTGCCGATGCAGGCGCGGCAGCTGCGACCTCCGGCGGCCGTCCTGCGGGTCGGTCAGTCCGGGTCGCCGTGGCGGGCCTCGGCGCCGGCGTGACCGTCGTCGGCGCCGCGCGTGCCAGTGCGATCGGGCGGAGTCGCATCAGCACCTGCTCGGGGCGCAGCGCCTCCGCCGCGATCGGCGTCAACCACGACGACAGGGCTGTCCCCTGCAGGCTCCGCTGCCATCCGACCAGCAGCGCCACGTGGGCGCCACCCGCCACCAGCCAGGCCCACCAACGGGTCGGCGCCGTGGCGGGGAGTTGGAACGAGCGCTCAGCCCTGGGCGACGGCAACCGCGTCCCGGCACGCCGCCAGGGTGCGCCCGAGGCGCAGCACGGCCTCGCGAATCCGCTCCGCCGGCTGCGTGAGCGCGATCCGGAAGAACCCCTCGCCGCCGGGGCCGAAGCCGCTGCCCGCCATCGTCACCACCCCTTCCTCCTCAAGTGCGCGCGTCGAGAAGTCAGCGGAGGCGATCCCCGCAGGCAGCGGGATCCAGACATACATCGCGGCGATCGGCACCTCGACCTCGAAGCCCTGCTCGCGCAGCGCCGCCACCGCGGCATCGCGGCGCACCTGCAGTTCCGCGACGATCGGCTTGACGAGCTCCTCGGCATGATCGAGCGTCCAGGCCCCCGCGGCCTGCAGCGCGAGGAACGGCCCGGTGTCGACGTAGCTCTTCACCTTGGTCAGTGCGGTGATCAGCTCGGAGCGTCCGACGACGAAGCCGAGCCGCCATCCCGTCATCTGGAACGACTTGGAGAGCGAGAAGTACTCGACGGCGACGTCGCGTGCGCCCTCGATCTCGAAGATGCTCGGCGCCACGTAGCCGTCGAAGGTGAGGTCGCAGTACGGATTGTCGTAGGCGAGGACGATGTCGTGGCGCCGACAGGCCGCGACCAGCCGTTCGAGATAGTCGCGCGGCGCCACGGCGGCCGTCGGGTTGTTCGGATAGTTGACGAACACCACCTTGGCCCGCCGCAACGTCTCGGCCGGAAGCGTGTCGAGCTCCACCAGGAAGTTGTGCTCCGGGCGGAGCGGTACGATCACCGGCTCGGCCCCGGCGAGCATCGACCCGCCGATGTAAGCCTGGTAGCCCGGCTCCGGGATGATGGCGACGTCGCCCGGATTGCAGACCGCCATCGGGAGGTGCGACAGCCCTTCCTTCGACCCGATCAACGGCAGCATCTCGGTATAGGCGTCGAAACGCTGTCCGAAGCGGCGCTCGACCCAGCGCACCGCCGCCTCACGGTAGGCCGGGAGTCCCTGCTGGAAGCCGTACTTGTGGTTGGCGGTCACATCGAGCGCGCTCTTGAGTGCATCGACGACGGCCTTCGGCGGCGGACCGTCGGAATCGCCGGCGCCAAGGTCGATCACGTCGACGCCCGCCTCGATCAGGCGGCGCTTGATGGTCGGAATCTTCGCGAGCGGATAGCCCGGAAGCTGTCCGACGCGGTCGGAGATCTGGATCATGCGTCGCTCCCAGCCACGGTGTTGCGGAGAATCCCCACGCCGGGGATCTCGACTTCGACGACGTCGCCCGGATGCAAACGGCCCACACCCTCGGGCGTCCCCGTCAGGATGAGGTCGCCCGGTTCGAGGGTCATGATGCCGCTGATGTACTCGATCAGCACGGGGATCGAGAAGATCATGTCGCGGACCGGCGCGCGCTGGCGCTCCTCGCCGTTCACGCGACCGATCACCTCGAGCGTCGTCCAGTCCAGGCCTTCGGCGACGACCGGCCCGACCGGACAGAAGGTGTCGAACCCCTTGGCGCGGCCCCACTGGCCGTCCGGCTTCTGCAGGTCGCGGCAGGTCACGTCGTTGCCGCAGGTGAAGCCGCGGACGTATTGCATCGCGTCGGCAGCCGTCACCTTCGAGGCCCGCCGACCGATCACCACGCCGATCTCCGCCTCGTACTCGACCTGTTGCGACACCGACGGCATGACGATCGTGCCGCCCGGCTCCAGCAGGGCCGAGGGCGGCTTGAAGAAGAGCATCGGGTTCTTCGGGATCTCGTTGCCGAGCTCCTTGGCATGCGCCGCGTAGTTGCGACCGACGCAGACGATCTTGCTCGGCTGAACCACCATCATGGTGCCGCTCCGATCCCGTGACGGGCGAAGAAGTCCTCACACTTGCTGCGCACCTGGCTCCAGGGACCGATCACGCGGTCGGCCGGCGGCAGTCCCTCGAGCAACATCATCCCGTAGCGCTTGGTCACCACGCGCCGGTCGAGGAGGACGACCACCCCGACATCCTGCGCACTCCGGATCAGGCGACCGAAACCCTGCTTGAGCTTGAGCGCCGCGTGCGGGAGGAGATAGCCCGAAAAGCCGTCCTCACCCTGCTCCGCGATTCGCTCCAGGCGGGCCGCCGTGATCGGCTCCGCCGGAACCTTGAAAGGTAGCTTGGCCAGCACGAGGCTGCGGAGCGCACGGCCCGGCACGTCCACGCCCTCCCAGAAGGAGTCGGTGCCGAGCAGGATGGCGTTGCCGGTCTCCCGGAATCGGCGCAGCAGGTGGTCGCGCTGCCCCTCCCCCTGGACCAGGATCGGGAAGCGGTCGCCGAGCACCGAGCGCAGCGTCGCCGCGGCCCGCCGGAGGGCCGCATGCGACGTGAAGAGGACGAAGATGCCGCCGTCACCGGCGAAGGCGAGGTCGTGCACCACGTCGACGATCGCCGCGTCGTGCCCCGCCTCGTCCTCGCGCGGATCGGGAACGTCTTCGGGCACGCCGAGCAGGCACTGGGCACCGTAGTCGAACGGCGACGGGAAGACCTCGGCCAGCGTGATCGGCGAATCACTGCCGCCGAGTCCGATCCGCGAGGAGAGGAAGGTGAAGTCGCCCCCCGTCGCGAGGGTCGCGCTCGTGAGCGCCACGGTCTTGACCCGGTCGAAGAGCAGCGAGCGCAGCGTCGGGGCAAGATCGAGCGGCACCGCCGCCAACTGGAGCGCCTGTCCCTTGGGGCCGGTGCGTTCGATCCAGCGTACCTCCGGCGGACGGCCGACGGCGGGGCGCAGCGTGATGTTGAGGCCGTCGGCGGCCGAGTCGAGCCGACGGATCACGCCGCGGCACTCCATCAACAACTGTTCCCGGCGCTCGGTCCCTTCCGCCTGGGCCAGCCGATCGGCGATCGTCTCGGTCACCTCGGCGATCATCTGGAACGCCCGAACCGTGGCCTCCAGTTCGCTCGTCAGCCCCTCGGTCCAGATCGGCAGCGATGCGAAGCTGTCGTCGAGCCGCACCTGGCCGGTGCCCTGCTGCTCCAGGAAGCCGAAGAGCCGCAGCACGAGTCCCTCGGCGGCGCGCCGCGCCTCGCCGACCGCAGGCGCCAGCCGATCGCGGATCAGGTCGAGGGAGGCCCGGGAGAGGAGGTCGTCGGCGGTGGCGAGGTCGCGTTGCAGCGACGGCACCAGCCCCTTCCCGTTGCGCTCGAGGCGATTGAGGAGCCGACGGATGCCGCGGCTCGACACCTGCACGCCGAGGTGCGATGCCGCGACGTCCTCGAGGTGGTGGGCCTCGTCGAGGATGATCCGCTGGTAGGCCGGCAGCACCGCCGCTTCCATCCAGTTGTCCGACGCCTGGCGTACGGCAAGGTCGGCCGCGAGCAGGTGGTGATTGACCACGACCACATCCGCCTGCGCCGCGCGCCGGCGCGCCCGGAACACGAAGCACTTGTCGAAATGCCGGCACTGCAGCCGGGTGCAGAGGTCGGCCTCGGCGGCCACCTCGTCCCAGACCTCGCTGGTCGGCGGCGCCGGCAGGTCGGCGAGCGTGCCGTCTTCGGTGTGCGACGCCCACGCGGTGAGGTCGAGCAGCTCCTGCAGGCGGTCGCCCTCGAGCAGCGACTGCTGGCTCGCGCTGGCGGTCTCGAGCCGCGCGCGACAGAGGTAGTTGCGCCACCCCTTGAGCAGCGCGAAGGTCGGCGTGTGCTCCGCCGTGCCCAGCGCGCGGGCCAGCAGCGGCAGGTCCTTGCCGACAAGCTGTTCCTGCAGGTTGATCGTGTTGGTGGAGATGACGGTGCGCTCGCCGTTCGCCTTGGCCCACGCCAGGGCGGGAACCAGGTAGGCGAACGACTTGCCGACGCCGGTCCCGGCCTCGAGCAGCAGGACGCCGCCGTCGTTGTAGGCATCGACAAGATGCGCGGCCAGGTCGCGCTGGCTGCGTCGATCCTCGTAGCCGCCGAGTTCCTTCGAGATCGGGCCGTGCTCGCCGAGCTGCTCGATCACCTCGAACGGGTCGAGCCGCGTCTCGACACGGGCCGTCGGCACCTCGACGACGACGTAGAGGCGCTGGCCGGTGTTGTCGACGATCCCGAAGCCGATCCCGTCGTCGTGGGCGCGCGCCGCGACGGAGAGATCGGCCATCGACGGCTCGAGGTGGCCGCTCGGATGATTGTGGAGCAGCATCTCGCCCGCGCGGGCGACGCCGGGCAGCGCGAGGACGCGATCGACGGTGCCGCGCGCGACGACGCGGACGGCCGTGATGATCCGGTCGACATCGAGCGTGGCCACGAAGGAGACTTCGTTGCCATCGGCGGCGCTGATTTCCCGGCGCAGTGCGTCCCGCACGGCCGGCGACAGGCGATCGTTCAGGTCTTCAATTCCTTCTTCTTCGCCGCGGGGAAGAGGACGTTGTTGAGAATCAGCCGGTAGCCGGGCGAACTCGGGTGCAGCGCCAGGTCGGTCGGCGCGTCGCCGATGGCGTGCTGCGGATCCTCGGGGTCGTGCCCGCCGAAGAAGGTCCAGGTCCCCTTCCCGCGCGAGCCATGGATGTACTTGACCCAGGGCGCCCCGAGCTCGTCACCGAGGACGATCACATCGGGCTTGAGCCGATCACGGCGGAACGACGTCGTGAGACCGAAGAAATCCGGAATCACCTGCCGGTGGTTCTGCACCAGCATCGTCGCGACCGGGTCGATCTTGGCCGAGAAGTTGAAGAGCGTGAACGCCCCCAGCGGCTGCCGCGCGACGCCATTGACCTGGTGGCCGTCAATATCGCTGAAGACCGCCAGGGACGGCGACTGCTCGAGCGTCGCCCCCTGGAAGGCCAGCGCCGCATCCCAGTGCATCAGCGACGACGCCCGCGGATCCATCGGCGTCCCGTCGGCGTAGGCGGCCGCGATGTCGACGCCGTCGCTCGCGAGCGCGAGATCGAGCGTCTCGGTCGCGGTGCACATCGCGAACAGGAAGCCGCCGCGGTCCACGAAGCCGCCGATCTTCTGGGCGACCGCCCGCTTCATCGCCGGGACGTTCGCGAAGCCGAGCTGCTGCGCCGTGCCCCGGTTGAGGTCCATCATCGCCTGCAGCCACGGCGCGCCGGCATAGTTGAGCACGAACTTCGAGTACTGCCCCGTGAAGTCCTCGTGATGCAGGTGCAGCCAGTCGTAGTTGGTGAGCCGACCGCCGATCACCTCCGGGTCCCAGACGCGATCGTACTTGATCCCGGCATACTCCAGCACCATCGTCACGGCGTCGTCCCACGGGGCGGCATTGGGCGGCGCATAGACCGCCATCCGCGGCGCCTTCTCCAGCGGCACCGCGTCCATGTTGCCGCCCTGCAGCTGCGCGCGCATCTCGGCCACTGTCCCGTCGCTGGCGGACTCGAGCGTCACCCCGGCGAGCGCCGCATCCCGCTGCACCGCGTCACTCGCCGGTAGCAGGAAGGAACCGCCGCGATAGTTGAGCAGCCACTCCGATTTCTCGCCGCGCTCCAGCGCACGGAAGGTGACACCGTAGGCCTTGAGGTGATCGCCCTGGGCATCGTCCATCGGCACCAGCAGCGAGGCGCGCGCCTCGGGCCACGACGCCCAGAGCCGCCGCGGCAGCGCCACGCTTCCACCACCGGCCAGCGCGATCCGCAGGAAGTCGCGACGATCGATCATCCCGCCCCGCCCGGCCCGGCGCCACGCTTGAGGGCGTCGCGCAGCCGCCGTGCCTCGGGGGCGACTGCACTGGTGGGAAACTCGATCAACAACCGCTCGAGCCGCTCGGTCGCGTCGCCGACCTTCCCGGCGGCGGCATCGAGTTCCGCGAGCGCGAGCCGGGCCGTCGCCGCGGTCGAGGGGGCCGCCACCGTGTCAGCCGCCAGCAACAGCTGCCGCGCCGCTGCGGTGTCGCCACGGGCGCCGGCGATCCGCCCGGCGAGCAGGCGCGTCTCGGCCGCCCCCGCCACCGGAAGCGAGTCGGCGAGCGACGTCAGCGCGCGCAAGGCGGCGGCGGAGTCGCCGCGTTCGAGGTCGAGCATCGCCGTGCCGAGCGCCGGCACCGAGTCCTTGCCGATGGCCTGGAGCAGCGCGAGGATCGTGACCCGGGTCACGGCCAGTTCCCGATCGTCATCGAAGGGGCCCGCCTCCTTGAGCAGCGCACTCGCGCCAGCGAGATCGCCGCGATAGAGCCGCAACCGACCGCGCAGATCGAAGCCGGGCACCGAGGAGTCGGTCACCACCAGCGCATCGGCCCGGTCGAACTTCCCCCCTTGGCCCACGCCATCGCGATGCGCCGACGCGCCTGATCGCGCTGGTCGAAGTCGAGCGATCCGGCGAGTGTCGTCAGCACCGATTCCGCCTCCGCCGCCTTCCCTTCGGCGATCAGGACGCCGAGCAACGTCCCCGAGGCGCCGCTAGCGGAGCCGGAAGGCGCATTGGCGTCGGTCGCCACGAGTCCGAGGAGGCGGCGCGCCTCGCGTTCGTTGCCGCCGTCGGCAAACGCTTTCGCCGCGTCGAGGCGCGTCCGTGCCGCGGCGGCACCATCCTGCCGCGACGCGATGATCTCCAGGGCCGCACCGCGGACCCGCTGGGCCACCGGATCGGTGCGACCGCGAAGTTCCTCGAGCACGGCTTCGAGCAGGGAGACACCCTGGGCGCGATCGGCCGGGAGCAGCGCGCGCATCTGCGCGAACCCCGCCTCGACTTCGCCCCAGCGCAGCTGCAGCAGCGCCAGCAACCGTCGTGCGGCGACGTCGCCGTCGCGGAGGATGGTCTCCCGGACGACCGTCCGCTGGGCCGGCGGTGCCTGTCCGAGCAGCACCAGCGCGCCGTTGCGATAGCTCGGCGTCACGGCGAGCACCTCAAGCCACTGCTTGGTGGCTGCGGGATAATCACCCGCCATCTGGAGGACTTGCGCGTAGTCGGGCGCGAGCGTCAACGGGCCGAGGCGCTTGCGACCCTCCTCGAGGGCCGCACGCGCGGAGCGGACATCGCGGCCCTCGATTGCCGCCTCGGACCACTCGCGGTACGGGGCCTCGTCGCCCGGCGTCGCCGCGGCCCATCGCAGCGCATAGCGGCGCGCCGAATCGGCGAGCCCCGCGCGCGCAAAGGTGCGGACGGCGACGGAGACGACTGCCACCGTGGTGGAGTCGTGCGACACCGCCTGGACGACCAGCGGCAACAGCTCGCGGCCACGACCGAGGTTCTGCAGCATCCGCTCCGCCCCGAGCAGCGCCTGCCCCTGCGCCGGCTGGGCCGCGAGCACCTGCAGATACGCCGAGGCCGCCTCGGCGTCGGCGCCGCGACGCTCCGCGGCGACGGCGCGCACGAGGGCCTCGGATGACGCAGGTGGGCGCGGCTGTTGCGCCCCAGCGCCGCCGGCGATGAACAGCAGGCCGGTCAGGACGAGGCGAGCACCGACACCGCTCACGGCGTCCCCGTGCTCAGCCGACGGAAATACTCGAGCACGCGTCGACGCTCGTCCGGGTTGAGGCGCTGCAACGCCTCCCACCCCGGCAGGCGGATCTCGTCGGCACCACTCCGAAGTCGCGGGTCGAGGGCGTCGGGCCGCTTGAGGGCACCCTCGGTGGCCGTGGTGCTCTGCCGCTCCTTGGCGTCGTCCTTCTCCTCGCCCTGCAGCGTGCGCCCGGCATCGAGCATCTTCCGGAAGAGCCGGTCCTGCCGCTGTACCGTCTCGCGGTCGAGCTTGCCGGTCTCGAGCGTGCGCGCGAGCTCCTTCGCCTCCTGCGCGAGCGACCCCGCCCCCGGCAGCTGTCCCTGCGACTTCATCCGTTCGAGCTGCTGCGCCACCGCGCGCTGCTGCATCGCCAGTTGCATCATCTGCTGCATCCCGCTCTCGCCCTGCTCCATCATCCCGGCCGCATCCTGCGCCATCTTCCCCTGCTTGCCGGCCATCTGCTGCATCTGCTCCATCATCTCCTGCACGCCGCTCCCCGACTGGGACCCGCTGACATTGTCGCGGGCGCGGAGCAGCGAGAAGGCGGCGACGGCCAGCGCGTCGATCCCCTCGCCCGCGAGTTCGGTGGCGGTGCGATAGTTCGGCGTCACGGTGGAGACGGCGTCGATCGCGCCGCGCATCGCCTGGCGTGCCGCGGCGAGTGCTCCGGCGATCCGCGGCGAGACCAGCGCGTTGGTGGCACCGGCGGCGATCGCCTGGTCGAGCAGCTTCCCGGCCCCCTCCGCGAGCACCGCCTCCTCGGCCCGCACGGGGGCGAGCAGCGCGCCGCGCCGGAGGGCGTCGGCCACGGCCACCTGCCGCTCCGCGAGGCGGGCGGTCTCGGCGAGGATCCGGTCGAGGGCCCGCACCGTTTCGGCGCGCATCTGCTGCTGCATCTCGCCCCGCTCCTCCCGGATCTTCTGGTCGAGCTGGTCGAGCTTGGCCTGTGCCTGTTCGCCGCCCTGCTGCGCCTCCTTCCGGTCGCCCTGCGACGCCGACTGCGCCGCCTGCTGCATCTGCTGCTGCGCCTGGCGCGCCTGCTGCGCCGCCTGCTGCAACCCCTCCTTCGTTGCCGCGGTCGGCACCTTCTCGGCCGCGCGGTCGAGCGCGGCGGCGAGCGAGTCGGCCTGCTTCGCGAGCGCGCGCTCCGCGGCGGCCGACGCCGTGCTGTCGCGCCCGCCGAGCTGCTTGGCGACGTCCTTCTGCGCGTCGGCGAGTCGCTTGGCTTCCTGCGCCATCGTGGCCAGCGAAGTCTCCAAGGCCGCCCGCTTGAAGAGCTCGCGCGCCTGCTCGATCGCGTCCTTCGTCTTCTGCTGCTGTTGCGCCATCGCCTGCAGCGCGTCGCGCGTGCGCGGGGCGTCGAGGTCGGCGAGTGCCTTCTTGAGCTCGGCCAGCTGTTCGCGCAATTCCGGCGAGATCGCTTCGTCGAGCAGCTTGCGGATGTCGCCCAACTGCTTGGCAAGCGTCGAGTCGGCCAGCCCCTCGCGCTCGGCGGCCTGGCGCAGCGCATCGACCTGCTGCTGCATCTTTGCCGCGTCCTCCATCACCTTCGACTGCGCCTGGGCTGCCGCCTCGGCCTTGCGGGCGGTCTCGAGCGCGAGCGGGTCGGCATCGCCCGTGCCGTTGCTGCCCGCGGCGCGCTGGCGCTCCTGGGCCAGGTCTTCGGTCTGCCGCTGCGCCTGCTTCGCGGCCGCGGCGAGGGAGTCGAGACCGCGCGCGGTGTTCGCCGTCTGCTGCGCGCGCGCCGCGCGCTGTTCCGCCTCGGTCGGGAGGCGCACCGCGTACTCGCGTGAACGGCCACGATGGCGACCCGGCGCGTTGTCCGTCGCGACGGCGGCGTAGTGGAGCGTGTCGCCAGCGCGGAGCCCGAGCGCCACGAGGTCGAGCGCGCTCGAGAGGAGCGCCCGATCGGTGGTGCCTGTCGGCAGCGGCACGGCAAGCCGCGTCACCGCCCCGGTCGACCCGCGCCGCCACTCGATCGCGGCGTCGCTGAGGCCGTGGTCGTCGGCGATCGCGATCACCAGCGGCAACCGCAACGAGGGCGGCGCCACCGTGTCGGCACCCGGCACCGGCAGGTCGACGGTCGGCGCACTGTCCGGCACGATCCGCAGCGCAAACGTCGGCGGCTCGCCCTCGAGCGCGCCGCCACCAGGCAGCGCCACCCGCAGCGTGTACGCGCCGTCGCGGGACGGCTGCACCGACCCCTCGAACGCACTCCCCTGCACGCCGAGCGGAAACGCCACGCCGCCGCTTTCGAGGCGCACCGCTCCGAGCGTCGTCGTCGCCCGACCACGCAGCCGCAGCGCCGTCCCTTCCGGCAGCACGAGGGTGTCGCCCGCCAGCGCGAGCTCCTCGTCGGGCAGCGCGAGATAGCGAGGATAGACGGCGGTGACATTCAACGCGCCGAGGAATGCGGGCAGCCGGACGGTGATGGTGCGCTCTTCGGAGGTCCGCCCTCCCGCTTCGGCACGCGCGACGAGGTCGGCGCCGAGCGGCGGCGTCTCGAGGCGTCCGCGGCCATCCGCGTCGAGCGCGATCGTGTCCTGGTGCCAGGCCTCGCCGGCACTCCGGGTGACCACGACCGCGGTGCGCTGGCCCACGGCCTCGACCAGGAGCGTCGCGCGCGCGCCCCGCGCCACGACGCTGTCGGCCGCGGCGAGGTGAACGGGGGCGGTCAGACTCTGCCAGGCGGCCACCGGACTCCAGAGTCGCGCGGTGGCACCACGGAGCGGCCGTGCGACGCCCAGCGCCACGGCGCCGACCAGCAGCACGGCGACGGCCACGCGGGCGCGGTGACGCTGCACGGCGAGGGCGGGCGCAAGGGCGTCGAGCGCGCGTGCACGCACCTCGTCCGCGCGCGCGAGTCCTGCCGCGCGGTGCAGCGCGTCGGAGGTGCCCGCCACGGCCCCGTCGAGCACGGTCGTGAGCGCGCCCTGCCGCCAGGCGCCGTCGGATTCGAGGTGCGCGGCGACATGCCACGGACCGAGTGCGGCGATCGCCCGGCGCGCGGTCATCACGCCGACCACCAGCAGCACGGCGGCCAACAGCCAGCCGGCGAGGATCACCATCGGACCGGGCAGGACGCCGGCGCGCGCGAGCCACGCCGCCAGCGCCGCCCCGGCCACGATCGCTGCGAGTGCCGGCAGCAGGCACGCCAATCCGCTCAGGCCACGCAGCGGACGCGCGGCCTCGTCGAGGGCCTGTTCGAGCGGTGCGTCGCTCATCCGCCCCAACCGACGGCGTAGGCGAAGAGGTTCACCCCCATCCGGAGCGCAGACTCGCGGACGGGCACGGGGTCGTTGTGCACCGCAGGGTCCTCCCAGCCATCGCCGAGGTCGGACTGATAGCTGTAGTAGAGGACGAGACGCCCCTCGACGAAGATGCCGAAGCCCTGCGCCGGCTTGCCGTCGTGCTCGTGGATCTTGGGGAGGCCGTTCGGCAGCTCGTACACCAGGTGATAGATCGGATGGTCGAGCGGCACCTCGACGAACGGGCGATCGGGAAAGAGCTTCGCCACTTCGCGTCGCCAGGAGGCGTCGAGCCCGTAGTTGTCATCGACGTGCAGGAAGCCGCCCTGCATCAGCCAGCGACGCAGCGTGGCCCGTTCCTGATCGGTGAAGGCGATGTTGCCGTGGCCCGTCGCGTACAGATAGGGGACGTCCCAGAGGTCGGGGTCAGCGAGACGCACCACGCGCTCCGCCCCGGCGGTCGGCAGCGCGGTGCGCTCCTCGATCGCCGCGAGCAGATTCGGCAACGACGTCGGGTTGGCGTACCAGTCGCCCCCGCCCTCGTAGTGCAGTCGGCCGATCGTGAGGGCGCTGGCCGCCGGCCGCACCGCCTGCCCCGAGGCCGGCGGCGCGATCGCCACGGCGAGGAGGAGCAGCGTGGTGGCGCGTGACATCATGAATCGTCCATGACGAGGCGGTAGGCGTCGTTGCGGGAGAGGCCGAAGCGGGTGCACACCATACGGACCAGATCCTTGCGGGATTCGCCCGCGGCAAGCCCCGCGCGCACCGCCGCCATGATCTCGGCCGGGTCCGCCACCGGCTCGTCCTCACCGGCGTGGTCCCCGCGCCCCGCAAGGACCAGCGTCACCTCGCCGCGGGCGGCGGTCTCCCCATAGTGCTCCGAGAGGGTGGCCAGGGTTCCGGCCCGGAACTCCTCATGCAACTTGGTGAGTTCGCGGCAGACCACCGCATGACGCTCCGCGCCGCAGGCCGCCGCGAGGTCATCCAACAACTCGGGGAGGCGATTGGCGGCCTCGAAGAAGACGACGCTCCAGGCCTCGCCCGCCGCACGCTCGATCAATCGCTTCCGCTCGACGCCCTTGCGCGGCAGGAAGCCGAGAAAGAGGTAGCGATCGCCGGGGAGACCGGCCGCCGAGAGCGCCGTCGCCACGGCCGACGGCCCGGGGATCGGGACCACGGTCAAGCCGGCCGCGCGGGCTGCCGCCACCAGCTCGTGCCCCGGGTCGCTGATCGCGGGCGTGCCGGCGTCGGTCACCAGGGCCACGTCGCGGCCGGCGGTCAGCACCGCCAGCAGCGCCTCGGCCCGATTCGCCCCGCTGTGGGCATGGTACGAGAGGAGGCGCGGATGGGCGTCGATCGAGGCGAGCAGCCCGAGCGTCCGGCGGGTGTCCTCGGCCGCGACCGTGTCCACCGCGCGCAGCGTTTCGACGGCGCGCGTGGAGAGATCCCCGAGGTGGCCCAGGGGCGTCGCGACGACATAGAGGGTGCCGGGGGAGCTCATGGGGGAAAGAAAGCCGACAGCGGCCCCGGCGTCATCTCGCCGGGGCCGCCGTCAGAAAGCCTGGATCAGGCCAGGTGCTGCTTGATCTTCGCTTCGAACGCCGGGCGGGGCATGGCACCCACCACGGTATCCACGTGCTGACCGTCCTTGAAGAAGGCGATCATCGGGATCGACCGCACGTTGAACTTCATGGCGGTCTGCTGGTTGTGGTCGACGTCGAGCTTGGCCACCTTGACCTTGCCGTCGTATTCCTCTGCCAGCGCCTCGAGGGTCGGGGCAATCGCCCGGCACGGCCCGCACCACTCGGCCCAGAAATCGACCATCACGAGACCCTTCGTCCCGGTCACTTCGTCTGCAAAGGTCGCATCCGTCACGACCACCGTCTTGCCACTCATCGCATCACTCCTGACGCACCCGTCATGTTAGGTTCCCACCATGAAGCCCACTATCGCGCATATCGGCGTCGCCGTGCCGGACGTGGACGCCGCCCTTCGTTTCTATCGTGACGTCCTGCAGGTCCCGACCCGGGGCCCCGAGGAAGCCGATGGTGCCAAGATCGTCCATCTGGAATTCGGCGAGTCCGAGGTCGAACTCCTCGAGCCGCTCCAGGCGGATTCTCCGATCGGCCGCTTCCTCGCGAAGCGCGGCCCCGGGATCCACCACATCTGCTACCGCGTCCCCGATCTTGATGCCGCCCTCGCCGCCTGCATGGCGCAGGGCTACACCCTGATCGATGCCACGCCCCGTACCGGCGCGGGCGGTTGCCGGATCGCGTTCCTGCATCCCAAGAGCACCGATGGGGTGCTCGTCGAGCTCACCGAATAGCGGCTCGAGGAGTGAACGCGCTGGGCGGCCTACTGGTTCCCGGGCTGCCCACCGCCCGAGCAGGCCTGATTGACCTTGCTGGCGGCGTCGAGATCGAGGTTGCGGACCAGCCACCCTTCCTTGTTGCTCTCAACCGCGGTCACCGGCAGCACGACCTTGCAGGCGCCGCGCGCGATCTCGGTGGTGACGATCCGCTCGTTCCCCTTGGCGCCATGCACTTCGGAGAGGGCGCGGACCTTCACGCCGTGGAGGTAGGCCTGGGTGATCATCATCCGCTTGTCGGTCCCTTCGACCCGGCGGCCCATCAGGCTCCCCTTGTCGGTGCCGAAGAGCTGGCCCATGCGGACCAGATTGCTGTCGGACGCGGCGCGGATATACTCCTCCACGGCCTGCGAGGCGGTGGCCGCCTTGTGCGACTGGGCCAACACGGCCGTGGAACCGAAGGTCAACGCGAGCAGGACAGCGGCAGGAGCGACGATCGTGCGCATCGATACCTCGTGGGGAGAAGACCGGTGAAACGTATACCCCGGCAGCCGTGAATGCGACCGCTTCGGCTCTATATCAACGTGGACCATGTGGCCACCCTGCGGGAGGCCCGGCGCACGGACGAACCCGACCCGCGTCGGGCCGCGGCAGAGGCCGAGGCCCACGGGGCGGACGGCATCACGGTGCACCTGCGCGAAGACCGTCGCCACATCCAGGACCATGACGTCGAGCAGATCGCCGCGTCGGTCACCACCGTCTGCAACCTCGAGCTGGCGGTCCGCGAGGAGATCGTCGACTTCGCCTGCCGGCTCCGCCCCTATCAGGTGACCATCGTCCCGGAGCGCCGGGAGGAAGTGACCACCGAGGGCGGCCTCGACCTGGCGCGCCGGGACCCGTACCTTCGAACGGCGCTGCGCCGCCTCGACGCGGCCGGGATCCACGTGGCGCTCTTCATCGATCCGGACATCGCGGTGATCGACGAGGCCAAGGATCTCGGCGTCCCTGCGATCGAGCTCCACACCGGCCGATACGCCCATGGGTGGGACCGCGACGGCGGCGCCACGCTGGGCGAGCTCAGGCGGGCAGCCGAGTATGCCGCCGGGATCGGCCTCGCCGTGCATGCCGGACATGGACTGACGTACGCCAACGTCCTCCCGGTGGCCCGCATCCCCGAGATCGAGGAACTGAACATCGGACACAGCATCGTGAGCCGGGCAGTCTTTGAGGGTATCGGTCCTGCGGTCCGCGCGATGAAGCGGCTCTGCGAGGACGCCCGCGCGTGAGCACCGCCGCCCGCCGGGCCGAGTTCTTCGCGCTGGAGGCCCGCGAGTATCTCGCGGACCTCGATCCGGCCGCGACCAGCGAGAGCCCGGACCTCGAGCGGCTGGTGCGCGGGGCCCGGGCGCTGCGGGGCGCCGCGCTGATGGCGGGCCTCGGCACCTTCGCGCGGGCGGCAGCCGGCCTCGAGGCGCTCGCCCGGCAGATCCGCGACCACGCCACGCCCTGGACGCCGGGCCCCCGGGCCGCCTGGCTCGACGGCCTCCAGACCCTCCGCGACCTGACCGAGCGCGCCCCGGCGTGGGAGGCCGTCGACGATCGCGCTGCCCTGGCGCTCGCCGATCGGATCGAACGCGCCACCGCGGGCGGGGGCGTGAAGGTGACCGTTCCTGCGACGCCGGCCCTGACGCCCGGCGTCCGGGCGTTCATCGCCCGTGAATCGGCGATGATCGCCGGTTCGCTCGAAGAGGCGGCCCGCGCGCTGGCACCGGTCCCGCCCCAGGCGGCCCTCGCGTCCGTGCTCGAGCGGATGCGGGCGCTCCGCGGACTCGGCGGATCGGCGGAGCTGTCGCCACTCCCCGAGCTCCTCGACGCGATGGAAATGGCGACGCGCACGCTGTTGAGCGACGTCCCGCCGCCGCCCGACGTGGCCACGCTCTTCGCCGACGGCGCCCACGTCCTCGCCGCGATGGCGCGCTCGATGGGCGATGATGGCCGCATCGAGCAGCCGCGCGAACTCGCAGCACTCGCCGATGCGCTGCTGGCCTCGTACGCAGGTGAACGCGACGTCGTGCCGATCGCAGAGCTCGCCCCCGAAGGTGGCGAGTCGCTGTTGCGTCGTGGCACGCCGCCGCTCCTCGCCGGCGATGCGACGCCGGTCGCGCTGGAACTGGTTGGCGTCGGCGATCACCTGCTCGAGACCGCCCAGCAGCTGCAGCGGAGCCCGTCGAGCGCCGCGGCGGATCTTCGGCTCTTCGTGCTGCACCGCACGCTTGCGACGATGCCGCCGAAGTCGCCGACCGGCCGCTTCCTCGCGCCGCTCGCCCAGGCCCTGACCTCCGCGATCGGCGGCGGGTTGGCGCGAGGCGACCGCGACCGCTTCGTCGGCCTGCTCCGCGAGGCGGGCCAGTTCCTGAGCGATGCCGGCAACGCCCCCGCCAATGATCAGCGCCTCGGTGCGCGCGACCGGCTCGCTGCCACCATTCTCGGCGCGGCGTTCCACGCCACGACCGACGGATCGCCGGCGATGACGCAGCCGCTGCTCGCCAATCCCTGGCAACCACCGGCCCTCGATATCCCGGCGCCGCCCGCGATCCCCGTGGTGACGCTCCGCGCTGACGAACCGCCGATGGTGACGATCGCCGCGTCGATGTCGGTGGAGCCCGAGATCGTGCCGGTCGAATCGCTCGCGCCGGACGAGGCACCGGTCGTGTCGATCGAGTCGCTCGCCCCGGATGACGCCGCGATCGTGTCGATCGAATCGCTCGCGCCGGAAGAGTCAGCGATCGTCTCGATCGAGTCGCTCGCCCCGGATGACGCGGCGATCGTGTCGATCGAATCCCTCGCGCCGGACGAGGCACCGATCGTCTCGATCGAATCCCTCGCCCACGACGACGCGCCGGTCGTCCCCGTCGAGTCGCTCGCACCGGACGCACCAGCGGTCATGATCCCCGTCGCCGCGCCCGGCACGCCGAGCCGCCTCGAACTGGCGTACCGCTCGCTCGCGCTCGTCACGGCGCAGCGCGGCAGCGAGACGCCGTCGCTCGACGAGCTGCTCGGGCACGACGTCCTGCCGATCGAGCAGCTGCTCTATCGCGGACCGGCCGCGCTGCAGCGCGCCGCGCACGTCCGCGAAGAGATCAATGGCCTGCTCGCCGAGCCGACCGTGTCACTCGACCGCCTCCGCCCCTACATCCAGGAGCTGCTCGACCTCGTGCCGCTGGCCCGTGACGCGGCCTGACGCCGAGCCGCGCAGCAAGCGCGCCCTCCAGCTCACCCTCGGCCTGGCGATCTCCGCCGCGGTCGTGTGGTACACCTTTCGGAAGACGGATTGGGCCGCGTCGTGGCAGTTCATGGTCGCCGCGGATCGGGGATGGATGTTCCTCGCCGTGGTGCTCGCCACCCTCTCCTTCCCGCTCCGCGTCCCCCGGTGGCGCTGGCTGCTGCACGATGAAGACGGGCGACCGGTCGGCTGGCTTCCTGCCTGGCACGCCATCTCGATGGGATTCACCGCGAACAATGTGCTGCCCCTCCGCGCCGGCGAAGTGGTCCGGATGGGCGCCGTCAGCCGATTGGGCCGCGTCCCGTTCGCGGCGGCGCTCTCGAGCGTCGCGGTCGAGCGCGTGATGGATGCGCTGGTGGCGATGGGGCTGCTCTCGCTCGCGCTCACGCGCGGCGGCATTGATCCATCGCTGACCTTGCCGGGCAAATCGAAACCCATCGCCGAGATCGCGACCACGATCGGCGCCCTCGGGCTCGCGGCCCTGCTGGTCGCCGCACTTGCCGCGTGGCGGCGCACCACGACACTCGGCATCGCCCGCAAGCTCCTGCCGAACAACTCGGTCGGTGACGCGCTGTACCACTTCGGCGAGCGCCTCCTGCTCGGCCTCTCGGCGCTCTCCGATCCGCGCACCGCGCTGCCCGTGGTGGGCTGGTCCCTGGTGATCTGGCTGTGCAATGCGGCCGCGTTCTATGCCGCGTTCCGCGCGTTCGGTTTCCCGGTCCCCTACAGCGGTGCGCTGATCGTGCAGGGGATCCTGATGATCAGCATCGCGGCGCCGCAGGCACCGGGGTACTTCGGCGTCTTCGAGCTCGCCATCGGCGGAACGCTGGCGGCGTTGTACCAGATCCCGCTCGACGCGGGCCTCGCCTGCGGCCTCATGTTCCACGTCACCACCTTCATTCCGATCACGATGATGGGCGCCTGGTCGGCGGTCACCACCGGCTTCCGTCGGAGTGCGATCCCCGACGAGGCCGCGTGACGGAGACGCTGACGCTCGACTGCCCCGCCAAGGTCAACCTCTTCCTCCGCGTCCTCGCGAAGGAGTCGACCGGCTACCACGGCATCGAGACGCTCTTCTGCCGGGTGGCGCTACACGACACGCTTGAGGTCACCCGCACTGCCGCGGGGATCGCCCTCGAGGTCGAAGCGGCCGACGTCGGGCCGACCGAACAGAACCTCGCCTATCGGGCCGCCGACGCGGTGCTGGCCGCCACGGGCCGGCGCTTCGGCGTGGCGATGCGGCTGGTCAAGCGGATTCCGGCCGGCGGCGGCCTCGGGGGTGGCTCGAGCGATGCCGCCGCCGCGCTGCGGGCCGTGAACCAGCTGGCCAACGGTGCGGTCCCGGCGTCCGAGCTGCTCCACATGGCGAACCGCCTCGGCGCCGACGTCCCCTTCTTCCTGGCGGACGCCCCGCTCGCCCTGGCCTGGGGACACGGCCAGCGGATGCTGCGCCTCCCTGCCCTCCCGACCAGACCGATGCTGCTCCTCTTCCCCGGCGCGGCCGTCCCGACCGCCGATGCCTACCGGTGGGTCGACGAGGTCCGCGAGTCCGATGGCCCCCGGGGCAGCGTGGTCCTCGACGGCGGGGTGCTCCAGTCATGGAGCGACCTGGCCCGGCTGGGTGGCAACGACTTCGAGGGGGCGGTCTTCGGCCGCTTTCCCCAGATCCGCGCCGGTTTCGAGGCCCTCGCCGGGACCCACCCCTTTCTGTGCCGGATGAGCGGCTCCGGGAGCACCCTGTTCGCCGTCTACCGGACCGAGCAGGACCGGGAGGACGCGGCGAACCGGCTGGGGGGGAAGTTCGGGGTGGTGGTGAGGACGGAGGCGGGGTGAGGGGGGACGGTGAAGGGTGAAACGTAAAACGTGAGACGGTTGCCACCCCGGCAACACGTTTCACGTCTCACGTTTCACGGCCCGGCCCCCCGTTCACCGTTCACCTCACCCGCCTCCCCTGCTACTTTTGCATCGCTCTGCCCCGTCGTCTAATGGCAAGACCCCGGTCTTTGGATCCGGTTATCGTGGTTCGAATCCACGCGGGGCAATGACGCAGGACCCCTCCCCTTCCCCAGCCATCCCCCCACCGCTATCTTTTCGGGCTGTCGTTATGGCGGATACACCCCTGACTTCGAAGCCGATGCTCCTCCTGAGCGGGTCGGCGAATCGTCCTCTCGCAGAGGAGATTGCCCAGCAGTTGGGCGGTCAACTTTGCAAGGTGACGCTCAAGCGCTTCGCCGATGGGGAGATCTTCGTCCGGATCGATGAGAACGTCCGCGGGCGGGACGTCTACGTCATCAATTCGACGAATCCGCCGGCCGAGAACATGCTCGAGCTGCTGCTGCTGATGGATGCGGCGCGTCGGGCGAGTGCGGCGCGGATCACGGCGGTGATGCCCTACTTCGGGTACGCCCGCCAGGACCGCAAGGATCAGCCGCGGGTGGCGATCTCCGCGAAGTTGATGGCGAACATGGTGTCGGTGGCCGGCGCGGATCGCGTGCTGGCGATCGACTTCCACCAGCACCAGTTGCAGGGGTTCTTCGACCTTCCGGTCGACCACCTCTACGCGGCGCCGGTGTTCGTCAACCACTACCGGCAGATGAACCTGCAGGACGTGGTGGTGGTGGCGCCCGATGTCGGCTCGGCCAAGATGGCCCGGGGCTTCGCGAAGCGGCTCAACGGCACGCTCGCGATCATCGACAAGCGCCGCACCGGGCCGAACGTGGCCGAAGTGGTGAACGTGGTGGGTGACGTCGCCGGCAAGAACTGCATTCTCGCCGACGACATGATCGATACCGGGGGCACGATGGCCGAGGCCGTCCATGCCCTCAAGCGCCTCGGCGCGAAGGATGTCTACATCTGCGCGACCCATGCCCTGCTCTCGGGGCCCGCGGTCGAGCGGCTGTCGGCGGCACCGGTGACCGAAGTGGCGGTCACCAACACGATCGCGATTCCACCGGAACGCCATTTCCCGGCGCTCAAGGTGCTCTCGATCGCAGGACTGTTGGCCAAGGCGATCGGATATACGCACAGCGACCAGTCGGTCAGCGCGTTGTTCGACTGAACGACTGAACTGAAGGACGGAGACGGCAATGCATCAGGTAGAGCTTAACGCGCAGTCGCGTTCGAACACGGGCAAGGGCGCGGCGCGGTCGCTGCGTCGCGAGGGGAAGGTTCCGGCGGTCATGTACGGGCACGGCTTCGAGGCCCGCCCGCTCGCCGTCGAGTCGCGCGCCCTCGGGCGTCTCCTCGACGTCATCGGCGGCGAGGCGACGCTGGTCGATGTCGCCATCGATGGCGGCGCGCCGGTCAAGGCCCTGGTTCGCGAGGTCCAGCGCAACCCGGTCAAGCGCGCCGAGGTCATCCACATCGACCTCTATGCCGTGGTCGCCGGTGAGCCGATCGTCGTCGAAGTCCCGGTGCACGTCGTCGGCACCGCCGACGGCGTCCGGAACCAGGGCGGCGTCCTCGATCACCACCTGCACCGCATCAGCATCAAGGTGCTGCCGGCCGACATCCCGGAGCACATCGACGTCGATGTCACGCACCTCGGGGTCGGCCATGCCGTCCACGTGCGCGACCTCACGCTGGCGAAGGGCGAGTTCATGCATGACGGCTCGCTCTCGGTGGTCTCGGTGATCCCGAGCCGCGCCGAGATCTCGGCCACGACCGAGGTGGCGAGCGGCGAGCCCGAAGTCATCAAGAAGGGCAAGGCCGACGAGGCCGAAACCGCCGGCGCGTAAGTGGCGAAGGCGATCGTCGGGCTGGGCAATCCTGGCCCGGAGTACGAACGCACTCGGCACAACGCCGGCTGGATGCTCCTGGATCACCTCGTCGCGCGGTGGGGCATGGCCCCGTACCGTCGTGCCGAGCAGGCGGTGGCAACGTCGGGGACGCTGGAAGGCGTCCCCGTTCGTTTAGTGAAGCCGAACACCTACATGAACCGCAGCGGCGACGCCCTGCGAACGCTGCGCGGCCCCGCGTGGGACCCGGCGTCGGACCTGCTGGTCCTCGTCGACGACGTCGCCCTCCCGCCCGGCCGCTTCCGGCTCCGCGGGGCCGGGTCGGCCGGGGGCCACAACGGCCTCAAGAGCATCGAGGGCGCGCTGCGCCGACAGGATTACGCCCGACTCCGGATCGGCGTCGGCGCGAAGCCGCCCGAATACGATGACCTGGCCGATTGGGTGCTCGGTCGCTTCACGAACGACGAACGCGCGACGCTCGACGCGACGCTCGACCAGATGGCAGACGCCGTGGCGTGCTGGGTGCACGACGGCATCGAGATCGCCATGACCCGATTCAACAAGACCTGACCCTCTCCCTCGAACCCACTGAGACCATGACCGAGACCTTGCCCCTCTACGCCCTGGCCGTCGGCTTCGCCGGCCTCGTCGCCACGATGGTGAGCTTCTTCGCCGTCAAGAATCGCCCGGCCGGCTCCGGCGTCATGCAGGAGCTCGCCGAGCAGATCTCCCTCGGCGCCATGGCCTTCCTGAAGCGCGAGTACGTCGTGCTCCTCCCCTTCCTGCTCGTCGTCGCCGGGTTGCTCGGCATGGCGGTCGGCGTGAAGACGGGGATCGCCTACGTCCTCGGCGGTCTCGCCTCGGTCGCCAGCGGTTGGGTCGGGATGAAGGGCGCCACGATCGCCAACGTCCGCACCGCCGAGGCGGCGCGCGGCGAGGGCCAGGCGGCCGCGCTCCGGGTCGCCTTCGGCGGCGGCTCGATCATGGGCCTCGCGGTGGCCTCCCTCGGCCTCGCCGGGATCGCGATCGTCTTCATGTTCCTCGGCAAGGAAGAACTCGCCGGCAACGCCAAGCTCTTCGGCGAGATCATCTCCGGCTTCGCGATGGGCGCCTCGAGCATCGCGCTCTTCGCGCGCGTCGGCGGCGGCATCTACACCAAGGCGGCCGACGTCGGCGCCGACCTGGTCGGCAAGGTCGAAGCCGGCATTCCGGAAGACGACCCGCGCAACCCGGCCACGATCGCCGACAACGTCGGTGACAACGTCGGTGACGTCGCCGGTCTCGGCGCCGACATCTTCGAGAGCTACGTCGGCTCGGTGATCGCGACGATCGCCCTCGCGGCGACCTCGGTGCTGATCCCGGACACCAATCGCCTCACCGCGATGCTCCTCCCGCTCGCCTACATCACCGCCGGTCTCGTCGCCTCGCTGATCGGCGTGCTGACGATGCGCGTCCTCGCCAAGGGGAATCCGGCGAACGCGCTCCGGCTGGTGACCTTCATCGCCGCCGGCCTCTTCCTCGCCTTTGCCTGGTTGCTGACCGCCGCGTTGCCGCTCAACATGGTGGACGAGGCCGGCACCGCGCTCTCGCCGATGGGGCCGTTCTGGGCCGTGCTCGCCGGCACGGTGTCCGGCATCCTGATCGGCCTGGTCACCGAGTACTACACGGCGGCCGGCCCGGTGAAGCGGATCGCGCAGTCGTCGGAGACGGGCCCCGCGACGAACATCATCGCCGGCCTCGCGGTCGGGATGGAGAGCTGCATCGTCCCGGTGCTGCTGATCTGCGGCGCGACCTACATCGCGTTCATGGTTGCCGGCCTGTACGGCATCTCGATCGCCGCCGTCGGCATGCTCGCCACGGTCGGCGTCACGATGTCGGTGGACGCCTACGGCCCGATCGCCGACAACGCCGGCGGCATCGCCGAGATGAGCCACCTCGGCAAGGAAGTCCGCGCGATCACCGACGGCCTCGACGCCCTCGGCAACACCACCGCGGCGATCGGCAAGGGCTTCGCGATCGGCTCGGCGGCGCTCACCGCGCTGGCGCTCTTCTCGGCGTACGCCTCGGCCGTCGGCCTCGACAAGGTCGGCCTCAACCTGATCGACCCGAAGGTCGTCATCGGCCTCTTCCTCGGCGGCGTGATGCCGTTCTTCGTCGGCGCGCAGACGATGACCGCGGTCGGTCGCGCGGCGCAGGGGATGGTCGAGGAAGTCCGCCGCCAGTTCCGCGAGATCCCGGGCCTCCTCGAAGGGAAGGAAGGGGTCAAGCCGGATTCGGCGCGCTGCGTCGACATCTCGACCAAGGCCGCGCTCCGCGAGATGATCATCCCGGGCGTCGCCTCGATCCTCGTCCCGGTCCTCACCGGCTCGCTCCTCGGCGTGAAGACCCTCGGCGGCCTCCTCGCCGGCGCGACGGTCACCGGCGTGATGATGGCGCTCTTCATGGCCAACGCCGGCGGCGCCTGGGACAACGCCAAGAAGTACATCGAAGGCGGCGCGCACGGCGGCAAGGGCTCCGACCCGCACAAGGCGGCGGTCGTCGGCGACACCGTCGGCGATCCGTTCAAGGACACGTCGGGGCCGGCGATGAATATCTTGATCAAGCTGATGTCGGTGGTCAGTCTCGTGCTTGCTCCGTGGTTTGTGTCGTTGGGACGATAGTCCTGAGTCTTGAGTCCTGAGTTGTGAGAGGGGGTCGCTCTTCGGAGCGGCCCCCTCTCTTTTCTCAGGACTCAGGACTGACGACTCACGACTTCATCACGTCTCGGCACGGCCCCCCTCGACTTCAGCAGCCCCATCAGGATCCGACCGCTCTCGTCGAGCGTGCTCAAGAGCGCCTCCGCTCTCTCGGCGGGGAGCATGCCAAGATCGCGCGCGAGCGCCAGCTCGGTTCCCAGTTCGGTGAGCGATCCGCGGGCAATCCAGAGAAACCGCGTGAATTCCCCGCCCCCGCCCCGGCCAGCCCCCTCAGCGATGTTGGCCGCCACAGAAACAGCGGCCCGGCGCGACTGCGAGACGAGACCATACCTCTCTCCGGCGGGATATCCCTCCGTGGCGCGGTAAACGTCCAAAGCGAGGCGATAGGCTATCTGCCAGGCCTTCAGTCTTCGATAATCAGCCATGCAGGAGGATCGCCGATCCCGGGGAGACACCGTCCCCCCTCGGACCGCACCATGGCACTAGATTTCGCGGCTCGGCCAGACCCTCATGACTCAGGACTCAGGACTCACGCCTCGATATGCTCTCGCTCGGAATTGTCGGTCTCCCCAACGTGGGCAAGTCGACCCTCTTCAATGCTCTGACCCAGGCCTCCGCTCTGGTCGCCAACTACCCCTTCGCCACCATCGAACCGAACACCGGCGTCGTCGAGGTGCCCGATGAGCGGATCGGCGAGATCGCCAAGCTGATCAACCCCGAGCGCACGGTCCCGGCGACGGTGCAGTTCGTCGACATTGCGGGGCTGGTGAAGGGTGCTTCGCAGGGCGAGGGCCTCGGCAACCAGTTCCTCGCCAACATCCGCGAGGTCGACGCGATCGTCCACGTGATCCGCTGCTTCGAGGACGACGACGTGCAGCATGTCATGGGCGGCCCCGACCCGGTGCGCGACCGCACGGTGATCAACACCGAGCTCGCGCTCTCGGACATGGTCTCGCTCGAGAAGCGGCTCGACCGCGCGACGCGCGCGGCGAAGACCGGCGACGCCACCGCGAAGGCCGAGAAGGGGCTGATGGAGCGCGTGATGGCGGTGCTCGAGAACGGCGGCCTCGCGCGCGCGGTCGAGCACAGCGCCGAGGAGGAGCCGCTCTTCAAGTCGCTCAACCTGCTGACCTCGAAGCCGGTGCTCTATGCGGCCAACGTCCGCGAGGACGAGCTCGCCGACGGCAACGCGCACGTCGAGGCGCTGCGCGCCGCGATCGTCGCCGACGGCGAGCAGGCCGACGTGGTGATCTTCTCGGCAAAGGTCGAGGCCGAGCTCGCCGAATTGCCGGCCGAGGATCGTGCCGACTTCATGGCGTCGCTCGGCGTGCACGAGTCGGGGCTTGATCGCCTCGCCCGGGCCGCGTATCACCTGCTCAACCTGCAGAGTTACTTCACCGCCGGCGAGAAGGAGGTCCGTGCCTGGACCATCCGCGTCGGGGCGAAGGCGCCAGAGGCCGCCGGCGTGATCCACTCCGACTTCGAGAAGGGATTCATCCGCGCGGAAACCGTGGCCTATGCCGACTTCGTCCGGGTCGGCGGCTGGAAGCCCTCCCGCGAGCAGGGACTCGCGCGGGCGGAAGGCAAGGAGTATGTCGTGCAGGACGGTGACCTGATGCTCTTCCGGTTCAACACCTGAGGTGATGTCGTGATCGCTCTGACCTGGCGCCATGTGGCGCAGCTCGTCTTCCCCCTGGCCGTCGTCGCCTGTGCCAAGCCCGACGCCCCGCCACCACCGGCGCCCGGGGGCAACTGGACCCTCGACGCAGCCGCCGTCGATTCGCTCCCTGTGCTCACGCCGGCCGATGGCCGGCTCGTCTGCATCGCCGACGGGCGCGCCGCCTGTCCCCTGCTCCAGCCGATCGCGAACCGCCTCGGCGGCGACCGCTTCGCGCTCTGGGAGCCGGGGCGGCTGGTGCAGATCTGGGGGACCGACACCGTGCCGACCACGATCGGGAAGGTCGGCAAGGGCCTCGGCGAATATGAGGTGGTCCTTGGCGTCGGCCCCGGTGACGGGAAGTCGGTCCAGCTGATCGACATGATGACCGACGGGGCGCGGGTGATGACCTTCGACGGCGCCGGCGCGTTCGTCGAGTCGAAGCCGCTGCCGCCGATCGAAGCGGGCGAGGCACGCGGCTTCGTCGGCGCCCTGCCGGTGCTGCAGGGAATGGTGTCGAAGAGCGAATCGGGCGAAGGCGCCTTCCGCCTCTTCCTCCTCAAGAAGCCGACCGACACCACGGGGACGCTGGTGCTGCAGGCGCCGATGCCGTGGGTGCGGATGCAGGGGACGCAGCTCGTCTCGACCCCGCCACTGTTCGCGACGTCGCCAGTCTACGCGCTGTTCCCCGACGGTGAGGTCGCCTGGGGCGAAGGCGACCGGATCGACCTGATCCGGAAGATGGCCGACGGCAATCCGCGCTGGCAGCTCCACATCAATCGGCCGCGCCTCCGGATCACGCCGGAGGAGTTCGCGGCGAAGCGGGCGTCGGTGCAGTCGATGCTCGGCGGCCAGCTCGCCGCGAGCGACCTCGACAGCATGCAGGCGAAGAGCGACACGCTGCATCCGGCCCTCGCCGGGCTCCTGGCCAGCCAGGAAGGCCGGCTCTACCTGATCGGGCCGATCACCGGCGCCGACCAGATCGAGTACATCCAGCTCAGCCCCGACGGCAAGCCGAGCGGCCGCTTCCACCTCCCGGCCACGACCAAGGTGCTGCTCGCTGCCGGCGACTCGTTGCTGGTCCAGCGGCCGCAGGAAGGCGAACTCCGCGAAGTGCGCTGGCTGCGGCTCGGCACCACGCCGTAACGACCTGCCGATGCGAACGGCCCTGCTGCTGGTGCTCACCCTGATGGTGCCGCATGCGGTGCCGCTCGGGGGGCAGCAGCCGGGGCCGGCCGCATTGCGCTGGCCGACGGTCGGGGCGGTCACCGGGGCGGTCCTGGTGGCCGCCCTCTTCGATGCCCCGATTGCCCGACGGATCGACGAGTCACCGTCGGAGGGCCGGCTCGGCACCGCCCGGCAGCTGAAGCGCTTTGGCGAGGCGCCGGCAATGCTTGGAATCGGTGGCGGACTGGCGCTGGCGGGCTGGGTCGGCCGTCGACCGGCCCTGGTCCGGCTTGGGGGGCAGACCGCGGCGGCCCTGCTGCTCGAAACGGCCGTCGTCCAGGCCTCCAAGGAGCTGGTCGGCCGGGCACGGCCCTACCAGGACCCGGACCTCGACGCGCTCGACTTCTCCCCCTTCTCCAAGCAGACCGCCTTCCCCTCGGGGCATACCGCCGCGGCCTTCGCCATGGCCACCACCCTCGGGGACGCCACCGGATCGACCTGGGCCCGCGCCGGGCTCTATACCCTGGCGACCGGCACCGCCTGGGCCCGGATGGCCGAGGAGAAGCACTGGCTCAGCGACGTGGTGGCGGGGGCCGCGGTCGGAATCCTGTCGGCCCGGGTGGCCAACGGCCGGACCAAGGTGCTCGGCCTCCAGGCGCCCCGCCTGCTGCGCGGGGGGGTGGGCTGGCAGGTGTCGTTCTAGTATCTTGGAGGGCTGTCCACAATCAATCCTCCTCGGGTGCCGCACCAGCCCCGGGGCAACCATGTCCGAAGGAAGGTGCTGATGAACCGTTCGTATGAGGCGGTGTACATCTTCGACTCCGTGCTCGAAGAGGCCGCCGTCACCGAGAAGCTCGATCGCTTCCACGCGCTCATCCCGCAGGTCGAAGGGGCGGAGTTCTCCCTCGATCACTGGGGCAAGCGCACCCTCGCGTATCCCATCGCGGGGAAGGAAACCGGCTACTACGTCATCGCGAAGTTCGACGCGACCCCGGCCCAGCTGCCGGAGTTCGAGCGCGCGCTGAAGCTCGACGAGGGGCTGATCCGCCACCTCATCGTGATGAACGAGGGCGCCCAGATGGCGCCGACGCCGTCCGCCAAGGACGGGGAGGACGACGAGTAATGGCCCGCCCATCGAAGACCTGTGCCATCTGCGAGTCCGGCGTGCGCATCGTCGACTTCAAGGATGAGCGGCTGTTGACCCGTTTCCTCACCGAGCGCGGCAAGATCCTGCCGAGCCGCCTGTCGGGCACCTGTGCCCGTCACCAGCGCCAGCTCAGCACCGCCATCAAGCGGGCCCGTCAGGTCGCCCTCCTCCCGTACATCAAGGGATTCGGCGGCTGACCACGACCCCGACGGGGCCCGGGCTTCCCGGGTCCCGCTCGCGGTGGCCAACCCTGCTGCTTGCGGCAGGGTTTCTCGTGCTGGCCCCTACCGTCTCGCCGTTCTTCTTCCTGGCGCCGACCGTGGTGCTCCTCCTCCTCTCGCGGCCGGGGACCGTCCGCGAGTGGATCTGGATCGTCCTGGGCATCGCCTCGATCGCGATTCTCCTCCGGATCCCGACGACGCTCCCCGAACAGACGCTCCGGGCCGCCGGCGCCTTCTTCACCGGTGGCTACGTCGTCGCGGCGCTCGGCGGGGCCTTCCGGTCGCTCCTGACGCGGACCCTCATCGCGATCGGCGTGGCCGCATCCGCGACCATCGGCTGGTTCCTGAAGCTCGGGCTCCGCTTCAGCGACCTCGAGTCCGAAATCGTCACCACGACCTGGCGCGGGTGGCGGGCGCTCTTCCCGAGCTACGGCCTCCCCGAGTTGCCGCTGTCCCAAAGCGAACTCGTCGTGGCCGCCGACAGCACCCCGACCGCGACCCAGCTCGTGCAGGAGCTCAGCCGCGCCACCACGATGGTGGGTGAGCTCTACCCCGGCATGGTGGCGATCTACGCCCTGCTGGGCGGCTGGCTCGCGTGGGAATGGTACCATCGGCTGTCGCGCCACCCGCTCGGGACGCCGCCGGGACCGTTCCGGGCCTTCCGCTTCAGCGACCACCTGATCTGGGCGCTCGTGCTGCTCGCGGCCCTGGTGCTGCTCGACCTGCCACGCGCGGCCGAACTTACCGTCCGGAACCTGCTCCTGGTGGTCGGGACGCTCTACGCGGCGCGCGGGTTGGCCGTCGTCCGCTCCGCCATGCTCTCCGCACCACGGATGTTCGTGGTGCTCCTGTGCCTCGCTGCGGTGCCCGTGTTAGCATTGGTACCACTGGGCTGCGCCGTCCTGGGCGTGGCCGACACCTGGCTCGACCTGCGGCGGCGCGTGCCGCCGCCCCAAGGAGTTGCCCCATGATGGATCTGATTCTTCGCGAGGCGGTGCCCTCGCTCGGCAAGGCCGGCGACCTGGTCCGCGTCAAGCCGGGCTATGCCCGCAACTTCCTCCTGCCCAACGGCCTCGCCTTCGAGGCGACCGAGGGCAACAAGAAGCGGATCGCCGCCGAGGCGAAGGCGCGCGATGCGAAGCACGCGGCCGAGCGGGCCGAGGCGCAGGCGTTCGCGACCAAGCTGGGTGCCGTGACCGTCGAGCTCTCGCGGAAGGCCGGCGACGAAGGGAAGCTGTTCGGGTCGATCACCTCGGCCGACATCGCCGACGCCCTCGGAGCGATGGGCCTCGTGGTCGACAAGCGCAAGATCGACCTCGAGCACCCCATCAAGCTCCTCGGCTTCCACTCGGTGGCCGTCAAGCTGCACCACGACGTCCACGCCGAAGTTAAGGTCAACGTCACCGCCGAAGGCTGAGGGACGGTGACGGTCGGGATCGGGTACCTCGATGGCCCCCGACTCGCGCGCGGCTTTCACGCCGCCGCCGACTGGGTCGCGGCCTCCCGCGACGAGCTCAACCGGATCAATGTCTTTCCGGTGCCCGATGGTGATACCGGCACCAACTTCACGCTGACGCTGCGCGCCGTCGCCGACGCCCTCCGGGCGCTCGGCGACGCCTCGCTTCCGGACACCGCCACCACGGCGGCGCGGGCCGCGCTCCTGGGCGCCCGCGGCAACTCCGGGATGATGCTCGCGCACTTCCTGATCGGCTTCTCCGAGGGGCTCACCGACCGCGTCACCGCCGACGCCGAGGAGGTCGCCGCCGCCGTCCGCCGCGGCGCCGATGCCCTCGAGCGCGCACTCGACGAGCCGCGCGAGGGCACCATCCTGACCGTCGCGCGCGACGCCGCCCGCGCCGCCGAAATCGCCGCCGCCGGGACCGCCGACATTGGCGACTTCATGCGGCGGCTGCACCACGAGGCCGAGGTGGTGCTCGCGAAGACGCCGGAGATGATGGCGGTGCTGAAGGAGGCCGGCGTGGTCGACGCCGGGGGTAAGGGATTCGTCAGGATGATCGAGGGGTTCGTGCGCGCCATCAACGGCGACCCCATCTTGCCGGCAACGATGCCGCTCGAAGGGGATGCGGTGATCCCCGCGGCGATGGCGGGATTCGATGCCGAGCGCGACTTCCAGTACTGCACCGAGGTGCTGGTCCGCGGGGTACCGCTCCCGCCGGCCAACGACGTCCGGGAGGCGATGCACGGCTTCGGCGGGTCGGTGGTGGTGGGGGTGGCCGGTGACATCCTCAAGATCCATGTGCATACCGACACCCCCGACGCCGTCTTCACCTACGCCGAACAATGGGGCACCGTCACCGCGCGGAAGGCGGAGGACATGCGGGCCCAGCACCGGCGGCTGTCACACGTCGAGACCCGGCGGGTCGCGATCGTGGTGGACTCCTCGAATGACCTCCCCGACGCGGTCCTCGATCAGCACCGGATCATCATGGTGCCGCTGCAGGTCATGTTCGGGCACGAGACCTTCCGCGACCGGATCGAGCTGAAGCCCGAGGAGTTCTATCGGCGGCTGCGCACGGTCAAGGAGTTGCCGACGACCTCGCAGCCCACCCCGGCCCAATTCGTTCGGGCGTTCCGGGAGGCCCGCGAGGAGGCCGACGAGGTGGTCGGGATTTTCCTGGGTGGGGTGCTCTCCGGGACGCTCGGCTCGGCGCAGGCCGCGGTTAACGCCGCAGGGATCAACGGCGTCCATCTGGTGGATTCCCGCAGCGCCTCGGTCGGCCTCGGGTTGCTCGCCCTCCGGGGGGCCGAGCTGGCGGAAGCGGGATGGCCCGCGGCCGCGATCGCGAAGGAACTCGTCCGGGTCCGCGACCAATCGGGGCTGATGCTCACCGTTGACGTCTATGACAACCTGATCCGATCGGGTCGCGTATCGAAGGGCAAGGCCTGGCTGGGCGGCCTCCTCGATATCAAGCCGATCCTCGAAGTCGATGCCACGGGGCGCCTGCAGCCGGTGGACCGGGTGCGTGGCCGCGAGCAGGTGGTCCCCCGGATGCTGGCGCGCATCACCGCCGCCCTGACCCCCCGCCCCCGCTCGATCCGCTTCGGGATCGTGCACGCGGAAGCCCCCGAGGTCGCCGAGCGGGTGCGGATGGCGCTGCAGGCGGCCTTCCAGCCGCGCGAGATCATCGTCGGCCCGGCGACCGGGGTGCTTGGCACCCATGTTGGATCCGGCGCGTGGGCCGTGGCGTATCAGGTCGAGGATGGCACGCCCGAGCACCCCGTTGGTTGATCGTCGGCTCCCTCCCGCGGTGCGCGCCGTCGTCGGCGCGATCTCGGATCGCAAGGGGCACCGCGTGCAGGTGCTCGACCTCCGTGGACTGACGGATGCGACCGATTACTTCGTGATCGCCTCGGGAACTTCCGACGCTCACGTGCGCGGCCTCGCCGACGGCGTCATGGACGCGATGCACGACGCCGGCCTCGACACCCACCATGTCGAGGGCCTGACCCACGGTCGCTGGGTGTTGCTCGACTTCGTGGACGTGGTGGTCCACCTGTTCCACCCCGAGACCCGGGCGTTCTACCAGTTGGAGCGACTCTGGCAGGATGCCCCCGTGCTCCTGACCGATCCCTGATCGACCCTGCAGGCCGGAAGGTTCCGATGACTCGCCGCATCCCCTGGCTCCTCCTCGCCGCCGCTGCCGCCCTCGCCCCGGTGCCCGCCGCTGCGCAGTACTTCGGCCAGAACAAGGTCCAGTACAGCCGCTTCGACTTCAAGGTGCTGGAGACCGAGCACTTCGACCTCTACTACTACCCGGTCGAACATGCGGCAGCACTCGACGTCGCACGGATGGCGGAGCGCTCCTATGCGCGCCTCTCGCGGGTGCTCAAGCACCAGTTCAAGGAGCGGAAGCCGATCATCCTGTACGCCTCGCACTCGGACTTCGTCCAGACGAACACGTCGGGCGGCGAGGTCGGCGAGGGCACCGGCGGTTTCACCGACTTCCTCAAGCACCGCAACGTGCTGCCGCTGACCGGCTCGTACGACGACATCATGCACGTCCTGCAGCACGAGATGGTCCACCAGTTCCAGTACGACGTCTGGTCGGGCGGACGGGCGGGCGGCGGGCTGCAGACGATCATGGCGGTGAACCCGCCGCTCTGGTTCGTCGAGGGGATGGCAGAGTACTTCTCGATCGGCGAGCTCGACCCGAACACGGCGATGTGGATCCGCGATGCGACCGCCGAGGGGAAGCTGCCGACCATCCAGCAGCTGGAGACCGACCCGCGGATCTTCCCGTACCGTTTCGGCCAGTCGATCATCACGTACATCGGCGAGCGCTGGGGCGACGAGGCGGTCGGCGCGATCCTGCTCGGCTCGCGCTCGGGCTCGCTCGAAGGGTCGTTCCGCCGCGTCATCGGCCTCGACTTCAAGCAGCTGGGCGACCAGTGGCGCGAGGCGATGCAGCGCCGCTACCTCCCCGAACTCGCCACGCGCAACAAGGCGAAGGACGTCTCGCAGCCGCTGCTGACCGAGAAGATCAGCGAGGGGACGCTGCACCTCGCCCCCGCCCTCTCGCCGGACGGCAGCCGCGTCGCGTACTTCTCGGAAAAGGACTTCTACTTCGTCGACCTCTGGCTCGCCGACGGCACCACGGGCAAGCCGATCCGCCGCCTGCTGAAGTCGACCTGGAGCTCGAACTACGAGACCTTCCGCTTCATCAATTCGGCGGCGAGCTGGTCGCCCGACGGGACGATGCTGGCGTTCGCGGCCAAGCGCGGCCCGAAGGATGACATCGTCCTGGTCGACGTGGCGCGGAACAAGGAAGTGCGCCGCATCTCCGTCGACCTCAGCGGCGTCACGACGCCCTCGTGGAGCCCCGACGGGAAGCGGCTGGTCTTCACCGGTTATGACGGCGGCCTCTCCGACCTCTTCATCGTCAACGCCGACGGCAGCAACCTCACGCGCCTCACGAAGGACAAGTACGCCGACCTCCACCCGACCTGGTCGCCGGACGGGCGCACGATCGCGTTCACGACCGACCGCGGGCCGGGCACCGACTTCACCACCCTGACGGTCGGCAACTACCGCCTCGCCACGCTCGATCTCGCGACGTCGCGGGTCGACCTGCTGCCCGGGATGGACGTCGGCAAGAACGTCAATCCGCAGTGGGCGCCGGACGGGAAGTCGCTCGCCTTCGTCTCCGACCGGAACGGCGTCAGCAACATCTTCCTGTACGACCTGACGGATCGCGCGTCCTACCAGTTGACGGACTTCTACACCGGCGCGCAGGGCATCACGCCGCTCTCGCCGATCCTCTCATGGGCAGCGGCGTCGGACCAGCTCGCCTACGTGTACTACGAGGACGGCAAGTACGACGTCTACAAGCTGCCGAACCCGCGCTCGCTCAAGCGGGAGGCGTGGCACGCGGGGATGCCGACGATCACCGCCGCCGCCCTGGCGCGCGACACGAGCCGCTTCACCGACACCACCAAGGCGCCCGTCGCCGGCGGCGGCAGCGCGCTGTATCGCGGGGCCCGCGGCCTCCGGCCCGCCAACTCGCTGGTGCGCTCGCTCGACTCGCTCGCGCCGCGCAAGGAACTCTCGATCATCGCGCTGATGGACTCGGCCTCGCTCGGGCTCCCCGACACCGCCTCGTTCACGGAGCGGAAGTACAAGGTCGGCTTCTCGCCGGACTACGTCGCGCGGCCGAGCATCGGCTATGCCCGCGACAACTTCGGCCGCGGCTTCTTCGGCGGCACGACCGTCTCGCTCTCGGACATGCTCGGCGACCGCCAGCTGGTGTTCAGCGGCTACATCAACGGCCGCATTGACGAGGCACAGGTCCTCGCCGCCTACGCCAACCTCTCGCGCCGCGCGAGCTGGGCCGTCGGCCTGCAGCAGGACCCGTATTTCTTCTACCAGGGCTCGTTCATCACCGACGGCCCGACCGACTTCGAGCAGACCTTCGTCACACGCTACCGGCGCCTGGTGCTCCGCTCGGCGTTCGTCCAGGGCTCGTATCCGTTCTCGCGATTCTCCCGCGTCGAGACCGGGGTCCGCGCCACCAACGTCGACGACGCGATTCTCGACATCAACGAGGTCTACGATCCCTTCACCGGGGCGCTGACCCGCGACATCTACCAGGAGCGCACCGGGCTCGGGTCGACGTCGTTCCTGCAGCCGACGCTGGCCCTGGTCCACGACAACTCGCTCGGCGGCTACGTCGGGCCGATGCTCGGCCGCTCGTCGCGCTTCGAGATCGCGCCGACCGTCGGCGGCTGGAAGTACATCCAGACCACCGCCGACTATCGCCGCTATGACAAGCTCGTCGGGCCGTTCACGGTCGCGACCCGCCTGATGTACTACGGCCGGAGCGGTCGCGATGCCGACCGCTTCTCGCTCTACCTCGGCTACCCGGACCTGCTCCGCGGCTACACGTCGGGCTCGTACTTCCGCAACGAATGCAGCAACGCCGTCGCCGATCCGAACACTGCCACGGGCTGCGTCGCACTCGACCAGCTGGTCGGGACGTCGTTCGCCGTCGGCAACGCCGAGCTCCGCTTCCCGGTGATGTCGCCGAACTGGAGCTGGGTGCCGCGGGCGATCCCGCCGATCGAAGGCGCCGTCTTCTACGACATCGGCGTCGCGTGGACCGGCGGCACCCGGGTGGCGTGGAACCGCGAGGCGGGCGAGTCGCCGGCGGCGGTGCGCACGCCGCTCCGCTCGGTCGGGCTCTCGCTCCGGACCAACCTCTTCGGCCTGGTGATCCTGCGCTTCGACTACTCGAAGCCGCTGCAGCGCCCCGGCACGAACCCCTTCTGGACCATCTCGTTCGGACCGACCTTCTGAGCCACCTCGCGCGCCGGACCCTGATCGCCTGCACCGCCGTCCTCTTCGCCGCCGCCTGCGCCGGAGGGGATGCCGGACCGACCGAACGCACCCTCCCTGCCGGACTCCCGTCGGGCGGCGTGTTGTTGCGCCTGCCACGCGAGGGCGGCACCGCGACGCTGCTCTGGCCCGACTCGCTGACTCCGGTTGGCTGGAAAAGCGGCGGCATCCCGCCGATCGAGCGCGCCCTCGCGACCGACCTCGAGGAGAAGATGGTGTACGCGGTGGACGACAAGGGGCGGCTGATCGGGATCGACCTGATCACCGAGCGCTTCCGTCCGTTCCTCGTCAACGCCCGCGAACTGGTGGCCACCCCCGATGGCGTGATCCTCGGGCTCGACTCGACGCGCCGCCCGCTCCGCTTTGCCAATCGCGCGCTCACCACCTTCCGCGCCGCGGTCGAGGGCGGCCCGGTGCAGTTGCTGCGCGCGCCAGGTTCGTCGCTGGTCGCCTACTCGCGTCGAAGCCAACTGGCGCAGGTGATCGGCGAGGAGGGCGAGCTCCGCCGCTTCGAGGTGCCGGGCGGCGAGATGGCGAGCACCTGGTACGGCGATTATTTCGTCGTCGCCACGGACTCGGGGCTGATCTACGTCGAGCCCTCCGGCAAGCCGGGGCCGAAGTTCGTCGAGATGAAGGGGAGCCCGACCGTCGCCGCCTTCTCGCCCTCGGGCCACCGGCTCTACGTCGCCCGGAGCCGCGACGATCTCGTCATGCTGGACCGCTTCACCGGCGACGAGATGAAGACCCTCAAACTGCCAGGCACCGCCCGGGCCCTCCGGGTCGACCGGACCGGCCGCTGGCTTCTGGGCCGTCCGCTGGAGGGCGATTCGATCTGGGTCGTCGACCTGGTGCACTGGGAAGTCGCCGCGACGGTCCAGTCGGCCTGGGCGGCCGACCTCCCGCTCGTCGCAGGGAGCAAGTCGCTGATCGTCCGGGACGGCGACGACCTGGTCGCCTGGGACCTGCTGCGCGCCGTCCCGGGCCCCGTGGCCCGCCTCCGGGGCGCCGCCGGCGACATCTACCTGACGGTCCCCTGGCTCCCCAAGGGGGCCGCCCAGGAGGTCACGGTGGCCACCGTCGAGCCCGCCACGGCCGACAGCGTGCCCAAGGACTCCAGCGCCGCCCCGGTCGCCGCGCCCCCGACCACCGTCGAACCGACGCCGCCGGCCACCCCACCGGCCGCCGCGGCCGGGGAAACCGGGCAGCGGCTCTTCCTGCAGGTCTCGGCCTCGCAGAACCAGGACTTCGCCAAGGCGCTCGTGGACCAGCTGAAGGGTGCCGGCTGGGCCGCCCAGCTCCTCCAGCCGAAGGGCCCCGAGGACCCCTATCGGGTCGTGATCGGCCCCTACCGGACCCGGGAGGAGGCGGACGCCGACGGCAAGCGCCTTGGTCGGACCTACTTCATCTTCGCGGCCGATCCCGGGAACTGACCCCCGGGGCTTCCCGCCCCCGCTATCTTTGGGGATTCCGGTCACCCCCCTGCCCGCGGGCCGGGGGGCGCCGTCGACGCCGACCCCAATACCGACTCCGCAATGAAGCTCACCAAGCTGGAGCTGTCCGGCTTCAAGTCCTTTGCCGACACCGTGACCATGACCTTCGATCAGGGGGTCACGTCGATCGTCGGACCGAACGGCTGCGGCAAGTCCAACGTCTCCGACGCCGTGCGCTGGGTGCTCGGCGAACAGTCCGCGCGCCTCCTGCGCGGCGGGAAGATGGAGGACGTGATCTTCCAGGGTGCCGCCACGCGGCGCCCCGTCAACGTGGCCGAGGTCTCGCTCTACCTCGACAACAGCGAGGGCGAACTGCCCACGCCGTACACCGAGGTGGTGATCACCCGGCGCCTCTCGCGCTCGGGCCAGAGCGATTACCTGCTCAACAACGCCCCCGCCCGTCTCCGCGACATCCAGGACCTGCTGCGCGGCACCGGGCTGGGCAGCGACGCCGGCGTCGTGATCGAAGCGAAGATGATCGACCTCCTCCTCTCGGACCGCGCCGATGAACGGCGCTCGCTCTTCGAGGAGGCAGCCGGCGTCGGCCTCTACCGCGATCGCCGCCACAGCACGGCGCGTCGCCTCGAGGAGACCGCGAACGACCTGCAGCGGCTCGAGGACCTGATCGCGGAAGTGCAGTCGCAGGTGCGCTCGCTGGCCCGACAGAAGGGGAAGGCCGAGCGGCACGTCTCGCTGACCGAGGAGCGCTTTGCGGTCACGCTCACGCTCGCACGTCGCCGCCTCGATCAGCTGGCCGAGGACGCCGAGTCGTTCGAGCGCCGGCACGCCGAGCTGACCGAGTTGCTTCCGCAAGCGCGTGAGCGCCTCGCCCGCGTCGAAGCCGCCCGGGAAGAGGCGGTCACGGCACGCGCGACGGCCGAACGGCACCGCACCGCGGTCGTCGATGATCTCGGTCACGCGCGTGTCGCGCTTGGCAAGCTCGACGGCGACCTCGCGGTCGCATCCGAGCGCCTCGCCAACGCGGCGCAGCGCCGCGAGCGCGCCGCCCTCGAGCGCGGCGACTCCGAGGTCCGGCTGCAGCAGGCGCGGCTCGAACTCGGCACCGCCACCGAAGAGCGCCAGAGCGCCGACGTGGAGCACCAGCGGGTCCAGGGTGAGTTGTCGGGTCGCGCCGAGGCGGAGCAGGCCGTCCGCCAGCGCCTCGCCGGGCAGCGCGACGTGGTGCGCCGGATGGAGCAGGAGCTCCAGCAGGCCGCCCAGCAGCTCCGCTCGCTCGAAGGGGAGCGCACCGCCCTCGACGGCGAGCTCGCCTCGCTGCGCGAGCGCGTGGCGCAGGAAGAAGCGCATGTGGCCCACCTGACGCAGGAGCGTCAGTCGACCGGCGAGAAGCTGACCGACGCGAGCAACATCGCCGACCGACACAGCGCCGAATTCCGTCAGGGTGCCGCGGCCGCGGAGCAGTCACGACTGCTCCTGCGCGAGACCCGCGACCGCGAAGCCCGCGAACTCGCGGAGCGCCGGACCATCGAGGAGGATGTCGCGCGAATCACGGCGCGCCGGTCGGCGCTCGAGGCGCTCGAGCGCGATCGCGTCGGGCTCGCTCCGGCCGCTGCGGCACTGCTCGCCGGCCGTGGTCGCTTCGGCGACCAGGTCCTCGGCCCGCTCGCCGACTACATCTCGACCGACGGCGACCAGGCCGAACTCGCCGAACAGCTGCTCGGTGACTACGTCCATGCCGTTCTGATCCGCGACGCCTCGGCGATCCCGGCGATCCAGGCCTGGCATGCGCAGGAGCAGCCCGGGACGCTGATCCTGCTCCCGGTCGCTCCCGGTCCGGTCCGCGCCGGCTCGCTGGCCGAGACACCGCTCCGCGTCGATCCGCTCGCCGCCGACTGGGTCAAGGCGCTCGTCGGCGGCTCCGAGGTGCTGCAGGGCGGCGGTCGCGGCCTGCGCCGCGCCAACGGCGTCGTCTTCCTGACCGGCCCCGCGGCCGCGTCGGGCCCGATCCGCCGGCGTGCCGAGCTGCAGAGCCTCGGCCGCGATCTAGACAAGCGCAGTGCGGCGCTGGCGGATGCCGATGCACGCCGTGATCGCACCGCCGCCGAATTGCTGGCGCTCGACGCCGCCGCCACCGAGGCGCAGCAGGCGGCCGAGCGGCTCCGCGAGGCGGAACGCCAGGCGATCGCCGCGCGCGAGGACCTGGCGCGCCGCGTCACCAACTTCGATCGCGAGATCACCGAGGCGGAGACGCAGCTCGGCCGGCTCCGCGAGCGGCTCACGCGCGCCGAACAGCGCGCCACCGAAGTCGAGGCCGCGCTGGCCGAGGGGAGCGCCGCGCGCGCCCGCCTCGACGAGGCGCTGGTCACGACGCGGGCCCAGCTCACCGAGCTCGAGGGCGAGCAGGAACTCGCCCGCGAGGCGCGATCGCAGTGGCAGGTGCAGGAGGCGCACATTGCCGCCCGGCTCCGGGCCGCGAATGAGGCGATCGCCCGCACCGAACGCGTCATCGCCGAGGCCGAGACCTCGGGGCGCATCCGCACCGAGGAGATCGCCCGCCTCGATGCCGACACGCTGGAACTCGAGGCACAGCGCAGCGAGTGGCAGGGCGGCCGCGACGAGCGGGCGCAGCAGTTGATGGCCCTCGAGACGGCGGCCGGTGAGGCCGAAGGCGCCCTCCAGGCGGCCGAGACGAAGCTCGCGGATGTGGAGGCCGATCTCGCCGAGGTGCGACGCTCGGTCGAGTCGATGAGCGAGGAGCACCATCGCCTCGAACTCGGCGTCGCCGAGGCGACCGCGCAGCGCGCGCGGATCGTGGAACGCGTCGAGACCGAGTGGAAGCGGCCGTTCGATGAACTCGCCGAAGCCGCCCCGGTCCTCGACCTCGACCTCGAGACGCTCGAGACCGAGGCCGAACGGATCGCGTCGGCGCTCGAGCAGATCGGCCCCGTCAACGCGCTCGCGGTCGAGGAACACGCCGAAGAGAGCAAGCGCGCGACCTTCCTCCAGGCACAGCGCGACGACCTCGTCGCCGCGCGGCAGGCGCTGCTCCAGGCCATCAAGGAGATCGACGGCACCGCCAAGGCGCTCTTCGCCGAGACCTTCGTGGCGATCCGGGAGAATTTCCTCTCGGTCTTCCAGACGCTGTTCGGCGGCGGCGAGTGCGACCTGCGCCTCTCCGATCCGGACGATCCGCTCGAGGCCGAGATCGAGATCCACGCCTCGCCGCGCGGCAAGAAGACGCAGCGCATCCACCTCCTGTCGTCCGGTGAACGGACGCTGGTGGCGACCTCGCTGCTCTTCGCGATCTACCTGACGAAGCCGAATCCCTTCTGCCTCATGGACGAAGTGGACGCGCCGCTCGACGACGCCAATGTCGGGCGCTTCATCCGGTTGCTTGACCAGTTCAAGGGCCAGACGCAGTTCCTGGTCATCACCCACAACCCGCGCACCATGCAGTCCGCCGATGCCGTCTACGGCGTGACGATGCAGGAGCCGGGCGTTTCCACCATCGTCGGGGTGCGTCTCGGCGAGCAGACCACCGCGGCCTGACCACTACCGAACTCGGACCTGACCGATGCTGATCGTGATGAAGCAGGACGCCACCCCGGAGGAGATCGCCGGCGTGGTCGAGGTGATCCAGACGATGGGCTATGAGGCGCGCCCGATGCCGGGCCGCCAGCGGACCACCGTCGGGCTGGTGGGGAACGACGGCCGCGTCGATGCCTCGCGCGTCGAGGCGCTCGCCGGCGTCGCCGAAGTGATCCACGTGACCAAGCCGTACAAGCAGGTCTCGCGCGAGTGGAAGCCGGAGCCGACCCGCGTCCCGCTCCCCGACGGCTCGACCATCGGCGGTCGCGACGTGATCATCATGGCCGGCCCCTGCTCGGTCGAGGGGGAGGAGCAGATCCTCCTCTCCGCGCGCCAGGTGAAGGCCGCCGGGGCCACCGTGCTCCGCGCCGGGGCGTTCAAGCCGCGCTCGTCGCCCTACGCCTTCCAGGGCCTCGGGAAGCTCGGCCTCGAACTGCTGGCCGTGGCGCGTGCGGAAACCGGGCTGATGATCGTCACCGAAGCCATGGATGCCAAGGGACTGGAGATGGTCGTCGAGACCGCCGACATCGTGCAGATCGGCGCGCGCAACATGCAGAACTACTCGCTCCTCAAGGAAGCGGGGCGCCAGCGCAAGCCGGTGCTGCTCAAGCGCGGCCTCTCGGCCACGATCTCCGAGCTGCTCCTCTCGGCCGAGTACATCCTTGCCGAGGGGAACCCGAACGTGATCCTCTGCGAGCGCGGCATCCGGTCCTTCGACACCGCCACCCGCAATCTCTTCGACCTCTCGGCGATCGCCGTGGTGCACGGCCTGTCGCACCTGCCGATCGTCGCCGACCCGAGCCACGGCACCGGTCACCGCGACATGGTGCCGGCGATGGCGCGCGCGGCGATCGCGGCCGGCGCCGATGGCCTGCTGGTCGAGGTGCACCCGAATCCGGAACGCGCCCTCTCGGATGGCGCACAGTCGCTCTTCCCCGAGCAGTTCGATCGGATGATGCGCGAAGTCGGCGCAATCGCCGAGGTGATCGGCCGCTCGGTCGTGTCGCCGGTGGGGAGCGCGGCGTGAAGCACGCGCTCGCGCTGCTCAGTGTCCTGCTGCTCCCCGCCCTGGTGAGCGCACAGGCGCCGACGAGCAGCGACCCCGCCCCGGAGATCGTCACCAAGGCGGCGCGGGTGTATCGGGGGCTCAGCGGCCTGCAGGCGGACTTCCGGCAGAAGCTGGAAGACCGCCGTCTCGGCGACGAGAGCAGCAAGGGGACTCTCTACCAGTCCGGCAACAGGTTCGCGATGCGCTTTGCCGACCCCGCCACCGAGGCGATCATCCTCGACGGCAGCAAGCTCTGGGTGTACACGCCGAGCGACAATCCCGGCGTCGTGCTGCGTTACCCGCCGCCGACATCGCCGGTGTTCGGGTACAACATCCTCGACTGGTTCCTGAAGAGCCCGCTCGATCGCTACCGCGTCACCTTCGTGAAGACGGAGACGCTCGACGGCCGGGTGACCGATGCCGTGCAGCTGCAGCCGCTCGTGCCGGGGGAATTCCAGTTCCGTCGCGCCACGCTCTGGTTCGATCGTGGCGACGGCCTGCCGCGCCGCATCCAGACCGACGAGGGCCCGCAGACCCGCACGGTGGACCTCTCGAATGTCCGCACCAACGGCACCTTCCCCGCCGGCACCTTCGTCTTCAAGGTGCCGAGCGGGGTCAAGGTCGTCGATCAGTAGTCGTCAGGCCTCGCCCAGCTCTTCCTGCGCCATCCGACGAACCGTCTCCCGCGCCGCATCTCCCGGCGCGGTGCCGGCGTGCAGCCGCGCAAAGCGCGACAGCTCGTTCTTCATCCCCGCCCGGTTCCCCGTCCCGCGATAGAGGTCGATCAGCGAGTTGGTGATCCGCGACTCCTGCTTCGGCGTGGGCGCGGCGCGTCGCGCGGCGAGGTATGCCTCCTCCGCGCCGACCGGGTCCCTCAGCTGATGGAGCATCAGGTCGCCCAGCCGGAGACGCACGTCAGCGTCGGGCGTCTCCTCGGCGATCGCGCGGTACATCACCAGCGCTTCGTCGAAGCGCCCCTGGATCACCAACGCCTCGACCTCCGAGTATTCGATCGTCCGCGCTTCGCCACCGGCCGAGAGGAGCCCGTTGATGAGCTTGGTGCTGCCATGATGGATGAGCGGCCAGATCAGGCGGGCGAGCAGGGTCAGGAGCGAGACATTGAGGAGGAGCTTGAGCAGGAAGTAGCCCGGACCCCAGATCATTCTTTCCAGCATCAGCAGCATGATCGTGCCGGGAATCACCACCATCACGGTGAAGCGGACCAGTTCCGCCTGGTCGCCAGTGTCGACGTCCTTGAGTCGCTTCCTGGTCATCGCAGCACGTCCCGCATCGCCGCCGCCTGCTCCGCTCCGAGGCCGGCGGCTTCCGCCAGCTGCAGCGCTTCGCGCGCCAGCACCAGGTACGCCTCGCGATCGAGCCCCGCGAGCACGCCGAGGTGGGCCATCACCGTGCCGACGTCGCCGCGACGAACCGGGCCGGTGAGCGCCTCGGTCGCGGTGCGCGCGTCGAGGTTCGCGAGCACCTGCCGCATGATCGGATTGAAGAGGCCGCGACTCGCCTCGCCCGCGCCGGCCTCCTGGGCCAGCCGTTCGGCGATCCCGTTCAGCACCACGAGATAGTTGGCCGCGAAGACTGCTGCCGCGTGATAGCGCGCCTTGCCGGCCGCCGGCAATTCGAGGATCGGCGCCATCTCCAGCCGCACTGCGAGTGCCCGCGCCACCAGCACCGCGAGATCGTCGCCCTCGAGCACCGCCGGGACGCCACGAAAGCGATCGGCGTCACCGCCATCGGGAATGCTCTGCAACGGATGCCATGAGCCGGTCGCGGCGCCCTGCACTTCGAGCGGGGCGAGGATCGAGGCGTCGTGCATCCCCGAAGTGTGCAGCACCACGGTCCCCTCGCGGATCGCGGCGAGCGCCACCAGCCGCTCGACCACCGCGGCGATGGCATCATCGGGCGCGGCGATCACCACGAGCCCCGCCGCCGAGAGCGCCGCCGGCCATTCCGATTCGACCGCCGGCACGCCGGGCGCGGCCGGACGCGCGACGCGGCCGAGCAGTCGTACCGGCTCCTCCAAACGAGTCAGGGCGCGTGCGAGCGAAAGCCCGACGCGCCCTGCCCCGACGATCACGACCGGCGGTTGGATCATTCCCCCGCGGGCTTGGCCATCAACGCGGCGCGCGTCGGCGCGCTCTTGAGCAGGTCGATCGCGGCGCGGACCTGCGGGTCGTCGATCGACCGGCGGCGGATCTCCGCCTGCCGCCCGAAGACGTAACGCGAGATCTCGTAGCCGAGCTGGTCATCGAGCAGCGCCTTGCCGCCGGCGACCTGCTCCGGCGTCAGCACCACGCCCTTCGTGGCGAGGCGGCTCAGCACCATCTGCCGCATCTGGTCGGTCACCGGGAAGCCTTCGGCGGTCACGAGCTTCTTCTCCTTCGCCTCGAGGGCGGTGGAGAGGAGTGCGTCGCGGTACGCCGCGATGTTGCTGCCCAGCGCCTTCGCGAAGGCCTTCTCGGCATCGGTGAGCGTGTCGCCGCGGACAATCCGGTCCGGCACGATCCCGCCGCCGCCCTTCACCGTCCGGCCACCGACCGTCTTGAACGTCGGCAGGACGCGCTTCACGCTGTCGCGCCCGAGCGCCTCGGCGGTGGCCTGCTCGACCTGCGCCTCCTGGTTCTTCACGTCGCGCTGGATGGTGCGTCCGCTCGGCGTGAACCAGCGCGCGGTCGTCAGCTTGAGCGCGCGGTCGGTGCCGATCGGGAAGAGCGTCTGCACCAGCCCCTTGCCGAAGGTCGCGGTGCCGATGACGATCGCGCGGTCGTTGTCCTGCAGCGCCCCCGCGATGATCTCCGCCGCCGATGCCGACCACTCGTTCACCAGTACCACCACCGGCATCTCGGGCCACGGCTGCGTGCGCTGCGCCGCGTAGCTCTTGTTCATCTCGGCCACGCGGCCGCGCGTCGACACCACGGCCTGGCCGCGATCGAGGAAGAGCTCCGACACGGAGATCCCCTCGGTGAGCAGGCCACCGGGATTGCCGCGCAGGTCAAAGATCAGCGCCTTCATCCCCTTGGCGCGGAGCGCATTCACTTCGGCGCGCAGCTCGTCGGAGGAGGTCTCGATCACCGGCGTCAGCGCGATCAGGCCGATGCCGCCGTCGAAGAGGATCCCGGGCTGCACCGAGCGGTAGTGGATGGTCTCGCGGGTCAGCGCGAACGGCATCGGCTGCGGGATGCCGGGCCGGCGGATCTTGAGGTCCACCCGGGTGCCCGGCGCGCCGCGCAGCGTCTTCACCGCGTCGTCCTGGTTCAGGTCGCGGGTCACCTTCCCGTTCACTTCGACGATCTGGTCGCCCGCCTCGATCCCGGCGCGCTCGGCCGGCGTCTCGGGGAGCGGCGCGACGACGGTGATCCATCCTTCGCGGACATCGATCTGCATGCCGAGGCCGCCGTAGTTGCCGGTGGTCAGCTCGGTGATCTGCTTGAAGTCTTCGCGCTCCATCAGGGTGGAGTAGGGGTCGCCGAGCTGCTCAACGAGGCCATGGCTCGCCTTGGCATAGATCGAGTCCGACCCGAGCGAGTCGACGTAGTACTTGGAGACGTAATCGAGGACGTCGCCGAGGAGACGCGGACCGTCCGGTGTGGCGCGGGCGGTCGCACCCTGCATCAGCCAGCCACCGCTGAAGAAGGAGACTGCCGCGACGACTGCTGTCAGACCCAAGCGCTTCCGCATCCTGCCTCCGTTGAACAGCCTCTGCCGCCTACGCTGCACCACCCTGGAAGGTGTCGGGTCGCGCCGCCGAGAGCAGCCGCCACGCCGATTCCAGCACTGTCTGGGGGGACGCCCCCGCATTCAAATGATGCACCCCCGGGCCGGTCGCCGCCAAATAGGCCGCCGCCACCCGATCGTGGAACGCCACCGACTCCCGTTCGAGCCGATCGGCACCCTTCCCTGCGGCCGCCTGCCTGGCCCGACCCACCGCGGGGTCGAGGTCAAGCACCAGCGTCAGGTCGGGCACCAGTCCGCCCGTTGCCGCGCCGTTGACCCAGCGCACCTGGTCCATCGGCAACCCGCGGCCGGCGCCCTGATAGGCCATCGTCGAAAGATCATACCGATCCGACAATACCACCTTGCCGGCGGCAAGCGCGGGGCGGATCACGTGGGTGACCAGGTCGGCCCGTGCTGTCACCATGTACAGCAATTCCGCCTCGGGGGTCCATTCCCGGTCGCGGTCGAGCAGCTCGCCCCGCAGCGCCTCCGCGACCGGCGTCCCTCCCGGCTCCCGGATGCTCACCACCTCGAGACCGTCGCGACGCATGCGTGCGACGAGGGCGGCGGCGAGGGTGGTCTTCCCGGCCCCCTCCGGCCCTTCGAGGACGATGAAGCAGCCGCTCGGCATCAGAGCGTGATGATGCTGCTCGTGGCGCCGCGCTCGATCCCCTGGCCGATCGCCTGGTTCACGCGCTGCATCAGCTTGTCGACGTTGGCGCGGGCGACCAGATAGGCCTGACCCACCGGCGACAACTCGAACTCGCGCAGCGTCCCCTCGTATTCCTGCGCCTGCGCTTCACTCGGCGACTGGCCCTCCGCCATCAGCTGGTCGAAGTCCCGCGTCAGCCGGGAGATCGTCTCGAGGCGCTGCTGCGCCTCCGTATCGGCGCGCAGCGAGCCTTCGGCCCGGCGCAGCGCCTGGTATTCCGGAGTCTGGCCGATCAGGCGGCCGAGCTCGGTGGCCTTTTCGTCGATCATCACGCACTCCCTCGCCGCGCCAGCACATAGCGTTCGCGGCCAAACAGGTCGTCCCGCACCAGGACCTCACGCCAGCCGAACCCCTCGGCGAGCGCCGCCGTCGCCGCTGCCCGGCGACAGTCCACCTCGAGGGCGATCCAGCCCCCCTCCCGCACCACCGCGCGCCCCTCGTCGAGCAGGCGCCGCGTCGCCGTCAGCCCGTCCGCTCCCGAGGGGAGCGCCAGCCTCGGCTCGTAATCTCGCACCGAAGCATCCAGCGCGTCATACTCGGCCTCGGTCAGGTAGGGAGGGTTCGACACCAGCAGGTCGACCTGCCCATCGATCGGAGCCACGAGGTCGCCCAGCGCCCAGCGCACCTCGATGCCGAGCCGGGCCCCGTTGGACTCGGCCAGCGCCAGTGCCGGCGCCCAGAGGTCCACTCCCCAGACTGTCTCGAAGGCGCCTTCGCTCTTGAGCGACAGGGCGATCGCCCCGGTCCCGGTGCCGATGTCGGCGGCGACCCCGCCATGGACCCGGGCGATGGCCAGCTCGACCAGCAGTTCGGTTTCCGGTCGCGGAATCAAGGCACGACGATCGGTCATCAGGCGCAGGTGCCGGAAGCCCGTCCAGCCGGTGACATAGGCGAGCGGCTCGCCAGCCGCGAGCCGCTCGGCGGCGGCGGTCACCTGCTGCGCGAACTCTTCGTCGACCTCGCGCTCGGTGCCGTGCAACAGCGCCATCGGGTCGCCCGCGAGATCGGTCCACAGCCGGCGGGCCGTGCGGCGCGGCGCTTCGATATTGGCGCGCTCGATCGTCGCGGTGACCTGGTCGAGGAGGGCGGAGGCAGTGCGCCGGCCCACCTCAGCCATCCTGTTGCTCGGACCGCGCCGCCATCCGCAGCGCGGCGACGATCTCATCGAGCTTGCCATCCATGACGTCGGTCAGATTGTGGACGGAAAGGTTGATCCGGTGATCGGTGATCCGGCTCTGCGGGAAGTTGTAGGTGCGGATCTTCCCCGATCGATCGCCCGTGCCGACCATCGCCCGACGCTCCGCCGACCTCGCCGCTTCCGCCTCGGCGATCATCCGGTCGAGCAGTCGGGCGCGCAGCACTTCCATCCCCTTCAGCTTGTTCTGCAGCTGCGACTTCTGGTCCTGCTGGCTCACCACCAGCCCGGTCGGCAAGTGGGTGATCCGCACCGCGGAGTCGGTGGTATTCACGGACTGGCCACCGGGGCCGGAGGAACGGAAGACGTCGATGCGGAGATCCTGCGGATCGATCCGCACGTCGACCTCCTCGGCCTCGGGAAGGATCGCCACCGTCGCCGCCGAGGTATGGATGCGGCCCTGCGTCTCGGTGGCGGGCACGCGCTGCACCCGGTGCACGCCCGACTCGTGGCGCAGCAGTCCGTAGGCGCCGAGCCCGCGCACCGCGACAACGGCACTCCGCAATCCGCCGGCATTGCCCTGGTCGAGCTCCATCGGCTCGATCCGCATCTTGTTGCGTTCGGCAAAGCGCGTGTACATGCGCAGCAGTTCGGCCGCGAAGAGCGCCGCCTCGTCGCCGCCGGTGCCGGCGCGGATTTCGAGGATGACGTCGCGGTCGTCGTGCGGGTCGCGCGGGAGCAGGAGCTCGGTGATCTCGGCCTGCATCGCGGCGATCTCGGCCGGGAGATTGGCGAGATCGTCGCCGGCGAGGGCGACGAGTTCGGGGTCGCCGCTGTCGCGGAGTTCGACGGCTTCGGCGTACGACTGTTCGGCACGCGCCAAACGCTCGGCCACGCGCACGATCGGCGTGAGCCGAGCGTGTTCGCGACCGAGCGATTTCAGGCGAGCTGGATCAGAGGCGATGGCGGGATCGGACAACTCCCGCGAGACCTGCTCCGCCCGCGCGAGCGCCTGGCGGAGTCGGGCCTCCATCGCTCAGGACTGCGGCGCGGGTTCCGCGGCGTACTTGCGCCGGAACCGGTCGATCCGACCGGCCGTGTCCACCAGGCGCTGCTTGCCCGTGAAGTACGGATGGCACTGGCCACACACTTCGACGCTGATCGCCGCGACCGTGCTGCGGGTCTCGAAGGTGTTGCCGCACTGGCACTTCACCGTGATCGTCTGGTAGAGCGGATGCAGATTCGGCTTCATTGGTCTCGTCCTTCCTGTCAAGAGCCGTAGTCCCCTTGCGGAACCACGATAGCCGGGAAATATACCCACATCGCCGGACCGCGTACAACCCTCGGGCTCCCACTCGTCTCCTCGGGTGAAGCAGTCCCGTCCCGTTCTGGAGCAGCCGAATGAAGGTTCGTCAACTCGTTGCCATCCTTGCAGTTGCGATCAGCCCCCTCAGCGCCCAGCAGCCCCGGGTTGCGGTGGCGCCCTTCGAGACCGAGGGTTCCGTCGGGATGTCGCGCGAGGACTTCGACGCCCTCGGGCGGGCGCTCGGCGCCATCCTGACGACCGAAATGGCCGAACGCCGGGGCGGTGCCGCGAGTGCGATCGGTGCCCCGACCGCCGGCCGAACCGGCCGCCTGGACCTCGCCGCAGCACGCGACCGGGCCACCAAGGCCGGGGGCACCCTGCTGATCATCGGCACCCTGCTCGACCAGTACGGCGACATCAACGTCGAGGCGCGGGTGCTCGATGCCGCGACCGGCGCCTCGGTGGCGGTGGTGCGCGGCGATCCGACGCTCGCGACCCGCGAACAGCTGGGCGAGGCGGTGGCGGAATTGGCACTGCGGTTGTCGAAGGAGAAGGCGGTCGGCGGCGTCCCCGAGGCGCGGTGGCGCCGCACGCTGAGTGCAGCGGCGCTGGTGCAGTTCGGTCGCGGGCTCCGCTTCGAGGAGGCCGGCGACAAGGGCCAGGCCGCAACCGCCTACAAGGCGGCCGTCGCCGCCGCCCCGACGCTGACCGAGGCGAAGGCCGCCCTTACGCGCGTCGGAGGCTGAGCAGGGCGGACGCCACCGCGGGCGGCGCGACCAGCGCCGCCACCTGCACGTTCCACTGGCCACCGAATGACGGGAAGAAGGCGAGCAGCGTTCCGATCGTGACCAGCACCAACGTCACCACCGCTGCCCGCGCAGCCCATCCGCCGGCTTCGCGCTTCCGGTCGGACCAGACCGTCCCGATCATCAGGAACGCCAGCGGCGTGAGGAAAAAGAGATTGTGATTCCAGGCGGCCGCGACGTGGTTGGTCGCGAACCAGAGGAAGAGCAGCACCACCCCGCCAATTCCCGCGAGCACCAGCCACACCGTCGCCGCCACTCGCCCTGCCACACCCGCCGGCCCCTCGGCGCGCCCGGTGAGGATCAACAGTGCCGCGCAGGCACCAATCAGCAGCATCCAGCCGCCCCAGTGCGGCGGCGCAGCCTCCACGCGGTAGACCCCCATCTCCAGCAGCCGCACCTCGCGCTTGACCAGCGGCACCTCGCGGCCATCCTCGCCCGGCACGCGCAGCTCGCGCACCCGTTCCTGCAGCTTCGCCGGGAGGAACATCTCGCCCCACTGGTCGAGCGGGGCGTCGGCCGCGGGCCCGAGCGCCAGCATGATGCCGAGGTACATCGGCTTGTCGTTGGTCAGCGAGCGATGGGTGTGGAAGCGGAAGCTCCCCTCGGCCGGCACGCCGGTCGTCGCGCGCTGCAGCGCCCCGCCGAGCACGAGGTTGAGGATGTCGCGCACGCGGGTCGAGCAGTTGTCGAGGAAGTAGTCGTAGGTGTAGACGCGGTTCTGGGGAAGCGCGTTCGTCGCGAGCAGGCGGGCCAGTTCGATTCGCTTCGCGGCGGGAAGGGCGAGTTCCTGCAGATCGACGTCGCGCTTGAAGTAGGTGTAGACCTCGATGGTGCGCGCCATCGGCATCGTGCCGAGCCAGTACTGCGGACGGCCCATCGCGAAGCGGCCGACGAAGCGCGCGACCTCGGCCGTGGAATGGCCGAAGTCGAAGGTGCCGTAGTTGTAGACGATGTCGGTGCCATCGACGGTGTCGCGCACCCAGATCGCGTTGTGGCCGTAGCGCTCGTACACCGTCTCGCCGGGCCCCATCGTGACGAGGTATATCTCGGGGGCGTGGTCCGGCGGGACCGTCTGGGCCGCGGCGTTCCGCACGAGCAGCGGCGCGAGGAGCAGCAACGCCGCGTGGTGCCAGCTCACGGCTTGACGTCCCGTCCCGACTCGGCCGAGTCGTAGATCGCATCCAGGACCTTGGCCAGGACGACCTGCTCGGTGAGCGCCGGCGCAGGCGACTCGCCGCGCACCGCCGAGAGGAAGTGCGCCCACTGCGCCCGCACCGAGAGGGCGAACGGCGTCTCGCGCGAGTGCGCCCCCGACGAGGCCACATCCTTCGGGACGCCGTGGAAGTCCTTCCAGATCGCCAGCGGATTGATGCGGGCCGAGCCGTTCGCGGCGCGGACCGCCATGCCGAAGCGCTCCCCCGGGCCGACGAAACGCCACGAGGTGTCGATGTGGATCGCCGCGCCGTGTTCAAGTGCGAGCATCGCCGTGCCGCTCGGCTCGACACCCTTCTCGCGCCGTTCGGGGAGGACTGCCGAGACGCGCGTGACGGTGGGGAAGCCGGCGAGCCAGAGCGAGAGGTCGAGCATCGAGAGGCCGAGGTCGAGCATCGCACCGCCACCGGCGAGGTCGCGCTTCTGGCGCCAGCCGAGCGACGCACGGCCGGCGCGGGCCATGAACCACCAGGCGCGGATCGACTCCAGGTCGCCGAGCTCGCCGCTCTGCACGAACGAGCGGATCTGCTGCACGTCGGGGCGGTAGCGGTGGTTCGCGCCGACCATGACCACGCGGGCGTGCTTCTGCTGCGCCTTCACGAGCTTCTGCGCCCCGGCGGCGCTCAGCGCGAGCGGCCGCTCGGCGAAGACGTGCAAGCCCGCGGCGAGCGCGGCGCCGATGTGCGACTCGTGCAGGTGGTTCGGCGTACAGATGAGCAGCGCATCGAGCGCGTCGTACTCGACCAGCTCCTGGATGTCGCCATAGGCGTCTGGCACCTCAAAGCGGTCGGCGAGCGCGCGCGCCTTGGCGCGGTCGTTGTCGCAGATGCCGACGATCTCGACGCCCTTCATCCGCTTCAGCACCGGCAGGTGGCCGACCTGCGTGATCGCCCCTGCCCCCACGATGCCCACCCGCAGCTTCTCGCTCATCCGTCCGTCCCCGTCTCGGTCAGTAGATCCGGCTCACCTGCGTCCCCGGAAAGTAGCTCGTCAGGATGGTCTGGTAGTCCTGCCCGGCCCGGGCGCGGCCGATGGCCCCGTACTGGCACATCCCCACGCCGTGGCCGTAGCCGAGCCCCTCGATGGTCACCCGCTCGATCTTCCCGCCGCGGCGCCCCAGCTTGACGGTGAAGTCCGTGCTCCGGAGCATCCCCCCCGCCGTCGGCGCGAGGACGCGACGGATCGCCTGGCCGCTCACTGCCGTCCGGCCATTCCGTCCGGTGAGCTCCAGCGTGGCAATGCGGCCCGTCCCGGTCCGGTCCAGCACCCGCATCTCGGTCAGATCGTTGGCGCGCGCCATCGAGAGGCCGTTGGCGCCCAGCGTCCGCCGGAGCACCTCGGCCATCTGCGCCGCGCTCCAGCTCTCGGTCCAGCGGTAGCGCGGGGAGATGGCGCACCAGGCGACGCCATTCGGATCGAGGTCGGGGACGGCCCTGAGGTAGGGGCGCGTTGCCCCCGCGAATGCCGCCGGACCGTCCTCCGTTTCGCCGCCGCACGTCGAGGAAAAAAAGGCGTCGATCGGTTCGCCGTCGTAGGTCAGGATCTCGCCGCGAGTCGCCTCGACCGCCTGCGCCGCGAGCGGCTGCTCGAGCGCGAGCCCCGCATAGACCTGGTTGTTGACGTCGGCGACCATGTCGTAGCCGCGTGCGGCGCCACCGCGCTGCTGGCGAAGCGCGTAGGTCCGCGACGCCACCGCCTGCGCCTTGAGCGCCTCCATCTCCTCGGGGGCACGGTTCCCCATCTCGGCGCCGACCACCCCGATCAGGTACTGCTCGAGCCCGACCCGATTGAGCACCCGCACGCCAGTGGTCCCGGCCTCGAGCTCAAGGACGCCGCGGTATTCCTTCCCGCCGACCCGCACCGTCGTGCCCCCTTCGGCCGGCTCGATCACCAGGCGCCGCCGCACCACCTCGGGCGTCGTCCCGCGCAGCACGATCCCGGCACCGCGCCGCGCGAGCGTGGCCGGCTGGTTGGCGGGGACGTCGCTGACCAGCCCCTCGTCGGGGTCGATCACGCGCAAGGCCGCGCCACCGCCGATCTGGGCGGTGGCGACATCGACGACGAGGCCGATCCGGATGTCTGGGTCGAGTTGCACCGGCTCCGGCGCCACCACCGGTTGATCCGGCGGCATGCAGGAGCCGAGGAGGATCAAGGCGGCGACGCGGGAGGCGAGGCGTGACCGCCGCACCCGCGTCACCCGCGGAAGTTGCCGAACTGGAGTTCCACCGCGAAGTCGGCGCCGCGCAGGAAGGCGATCACCGCCTGGAGCTCGTCCTTCGAGGGCGAGGTGACGCGCAGCTCGTCGCCCTGGATGCTCGCCTGCACCTTCTTGAAGCCGGCGTCCTTGATGGCGCGCTGGATCTTCTTGGCCTCCTCGGTCGGGATCCCCTGCGCGAGCGTGAGCACGCGCCGCACTGAGCTCCCCGTCGCCGGGATCAGCTCGCCGAGGTCGAGGTTCTTCACCGGGACGCCGCGCTTGATGAGCCGCGAGCGGACCGTGTCCACCAGCGCCTCCATCTTGAACTCGTCGTCGGCCGCCAGGGCGATCGTCGCCTTCTCGCGGTCGAGCTCGATGGTGCAGTGGGTGCCCTTGAAGTCGTATCGCTGGGCGATCTCCTTCACGGCCTGATTCACGGCGTTGTCGACTTCCTGGATCTCGACGCCGGTCGAGATGTCGAATGAGGGATTGGCAGCCATGGAGGGAGGCTAGAGGGGGGGCGGGGAGATGGCAAGTAGCCCAAGGTCGTGAGTGCTGAGTCCTGAGTCGTGAGAGGCGGCATCCTCTCAGGACTCAGGACTCACGACTCACTTCTGCAAAACGACACTCACCCCAAGAAGGAGTCGAGTGCCTGCTGCTCCCCCGCATGCCTGAGCCGCAGCAACGCCTTCTCCTTGATCTGCCGCACCCGCTCCCGGGTGATCCCCATCATCGCGCCGATCTCTTCGAGGGTCATCGGGTCGGGGCCGTCGAGCCCGAAGTAGAGCCGGAGGATCTTCGCCTCGCGGTCGCGGAGGCTCTTGAAGACCGTCTCGATCCCCTCGGTGAGGGCGTGCTCCATCGTGGCGGCGTCGGCGCTCCGCTCGGCGGCATCGGGGAGGTAGTCGATCAGCCGGTTGTCCTCTCCCGGCGTCATCGGCGCATCCAGCGACACATGGGCCTGGGAGATCTGCAGCGTCCGCTCGACCTCGGCGACGTCGATGTCCATCCCCTCGGCGATCTCGCCGGCGGTGGGGTCGCGGCCGAGCTCCTGCTGCAGCGCCGAGGTGCGGCGGCCGATCCGGTGCAGCTCGCCGGCGCGGTTGAGCGGTACCCGCACGATCCGCGACTGCTCGGCCAGCGCCTGGAGGATCGCCTGGCGGATCCACCAGACCGCATAGGAGATGAACTTGATCCCCTTGCTCTCGTCGAACTTGTGGGCCGCGCGGATGAGCCCGAGGTTCCCCTCGTTGATCAGGTCGGCGAGGGAGACACCCTGGTTCTGGTACTTCTTGGCGACGGAGACGACGAAGCGGAGGTTGCTGCGGACGAGGGTGTCGAGGGCGTCCTGATCGCCGCGGCGAATGCGCTGCGCAAGCGCGACTTCATCCGCCTGGGTGATCAGGGGATACCGGCTGATGTCGCGCAGGTAGACGTCCAGCGAGCCCTCGTCGGACCCACCGCCCCTGCGTCCGTTGCCGATTCGCAATGGCCGCATGACACGCACCTCGGGCACTGCAGAAATGCTGGGAACTTCGGAGTGGAAATGGGAGTGGGGAGAAGCCTACCCCGACCCGGAATCCGGCGCAAGCGGCAGGGCAATCGATGATCGATCATCGATGATCGATCATCGATCACCCCGCCTTAGCTCATTCGTAAGTATCCATCTGCGCCCGCTGCAACGTCCCCGAGAAGTCCACGTAGCAGACCTTCGTTTCGGAGTAGAACTCGAACACCTCCCAGCCGCCCTCGCGGTGCCCATTGCCGGTCTGCTTCACGCCGCCGAAGGGAAGGTGCGCCTCGGCGCCGATGGTCGGCGCGTTGACGTAGGTGATCCCGTTCTGCAGGTCCTCGAGCGCGCGGAAGGCGCGGTTCACGTCGCGGGTGTAGATCGACGACGAGAGGCCATACTTGACCTCGTTGTTCACCTTCACCGCCTCTTCATACGACCCGACCTTGATCACGCTGAGGACGGGGCCGAAGATTTCCTCCATCGCCAGTCGGGAACCCGCCTTGACGTTGGTGAAGACGGTCGGCTTGTAGAAGTAGCCGTTGGCGAGGCGCGGCGACCGCGGGCGGGCGCCGCCACAGGCCAGCTCGGCCCCCTGCGCCTTCCCGATCTCGACGTAGCGCTCGACCTTCTCGCGCGCCGCCTCGTGGATCAGCGGGCCGACCTGGCTCTTGGCGTGGCGGCCGTCGCCCAGCACCAGCTTCTCGGCGGCCTCGACCAGGCGCGCCACGAAACGATCGTGGACCTTGCGGTGAATGATCAGCCGCGACGTCGCCGTGCAGCGCTGCCCGGTGGTGCCGAAGGCGCCCCAGAGGACCCCCTCGAGCGCGAGGTCGAGGTCGGCGTCGTCCATCACGATCTGGGCGTTCTTGCCGCCCATCTCGAGGGAGAGGCGCTTGTGCATCCGGCCGCAGATTTCGCCGATCTTCGAGCCGGTGTCGGTCGAGCCGGTGAACGAGATCACCGGCACATCCGGGTGCTCCACCAGGGCCGCGCCGGCCGCGCCGCCGCCATGCACCAGCTGGATCACCTGCGGCGGGAGCCCCGCCTCGAGCAGCGCCTCGACCAGCAGGTGCGACGAGTGCGGCACGTCCTCGGACGCCTTGAGGATCACGCTGTTTCCGCAGAGGAGCGCGGGGAACATCTTCCACGTGGGGATCGCCATCGGGAAGTTGAACGGCGTGATCAACCCCGCCACGCCGATCGGCCGGCGAACGCTCATCGCCCACTTCTGGCGGAGCTCCGACGGCACCGTGTGCCCGAAGAGGCGCCGCCCCTCGGTCGCCGCGTAGTAGGCGGTGTCGATCCCCTCCTGCACGTCGCCACCGGTCTCGGCCAGGACCTTCCCCATCTCGCGCGTCATCGCGTCGGCGAGTTCGTCCTTCCGGTCGGTCAGGATGTCGCCGAGGCGGCGCAGCACGTCGCCACGGAGCGGCGCCGGCGTGCGCGACCACTGCTCGAAGCCGACCTTCGCCGAGGCCACCGCGGCGGCGATGTCGGCCGGGCCGGAATCGGGGAAGCGACCGATGACATCGGTGGTGTCAGCCGGATTGCGATTCGTGATGTAACGCCCGGTGGTCGGTGCGACCCACTTCCCGGCGATGAAGTTCTTGAAAGTCTTGGCCATAACTCGTCTGGTCAGGAGGGACAGGTCCAGGTGCGCGCCACGGCCGCATAGCCGGTGCGCGGAAGAACCTCGGCGGCCGCGAAGGCGAGGCCGGCGAGGAAGGTCAGGAGGCCGACGACATGCGCCAGCCCCCGGCGGTGCGCCCACGAGCTGCGCATCGTCATCAGTCCGCAGCCCGCCACCGCTGCGACCCCAATCAGGTAGCCGTAGAGCCAGGTGCCGCAGCTCTTGTTGTACGGCCAGTAGTAGAGCGCCACCGCGCCGAGCACGCCGAGGATCGCGATCAGCCAGACGAAGACGGTGTCCCGTCCGCGCGAGGCGGTCGGCGCCGCGGCGCGTGGCGCGGCGGCCGGGGCGGCACTCGCCTGACGCGCCGGCGGCGAGGCGCCCGGGGCGGCCGCTGGGGCCGGCCGGTCCGACGCCATCAGCTTGTCGATCTCCGCCATCTCCTTGTCCCAGTCACGCGGTCCGGTCATGGGCGCTCCCGCTGCAGGCCGTACTTCTCGATCTTGTTGTAGAGGTTCGAGCGCGGCATCCCGAGGGCCCGCGCCGTCTCCGCGATGTTCCAGTAGTGCTCCTGCAGCCGGGCCTCGAGGAAGGCCTGCTCGGCGAAGTCCCGGAACTCCTGAAAGCTCCGCTCCCCGGCCTCGGCCGCAAGCTTGCCCACCTCGATCGGCGGTCCGCTCTCGACCGGGAGGACCAGGTCGATCTCCTCCTCGGTGACTTCCGGCCCCGCCGCGAGGATCAGCAGCCGTTCGACCGCGTTGCGGAGCTCGCGGACGTTCCCCGGCCACCGCCGCCGCTGCAGCCGCCGCAATGCTCCACCAGTGAACGGCTTCGGCGCCATCCCCGGACCGCCGCCCAGCACCGCGACGAAGTGCGACACCAGCGCCGGGATATCCTCGGCGCGCTGCCGGAGCGGCGGCACCTGGATCGGCATCACGTTGAGGCGGTGGTAGAGGTCCTCGCGGAAGCGGCCCTCGCGGATCTCCCCTTCGAGGTCACGGTTGGTGGCCGCGATGACGCGCACGTCCACCGGGATCGCCTTTGAGTCGCCGACGCGGACGATCACCCCTTCCTGCAGGGCGCGGAGGATCTTCGCCTGCGCCGAGAGGGCGAGGTCGCCGATCTCGTCGAGGAAGAGGGTGCCGCCATTGGCCGCCTCGAACTTGCCGCGCTGCTCGCCGACCGCGCCGGTGAACGCCCCCTTGGTGTGGCCGAAGAGTTCGCTCTCAACCAGTTCGCTCGGGATCGCGGCGCAGTTCACCTCGACGAACGGCCCCTTGGCGCGCGCCGAACCTTCGTGGATCGCGCGGGCCACGAGCTCCTTGCCGCTGCCGTTCTCGCCGGTGATCAGCACGCGGGCATTGGTGGGCGCCACGCGCGCGACCAGTTCACGGATGCGGCCCAGCCCCTCGCTGGCGCCGACCATCGCGAAGCGCGAGTCGGTGGCACGGGCGAGTCCCTCGCGCAGGCGGGCGTTCTCACCGACGAGCTGCCGGTGCTCCATCGCGCGCTGCACCGTCACCAGCAACCGGTCGGCATCAAGCGGCTTCTCGAGGAAGTCGAACGCTCCCTGCTTCACCGCCTGCACCGCCGTCGCGATAGTGGCGTGGCCCGAGATCATCACGACCCGCACGTCGGGGTCCTGTTGCCGCAGCTGCGCGAGCGTGTCGAGCCCGTCGATCCCCTGCATCTTCACGTCGAGGATGACCAGGTCGGATGCGCGCGTGCGATACGCGGCAAGCGCCTCACCGCCGGACGACGCCGTGCTGACCTCGTAGCCCTCGTAGCCGAGGACCTGCGCCAAGATGTCACGAATCGAGCGCTCGTCATCCACCACCAGGATCCGACCGTTCATCGTCCCGCTCCGTCACGATAGATCGCCACGCCCGTCGGCCGCACCCGGAAGCCGGTCACGCCGCGCGGCATCAGGATCTCGAGCCGACCGTCACTCGGCCGCCCGGTCGCCTTCGCGATCAGCCGCGCCGTCAGGTCGCTCGGCACCGGCAGCCCGCGCACCAGCACCTGGTCCATCTTCCACTCCGCGACGCCCCGCCGCGCCGGCGTCATGGTACCGGTCGCGATCACTTCCTCGAACGGCTCCGGTGCCATCGGCAGCATCGAGCGCACCCGCTGGGGGAGCTTCGCGGAGTTCACGAGCGTGCGCACGCGGATGGTGCGGTCACCGAGCTCGACCGAGATCGAGTCGAGCAGCTCGCGTGGCAGGAACGACGCGCCGACGGCGATCAGCGACGCCATCTCGTCGGCCGACAGGAGGATCGAGTCGCTCTGGCTCTTGAGCAGCGAGTCGACCTTGCCGAGCGCACGCGCCTCGGCCGCCGGTGAGGGGTGCCCGGTGCGGCGCGCCTTGTCGAGCGGGTGCACCACGTCGTTCCCCCAGCGCCAGATCTCGTCGCGATAGAGCCACCCGGCCCCGGCGAGGAGAAGGAGGAGCACGAGGAGGACGATCCGGCCAAGGCAGCGCATTGGGGGAAACGTAATTCCGGCCCCCCTCTGCCGCCCTCCGGCCGGGGCGATTAGCCTGAGGGATGGCCGACGGCGATCCGCTCCTGGTGTCCCCCGCCCTCGCGATCCCCCGCGAGGAGCTGCTCTTCCGCGCCTCGCGGAGCGGCGGCCCCGGCGGGCAGCACGTCAACACCTCCTCGACGCGGATCGAGGTGGTGTGGAACGTCCTGGAATCACCCACGCTGACCGACCATCAGCGAAGCGCCCTGCTCCGCCGCCTCGCCACCCGGCTCGACTCCACCGGCCAGATCCGGGTCGTCTCCCAGGTCGGCCGCTCGCAGCTCCAGAATCGCGAGACCGCCCTCGAGCGCCTCGCCGAGCTCGTCGCCGCCGCCCTCATCGAGCCGAAGAAGCGGAAGGCCACCAAGCCGACCAAAGCCTCGAAGGAGCGGCGCGTGGACGCCAAGAAGAAGCGCGGTGAGCTCAAGAAGGAGCGGCGGCGAGGGGGAGACGATGATCGATGATCGATGATCGATCATCGATCATCCTCTATTTGATCCTCACCAAGCTGAGATCCTGGTAGTCAAACGAAAAATCCGCCATCGGCGACACCGCCTCCAGCTTCATCCGCTCCGGCACGCCATCCTTCCCCACCGTGAACGTCACGAAGGCATCCGGGGCGACCCGATCGCGGAAGCGTGCAATCCACGTGTCGCCGCGGAACGGCTTCAGGTCGGCGGTCATCCGCGGGGAGTGCTGCCAGCGCAGCACCAACCCGCCCGCCTCGTTCACGACGCGCAGGTCGCCGTACCAGGTGTCGTGGTAGCTCCCGACCATCGCCGCGATCGTCGCGGTCGGCTTGATGGTCGGATCGGCGGCAGCCATCGCCTTGGTGACGACGCTGTCCGCAGACTTCACGATGCGGGTGCGCTGGGCGCGGTAGCCGCCGACCCAATCGAAGCCGCTGGTGCCGAGCATCGCGTCGGCCAGCGTCCAGGTCAGCGCGCCGATGATCGGCTCCTGGTTGTTGGTCAGCACGATGAGCCCGATCCGCTCCTTCGGGAAGAGCGTCACCTGCGTGATCATCCCGTTGAGTCCGCCGGTGTGCAGCACCACCTGGCGACCGCGGAACTGCCGCAGCACGAAGCCGAGCGCGTAGCCGCTGTAGTCGGTGGTGAGCGGCGAGAGTTCGGGGGCGGGCGGATTGAGCGGCGTCACGGTCTGCATTGACCAGAGCGTGCGCGTCGTCGTGGGCTTCCAGAGCGGGGTGCCGCCGGCCACGCGCCCGGAGTCGAGCTGCGTGGCCACCCACTTCGCCATGTCGTTCACGGTCGACTGGATCGAGGCGGCCGGCCCGATGTTGTCGATCGAGTCGGGGATCACCTCGACCGGGTGGCCGGTGAAGTCGTGGTCGATGTGCGGCGCAGCGTCGTTGCCGTTGGGGCCGCGCGCCGCGAGTGTCGCGACGGTCCGCGTCATCCCGAGTGGCTGCAGGATCCGCCGGGTGACGAACTGTTCCCACGGCATTCCGGTCACGGCCTGCACCAGTTCGCCGGCGACTGCAAACATGATGTTGTTGTACTCGTAGGTGCTCCGGAACGAGCTGTGCTGCGGAAGCCCGCTGATCTTCCGGACGATCGAGTCGTGGGGCAGGTCGCTCAGCCACGCCATCAGGTCGCCGCCGCCGAGCCCCAGGCCGCTCTTGTGCGACAGCAGGTCCTTCACGCGCATCTCGCGCGTCACGTACGGATCGGAGAGCCGGAACCAAGGCAGGTAGGTGACGACCCGCTCGTTCAGGTCGAGCTTTCCTTCCTCGACCAGCATCGTGAGTGCCGTCGCCGTGAACGCCTTGGTGTTCGAGGCGATCCCGAAGCGCGTGTCCGGCGTCACCGCGACGTTCTCGCCAAGCTTCCGCACGCCGTATCCCTTGGCGTAGATCAGCTTGCCGTCCTTCACCACGCCGATCGCGACGCCCGGAACCTGGAACAGATGTCCGCGCCCGCTCGACGGCCGCGTCGATCTCGGCGGGCTTGAACGACGCGGGCAACTGCCCCGCGACTGGGGCGGCGGCCACCACCATGGCCGCCGCGAGAAGACGACGAGTCATCGACCGACTCCGAGGTCGTTCCAGTGAAGCAGGGCGTTGAAGCCGAGCGAATAGGTCCCCTGCGTCTGCCAGCGCCAGAAGGGGCGGATGGCGAACATCACCAGGTGGCCCTTGCCGATCGAGGCATCGACCAGCTGCGCGCGGTTCGACAGCAGCTCGCCGTTCTGCAGCGTCCCCGAGAGGAGCATCTGGTCCGCCTTCGCCGGGAAGGCGAGGACGACGCGCGCCGTGGCCGACGAATCGACCGCGATCCCGCTCAGGCCGGCAGCCCCGCCCGCCCCTCCGCGTCCACCAGGCCCACCGCCACCGGGGGCGCCACCCGCCCCACGCCCGCCACCTGCCCCTCGGCCGCCAGCGGGTGCATCGGCAACAGCTTCAGGCTTCGTCGGCAACGCACCATACGCGAGGCCGGTCTTGTCAGGGTCCCAGCCGGAGAGCACCAGCGGGAACGCCATCGGCGTGATCGAGCCGCCGCGCCCCGGCGAGCCGGCCGGCCCGTCGACGAGTGCCACCGGCGGGAGGTTGCCGACGTTGAGGATCGGGCTCTGGTTGAAGTAGACCGGCACCTCGCCGTGTTCGTAGCCATAGGTGAGCGGCGACTTCCGGTCGGTGAGCACGCCACGGAGGATCGTCCCGCGGGCAAAGAGCGCCGTTCCCTGCTCCACCTTCACCCCGGGGAGGAGGCCGGTCGTCACGAAAAGTGGTGCCGTGCTCCCCTCGGTGATGAGCGTCCCGCCGTCGCGCACGAATTCGTAGAGTGCCTTCATTCCGTCGGCGCCGAGGCCGCCGCGGATGTCGCTGCTCGAGTCGGGGTAGCCGAGCGACGGGAACTCCTTCGTCGCGCGGTACGGCAGCGGCTTGCCATCCGCCGGCACCGCCTGCCCGACGCCGCTGCCGCCGTGCGGATAGACGATCACGTCGTACTTGGCGCGCAGGTTGCCCGCGCGCGCCATCGGCTCGCCGAAGTAGTCGTACGGCACGCCGTAGTGGTCGAACGCTGCGCGGACCCACCCTTCGTCCTGGGTGCGCGTCCACGAGTGGATGTAGCCGATGCGCGGCAGGTCGAGGTCGTGCATCGCGACCTTCGGCATCGCCGGCAACGCCACACGCGGCGAGGCCGAGCGGCTTCAGCACCGCGTCGAGCTGGGCGCGGTTCGCATTCGGGATCAGGAAGGTGCCGGCCTCGAAGTGCTGCCCACCGGCGTCGAAGGCGGCGTCGGCCGCGCGCATCGGCACCTTCGCCAGCTTGAAGCGGAAGGAGACCAGCGCGTTGTCGCGGCTCGCCGCGATCGCCACCACGCTCCCCTTCCCGGTGATGCCGCCCGCCGCGCGCACGTCGGCCGTGACCGGCGCCATCGGCCCGGCGAGCAGCGACACGTCGCCGACCGGGAGGATCGTCATGTTCCGCATCAGCGGGAAGGTCCAGCCGGTGTCGTCGTACGGCGACGGATTCGAGATCGCGAAGTTCTGGAGCGAGAAGTACATGTCGGCGATGGTCCGATACGGCTGGTCGCCGCGGACGATCCAGTCACCGGCCTGCACCTGGACGTGGCCGGCCTTGAACGGCGCGGTCGCCACGTGGAACTCGAGCCCCTGCGTGCGGAGGTCGTTGACCGCCTCGGCCGCATTCGCCGCCGCGTGCTGGCTCGCGGGAATCACCCAGCCGCTGATCGGCCCCGTCTTGCCGCGCTCGACGGCGCGCTTGTTCTTGAGCCAGTAGTTCTCCAGGAAGAGCCGGCGGTCCTTCGCCATCCGCGACAGCGAGAAGAGGACGCCCGACTGCTGGATGTTCACGTTGGCGCGCGGCCCCCAGTTGATGATCGGGAGCGGCGGATTGGGCCGGAACCACTCGCGCGAGGTCGTCGTGTTGCCGGTGCGCTGGACGTAATTGTCCGGGCCGTAGCTCTGCACCTCGTAGAAGCGGCCGATCGCATTGTGCGTGTGGGCGATGAAGAACATGTAGTTCGGGGTCCAGCCGTCGTAGAAGCCGTAGGTCCAGACGCCCGGAACGCCGCGCTTCGTCATCTCCATCACGTCGTTCTTCGCAAGCACCCACCACTCGTCGACCGTGATCGGATCGACCGCCTCGTTGTACGGCCCGCTGCCGGTGGACGAGTAGAGGTAGGTCTGCGCCTCGTGCAGGTCGTGGAGCACCGTCGGCGTCCACTCGAGGAAGGTGCGCGTGGTGTGCTTCGTCAGCTCGAGGTACTGCCCCATCCCGTCGCGGTTGTTGTCGTGCTGCGACATACTTGCCCCAGTACATCAGCGGCAGGTTGCCGTCGGCGCCGTACTTCTTGTTGTAGTAGTAGGTGTCGACCATCTTCTCGCGCCCATCGACCTCGATCACCGGCGTGATGAAGGTGATGACGTTGTTGCGGATCTCGCTGGATGAACGGCGTCTCCTCCACCACCAGCCGGTACGCCAGCTCCATCAGCATCTCGGGGCCGCCGCGTCTCGGGCGAGTGCATCCCCGAGGTGAGCCAGTAGATCGGCTTGCGCGGTGCCGAGGATCTGCTGGGCGCGGGCCTCGGTGGTGCGTGCGCGGGTCGGTCAGCTCCTTGAGCATCCGCCTTGTAGCGTGTCGAGCTGCGCCAATGTCGCGCTCGTCGGCGATCGGCGAGCACCACCATGTCGCGGCCTTCCTCGGTCTTGCCGATCGTCCAGTACTTGGCACGCGGCGACGACGCGGCGACCGCGGCCAGGTAAGCGATGGATGTCCTTGGCGTAGGTCAGCTCGCCGGGAGTGCCGACGATCCGGCCGAGGAACTTGAGGGGCGTCGGCACCGTGCTCGAGGCGGGCAGGTGGTCGACCAGTTCGGTCGAGATCCGCGCGTCGGTCAGGTACTCCTTGATCTTGGCGGTGTACTCCGCGTCGATCGGCTGGGTGGGGCCCTGGGCCGACAGCGGCGCGGCCAGCAGCACGGCCGCCGCGAAGGGGAGCGTGGCCACGCGGCCAGCCGCAAGGGAGAAGCGCGACATCCTGCCTCCGTCATCTGTTTCGGGGATCGCCGGGGGTGTTCGGCGGCCCGAATGAATACGCGCCGTCCCGTCGGGGCACCAGATCCGGTCGCGGGATGGCACAAATGGCGGCAGATTTCCGTCCGAGGTCCGAACACCCCCTCCTCCCCACCCTCTGGATCCCAGAATGCGCCTTCGCCTTGCCGTGGTCGCGCTGCTGACCGCTCCCGCCCTCCTCCGGGCCCAGACGGCTCGCCCAGACACTGCCGCCCTGCAGCGGCTGCTCGTCGCCGAGGACCACCGTGGTACCGGGGTCGACGGGGTTGCGCCGCTGCTCGCGGCCCTCGAGGGGCGCGACACGCTGCTGCGCCGGGTTGCCGCCCGCGGCCTCGGTCGCTTCCAGCGCCCAGAGTTCGGCAAGCGCCTCGCCGCGCTCCTCGCCGACCCGGTCCCGGCCGTCCGTCGCGAGGCGGCCACCGGCCTGGCCCAGAGCCTCAAGCGCGTCCCCCGTCGGCCGCTGGCCGCCGACACCACCGACATCTCGGTGCGCGGCGCGCGGCTCGCCTTGGACGCCGCGCTGGCGAACGAGCAGGACCCGACCGTCGTCGACGCGTTGGCCGCCGCGATCGGTCGCCTTCCGTATGGCGATTCGAGCGAGGCACGCGCGGCTGAGGCGGCGATCGTGGCGCGGATCAACCGGACCGCGACGCGGCAGATGATGCAGGGGCTCTTCAAGCTGGCGCAGGGACGGCGCGTGGTCGGTCCGATGGCGATGCCGACGATCTTCGCGATCCGTCGCGCGGCGGTGGGCTCGCCCGATCCGACCGCGCGCCGCTTGAGTTACACGACGCTGATCCTCGCGCAGGGGCTCGACTCGGTGATCGTCGCTACCGGCCTGGTGGACCCAGACGAACAGGTGCGCCGCCTTGCCCTCTCGGCCATCACCGCGCTCCCCGAGGGGCGCCGCGCCGAGGCGATCGCAGCCGGCACCAAGGACAAGTCATCCATCGTCCGGGTCGGCGCGATCGTCGCCGCCCGCCTCGCGACCCGCCCCGCCGACTGCACCCCGATCCTCGGCCTCGTGGACGATCGCAACCTGCTGGTGGCGCTCACCGCCATCGACTCGCTCACGTCGCCCTGCGCCGACCGCGCCGCCGTCGTCCCGGTGCTGCTTCACGCCCTCACCACGCCGATCGCGACCACCACCCCCGACCATCGCTGGCACAAGGCGGCGCACGCGCTGATGACGCTGGCCCGCGTCGACAGCGCCACCGCGCGCCTGCATCTCGACCGCTTCGTCGGCAGCACCATCTGGGGTGAGCGGCTCGCGGCGACGGTGGCGGCCGCCACGATGCGGGACGTCGCCCTCCTGCGTCGACTCGCCGGCGACCGCGACCACAACGTGCAGGAGACCGCAATCACCGGCCTGGCCCGGATCACCGGCCACGCCGACGATTCACTCTTCATCAGCGCGCTCGCGTCACCGGGCTATCAGGTCGTGCTCGCGGCCGCGACGGCGCTGAACGGCTCCAAGGACCCGCGCGTCGTCCCTGCCGCAATCGCCGCGCTCGACCGCATCTCGTTCGAGAAGCGCGAGACGTCGCGCGATCCCCGCATCGCGCTGCTTGCCCGGATCGGCGAGCTCGGCAACATCGACAACTCCCGCGCCATCCTCCGCTACGCCGCCGACTTCGACAGCACCGTCGCCGTCTCGGCGGCGACGATCCTCTCGCGCTGGCAGGGGCGGACCATCGCCCCGGCCACGAAGCCGCTCCCGATCCAGACCGAGCCGCTCGCGAAACTGCTGCTGCAGGGCGAGGCGCGCCTCATCGTGACGATGGCGCCGTCGAGCGGCGGCGGCTCGTTCACGATCCGTCTCTTTGCGGGCGAGGCACCGGCCACCGCGGCACGGCTCCTCCGGCTGGCGCGCGAGGGCTTCTACAACGGCCACGTCTTCCAGCGCGTCGAAGCCAACTTCGTCACGCAGGGCGGCGGTGGCGACGCCTCGGAATACGTCGGCGACGGCCCCTTCATGCGCGACGAGCTCGCACTTCGCTCCCAGTTCCGCGGCACCATCGGCATCTCAGCGCGCGGTCGCGACACCGGCGATGCGCAGCTCTACCTCAACCTCGCCGACAACCCGATCCTCGACCACGAATACACCACCGCAGGCGAGGTCATCGCCGGATTGGACGTCGCCGAGGGGATCCTGGCAGGTGACGTGATCGCGCGGGTGGAGGTCGACGAGCTCGGGGCGCCGATGCGCGGCCTGGCGCCGCCCGACGAGGACGACGACGAGGACGACCGCGTGCAGGACGCCACGATGGCGATGCCGCAGGGTGCGGCGGGCGTCGAGCAGACGGCGCACGGCAGCGGCCCCGCGGCGCGGATGATCGCCTCCTTCGACGGCCTCGGCATCGGCTTCAGCGGCCCCTCGGGGACCGCCACGCTGCGCAACCCGTCCGACAACTCCCTCGGCGTCGGCCCCGATCACATCGTGCAGATCGTCAACTCGCGGATGGCCGTCTTCACGAAGGCGGGGGCGAAGTATCCGGAGACCGGGCACGTCCTCTACGGGCCGGTCGAGACGCGCACCGTGTGGCGCGGTTTCGGCGGGCTCTGCGAGCAGCGCAACAGCGGCGACGCGGTGGTACGCTACGATCAGCTCGCCGACCGGTGGCTGGTGGTGAGCCCGATCTTCTCGCGCGGACCGCGGCGGCCCGATGATGAGGCGCCACCTGCCCCAGGTGTGGCGAAGCGCAGTGTGATCGGCCGTCCGGGGCAGCCCGGGAAGGCAGAGGCGCTCTTCTCGCCGCCCCCGCCGACTCCCGCACCGGCCGCGACGCCCGGTGCAACACGCCCGGTGGCACCGCGGGACAGCGGCGCGTACGCGATGTGCTACGCGGTGAGCACCAGCAACGACCCGATGGGCTCCTACTATCGCTACGAGTTCGTGCGGCCGCTCTTCCCCGACTATCCGCGCCCGGCGGTGTGGCCTGACGGCTACTACCTGCCGAGCTCCACGGGCGATGACGTGATCGAGAAGCACACGTGTGTTGCTGATCGGGCGCGGATGCTGCGCGGCGAGCCCGCGACGGAGCAGTGCGTGGTGGTGCCCGGGGTGAACTTCCTCAACAACGTCGACCTCGACGGCACACAACTGCCACCGGCGGGATCACCGAACCTCGTCCTCGCCGCGGGCGGCACGCAGCTCAAGGGTGTCCTGCAGGATGACGGCATCTACGCCTGGCAGTTCCATGTCGACTGGGACGACCCGAGCAAGACACGGCTCGACGGCCCGACGAAGATCGCGGTCGCGCCCTACGCCTATCTCTGCGGCGGGCAGCTCACCAACTGCGTCCCGCAGCCGGGTGTCGATCGGAAGCTCGACGCGCAGGGCGACAAGCTGATGGCGCGGGTGGTGTACCGGCGTATCGGCAACGTGGAGTCGGTCGTCGCCACGCATTCGGTCAACACCGCGGCCGGCGCGGGTGGCGTGCGCTGGTATGAATTCCGGTTGGGGAGGGACCGAGCACCGGCGCTCTACCAGCAGGGGACCTTCGCGCCCGACGCGACCTACCGATGGCTGCCGTCGCCCGCGATCGACAAATTCGGCAACATCGGTATCGGCTATTCGGCCGGCAGTGCCACGCAGTTCCCCGAGCAGCGCTTCGCCGGCCGCCGCCGCAGCGACCAACTCGGCGTCCTCACCCTTCGCGAGGCCACCATGGTCCGCGGCGAAGGGTCACAGACCAACACCCTCCGCTGGGAGGACTATTCCCAGACCGCCGTCGACCCGGTCGACGACTGCACCATCTGGTATGTCGGTGACTACTACCGGCCTGGTGCCACGAGCTACTCGAGCCGGATCGGGGCGTTTCGGATGCCGAACTGCCGGTGAACGGTGAGCAGCGAACGGGGTGACACTTTGAGTTTGTCATCCTGAGCGGAGCGGCGGCGTAGCCGGCGCGCAGTCGAAGGACCTGCGTGGAAGAGAATGCACCAAACGCCTTCCCCCGCCCCGCGGCCTTCAGGCCGCGGCGGCGGGGCCTCCGAAGCAGACACACTCGGTACCCGCCACCTACCGCGGCAGCACCGTCCGGCGCACGGTCGGCCCTGCCGAGTCGGGATAGTTGCTCACCGTGTACAGCACGTTGTTCGCCCGATCGAGATCCAACCCGCCGATCGAGTGGTCCAGGTGGTGCACGCGCAGCAGCTTCCCCGACCAATTGAAGACATGGATGAAAGTGTTGGCGGGCGGCGGCGCCTTGCGGACCTTCCCGCGGACGTGCCCGCGAAAGCTCGCGTAGATCAGTGAATCGGTGGCCACGCAGTCACCGTAGGCGTAGCGCGTTCCTGCGGTGCCGCTCTTGAACATCATCAGGATCTTGCCGATCAACGGCAGATGGGGGCGGTAGCGGTAGGGCACGGATGCCTCGACGACCGCTTTGCTGGCGGGTGACCGGATCTCCAACCGCCCCGTGTACGAGAACGGGAGCGCCACGTGCTGACCGTCCGGGCTGCCGCACAGGTTGAACATGTACGCCCCCCATCGCTCGCTCTTCCGGATGCGATCGTCCGCGATGCTGACGGTGCCGATGGTGCCCTGCCGGGTGCCGAGAGAATCGAACAGCAGCAGGGGGGCGTCGCCTTCCGGCGTGTAGCTGCGCACCAGCCATTCATTTTCGGCGAGGCGGATCCCGTTGGGCCGGAATCCGGTGTCCTCGATCCGGAGGCTGCGGCGGAGCCAGTCTGCGCGCTTCTCCACGAGGGCGGGGATGTTCAGGACCACGGCGTGGCTCTGGAGCTGTGGCGCAAGCCAGAGATCGGTCCGCTCCGTGACGGCTCCGGTGACAAACTGGGGACCGAAGGTGAACTCCCCGGGGCCATTCCCCTGCCGACCCGCCGAGGTGAGCAGCGTGCCGGATGTGCGGTCGAGGATGTGAAGGAAGGGCGCGTCGTAGGCCTCGCCCACCACGAGGAAGTCACCGGTGATGGCGATCGACGTCAGCACGCCGAACGAGTCCGACGCGCTCAGGACTGTGCTCGGCAGCGTGTCGACCGGCACGCCGAGGCCACGGTGATCGAGGACGATCTCCGGCGCCTTGCGGTCGTTGACCTTTTCCGGCGGTCCGACGGTGGGGTCGATGCTGCAGGCGGCCGCGCCGCACACGAGCGACAGCATCGAGAGTGTGACCACCGCCCGCGCAATCCTCCTGGATGTCGGCCTCATCGCGGCAAGACCGTCCGCCGCACGGTCCCACTGTCCGGCCAGAGCGAGGTGGTATAGAGCTCGTGGGTGACCGGGTCAAGCGCGCCGGAGAACGCATAGTGATCGAGTTGGTGCACGCGCACCAGTCGGCCGTCCCAGGTGAAGACGTGCAAGAAGACATTGCCCACCGGCGGCCGATTCCACGGCTTCCGCAACAATTCCCCCGAGAAGAAGGCATAGAGGAGTGAATCGGTCGCGACGCAGGAGAGGTAGGCGCGCCGGCCTCCCGGTGCCGGCTTGAATTCCCTGAGAAGCCGACCGATGGGCGGCAGGTGCAGCCGGAACCGATACGGGGCCTCGGCCTCGGTCACGATGGAATCATCCACCCCACGAACGCGTAGCATGCCGGTGTTGGCATAAGCGAGGGCGAACCGTGTCCCCGACGTATTGGCACAGAGACGGAACTCGAAGGCGCTCTGCAGCGCCTTGTCGAAGAGCCGGTTGTCCACGTGGGCAATCGGGGAGAGTTGCTGCTGAAGCGCGCCGAGCGTGTCGAAGATGCCGAACCGCACCAGCCCGTCCCTCGACTGACCGGTCAACAGCAACCGATTCTCACCAAGTCGAAGTCCATGAATCGATCCCTTGGACAAGGATGGCCGGACCCGAAGTGGGGACGGCTCAGGCTCGCCCGGCGGGGCAGCGTGGGCTGGCAACGCGACGAGGCTCTGTCCCATCCACGATCCGACCCAGAACCGGTCCTGCGTGTTCGGGACGCCGCGAAGGAACTCCGGTGCCATCCGGAACTCCCCCGGCCCTTCCCCAGCACGGCCAAACGACCTGACGATCGCTCCACTCCTCCGGTCGAGCACCAGGAAGTAGGGAGCCTCCCGCTGTCCGACCACCAACTTGTCGCCCACGATCGTCACCCCGCCGATCACCCCGAACGAATCCGATGCGCTCAGGACTGTACTCGGCAGCGTGTCGACCGGCACGCCGAGGCCACGGTGGTCGAGGACGATCTCCGGCGCCTTGCGGCCGTTGACGTCCTCGGGTGGCCCGACCTTCGGGTCAAAGCCGCAGGCGCAGAGGAGGAGGCAGAAAGCAGGGGACGTGCGGAAGGGCATGCGCGGCTCCGTGGGGGAGAGGGCAACAGCTCAAGCTACCCGATCGTCATCCCCCTGCAATGATCTCGCCGCCACCCCGTCATCTGGGGGGCGGCGTGTTGTCATCCGCGCCCCACACCAGCGACAACTCCAGGCGCGATGTTGATCTCCGAGGCATTGGGTCCCACCCCTGCACGGAGGTTTCCGATGTTCGGCACCCTGATCGAATCGCAGCCAGCCACCGAGCGCTCGCTCGGCCAGACGCTCTTCTCGCTCACCGTCCACGGCGCGCTGCTCATCGGTGCCGTGCACGCCACCCAGGGCGCGGCCGCCGAGGTGCGCGCGCGCCTGGTCGACAGCACGGCGGTGTACATCCGACCGATTGATCCCGCCGAGGTGGTGCATGCGGCGCCCGCGGCGACGTCGTCGAGCGCGGTGCCGGCGGGTCCGACGTTCGAGACGGTCACCGCACCTATCGACATCCCGATCGGGATCCCGCCGGTCGACCTAGGCGAGTCGTTCGATCCGTCGCGCTTCACGGCCGTCGGGAGGGAGGGCCCGGCGCAATCCCAGATCGGCAGTGGCGCCGCTGGCGACCCGGGGGCGATCGGCTCGGAGCAGTTCTCTCAGCTCGAGGTCGACGTCCCGGTGCACTACCTCGGCGGCGGCGAGCCGGTCTACCCGCCGGCGCTGCGGAAGTCGGGCGTCGCCGGCGAGGTGACGCTGCAGTTCGTGGTAAACGCCGATGGGCAGGTCGAGCCGGGGTCGGTGCGGGTCATCGCCAGCACGCTCTACGGCTTCGAGGCCGCCGCACGCGAAGCGATCCTGCGCGCGCGCTTCGAGCCCGCGACGATCCGCGGCAAGGCGGTGCGGCAGCTGGTGCAGCAGCGGGTCAGGTTCGAGGTGCGGTAGGCTGCGCCGCCCGATGCGGCGAAGCTAACTCCGCCGCACCTGGCGCAGCGTTGACATGATCCCTGATCACATGAATCCGTGAGATTGTGTTCTTCCCAGCATCATCGTCGAGCCGTCCCCCCGGCATTACCCAGCGTGGAGACTCGAATCACCCATCCGCCGGACTCCTCTGCAATGCTGTAGAGCGTGCCGTTGTCCGGCGTCACCACAAACACGTTGGACGCATGATCGAGAACCACTACCCGCTGCAGATGCCCGGCGAGGTCGAACACGTGTACTTCAGCCCTCGGTGAGGGGTTCTGTTGCTCGCCCCGAAGCCGACCGCTGTACATCGCATAGAAGCGGTCCGCTGTGACATAGCAGTCGCTGTATGCCCTGCGAACGAGGGGGCGGCTCCCTCCGAAGGTGACCAGCTTGGGATTGATCGTGTCGGGAGAAACAAACGGAAGCCAGCGGAATGGCACGGCCACCCCCTGAACCTGGTCCGTCTCCGCGGAGATCCGATCAATCCGCCCGGCATACCGATATACCAGATAGAGTCCCTTGACGTCTCCCTGCAAGCAGGCGCGATGCGAGTAGGCGCGTGGCACATACTCCGGCGACGGCCGCAGGTCGCCAACATCGATCGGGACGGACTTGACGACCGCCCCACTCTGCCCCGAGAGATGCATCAACCGCATCCCGTCACGCGGGTCATCAGAGGTCGCGAAGAACAGTCCCTCAGCATCTGGGCCGTCGATACTCTGCAGCATGAGTGCTGGCAGATTCACGATCCGCGCCCCGGCGGAGGGATTGGCGCGAACGAGCGAGCCAACAGCATAGCCGGTGAGCCGACGGCGAGGGCCGTCGAGGAGCCACATCGTGTCCCTCAGCAGGCCCGCACGGAGCAGCGACGGCCCATTGGAGAATTCACCTGGACCCTCTCCTGCAGCACCAAACGACTTGAGATGTTGACCCGTTCCGCGATCGAACAGGTGGATGTGCGGCGGATCAAGATCCGTCACGACGACAAGATCTCCAGCCAGACCGATCATCCACGGCCGGTCGATGATTTCGGCGGAGCCCAGCGCGCGGCTGACGAGACTGTCAGAGGCGGGGACACTCGTGCGTGCATCGAGCACCGTGGCCGAGACATCGATCCCGGCAGCTCGTTCCGCCGGAGCAGGAGCGCAGCTCCACAGGCTGAGCGCACCCGCTACCACCAGGACGTACGTCACGGACTCGGGTGCGCTGCTCAATCTCGGCCTACCTGTTGGAGGGTCGGGGAGGCGTGGCCCCGCAAGCTACATCGCTGGGGAATGGGTCGGCTCGCCACCCCTCCACCGTGAGCGGTGCGAACCGGCCTACCCCACCGCCGTCCCAAACAACCGCCCATCCCACCGCACCGAGAACGCCGCCCCGGTCCGGATGCGCCTGAACGCGGCGTGCAGCGGATTGATCAGGAGGTTCCACTCGACCGGCTGCCCGGGGATCGACGGCACCCGCAACACCGGGGTGGCCCCACCCCGCAGCCATGCATCACCGACTGCGACAGCCACGCTCGAGTCGGGTGCATCCCACCCCGGATGCTCGGCAGGATCGAACGTCGCGATGGGGAGATCGTCAGGGATCTCGATCACGGCGCCATGGTGCCCAGGGGGGACGAGCAGTCGCCCGACATGCACGAGCTGCTCCAGGATCGTGGTGGCGTAGTGCTCGGAGGTGTAGATGACGGGCCGCCCGGGGGAGTTCCAGCGGGCGCCGCTCATCGCCGCGCCGGTGCCGTCGAGGACGGGGTAGCGCGCAGAACAGATGCGGTACGCCAGGGGCATGCTCGGCTCAGGCCGGCAAGCCGTGCTCGATCGACCAGAGCAGTCGCTCCACCTGACGCGCCCCGATCTCCGACTCCGCGGCCTCCAAGGGCGTCCGCCCTTCCAACTGGGGGTGCGGCGTCGCAAGGAACTGCTTGGCGAGCGCCGCCGACCCCCAGACGAACTCCGCCAATCCCGACAGCCCCGCCAGCCGCGCCAGCCGCTCGCTCTCCGCGCGCGAGAGCCGCCCCGCGACCTCACGCCGCTCCAGCGTGCTCCGCGAGCCGATGAAGCGGCGCACCTGCGGCTGCAGCGGCAGGCCGAAGTGCTTCTCCACCCGCCGCATACTCGCATAGGGCAGCCCGGCCCGCACGACGCGGTCGAGCTCGGCGACGGAGTGAGGTCGGGGCCTCAGGCCGAGCAGGGCACCCACCTGCTCGACGGTCGGGGCAACGGCCGCGGTCATGGGGTCCTCGGGGGGCTGTTCATATGGGCAAGATATCTGCTCAATTGGAGAGCGCGCAATATCGCCGCCACCCCGGGCCTGATCCTGCCCCTCAGAACCCAATCCGGTTCTGGCGCCCTCCGTCCCCCGGCGCCATCATCGGTGAACGCATATCGCAGGTACTTTCGATGACAACCACGCCCCGCTGCGGCTAAGGTCACATTTTGTGACCTTAGAGCGACACCCTCCTCGAGGGAGATGACAGGGTGCGGCTGCGGCAGCGCGTCGTCGCTTCCCATTGCCTACTCCCGCCCCCGATCCAGCACCCGGTACTGGATCGCCTCGGCCACCTGCGCCGCGGTGACCTGGTCGCTCCCCGCCAGGTCGGCGAGCGTGCGCGCCAGCTTGAGCACCCGATGGTAGGCGCGCGCCGAGAGGCCGAGGCGCTCGATCGCGCTCTTCATGACGGCCTCGGTAGCGGCGTCGAGCGGGACGTGCCGCGCCAGCTCGCGCGGCCCCATGTGCGCATTCGCAAAGACGCCGCGGCTCCGTCTGAAGCGGTCGCGCTGCCGCGCCCTGGCCTCCTCCACTCGCGCGCGGATCGTGGCGCTCGACTCTGCGCCGCCGCGCGATGTCAGATCGCCATACGCCACCGGCGGCACGCTCAGGTGAATGTCCATCCGGTCGAGCAACGGCCCCGAGATCCGCGAGAGGTACTTCTGCACCGTGAGCGGTGGGCAATGACATTGCCGCACCGGATCGCCGGCATAGCCGCAGGGGCAAGGGTTCATCGCCGCCACGAAGAGGAAGCGCGCCGGGTAGCCGAGCGTCATCGCCGCGCGCGAGATGGTGACGTGCCCATCCTCCAGCGGCTGCCGCAGCACCTCGAGGACGTTGCTCGGCAGCTCGGCGACTTCATCCAGGAACAACACGCCGTGATGCGCCAGCGACACCTCACCCGGCCGCGGGATCGACCCGCCGCCAATGAGCCCCGCATACGACACGGTGTGGTGCGGCGCGCGGAACGGCCGCTGCGTCAGCAACGCCTCGCCCAGCGGCAGCAGCCCCGCCACCGAGTGGATCCGCGTCACGTCGAGCGCCTCCGCCAGCGTGAGCGACGGCAGGATGCTCGGCAGCCTCCGCGCCAGCATCGTCTTCCCCGCCCCGGGCGGTCCGATCATCAGGATGTTGTGCGCCCCCGCCGCGGCCACCTCCAGCGCGCGCTTCGCCGCGCCTTGGGCCTTCACGTCGGCGAAGTCCACATCGGGGAACGGCGCGCTGGCCATCAACGCCGAGGCATCGGTCCGTACCGGCTCCAGCGTGATCTCGCCACCCAGATGCCGGCACACTTCGGTGAGAGTCGCCGCGCCGCGCACCGTGACCCCCTCCACCACCGCCGCCTCGGCGACATTCGCCGCAGGGAGGATCAGCTCGGTACACCCCATCGCGTTGGCGGCGAGCGCAATCGGCAGCGCGCCGCGAATCGGGCGCAGGTCGCCCTCGAGGCCGAGTTCACCGAGGAAGAGCGTCCCGGCGAGGCGGTCCTCGACGATCTGGCCACTCGCGGCGAGGATCCCCACCGCGATCGGCAGGTCGAGCGCACTGCCGCGCTTCTGCACGTCGGCCGGCGCGAGGTTGACGGTGATCCGGCGAAGCGGCAGTTGGTAGCCGGCGTTGCCGAGCGCGGCGGCAACCCGTTCGCGCCCTTCCTTGACGGCGCCGAGCGGGAGGCCGACGGTGGTGAAGGCGGGGAGGCCGTTGGTGATGTCGACCTCGACATCGATGGCGAGGGCGTCGACGCCGAGGACGGTGGCGGAGCGGATGCGAGCGAGCAGGGGCGCCTCGGGGCGGGAGATGCGGAAGTGTTGCCTGCGCCGGAGACACCGCCCCACCACCTCGCCGCAGGGCGGTGCGCCATTCCGCGGGGATCGTCAGCGAACGGTCAGGCGACCCCGCCACCATGACACCAGACGCTGACCGATCCCGTACCGACGGCCACGGGTCCCCCTGACCCACCACCTCGCCTTCGGACGTGCCCCGCATGCTGCATTCGCGAGCCCTCCTCGCCGCCGCCCTGATAATCGTCACCACCAGCGCCGCCTCGGCCCAGGCCACCGCGATGTTCCGCGGTGACGCCGGACACAGCGGTCGCTACGCCGACCCGGGCGCCACGGCCTACGGCGGCCTCCGCTGGCGCTTCCAGACCGATGGTCCCGTCCGCTCCTCCCCCGCCGTCACCACCACCACCGTCTACGTCGGCAGCAACGATGGCCACCTCTACGCCATCGATCGGCAGAGCGGTGCGCTGCGCTGGAAGACCGCGGCACTCGGCCAGCTCTCGGCGTCGCCGGCCGTGGCGGGCGGCGTGGTCGTCATCAGCACCCCAACCGACACGCGCGCCTTTGATGCGCGCAGCGGTGCACCGCGCTGGCGCGTGGCGCATGGGTCGACCCTTCCCTTCCCCTGGGGCCATGAGAGCGGCGATCGCTACGTCGGCTCCCCAGTGATCAGCAACGACGTGGTGGTGGTCGGCGGCGGGGATGGCGTCGTGCGCGCGCTCGCGCTGGCCACCGGTGCCGTGCGCTGGAGCACGCCGCTCAACACGCGCCTCCGCTCCACACCGGCGATCGCTGACGGCCGCGTCGTGGTCGGTGGCGTCGACGGCTCGCTGTATGCGCTTGCCCTCACCACGGGGGCCACGCTCTGGCGCTTCCGCACCGTCGGCGACACGCTGCACTCCGAAAACTTCGGCTTCGACCGACGCACCATCCAGTCGTCCCCCGCGATCCAGGACGGCCTCGTCGTCGTCGGTGCGCGTGACGGCTTCGGCTACGCGGTCTCGCTGCGCGACGGCGTCGAGCGGTGGCGCGTCGACCATCAGGTCTCGTGGATCAACGCCTCCGCGGCCCTCGCCGACGGGATGGCGATCTGGGGCTCCTCCGATGGTCACTTCGTGCAGGCGGTCGAACTCGCTTCGGGCAAGGAGCGGTGGCGCGCGCCGAGCGAGAACATCGTCTGGGGCTCGGCGGCCGTGGCCGGCGGGATGGTCTTCGTTGGCGAGGGCTCGGGGCTGCTCCACGTGCTCGACCTGAAGAGCGGCGCCGAGCGCTGGCGCTGGCGTGCCGGGGGCGGACTCTTCTCGTCGCCCGTGGTGGCCGACAGCACGCTCTACCTCGGTAGCGACGACGGCGGCGTCTACGCGGTGGCGCTCACCGCCGGGCCCGCGCTGCAGCGTGCCGTCTTCTGGGATTCGTCGCTGGTGGCGTCGACCTTCTTCCGCGGCCACGAATCGGTGCGCAACTGGCTGCGCGATCACGGCTACACGGTGCTCGATGCCAATGGCGTGACGAAGTGGCTTGATGCGCAGGCGAGCGGTGCGCCGAGCGTGGTGGTCTTCGCGATGGATGCGCTGCCTGCGGGCGCGGCGCGGGCGTTGCGACGCTACCTCGACCAGGGTGGCAAGGTGGTTTGGCTCGGCGTCCCGCCAATGCTCTGGCCGCGCACCGCCGATGGCGGCCTCGACCTCAAGGATGTCGACCGCGACGCGGCGACCCGCCTCCTCGGCGTGCGCTTCGAGCAGGGCAACTTCGACCCGCATGGTGCCACGACCACGGCGGCTGGTACCCGGTGGGGGCTGACGCGCTGGCATGTGAGCAACTGGGGCGCCGACCCGGCGAGCGTGACGGAGGTGTTGGCGACCGACGACGAAGGTCTGGCCGCGTCGTGGGTCCGTCGTTTCGGTGGACGGCCGGGGAGCGGCTTCGTGCGGCTCTTCGGCGTGGACTGGGGTGGGGTGAGCGGCGTGGCGCCGAGCGCTCTCGCGGTGCAGGTCGCGGCGGAGTACTTCCCGCGCTGACTTGCGCTATTGCAGGGTAATGCCGAACACCGCGAGCCGCTTCTCGATCTCGGCGAGGATCTCGAGTTCACGCGCCATGCGTTCCTCGGGCGTGATCGTCGTGATCGGGTCGAGTGCCTCGTCGGTCCAGAGGAGGATGCGGTCGGCCTCGAAGAAGAAGGCCGCGGTCGGCTGCTGCACCGCGCGCAGCTCGCCGTTCACGAACCAATACTCCGACTCGAGCGTCATCGCGCCGCCCTCGTTCGGCTCCGTCACCAGCAGCTTGCGGGGCGTCCCGTCGCGCAGCCAGACGCTGAGCCTGCGGGCTTCCTGCCCCGGCTCGGCCGGCAGCACCGAATCGCGCCGCTCCATCGAATCGAGCGCCGCATCGATCTCGGTCATCGTCAGCTTGAGCAGCGAGAGCACCGCCGCCGTGTCCCCTTCGGCGATCATCGCCGAGGAGGCCGGCGGCGGGCCCTGAAATGCAGACTCCCCGTCTGGCGGGGTGGCGTCCTTGACGCCACCGCACCCGACGAGGAGCAATCCTGCGAGGAGCAGGGGGCGGATTAGAAGCCGCCCGGTCCGCGCCCGCCGCCACCCATACGGGCGGCCTGGGCAGCCTGCACCGAGTCCCACTTCTTGACCTGGTCGCCCGTGAGGAGCGCCTTGAAGTCGGCGTTGAACTTGGTGCGCGCCTCGGTCGACTTCTTCATCGAGTCCGGGTTGACCTCGGCCTGCGCCTGGCGCTGCGCCATCATGTACTGCTGCAGCGGGGCAACCTGCGCCTGGTACGCCTTGAGGAGCGCGTCGGCCTTGGTGACCTGCTCGGGGGTCAGCGTGTAGAGGGCGGTCATCGCCTCGATGTTCATCCCACGGCCGCCACCCATCCCGCGGCCACCAGCGCCGCCACCACCACCACCCTGCGCCGCCAACGGGGCCGCCGCCATGACCAACATTGCCACCAGCGCGAGACGGGACTTCATAGTGTGTCACTCCGGATGATCGGTACGCCCCTGGGACGACCCGGGAATCGGGGTCCATGGGTTCAAGGGGGTTATACGCCCCCCACCCCCCCGTCGGTTGAGGCCTGGGGCGCCGCCCCGGCCTCACGAAAGCGGATGACGAACCGGGCCCCGCTCCCCACACCGCCGTCGACCGCCACCGTGCCCCCCCACCCCTCGACCAGCCGCCGGACGATCGCCAGCCCCAGCCCGGTCCCGCTGGTGGTGGTGGAGAAGGTCGGATCGAAGATCCGCCCCACCTGATCGGCCGGGATCCCCGGGCCGTTGTCGGCCGCCGTCAGGACCGCTGCCCCAACCTGGAGCGTGATCAGCGTCGCCCCCGCGCCGCGGGCGTTGTCGACAAGGTTGAGGAGGACCTGGGAGAGCTCCTCCCGCCTGGCAGCGACCATCCCCCCCGCCCCCGGGAGGACCTCGACGGCCACCGTGATCCCCCCACCGCCGAGCCCGAAGAGAGAGGCCAGCTCGCGGGCGGCCTCGGCGAGGTCGATCGCCTCCAGGGGTGCCGCCACGTCGGGCGGTGCACCGTACCGGGCAAAGGACCTGGCGATCCGGTCGAGCCGGTCGATCTCGCCGAGCAACCGCTCCGTGGTCTGGTCCACCAGTGCGGGCAGGTCGGCGCCGCCGTCCGCACGCACCCGGCGGAGGTGTTGCAGCCCGAGCCGCATCGGCGTGAGCGGATTCTTGATCTCGTGGGCAACCTGCCTGGCCATCTCGCCCCACGCCACGATGCGGGCTGCCCGCGATGCCGCGGTGATGTCGGTGAGCGCCAGCACGAGGCCACCGTCGGCCAGCGGAGCCAGCGTGACCGCGAACTGCTGGTCGCCGATCTCCAGCTCGCGGCTCTCGGCGTCGCGCGTGTTGGGCCCGAGCAGTCGACGCACCCCGGCGACGACCGGCGCCCAGTTGTTCGGCAACTGCTCGAGCAGCGGCGCGCCTGCCACGACCGTGCGGCCGAGCAATTCCGACGCGCGCGGATTCGCGTGAATCACCAGTCCCTCGGCATCGACGCCGATCACGCCGGTCGCGACCGTGCTGAGGATCGCCGCGGTGCGCGCACGCCCCGCCTCGAGCTCGGTCTCGCTCTCCTGCAGGTCGTCCTGCATCTGGGCGATCGCGCCGAACACCGGACCGAACTCCGCCGGAATGTCCCGAGCCGGCGGCAACGCTTCGCGACGACCGATCGCGAGTGCGGTGCGGCGCAGCAGCTCGATCGGCTGACCGAGCGCGCGCGCGACCAGCCCCGCAACCAGCACCGCCGCGAGCCCACCGCCGAGCGAGACGAGCAGCAGCAACAGCAGGAGGTCCACCTGTTCCTGCGCGAGATCGGCCTCGCTCCCCGGCAACGCGCCCGCAATCAGCGTCTCGGGATTCGAGGCCTGTTCGACGCCGAGTCGGAGTCCGGCGCCTGGCAGGGCGACCGGCACGGCGCGTACGTCGGTCCCCGGCGCAGGACGCACCGCGGGATCGAGGGCCGGTGCCATCAGGCCGAGATCGGTGAGCAGCGGCAGCGACGCGGCGACGAGGCGGCCATGTCGGTAGATGCCGAGCTCGGTGTCCTCACGATCGGCGAGGCGTCGCAACGCCTCGAGGTCGGGCGTCGGGGCGTCGGCGATCGCGAGGCCACCGGCCACGGCGACGTCGCGCAGCGTGCGGGTGACCTCGTCGGCACGCTGCCGCGTCGCGTCACCCCGGAGTCGCAACACCGACCAGAGCGTGAAGAGCAGCGCCGGCACGATGAAGAACGCCGCGAGGGCGGTGGCGACGGTGCGTCGGTAGGAGCGCCGGAAGACCGGTTGCGGGCGCCACCCAGAGGCGGTGAGCAGCCACTGCACCAGTTGCCAGATGCCGAGGACGAGCATCAGGTCGAGGAGGACCACGAGCGCCGCGCGCACGGCGAAGGGACGCTGCCGCGACATCTCGAGCGCGAGCCGCACCGACTGGGTGCGATCGCCGACCACCACGGTGCGCGTGGCCGCAACGATGCGACCCGTGCGCGTGAAGGCGGAGTCGCCGCGAAGCGCGTCGTCGGCGTTCACGAGCGACATCCGGTACGGCGGATCGACCGGCGCGCGCCACCCGATCAACCGGCCGAAGCGCGTCGGCACCACGAGGCGCGATCTCGGCCCGATGGTCACCGTGGCAATGGTGTCCGCGGCGAGCGGCAGCACCAGCACTTCGTGCCGGCCGGCGCCGCGGAGCATCGTCACGTGGCGGGGCGCGGTGCCACCGGCGCGCACCAGGGAGTCGAGATCGGCCCAGACCACGTCGAGCGCGTCGAGCGCGACCTGGTCGCGCGGCGGAAGGCCGTCGCTGTCCCAGAGCGCAAGGTGCGTCGGCACGCCGAGGCGGTGCAGTGGCGAATCGAGCCAGTCCACGAGCAGGCGATCGAGCGTCGTCGGGCGGTCGCGTTGCAGCGTGAGGGCAAAGGAATCGAGCGCGGCGCGTGCCGCCGTGTTGGGGGCGTCACCGAGGCGCGCGGCATCGGCGTTGGCGAGTGCCATCCGCTGTTCCAGCGAGGCGCCCCACGTGGCCAGCGCAGCGAGGATCCCGGCGGTCGCTCGCGATCGCCACCAGGCGTGCGCGAGGTGCGGTGACCGGCAGGAAGGCGGCGACCGGAATCAGCCAGAGCGGGGCGTACCACCATGCCCACGCGGCCGGCTGCCACGCCTCGATGCCGATGATCCCCACCAGCATGGCCGCGATCGCGGCGGCGAAGCCCCAGCGCGACGACGCATGCTGATCGTCGGGCGTGCGGAGCGGCGCCGAGGCGACGGCCAGGAACGCTGCGGTCGCGAGGGCGAGCACCGCCTGCCACCAGAACCAGGCGACGATCGACGTCGAGTCGGTGACCGGCACCACGCGGCGACCGACCAGCGCCACGAGAGGCGGCGCGGTCGCGAGCAGGAGGATCGACGCCACCATCCCGATTGGCGACCGCCGCAGCGGACGGCGCCAGAGGAGCACGGCGAGCAGCAGCATCGCCACCGCCGCAAGCATCGCCGTGATCGCCGTCGGGCCGAGCAGCGCAGGTGTCACCTCGGCGCGCATCACGGCCCAGAGCGGGACGAGAATCGCGCCGGCACGGACGCCGGTCGGCGCCCCACCGATCAATGTCAGCAACGCCACGAGGGACATCGCGGTCGCGAGCAGCAGGCGGGCGAGGTCGCGTTCACGAAGTACCAGATCGGGCGCTGTCAGGAGGCACCGGCGTCATCGCGAGTCGCACGCCGGCGAGTGCCTCCGCGACGGTGCCGTAGCGCACCTCGCGCGCCGGCGCATTCCAGTGCCAGCCGACGCGCTGCCAGCCACCGGCCCCGCGCGCGAGCGACGCCCCCGCGGTCGGGACGCCGGGCGCGGCGTCGAGCAGCAGCGTGACCTGCGCCTCGCGCGCCCCGCGCGTCCTCGAGACGACGGCGAGCTGCACGAACGGGGTGGTGATGAGCGTGACCTCGCCTCGGCCGCGACTTCGGGGAGACGCGATGCGGCCCCATCAGGGCGAGCACCGAGTCGCCGGCGACAACGGCGATCGCCCGCTCGATGGTACCGTCGGCGGCGAGGTCGGCGAGCGGGGCGCGATCGGCGCCGCTGGCGAGCCGCTGGAGCGCGTTGTCGGCGGCCCGGGTCGCCGAGGCGAGGGCGACGCCGAGGAGACGGTCGCGGGCGGCGGTCGCCTCCGTCACCGACTCGGCCACCACCTGCGGCGCGAGGCGTTCGACCCGGAAGAGCCGCCAGGCGACCGTGCCGGCCACGGCCCCGAGCAGGGCGAGCGCGAGCCCGGCCGCCCGAAGTGCCCGACCGCCGAGTCGGAGCGTCCCCACGGATGCCCCCAATGCCGCCACGGCGGCCGACCGCGGCCAGGAGCCACCCCCCGTTCCGGGCCGCCTCGCCCGCCAAGGCGACGACCCCGGCCACGGCCAGCCAGAACTGCAGGGCGGGCTGGGGTGATGTATCACCTTGAAACTTTGGGGTGAGGGGGGCGTATATGGCCATGTCGGTCTTTATCTCTTTACCTCAGGATGGCCCATGTCGAGTCGTGTGGTCGGCGGCATTCTTGCCCTACTGGTGGTTGCAGGCGCCCATGGCGCGGCCGCCCAGGCAGGACCTTCGCTCCCCCGTCAGCTTTCCCTTGGTGAGGCGCTCTCGCTCGCCAAGGCGAACAGCCCAACCTATCGCCAGACGCTGAATGATGAGGGTCCGGCCGCCGCGGCGGTACGGGCGGCCTATGGTGCCCTCTTCCCGACGTTGAGCGGCAGCACCGGGATCAGCTACAGCCGGGCGGGTCGGCAGACCTTTGCCAACCAGGTCTTCTCGCAAGGCTCGAACACGGTCGCCTCGAACTACAACCTCTCCGCCTCGTGGAGCCTCTCGGCGCGCGAACTGATGGCGCCGGGGCAGCAGAAGGCGCAGCAGCGCGTGGTGGAGGAGAATATCACCGGCGCGGGGAATACCCTCACCGCCGACGTGACGACCCAGTATCTCGCGGTGCTCCGGGCGACGGCCTCCGTGGAGGTCGCCCGCCAGCAGCTCGCGCGGAACGAGGACTTCCTGACACTCGCCCGGGCCCGGCAGCAGGTCGGCCAGACCAACATCATCGACGTGCGCACCGCCGAGGTGAATCGCGGCCGCTCGCAGGTCGCGCTGCTCCGTGCGCAGCAGTCGGAAACCGACGCGAAGATCGAGCTGATCCGCCGCCTCGGCATGCCGACGCAGACCGACGTCGACTCGATCCGCCTGACCGAGACCTTCCAGCTCGTCGAGCCGACCTATCAGCTCGGCACCCTGCTGGCGGCCGCGGGCGTCGACAACCCGAGCATCCGCGCCGCCGAGGCGCAGCACGAGTCGGCGCGCATCGGCGTGCGCTCGGCCAAGGCGGCGTACCTGCCGTCGTTCTCGATCAGCACCGGGCTGAGCGGCTTCACGCAGCAGTACACCGACATCAATCCGCAGCTGGCCGGTGCGCTCGCGAGCGCGCAGGGCACCAAAGCCGAACTGCGAGTTCCAGAACGGCATCCTCTCGCGGCTGACCTCGCCGCACCCGTCGCCGAACGGCGGCATCATCGCCGACTGCAACAGCTACTCGGGGCTCGACGCCACGGGCGGGGCGCTGCAGGCCGACATCGCGCAGAGCATCCGCGACCGCAACAGCGGCTGGCCCTTCTCGTACACGCGCCAGCCGTGGTCGATCTCGGCCGGGCTGTCGCTCCCCCTGTGGGACGGCTTCTCGCGCGCGCAGGCGACGTCGCAGGCCAAGGCGCAGGAAGATGACGCCCGCGAGGCCACCCGCGCTCGCCGGCTGGAAGTGGCCGGCACGGTGCAGTCGCGCCTCGGCGCGGTGCGCACCGCCTACCAGGCGGCCGTGACGCTCGAGGCGAATCGCACGCTCGCCCGCGAACAGTTGCAGCTGGCGCAGGACCGGTACCGCATCGGCCAGGGCACCGCCCTCGAAGTCGCCGACGCACAGAATGCAGTGACCCAGGCCGAGGCGGACTATGTCTCGGCCGTGTATGACTACCATCAGGCCGTCGTGGCGCTCGAAGCCGCGGTCGGTCGCCCCCTTCGCTGACGCAGAGGACACAGCCCATGTCTCGTGGAGTCAAGATCGGTCTCGGCCTCGTCGTGGTCGCCATCATCGGCACCGTTGCCATGAAGATGAAGGGTGGCAGCGACAAGCCGGTCGAGGTGCGCCTCGAAGAAGTCGCGACCCGTGACCTCGTGTCGGCCGTGACGGCCAGCGGCAAGATCGAGGCGAAGAGCCAGGTGGATGTTTCCTCCGAGGTGACCGCCCGCATCCTGCACATCACCGTGAAGGAAGGCGACCTCGTCACCAAGGGGCAGCTGCTGGTCGAGCTGGACCAGGTGCAGTTCAAGGGCGCCGTCGACCGCGCCACCGCGGCGCTGACGTCGGTGGAGGCGCAACTCCTGCAGGCGCGCACCAACCGCGACCAGGCCAAGCGGGCGCTCGACCGGAACCGGGAGCTGAAGCGGGTCAACCCGACGCTGATCGCCGACGAGGTGCTGGAGCAGTCGCAGCAGGCCTATCGACGTCTCCGAGGCGCTGCTCAAGTCGAGCCAGGCGCAGGTGCAGCAGACGCAGGCCTCCCTCAAGGAGGCGCAGGACAACCTCGCCCGCACGCGGCTCTACGCCCCGATCTCGGGTCGCGTGGTGCGGCTCGCGGTCGAAGAGGGCGAAGTGGCCCAGACCGGCGCGTTCTCGCGTGACGTCGGCCTGCTGATGCGCATCGCCGACCTCTCGGTGATCCAGGCCGTGGTCAAGGTGGACGAGACCGACGTGATCCGCCTCGAGCTGGGCGACTCCGTCTCGGTGGCGATCGACGCCTTCCCTGACACCGCGTTCGTCGGCCGGGTCACCAAGATCGCGAACAGCGCGGCGACCACCGCCGCCGGCGCCGCCGCGGCCGACCGCGCCGTCGACTTCGAGGTCGAAGTCACGCTGACCAATCCGCCGGCTGATGTCCGTCCCGACCTGAGCATGACGGCGCGGATCATTACGGACGTCCGGAAGGGCGCGCTGTCGATCCCGATCATCGCGCTCACCACGCGGCCGGACAGCGCGATGGGTGGCGATCAGGCGGCCACGGCCGGCGCCCCGCTCACGACCAAGTCCGACACGGCCGGCGGGAAGAAGCCGAAGGACAAGGAAGGGGTGTTCGTGGTCGAGAACGGCATCGCGCGTTTCCGCACGGTGAAGGTCGGCATCGCAGGCGACGAGCACTTCGAGGTCCTCACGGGCCTCAAGAAGGGTGAGACGATCGTGGCCGGCAGCTACCAGGCGATCCGCGACCTCAAGGACTCGTCGAAGGTGAAGGCCGCTCCGACCGGTGGCCCGGCGGTGGTGAAGCAGTGAGCGACGCGATCATTCGCCTGCAGGGGATCACCCGCGAGTACGTGATGGGGAGCGAGAAGGTGCTCGCCCTCCGCGGCGTCGACCTCGAGATCGGGCGCAACGAGTACGTCGCGATCATGGGGCCCTCGGGCTCCGGCAAGTCGACGATGATGAACATGCTCGGCTGTCTCGACACGCCGTCCGGGGGCCAGTACTGGCTCAACGGGCAGGAAGTGTCGACGATGGCCGACGACGACCTCGCGCGGGTGCGCAACCGCGAGATCGGCTTCGTCTTCCAGACGTTCAACCTGCTGCCGCGCGCCTCGGCGCTGGCCAACGTGGAGCTGCCGCTGGTGTACGCCGGCGTCTCGACCCGCGAACGGAAGCGCCGCGCCGAGGCCGCGTTGGAGCGCGTCGGCCTGGGGAACCGCATGGACCACCGCCCGAACGAGCTCTCGGGCGGCCAGCGGCAGCGCGTGGCGATCGCCCGCGCGCTCGTCAACGAGCCGTCGATCCTGCTGGCCGACGAGCCGACCGGCAACCTCGACTCGGCGACGAGCGTCGAGATCATGCGCGTCTTCGGCAACCTGCACGCGCAGGGGCAGACGGTCGTGCTGGTGACCCACGAACCCGACATCGCCGCGCACGCCCACCGGGTGGTGGTGCTGCGCGACGGCAAGGTCGACAGCGACAAGCGCAATCCGTCGCCGGTCACCGGGGTCGCGGCCTGACATGCCCTTCTTCGAGGCGGTCCGGCTGGCGTGGGACTCGATCATCGCGCAGAAGCTGAAGAGCTTCTTCTCGCTGGTCGGGGTGCTGATCGGCGTGACCTTCCTGATCGCGGTCGTCTCGATCGTCCAGGGCATGAACGTCTACATGACCGACAAGTTCGCCGGCGCGCTGATCGGCGTGAACACCTTCCAGGTGCGCAACCGGCCGAACATCCAGACCGGCGACCCCAGCGAGGAGGAGTGGCGGCAGTGGCAGCGCAACCCGCGCGTCACGCTCGAGGACGCCGCCTTCATCAAGGAGCGGTTGAGCGTCCCCGCGACGATCGCCGCGACCGGCTATGACCAGGTCACCCTCACCTGGCAGGGGAAGGTCGCCAAGCAGATCCAGGTGAACACGGTCGAGGCCGAGTACTTCAAGATCAAGCACTACGACATCGCCGAGGGGCGGGCGTTCTCGCCGCAGGAAGTGAACATCGGCGCGGCGGTGGTGGTGCTCGGAGCCGAGCTTGGCGAGCGGCTCTTCGGAGGCCGCGACCCGCTCGGCCAGACGATCGCCATCGGCGGCCTGCCGCACCGGGTCATCGGCGTCGTCGCCAAGCAGGGCACGCTGTTCGGGATCTCGCTCGACAAGTTCGCGATCACCCCGATCACCTCGCCGGCGCGCCGGCTGGTGAACCGGCCGCACATCATCGATGACATCCAGATCCAGACGGCGAACCCGGATCAGATGCGCGCCGCGATGGAAGAGGTGACGGTGCTGATGCGCGGCCGCCGCGGCCTCCGCCCTGGCCAGCCCGACAACTTCCACCTCGAGTCGGCCGAAGGGGCCCTCTCCGGCTGGGAGAAGATCTCCAAGGTGCTCTTCCTGGCCCTCCCGGGGCTGGTGGCGATCTCGCTCGTCGTCGGCGGCATCGTGATCATGAACATCATGCTGATGGCGGTCAGCGAGCGGACCCGCGAGATCGGCGTCCGCAAGGCGCTCGGCGCCAAGCGGCGCGACATCATGGCGCAGTTCATCGTCGAGTCGGCGACCCTCTCGGTCACCGGCGCGGCGACTGGGGATCGGCACCGGCCTGCTGCTGGCCTTCGCCGGTGCGCGCCTTCACGCCGCTGCCGGCCGCGGTCGCGCCCTGGTCGATCTTCGTCGGCGTCGCGCTTCGGCATCCTGGTCGGCATGGTCGCGGGCGTCTATCCGGCGCGCCAGGCCTCGCGACTCGACCCCATCGCAGCACTGAGGCAGGAATGAGCGACTACGGACGCGGCAACCTGCTGGCTCGCGCGCTCGAAGGCGTCACGCTCGCGCTCGACTCGGTGCGCGCCTCCAAGGTGCGCGCGGCCCTGACCATCCTCGGCGTGGCGATCGGCGTCATGGTGGTGATCGCCATGGCGGCGACGATCACCGGCATCCAGAACTCGGTCTCGCGAGATCGTCCAGCGCGCCGGCCCGAAGTCGTTCTACGTGATGCGCTACTTCCGCTCCGGGCATCCAGATCTCCGATGGCTCGGACGAAATGTCGCCCTGGCGGCAGTCGGCCGATGATGACCCGCGAGGAGGCCGAGATGATCAGCCGCCTCCCGGCCGATCGGCGCGGTGCAACATCCGCGAGTCCGGCCGGGTCGCCGCGTCTCCTACGGCCGGAAGGCGATTCCTGGCGCCCAGATCGACGGTCAGAGCCCGAACTGGCTGCAGGTCGAGGGAGGAGAGCTGCTGCAGGGCCGCAACTTCACGCCGACGGAGGACGCCGGCGGCGCCGTTCGTGGTGGTGATCAACCAGCCCGTGGCCGACGAGCTCTTCCCGGGCGTCGATCCGCTCGGCCGACAGATCAAGATCTTCGGCCTCCCCTTCACGGTCGTGGGGCTCTACCAGGACCCGTCCGGCCTCTTCGCCGATGAAGGCCCGAAGATCGTCATCCCGCACACGACCTTCGTGAAGACGGCCGACTTCGACTGGGGCTGGCTCAACATCGCCGTCTTCCCCAAGGAGACCGCCACGCAGGCCGAGGCGATGGACCAGGTCACGGCAGCGCTCCGAGTGCAGCGCGGCCTCAAGCCGGGCGCCGAGAACAACTTCGACCTGGTCTCCGGCGACAAGTTCATGGAGAGCTTCAACGACATGACGGCCGGCTTCTTCCTGGTGATGCTGGTCCTGTCATCAGTCGGCTTGATGGTCGGCGGCGTCGGCGTCGTGGCCATCATGATGATCTCGGTCACCGAACGGACCCGCGAGATCGGCGTCCGGAAGGCGCTCGGCGCCACGCGCGGCGAGATCCTCTTCCAGTTCCTGGTCGAGGCGGCGACGCTCACCGTCCTCGGCGGCCTCTGCGGTATGGCCCTCGGCGCCGTGATCTCCTGGGGGATCCGCTCCTTCTCGCCGATCCCGGCCGCGATTCCGCTCTGGTCGATCTTCGCGGCGATCATCGCCTCGGCAGTCACCGGGATCTTCTTCGGGCTCTACCCGGCCAACCGGGCGGCGAAGCTGGATCCGGTGGAGGCGCTCAGGTACGAGTAGGTGGTGAGGGGTGAGGGGTAAGACGTGAAACGTGAAAGGTGAAACGGGTTCCAACGCGGACCACGTTTCACCTTTCACGTTTTACCTGCCAATCCTCACCCCTCACCCCTCGCCCCTCACCTCCCCACCCCGCCCCCCCTTACCTTTGACCAATGCCCTATTCCGAAGCCCTCCGGCTGGCGCTCCAGACCATCTGGACCTCCAAGCTGCGGGCCATCTTCACCCTCCTCGGGATCATCGTCTCCGTCGCCTTCCTGGTCACCGTCGTCGCGGTGATCCAGGGGATGAATGCGTACGTCAAGGAGAACCTGACCGGCGCGATCATCGGCAACAACGCCTTCCAGGTGCGGCGCACGCCGATCTCGGTCGGGCTGCTCGACGACGACCAGATCAAGCTGATCGCCAAGCGGCCGTTGATCTCGAAGGAAGACGCCGAGGTGGTCCGGCTCGCGCTGCCGGACGCGCAGGGCGTCGCCATCCAGTCCGGGTGGCCCACGCCGAGCACCGCCGTGATCTCGGGCAATCAGTCGGTCGGCGGCGTGCTGATCTTCGGGATCACCCCCGACTACCAGCTGGTGCAGGACTACGTGATCGCCGCGGGTGAACCGCTCAACGACATCGACATCCGCGGCCGTCGGCTGGTCACGGCAATCGGCTGGGACGTCGCGACCAAGCTCTTCCAGTCGCCCGACGCGGCGATCGGCAAGACGGTGCGGATCGCGCGGCCGGCAGTACGTGGTGAAGGGTGTCTTCGCGGCGAAGGGACAGACGCTCGGCGCCTCCTTCGACGGCTTCGCGCTGCTCCCGCTCCCCGTCTTCGAATCGGTCTGGGGACGCCGCCGCACCACCGTGATCTCGGTGAAGATGCGCGAGGCCGACCAGATCCCCGGCGCGATGAACCGGGCCGAGGAGGCGATGCGGTTGGCGCACCAAGCTGCGGCCCGCCGAGCCGAACGACTTCACGGTCGACAAGGCCGATGCGCTGCTCGCCTTCTGGACGGCGCTCACGGCGCTGCTCTTCACGGTGGTGCCGGCCGTGGTCTGCATCGGGATCGTGGTCGGCGGCATCGTGATCATGAACATCATGCTGATGACGGTGAGCGAGCGGACCCGCGAGATCGGGCTCCGCAAGGCGCTCGGCGCCAACCGTCGCGACATCCGCCGCCAGTTCCTCGTCGAGACGGTGATCCTCTCGCTGCTCGGCGGAATCATCGGCGTGCTCGCCGGTTGGACCTTCGCCGTGCTCGTGTCGACCTATTCGCCGCTCCCCGCGCCAAGCGTCACCGGCTGGTCGGTCGGGCTCGCGCTGCTGCTCGGGCGCCGGCACCGGAATGGTCTTCGGTGTCTACCCGGCCACCCGGGCGGCCAAGCTCGACCCCATCACCGCCCTGCGGACGGAGTAGCCCGTGGCCTTCCGCGTCGGGAATGTCTTCGAGGGGGTCGTGCAGGCGCTCGACGCGATGCGCGGCGCCAAGCTGCGCAGCGGACTCACCATCCTCGGCGTCGTCATCGGCGTGACGACCGTGATGGTGATGGCGTCGCTCGTCAACGGCATCCAGACGCAGATCTTCGCCTCGGTCGAGAACGCCTCGCCGCAGACCTTCTACGTGGTGCGCTTCTGGTCGTCGGTGCCGCTGAACCCGGATCGGCTGCCGCCGGAGGTCAAGGCGCGCAAGGTGCTCGACGAGGACGATGCGGTGGCACTCCGCCGCAGTGAGCAGATCCGCTACGCGGGACTGATGGTGCAGGTGCAGCAGAAGATCGAGTTCGACGGCATCCGCTCGCAGGGGCTGATGATCTACGGCGCCGACAACAGCTATCTCGAGATCCAGGGCGGGTCGCTGCTGTCGGGACGCTTCTTCTCGCAGGCGGAACTCAAGAGCGGGCAACCCGTCGCCGTGCTCGAGGCCGAGGTGGCCGATCGGCTCTTCGGCCGGATGAATCCGCTGGGGCACGTGGTCCGGATCGGCGGGATCTCGTTCACCACGATCGGCGTCTATGCCAAGCCGGAGAACATCTTCCAGCCGCCGGGCGCCGCCGACGGGGCGATCGTCCCGTTCCGCGCCGCCAAGCAGAACTTCCAGTACGACGAGACCAACTCGCTCTTCATCGCGATCCTCGCCCAGCGGGGGGTCTCAGTCCCCGTGGCGAAGGACGCGGCGATCGCCACGCTGCGCCGCGCGCGCGGCCACCGGCCGTCGACGCCGAACTCGTTCGACGTGATCACGCAGGACCAGATCCTCGACACGATCACCTCGCTCACCTCGGCGTTCTTCCTGGTGATGATCGCGCTCTCCTCGGTGGCCCTCCTCGTGGGTGGCATCGGCGTGATGGCGATCATGATGGTCTCGGTCACCGACCGCACCCACGAGATCGGCCTCCGGAAGGCACTCGGCGCCACCAAGAACGAGGTGCTCTGGCAGTTCCTCGTCGAGGCCGCCACCCTCACCGGTGTCGGCGGCATCCTGGGCATCATCGTCGGCCTCACCGTCGGCGAGTTGCTCAAGCTGGTGCTCAAGCTCGACAGCGGCGCGCCGCTCTGGAGCGCCGTGGTCGCCGTCTGTGCCTCGGTCGCCATCGGCCTCGTCTTCGGGATGATCCCCGCGACCCGCGCGGCGCGGATGGATCCGGTGGAGGCGTTAAGGCACGAGTAGCTCGATCATCGATCATCGATGATCGAGAGTTCCCCAAACCTCTCGGACATCACCATGCCCCTCGACCTCCTTGCCGCCGTCGCCCACCCGGATGATGCCGAACTCCTCGCCGGGGGGACGCTTGCCAAGGCGGTGGATGCCGGGCACCGTGTCGGCATCCTCGACCTGACCCGCGGCGAGATGGGATCGCGCGGCAACGCCGAGATTCGCGCGCGGGAAGCGGCCGCCGCGTCGCTGGTGCTCGGCGTGACGGCGCGCACCAACGCCGGCTTGCCCGATGGCCACCTCGAGAACAACGACGCGATGCGTCGGGTCGTGGTCGAGCAGCTCCGCCGTCTCAAGCCGCGCGACCCTGATCCTTCCCTACCCCGTCGGTCGGCATCCCGACCACCGGATCGCCTCGGAACTCGTCCGCGACGCGTGCTTCCTCTCGGGGCTCAAGAACTACCCGGCCGACGGCGAACCGTGGAAGCCGACCAAGGTGGTCTACGCCTTTGCCTACCGCGAGGACGCCGAAGAAGCCGAGCTTCGTGGTCGACACCTCGGCGCAGTTCGAGCGGAAGCTGAAGGCCGTCGCGTGCTACGCCTCGCAGTTCACCCCCGACACCATCCAGGCCGGCGAGCTCTACCCGACCGGCCAGCCGCTCCTCGAGCTGATCCGCACCCAGGACGCCCACGCCGGCTCGCTGATCCGGGCCGCCTACGGGGAGCCGTTCTGGACCGCCGAGACGATGGCGGTGGACGACATCACCCGGCTCGGGCGTCGCCTCGCTGTAACGTCACCGGCCCGGTACCAATCGGGTAACTCCCTGCCCCACAACCCTTTACGCCGCTTCGGGCAGCCCGCATCATTGCGGGATGCCCGCCCTGCTGACGGTTCCGCAACCCCGTGCCCTGACTAGATTTGGGCCCATGGAACCTGTCTACTTCGACCACGCCGCGACCACGCCCGTGCGCCCTGAGGTGCTTGAGGCGATGCTCCCCTTCTTCAACGCGTCGTGGGGCAATCCCTCGTCGTCACACCGCTTCGGGCGGGCCGCCAAGGCCGGACTCGAAATGGGGAAGCGCGAAGTCGGAGAAGCGCTCGGCGTCGAACCGAACCAGGTGATCTTCACCTCGGGCGGGACCGAGGCCGACAACCTCGCCGTGATCGGCGCCGCGCATGCTGCTCGGGCGCGCCGGCAAGTCGATGCACGTCGTGACCTCCGCGATCGAACACAAGGCCGTCCTCGCCGCCGCGCACGTCGTGGTGTCGATGGGTGGGCGCGAGACGATCCTCCCGGTCGATCACAACGGCCAGGTTCGACTCGACGCACTCGATGCCGCGCTCGCCGAGGGCCCCGCGCTGGTCTCGGTGATGTGGGTCAACAACGAAGTCGGCACGGTGCAGCCGATGGCCGAGATCGGCGCGCGATGTCGTGCGGCCGGCGTCCCGCTCCACAGCGACGCCGTGCAGTCGTTCGGCAAGCTGCCGATTGCCCTCGACGAAGTCGGCTGCTCCCTCCTCTCCATCTCCGGCCACAAGCTCGGCGCGCCCAAGGGCATCGGCGCCCTCATCGTGCGCGACCGCCACATCGTCGATGCGCTCATCCACGGCGGCGGCCAGCAGTACGGCATCCGCCCCGGGACCGAGAACGTCGCCGGCGCGGTGGCGCTCGGCCGGGCAGCGCTGCTCGGCGCGGCAGGAGCTCGAACGCGCACGTGGCCCATGTCCGCACACTGCGTGACAACCTCGCCGAGCGACTGCAGGTCGCGATCCCTGACCTGGTGGTGCATGCCGCCGGCGTCGAGCGCGCGCCGCACGTCCTCTCGATCGCGATTCCGGGCGCCGAGGCCGAGGCGATGCTGATGCACCTCGATCTGGCGGGCGTTGCGTGCTCTGGGGGCTCGGCCTGTTCGACCGGTGCGGTCGAGCCGTCGCACGTCCTGACCGCGATGGGCGTGGAGCGCGGCCTCGCGCTGGGCACCATCCGCTTCTCGCTGGGCCACGAATCCACCGCGGCCGATGTCGACCGCGCCGTCGAGGTCCTCCCGGGCGTCGTGGAACGGGTCCGACGATTGGGAGCCGCCCTCGGCCGTGGCTAGCGTGCGGAAGGTCCTCGTCGCGATGAGCGGCGGGGTGGATTCGTCGCTGGCCGCGGCACTGCTCGTCGAGCAGGGCTACGAGGTCATTGGCGCGACGATGAAGCTCTTCTGCTACGGCGACGACGTTCCCGACCGCCCCTGCTGTTCCCTCGATTCGATCAACGATGCGCGCGCCGTGGCCCACCGCCTCGGCATTCCGCATTACGTCCTCAATCTGGAGGACCGCTTCTCGGAGCGGGTGATCGACAACTTCGTCGACGAGTACGCGCGCGGCCGCACGCCGATCCCGTGCGTCCGCTGCAACTCGTTCACCAAGTTCCGCGACCTGCTGGCCCACGCCGATTCCCTCGGCTGCGACGCGATCGCCACCGGCCACTATGCCAACGCCCGTGATGGCGCGCTCTATCGGGGCACCGACCGCAGCAAGGACCAGAGCTACTTCCTCTGGGGGATCGACAAGGCGGTGGTGGCGCGGATGCTCACGCCGGTGGGCGAGCTCACCAAGGCGGAGACCCGTGCGCGTGCCCGTGCGCTCGAGCTCGAGACCGCCGACAACCCCGAGAGCGTCGAAATCTGCTTCGTCCCCGACGACAACTACGTCGGCGTGCTGGAGCAGCGACTCCCTGCCGACGCCCCGGCGCTGCAGGCGGGGCCGCTGGTCACCACGACCGGCGAAGTCGTCGGCGAGCACGACGGCTTTGCGCGCTACACGATCGGCCAGCGCCGCGGCCTCCCGGGGGGACGCTCGCTGCCGCTGTATGTGGTGGGGATCCGTCCCGACAGCCGGGAGGTGGTCGTTGGCGAGGCCGATGAACTGATGGGCCGCGCCGTCACGCTCGAGGAGCTCAACTGGCTCGCCGAGCCGTTGGCGGTAGGCGACCGGTGCTGGGCGCAACTGCGCTACCGCGCCGAGGCGGTGCCGGCAGTGGTGCGGAGCACTGATGGTGAGATGCTGGTGCTCGATCTCGACGTCCCGGTCCGGGCGATCGCCCCGGGGCAGTCGGGCGTGCTCTACGACGCCACGCAGCGCGTCCTGGGTGGCGGCGTGATCGCCTCAGGTGGATGAGCTTCTTGCCATGACCGCCACACCGCAGACCCAGGCCCCGAACGACGCCGTCCTCCGGCAGGCCCCGAACCTCAAGGATCCCGCGCTCTACCTGAACCGCGAGCTCTCGTGGCTCGAGTTCAACCGGCGCGTGCTGCACGAGGCGCTCGACCCGCGAACGCCGTTGCTCGAACGGGTCAAGTTCCTGTCGATCTTCGCCAGCAACCTCGACGAGTTCTTCCAGGTCCGTGTCGCCGGCCTGCGCGAGCAGGTGCTCGCGAAGATCGCCGAGAACGCCGCGGACCGGATGGCGCCGATGGCGCAGCTCGACGCGATCCGCCAAACCGTCCAGGGGATGCTGGAGCAGCAGTCGCGCTGCCTGGTGCACGAGCTCGTCCCGGCACTCGCGGCACACGGCATCCGGCTACACGAGCGCTTCGACGACCTCCCCGAGGAAGAGCGCGCGCACCTCTCGGCGTACTTCGAGTCGCACGTCTTCCCCGTGCTGACGCCGCTCGCGGTCGACCCGGCGCACCCCTTCCCGCACATCTCGAACCTCTCGCTCTCGCTGGCGGTCTCGCTGATGGACTCGGCGGGCGAGGAGCGCTTTGCGCGCGTGAAGGTGCCGCGGCTGTTGCCGCGGTGGGTGCCGCTCAAACGCGCGAACGAGTTCCTCCCGCTGGAGTACCTGATCGGCGCGCACCTCGAGACGCTCTTCCCGGGCGTGGCGATCGTCGGCTGGCACCTCTTCCGGGTGACCCGCAACACCGACCTCAAGCTCGAGCTGGGCGACGACAGCGACGAGGCCGAAGACCTCCTCTCGCTGATCCAGGAAGAAGTGCGCAACCGGAAGTTCGGCGAGGTGGTCCGCCTCGAAGTCCACAAGTCGATGCCGCAGCCGATCCGGACGCTGCTGCTGGAGGAACTCAACGAGGCCGATGCCGGCGAAGGGTTGCCGCTCACCGAGGCCGACCTCTTCGAGGTCACCGGTCCGCTCGACCTGAGCGACCTGATGGTGATCTCGGCGATCGATGCCCCGGCGCTCAAGGACGCGCCCTTCACCCCGGTGACGCCGCGCCGGCTCTCGGAGAGCCGGGACCTCTTCGCGGTGCTGCGCGAGGGCGACGTCCTGCTGCACCATCCCTACGACTCGTTCCAGGGATCGGTGGAGCAGTTCATCGCGCGGGCCACCGAGGACCCGGACGTCCTGGCGATCAAGCATCACGCTCTACCGCACCGGCGGCGAGATCGCGCGGTTGCTCGCGCAGGCGGCCGAGCGCGGGAAGCAGGTGGCGGTGCTGATCGAGCTGCAGGCGCGCTTCGACGAGGAGCAGAACATCTCCTGGGCCAAGCGCTTCGAGGACATCGGGGTGCACGTCTCGTACGGCGTCTCGGGGCTCAAGACGCACGCCAAGGTGCTGCTGGTGGTGCGGCGTGAGGGCGACGAGATCCGCCGCTACGTGCACATCGGCACCGGCAACTACAACCCGCGGACGGCGCGCTACTACACCGACTTCGGGCTGTTGAGTGCCGACCCCGACCTGGGTGCCGACCTGAGCGAGCTCTTCAACGTCCTCACCGGCTTCGGCGCGCCGACGGGCTATCGCAAGCTGCTGGTGGCGCCGCGCTGGATGAAGGCGTCGTTCCTCGAGAAGATCGAGCGCGAGGCAGAGCACGCGCGTCGGGGGCGGCAGGGGCGGATCCTCGCCAAGATGAACGCGCTGGTCGACCCCGAGGTGATCGAGGCGCTCTACCGTGCGTCGCAGGCGGGCGTGCGAGATCGACCTGATCATCCGCGGCATCTGCTGCCTGCGGCCCGGCGTGCCGGGCGTGAGCGAGCGGATCCGCGTGTCTCGCATCGTCGGGCGCTTCCTGGAGCACTCACGCGCCTTCCTCTTCCGGCAATGCCGGCAAGGAGGAGGTGCTACATCTCCTCGGCCGACTGGATGCCGCGCAACCTCGACCGGCGCATCGAGGCGGCGGTGCCGATCGAGGAGCCGAAGCACCGCGCCGAGATCCGGCGGCTGCTCGAGGCGATGCTGGAAGACAACCGGCAGGCGTGGGAGCTCGGCGCGGACGGTCGTTATACGCAGCGCACCCCGGCGCCGGGCGAGCCGGACCGGGGGACGCATCGGGTGTTGGTGGAGAGGGGGAGGTAGGGGGCTCAGCGAAGTTCGAGCATCGTCGTCCGCCTGGCCACCACCCCGCCCGCCCCGTCGCGCAGCTCGACACCCAGCGAGTAGCTCCCCTTCGCGACCTTCGACAGGTCGATCTCGCGCCGTTGCCATTGGATCCCGCCGCCGAAGGCGATCGGCGAGCTCGTCTGCAGCATCACCCTCCCAACGATCCCATCCTCAACTTCGGATACGATGAGGCGCATCGTCGCCGGGCGCGGCATTTCAGCACTGGACCGCGTCTGGAATTGCAGCGTCACCGGCTGCCGCCGATCGAACGAGTCGAGCGGGCCGAGGGTGAGCGTATCCCCCAACACCGTGGACAGGGCCTGAACCTCGGCCCCGAGAACCAGGTCCGACAATCGAACCGCCCCAGAGTCGAGTGGCGCGCGCCCCGTGATCCAGACACCTCCCCGCCGCAGATTCGGCTGCATGAGGTGAAGGCCCCAGTTCTCGGCATCCCGCGCAGGCAGCGTGATCACCCCAGTGATCGCGGCGTCGGAGGGAACCTGCTCCGGCAGGCGGAGCCGGCGCACTACCGTGGTCTCGGCGACCCCGCTTCGAGCCAGAGACCAGTGCAGCAACTGCAACGACACGTCCACCCCGGTGCCTCCGCCGGCAAGCGGGGAGCGATCGAGTTGCTTGACCGGTACCGCGTAGACCACGAGTTCGATCGGTGCACCGCTCGCCGGATCCCAAAGCAGGTGGGATTTGGCAATCGGCTGGACCGTCCAGTCATGCGGCTGCGGAGGCGGCGGACACGGGCAGCGTCCGGACATCGGAGCCGCGCGAGGTTGGCACGCAGTACCGAAAGGTCCCGGCCCCATAGCTCGTCTGCCCGAAGTGCGACACGACCCGCCGCTCCCAACCTGCCCCGCTGGCGGTCGCGGCGCGCATCCGTCCAAGTTCCCGCGGCGGAAGACGCGGCTGCGTCGTGTCCGCGGCGGCCATGCGAGCGGCCTCTTCCGCGGTCTCTCGGCGCGCTTCGACTGTCCCGGCGTCGACCAGGCGCTCAGGCGGAAGCGCGACGATGGCGTTCCCCGCTTCGCAGTTGACGCACAGCCCTTCGAGGCGTGGCATCGCGGCGAAGTGCCACGCGACATCCTTCCGGGCTGCCTCATCTTGGGCAGCAACGACCGCGGACGTCACCAGCAGTCCGCTGACGCGGGCATCTCCGCGCAGCGCTGCGGCGAATCCCAACCGCAGCAGGTGCCAGGAGGAGTCTGCGCCGACCTTTAGTGCCGCCAAATTGCACCACTGTGACGTTGAGTAGTCTCCGATGCGAAGGGACGCGCTGCTGCACCCACGAAGGACGGCCGGAGCCCTCGAACCAGCTGCCACCGCGCGGACGAGGCGCGCAGTCAGCATCGGCACCTCACGCTGGATCTTCGATCGCCCGCCGATTCGATCGTAACTGGCGGGAGGGATCTCCATGAGCACCTGACTCGCACCCAGCCATAGCAACGATGCCGCGACCTCATTGGCCGGCGCCTCAACCAGCACAGAGTCGAGCAAGGAGATTGCTCCCTCGACCCAGGACGTGCCCACCTGCATGCCGTCGCCGCCGATGGACGGATTGCCCACCAGATGCAGCGCCAGCCGCGCGCAGGCCACGTCGACACGTGCAGCGAGTGACTGACCGGCCTGTCGGCGGGCGGCAGCACGCGATGCATGGAGTCGACGCAGCTCCCCCGCGTCCAATCCGGCCGTCCCCGGGCAGAGGGCGGAGACGTCTTTGGCCACGCCTCCGATCTGGTCGGTCTGATGGACGAGTGGTGATACGGAGAGGTCCTGGGCGGGAAGCGGCGCTGCGGTCAGCAGAACCAGCACTGAGAGTTTGCTTCGGCACACTGAGGAGTGGATTCTCATGGTCGGGTCGACTTCAGGGGTGCCTCCCCCTACCTCGCCGCGATCGGCACGCGCATCAAGTACTTCCCCACCTGGAACACCAGCGTCCGCGCCGTCCCTGGGGAGATCTCCTTGCTGATCCGCGTCATCTGCGGCGTCGACCGATCGACGACCTGCACCACATCCTCGCGGAGGCGCGTAGTGCGCACCTGAATGGCAAGCGCACCGTTCGAATGGTCGAGCTCGGTGACCTCCATCGGCACCCGTGCCGCGGTGCGCACGACCGCGCTGTCCTCCCGCACGGCCTGAATCACGAGGGTCGGGCCCAGGCCGCTCCGCACCGTCATGAGCCGGTACCGCCCCGCAGGGACCTCGGTGCCGTCGAAGCGCAACGGCAACGTGGTGCGCAGATAGATCGGCTCGCCGAGGCCCGGATCGATCGGACGAGTCGTTCGGACTCCACGGCATCGTGTGACGCGGTACCTTCGCGACGTAGTCGATCGCGATCTCGGCGGTCTCCCGCGGACCGACCAGGGTGGCGGTCACCGTGTCACGCGGGGATTGGGCGGCGAGGGTGGGGGCGGTCGAGGAGCAGCAGCAAGGAGCGGAGCGGTGAGTCGCAAACGAACCTCCACGGGTGAGGTACCGAGTATAGCGACTTCGGAGGCCCCGCCGCCCGCCAGTGGCGGGGGCGGGGGGACATCATCATCGATGATCGATCATCGATCATCGATCATCGATCATCGATCATCGATCATCGATCATCGATTCAGGATCTTCAACGAATCCACGAACGCCCGAAACGCCAACTCCTGATCGTCCGTGAGATGCTCGGGGATCTTCACCTGCACCGTGACGATCTGGTCGCCCTTCTGGCCGCCCTTCTCGAGCCCCTGCCCCTTGATGCGGAACTTCTTCCCGGACTGGGTGCCGGCGGGGATCTTGAGCTTCACCTTGGTGCCCGCGATCGTCTTGGCGTGGACCACCGTGCCGAGGACGGCCTGCGAGAGCGAGACCGGGATCTGGCACATGATGTCGAGGCCGTCGCGCGTGAAGAAGGTGTCGGCCTCGACCGTGAAGGTCACCAGGATGTCGGCGGCCTGGCGCACCCGCGCGCGCGCGCGGCCCCTGCCCCTTCAGGCGCACGCGCGTGCCGGTCTCCGAGGCGGGCGGCACCGTGATCAGGATCTGCTTCTCGGTGCGCAGCTCGCCGATGCCGCTGCAGGCGTGACACTTGGCCGAGGGGACCTTGCCGCGGCCACGACACGCCGGACAGGGCCGCTGCACCGCGAAGCCGCCCTGCCCGAACGAGATCGTCCCGCGCCCCTTGCACTCGTCGCAGGTGGTCATCGTCGCGCCCGGCTCGGCACCAGTGCCGCCGCAGGTCGCGCAGGCGTCGTTCATCGTCAGCGTCACGGGCACCTTGCCGCCCACCGCCGCCGTCCGGAACGGCACCGTCACCGAGACTTCGACCGGCTCGGTCCCCTCGTTCTCTTCGGTGCGCCGCCCCTTCCCGAAGATCGACGAGAAGATGTCGCCCAGGCCGAACGAGCCGAAGTCGCCGAGGTCCTGCTCGTCCTGCTGCGGCTGCCCCGCAGTGCGACGCGTCCGCTGCTGTCCGGCCGAGGAGGGCTGGCGCGAGCCGAAGCCGCCGAACGCGCCGAGCCGGCGCATCTGGTCGTACTTCGCCTTCTTCTCGCGGATCGGACAGCACGCCGTGCGCCTCGGAGATCGCCTTGAACTTCTCGACCGCCGCGGCGTTGTTCGGATTCGCATCCGGGTGGTACTGCTTGGCGAGCTTCCGATACGCCTTCTTGATCTCCTCAGGCGAGGCGGAGTCGGGCACGCCGAGCAGCGCGTAGAAGTCCTGTGTCGCCACTCAGCTGCCCTGGTCGCCGTAGACCTGCACGCGCGCCGGACGGATCACCGCACCCTTGAAGCGATAGCCGGTCTGGAAGGTCGCGGCGACCGTCTGCGGCTCGGCGCCATCGACCAGCGCGGTCATCGCCACCGCATCGTGCTCGTTCGGGTCGAACGGGAGACCGGTCGGATCGATCTTCTCGAGCCCCGCCGCGCCGAGCTCCTTCTCGAACTTCTTCTGGATCAGGACGAACGCCGCGCGATACGCCTCGTAGCTCGTCGTCTCCGGATCGGAGGCCGCGAGACGGTCGATGTCGTCGAGCTCATCCATGAGCCGCTGCACCATCGCCGACGCGCCACGATCGAACGCCTCCGCCTTCTCCTTCGCGGTGCGCCGACGGTAGTTCTCGTACTCGGCCGCCAGTCGCAGGAAGCGATCCTCGGCCTCGGCGAGCGCCTTCGCCGCTTCGATCGCGGGGACCGCCTCTTCGGCGGTCCACTCGTCGGGGAGCGTTTCCTGTTCCAGCGATGGAACATCGGCCTCGGGCATCGAGGGCGTATCGTCGGACGGCGGGGTCTTCTTGGACATCGCGGCATGCACTCCAGAAATACGGGAAAACCAATCTCTCAAAGGAACGCAACCGACGTGCCCCGGCGCAATGCCGGAATGGCAGACGTCTCGGTGCCGGTTCCCCCGTCGTGACTCATATCGTCGTCCCACCCGCCGGAATGGTCTCGCCACGGACCCGCCGCAGCAGCCCGACGAGGGCAGCCTGGACCGCCCGGGCCCGCACCTCGTCGCGCGTCCCCGGGAAGATCACCTTGGCGCTGTCGACCACGCCGCGCACCGAGAAGCCAAACCAGACCGTGCCGACCGGCTTCTCGTCGCTGCCGCCATCGGGACCGGCGATCCCGGTGATTCCCACCGCAATGTCGGCCCCGACCAGGTCGGCCGCGCCGATCGCCATCATCTCGGCCACCCGCGCCGAGACGGCACCCTCCTTGAGGATCGTCACCGGGTCGACGCCGAGCAGCATCGACTTGGTCGCGTTCGAGTAGGTGACCATGCCGCCGAGGAAGACGGCCGACGATCCGCTCACGGCGGTGAGTCGCGCGCCGAGCAGACCGCCGGTGCACGACTCCGCGATCGCGAGCCGCTCCTCGCGCTCCTTGAGCTCCTCGATCAGCACCGCCGCGAGGTCGGCCTCACCCTCGCCGTAGATCCAGCCGCCGACCCGCTCGCGCACCTTCGCCGCCGCCGCGTCGAGGCGCGCATCGGCCTCGGCGTGCATCGAGCTCCCACGCCGTGAGGCGCAGGTCGACCCCTGCCACATCGGGGAGGTAGGCGAGCGAGAGCGGCGCCACCTCCGCCTCGAGCTCGCCGACCTTCTCGCCCAGCACCGACTCGGGGATGCCTGCCGTGCGGAGCACGCGCGAGCGGATCACCACGTTGCCGCCACGCGCGGCCAGGCGCGGCGCCACCTCGTGCTCGATCAACTTCCGCATCTCGAACGGCACGCCCGGCAGCAGGATCACCACGCCACGCGGCCCCTCGAGCCAGAGCCCCGGTGCGCTGCCCCACTTGTTCGGCAGCACGGTGCCGCCAGTCGGGACCATTGCCTGGCTCTGGTTGGACTCGGCAGATCTTCCGGCCGAGGCGATTCCACCGCGCGACGAGTTCATCCCAGACGCCCTGGTCGAACTCGAGCGGCATCCCGAGCAGCTCGGCGATGACGTGCTTCGAGATATCGTCGCGCGTGGGGCCGAGGCCGCCGGTGGTGATCACCAGGCCGGTCCGGGTCAGCGCGGCGTCGACGGCGGCGCGGATCTCGTCGGGCGCATCGCTGACGGCGGTACGTCGGGCGACGCGGACGCCGACGGTCGCGAGCGTGCGCCCGATGAAGGCGGAGTTGGTGTCCACCGTGAAGCCGAGCAGCAGCTCGGTGCCGATGGTGACGATTTCGACGGGCAGCGTGGCGCCCACAGGCGACTCAGCGGAAGAGGCGACGGTACTGGACCATGTAGATGACGAACGAATAGAGCGTCAGCGTCAGGGCGATGCCGAGTGCGGCCGCGACGAAGCCGCCGTGGAACTCGTTCCACCAGTGCGCGAACGGGGTGGTGGTCCAACCGAGGAGGCGGAAGGCATCGCGGAACGCGAACCACGCCAGCGTGCCACCGATGAAGACGTTCTGCAGCGCGGCCTTGGTCTTTCCGGCGTTCTCCGCGGCGATCACCACGCCGCGGCGCTCGGCCCAGGCGCGGAAGATCGTCATCGCGAGTTCGCGGCCGATCAGCAGCAGGCAGACCCAGAGCGGGATGCTGCCCCAGACCGGGATGTCGTACATCGCGTGGCGCTGCTGCGAGATGTACCAGATCGGCCCGAGCGTCGCGAGCAGCAGCAGCTTGTCGGCGAGCGGATCGAGCGTCTTGCCGAGGTCGGTGATCAGGTTGTCGCGGCGGGCGATGCGGCCGTCAATGACGTCGGTGACGGCGGCGGAGACGAAGACGACGAAGCAGGCGACCTTGGGCCAGTAGCCGTCGATGAACGGCAGCGCGGCCACCACCGGCGTGATCGCGATCCGCGCGGCGGTGAGGATGTTGGGGACGTTCCAGACGGCAGGGCGCGCGGTCATCCGAGTGTCTTGAGTACCAGCTTGCTCACGGCCTTCAGGGTGTCGAAGACGCCATCGCCGCGCACCGCCACCGCCTCGAAGGTCGGCACGCGCTCGACCCACATCCCGTCGACCTCGCGCACCAGATATTCGCCCTGGCGGTACGGATCGGGGGTCACGCGCTGGCGGGTGGTGTCATCCACCGTCCAGCCCGGATTGAGCGCGGCATCGAGGTCGGCGATCGGCGCGGCGTTCGGGAGGTCGCGCTTGTTGTACTGGATCACGAACGGCAGCTTGGTCAGGTCGTAGCCGTGCTGCGTCATGTTGTCGTACAGGTTCTGCATCGCCTCGAGGTTCGCTTCCATCCGCTCGAGCTGCGAGTCGGCGACGAAGACCACGCCGTCGACGCCCTTGAGGATCAGCTTGCGCGAGGCGTTGTAGTAGACCTGCCCCGGCACGGTGTAGAGATGGAAGCGCGTCTTGAAGCCGCGGATGGTGCCGAGGTCGACCGGGAGGAAGTCGAAGAAGAGCGTCCGTTCCGTCTCGGTGGCGAGCGAGATCAGCTTCCCCTTCGACGACGGCGCGACCTTCTCGTAGACGTACTCGAGGTTGGTCGTCTTGCCGCCGAGGCCGGGGCCGTAGTAGACGATCTTGCAGTTGATCTCGCGGGACGCGTAGTTGATCAGGGACATCCGGTCACCCGCCGAAGAGTTTGTCGAGTTCGTCCTCGGCGTCGCCCACGAACCCGGCGTCGACGCCGCTGCTGCCGTTGTCCATGTCGCGGGCAAAGAGCGCGGTGAAGAGGGCGGTCAGTTCGTGCACGGCACCGCGCATCCGCAGCTTGACGAGGCCAAGCGTGGTGCGATTGTCGAACAGGACGACGAGGATCACGCGCCGCGCGATGTCGGCGAGGTAGAGCGATTCCTTCTCGCCCTGGTGGAACAGCGTCCCGAACTCCGGCTCGCCGAGCAGGCGGGCCAGCTGGTCGTTGGCCGAGAAATCCGCGGCCGTGAGCGACGCGAAGGCGGTCGGGTCGAAGGTCGGCGGCTCGCCGACGGTCACCAGCATCTGCCCGGCGCGATCGACCAGCAGCGCGGTGCGCGACTGCGTGTCGCGCAGGAAGTCGAGCAGGACGCCGCGGATGCGGGCCGAGTCTTCCTCGTGGAACGACCACGAGGCCGCGCGCGGCGACGTCACGCGATCGCCGCCTCGAGTGCGCTCACCAGCCGGCGGGCGCGCTGCTGCAGCGTCGGGGTGCGCTCCCAGGCGAGGTAGTCCTGCAGGAGCGGCAGCGACTCCGGATCGGCCTCGCGCTCGAGCCAGCCGAGCGCGGCAAAGCGCTTCCACGCGGCGTCGGCGAAGAGGTCCTCGGAGTGGATGCGGTCGTGCCGCTGGGCCAGCAGCCAGCCCCCGGCGAGCCCGAGCAGGGCGGCGCCAACAAAGAGGGTGCTGCCGGACGGACCTCGACTCATCGCAACTCCTCCCGGGCGGTCAGGGCATGGGTCAGCGTGACCCCGTCAACGTATTCCAGTTCCCCTCCAACTGGCAGGCCACGTGCCAGCCGCGAGACCTTCACCCCGGCATGGGCGGCCAGCAGCTGGTGGAGGTAGGTCGCGGTCGCCTCCCCCTCCAGCGAGGAGTTGGTGGCGAGGATCACCTCGCGCACCTCGCCGGCCGCGAGCCGCTTCTCCAACAGCCCGATGCGCAGGGCTTCCGGGCCGATCCCGTCGAGCGGGGAGAGCCGGCCGCCAAGCACCACGTAGCGGCCCCGGAAGGCGACGGCCTTCTCCAGGATCGCCAGCGCCGAGGCCTCCTCGACCACGCAGAGGAGGGTCGGATCGCGCCGCGGATCGCGACAGATGGGGCAGACCCCGTCCTCGGTCGGCTGGCCGCACTCGGTGCAGGGGTGGACCCGCTCGGAGACCACCTGCAGTGCGGCCGCCAGCGCATCCATCCGCTCGCGCGGCTGGCCGAGGAGGTGGTAGGCGAGGCGCTGGGCGGTCTTCCGGCCGATGCCGGGGAGACGCGCCAACTCGCCGATGAGCGTCTCGAGGGCGCTCACGGCGTCACGCGGCGGTGGGGTCCGGATCCGCCGCGGCCAGGGCGTCGGCGCGACGCTGGGCCTCGGCGATCGCCGACATGATCAGGTCGGCCAGCAAGTCGGCATCCCGCCCCTCGAGCAGCTCGGGGGCGATCACCAGGCGCCTGAGCGCGCGGTGGCCATCGACTTCCACCTGCACCAATCCGCCGCCCGCACGCGCCTCGACCGCACGCTTCGCCAGCTCGGCGTCGCGCGTGGTCCGGGCCCGGTCCGACCGGCCGCGTGTGGGTGCGTTCTTCGAGGAATCCGCCAACGTCCGTCCGTCGTCCAGGGTCTCACCGGGACGAAGGATCATCCCTCGTCCACGAGCTCCAAATCTAACGCGTCGGCGGCCGCATCGAGGGTCGGATCCTTCCGCCGGAGCTCGCCCAGCCGGTCGGCCCGGATCGTCTCGTCGGTCATCCGGCCGCCCTTCCGCGCCGCCGGCGCCGGGGTCGCGATCCCGGACTCCAGGACCACCGTCACCGGGCTCCCCATCCGCGCCGAGAGGATCGTCTCGATGCTGCTCAGCAGCCGCTCGGCCCCCTCCCGGAAGACCCCTTCCTCGGGCCCGAACGACAGGACCGCCTTCCCCGGGGCATCCATCCGTGGGGTGGCATGGTCGAGCGATTGCCCGAGCAGCATGCTCTGCCGCGAGGCAGTGGCCACGACCTCGCCCCAGATCGCCCGGATCCCGTCGGTGTTGGCCGGGACCGAGAAGACCGGCGACGGTGCCGAAGCGCCTTCAGGCGGCCCTCCCGTCTCGCGGTTCCGCGGGGCGGGCGGGGGTGGTGCCTCCTCGGCCAGCGAGGACTTCGGCGCCGGGGGTTTCGGTGCGGCCGCTGCCGGCGCCGGGGCCGCGGCCGATCGACCCTGAGGTATCGGCTGGGCGGGCGGTGTCGGGGAGCCCTGCCAGGCCGGCGGCGCCTGCCCTGCGAGCAGTGCCTTGAGGTCGACCACGCGGTCCAGCATCGCCCAGCGGAGCAGCAGCGTCTCGAGCACCAGCCGCGGGTGCGCACTCCGACGGACCGAGTTCTCGGCGTCGGCCAACAGCTTGAGCATCCGCACCGCATCCTCGGGGGCGAGCCGCGGCGCGACGCCCGCGATCAGCGCGAGCGTCGATTCCGGCAGGTCCTCGGGGGTCACGCCGTAGTGGTGCATCACCAGCGCGCGGAGCACCTCGGCGAGCCCACCCGCGAACTCCGCGAGGTCGGCGCCGCTGTCCATCAGCTGGTCGAGCACACCAAAGACCGCGCCCGGATTGCGGTCGGCCACGAGCGCGAGCACGGCGCCGTAGGAATCGTCGTTGACGAGGCCGAGGACGTCGCGCACGCGCGCGGCGGTGAGCGGCCCTTCGCCGAACGAGAGGCACTGGTCGAGCACCGAGAGCGCGTCGCGCATGCCGCCGTCGGCGTGACGGCCGATCAGCAGCAGCGCGTCGTCCTCGGCGTCGAGCCCCTCGGTGCGCAGCACTTCGCGGAGCCGCGACTGGATCGCGGCGGGGCCGATGCGGCGGAAGTCGAAGCGCTGCAGGCGCGACATCACCGGCGCGGCGGTGTTGAAGATCTTCTGCGGCTCGGTCGTCGCGAAGACGAAGACGACGCCCGGGGGCGGCTCCTCGAGGATCTTCAGCAGCGCATTCCACGCCTCGCGCGTGAGCATGTGCGCCTCGTCCACGATGTACACCTTGTGGTGACCATCCTGGGAGGCGGCGTACATCGCCCGCTCGCGCAGTTCGCGCGCGTCATCGACGCCGCGGTTCGACGCCGCGTCGATCTCGACCACGTCGAGGTTCGCCTGCCCGTTCCAGATCCGCTCGCACGAGGCGCACTCGCCGCACGGCTCGCCGGTCGGGTTCTCGAGGTCGCGGCGCTCGCAGTTGAGCGCCATCGCGAGGATGCGCGCCGCGGTCGTCTTGCCGACGCCGCGCGGTCCGGTCAGGAGATAGCCGTGACCGACACGGTTCTTCGCCACGGCCCCGCGCAACGCGGCAGCGACGTGGTCCTGGACAAGGAGGTCGGCGAATCGACGGGGGCGATAACGGCGGGCGAGGGCGATGGACATCAGGCAGACCCGCAGGGAGGGAAATGCAAAGTGCCCCAGGCGACCCGAAGCGATATCAGACATTGCTTAGCGCTGCTGCCGCTAGGCCCTGACGCGGTTCGCACGCTGATACCCTACGGACCTGGGGCGACGGGAATATAGCCGCCAGGGAGGACGAGGGAAGAGCACGCCGGGGTTGTCATCCTGAGCGAAGCGACCCGAAGGGTCGCGTAGTCGAAGGACCTCTCCCCGGTGCGCGCTGAAAGAGGTCCTTCGACTGCGCCCGCTGCGCGGGCTCCGCTCAGGATGACAACCTGTCGGGCCCTACGGCCTTCCCGCCCCGAACAACACCGCATTCGCGAACAGCATCGCCGTCCCCCGCCAGAACCCCCGGAACAGCGGATTCTCGGCGAATGCCACCACGTTCCCCCGCCCTGCCCGCTCCACCGAGGCCCAGACCGAGCCGGTCAGGAACTTCTCGGTGTTGCCGGGCCAGGTGAAGCCGGAGAGCACCGGCGCCTTCTCGTTGAAGACCACCACGTTCTCGCCGCCCTTGGACGGCTTCAGGAAGTCGCCCGGGACCGGGACGGCGAGCTGGTCGCGATCGTAGCCCCAGGCCAGCCAGATGTGCCGGTCGATCGTCGCCCGCGCGATCGCCCCCGGCACCCCTTCGGCCGCCTGGTTCCCCTTGGCGCTCGGCGAGACGAACGGGAAGGTGCCGCCGCCCGTCAGCGTGGTGTCTTCCGGCGTGAGCTTCGGCGCGTCCTTCTTCTCGGGCTCGGGCGTCGCGCGGAGGCCCATCTCCTTGTTCTCGAGCAGCGAGACCGACGACCCCATCGTGATCAGCGCGCCGCCGCCGCGCACCCAGTCGCGCAGCCGGTTCATCCCGGCGGTGCCGAGGGTGCCGGCGTAGCTCCCCTCGGGGAGGATGATCACGTTGTACTGCTCCAACGCCATCGAGCCGAGGCGACGCACCTCGACCGGCACGAAGGGCAGCGTGAGCTCCTTCTCGAGGTACCACCAGACATCGCCGAACGACGTCTGCGACACGCCGTCACCCGAGGCGACCAGCACCTTCGGATTGCGCACCACGTCGACCGACTCGCTGCCAATGCCAACCGAGCCGCTGTCGGGAAAGCTCGACTGGATCGAGACGACCGACACCTTGTGGTCTGGGGCGAGCCGCGCGATCCGCTCGTGCACCGTGGCCGGATTGCGTCCGACGCGCACGACCATCGTCCCGGCCGGGTATTCCTTGCCGTCGGCGCGCATCGGCACCGTCGCGACGTTCACGATGAACTGTTCGCGCAGCAGCGCGAGGCCGAGTTGCTGGGCGCCACGCGTGCCGGGGAGAATCAGGTACGCGGCCTGCGCGCGTGCCGGCGCCGGGGGAAGCACCTGCGCCTCGCCGATTTCCGAGAGCGCCACCGCACTCATCGGCGTCGCCTCGTCGCTCCAGGCCGCAGTGAGTCCGTGCACCAGCGGCAGCGACCAGGCGGTGACGTCGTAGAACTCGTAGCCCTCGCGCGGGGTGTTCTCGCCGCGACGACGGTTCCGCTCGAAGCGCTCCACCTGCCGGCGTGCAAAACCAGAATCGACGATCGCCTTCGGCTCGAGGATCGCGCGCGCGAGCCGCCCCTCCGGCTGCGCGAGGTCGACCACCCAACTCCCGGCCGGGAAGGTGCGCTTCGCGGCGGGGCCGCCGAGATAGTCATTGGCGCGGAGCGCGGTCCACGGCGCGGTGAGGCGCTGCACCTCGATGCCCTGGAAGGCGAGCAGGTCGATCACGTCGCGGGTGCGCTCCGGATCGCGACCCGGCTCGATCACGACGCGGCGCGCACCGGTGGTGAGCGCCAGCGCCGAGGCGTGGAAGTCGTAGAAGTCGTTGAGCCGGGGTTCGCGATTCGCGGCGAGGGTGCCGAGCGTCGCCATCGAGGCGACGAAGTGGTGGGCGATCCCGTCGCGGAAGGTGGTGACGGTGCCGTCGTCCTTCCGGAGCGCGAGCTTCGGCCCGCCGTCGGTCTCGAAGGTCATCCCGGTGGCGCCGAGGAGCGAGGGCCACGAGTCCCAGTAGCCGGCATAGTGCAGGTCGAAGACGTCGCGGACGAAGTAGGGCCACCCCTGGCGGTCGAACGCCTCGCCGTTCCCCTTCCCGAACGCCTCGAGCCACTTCACCGAGGCGAGCGGCACGAGTTGGTTGATCGGCGCGGCGGCGGGCGGGAAGAAGTATTGCGCAGTCGTGCTGTGGAGGTCCACAAAGACCTGCGGATGCCAGCGACGCACCAGCCCCGCCGTCGCCTTCGTCTCCGCCTGCGACAGCGCGATCAGGTCGCGGTTCATGTCGAAGCGGTAGTGGTTGAAGCGCCCCTGGATGCTCCATGGCTCACCGGCCTCCAGGGCAGCCGGTTCCTCGCTGCCGATGGCGACCGAGTTGCTCCAGGCCGCGAAGCGCTCGTGACCGTCGGGGTTCTGCGACGGATTGATGATCGTCACGGTGTTGTCGAGGATCGCCTTCACCTGCGGCGACTCCGACGCGAGCAGCGTGTAGGCGGTCATCATCGACGCCTCGAAGCCGGCCGGCTCGTTGCCGTGGATCGAGTGCGAGAGGATCGCCAGCGCCGGCGTCGTCTTGGCCAGCTCGGCGGCCTGCGCCTTGGTCATCGCCCGCGGATCGGCGAGCCGGGCGAGGTCGGCGCGGATCGCATCGAGCCGCGCGATGTTGGACGGCGAGGAGATGATCAGCACCCGCATCTCCTTCCCTTCGGCCGTGCGCCCCGTCACCTCGGTCCGCACCCGGTCACCACCGGCGGCGATCATCGCATCAAGCACCGCCCGCTGCTCGTGATACATGGTGTGCCGCGAGCCGATCGGATGGCCCAGCAACCGCTCCGGATTCGGCACCGCCGCGCGATAGGGCGGAAAGGCGCCGAAGTCATAGGCCGGATAGCGGCCCTGGGCCGAAAGCGGCGCCGCGACAAGGGACGCCACGAGGAGGAGCGGAAGACGCATGCGGGAGGCTCGGATGGGAGTGGAGTCTGGAATATACAGGATGATCGATGATCGATGATCGATAGGGGTACCGCCGGGAACGGGAGACCAACATGACCGGATGAATCGATCATCGATCATCGACCGTCGATCATCGTCTTCCCTCCCACACATGCGCCACCGCCGCCCCGACCAGAAAGACCAGCGCCATGTACCAGATCCACAGGATCAGCAGCGTGGCCGCGCCGATGTTGACATCGACGGCGAACTGCCCGCCCCGGGCCGCGTGTCCGAGGTAGAGCCCGAAGAGGCGCTTGGCCAATTCGAAACCCACCGTGCTGACGGCGGCGGCGATCAGGGAGCCGCGCCACGAGAGCCGCCTGGGCGAGGCGTAGCGGTAGAGTGCCACGAAGAGCGCCACCCCGGAGGCGATCGCGACCAATTCGCCGAGGATGACGCCCATGCCACTGACGAAGAAGGTCCACGGCGGCTCGAGGTAGATCCCTTCGCCGGTGAGCACCGAGATCGCCCCCGAGAGGAGCGTATTCACGAGCGCGAGGGCCAGCACCACGAGGACCATCAGCAGGTCACGTCCCTTCCCGACGGCGTACCCGATCAGGTAGGAGACGACATAGCCCCCGGGCATCGCCTTGGCCTGGGCATGGAACACATTCGAGAGGCAGACGCGCACGGCGCCGAACATCCGAGTGGAGAACCAGAGGAACGCCGGGACGGCCACCCAGGTGAAGGTGCTGCGGAAGCCGCGGATCTTGACGAGCAGCCCCTCGACCAGCGCCATCGGATCGCCCACGGCCTGGTGCTCGTGCGCCGGGAGGAAGTTGCCGATCAGGGCGCCCGGGTCGAGCATCCCGAAGTACTCGGTGCGCGTCAGCAGCAGGCCGAGTCCGGCGACGAGCAGGATGGAAAACGGAATCAGCGCCAGCAGGGCGTCGAAGGTGAGCGCCGACGCCAGCAGCGGAATGTTGGAACGATCGAGCGTGGTGAGCAGGTCGCCGAGGAAGGTGCCCCGGGGCGCCACGGCAGAAAGCCCGCTGGTCGGCGGGCTTTCGAGCAGTGGTGGCGGCTCGCTGTCACGCACCGTCAGGCGGTGCCGCCGTCATCGCCGACGACCGCATCGACCGCCGCCCGGCGACGTGCCCGCGCATCGGAGAGCCGACGCTCGAGCTCATCCCGCGCCGAGTTGGCGGTGCGCTCGATCGTCCGGCGCCCCTCGCGCACTTCCTCGGCCACGTCCTCGGCCCATTCCTCGACCCGTTCCTTCGCCTTGCGGCCGCGCGTCTCCACCTCGTCCACGACCTCCTCGAAGCGGTCCTCGGCGTCGCGGCGCAGCTTGCTGGCCCGGCGCTTGATGTCCCGCCGCGTCCGCTCGCCCGACTGCGGGGCGAAGAGGAGGCCGAGGCCGGCGCCGACGAGGGCGCCGAGGAGGAACCACTTGGCGGTCGAGCCGCCATCCTGTTCGACGTAGGTCACGTCGTGATCATCGTTCCGCATCACAGCCTCCCGCTGGCTTATTCGCCGGCGTCGGGGTCGTCCTCAGCGAGGGCCCCGGAGTGGGTGAGCGCCCCGTGCGCGAGTGCCGGGGCGGTGACAAAGCGACGGACCAGGTCGGCCGTCCCCGTCACATGCAGCTGCTCGAAAAGGAACGCAAAGGTCTTCTCGAGGTCCGCACTGATCTGCTGACGAACAGAGGCCGGCAACGACCACATCTCCCGCTTGAACGGCCCGATCGCCCGCTTGCGCGCCTTGTAATAGAACTGCTCGGCCGAATCGCCGCTCTTCTTTTCCGACTGGGCGTTCTCGTCGAGCCAGCGGTAGGCGCGCTCGCGCAGCTCGGCCGGGAGGGCCGGGTGGTCCCAGACGATCGTCTGGAAGTTCGTGGCGAGGTGGATCTCGGCCGTCTCGACCCGGGGGAAGTTCCCGAAGGCGTTGCCCGGCAGCGTCGAGGCGCCGTGCTGGACCGCGCCCCCCATGCCGTAGTCGTCGCGAGCCGCCTTCGAGAGCGCCTCGAGGGCCTCGATGTCGAGCTTCACGTCGGCGATGCTGCCGTCCGGCAGGACCACGCCGCCGTGGGAGGTGCCGGTCTGGACCGAGATCTTGGCGATCCCCTCGTAGTCACCCAGCGCCTTCAGCGTCTTGTTGTACCCCTGCATGAAGGCGTGCAGCTCCTCGACCGTCGAGTTCTTGTGGCCGACCTCGCCGATCTCCGCCCCGACCGAAATGGTGATCCCCTTCGGCTCGTGGTCGCGGATGAACTTGGTGATCTCGGCGGCCCGCTCGAAGTTGACGCGCTGCTGCTCCTCGAGGGTCGGGAAGGAGAGATCGACCAGGGTCGAGGTGTCGACGTCGATGTTGAAAAAGCCGGCCGCGATCTCCTCGCCGATCAGCTTCTTGACCTCCTCGACCTCGACCTCGGCGTTGGCGTTGTACTTGGTCGCGTTGACCTGGCAGTGGTCGCCCTGGATGAAGAGCGGGTGGTGGTACCCCTCGCGCAGCGCGGCCGCGATGATCACCGCGACGTACTCGGCCGGGCGCTGATCGGTGTAGGCAATCTCGGAGCGGGCGATCTCGATCAGGATGGCGGCACCGTCGCACGCCTTGGCCGCACGGAAGACGGCCCGCGCGGTGTCGTAGGCGATCATCCGGATGTTGATGGCCGGCACGGTAAAGCCACCGCACTCGCCGCGACCCCGGGCCAGGTAGAGGTCGTGGATCGAGGCGGGGCGGGCACCCGTCGCCTGACCGAGTTCCCAGAGCAGGGCACGCGCCGACTCCTTCGCGGCACCGTCGCCGAAGACTGCCGACCAGACCAGCTGGTCCATCGCCTCGGACTGGAGCGACGCCGGATTCGAGATATCCACACGTCCGCCAACCACGGTCACCGCCCCACCAAACGCTGCCGCTGCCCCTGCCAGGTCCAGCCCCATGACGTCCGCTCCAGAGATGAATGTTCGGGAAGCCGCAATCTATGGTGCAGCCGATGACGGGGCAAACTACAGCGCAATCATCGGGTTAGCTCGTCGCTCTTCGGAGCGAATCGGCCGATGAGAACGACGTTTCACCCTTGAGTTTCCACATCAATTTCGTCTGTGAATCCATTGTTGAACATGGAGTTACGATTTCCGCGCCAAGTGGAAAAGAACCACGGCGTCGAGGCTGTTGCGGCGACACGACTTAGCCGGGGGCGACAACGGTTCTCCCCAGAATCCACTGTGGGAAAGTTTTCCAATCCACAGATGTGTGGAGTTGATTTTCGACGATCTGGTCACGAACCTCCCGATGGGGACGGCGTGTGTCGAAGTGGGCGGCTACTCACATCGCCACTGGATGAGGCGGCGCTTCTCTGGCGGTCCGGCTGTGGAAAACCACTTTCCCACAATCCACGCGGGATGTGAGATTGTTGCAGCAGACACTCCATCGATGGGTGTTGGCGACCCTCCCGATCGGCTATCTTGCCTCGGTTTGTTGTCCCAGCCTTCAGTGGAGTCCCCCGCCCCGATGTTCACCGATTCTGCCATTCGTCGCACCAAGATTGTCGCCACCCTCGGCCCCGCCTGGGACTCGGTGGAACGGATGCACGCCCTCTTTGATGCCGGCGTCAACATCGTCCGGATCAACGCCTCCCACGGCACCCCCGCCATCCGCGAGGAGTGGATTCGCCGGGTCCAGGCAGTGCGGGCGGAGCGCGGGGCGCCGATCGGGATCCTGATGGACCTCCATGGCCCCCGGATCCGGGTCGGGAAGCTCGCGGAACCGCTGACGCTGACGCCTGGGCAGATGGTCACCTTCGCCCCCGAGGCGGTGGCGCAGGAAGACGAGATCCCGACGACCTACCCCGAGCTGGCCGGGGACGTCTCCATCGGATCGCGGATCCTGCTCGACGACGGCCTGCTGGCGGTCGACGTGACCCGGGTCCATGGCGACCGGGTGGTCGGTCGGGTCCGGTACGGCGGGCTGCTCAAGGCCAACAAGGGGATGAACCTTCCCGGGGTCGACGTCTCGGCGCCGGCAGTCACCGACCATGACCGGCAGGATGCCCTGCATGCGGTGGCGCTCGGGATCGAGTACATCGGCGTCTCGTTCGTTCGCCGCCCCGAGGACGTCCAGGAACTCCGCGCCATCATTCCGAAGTCCACCCGGCTGATCGCGAAGATCGAGAAGGACACGGCGGTCACCAACCTGAACTCGATCCTCGAGGCCTCCGACGGCGTGATGGTGGCCCGCGGCGACCTCGGTGTCGAGCTGCCCTTCGAGCAGGTGCCGCTGGTCCAGAAGCGGATCATCCAGCGCGCCAATCGGCACGGCAAGCCGGTGATCACCGCGACCCAGATGCTCGAGTCGATGATCAACAACCCGCGCCCCACCCGGGCCGAGGCGTCCGACGTCGCCAACGCGATCATCGACGGCACCGACGCCGTGATGCTCTCGGCCGAAACGGCGGTCGGCAGCTACGGCCTCGAGGCGGTGCTCGCGATGGATCGGATCGCGCGCGAGGTCGAGGCCCAGCGGCACCGCCCGCCCGAGGGTGAACGTCGGCGGTGGGCCCTCCCCGCCCCGCACGTCGGCCGGACCAACGACGGGCTGATGCCGACGGAAGACGCGATCGCGGTCGCCGTGGCCGCCGCCTCGGACCTGCTGCAGGCCTCGGCGATCGTCTGCTTCACCTCCAGCGGCTTCACGGCGCGGACGGTGTCGTCCTACCGCCCGAAGGTGCCGATCCTGGCGCTCACGGCGGAGGCGGAGACGTACCACCAGCTCGGCCTGGTCTGGGGTGTGGTGCCGACGATGATGGATCACCTCAAGAACTACGACCCTATGTGGCAGGCGGCGCGTGCCGAGTTGCTCGCGCGGGGGCTGGCGGCCGAGGGCTCGCGAGTGGTCGTCACCTGTGGCGTCCCCTTCGACGTGCCGGGCACCACCAACCTGCTCAAGGTCGAGACCGTCTAGCGCGATGCGGCTGACCCTGCTCGGGACGGGGACCTCGATGGGGGTCCCCCAGATCGGCTGCCGCTGCGCGGTCTGCCGCTCGAGCGATCCGCGCGACCGCCGCAACCGCACCAGCGCCCTGCTGGAGGTCGACGGTCGGACCCTCCTGATCGACACCCCGCCCGAGCTCCGTTTGCAGCTCCTGCAGGCCGGGACGAGCCGCCTCGACGCGGTCCTCTACACTCACGAGCACGCCGACCACGTCAACGGCATCGACGACCTCCGCTCCTTCTCGCTGCTCCAGCGACACCCCCTGCCGCTCTACGCGCCACCGGCCACCGCCGACCACCTGCGCCACACCTTCCGCTACATCTTCAACGACGCCGTGGTCCCGCTCGACGGCACCTCGAAGCCACGGCTGACGATCGAACCGATCGGGGCCGACGGCCCGGTCGAGATCGCCGGGATCATGGTCCGGCCGATCGCCTTTGAGCATGGCCACGCCGCGGTCTATGGCTACCGGGTCGGTCCGGTGGCCTACCTCACCGACGTGAAGCGGGTCCCACCCGAGGCGCGGGCGCTGCTGCGCGGGGTGCGCGTGCTGGTCCTCAACGCCCTCTGGTGGCGGGAGCACCCGACCCACCTCTCGATCGAGGACGCGATCGAGGTGGCCCAGGACATCGGCGCCGGACAGACGCTGCTGACGCACCTGACCCACGAGACGAGCCACCAGGAGCTGCTGGAGCGGCTCCCGGCGGGGATCGCGCCGGGGTATGATGGTCAGGTGATTGAGATCTGAAGCCGATGAGAGATCATGGATGGTCGATGATCGATGATCGATCATCGATCATCGTTTCCCCGCGGAGTCCTCCGAATGCGCCTAGATACGTCATTGATGTTCCGCGATGCCCTCGACGGCGTCCATGGCCTTGACCCCGCCGTGCTGGCGACGCTCGCGGGTCGCTTCCCGGCGGTGCAGGCCGAGGTGCGGCAGCGCCGGGCGGCCGGGGAATACGGCTTCATGGGGCTCGGGCAGCAGGCCGAGGTCGCGGCGGCAATCGAGAGATGGGCGGCCGAGCGGCGCGGCCGCTATGCCCACCTCCTGATCCTCGGCATCGGCGGCTCGGCGCTCGGCGCCAAGGCGATGCTGAGCGCCCTCAAGCCGGCGGCATGGAACGAGTGGGGGCCCGATGGCCGTGATGGCTGGCCGACACTCACGGTCCTCGACAACGTCGATCCCTTCACCGTCCTCGGGGCGCTCGACCGGCTCGACCCGCGCAAGACGCTCGTCAACGTCATCTCCAAGTCGGGGGGCACGGCCGAGACGCTGGCGCAGTACCTGATCGTGCGCGAGTGGCTCGACCGAGCGCTGGGGGAGGCGGCGAAGGACCACCTCGTCATCACGACCGACCCCGAGAAGGGACCGCTCCGCGCCCTGGTGCGGGCTGAGGGGTTGGCGTCGTTCGAGGTGCCACCGGCAGTCGGCGGCCGCTTCTCGGTGCTGACGGCCGTCGGCCTCGTCCCGGCGGCGCTGCTGGGGATCGACCTCACCGAACTCCTCGGCCGGGGCGCAGGACGCCGTCGACGAGGCCGAATCCGACGACCTCGCGACCAACTCCGCCGCCCGCTGGGCCGCGCTGCAATGGCAGGCGCAGGCGAGCCGCGCCGCCAACGTCCACGTCCTGATGCCCTACTCCGACCGCCTGCGCGAGTTCGCCGAGTGGTACCGGCAGCTCTGGGCCGAGTCGCCTCGGCAAGCGCCTGGACCGGAGCGGCGCCGAGGTCTTCCGCGGCCCGACGCCGGTCGGCGCCGTCGGCGCGACGGACCAGCATTCGCAGGTGCAGCTGTTCATGGAGGGGCCGTTCGACAAGACGCTGACGTTCATCCGCGTCGGAGATACGCGGGGAATGTTGAAGATCCCGGACGGAGGTTCGATGATCGATGATCGATCATCGATGATCGATGACACCGGCGCATTCGCAAAGGCCGTAGGGTATCTGCGCGGGCAGACACTGGGCCGGCTGCTCGACGAGGAGTTCCTCGCCACGCGGGAAGCGCTGCGCACCCAGGGCAGGATGAGTTCCACCCTCGAGGTCGACGCCCTGGATGCTCGGGCGTTTGGTCGCCTGGTCATGTTCTTCCAGCTGGCTACGGGCTACGGCGGGATCTGGTATGGCATCGATCCGTTCGACCAGCCGGGCGTGGAGCTCGGCAAGGTCCTGACGAACAAAGCCATGGGCAAGTAGTTGATGATTCTGTTTAGCTCGCCTTCCACAGTCGATACGTGAGCTGCTGGACCCTCACGGAGCGCTGAACCATCGGGCCGCAATCTGCGCCGAGATCCTGCAGGAAAGTGAGCAGGTCATGAGTTTCGACAGCTGACGCATGAGCGACCCTGAGGTGAAAACGACAGCGAGGCCCCGGGCCTGACGCCTGTCCCTCCGCGATATTCAGCTGCACCGACAGCGCCGCTCGCCGTAACTGGTCGAGCGGCGCCGCTCGTTGTGGCGTCCAGCTGCGATCAGCGTACCGGTAGATCTCCAGCGCGCTCTCACGCGCAAGTTGCCAGGCAACGAGGTCACGGTAGGAAGCCATCCAACATGCTCGAACAAGCAGGCCCAAAGGGGGGCCACGCCAGAACGCAGCGGGGCCCCCCTTCGCGCGAATCGATCATCGACCATCGATCATCGATCATCGTGCTTCTAAAATCGAACGACCCCGCTTTCGCGGGGCCGTCCGGTTTCCAGCGATGCCTGCAATCAGCCGAGGCTGATTACGGAATCATCGTGGTGGCGCCGGTCACGACCGCCGTCGCCGTTGCGGCCGCGACACCCACCGCCGACGATCACGTTGCCAGCAGGCCACGAGCACCATTGCGCCGTGCCGTTCCACGATTACGACGAACGACGCGTTCGGCAGCGTCGTACAGCCACGAGCGGTTCGGGAACACTGGTCCGGTCAGCTGGCCAGTGGCGTCGCTGCCGAGGTAGTTCCACCAGGTGCCAGCCCGCGTCGAGGCGGTAGAAGTCCACCCGGGCGAACGGCTGCGTTCACCGAGCTGCTGATCGGCGCGGTGGTATGCGCACGGAGCGGGGTGACCGACCCGAACTGGTTCGAGGTCGAGACCGTCGAAATCACGCGCCAGTGACCAACCGTGACGGTCGGCGTTGGCGGCATTCCACGTGCAGCCACACCAGCGCCGTCCTGAACGTTCAGCGCCGGGATGGCGATGAGGCGGGGACCGGCGCTGAAGAAGTTAGCTCGGGTTGAACGACCAGGCCTGCGCAGCGACCGGCTTGACCGTCGCCGGCGTGTCAGGCCTGCACGTTGCTCGCCGGGAAGACCGGCACAGCGTCGACGTTCTCGATGCCGCGGACAAACGGCGCACCAAAGACCGGCGCAATGTTGCCAGCGAACGGCGAGGTGATGACGTTGTCGAACGAGGCGCCGATGGCGGCCTGCGGATAGCGCAGGGACGCGGCAGTCGGAACGTTCGGGTAGTCAACGGCCAAGGCGTTGTTGATCACTTCAGCCGAGTCCGCGAACGTCGCAGCGATGGAGAAGCCGGCCGTTGGTCAGATGCCGCCGGGACGCCCAAGGCCCGTCGGCGAACGGCGGCGACCGTGTTGACCAGCAGGCGGCGCGAACAGGGTCGCCGACTGTGTTGCCTGCCGGCGTCCGTCACGTGCGTCCGGTGTAGCCGTAGCCTAGGCCGTCGTCGAGCCGGGACGTCCACCCGACTGGCCACCCATCGCCAGCGCGTCGGTGCGGAGCGAACCACCAGCCGTGATGGTCACCAGGCCGCAGGACGGCGTCGGTCACGAAGGTCGCGCCCGGGGTGCCCGTGCCAACGACGCACCGAACCGGTGGGCGAGACGTGCCGGACGCGGTTGAGCGCGTGACGCTGTGCAGCAATCGAAAGCGCGTCGGTGCTGCGCCGTCGATTGTAGAAGCCGGACGCGCTCGTCGAGGAACTCTCCACGGCAGGCGTCGGTGCGCCGGAATCGGCTTCGACGCGTCGTGAAGATCGTGTCCGGCGTACCGCGCAACTCGACGCGCGTAGCAGCGGGTAGGTCACGTCGGCCAAGCCCCAACGGATCGCTCGGGATCGTCTTGTCGACGCCGAAGGTGCTGACGTCGGCGACGAGGTGCCGATGTTGCCGAGGCGGTCCGACTCGGTGCCAGGTAGGCGCTGGTACGGCGCGGTGCCGGGGAAGCCAAGGCCCGGGCGCGCCACCGATGAAGTTCGTACGCGCACTCCGGGATGTCCGCGCCCGTGCCGGTGCCGTCGAATGGCAACGTTCAGTCGCGCCGCCGCAGTTCGGCGCGCTGTACGAAATCGCGCGCGATCGCGGGTGGCACGAATGCCAACGCCGCGTTATCGGTCGACGAGAAGTTGACGCGAACGTTGAACGCCGCGTTGACCCAGCCAGTGACGGCCGGGAGCGACACGGGTGATCGCTCGGCGTGTTAACCGACGGCGCCGACGTAGTCGAGGCGGATCGAGTCCGGGGTCGAGTTGAAGACGACCGTGTTCGGGATCAGGCCCGGCGAACGGACCGTACGGCGTTCGCACCGTTGTCGATGGCGGCGGTGACGAGGACGTTGTCACGGATGCCACCCGATCCACTCGTAGCCGCAGGCCGTCTGGGCCGAGGCCGGAGCGGCGGTGTAGCCGAACGACCGGGTGAACGGCAGGGCGGTCTGAGTCGATCGTCGAGCAGCCACCGATCGTCCAGGTCACAGTTGGTGACCGAGCGGCCCGGGGTGTAGACAACCGGGTACAGCGTGGCCGAGACCGCGCTTACCGGCAGCGGTCGGGCCGCCCCAGTAGGTCTAGCCAGGCGCGGCCGAGGACGCGTTGGAGATCGCCGTCGCGGTCGGCTTGGTCATGTCGGCAGCCCAGCTGTCCATGTTGTTCAGGATGATGCTGAACGTGTTGGACGAGCAGACCGACGCGACGCCCGGAGGGGCGTTCGTGCAGTTACCAGCCAACTGGCCGGTGGTCGCCTTCGGGTAGACGATCGCGTTGATCGTCGTCGGGCCGTTCAGGAAGTCAACCTGGGTCGCGCCCGCGGTGGCAACGCCAGCCTGGTTGAAGTTCTTCCGGAAGTTGGCCGTGTTCACCGACATCGAGATCGGTGCCGCCAGCCGGGATCGCATTGGCCGAGAAGGCCTGGACCGCAGCGCGCTTCGACCCGATGTAGCTGACGACAGAGTCGATCAGCTGGCCACCCGGGTTGAAGTTGACGTTGATTTCAATCTGGCCGTTCACGTTGGACAGGTTGACCGGGAGGGTCAACAGGCCCTGCGTGACCGAGGCGATCGAGATCGAGGCCGGGGTGACCGGGTTGACCGTGACGCCGATCGTGGCGACCGAGGTCTGCCCGCCCGAGGTGGCCGTCGCGGTGATGACGGTCGAGCCCGGGGCGACGGCGGTGATGAGGCCGCTGCCGCTGATCGTCGCGACAGTCGTCGCCGACGAGACGTACGCGACGGTGCCCGTGAGGCCCGGCGCGAGCTGCAGATTGTACGACGTCTGGACGGTCTGGCCGGGCACCAGCGTGACGGAGGCCGGAGCCACCGAGAACGCCGTGATGTTCGGCACAGCCGGCGGCGCCGGCGGCTGCGTGACGGTCACGTCATCGCCGCAGGCCGCGAGGCCGAAGGCAAGGACGGAAGCCGTCAGACAGTTGCGCATGAACTTGTTCATTACTCCCCCTGAGGATTGTTAAAGGTCCTGCTGTACTGCAAATCGGAACGTCTGGTCCTGCATGACTCGACTGCGTGGCCCGAGCATCCATCGCACGGGCGTCGTCGGGGTGACGAGCGTTGCTCACGACGCAGACCCCGAGACCTGCGTCACTCCGACACCGCCATCCATCCGACACGCCATGCGCGAACGGAAGGATCCGGGCCAGCACTGCAAAGGTATCGAGCACCGGAACCGGGGTCAACTGCTTGCCCCGTATTCACTTAAAACCACTCGACCCCCGGCGTCGAATCCCGAACTCCATGGTCATGCCGGAGTCGGACACACGATGCCGAGGGCCGCTAACGCAAGCTCCGTGCTCAAATTGGGCGACCTAGTGGTTTCCGCCCCGCGTGAACTGCCATTCCCCCCGGCCGCCAGCCAGTATCGGCCCGACCCACCGGATTGGCGAGGCTTTGAGCGCCTTTGCGAGGTCATCCTTCCCCTCGACCCGCAGCTGCCCCACCACCAGCCGGCTGGTGTCCGGGGCGAACCCCGCGTCCACCCGCCAGCTGCTGGTCCGCAGCCCGGCGAGTCCGAATGACATCGGCTGTGTCGCTTCGACACGGGAATCCCCGGTCGGATGGCCGCTCCAGATCAGCCGCGCCTTCTCGATCCGGACCGTCATGATGCTGTCCGGCCCGCCGCGCGGGGGGGCGATGTCGAGTTCCCGCCGCTCGACCCGGATCCCGACCCCTTCGGCCAGGCGGGCCACGTTGCCGTTGTCGGTCGAGAACTCGAGCAGGTAGTACGCCGCCCCGCTCTGCCCCCGCGGCGCCGCGGCGGCGATCGCGTGCGTCATCAGCAGGATGCTCCGGTCCGCCCGGGCCCGCCCCGCCGTCTCGCCGTCGATCGTCACCGCCCCGTACCGCCCCACGCAGATCACCGCAGGGATCCAGGCCGCGAACTGCGGCTCATCGCGGATCACCCGGACCACGGCGGGCGGAAGCCCGGCACCGGTCCCGGCCGCCGTCAGGACGGTGCCCTTCGGCGCCAGCTTCGGAGCGATCGCCGGATCGGCGAGGTACCAGATGCAGAAGCTCCCCCGGGCGTCCTCGAGGAGCCACTTCGATGAGCCGGTCTCGCCGGCCACCTGCGCATGCACCACGGACGGCGCGAGGAGGAACAGGGCCGTCAGCAGGGTCCGTCGGGTCATCGGCTCTCCTTGGCCGCCCGAATCTCGGCGGCGAGGTGGACGTAGCTCTCGGGGTCCAACACGGCGAACGCTGGATCAACATACCGCACGGTACCATCGGCCCCCACCACCACCACGGCGCGACGGGCCCGTGGACCATCGGCGACCCCGTAGCGCTGGATGATGGCGCGATCAGGGTCGCTGAGCAACTTGAAGGGGAGCTCGAGTTCGGATGCAAACCGTACGTGCGAGGCCAGGGAATCGGTTGAGATCCCGACCACCACGACCCCCTCGGGCGCGAGCGTCGCGGCCCGCTCCTTCAGCGCGCGCCACTCCGCCGTCGAGGCCGCCGTGAAGTTGCCCGGGTAGAAGACCAGCACCACGACGCGCCCCAGTTCGCGCGCCAGCGTGAAGGGCTGCCCCGCGGGGCCGACGCCGCTCCGGGTCGCGTAGGGCAACACCAGCGGCGGCGCCTTGCGGCCGACACTCGGCGCATCGTCGAGCACCAGCCGCAGCTTGATCGGCTGATCGCTGTCCTGCGCCGCCGCCGGGAGGGCGGTGGTCGCAATCACGGCGAGCAGCAGCAGCGCGCGCCTCATCGGGCCACCACCTTCGCGAGCTCCGCCGACAGCGCCTGCGTCCCGCCGCTCCCGGTGTACCGCACGATCCCCTTTGCATCGACGATCACCACGTAGGAGGTCGCCGGCGCCCCGTAGGCCCGCACCGCGGTCCCTCGTTCGTCGTAGAGGACGCGAAACGGCGGCGTGTGTTCCGCCACCCAGCGCTTCACCCGCGTCTTCGATTCGTTGACGGTCACGTTGATGCCGTAGAAGTCGACCCGATCGCCGTAGGCCTGCTTCGCCGCGACCACGCGCGGGAAGAGCTGCTCGCAGACCTCGCACCAGGTGGCCCAGAACTCGATCAGCGCCGGTCGGCCCGCGACCGGCAGCTTGACGAGCGTCCCGTCGAGGTCCGTCACCTCGACAATCGGCGCGCGAACCCCGCTCGGCGCCTGGCCGAGCAGGAGCGACGGGGACGCCACGGCCGCCATCACGGCGATCACGCCAGACCAGATGATTCGCTGCATCACCACACCATCCCCATCCGCACGAAGTAGTACTCGGCCATGGCCAGCATCACCACGGCGGCGATCCGTTTCACCACCACCATCCACTGCCCTGCCCGCGGCAACGCCGCCAGCGACCCCGCCGAGAGACCCACGACGATCAGCACCGCGGTCATCCCGAGCGAAAAGACGAACAGATAGACGAAACCCCACACGGCACTCTGACTCGCCGCCACCCAGGTCAGCACCGCGGCGAATGCTGGTGCGCCGCACGGCGCGGCGACCAGCCCCGAGGTGGCACCGAGGAGGAACGCCCCGACCGCAGAGTCGCCGCCGATCCGCGACGCCCACGCCACCGCCCGTTGCGGCGCCGCCACCGAAATCACATCGAGCATCGCCAGGGCGGCAAGCAGGAGCAAGTTCCCGAAGGCGAAGTAGGCCCAGCGATTCGCGGAGATGGTGCCGAAGAGCGTCCCGGTCAGCCCCGCCACGAGGCCGAGCGACGCGTACACGAGCGCGAGGCCGAGGACGTAGAGCAGCGTGAGCTGCACGGTCCGACGCCGTGAGCGCGCCGCCGCTCCCGCGCCGCCGAGGATTCCCGCGGTGATCGGGATCATCGGATAGATGCAGGGGGTGAGCGAGGTGGCGAGCCCGGCCGCGAAGAGCACCGGGATCGCGGCCAGGGGGCGCTGTTGGAGCGCGTCACCGAAGGAGGGATCAAACACGCCGGGAATCTACACGACCCCGGAACGCACCGCGCCCCGATGTCCGTCGTGGACATCGGGGCGCGGGAACGAACGGACGCAGCGCGCGGTTACTTGCGGCCGGTGAGTTCGAAGGTCTCCTTGTCGCCCGGCTCCCACGCGCGGAGCGTGTAGCCACCGCCGCCGAAGAGGCTGACGACGATACGGTAGACACCGTATTGCCGCGGCGGGGCGTCATCGTAGGACGTCGCGCGGACCAAGAACTCCTTCATGGTCGCGCCGCCGTTGCTCAGGTAGATGATGGAGTTGTTGCACGAGCCGCCGTCGTCATCGGAGTCGTACGCGCCGTCGCCAAGCGACACAGGGGTCGGCCAGCCGTAGAGGTAAACGTCCTCGTGCGCAACGTCGGGACGCGAGCCATCGCACTCGCCGATCATGTCGACCTGGACCGTCGTGAACGGCGGGACGAAGACGCGCCAGTCGTCGTACGGGAAGCCACCGGCGTCCTGGTTGAAGTTGAAGTCGCGGTCCCAGTGGGTGTCCTGCGGCGTCAACGATTCAAGCCGTTCGTCGCCGACGTAGAGGCAGTTGTCGCAGTGGTTGAAGACCACGACGATGTTCTGCGGATTGTTGCTCGCGCCGCCAACGGTGACGGGGATCGTCGCGACATAGCGGCCGATCGGGAAGTTCGCGGCGTTCGGCTTGAGCTTGAAGACGAAGCGCCAGCCGAGCGGCGAACGCGACAGGTTCGGCGTCTTGCTCATGTCGAGCCAGTCGCCGTACGAGCCGGCCCCGGTGTTGGGCTGACCGGCCGACGGCCCGCCGCTGTACTGGATGGCGCCGAACTGCGGGTAGCCACCCACCGCGATCAGGCCGCTGATCAGCGTGATGAGCGAATCCTTCGGCATCGGGCCGTTGGGAACGCGCGTCCACTGGAGCTGGGCCGGCGTGATGGCATAGGTGAGCGACCCTTCGGCGAGGTTGGGCGACGCCGGCGCCACAGGCTCGCTGCCGCAGCCGGCCAGCACGAGCAGTGACGCGGCACAGGCAACCGCAGCATACCGAACGTAGGAACGCATCAGAAATCGACCTCGCGGGTGGGTTAGCTAGGGGAGTGCTAGCCTGAAGTATTGATCCCCCCGGCCACTCTGGCAAGAGGGGGGGTGGGGCCCTCCCCCGGCACAGCCGACGCGCCCCGGGGGCCACTGGGGCCGCCGGGGCGCGAAGGGTGGAGCGGAACGGGTCAGGGCGTCGAGCCGCGCGGCTTGAGCGCCGCCACCTTCTCCTCGAGCGGGAGGTCGCCCGGTTCCCAGGCACGGAGCCCGTAACCGCCGCCGCCGAAGAGCGAGACGCGGATCCGGTACGGCCCGGTCGGTGTGCCGCAGCACGTGGTCGCCCGGACCAGGAACTCCTGCTGCGTGGGCCCGCCATTCGTCAGGTAGATGATCGAGTTGTTGCACGCGCCGGCGTCGTCATCCGAGTCATAATCGCTTTGGCCGACAGACGTCGGCGTGGTCCACGCGGTCAGCCAGGCATCGTCCAGGTTGACATCCGGACGCGAGGCATCGCACTCGCCATACATGTCGACCTGCGCGGTCGTGAAGGGCGGCACGAAGACGCGCCAGTCGTCAAAGCGATATTCGGCATCCGGATCGGCGTCGACCCAGCCGAGCTGGTAGTCATTGTTGTTGCCGTTGTCCCAGTTGTCCCAGACCAAGTCGCTGACCGAGAGCGCCGCCAACCGCTCGTCGCCGACGTAGAGGCAGTTGTCGCAGTGGTTGAAGACCACCACGATGCTCTGGGGATTGTTGCTGGCACCACCGACCGTCACCGGGATCGTCGCCACGTAGCGGCCGATCGGGAAGTTCGCGGCGTTCGGCTTCAGCTTGAAGACGAAGCGCCAGCCGAGCGGCGACCGCGACAGGTTCGGCGTCTTGCTCATGTCGAGCCAGTCGCCGTAGGCACCGGCGCCGCTGGTCGGCTGCCCCTGGGCAGGGCCGCCGCTGTACTGGATGGCGCCGAACTGCGGGTAGCCACCGACCGCGATCAGGCCGCTGATCAGCGTGATGAGCGAGTCCTTCGGCATCGGGCCGTTCGGGACGCGCGTCCACTGGAGCTGGGCCGGCGTGATGGCGTAGGTGAGCGATCCTTCGGCAAGGTTGGCCGATGCCGGCGTCTCAGGCGTGCTGCTGCATGCCCCGAGGGCAAGCAGCGACGCAGCGCAGACAGCCGCCATGGTCCGAACAGGGGAGCGCATCGTCAACCTCTGGAATGAGAAAACGGGACCAGCTTCGGGCGAATAATGGACCAATTGACCTGAGTAGCAAGAGTGGCGCCAGCGCGACAGACCGGTTCAGCCACCCCAGCGCGCCACCACATACGCATCCAACATTCCCAGAAACTCCTGCACGATGGCGTCCCCGCGGAGCGTGGTGACCAGCTTCCCGTCCTGAAAGACCGGCGCCACGGGCTCCTCGAAGGTCCCCGGGAGCGAAATCCCGAGGTCGGCGTGCTTGGACTCGCCCGGGCCATTCACCACGCATCCCATCACGGCAACCTTCATCTCCTCGACCCCGGGGTACTGCGAACGCCAGATCGGCATCTGCACCCGGAGGTAGCCCTGGATCTCCTGGGCCATCTCCTGGAAGAAGGTCGAGGTGGTCCGGCCGCACCCCGGGCAGGAGGTGACCTGCGGGGTGAAGTGGCGGATCTCGAGCGACTGGAGGATCTGCTGGGCGACCCGCACCTCCTCGGCGCGGTCCCCACCCGGCTGCGGCGTGAGCGAGACCCGGATGGTGTCGCCGATCCCCTGCTGCAGCAGGATCGAGAGTCCGGCCGCCGAGGCGACGACCCCCTTGACCCCCATCCCGGCCTCGGTGAGGCCGAGATGCAGCGGATAGTCGCCGCGCGCGGCGAGCGCCTGGTAGACGTCGACGAGGTCCTGCACGCCCGACACCTTCGCGGAGAGGATGATGCGGTCGCGCGGGAGGCCGATCTCCTCGGCGAAGGTCGCGGAGCGGATCGCCGACTCGACCATCGCGTCCATCATCACGTCGCGCGCGTCGCGCGGCGCCGCGAGGAGCGCGTTGGCATCCATCATCGTGGTCAGCAGCGCCTGGTCGAGCGAGCCCCAGTTCACGCCGATGCGCACCGGCTTCTCGTTGGCGATCGCCACCTCGACGATCGCGCGGAAGTGTTCGTCGTGCCGCTTGCCGCCGACGTTGCCCGGGTTGATCCGGTACTTCGCCAGGGCCCGTGCGCACTCGGGATACTTGGTGAGGAGCAGGTGGCCGTTGTAGTGGAAGTCGCCGACGATCGGCACCGTGACGCCGACCTTCGCGAGGCCCGCGACGATCAGCGGCACCGCCGCGGCGGCGTCCTCGTTGTTCACGGTGACGCGCACGATCTCGCTGCCCGCGCGCGCGAGCTCCGCCACCTGCTGGATGGTGGCGGGGACGTCGGCGGTGTCGGTGTTCGTCATCGACTGCACCACGATCGGGTGCGCCGAACCCACGGGAACGCCGCCGACCCGCACGGTGCGAGTCTGGCGGCGCGTCACGACGGCCATGCGGAACTCCTGCTCAGGCGAGCCCGAGCTGCGACACGAAGCGGTGCCACTCGCCCGGCGTCACGGTGCCGTCGAGGCGGAGCGGCTCGAGGGCCGCCATGATCTCGGCCCGGGTCCCGGAGATCTGGCGATCGCGGAGCTCCTGGATCATGCGCGAGAAACGGTGCTCGTACTCGTCGGCCTTCAACTCGCCACTCTTGTGCGCGGCGGAGAGCTTGGCCAGCTCCTGGGCCGCGCGCGCCGGGGCGATCGAGGCGAGGGGGGCGTCGGACATCGGGACTCCTGAATGGGTGGAGAGAGGGGGTAAGGTAACATCGAGACGCGAGAAGCGAGAAGCGGGAAGCACCCCGCGGGTTCCCGTGCTCAGGCCGGCTTCTTCCCCGCCACGCTGCACCCCGTTGTCTGCCGCGAATCGGCCAGCGCGATGATCTTCCACCCCTCGCTCGTCCGGGCAAGCTGGAAGGCGTCGACGCCGCAGTGCGACAGCCGCTCCCCCACGAAGAAGGCGTAGAAGGTCCAGACGGTGGCGAGACCGCCGTCGATCCGGATCTCGGGATCGTAGATCCGCTCATCGAGCAGCATCGCCGGCGGCGCCTTGGCGATCGAGGCGATGAAGGCATCGGCCGTGAGGAAGCTCGGCCGGCTTCCCGGCGTCCGGCACCCCGCCCAGCACCGTGCCAGCCGCGAAGCTGCGGCGCATCAGCGTGGTGTCGCGGGTGCGCATCCCGTTGAACAGTCCCTTCACCACGGCCAGGACCGAGTCATGGGTGGCGGGCGCGGCCTGCGCCGCGGCAAACGAGGGGACAGCACCGACGAGCGTGGCGGCAAGGGCAAGACGGCGGATCATGCGGGCTCCAGAGTGGGGAATGGGGGTGATACGTCGGCGACGGTGCGGATGTTTCCCCGCCCTACTCGGCGCGGAGGCGATACCCGACCCCGGGTTCGGTAACCAACAGCTGCGGGCGCGAGGGATCGACTTCCAGCTTGCGACGCAGTTGCGCCGCGTACACGCGGAGATAGTGGACCTGGTCATCGGTGTGGAGCCCCCAGACCTCGCGGAGCAGCTGGCGATGCGTGAGCACCTTCCCGGCATGCTGGGCCAGCACCGCGAGCAGCCGCCACTCGGTCGGCGTGAGCCGCAACTCGACGCCGTCGCGATGCACCGTGCGGGCGCCGAAGTCGATCCGCACCGGGCCGATCGTCACGACCGGTTCCGGCGAGGCCTGCTGCACGACATGGCGCAGGGCCACGCGGATGCGCGCGAGCAGTTCATCGACACCGAACGGCTTGGTGAGGTAATCGTCGGCGCCGGCGTCGAGCACCGCCACCTTGTCGCCCTCACGGCCTCGCGCCGAGAGGACGATGATCGGCACCGTGCTCCACTCCCGAATCCGCCGCACCACCTCGAGGCCGTCGAGGTCAGGGAGGCCGAGATCGAGCAGCACCAGATCCGGCCGCCGCCCCGCCACCTGCGCCAGCCCCTCGCGCGCCGTCGACGCCTCGATCAGGGTGATCGCCTCCGTGCCGAAGGCGGCCCGGAGGAAGCGGCGCATCGGCGATTCATCCTCGATCAGCACGACGGTGATCGGATTCGTCATCCGGGATCTTCCGGCGGCATCGTCGGCTGCTCGTCCGGCAGCGGCAGGGCAACCACCATGCGCAAACCTCCCCCGTCCCGACGTTCGGCGTGGATCCGCCCCCCGTGCGCCGTGACGATGCCCCGACAGATGGCGAGGCCGAGCCCGACGCCGCCCCCCTCGGCATTGCCGCCGCGGGCGAACTTCTCAAAGATCGCCTCCTCCTCGCCGACCGGCACCCCCGGCCCCCGATCCTCCACCACGACCTCGACCTCGTGGCCGTGCTGGCGTGCCGTGATCCGGACCTCGCCGCCACTGCCGGCATAGCGCGCCGCGTTCTCGAGCAGGTTCACGAACACCTGTTCCAGGAGCAGCCCGTCGACGCGCAGCAGGGGGAGGTCCTCGGGAATACTCGTGGTCACCGCGAGGGAGCCGAGCAGCGGCTCACACCGCATCAGCGCGACGCCGACGATCTCCTCCACCGACTGCCACTCACGCTGCACCTGCAGCGATCCCGATTCGACCCGCACCATCTCGAGCAGGTTGGTCACGAGGCGTCCCATCCGTCGCGCCTCGTCGCGCACGGTCTCGAGCAGCTCGTGCCGCATCGTCGGATCGGTGACCATGTCGTCGCGCAGCAGCGTGGTCGCCGCCCCTTCCACGGCGGCGAGTGGCGTGCGCAGGTCGTGCGACAGCGAGGAGAGCAGCGCCGTGCGGAGCCGCTCGGCCTCGATCTCCACCCGGTCACGCTGCGTGCGGTCCGCGAGCCGCAGCCGTTCCAGCGCCACCGCTGCCTGCCCCGCCACCGCCTCGAGAAAGAGGCGCCGCTCGGGGGCGCGCAGCAGGTCGCCGTCGAGCATGCGGACGCCCATCGCGCCGATCGTCTGGTCGCCGACGACGAGCGGCACCCAGCGCGCCGCGGCGGTCGGGAGGGTCGCGGTGCCGAGCCCGGCCGCCTCACGGCGGTTCACGGCCCAGCGCGCGACGGCAAGCTCGCGGTCATCCAGCGGCACGCTGCTCGTGACCAGCGGCTGCAGCGCGCCGTCGCCCGAGCCCAACACCACCGTCGCCTCGGCGCCAATCGAATCGGCCAACCGGCGCTGCACCGCCACGCCCACGATCTCGTCGGTCCCGGCCAGCGCCAATTCCTGCGCCAGGTCCAGCAGGGCCGCCGTCCGGCGTTCGCGTGCCCGCGCGGCATCGGCACGCTCGCGCGTGCGGCCCATCAGGTGCGTCATCGAGAGCGCGATGCCCAGCATGACGAGGAAGGTCAGCAGGTACGCGGCATCGGTCACCGCAAAGGTGCCGTACGGCGGAACGAAGAGCAGGTCGAAGAGGCCGATCCCCACGACCGCCGCGACGATCCCCGCCGCGCGCGGGGCCTTGACGCCGGCGAGCGCGATCGCGAGCAGGAAGAGCATCGCAATGTCGGTGGTGGACAGCAGGCCGCGCAGCATGAGCCCCATCCCCGCGGCACCGGACACCCAGCCCACTGCCACCGCGTGGTCCCGCCATGACGCCGATGCCGCCGTCGCATCTCCGGCGGGTGGCCGCGACCTCGCCTCCGGCTGCTGCCCGCGCGGCGCAAGCACGTGCACGTCGAGGCCGTCGTGCCCGCTCAGCAACCGGTCCACGGGCGAGCGCCGCAGGCGGTGCACCCATCCGCTGCGTCGCGAACGCCCCACGACGATCCGCGTCACGTTCTCGCGCTGCGCCCAGGCGAGCAGTTCCGCGCCGACGTCATCGGCAGTCACCGTCGCCACCCGCGCGCCGAGTTCCTGGGCGAGTCGCAGCGCCTCCTGCACCGACTCGCGCATCGCCGCCGGGGTGGCGCGCACCTCGGCCGTCTCCACGTGCAGCACCACGCACTCCGCCCGGAGCGCGACGGCGAGTCGCCAGCCGGCGCGAACCAGGCGTGGCGCCTCGGGGGTCGGAGCAACAGCCACCAGCACGCGTTCCCCCGCCGCCCACGGCCCCTGGATGCCCGCCCCGCTGCGCCAGTCGCGCATCTCGGCGTCCATCCGGTCCGCCGTCTGACGCAGCGCGAGTTCGCGCAGCGCGATCAGGTTGCCGCGGGTGAAGAATCGATCGAGGGCGCGTTCCGCCTGCGTCGGGAGGTAGACCTTTCCTTCGCGGAGGCGCGCCTGCAGCACGTCCGGTGAGACGTCGACCAGTTCGAGCTCGGCGGCATCGTCGAGCAGGGAGTCCGGCACCGTCTCGCGCACCGTGACGCCGGTGATCTGCGCGACGACGTCGTTGAGGCTCTCGATATGCTGGATGTTGAGCGTCGTGTGGACGTCGATCCCCACCGCGAGCAGCTCGCGCACGTCCTGCCACCGCTTGGCGTGCCGCGAGCCGGGGGCGTTGGTGTGCGCGAGTTCATCGAGGAGCAGGAGCGCGGGGCGGCGGGCGATCGCGGCGTCGAGATCGAACTCCTCGAGCACGACGCCGCGATGGGCCACCGGATGCCGGGAGAGCATCGGGAGCCCCTCGAGCCACTCCGCCGTCTCGCGCCGGCCATGCGTCTCGACCACCCCGACCACCACGTCGACGCCGGCCGCGTGGGCGGCCTGCGCCGCCTCGAGCATCGCGAAGGTCTTCCCGACGCCGGGCGAGGCGCCGAGGAAGATCTTCAGGCGCCCGCGCCCCGCGCGCGCGGTCTCCTGACGCACGCGCGCGAGGAGCGCGTCGGGATCGGGGCGAGCGGGGTCGGTCATCCCCACAAGCTAACTCGCCGTCATGGCGCCGCTGCCAGGGAGATCGAGAGCGAGGTCACGAGCGCCACGGTGTTGCGGCGCCGCCCCTCCCGCTCCGGCCAGACGGCGCCATCGCTCCAGTAGCCGCGCGCTTCGGTGCGCCACTGCACCCCCTCGGGCAGCCGCAGGTTGAGCCCCATCGACGCCGACGTCACCGCAAAGCCATGCGGGATCGACCACGGGGATCAGGACGCCGTCGCGGTCGACGTAGCGCTCCAGGCGCGTGGCGAGAGAGACCGTCGGCGAGAGTCGGCGTTCGGCGATGGCGGTGAGACTGCCCCACGTCGCGGTCTTGCCCGACTCCGGCCGTTCCCAGCCGCGGTCGGCGGTCAGCCAGAGCGTGAGGTCACTCCCGGCCTCGAGACGGGCGAAGAGCTGGTGAAAGTCGCGCATGCGCCGGGCGCTGGTCTCGGGCTGTTCATCGCCGCGGAAGCCGGCCCAGCCCAGCGCAATGCCCGCGCGCGGTGCCCAATCGAGCCGGGCCCCCACGGCCTTGCGCTCGTTGTTCTCGGCGATGTTCTGCCAGCCGTTGAGCAAGTGCACCTGCGCAGTGAGTGTGGAACTCGCCGCCCAGGTCACCTTCACGCCGCTGCTGTAGTACGGTGTGTACTCCGCGGTGAACGACCGCGTGTAGGTGGGATTGTCGCGCGAGATCCAGCTCTCCTGCCCGATGTGGGAGAAGAAGACGCCGCCATCGACCCAGAGGCCGGGGCGCACGCGCACGCCGACGACGGCCTCCTGGATCGACCGCGACAGCGACGGGACCGCTGTTCGAACCGATGGACGGGCTCGCCGGCATAGTTGGCCTGGACCGAGGTGCCGGCCTGCAGGGCGACGCGGCCACGGATGCGCTCGCCGGAGAGCGTGGCCTCGACGTGCGCGAGGTTGATGTTGAACTCGTCGTGCCGCACCGCTTGCGTGGCGAAGGCACGGTCCCGCAGCGTCGGACGTCCGACGTCCCAGGCGTAGTACGCGTCGGCGAAGGCGCCGATGCGGACGGTGGGCGATGGCGTCTGCGCGGTGGCAGGAAGCGCCAGCGCGACAGTCGCGAGCAGGCAGAGGGAGCGATTCATCGAGGGCCTCGAAGTGAGTCCAGCGCCAGGTTGAGTTGCAGGACGTTGACGCGCGGCTCGCCGAGGATGCCGAACTGCCGCCCTTCGACATGCGCGCTCACCAGCGCATGCACGGTGGCGGCGGGGAGGCCGCGGGCGGCCGCCACGCGCACCTCCTGCCACCTGGCCGCCGCAGGGGTGATGTGCGGATCGAGACCGCTGCCACTCGCGGTCAGGAGGTCCACTGGCAGCGCCTCGGTCGAGCTCCCGTCCGCCCGCAGCGCCGCGGCGCGCGCCCGCACCGAGTCCTGCAGCGCAGGGTGCAGCGGGCCGAGGTTGGAGCCGGCCGAGAGGCGCGGCTGATAGCGACCATCGGCGGCCGCGGAGGGGCGTCCATGGAACCACGACGGCCCCTGGAAGTCCTGTCCGATCAGCGCCGACCCCACGACCACGTCGCCGCGCCGCACGGGCGAGCCCGCCGCCGCGTTCGAGAAGAGGGCAGATGCCGCGCCGGTCACGGCCAGCGGATAGAGCAGCCCGGTGAGCAGCGTGAAGGCGAGGAGCAGCACGACGGCGGGACGCAGTTCCTGCCGCAGGGAATGGTCGGTCATGAGACCCCCAGCGCCGTGAGCGCCAGATCGATGAGCTTGATCCCGAGGAACGGCGCCACGATGCCGCCGAGGCCGTACACCAGGAGGTTGCGCCGGAGCAGCGTCGCCGCGCCGAGCGCACGATAGGCGACGCCCCGCAGCGCGAGCGGAATGAGGGCGACGATGATCAGCGCGTTGAAGATCACTGCGGAGAGGACCGCGCTCGTCGGCGAGCCGAGGTGCATCACGTTCAGGGTGTTCAGCACCGGATACGTCGTCGCGAAGGCGGCCGGAATGATCGCGAAGTACTTCGCGACGTCGTTCGCCAGCGAGAAGGTCGTCAACGCGCCGCGCGTCATCAGCATCTGCTTCCCCGTCTCGACCACCTCGATGAGCTTGGTCGGATTGCTGTCGAGGTCGATCAGGTTGCCCGCCTCACGGGCCGCCTGCGTGCCCGATTGCATCGCGAGGGCGACGTCGGCCTGGGCCAGCGCGGGGGCGTCATTGGTGCCGTCGCCGGTCATCGCGACCAGTCGCCCGCCCTGCTGGTACTCGCGGATCAGCGCGAGCTTGGCCTCCGGCGTCGCCTCGGCGAGGAAGTCGTCGACGCCCGCTTCGGCCGCGATCGCCGCCGCTGTCAGCGGATTGTCCCCGGTGATCATGACCGTGCGGATTCCCATCCGGCGCAGCTCGTCGAAGCGCGCGCGCATCCCGCCCTTCACGATGTCCTTCAGGCGGACCACGCCGAGAATGCGGGCGCCATCCGACACGACCAGCGGCGTGCCGCCGCCGCGACCGATCTCCTCGATCGTTGCGAGGACGGCGGCGGGCATCGCGCCGCCCCCCCGCTGCACGTGCCGGTTGATCGCGTCACTGGCCCCCTTCCGCAGCATCCGGCCGTCGACATCGATGCCGCTCATGCGCGTGGTGGCGGAGAAGGGCACCACCACCGCGCCTGCCGACACCGGAGGCACGGCGTGCCGCTCGCTGGCCAGCGCGACGATGCTCCGCCCCTCCGGGGTCTCATCGCTGCCGGATGCCAGGGCGGCCGCCAGCGCGAGTTCCTGCTCGGTCACGCCGGGCGCCGGGAGAAACGCCGTGGCCTGGCGGTTGCCGAGCGTGATCGTGCCGGTCTTGTCGAGCAGCAGCACGTCCACATCACCTGCCGCCTCGACCGCGCGCCCCGATCGGGCGACGACGTTCTTGCGGAGCATCCGATCCATGCCGGCAATGCCGATGGCGGAGAGGAGCCCGCCGATCGTGGTTGGAATCAGGCAAACGAGGAGCGCCACGAGCACCGTGAGCGACACCACCGACCCACTCCCCGCGCCGGCCACCGCCAAGGCCGAGTAGGGCCGCAGCGTGACGGTCACCACGAGGAAGACCAGCGTCAGCGCCGCGAGCAGGATGTCGAGCGCGATCTCGTTCGGCGTCTTCTGCCGCTTCGCCGCCTCGATGAGCCCGATCATCCGGTCGAGGAACGACTCGCCCGGATCGACGCTGATGCGGATGATCAGCCAGTCCGACAGCACCGTCGTGCCGCTGGTGACCGCGCTGCGGTCGCCGCCCGATTCGCGGATCACCGGCGCACTCTCTCCGGTGACCGCGCTCTCATCGACCGAGGCCACCCCTTCGATGACCTCCCCGTCGCCGGGGATCAACTCGCCGGCGGCGACGATCACGACGTCACCCCGACGCAGCTCCCCGGCTGACTTGGCCACCAGGGTGAAGCGATCGGTGGGATCCGGAAGAACGCGGGCGAGGGTCTCGGCACGCGTCCGACGGAGCGACGCCGCCTGTGCGCGACCCCGCCCTTCCGCCATCGCCTCGGCGAAGTTGGCGAAGAGCAGCGTGAACCAGAGCCACGCGGCGATCGCGATGATGAAGCCGGCCGGAGCGTCAGCCTCGCCGACGATGGCGAGCACGCCGAGTCCGGAGACGAAGAGGGAGCCGACCCACACCGTGAACATCACGGGATTCCTCGCCTGATGGCGCGGATGCAGCTTGCGCACGGCATCGCCGAGGGCGGTGCGCACCAGCGCCGGATCGAAGAGCGAGGACGAGGTCTCGTGGGCGGTCATCGTGCGACTCCTGCCGCAACCATCTGCAGCTGTTCAACGATCGGCCCGAGGGCCAGGGCGGGCACGAAGGTCAATGCCCCGACCAGCAGGACCGTGCCCACCAGGAGCGCCACGAAGAGCGGGGTGTGGGTCGGCAGGGTCCCGAGCGACGCGGGGACGGACTTCTTCGCGGCGAGCGAGCCGGCGAGCGCCAGCACCGGGATTGCGATCAGGAAGCGACCGGCGAACATCGCGACGCCAAGGAGGATGTTGTAGAAGGGCGCGTCTGCCCCGAGCCCCGCGAACGCCGAGCCGTTGTTGTTGGCGGCCGAGGAGAAGGCGTAGAGTGCCTCGCTGAAGCCGTGGGCCCCCGGGTTGAAGATCCCGGCGCGTCCGGGAGCGGTTGCGACCGCCACCGCCGTTCCGACCAGGACCATCAGGCACGGAACCAGGATGCCGATCATCGCCATCTTCATCTCGAACGCCTCGATCTTCTTGCCGAGATACTCCGGCGTGCGGCCGACCATCAGCCCCGAGACGAACACGGCCACGAGCGCGAAGAGCAGCATGCCGTAGAGCCCCGAACCCACACCGCCGAAGACCACTTCGCCGAGCTGCATGAGGACCATCGGGGCGATGCCACCAAGGGGCGTGTACGAGTCGTGCATCGAGTTCACCGAGCCGTTCGACGCGGCCGTCGTCGCGACGGCCCAGAGCGCCGAGTTCGTGATCCCGAAGCGGACCTCCTTCCCTTCCATGTTGCCGCCCGGGGTCTGGTCGGAGCCGGTGAGCTCCGCCCCCGCCGACGCGAGCAGTGGCGTGCCGGCCTGCTCCGCCGGCCACGTCACCGCCAACGCACCGGCGAAGATGATCGCCATCGCTGCCAGCAACGCCCATCCCTGCCGGCGATCGCCGAGCAGCGTGCCGAAGGCGAAGACGCAGGCGACCGGGATCCACAGGATCGCGAGCAGCTGCAGCAGGTTGCTGAACGGCGTCGGGTTTTCGAGCGGATGCGCCGAGTTGACGTTGAAGAAGCCGCCACCATTGGTGCCGAGTTGCTTGATCGCGACCTGTGACGCCGCGGGGCCCACCGGAATCACCTGCGTCGTCGCGGTGGCAGCGTCCAGTGGCGTGGCCGTCAACTGCCCGTCGAGCGTCTGCACCACGCCCTGCGACGCGAGCAGCAGCGCCACGACCGTGGCGAGCGGCAGCAGCAGGTGGAGCGTGACGCGGGTCAGGTCGACCCAGAAGTTCCCGATGGTCCCCGATTCACGACGGAGGAAGCCACGGGTCAGTGCCGCGAGCACCGCGATGCCGGAGGCCGCCGACACGAAGTTCTGCACCGTGAGGCCGAGCATCTGCGTGAGGTGGGAGAGGGTGGCCTCGCCACCGTATGACTGCCAGTTGGTGTTGCTCACGAACGACCAGGCGGTGTTGAAGGCGAGGTCGGGATCGACGGGGCCGAGTCCGGCCGGATTGAGCGGCAGCATCCCCTGCACTCGCTGGAGCAGATACACCACCGCGAAGCCGAGGCCCGAGAAGAGCAGCAGCGCCTTGGCGTAGCGCGGCCAGGGCATCTCGTCGTCGCGGCTGGTGCCCGCCAGCCGAAGCAACGCACGCTCGAGCGGGTCCAGCACGCGTGAGAAGATCGTCCGCCCTCCATCGAGGATGCGCGTGAGGTGCACGCCGAGCAGCGCGCCACCGCCCAGGAGGAGGACGGCGAAGAGGCCGACCTGGAGCCAGCCGTTGGCGGTCATTGGAACCACTCCGGCTTGAGGAGGGCGACGACGAGGTACGCCGCCAAGGCGGCGGACGCGACGGCACCGACGATCAGGGCGGCGCTCATGCGAGCCGCCGGGCCAGTCGGACCGCGCCACCGCCGATCGCGAGCAGCAGGAGGGCGAGCAGGGACATCACGAGATCGGACATCACACCATCCGGTTGAGGGACAGTGGGACGTTACCGCGTGATCGGTCAGGCCGTCGTATGAAGTGGAGGGCGGGAGATCAAGGAAGTATCAAGATGGCAGACGCGACGAAGGGGGGCCGCGCCGCGAGACGTGGTCCCCCTTCGTGGCTGCCGTGCACGGGCGCAGCATGCTGCGCCCGTCCCAGCAGGGTGCGCCCCTACGCTACCTCAGCCACACTCCGAGAAGCCGCAGACGTGGCACTTCATGCACCCCTCGGCGAACTCGAGCTGCGAGCCGCAGTCGGGGCAGGCGCCGGTGAGCGTCTCCGGCATGCCGCCGCCGAGCATCATCTGCTGGCCATCCTGCACGACGGCGATCGGCTGGGTCGGCACCGCGGTCTCGGCCGTGGTGGTGAGCAGGTCCTGCTGGACGCCCTGCTTGTCCGACATGTACCGCTCGAGCGCGATGCCGACGGCATCCGGCACGGAGAGGACCTTGTTCGGGCCGACGCCGATGGCGCGGTCGGAGGAGATGCCGCGGAGCTGGCGGTAGACCTCCTTGATCGGGATGCCGGAGCGGAGCGCGAGCGAGACGAGGCGGCCGATGGCCTCGACGTCGGCCATCAGGGCGCCGCCGGCCTTGCCGAGCGACATGAAGACTTCGAAGGGCTGGCCCTTCTCGTCCTCGGTGATGGTGACGTAGAGGTCGCCGAGCGGCGTCTGCAGGCGGCGCACGGCGCCCTTGAGGAGCTCCGGGCGCGAGCGCTTCTGGCGCCGCTGCAGGTTCTCGCTCTCGAGCTCGTGGACGACCTGGCGCAGCCGGGCGATCTCGGCCTCCGCCTCGGCCAGCGCACCGGCGCGCTCGGCGGCGGCCTCGCGCGTGGTCATGCCGTCGTCCGCCGTCGACATGTCGAGGTCGGCGCGCGCCGAGGCCTTCCCTTCGGCCGTCGCCTGCTCGGCGACCTTCTTGGCGGTGGTGCCGGTGGAGAGGACCTGCATGTCGCGCGAGCCGTCGCGGTAGACCGTGACGCCCTTGCAACCGAGCTTGTACGCCATCTCGGTAGATCTCGCTCGACGTACTCCTCCGTCGCATCATGCGCGAAGTTGCATGGTCTTGGAGATGGCGGAGTCGTTGTGCTCCTGGAACGCCGCCTGCATCTGGATGTGCCACTCGGGGGCGATGTGGTTGGCGGTCACGAAGACGCGCTGCCACTTCACCGGCACCTCGGGGAAGTTGATGTGCCCCTCGGCGGCGATGCGGCGCCATCAACTCCTCGCTGTGCCACCCCTCGCGCTTGGCGACGGCGAGGAAGTCCTCGTTCACGTCGGGCATCAGCACGCCGGCCTGGTTGCGCATGAACGCCACCGCGAAGAGCGGCTCGATCCCCGACGAACAGCCGGCGATGATCGAGATGGTGCCGGTGGGGGCCACCGTGGTCACGTTGCAGTTGCGCAGCTTCTTCATGGGACGGATGCGCTTGCCGTTGGCATCGCGGGCGCAGCTCTTGTCCGGCCCCCAGATGCTCTTCTCCCACTCGGGGAAGACGCCGCGGATCGCCGGCCAGCCGCTCGGACTCGACCTTCGCCTCGTCGTCGACGAACGCCTGCAGTTTCCGGCCGAGCTCGACCGCTTCGGTCGAGTCGTAGGGGATGCCCATGCGGATGAAGAGGTCCGCGAGGCCCATGACACCAAGCCCGATCCGGCGGATCCGGTTCGCGAGGTCGGTGATCTCCGGCAGCGGATATGCGTTCGCGTCGATCACGTTCTCGAGGAAGTGCGTGGTCAGGTGCACAACCCGACGCAGGCCGTCCCAATCGATCTGCCCGTCCACCACGAACTCGGCCAGGTTGATCGAGCCGAGGTTGCAGACGTCGTACGGCAGCAGCGGCTGCTCGCCACACGGATTGGTCGCCTCGTACGCCCCGAGGTGCGGCACCGGGTTGTAGTGGTTGGCGCGGTCGATGAAGAACACCCCGGGCTCGCCGGTCTTCCAGGCGCCGTGCACGATCCGCGACCAGACCTCCGAGGCCGGCAGCTCCCCGACGACGTGCTTGGTCCGGGGGTCGATCAGGTTGTACGACTCCCCCTTCTCCAGCGCGGTCATGAAGGCATCGGTGATGCCGACCGAGATGTTGAAGTTGGTGATCTTGGTGATGTCGGACTTGCAGGCGATGAAGTCGAGCACGTCGGGATGGTCGACGCGCAGGATCCCCATGTTCGCGCCACGACGCGTCCCGCCCTGCTTCACGACGTCGGTCGAGGCGTCGTACAGCGACATGAACGAGATCGGTCCCGAGGCGACGCCCATCGTCGACCGCACGATGTCGTTCTTCGACCGGATGCGCGAGAACGAGAAGCCGGTGCCGCCGCCCGACTGGTGCACCAGCGCCATCGACCGGAGCGTGTCGTAGATCCCGCTCTCGCCGTTGGAGAGGGTGTCGTCGACCGGCAGGACGAAGCACGCGGAGAGCTGCCCCAGGGGGCGGCCGGCGTTCATGAGCGTGGGCGAGTTCGGCATGAACAGCCGCTTCGCCATCACCTCGTAGAACGCCTCGGCCAGCGCGTCCACCGCCCCCGCGGACGCCCCGTACTTCGCATCGGGCGCCGCGATCGTGGTGGCCACCCGCCAGAAGAGGTCCTCGGACTTTTCGACCGGGGCCCCCGTCTCGTCCTTCAGCAGGTAGCGCTTCTCGAGCACCGTGATCGCATTGGGCGACAGTTCAACTGCGCTCCGGTCGGGAGACGACTCCATGGGACCTCGCAAAATGTTGGCAATTAGGGACTGCTGATGTCCTGCGGGAGTGCCAGTCACCCACCGACTGGCACCCCGAAACCCGGGGGCACGACCGAGACCGGACTCCACTGGGATCCGGCTCGGCACGCGTGCCAAGGGAGAGCAAACTATGGGTCGGGCGACGGGGGGGCAATGCACCAAAAAGGCGAGGCGGAATCTGCCTCGGGAGAATTCACATCACAAATCAACCACCTTGTTTGTTTTTCCACATTTCGGCATGCCGGCGGGCCTGTTCGATGTAGTGCGTCCAGGTCCCATCCCGGCGCCTCGCCAGGGCCTCGTCCACCGGCCGGGTCGCTCGGGCGGGGCTCCCCACGGCCAGCATCCCGGCGGGGATCACGCGGCCCTCGGGGACCAGGGCTCCGGCCGCCACGATCGCCCCGGCCTCGACGACCGCCCCGTTCAGGAGGATCGCCCCCATCCCGATCAGTGCCCCGTCGTCGACGGTGCAGCCATGCAGGATGGCCCGATGCCCGACACTTACCCGCGCCCCGATCCGGCAGGGGACACCGGCGTCCACGTGGATCATCGTCAAGTCCTGGATGTTGCTCCCGGCACCGATGACAATCCGGTCATTGTCCCCCCGAAGCACGCAGCCATACCAGACCGAGCTGTCCGCGCCGAGGGCGACGTCGCCCACGACGATCGCACCCGGGGCCACCCAGGCGGAGGGGGCGCACTGCGGGGTGCCCATCGGCGGCCACGGCTCACTCACGAATGGTCAGCCCTCGTCGTCGGGTCGTTCGGTGGCCCGCACCGTCCACCACGAGCTCGAGAATGTAGTTGCCGGGTTGGAGCCCACCCAGTGCGAGCGCGCGACGCAGCCGCCCGCGGTCGCCGTCGAGGCGCGTGCGCTCGCTCAGCGCGATGGCATCGCGCCCGCCACCCAACAGCTTGGCAAGCCCGCCACGCTGGCGGGTGACCGTGACACGCACCTGGTATTCGACCCCCGGCCGTGCGCCGTAGGCCTCAGCATAGACCGTGACCGTGTCGTCGGCCCCGTAGACCGGTACCGGATCGAGCCACGCCGTGTCGGCGTCCGTCACCGCCCAGGAGAGGCCATGCGCTGGCTGCCCGATCAGGAGCGCCGAGAGCTCCAGTGTGTCGCCGGTGACTGACGGGACCCGGAGCGAGTCGCCGGGGAAGATCGACCCGGTGCGCGGCGAGAGCTGCACTCCGACCCGCACCTTGTGGTTCCCCGGTGGCACCACGACTTCGGCCCGCAGGGCCACCTGCCGCACCCCGGGGCCGGGGCGCCGGACCAGCTGGACCGTGTCCATCGCGGCGACGACCTGCCCCGCCCGCGTGAAAAAGCCGCCACGCATCGTCACCGGGACGGGACCGGTCCCCGGCTGCGCCCGCAGCGCCGCCGCGTCGACCGCGTAGACCATGTGCACCAGCGGCTGCCCATCTCGCGACCCGACCGCGTACCACTGCACCCGACCAGGGAGGGCGACGTCGTAGCGACGCTCCCACGAGTCGGACTGGGTGGCGATCGCGAGGCTGCGCCGGGACCGGACCTGCTCCTCCTGGCGGAGCATGTCCCGCGTGTACTCGCCGGCGAAGAGGAGCCGCGTGAGGCCGGGCACCTCGCGCGAGCGCACCTCGAGCTCCGTCTGCGCGACGTCGAGGTCGAAGATGCTCGGCACCGCGCGGAAGTCGGCCTGATCCTCGCGCGCAAGGAAGTGCAGGACGAGGTCGCCATCGGGGCGGGCGTAGAGCCACGTCTCACTGCCGTAGGTTCGCTCGAGCGCGTCGGTGGTGTTCCGCCGTCGGTCGGGGGCCCAGACAATCCGTCGCGCCGGCTCCCCCTGCCGCAGGTAGACGATGCCGCGATCGTCGAGCTCCGAATCGGCGCTGCGGAAGATCTCGACGCCGTAGCGATAGCGACGCCGGAACGGCGGCAGGCGGAACTGCTGCAGCGCAACCTGCCAGCGCCGGTAGTGTTCGCCCAGGCGCGACCCGTCGGGCCGGAGGTCGAGCGCGTCGCGGTTGCGCCAGAAGTCGCGGAGCCACCCGACCCGCGCCGCCCCGGTCAGGCTGTCGAAGGCGATCAGCACCGTGTCATCGACGATCGGCTCGAGGTCGCGCCGATACATCGTCACCACTTCGGGGTCGTCACCGCCCGCGCCGGCAAAGTACGCCGCCGAGGATTCGCGCTCGGTGTCACGTGCGCGCGGCGCCGCATCGCCGGCCAGGAGCGGGAGTGTCCGCGCCAGTTCGAGCCAGGCCATCGACGGGCGGAAGCCGACCTGCAGGGCGCGGCGGAAGGCGAGGACGGCGGAATCCGGCGAGCCGGCCAGCCGCTCGAGGCGGCCGCGCTCGAGCAGGAGGTCGCCGGTCCAGCTCACCGGCGAGGCCATCCCCACCCGTAGGGCGGCGAGCGCCCCGCCGAGTGGCGCGTCGATGCGCGCGTCGCGTGCGGTGATCGCGAATTCCACCAGGCCGTCGGTGAAGCTCGGATCGAGGGCGACCGCCTTCGCGAAGGCGGTGCCGGCGATGCGATGCCGATCCTCGCCGATCATGGCGTAGAGACCGCCTGCGAACCCCTCGGCCCGGTCCGGTGCCGCGGACGCGGTCAGTCCGATCCCGAACCACGGCCACGGCCAGGTCGGCGCCAGCTCCGCCGCCCACTCGAACTCGCTGTACGCGTCGTCCCAGTGGCGGCCGCCAAGCTGGTCCGCGAGCCGCAACGCGATCAGGCCCAGCCGCAGGTGCAGCATCGGGTCGTCGCGCTGCACGCGCGCCACGGCGATCTCGCGCGCCTCGAGCGCCCGCAACGCCACCGTGTCGCGGGCATAGGAGAGCGAATCACGCAGCCGGGTCAGCGCCTCGCGCTGGGGCGGGGACTGGGCGTGCGTGGTGGGCGCCGCGCCGAGCGCGGCGACCAACGCCATCCCGAGCATAAGGTGGCGGCCCCTCATTTGACGACGGCGAATTCCCGATGCCGGACCACGGTGGCCTGCCCCGGCGCGCTCACGGTGACCTCGAGGCGATAGTCGCCCGGCTCGAGGCGACTCACGTTGAACTCGCGGTCGATCGCCGTCACGCCACCACGCGACTCGCCGCCGAAGCCGAGCGAGAGCGCGGCCTTCTCGCGCGTGCCGAGGAAGCCGGTCGTGGCCTGCCGGATCACGGCGAGCTTCACCTGATACGGGGTCCCGGCCGGCAGGCCTGCGAGCTCGAAGTAGAGCTGCATCGGCGCGGTGCGCGAGAAGCGGCGCATCGGATTGACCCAGGCGGTGTCCCCCGTGATCGTCGGCACGGTCAGCGGCACGTTGCGCGAGCCGAGCACCAGGTCGGAGAGCACCATCGCAGTACCGCTCGCCGGAACGACGCGCACCGCGTGCGGTGGCGTCACGACCCCGCGATGGTCCGTTTCGACCGCCAGCTGTACCGTGTAGTCGCCGGGCGGGACCGCCACGGGAGTACGTCCGAGCAGGTATTCGCCAGGTGCCAGGACGCCGCGCGTCCGGAAGGTGCGCAGCGTGTCGACGGTCGCGACCACCTCACCCTGGCTGTTCCGTACCGCGCCCCGGAGCCGCACGCGGTAGAGCGCCCCCTGCACCGTCACCACCGGCGTGAGCGCCCGCCCCGGAATCGCGAAGGCGAGTTGCAGCATCCGGCCAGTGGGTGCCTCGCCGACGGCGACGACGTCGACCGAGGCCTCCAGCGCCAGTTCGAAATTGAGGACCCAGGTGGTGCCCGAGGCGATGCTGCGTGCCCCGACGGCGCGCTCCACCGGCTGCAGCGTCGCGGCGCCGTCCCGCCCCTCATTGAACATCCTCCCGTAGATCGGTGCAATCACCTCGCGGGAGAGGAAGAGCTCCTGCATTGTCTGCGCGGTCAGCGACGCCCCATAGGTCTCGATCACCGGGCGCCCGTTGGCGGCGGTGTCCTTCGGCGTCGCCATCAGCCGGGCCTGGCCGCTCAGCGCGAAGAGATCGACCACACTCTCCACGAGCACGGCATCCTTCCGGCCCTTCGGCACGACGAAGTGGAAGAGGAGCGTGTCGCCGGCGAGGCGCCCCGGGTAGGACCACGACTCGTTCTCGAGCATCCCTGGCAGGTTGAGCGCGGAGCGCGCGATCGGCACCCCATGCAGTACCACCACGACGCCGCGCGCGTCGAACTCGCGGCTGCCGTCGCGCATGCCGCGCAGCATGCCCGGCGGCGAGGTGGGATCGACACGACTGTAGTTGGAGCGGGCGATCTCCAGCCGGAGGTAGTGGTCGCGGAGCCGCTCCGCCGTGACGGGGAGGCCGCTCACCTCCTGCACGTCCCAGAACCGGCGGGCGATCGCGACGCGTGCCGCTCCCTCGGCGACCATGAGCGCCTGCAGCGTCGAATCAGGCATGACGAGCACGAGGTCGTCGTGGAGTCGCGCCAGCACCGCGCTGTCTGCCTCGGCCAGCGCGGCATACCACGGCGCCAGGCCGTCCAGGTGTCCCGACGTGAAGCGCGTCTGCGCGAGCTCCAGCTGCACCTCCGCGTCCTTCGGCGCCCGGCGCGCCAGCGGATCGAGCAGCGCCAGCGCTTCATCGCCCCGCCCGAAGTGGCGCTCCACGACGGCGCGCAACAGCAGCACGTCGCGCAGCGATCCCGCCGGGCCACCGCTGGCTTGCCGCAGCGCCTCGCGCGCGACGCCGAGCAGTCGCGCATCGCGGCGCACGAGCGCATCGCGGCCGAAGAGGACCAGCCCTTCGGCGCGGGTCGAATCGATGGTCGCCGATGTCGCGAGCTTGGTCGCGGCCTCGAGCTCTGGGTCCACGCCGGTGAGCTTCCGGAAGGCGGCGAGGACTCCGATGTCGGCGGCCTGCGCACCCAACTGCGCCAACGCCTGCCCGTACCAGGCCACCCACCACCCCGGCTTCAGGGTGACGGTCGTCCCGAACTCGTCATACGCGTCCTCATAGTGCCGCATCTCCCCCGTGACCTCGCCGAGCCGCAGGGCGATGATGCCGAGCTGCAGGTGCACCTGCGGGTCGTCGCGGCGGGTCCGCACCACCGAGATCGCCAGCTGTTCCATCCGCCGCAACGAGTCGGCACTGCCCACCACGCCGACGCTCTTGCGAAGCTCCTGCCACGCCGGCGTTGCGCCCCCCTGCCCCGCCAAGGGGGCGGCGGCGAGAAGGGCGAGGATCGGAAGGGATCGGAGGGCGTACCGACGAGTCATTTGACGACCGTGATTTCCTGCTGGCGAGTCACCTTTCCCCCCGCGGGGGTCGATACGGTCACTTCCACGAGATACGTCCCCGGCCCGACTTCGTCGAGGGCCAGTTCACGGTGCAACACCACCAGTCCGCCGGGATGGACGCCGTCCGATCCCACCCGGAGCGCCGCGCCGCCGCCGAAGAGTCGTGAGAGCGCCGAACCGCGCGGCTTGACGATGCGCACCTCGATCCGGTAGGCGCTGCCGGCAGCGAGCCCGCTGAGCTCGAAGGAGAGCTGCACCGGTTCGCTGCGGCGGAACCGCGCCAGCGGATTGATCCAGGTCGTGTCGCCGGGCGAGGGGAGCCAGAAGAGGCGCACGCTGCGGGTGCCGACGATCAGGTCGGAGAGGCCGAGCGCAGGGGCCGTCGGCGAGGTGACGATCACCGTGTCGCGCCGGCTGACGATCCCGGCGGGCCCCTGCTCGAGCGCGGCGCGCACGGTCACGCGACCAGCCGGCACTCGGATCGCCTGGCGCCCGAGCAACTGCTCCCCCGCCGGCATCGGCCCCTTCAGGAGGAAGCGGCGTGTGGTGTCGACGGTCGCGAGGAGCGCGCCGTCAAGGTCGAGAATCGTGGCGCGCAGGCGGACTTCCGCCACCTGTCCTCCGGCCACCGAGTCGAGCTGGAGTCCGCCGGCCGGCACCGCGAAGGCGAGCTGCAGTTGCGCCCCCGCGCTGTCGGCCCCGGCGGCCGCGACGAAGATCGTCGCGTCGAGGGGGCGGCGAAAGCGCAGCGGCCAGCTGTCGGTGCGGGTCCCGGTGGCGATGCTCTTCCGGCCAATCGCCCGTTCCTCGGTCTGCAGCATGGTGCCTCCTCCCCGGCCAGCGGCGAGCATCCGGGAATAAAGCGGGCCGAGCGGTTCACGGGAACGGACCAGCGCTTCCGCCTGACTGATCGATGACAATTGCCCCGAGTCCCGCGACTGCATTGCGCCCGCGAAGCCGAGGATGTCGAGCACGCTCTCGACCAACCGGAAATCCTGCACGTCCTGCCGCGCGACGAAATGGAAGACGAGATCGCCCGTCGTCCGCTGGTAGCGCCACGATTCGTTGGGCTCCACCCCAGGGACGTTGTACTGCACGCGCTGGTCGGGCGCGCCGTGGCGCACGTAGATCACGCCCCGATCATCGAAGTCATCCTGCGTCGAGCGGTAGCGCTCCTGGATGTCGTACTGCCGATTGCGGGAGACGAGGCGGAAGTTGCGCTGGGCGTGGTCGAGCCGGGCATAGTGCTCGCGCAGGCGCCCGCCTGACGGTTGCAGCTCGTCCCGATCGCGTCGGTCGAAGAACTGCCGGGTGAGCGTGACGCGTGCCGTCGGCGCCGCGGCGTCGAACGTGGCGAGTGTCGCGACCGGCAACACGATCGCGAGGTCGCGCCGATACATCGCCAGCACCGGCCCCTCCGCCAACCCGAGGCCGCGATACCATGGCTCCACGCCGTCGAGGCGGCCAAGGACGAATCGCGCCCGCGCCTGCTCGAGCAGGCCCTCGGCGTTGATGCGGTCGAGCGCAAGGAGTGCGTCCGCCGCCGCGAGCGCGGAATCCGCGCTGCCCACGGCGCGCTCGACGCGGGCGCGCGCGAGCAGCACGTCCGGGTGACGAGCGGCCGGAGTCCGCGAGGCGCGACGCAGCGCGGCCAGCGCCACGTCCATCCGCGCATTCACGATCTGTCGCAAGGCGGTGTTGCTCAGCTCGACGAGCCCGATCACGAACGACGGATCGACCTCGGCACTCTTGGCGAAGGCGTTCGCCGAGCGGGTGAGCGCGTCCTTGCCCAGCATCGTCTGGATCCCGGCCAGCGGCGAGATTTCGGAATCGCCGACACCGAGTTCCGCGAGACCGAGTCCGAACCAGCCGTACGGCCAGGTCGGTTTCAGTGAGGTGGCCCACTGGAATTCAGAGGCGGCATCGTCGTAGTGCTTCTTGCCGCCGACCTCGCCGAGCCGCACCGCGATGAAGCCGAGCCGCAGGTGCACCATCGCGCTGTCGCGGTCTCGGCGTGCCTCGCCGATGAGCCGCTTCTCCAGCGCGAGCAGCGCGACCGAGTCGGTCACCCGCCCGAGGGAATCACGCAGCGCCGCGAGCTGGCTGCGCTCCGCCGGCGCCTGGGCCACGGCGCGCCCCGTGCACAGCAGGACACCCAGGGCCAGGAAAGTCGCGCGGCGGACGGAGCGGGGCATGCTCACTCGGGACGGTCGGGGGAGGTGACGCCTTGGGGACGCCGGGGCGAGGCGTTCGTGGACACGGTCCCACTGCCCAGGAAGGTGCGCAACCCGGCGACGATCGCGTCGGCGTAGCGCTGCTGCCCCTCGGGCGATCGCATCGCCGCCTCCTGCGCGGGAATCATCAGGAACAACCCCTCGGCGAGAATCGCGGGATACCAGGTGGGGCGAACGAGGGCGAGGTCGCCCCGCGCCACTCCCAGGTTGCGCAGTCCGAGGCGGCGCACGAGTTCTCCCTGCACGGCCTGCGCCAACCCGATCGATTGGGGGTGCTGGAAGAAAGTGCTGCTGCCGTTGTTGGTGAAGGGGTTGATGCCGTCGGGCAGCGCGTTGAGGTGAATCGAGACCAGCACCTCGGCGTCGAGCGAATCCGCGATCGCGACGCGCTGCCAGAGCTCCACCGGCCGCGCGTCGCGACGGGTGAGCGTGACGTCGGCGCCGAGGGCACGGAGTCGGTCGGCAGCAAGCCTCGCCACCGCGAGCGTCGCCTCAGGTTCACAGAGTCCGGTCGGGCCGCACGCCCCCAGCGGCGGATGCCCCGGGTCGAGGACGATCCGCCGCCCCTTGAGCGGATTGAGGCGGTCGACCACCGGGGGCTGCCGGAATTCGAAGACGAGATCACCCCGATCGACTCGGACGCGCCATCCCCAGAGCGGCTGCGCGAAGCTCAGCTCCAGCTCGACGCGATCGGTCGCGACCTGGTGCCAGCCGAGCCAGCGGACAAAGCGTCCGGTGACGGGATAGCGCGTCCAGTCGGCGTCGCCGGCCACGCCGAAGAGGGTGATCGTGAGTCCGTCCGGCGTCGCGCTCACCTGATGCGCCACCGGAACGCTCAGCGGAATGCGAAGCCGCGCCCCGCTCGGCGTCGCGGCCAGCGTGAGCGACCCCATGACGGCGAGTCCGGGGAGCGCCATCGCACGTTGCGGAGTGACCTCGGCCAACGGAACCCACGCCGTCGCCCCCGAGGCGAGGCGCAGGCGCACGAGGTCGTCCTGCCGGGCTTCTGCCGTCGCCACCGTTCCCACCGGGAAGAACCAGTGGTAAGTCCCGCCGGGCAGGTTGCGACCAATCACGATGCCATCGCGTTCCGCACCGAGCTTGGTCGGCTCTTCCAATCGGACGACTGTCGGCCGCAGCCCCTGCCGACGGACCGTCAGCGGCCAGGGGAGGCGCGTCGTGTCGGACCCGACGACGACCTCGAGGCGCGGCACCGCTCCGCCGGGGGCGACCGTGGCGCGGAGCCAATCCTCGACCCCCGACGCGGTCGCACCGTCGAGCCGTGCGAGGTAGGTGGTCGCGATGGTGCTGCGATCGAGGCGTCGCTCGTCGCGCTCGAAGGCGAGCACGCTCGACGGCGGCGGATCGGGAATTGCCGCGGCCGCGAAGGGCAGCACGCTGCCATCGGGAAGGAGCAGGCGCACCGATGCCCCCGGCGCCGCGCGCACCCGCAGCGTGAGTCCCTCGTCGGCAGGGAGCCAGAACTGCGATCGGGGCTGCATCGAGCCGGGGACCACCCAGGCGCCGGTGCGGCGCACCCAGCCGGCACGACGGAGCGGGAGATCGTTGCGCACCACTCGGCCGCCGAGGCGCGCCTCGAGGCGCACCACGATGGCGGAATCCTGGGGAATCGCGACCCAGGCGAGCCATGCCCCGTTGGCGGCCACCGGGACCGCAACGCCGTTCACCGTCAGCGTGGCGTTGCCGTCACCGACGTTTCCCATGAGGAACGTCGAGTCGGCGATATCGAGCACGCTTCCTGCTTTGGGATACTGGACCTCGAGGCGCAACTCCCCGTGGACCGCGAGAATCGGCGGGAGGGGGCGTTGGGCGTCGAGGCGGACGGCCAGGGTGAGGCCGAGCGCAACCAGGGCTCGCGGGTTCATCGTAAAATGCATTCGGACCGTCACTTAGCAGAGTTTCGCGTTGACGCGCTTTGGGGGAGCGCCCTATCTTCCACTCGCGGGATCACGCGCTCGCCTGAACAGGAGCCATGCCTACGTCGCACGTTCGCGCTTCCTTGTACGCCGTCACCGATCGCGGCCGCACGCGGGACCACAACGAGGACACCTTCCTCGTCGCGGACCTGGCGAGCGGCGCGCCGATCCGTGAGTCGCGTCTCGAAGCGCACACGGTCGGCGAGCGCGGGGCGCTCTACCTGGTGGCCGACGGGATGGGCGGCGCCGCTGCCGGCGAGATCGCGAGCGAGATGGCTGCGGTGGCGATCCACGAGCACATGGCCAACGCCTGGCGCGAAGATGCCGACCATTCGGAAGATCGCTTCGCCCACCACCTGGTGCAGGCCGTCGAGCGCGCGAACGAGATCCTCCACGCCTACGCCGGCGAGCATCATGAGGTCCGCGGCATGGGGACGACCGCCACGGTGGCCGGCGTACATGGCGACCGCCTCTACATCGCGCAGATCGGCGACTCGCGCGGCTACCTCGTGCGCGGCGACATCGCGCGGCAGCTGACCCGCGACCAGTCGCTGACCCAGCGGCTCGTCGAGGTGGGCGAGCTCACCGAGGAAGAGGCCGAGGCGAGCGAGCGGCGCAACATCATCCTGCAGGCGCTCGGCCCCGACTCCGACGTGCGCGTTGACCTCTCCTGGCAGTCGCTCCAGCAGGGCGACGTCCTCATCATCTGCAGCGACGGCCTCTCGACCGTCGTGCGCCGTGACGAGATCGCCGAGGCAGTGCAGCAGGAGCCCAACATCGAGCGGCTCTGTTCACGGCTCGTCGCCCTGGCCAACGAGCGCGGCGGGCCCGACAACATCACGGTGGTGGCGGTCCGCTTCGACGGCGACGGATTGCCGTCGGCCAGCGACGTCGAGCCGGGCTACCACGAGTTCCTGACCACCGATGAGCGGCCGTCGCTCCAGCCGACCGCCGCCTTCCCCGCCCCGGCGCGTCCCGCGGTGGTGCCGCAGCCGCCGACCCGACGCGGTTCGCCGACCGGCCTGACGCTGGTCGCCATCGCGCTCGCGATGGCCGTCCTGGCGGCCGCCATTCTCCTCAGCTGACACCCCGCCTCATGGCGGGGTGATGCACCCGAGCACGCGCGGTCCCGCCGCGCCGGTGACGGCCGGCAGGTTGCCCGGCTGCCCATGCAGCGTCAGCCACCCCAGCACCGCGAACGCCACCGCCTCCTTCGCCTCCGCGGCAAAGAAGTGGTCGTCGAACGTCGCGACCGCCACGCCCTGCGCACCAAGCCGCTGCGCGAGTTCCTCCATCACCACCGGATGGCGACTGCCGCCACCCGCCACGACGAGCTCGGTGAACGGCGGGAGGAAGTCGGTGGCGAAGCGCGCGATCCCCTCGACCGTGAGCGCCACGGCGGTCCGCACCCCATCGGGCCCCGGGCATCGCGCCGCGATTGCCGCGGCATAGTCGCGACCGAACCGTTCCCGCCCGGTGCTGCGCGGCGGCGGCGCCGCGAAGAACGGATCGGCCAGGAGCTCCGCGAGCAGGGTGCGGTCCACCGTCCCCGCGCGCGCCACGCCGCCATCGGTGTCGAACGGCAAGCCGGGGACCGCGATGCGCGCCAGCTCGTCGATGATCGCCATCCCCGGTCCGGTGTCCGCGCCGACCACGCCGTCGAGACCGCCATGCGGCGGCACCCAGGTGACGTTTGCCATGCCGCCCAGGTTGAGCAGCACGCGGGCATGATCGACGGCGCCGAAGAGCATCGCATCGACGATCGGGACGAGGGGCGCGCCCTGACCGCCGGCCGCGACATCGCGCGCACGAAGGTTGGAGACGATGCGGACCCCGAAACGCTCGGCGAGGACCGCCGGCTCGCCGAGCTGCAGCGTGACGCGCGGCGGCTCGTGCCAGAGCGTCTGCCCCGGAAAGGTGATCGCCGCGAGCGCATCGGCCCGCGTGTGCGTCGTGGCGAGGAGGGTGTCGATCGCCTCGGCGGCCCACTCCGCCAGCGCCACGTGCAGGTGCGCCGTCTCGGCGATCGAGGTGCCGGCGAGCACCGCCTCGATCTGCCCGCGCTCCGCCGCGGAGTAGCCGCGATGCACGAAGCCGAGGAGTTCGACGCGCGTCGGACCGGCGATCTTCACGAGCGCAGCGTCGACCCCGTCGAGCGAGGTGCCCGACATCAACCCGACGAGCAGCTCCGGTGCCTGCGTCATCCCGGCTCCGCGATCGGTGGCGGATCGCCGACGATGGCCCGCAGTCGGCGATCGACGCTCGTGAGGCGCGCCTCGGCCGCTGCGGCGTCGATGCCCTCGTGCAGCATGACGATCGCGGTGCGGACCCGGCCGCCGGCGGCGTGGATCGCGGTGCGTGCCGCGGTGCGCGGGGCGCCGGTCGCCTCCATCACGATGCGTTCGCCACGATCCTCGAGCTTGGCGTTGGTCACCTGCACGTCGACCATCAGGTTGCCCCAGGTCTTGCCGAGCCGAACCATGGCCCCGGTGGTCAGCATGTTCAGCACCAGCTTCGTCGCGGTCCCTGCCTTGAGGCGGGTCGAGCCGGTGACGAGCTCCGGACCCACCTCGACATGGATCACGACGTCGACGAGCGCGACCATCGCGGCGGGGGGCTCGGCGCAACTGAAGAAGACGGTGCGCGCCCCACGGGAGGCCGCGCGCTGGAGCGCTCCGTGGACGAACGGTGTCGTGCCGCTGGCGGCGATGCCCACGACCACGTCGTCGGGGCCGGCCGCGCGCGCGTCGATTGCCGCGGCACCGGCGGCGGGATCGTCCTCGGCGCCCTCCACCGAGCGCACCAGCGCGTCGGGCCCCCCGGCGATGATCCCCTGCACCATCGCGGGTGGCGTCCCGAAGGTCGGCGGACATTCCGAGGCGTCGAGGACACCGAGACGGCCCGAGGTGCCGGCACCGACGTAGGTGAGGCGCCCGCCGCGCCGGAACGCCGCCTCGATCAGCGTGATGGCGGCCGCGATCGCGGGAGCGGCGGCCCCGACGGCGACCGGCACGCGGGCGTCCTCGGCCACGAAGAGATCGACCAGGGCCGACGCTTCGAGCAGGTCGAGGTCGAGCGAGCGCGGGTTGCGGCGCTCGGTGCTGCGAAGGCGGGAGGTCATGGGGCAACCGGCATGGGTGCGAGGGCAGGTGCGGCGCTTTAAGTTACGACCGCCCCACAGGGGCTACAACTCCGCCAACCGCCCGATCCCCGAGGATGCCGTGATCCGATCGACGCGCCGTGCCTGGCGTTCCGCCGTGCTCGCCCTGCTGCTGCCGCTCGCCTCCCTCGCTGCCCAGCAGGCCACGACGCTGCCCGCCGGCTTCCGCTACACCGGCAAGGCCCGCGTGCTCGAGGCGCCTTCGGCGATGGTCGCCTCGGGGAACCCGATCGCGAGCGACGTCGGCCGCGACATCATGCGCGCCGGCGGCAACGCGGTCGACGCGGCGGTGGCCGTCGGCTTCGCGCTCGCGGTCACCCATCCGGAGGCCGGCAACATCGGCGGGGGCGGCTTCATGGTGATCCGCCTCAAGGACGGGACGGTCGCCGCGCTCGACTATCGCGAGACCGCCCCGGGGAAGGCGTCGCGTGACATGTACCTCGACGCCAACGGCAAGCTCACCGACAAGAGCGTCTACGGGCACCTCGCGTCGGGCGTGCCTGGCTCGGTGGCGGGGATGCTCGAGGCGCATCGCAAGTACGGCAAGCTGCCGCTCAAGCGGCTGCTCGCCCCGGCGATCGCCTTGGCGCGGGACGGCTTCATCATCGACTCGTCGCGCTCGCGCTCGCTGCGCGGCCATGTGGCGCGGCTCAAGCAGTACGAGGCCTCGGCCAGGCAGTTCGTGATCGATGGCAAGGAGCCGATGCCGGGGACCCGCTTCAAGCAGCCCGAGCTGGCCAAGACGCTCGCGGCGATCAGCGCCCGCGGCCGCGACGGCTTCTACAAGGGCTGGGTCGCCGACGCGATCGTCGCGGAGATGGCCCGCGGGGGCGGGATCATCTCGCACGCCGACCTCGCGGCGTACCAGCCGAAGTGGCGAACCCCGATCAACATCAACTACCGCGGCTGGACCATCTACTCGATGCCGCCGGCCTCGTCGGGCGGCGTGACCCTCGCGATGATGCTCAACATCCTCGAAGGGTGGGGGTCGATGCCGGCCTTCGGGTCGGTGTCGCTGCTCCACCGCGAGTCGGAGGCGATGCGGTCGGCGTTCACGGAGCGCAACACGCTGCTCGCCGATCCCGACTTCGAGCCGGTGCCGGTGGCGCGCCTGCTGTCGAAGGAACACGCCGCACTCCTCCGGAGCCGGATCAGCCTCGCCGTCCACACGCCGACGCCGACATTCGACGCCCGCATCCGCGACGGCAACAGCACCACGCACTATTCCGTGGCCGACGCCGACGGCAACGTCGTCTCGACGACGACGACGCTCAACAACTCCTACGGCTCGCACGTGACCGTCGCGGGCGCGGGCTTCCTGCTCAACGACGAAATGGACGACTTCGCGGCGGCACCCGGGACGGCCAACATGTACGGCCTGGTGCAGGGCGAGGTCAACGCGATCAAGCCGGGCAAGCGGATGTTGTCGGCGATGACGCCGAGCATCGTGGTCGATCCGAGCGGGGCGCTTCGGCTTGTGGTGGGCACGCCCGGCGGGCCCACGATCATCACGCAGGTCTACCACGTGATCAGCAACGTGATCGACCACGGGATGTCGCTGCCGGATGCCGTGGCGGCGCCGCGGATGCACGAGCAGGGTTTGCCGGACCAGATGCGGATGGAAGGGCCGGGCGGCTTCGCGCCAGCGGCGATCGCCTGGCTCAAGGCGATGGGGCACTCCGTGCAGAACAGCGGGGGGATGGGCGACGTGCAGGCGATTGCCCGCATCAAGGGGGGCTGGCAGGGGGTGAGTGACCCCCGCCTCGGCGGGGGCCCCTCGGGGTACTAGTCCTCGTTACTTCGCGAAGTCGTCGCGCAGGGTGATGGTCATCGCCTTGCCGGCATGCACGATGATGTTGCGGTTGGCCGACTTGGCGGCCACCGCGGCACCCGCCGCGGCGCCACCCACGGCGCCGACCACGGTGCCGGTCTTGCCGCCGATCACGCGGCCGATGATGGCGCCCGCGGCGGCACCCGCCCCGGTGCGCGCCACATCGGTCGCGCCGACGCCGCGCGCCTTCATCTCATACTCGAAGTCGGTCGCGGCCGCGGTGATCGGGTAGCTCTGCCCGTTGATCTCCACCGACCGGCCGGCGAGCGACAGCGTCCCCTTCTCGCCACGGTTGTTGGCCTGGCCGATCGCGGTCACGGCCAGCGTGACCACCGAACCGGCCGGGATGACGACCTTGCCGGCCGAGCTGCTGACATCGTTCGCGACGCGCACCCGAATCTGGTCACCGACACGGGTGTACTCGGAATGGATCGAGTCGATCGTCACGGTCGACACGGCGGTGCCGCTCACCAAGGTGATGGCGGCCTTCGCGGCGGCTGCCTGCGCCGGGGCGGGCGCCGGCGGTTGCGGCGCGGGCTTCGGCGCCGTGGTCGTCGGCCGCGTGGCCGTCGACTTCGGCGGCGTCTTCACGAAGACGGTCTCCGGCGGAGGCGCAGGCTTGCTCGTGTCGAGCGCCGGAGCATCGGCAATCGGCACCAGCGAATCGGTGCCCGGCGTGGCACTCCCGCCATCGGCGGTCTTCTCGCCGCAGGCCGAGACGGCCAGGGCAAGGATGGTGGCAAGAACAATCCGGCGGTCAGTCATTCGGGACTCCTGGGTGATCCGTGATCGAATCGGGGATACCTTTCCCCGATGCGCGCGCTACGCCGACTCCTGCCCTATCTCCGCCGCCACGCGGCAGCCTACTGGGTCGGCTTCCTCTCCCTGCTGGCATCCAATTTCTTCGCGACGCTCGGTCCGCGCTACGTCCAGCGCGGCATCGACGTCCTGGCGACGGCCGGCCCCACTGCGGCCAGGGATGTTGCCACCGCCGCACTCTGGGTCGCCGGACTCGCGCTCGCGAGCGGCGTCCTCCGCTTCGGCATGCGCCATCGCCTGAATGGCGCCTCGCGCGAAGTCGAAACGGACCTTCGCAACGATCTCTTCCGCCGCCTGATGGGGCTCTCGGCGCCCTTCCACCAGCGCCACCCCGTCGGCGACCTGATGGCCCGGGCCACCAACGACCTGCTCGCACTCCGCATGGTCGCCGGCCCCGCCATCATGTACCTCGTCGACACCACCGTGCGCACGGTCATGATCGTGCCGATGATGCTCGCCCTGTCGCCGTCCCTCACCCTCTGGGCCCTGCTGCCGACCCTCGGCCTGCCGCTCGTGATGGTCATCATCGGCGGCGAGGTGCATCGGCGGGCCCTCGCGGTGCAGGACCAGTTCGGCGACATCTCCTCGTTCGTGCAAGAGCACCTGGCCGGGGTGCGCATCGTCCGCGCCTACGCGCAGGAATCGGCCGAGACCGCCCTCTTTCACGGGCTTGATCGCGGCTACATCGCCAGCAACCTCGCCCTCGCGCGCGGTCAGGGGATCTTTCATCCGCTGCTGACCTTCCTTGGCGGACTCGGCGCCGTGATCGCGATGATCTTCGGCGGCCGCCTGGTGCTCACGGGTGCCATGACGATCGGCGGCTTCGTGGCCTTCAGCGTCTATCTCGCCACGCTCGTCTGGCCGATGATCGCCCTGGGCTGGGCCATCTCGTTGCTTCAACGGGGTGACGCCGCCTCGGATCGCGTACAGGCGCTGTTGGAGGAGACGCCCGACATCACCGACCCCGCACACCCGTCCGCGCTCCCCCCGACGGAAGGCCCGCGCCGCCTGGTGTTCGAGGGGGTGTGGTTCCGCTACCCCGGCGCCGAACGGGACTGGGTCCTCCGCGACGTCTCCTTTGCCGTCGACGCCGGCAAGGTCCTCGGCATCGTCGGCGCCACGGGCAGCGGCAAGACCACGATCGCCGAACTGGTCGTGCGCACCTACGACCCGGACCGGGGACGCATCCTGCTCGATGGGGTCGACATCCGCACCCTGGCGCTGGCCGAGCTCCGTGCCGCCGTCGGCATGGTCCCGCAGGAGACCTTCCTCTTCTCCGACACACTCCGGGAGAACGTCCTGCTCGGCTCGCCCGATGATGGCCGGCTCGACGAGGCCGCCCGCGTCTCCCGTCTCGACCAGGCGCTCCCCGACCTGCCGCTGGGGTGGGCCACGATGCTTGGCGAGCGCGGGATCAACATCTCCGGCGGACAGCGGCAGCGTGCCGCGATCGCGCGCGCGCTGGTGCGCCAGCCCCCGGTGCTGGTCCTCGACGATGCGTTGAGCGCGGTGGATGCCCAGACCGAGGAGGACATCCTGGCGGCGCTGCGCGGTGCGATGGTGGGGCGGACCTGCCTGATCATCTCGCATCGCTTCTCGGCGGTGCGCGACGCCGACGAGATCATCGTCCTCGACGACGCCACCGTCGTCGAGCGCGGCACGCACGAGGCGCTGCTGGCGAAGGGAGCGCGCTACGTGGCGCTGCTCAGTCGCCAGGAGCTCGAGGAGAGCCTGGCGTAGCGGCTACAACCGCTTCGTGAGCCACTCCGGTGTCATCGTGCTGAGCATCCCGGCGAGCCGGGTGAATTCGCCGGTGACCATCAGGATCCCGACCACCACCAAGACCAGGCCGCTCACCCGCTGGAGCCACGGCATCCAGCGGCGGAAGCGCGTGAACCAGGTGCGGAACGAGTCGACCGCGAAGGCGGCGATCAGGAACGGCACCGCAAGCCCCGCCGAGTAGGCCAGCAGCAGCAGCACGCCGTGCGTCACGTCGCCGCTCGTCCCCGCCATGCCGAGGATCGCGCCGAGGATCGGCCCGATGCAGGGTGTCCAGCCCGCCGCGAACGCCATCCCCACCAGCACCGATCCGAGGTAGCCGATCGGCTTCCGGTCGAGGTGAACGCGCTGATCGCGGTCGAGCGCGGCAATCTTCACCGCCCCCATCATGTAGAGCCCGAAGGCGATGATGAGCACGCCGCCGATCCGGGCGAGGCGCAGCTTGTTGTACGCGAGCGCCGCACCGAGCGCCGTGGCGCCCGCACCGAGCAGCACGAAGACCAGCGTGAAGCCGCTGATGAAGAGGAGGGCGTGAAGCACGGCGTGATGCCGCCGGTCGGTCATCTCGTCGAGCGTCATCCCGGTCAGGAAGCCGAGGTAGCTCGGCACCAGCGGGAGGACACAGGGCGAGAGGAAGGAGAGGAGGCCGCCGGTGAAGGCCACCAACGGTCCGAAGGCGCCCTCGGTCATCCGCCGGGACGCCCGGCCCGGGCGAGCACGCCGACCTCGGCGTCGCGGCAGGCGCGGCAGAGGCCGTGAATCTCGACGCGGTGGCTCTTGAGGAGAAAACCGTGCTCGTCGGCGACCAGCGGGAGGATCCGTTCGAAGCGATCGGTCGAGAACTCGGTGACCACGCTGCAGCGCGAACAGACCAGGTGGCCGTGCGGGGTGCCCTGTCGCTTCGCTTCCCAGCGCTTGAAGCCCTCGCCGAAGTCGAGCTGGCGGACGAGCCCGCTCTCCACCAGCACTTCGAGCGACCGGTAGATCGTGGCGAGACCGATCTTGTGCCCCTGGTCGCGCAGGAGGCGCTGGATCGCGTCGACGGAGAGGTGGCGCCCGCCCGTGAAGACCGCCAGCGCGACGAGGTCGCGCTGGCGGGTCACCGGAAGATGCCGCTCGCGGAGCCAGCGCCGGAAGCGCTCGCCGAGGTCGCGCCCCGCCTCCGCGTCAGTCGTCGCCATCACCGGTGTCGGCCGCGGCAAGCTCGGCCTCGTCCGCGTCGGCGGTGTCGACGGGGTCGACAGCCTCGTCGTCGTCGGCGTCCGCAGCCACGGTCTCGAGCGGCAGCTCTTCCTGCACCACGACGGGCGGGAACCAGAGCGACACCTCGACCGGCACCGGCGGGTCCTCGTCGTCGGCGCGCACCGGCACCAGGGCGAGCAGCTCGTGCAGTGCCTCGATCGGCCCGCTCCCGATCTCCTCCAGCACGGCATCGAAGCCGCCGCGCTTCTTCCCCTTGATGAGGGCGGTGTAGCGCGCGGTGTAGATCCGGCGGCGGTCGCCGTCGATGCGGGAGATCACCGCGGTGCCATACTCGGCGAGGTCACGCCGCAGCACGCGGAAGACCCAGACCCCGTCCACCTCGGCGGTGGGCATCTGTTCCTGGAGCCAGAGCGCGAGGCGCTCCCAGTGCGGGCCTTCGCCCGGACCGCGCGGCGTCAGGCTGGCGAGCATCGTTCAACGTAGGTGCGAAGCACGGTGAGAAAGTCCTGGGCATTGGTGACGACGCCGAACGCCTGATGCGTCCCGCGATCCTTCAACTTGTTCACGACGAACTCGGTCTGGTCGACGCAGATCGTCATCAGCGGCTCGGGCCGCCCCTCGGGGTTCTGCGTGTGGAACGACGGCAGCATGTTGCCGACGGCGATCGCATGCAGTGCCGTCGCGATGAAGACGGCCCCCGTGGCGCGCACCGCATGCTCGCGCATGGCATCCTGCGCCGCGACGGCATCGGTGTAGACGCCGGGGAGCGGACCGTCGTCGCGGATCGAGCCAGCCAGCACGTAGGGCACGCCGCGCCGCACCAGCGTGTGCATGATCCCTTCGGACACCAGCCCCGATGCCACCGCGGCCTCGATCGACCCCGCGGCGCGCACCGCGTTGATCGCCCGCATGTGGAGGCCGTGCCCGCCGGCGGTGGGGCGGCCCTCATGGTCCATCCCGAGCGTGGTGCCGTAGATCGCCGCCTCCATGTCGTGGACGGCGACGGCATTGCCGGCAAGCATCGCCTGCACGAAGCCCTGCTCGACGAACCAGGCGAAGTCCGCGCGGGCGCGCGAGTGCACCAGCGCCGGACCGGCGACCCAGAGGAGATAGCCGCCGCGAGCGCGCTGGGCGACGAGCTGCTCGGCGAGGTCCTCGTAGTTCACCGGCCGCTCGCGCGACACCTCGGTGCTCATGAACGAGAACTCGTTGCCGCGCCGTGCTCCGCGGAGGAACCCCTCGGCGTACACGACCACGCCGTCGGCGCCCTGCTCGTCGAGGCCGACCACCACCGGTTCTCCGGCGCGCACCCGCCGGGGCTCCACCGTCTCCAGCTCCCCACCGCGCTGCACGATCACGCAGTCCATCCTCGGCCGGGTCGGCACGGCCCACCCGCCGGGGAGGCGGACATAGGTCGGGAGGTTCGACGTCGAGAAGAAGCCGTCGGGTACCACGCCGTCGGCGGGCGCCGGGCGGAACGTCGCCACCGGCGCGTCCGCAAAGGGCGGGACGTCGAGATCAGGGAACCAAGGCATTGGCCCAAAGATAAGGGCCCCTCCCCGCCCCCGCCCCGGTCCGCCGTTGCCGCCCTGCCCGGAGCGGGGCACGTTTCGGCCATGCCCCCTCGCCCCGCCCGACTCGCTGCCCCCCTGCTCCTCCTCGTCCCCCTCGCCCCCCTGCAGGGCCAGCGCCCCGACAGCGCCGCAGCACTCCCCCCGATCCGCGTGAGCGTGACCCGCGCCCCCGACTCGCTGGCGCGGCTCGGGGCATCGGTCACGGTGGTCGATTCCGTGGCGCTGCGCCGGGGGCGGCTGGCCGGGGGGCTCGACGAGGCGCTCGCGTTCGTGCCGGGGGTGATCGCGGCCAGCCGCGGGAATCCGTCGGTCGACCAGCGGCTCATCATCCGCGGCTTTGGCGCGCGGGCAGCCTTCGGCGTGCGCGGCATCAAGATCCTCGTCGATGGCATCCCGCAGACGCTGCCCGACGGACAGAGCCAACTCACCAACCTCGACCTCGGCGCGACCACCCAGATCGAGGTGCTACGGGGCGCCGCGTCGTCGCTGTACGGCAACGCAGCCGGCGGAGTGATCGCATTCACGTCGCGAACGGACAGGGACTCGACCCCGACGATCCACTTCGGGGTCGAACGACTCGATGATCAGGGCAGCCGATTCGAGAGTCACGGAACGATCGTGCTCGGGCGCGCGAGGCTGAGCATCCAGAATTCGCTCACCAAGAACGACGGCTACCGCGATCACTCCGGGACCGAACAGCGTCGGGCGCAGTACGCGGTCGCCTACGCGCTGCGCCCGACCACCACGATCACCGCTCGCGCCGCCTGGGCGAATGACCCGTTGGCCGACAACCCGGGCGCCCTGACGGCCGCCGAGGCGGCATCGAACCCGGACCTCGCCGCACCCAACAACGTGTTGCGAAACGCCGGCAAGGCGGTGCGCCAGAAGCAGTTCTCGCTGGGCCTCGACGACGCGCGCGGTGACTGGAGCAGCGAGGTGCGGCTTTGGCTCCTCACGCGGTCGCTCGAAAACCCGCTGGCCGCCCCGGCGCCTGCACCGAACCCTGCCGACGAAGGGCTCTGGGTCGGACTCGACCGACTCGGCGGGGGCCTTCGGGCCAGCATCACGCGGCGGCTTGGCCTGCATCAGGTGACCGCAGGTGTCGACCTGCAATCCAGTCGCGACGATCGCATCAATCGACGCCATCGCAAGGGCACCCCCTATGGGCCCCTGTTGCTCGACCAGCGCGAGACGGTGGGCGAAGCCGGGCTCTTCGCGCAGGCCACGCTGATTCGTGGCGTGTGGCAGCTGCGGAGCGGCGTCCGGTGGGACCACACCTCCTTCGACGTGGCCGACGCGCTGGGGAGCGGCAGCGGGACGCGCGCCATGTCCGCGGTGAGCGGGAGCGCCTCGCTCACGCGCGCCATCGGCCGCGCCACGACATGGGCCTCGCTGTCGACGGCGTTCGAGACACCGACCACCACCGAGCTCGCGAACCAGCCGGATGGCAGCACCGGACTCAATCGCGTCCTCGACCCGCAGCGCAGTGTGTCATTCGAAGTTGGCGTACGGAGCCCGTTCGCCGGTGGCCAGGTCGAAGCCTCCGCCTGGACCACCTCGACGCGGGACGCGATCACTCCATTCCAGGAAGTCGGTGGTCGGTCGTACTACACCAACGCGGGCAGGACGCGCACCCGCGGCGTCGAGGCTGCGGCGCACGCATCGCTGCGCCCGGGCATCGTGGGCCTCGCCACCGTGACGGTGACCGATGCGACCTTCCGGGATTACCTCGTGAATGGCGTGCGGCTCGACGGCCGACGCATCGCCGGCATCCCGCGGACGGTGGCGCGACTGGGTGTTCGCGGCGCCGTGCGACGGATCGGTTTCGACATCGACCACGCCCTGGCCGCCAGTCAGTACGGTGACGATGCCAACACACTCGAGGCGGCCGGATGGGGGACGGGGATCACCGGGGTTCGCCTTCGCTGGGTCGCGCGCGGGCGGCACGAGTTCGCCCCGTTTGTCACGGCGCAGAATCTCTTCAACCGGCGAGTGATCGGATCGGTGACGGTGAATGGCGGCTTCGGGCGAGTGTTCGAGCCGGCCGCCGGACGCACGTTGACCGGCGGCGTCACCTTCCGCTTCTAGGGCGCCTCAGCTCAGGCGCCAGGCCAGCGCGGCGAGCGTGATCACGAGCACGGGGATCGTCAGCACGACGCCCACCCGGAAGTAGTAGCCCCAGGTGATGGTGATTCCCTTGCGCGCGAGCACATGGAGCCAGAGCAGCGTCGCCAGCGACCCGATCGGCGTGAGCTTCGGGCCGAGGTCGCTGCCGATCACGTTGGCGTAGACCATCGCCTCGCGCGCGGCCCCCGTCGCGGTCGACGCATCAATCGAGAGCGCCCCGATCAGCACCGTCGGCATGTTGTTCATGATCGACGAGAGGAACGCCGTCAGCAGCCCGGTGCCGAGCGCGGGTGCCAGCGTGCCCTCGGCAGGGATCCGGTTCAGCACGCCCGCGAGTGCGGCCGTGAGCCCCGCGTTCCGCAGCCCGTACACCACCAGGTACATCCCCAGCGAGAAGAGCACCACCTGCCACGGCGCCTCGCGCAGCACCTTGCGCGTGTCGATCACGTGACCGCGCGCCGCCATCGCAAAGAGTACCGCGGAGCCGGCCACGGCCACCGCGCTAATCGGCAGGCCCAGCCGCTCACCCAGGAAGAAGCCGGCGAGCAACAACACCAGCACCACCCAGCCCAGCAGGAAGGTCGGCCGGTCACGGATCGCCTCGGCGGGGCGCCTGAGGGCGGAGGCGTCATAGTGGTGGGGGATGTCGCGGCGGAAGTAGAGCAGGAGCACGCCCAGCGTCGCCGCCACGGAGACGAGGTTCACCGGGAGCATCACCGCGGCATAGCGGGCAAAGCCGACGTGGAAGAAGTCGGCCGTCACGATGTTGACGAGGTTCGAGATCACCAGCGGGAGCGATGCCGTGTCGGAGATGAAACCGGCCCCCATGACGAACGCGAGCGTCGCCGCCGGCGGCATCCGGAGCGCAACGAGGATCGCCATCACGATCGGCGTGAGGATCAGCACCGCGCCATCGTTGGCGAAGAGCCCCGACACGGCAGCCCCGAGCAGGATGATCGCCGCGTAGAGCCGGCGCCCGTTCCCCCCGCCCCACGACGCGACATGCAGCGCGGCCCACTCGAAGAAGCCGGCCTCGTCGAGGATCAGCGAGGTGAGGATGATCGCCACGAAGGTGATCGTCGCGTTCCAGACGATGCCCCAGACCGTCCCGATGTCGGCCACGGAGACCACGCCGAGCAGCAAGGCCACCACTGCCCCGCCACACGCGCTCCAGCCGATGCCGAGCTTGCGCGGCTGCCAGATCACGAGAGTGATCGTGACGAGGAAGATGAGGACGGCGAGGAGCATGTTGGGGGTGGTGAGGGGTGAGGGGTGAGCGGTGACCAGTGACCAGTGAACGGTGAACGGTGAACGGTGAACGGTGAACGGTGAACGGTGAACGGTGACCAGAAATCTACGACCGGGCCTGTCGGAAAGTTTGTGTATGAGCCATATCCTACAGCGGGAGGTAGGCCATGGCACGACAGAGGAAAGGGGAGGATCCGCAGCAGGCCGCGGTCGAGGCGCTGGTGGCGGATGTCCGGACGCCCGAGCAGTTGGAGGCGGTGTTCCGGGCCCTGAAGCAGCGGATGGTCGAGCAGGTGCTGCAGGCCGAGCTGACCGAGCATCTGGGCTATCCGCCCGGCGAGGGGCGCGGCGCGGACGGTAATGCGCGCAATGGCACCACGCCGAAGACCGTGCTGACCGATGAGGGCGCCTTGCCGCTGGCGATCCCGCGCGATCGGGCCGGGACCTTCACGCCGGCGTTCGTGCCGAAAGGGGTGCGCCGCCTGCCGGGCTTCGACCAAAAGGTGCTGTCGCTCTACGCCCGGGGCCTCACCGTGCGGGAGCTCCAGGCCCACCTGGAGGAGTGCTACCAGGTCCCCGTCTCGGCCGATGTCATCACCGCCGTGACCGACGCCGTGTGGGACGAGGCGCAGGCGTGGCAGCAGCGGCCGCTCGAGCCGGTGTATGTCGCGGTCGCGCTGGATGGCCTGCGGGTCAAGATGCGCACCGAGGGGATCGTCCGGCAGCAGGTGGTCTACTTCGCGCTGGGCTTCCTCCCCGACGGCACCAAGGACGTGCTCGGCTTCTGGATTGCGGCGGAGGAGAGCGCCGCGTTTTGGCAGCGCGTCCTGACCGAGCTGCAGGGCCGGGGGGTGCGGGATATCCTGATCACCCTGATCGATGGCCTGGCGGGCTTTCCGGCGGCGATTGAGGCGGTGTTTCCGGAGACGGTCGTGCAGCAGTGCGTCGTGCATCTGGTGCGGCAGAGTCTACGCACCGTCAATTGGCGCGAGCGTCGGGCCGTGGCGTCCGCGCTGCGGGCGATCTACCTGGCCCCGAGCGACGCGGCCGCGCAGCAGGCCCTGGCGGCGTTTGCGGCGAGCCCGGTCGGGACGGCGTATCCCGAAATCGCGCCGCTGTGGCACCGACACTGGGCGCGCATCAGCCCCGCGCTCCTCTATCCCGTGCCGGTCCGCCGCCTGCTCTACTCGACCAACGCGATCGAGAGCCTGCACGCCACGCTGCGGAAGTCACTCAAGGTCCGCGGCCATTTTCCGAACGCCGACGCCGCGGCCAAGCTCCTGTACCTCGCGCTCCGCCACGCAACCGTCCGCTTCCAGCCGCCCCAGCACTGGCGCGAGGCGATGCGGCACATTCGATTGCTCTTCGGGGATCGCGTCCCCGCCGATGCATAACCTCGGCTCATACACAGACAAACAGACACGCCCCTACGACCTACGACCTACGACCTACGACCTCTAACGACCAACGGCTAACGACCAACGACTAACGGCCAACGACCTCTCACGACTCAGGACTCACAACTCACGACTCATAACAACGACACCGGATCCCGATCCAACGCCAACCGCACATCGCCCCGCATCGCGCCGAGCTTCGGGGCGAGTGCCCGCACCACGCCGCCGAGCACCGCCGCCTCGCCCTTGAGCAGCAGGTGATGGCGCCACCGGTTGGTGATCCGTTCGATCGGACACGGCGCCGGACCGAGCAGGGTCAGCGGGAGGTCGAGACGGGTGATGAGCGCGTCGCACCACGTCGCGAGCGCGGTGATCCGCTCGGCCACGGCGCCGCCATCCTCGCCGCTCGCCACGATCCGGACGAGCGAGGTGGTGGGCGGATACGGCGGCGAGCGGCGGGCCTCGAGCTCGGCCACGAGGAATCCCTCGGCGTCGTGTCGTGCCGCGAACCCGAGCGCCGGATGGTCGGGCTGCCGCGTCTGCACCAGGACCTTGCCGCCCTTCGGCCCTCGCCCGGCGCGCCCGGCCACCTGCGCGATGAGCTGGAAGGTGCGTTCGGCCGAGCGGAAGTCGGGGAGGTGGAGCGCCGTGTCCGCATCGACGACGCCGACCAGCGTCACGTTGGGGAAGTCGATCCCCTTCGCGATCATCTGGGTCCCGATGAGCACGTCGACCGTGCCCTGGCCGACGCGTTCGAGGATGCGGTGGTGCCCCCACTTGCTCGCCGTCGTGTCGAGGTCCATCCGGGCGAGGCGCGCCGCCGGAAAACGCTCCGCGACGAGGCGTTCGACCTGCTGCGTGCCGGCCCCCAGGTGACGCGTGGTGGTGCCCTGGCACGCCGGACAGGCGGTCGGGATTTCCCGGCGATGGTCGCAGTAGTGGCAGCGGAGTTCGTCGGGGTTCCGGTGCACCGTGAGCGAGATGCTGCAGTTGGGGCACTGCACCACCTCGCCGCAGGCGGTGCACTGCACGAACGCCGCCCAGCCGCGCCGGTTGAGGAGGAGCAACACCTGCTCCTGGCGGGCGAGCGCCGCCGTCACCGCGTCGTCGAGGACGGTGCTCCACGGGACGCCGGTCGGGTGGGCCACGATCGGCGTCGCGCGAAGGTCCACCAGCTCCACTGGCGGCATCGGTCGCTCCCCGATCCGCGCCGGAAGTCGGACGACATGCGCGGGCGCGAGGCGGGCCCAGCTCTCGGGCGCGGGAGTGGCCGATCCGAGGATGATCGCGGCCTCTTCGAGGCGCGCACGCCAGGCGGCGATCTCGCGCGCGTGGTAGCGCGGCGTCTCGCCGTTCTTGTAGCTCGACTCGTGCTCCTCGTCGATCACGATCAGGCCGAGGTTGCGCACGGGCGCGAAGATCGCCGAGCGGGCGCCGACGGCGACCCGCCGTTCACCGCGGCGGAGCGATCGCCAGGCATCGGCGCGCTCGCCGTCGCTGAGGCCGCTGTGGAGGACCGCGACGTCGTCGCCGAAGGCACCGCGCAGCCGCGCGACCGTCTGCGGCGTCAACGCGATCTCGGGCACGAGGACGATCGCACCGCGATCCTCGGCGAGGAGTTCGCGGATCCGCTCGAGATAGACCAGCGTCTTCCCCGAGCCGGTCACACCGAAGAGCAGGGACGTCTCGCCCGGAGCGATCGTGCGCAGCATCGCGAGGGCGCTGACCTGGTCGGCGGTGAGATGCGGCGGTGGCGGACTCGAGGGAAGATCGGCGAAGGGATCGCGCGAGGTCTCGTCGTCGAGCAGCGCGATCAACCCCGACGCTGCGAGCCGCTGCAACGGGCCGATGGTGGCACCGCTCGCCTCGAGCAGGCCGCGCACCGCCATCCGGCCACCGCGCCCCTCGAGCAGTTCGTAGAGCTTGCGCTGCGCCGGCTTCCGGAGGAAATGGGCGTCGCGGGCCAGCAGCGGGAGCGCTTCGCCGACGATTGCGGCCGTGCGCGTGGTCGGCCGCCGCACCGTCGGTGTCCGGCGGCACGACCTCCAGCGACAGCGCGCCGACGCGCTGCAACCGATCGGCGGCCTCCCAGAGCGGCTTCTTGAGGGCGCGACTCGCCGCCTGGATGGTGCCGCTGCCACCGCGCCGATCAAGCCACTCCACGAGATCGCCCGCCGTCCCGCCACCCACGGCGCGGGCGGTGCTCTCCAGGTGAAGCATCACCGTCGACTGCCCCCAGAGCGCCGCCGGCAGCATCGCGCGCAGCATCAGCCCCGGCGGCGCGCCGTAGTAGCGCGCCGCCCGTGCCGCCAGCGCCAGCAACGGCGCGCGGCAGCGCCACCTCGGCGTTCGGGCGCGGCGAGGATGTCGCGCGCCGCGGCGGGCGGCGGCGGCACGTCGACCGCCGTCACGATGCCGATGAGTTCCTCGCGCCGGACCGGAACGACGACGCGCGCCCCGGGGAGCGCGCGATCGGCGAGGGTGGCCGGGATCCGGTAGCGGTACGGCTCGGCGAGTGGCAGCGGCAGGGCGACCTGCGCGTACCGGTCGGTCATCGTCGCGTCACACCCAGCCCGGGGGCATCGGGGAGCGTCACCTGCCCGCCCGCGATGCCGGCCCCGACGAACGGATCCTGCGACAGCAGCGCCGCGCCGTCGAGGTCGACGATGTCGACCAGCGGCGTGAAGTGCGCGGCCGCCGTGATCCCGAGCGACGACTCGATCATGCAACCGACCATCACCGTCATCTGGTGCGTGCGCGCGATCGCGATCATCCGCAGCGCCTCGCGCAGCGAACCGCACTTGGCCAGCTTGATGTTGATGCCGTCGACGCGGCCGACCAGCCGCGCGATGTCGCCCGACGTGACGCAGCTCTCGTCGGCGATCAACGGGATCCGCGCGTGCCGATGGATGTGCGCGAGGCCGTCGAGATCCTCGGGCGGCACCGGCTGTTCGAGCACGGTCACGCCGAACTCCTCGAGCACCGGCAGCATCCGCACCGTGTGCACCGGGGTCCAGCCGCAGTTCGCGTCGACGCGCAGTTCCTTGTCCGTCGCGTCGCGAATCGTGCGCAGCAGGGTGAGATCGTCGGGGCCGCCGAGCTTGATCTTGAGGATCGGATATTCCGCCGCCTCGCCGACCTTGAGGCGGATCATCTCCGGCGTGTCCATCCCGATGGTGAACGTCGAGCGCGGTGCGGCCGCACGGTCGAGCCCCCAGTAGCGCCAGAGCGGCACGCCGAGGCGCTTGCCAACGAGATCGTGGAGCGCGGCCGAGATGGCGACGCGGGCGGCCGCGTTCCGACGCAGGGTGATCTCGAGCCGCCGCTCGATCGCCTCGAGCTGGTGCGGGTCATCACCGAGCAGCGTGCCATAGGTGGCGAGCGCGGCCTGGACGGTTTCCAGCGTCTCGCCGTAGAAGCGCGTTGCGGCGGCCTCGCCCCATCCCTCGACGCCGTCGTCGTCGGTGATCTTGACCATCAGGGTGCGGTAGTCGCTCTGCCCGCCCCGCGCGATGATGAAGGGGTGGCGGGTGCGGAGGGCGAGGATCTCGGTGCTGAGGCGGAGGGTCATGGGGGAAGCTTAGGTGAGCGCCGCGACCGTCGCCAGCACCCCGTTGGCGAGGCGCGCCGGGAGGTACCCTCCCTCCATCAGGGCGACGATCGGGGCGGCGGGCAAGGCGGTGCGGAGCCGCCCCACCCAGTCCGCGAAGTCGGGCGGTTCGAGGGTGAAGCCGCCGAGCGGGTCGCCTTCCATGCAATCGTACCCGGCCGACACCAGCACGAGGTCGGGGCGCCAATCGGCGGTCGCGGTCGTCACCGCCGCCCAGAGCGCCTCGACGTAGCGCGCCGACTCGAGCCTGGGGGGCAACGGCACGTTGAAGATGTTGCCGACACCGCGCTCATCGGCCGCGCCCGATCCCGGCCACCAGGGCGACTGGTGCATCGAGACGAAGCGGATGGTAGGGTCGTGCTCGACCAGCGCCTGCGTGCCGTTGCCATGGTGCACGTCCCAATCGATGATCAGCACCCGATCGCGTCCCTGGCGCCGCGCCTCGGCGGCGAGCAGGGCGACGTGGTTGGCATAGCAGAAGCCCATCGCCTCGTGACGCAGCGCGTGGTGCCCCGGCGGACGGATCGCGGCAAACGCGTGGCCCCTGCCGTCCAGCGCATGCGCGAGGGCGGCCTGCGCGGCACCGGCGGCGGCAAGCGTGGCACGCCAGGTGTCCGGGCCGACGGGACAGTCCGGGCCATAGTCGCCGGCGCCGCGACGGCTCATCGCCTCGAGGTCGCGCAGGTACTCGGGATCGTGGAGGGTGGCCAGCGACTCGGCCGACGCGGCGGGCGCCTCCGAGACCGGGATCCCGGCGGCCGCGAGGCGCTGCAGCACGGCGCGCAGCCGCGCCGGTTGTTCGGGCATGCTCCGGCCGGGATCGTGCGCGAGGCACGCCGCGGCGGTGACGACCAGCATCGGGGTCGTCCCGCTCAGTGCACCGGGCGGCGCAGCCGACGCAGCACGATCAACGGGGCGCCGGCCGGGAAGCCGCTCTCCGCCACCGTGCGCGACTCGTCGGCGAGCGCCGCGCCGCGGAACTTCACCAGAAAGGCATCTGCGGGCTCGACGACCCGCGCCGCCGCCAGGGCGCGCTGCTTGATCTCGCGCACCGTGGTTGCCGGCGTCACCGCCATCGGGATCTCGTCCCATACCTCGTGGACCATGACGCGAATCGGGAGCTCGGCGCTCATGCCGGCACCTCCGCCGGCGGCAGCGTGCTCAGAAACCGGTCGACCGCATGATCGAAGAGCAGCGTGGAGGCGCGCACACGCGTCACGCCGTCGACGGTCGAGGTGGCGAGCGCAATCTCCTCCCCGCCCTGCCCGCGCAGGACCAGCCAGCTGTCGCCCTCCTTTTCCGGAAAGGCGGCGTGATGCGGAATGCGCTCGGCGAAGAAGCGCTTGGCGCGGCTGATCACGTCGCCGGCGTCGAGGGAGGTCGTCACGTTGAATACCATCAGGTCACCTCATCGCGCGTGTCGGACACCGCCTGCACCGCACCCTGGTGCAGGGGGCGGGAACGAAAGAGGTCGAACAGGCGTGGCTTGATCCGCAGCACGAGGATCAGGTCGCCCGGGGGCGGCTCGTCCACGCCGTCCACCAGAAGATAGGCGGGAAGCGACGTCTCCGGAGGGACCTCCGCCACGTAGCGCTTGCCGTGCCAGTTGAAGCGAACCGCCGACGGCACCTGCCGCACCACGAGGTCGAGGAACCAGTCGTCCTCCACCTGATAGACATCGGCCACCGGGGCGTCGCCGTCGAGGAAGAAGAGCGGGTCGAACGGATCGCCGTCCTGCCGGGCGTAGTTGGCCTCGGCTGCCCGGTCGAGCGCCTCGAGGTCGTCGCCGCGTGCGCGCCACTCGACATGGTGCCGCAGCTCGTGCGTGAGCGTCTCCCACCCCTCGCGCTCCCAATCGAAGTCCGGATCGAGGTGGGCCAGGGCGAGGAAGGAGCCGTGATACAGCACCACCCGGCTCTGCACCGCCTCGGGGGCCTCCTGCTCGAGGGGAAGCGGAATGCACTCGCCGAGCGTGTAGATCTCGGCGCGCGTCGGATGCGGCACGGCGCGAGGCGACACCACCACCTCCGTCACCCCGTCGAAATATTCGGCGGGGACCTCCGTGCTCATCCGGCGGATCATCCGCTCGAACTCGGCGAGTTGCACCGGGCCTCAGGCGTGCTCGAGCGCCTGGGCGAGGTCCGCGATCAGGTCCTCGTAGTGCTCGACCCCGACCGAGAGGCGGATCAGGCCGGGCGTGATGCCGTAGCGCGCCTGGTCCGCCTTCGAGACGTCGGCATGCGTCATCGAGGCCGGATGCTCGACCAGCGATTCGGTGCCGCCCAGCGACACCGCCAGCTTCGCGAGCTGGAGCGCGTTCAGCACCCGGAAGGCCGCCGCCTCGCCACCGGGGACTTCGAAGGCGATCAGCGACCCGGGACCGGTGCACTGCCGGTCGTACACCTCGCGCATCGGATGCTCGGCACCCATCTCGCCGAGGTAGTGCAGCGCCGCCACCTTCGGATGGGCCTTCAGGAATCGCGCGACATGCCGGGCGTTCTTCATCGCCGCGGTCATCCGCATCTTGAGCGTCTCGAGCGAGCGCATCAGCAGCCAGCCATCCATCGGCGAGAGCATCGAGCCGAGGAAGGTGCGGAGGCCGCGCACCGGCGCCATGATGGCGCGGCTGCCCAGCGCGGCGCCGGCGATCACGTCGCTGTGCCCGCCGATGAACTTCGTCGCCGAGTAGAGGACGATGTCGGCGCCGTGGCGCAGCGGCTGCTGCCAGAGCGGGCCCAGGAAGGTGTTGTCGACCATCACGGGGGCGTGGCGTCCCGCCGTCTCCAGGCGGCGCACCATGGCCACGACATCGGCGATGTCGACCAGGCCGTTGGTCGGATTCGCCGGTGTCTCGAGGAGGACTGCGCCGAGCGGTCGGCCGGCCAGCGCGGTGCGAAGCCGCGCCTCGTGCGCCGCCGCCGGTTCCCCGGCGGGCAGTGCGATCGCCGTCACGCCCCAGGTCGGCAGGACGTGATGGAGGAAGTGGTCCGAGCCGCCATAGATCGGCGCGCTGTAGATCACGGCGTCGCCGGGCCGCAGGTAGGCCATCAAGGCCGTCGTGGTCGCGGCCATCCCGCTGCTGAAGACGGCGCAGCTCTCCGCCTCATCCCAGAGACAGAGCCGGTCCTCGAGCACTTCGAGGTCGGGATTGTTGAGCCGGGAATAGATCAGCCCGGGCACTTCACCCGGGCTGGCCTCGCGGAGTCCGTACGCGACCTCGAAGAAGGCCTTGCCGGCCTCGGCGCTCTCGAAGACGAAGGTCGACGTCTGGAAGATCGGACACTTGATCGCGCCTTCGGACAGCGCCGGATCGTAACCATACCCCATCATCAGGCTCTCGGGGCGCAACACGTGCGCCCCGATCGCCCGGTGGGCTGCGTGCTTCGGCATCTTCACCCCTCCAGCTTGGCGGCCACCCAGGCGACAACCTGGTCGAGGCCGATACGCTCCTGCTGCATCGAGTCGCGATGGCGCACGGTGACCGTGCGATCGGTCAACGTGTCATGATCGATCGTGAAGCACCACGGCGTGCCGACCTCGTCCTGCCGGCGATAACGCCGGCCGATCGCGCCGCCGTCGTCGTAGAACGCGGGGAAGCGACGCTTGACGTCGTGATAGAGCGCGTCGGCCACGTCGGGCAGGCCGTCCTTCTTGGTCAGCGGCAGCACGGCGGCCTTGATCGGCGCGATGCGCGGATGGAAGCCGAGCACGACACGCACCTCGCCGTCGACATCCTCCTCACGGTAGGCATCGGCCATCACCGTCAGCGTGACGCGATCGGCGCCCGCGGACGTCTCGACGATGTACGGCAGGAAGCGCTCGTTCGCGGCGGGATCGAAGTACTCGAGCTTCTTCCCCGAGTGCTCCTGATGCCGGCCGAGGTCGAAGTCACCGCGGTTGTGGATCCCCTCGATCTCCTGCCAGCCGAACGGAAACTCGTACTCGATGTCGTAGGCGGCCTTGGCATAGTGCGCGAGCTCGCCCGGCCCGTGCTCGTGCCAGCGCAGCTTGCTCGGCGTGAGCCCCAGATCATGGTGCCACTGCATCCGGATGGCGCGCCACTGCTCGAACCACTCCATGTCGCTGCCGGGCCGCACGAAGAACTGCATCTCCATCTGCTCGAATTCGCGCGTCCGGAAGATGAAGTTTCCGGGCGTGATCTCGTTCCGGAACGCCTTGCCGACCTGCGCGATCCCGAAGGGAATCTTCTGGCGCGAGCTGTTCAGAACGTTCAGATAGTTGACGTAGATTCCCTGGGCGGTCTCCGGCCGGAGGTAGACGACGGCCGCCGTGTCCTCGACCGGGCCCATGAACGTCTTGAACATCAGGTTGAAGAGCCGCGGCTCGGTCAGGTCGCAGGCGGAATGCTCCCCCGGCCCCTTGCTCGGCTTCTGGGGGCAGCGGGCGTCGGCGAGCTTGTCGGCCCGGAAGCGACCCTTGCAGGTCCGGCAATCCACCATGGGGTCGGTAAAGCCGGCCACGTGGCCGGAAGCCTCCCAGACCTTGGGGTGCATCAGGATGGCGGCATCCAGTCCCTCGATGTCGTCCCGGGCATGGACCAGGGAGCGCCACCAGCGGTCCTTGACGTTACGCTTCAGCTCCACGCCGAGCGGGCCGTAGTCCCAGACCGAGCCCAGCCCGCCGTAGACTTCCGAGGATTGGAAGACGAAGCCCCGGCGCTTGGCCAGGGAGACCAGCTTGTCCATTAAAGTCAGATCAGCCATGGTCCGAAACTAGCAGAAGTGGAGGAGGGCAGCCCGTGTTCGCGAGCGGGAAGGTAACGGCTCCCGGCAGTCGGCTCCATCCAGAGGCAGGACAATTGGCCCACCGCGTGCGATGCAACGTGAAACGTCGAATGATCTCGACCGGCGCCCCTTGCCGGTCGGGACGCCACGGCGTCACCCTGATCGAGCTGCTGATCGTGATTGTCATGATCGGCATCCTCTCAGGGATCGCCGCCTCGCGTCTCGACTGGCAGCGGTACCGGACCGACGCGATCGCCCGCGAGGTGATCACGGAAGTGAGCAAGGCGCAGCGACTTGCCGTCACCCTGCAGGCGAACGTGCGCTTCGTGGTGATCGACCCCCAGCGGATCCAGATCCATGAGGACGTCGACAACAACGGGGCCGTCGGCAGCGGGGAGCGGGTCCGGACGGTGGTCCTGGATGAGCCGGCACGCCTCAGCCAAGGGGTCGACCGCCGACGTACCCGGCCCCTCCGACCCGACCGAGCTTTCCACCATCATTTTCCGGCGCGACGGGTCGGCTTCCCGGGGCGGTACGATCTACCTCACCTCGGCGCTGCCTGACGCATCCTGCAAGCGTTGCCGAGCGATCTCGGTTGTCCGGGCCACCGGACGGCCCACCCTGTACTCACTGAGCACCGGCACCTGGCGGAGGGCCAATTGAACCACGACCGACGCGGTTTCACCTTGGTCGAGGTCCTGCTGGCGGTCGTGATTCTGGTCCTGATCACCACCACCTTCGCCAAGTTCTCGACCGCATTCTCCCGGGGAATGACCGGTTCCTCGATCCGGGTCATCTCGGCTGGCGTCGCCCAGGACCGGATGGAACTGGTCCGGGCCGACCCCCGGTACACCCGGCTGGCCACCCTCTACGGCAGCGGGGCCGGTGCCGATACCACCGGGTTCTCCGGCTTCCCCCGGATGCGACGGATCACCACCATCGTGCGCGACCAGTCCGGCTCCCCGGCGCGGGACCGGACCGTGGTGACCGTCCGGGTCATCGACCCAGGCCTCAAGGACACCGTCGCCGTCACCGCCGTCATCGCGAGCCCCTGACATGACCAACCACCTGCCTGCCGCCCGCCGCCGAGCCGGTTTCACCCTGATGGAGCTGCTGCTCGCCGTCACGGTGCTCACGTTCGTCACGGGCGCGACCTACGCGCTCTTCCGGTCGCAGAGCCAGAACTTCAAGAGCAACACCGCGCGCTACGACCTGATCGAGAGCGCCCGCGGCGCCATTGAAGCCTCGGAACGGATCATCCGGACGATGGGCGCCGGGACCCCGAACAACCAGCCGGTCCTGGTCTACGGCGCGAACACCATCCTCGCGTTCAACACGGACTACGTCGAGCAGGACACGGTCGACATGCGGTGGGCGACGTACTTCAACGTCGACACCCCGGTCGAAGAGACCACGGCGTGGACGCAGGCAGCCCAGGCGGCCATCCCGAATTCGTCGCCCAGTTACACCTACCCGCCGGTGACGTACCAGCTCGGGAACGGCTCGCCGTCGGCCGCCGAGACGTACATGCTCTATTTCGAGCTCGACGCCAACACCACCCGGAGCGACGACTACGTGATGTGGCAGCGGGTGAACGCCGGAACCCCAGAGATGGTGACCCGGAACATCCTGGCGCACCCCAATGGGCGGCCGTTCTTCGAGTACCTGATGCAGCGGCAACTCTCGACGGGGGACACGCTCCAGATCGCGCCCGCCGGCGTGCTGCCGCTGATTCGCCGGCCGCTCGTCGCGGGGATCACGGCCGCGGACTCGGCGAACTACGTCCGGCCCGATTCCATCCGCGCGGTCCGGATGAATTTCCGGTTGACGAACGGTGCCCCCGGCGCCGCCGAGCGCTTCCGCGACATGTCGACGACGATCGAGGTGCCGAACAACGGCATCCCGCTCCCGACGGTCTGCGGTCGTGTCCCGCTCGAGCCGGGTTCGCTCTCGGCGGCCGAGCCGAACCCGGGCGATGGCGTGATCCGCATTTCGTGGACGGCCTCGCCCGACCAGGAAGCCGGCGAGCAGGACGTCACGCAATACATCATCTGGCGTCGTCTCAGCTCGGCCACCACCTGGGCCGAACCGCTCCTGGTGGTCCGCGCCGAGGCGGGCCAGACAAGTTACTCCACGGACATCACGGGCCACTCCTTCTCCACGGGCTACACCTTCGGCATCGCTGCGCAGGACTGCACGCCATCGCAGTCGACGATCCGAACCACCGCCATCACGACGAGCGCCGCGCCATGACCACCACGCTGCCACGCCCCCGCGCGTTGCGCCACGACCGGCGCGGCGCCGCCCTCATCCTCACGCTGCTGGTGTCGATCGCGATCGCGGCGATGGCCATGGGCGCGATCCTCATGAGCGGTGCCGCCCAGGAGACCACCAAGTTCACGGCGAAGGAAGCCGCACTGCAAGCGGCGGCGAACGGCGGCCTCGAGATCATCCGCGACTCGCTCAACCGCGGCATCTTCGATTCGCTGCTGCCGTTCAACGGCTACACGACGATGGCCAGCAACGCCCCGGTGCTCGACGCCCTGGGCGGCACGGTGCCGTACATCTCCCGCTCCCTCTACGTGGGACGGACCGGCGGGCGCACCGGCGGTTCGGCCACCGCCGGGCAGTACGGGAGCAACTTCGCCAGCGCACTCTCCGTGATTCGTGACGGACGCGGCGCCGTCGCCGCCCGACGCCTGCTCCTGACGCAGGAATCGTGGGCCAAGTTCGCCGTCGCCGTCAACAACTGGGCGGGCTCGGCGGCGTACGGCTGCAGCGAGTCGATCACGGGGCCGTTCCACTCGAACAACGCCCTCAAGTTGCAGTCGGGCTGCACCTCGCCGAAGACCGTCTTCGCCGGTCCGGTCACGGTCGTCGGTTCGGTGACGAACCAGAGCTCCGGGGACTACCGCAAGGGGATCAAGGTCGGTGCGACGGCGGTGCCCTGGCCGACGCCGGCCCGCATCAACCTGATGCGGCAGTATGCCCAGGATGCCGACGCCGCGAACGGCGACTACGATCTCACCGCCCCGACCACGGGGTCGCACACGCCCGGGATGCGCATCGAGTTCCTGACCGTCGACGTGAACGGCAACGGCACGATCGAATGGAACGAGGGCTTCATGCGGGTCTGGGTGGCCCGGAACACCTCCGACTCGGTGCTCGCCTACACGACCGGCCGTCGCTGGCCGCGCGTCCCGTCGGGCACGACCTACAACGACGACCCCAACATGCAGTCGTGGAACTGTGGTGCCGTGGTCAACCTGAACGGCACCCAGGACTTCTACACGGCCAGGGACGTGTACGACTTCGTCACGGGCACCGCCGCCGTGAAGCGGGCCGCGGTCCAGTACGTCCTTTCGGGCGGCACCCAGGGGACGCGCCCGGCTTCAATCACGGCCTCGCCCTCCCCCGCCGGCACCCGCAAGTGCCTGCTGGGCGGCGCCCCCGAGCTCTTCTCGACCACCGGGTCGAGCGTGATCACACCCGACTCCACGATCACCAACTCGTTGACGTATCCGATGGGATTCTGGAAGAAGCGCCGCAGCGGTGCGATGGCCGGCCTCAGCGCGGTGCGCTCTGATGCCGCCTACCTGATCCCGCTCGGCGCCAACGTCAACTTCAAGGGTGTGGTCTTCGTGCAGGGCGACGTCGCCGTGAGCGGCAAGCTGCGGGGCCGTGTCTCGGTCTTCGCCACGGGCAACATCATCCTCGCCGACGACGTCCTCTATCACAACGCGCCGGGCACCAAGTGCGACGCCGAAGGCGACATCATGGGGAGCATCGCGACGCTCGACGCGATCATCGCCGACAACAACGTGCAGACCCCGTTCCGCGTCGCGGCCCGGATGTTCGGCGGCTTCGACGACACCCCGACGGATGAGCAGTTCAACATGTTCATCCTCGCCGCCGGCAGCGGCACCGGCACGACCGGCAACTTCTACACGACCGGCCTGAACGGCGTCCCGGGCCCGGCCGCGCCCTACTTCCTCACCGGCACCTTCGATGCGACCGCCACCGCCGAGCGGTGCGGTGGCGCGCCGGCGGGCTGTGTGCGCGTGAGCGGCGGCATCGCGATGGGCCGCGTCGACTACTACACCTACAGCGACTACACCGCCTCCTCCTCGTACGGCTACGCCGAGGCGCATGCGTATGACCCGTGCGGCGCGATCAATCCGCCGCCGTACTTCCCGACCACGGGGCGCTTCATCGAGTCGCGCTACTACGAACTGGATCCGGTGTGGCTCGCGCAGAAGGGACTGGCGGCGTACTTCGCGGACTTGCGGGCGCAGTAGCGTCGAGAAGCGAGAAGCGAGAAGCGAGAAGCGTGGCTCGGCGGGAGGATCTCACCGCTGGGCCACGCTTCACGCTTCACGCTTCTCGCTTCTCGCTTCTCGCCTTCAGCACTCGATGATCTGATCCCGCCGCGTCCCCACGCTCACATACCGAATCGGTGCCCCGGAGAGATCCTGCAACCGGTCGAGATAGGCACGCGCCGCGGGCGGCAGGTCGGCGAGCTTGCGCGCGCCGTCGGTCGGCCGCTGCCACCCCGGCAGCGACTCGTAGACCGGCTCCACCCGACCCAGCCGCTCGACGTCGCTCGGCACTTCGCTGCAGACCTCGCCATCGAGGCGATACGCGGTGCAGACCGGAATCTCGGCGAACGAGTCGAGGACATCGAGCTTGGTGACCGCGAGGCCGGTGAGGCCGTTGACACGGACCGAGTAGCGGACCACGGTGGCGTCGAACCAGCCGCAGCGGCGCGGGCGGCCGGTGGTCGCACCGAACTCGCCGCCGAGGGTGCGCAGCCGCTCCTCGAGGTCGCCCCCGGCCTCGGTCGGCAGCGGGCCGTTGCCGACGCGGGTCGTGTAGGCCTTCACCACCCCCAGGACGCCGTCGATCTCGGTCGGACCGATCCCGGCGCCGATCGCCGCGCCGCCCGCCGTCGTGTTCGACGACGTGACGAACGGATAGGTCCCGTGGTCCACGTCGAGGAGGGCGCCCTGCGCGCCCTCGAGGAGGACCCGCTGACCGCTGCGGAGGGCCTGGTGGACCAGCAACCCCGTGTCGGTCGCCAGTGGCCGCAGACGGGCGCCCAGGCGCTCCATGAGGGCGAGGTGCTCCTCAAGGTCGGCGCGCACCGTCGACCCCATCATCGCGAGGAGGGCGTTCGCCCGCTCGATCCGGTCGGCCACGAACTCCCGCGAGACGTTGGCGCGGATCAGGTCGGCGACGCGCACGCCGCGCCGACCGATCTTGTCCTCGTAGGTCGGCCCGATGCCCCGCCCCGTGGTGCCGATCTGCTGCTGCTTCTCGCTCGCGGCATCCAGCAGCTTGTGGTACGGCAGCACGACGTGCGCCCGGTCCGAGATGAAGAGGCGGCCGGAGACGTCGATCCCCTGGGTCGCGAGTTCGTCGAGTTCGGCGAAGAAGGTCTCGGGGTCGAGCACCACGCCGTTGCCGACGACGCACTTGGCGCCGGCATGGAGGATCCCGGACGGGATCTGGTGCAGGACGAACTGGCGATCGCCGACCACGACTGTGTGGCCCGCATTGGCGCCGCCCTGGTAGCGCACGACGACGTTCGCCTGCTCGGCCAGCACGTCGACCAGCTTCCCCTTCCCTTCGTCGCCCCACTGGGCGCCGACCACCACGATGCAGCTGTGCTTCCGGTCGAACATGATTCACCACTCCGGCACAAGAAAACGGCCCCTCGCGAGGCCGTTGAACGACTTCCCCGAAAGCTAGTGCGCCCGGGGCCGGGGGGTCAATTCGTCGGCGACTCCGGCTTCGGCCATGGCCCGGGCGAAGGTCTCCCCCTTCCCCTCCTTGGTGGCCCGGTCGAGCGCCTTCTGCAGCGCCGCGGCCTCGCCGCCCCCGGCCAGGGCGTCACGGAGGGCGGGGATCGGTTCCATCCACTCCAGGATCGGGATGCGTCCCTCCCCCTCCGGGGCCGCGACCAGCCGCTGGGCCAGCACCGCCCGCAACACCACCGCCAACCGCATCCGGCCGACGTCCCGCTCGCCGGCGGGAAGCGTGGCGACCAGCTGCATCAGCGCCGACGTGGCGTCGATCGCGCTCACCGCAGCGAGCACCAGGCAGCCCGATTCGGCCGCGCGAATGGCGCGATCGACCGCCAGTGAATCGCGCAGGTCCCCGATCACGATCACGTCGGCGTCCTGGCGCAGCGCGGCGTGGATCCCGCCGGCGACGTCGGCCGTGTCCGTCCCGATCTCGCGCTGGGTGATCGAGCTCGCCAGGTCGCGATGCAGGAACTCGATCGGATCCTCCAGCGTGACGACATGCCGTTCCCGCGAGCGGTTGATGTGATGCACCATCGCCGCGATCGTGGAGGTCTTCCCCGAGCCACTCGGTCCCGCGACGATCACCAGGCCATCCTCGGCCTCGGCGAAACGCGAGACGAACTCCGGCAGCTGGAGCCCCTCGGGGGTCGGGACCGAGAACTGGATGACCCGGAGCACCACCATGAACGACGAGCGCTGCCGGGAGACGTTGACCCGGAAGCGACCGATGCCGGGCACGCCCCAGGAGCAATCGAAGTCGCGCAACGCGTCGAGCCGCGGGTCCTCGAGGTCGAGACCGGCGAACGTGGCCGCAAGCGCCCGCGTCTGGGCCGGCGTGAGACGCTGCTTGGTCAACGGCACCAGCACGCCGCCGACGCGCGCCCGGAAGACGTCGCCGGCCTTCGCGTGGACGTCGGAGGCGTCGCGCAGCACGGCCGCCTTGAGGACGCGAGCCAGCATCGGGGACGTGGCGGTCATGCTCCCTCCGCGAGAAAGCCCATCCGGGCCGTGACCTCGGTCATCGTCTCCGCCGCGAGCCGCCGGGCGGTCGCGGCGCCATCGCCCAGCACCTGACGCAGCGTCTCCGGCGCCGCCCGCAGCGCCAGCGAGCGCTCGCGCATCGGGGCGAGCCGCTCCGACATGTTCGCGGCGAGCACCTTCTTGCAGTCGATGCAGCCCCACGCCGCGGTGCGACAGTTCACGGCCACCTCGGCGACCGTCGCCTCGGGCGAGAAGTGGCGATGCAGCGCGTAGATGTTGCAGATCTCCGGCGTGCCGGGATCGGTCTTCGTCTTGCGCGCCGGGTCGGTCATCGCCGGCCGGAGCTTCTGCCAGATCGACTCGGGCGACTCCGTCACGCCGATCGTGTTGCCGAGCGACTTCGACATCTTCGCCTGGCCGTCGAGGCCGATGATCCGCTTCGCCGGCGAGAGGATCGGCTGCGGCTCCGGAAAGAGCGGCGCCTCCTTTGCGAAGGCGGCATTCCACCGGCGCGCCAGCTCGCGCGCGAGCTCGAGGTGCTGCACCTGGTCCTCGCCCACCGGCACCGATTCGGCACGATAGAGCAGGATGTCGGCGGCCATGAGCACCGGGTAGGTCAGCAGCCCCGTCGGCACCGATTCGAACCGCTGCGACTTATCCTTGTACTGCGTCATCCGCTCGAGTTCGCCGAGCGGCGCGATGGTGGTCAGCAACCAGGCCAGCGTGGCGTGCTGCGGGACGTGACTCTGCACGAAGAGCACCGCGCGTGACGGATCGACGCCGGCGGCGAGCAGCGAGATCGCCATCTCGCGCGTGCGCTCCGCGAGGGTCCCCACCTCGTAGCTGCCGGTGATCGCGTGCTGATCGACCACGCAGTAGAGACAGTCGTTGCCATCCTGGAGGGCGACGTAGTTCTGGATCGCCCCGAGCCAGTTGCCAATGTGCATTTCACCGGAGGGCTGGATGCCCGAGAAGATGCGTGCCATGGCGGCAAGCTACCGCCAGCGCGAAGGGGCGGCAACATGAGCCGCGAGGCCGCCGCCCTGGCCCGCCTGGCGGAACGGGCCGCTGCCCGAGCCGCCTCGTTCCTCCTGGGTGCCGCGCGTCCGGACCCGGCCACCTGGACCGCCAAGGGCCACCACGACTACGTGACGGCGATCGACCAGGGGGCGGAGGAACGCATCCGCGAGACGCTGCTCCGCGCCGAGCCCTCGAGCCGGGTCATGGGCGAGGAGATCTCCCCCGACGCCGAGGCAATGGACGGCCTGGTCTGGGTGGTCGATCCGCTCGACGGCACCACCAATTTCCTCCACGGCCATCCGATGTGGTGCGTCTCCATCGGCGCGGCCCTCGACGGCGAGCTGGTCGCGGGGACGGTCTTCCACGCCACGGCGCACCGCCGCTACACCGCCTGGCAGGGCGGCGGGGCGTGGGCCAACGGTGATCGAATGCGGGTCTCCACGATCCACGACCCGGGCCAGGCGCTCATCGGCACCGGCTTCCCCTTCAAGCATCCCGACCTGATCCCGACCTACCTGCCGCAGATGGCCGCGGTCCTTGGCGCCACGGCCGGGGTTCGCCGCGGCGGGTCGGCCGCCCTCGACCTGGTCGACGTCGCGCTGGGGCGCTTCGAGGCCTTCTGGGAACTGATGCTGGCCCCGTGGGACATGGCTGCCGGGATCGTGCTGGTGCGGGAAGCGGGAGGGGTGGTGACGAAGCTGGACGGCAGCGCGCTCGGCGTGGAGCACAGCGGGGTGGTGGCGGGGAGTGGGGAGATGGCGGGGTGGTTGCGGGGAGTCGTGAGTCCTGAGTCCTGAGTCCTGAGGGCGGAGAGGCCGACGATCCGCGGGGATGCCGGCCTCACAACTCTCAGGACTCAGGACTCACGACCCATCGGTCAAGATTCTCGGCCCACCCTCCAGCACCGCCACCGTATGCTCAAAATGCGCCGCCAGTGACCCATCCGCGGTCACCACGGTCCACTTGTCCTTGAGCGTCTTGGTGGCCGGCTTCCCCATCGTGATCATCGGCTCGATCGCGAGGGTCATTCCGGCCCGGAGGGCCGCGCCGCGGCCCGGCTTGCCGAAGTTCGGGACCTGCGGCTCCTCGTGGAAGCGGGTGCCGATGCCGTGGCCCACGAGTTCGCGCACCACGCCATAGCCCGCCGCCTCGGCGACCGTCTGCACCGCGTGGCCGATGTCGCCCACCTGGTGTCCCACCGTCGCCGCGGCGATCCCGGCGACGAGCGACTGCTGCGTCACGTCGAGGAGCCGCTGCGCCTCCGCCGAGATCGCGCCGACGGGGAGGGTCGTGGCGGAGTCGGCGTGCAGCCCCTCGATGCAGACGCCGCAATCGATGGAGACGATCGATCCCTCGGCGAGGATCCGCCGCGGCGACGGGATGCTGTGGACGATCTCCTCGTCGATCGAGATGCAGAGCGTCTTCGGGAAGCCGTACAAGCCCTTGAACGACGGCAATGCGCCGGGGTGCGAGCGGATGAACCGCTCGGCCTCGGCGTCGAGGTCCTCGGTCGACATGCCGGGCCGGAGGATCTCCTGCATCCGCTGCAGGGTCGCGTGCAGGATGCGCCCGGCGCGGGCCATCGTGTCGAGCTCCCGCGCCGACTTGATCGTGATCACGCCGCGGACACGGCCGCGCGCACCCGGGCGGCCACTTCGTCGACCGAGCCGACGGCATCGATGGTGGTCACGCCGCAGTGGTCCTGGTACCAGGCGAGCACCGGGGCGGTCTGGCGGCGATAGGCCTCGAGGCGGGTCGCGACGGCGGCCGGGTCGTCATCGGCGCGCCCCTCGATCTCCCGGCGCTTGACCAGGCGGTCGAGGATGACGCTGTCGGCGATCTCGAAGAAGAGGACGTGGGTCATCTTCCGCTTGGCTTCGGCGAGGAGGGCGGCCATCCCCTCGGCCTGCGGGATGGTGCGGACCACGCCGTCGAAGATCACGCCCTGCGCGGCCTCGGGCTTGGCGAGCTCGGCCCGGATGACGCCCAGGATCAGGTCGTCGCCGACCAGGTGCCCGGCCTCCATGAGGGCGCGCGCCTGCAGGCCCAGCGGGGTGCCGCGCTTGACGGCGTCGCGCAGCAGGTCCCCGGTGGCGAACTTCGGCAGGCCGAGGGTCTCGGCGAGCAGTGCGCCCTGCGTGCCCTTGCCGGCGCCCGGCGGTCCGAGAAGCAGGATGTCCACGAGCGAACTCCGTGCGGTGAATGGTGACGACTCAGGGTATCCCGGGAACGTAAACGGCCCACCGTGAAAGGTGAAACGTGAAACGGAGGCCGACCTTCGGGCTCCCGTTTCACGTTTGACGTCTGCCGTCCAGCCGGGGGCGCAGGCGCCCCCGTGACCTACATCCCGAACCGGCTCGAGCGCCCGCGATACTTGATGCGCCCCGACTTCATGAAGCCGTCGTACTTGCGCAGCGTGCGGTGCTGTTCGATCTGCGCGATCGTGTCGAGCATGACGCCGACGACGATCAGGATCGAGGTGCCGCCGAGCTGGAACTGCGAGACGCCGAGCGCCGTCGCGACGATGAGCGGCACGATGGCGATGAAGGCGAGGAAGAGCGAGCCCGGGAGCGTGATCCGGCCGAGGACGCCGTCGATGTAGTCGGCGGTCGCCGAGCCCGGCTTGACGCCCGGGATGAACGCGCCCTGCTTCTTCAGGTTCTCGGCCAGCTCGACCGAGTTGAAGATGATCGAGGTGTAGAAGTACGAGAACACGACGATCAGCAGCGCGAAGATCAGCGAATACGCCGCCGTGCCCGGCGCCAGGAAGTTCGCGAACTCGGTCATCATCTCCGAGCTCGAGAAGCGCGCGGCGGTGGTCGGGACCAGGATGACCGTCTGGGCGAAGATGATCGGCATCACGCCGGCGGTGATCAGCCGGATCGGGATGAAGGTCTTCTGCCCTTCGCGGATCCGGCCGCGGCCCATCACCTTGCGCGGGATCTGGATCGGGATCTTCCGCGACGCGAGGGTCATCGCCACGACGGCGGCGATCATCGCGATCAGGACGACGAGGAAGGTGGAGGCGCCGAGGAACGAGACGACGCCGTCCTTCACGAAGCCGACGAGCTGGAGCAACGAGGGCCAGAGGCGCTCGAGGATCGAGACCGCGATGAGCAGGCTCATCCCGTTGCCGATGCCGCGCTCGGTGATCTGCTCGCCGAGCCACATCACGAAGATCGCGCCGGTGGTCAGGGTGGCGACCATCACGAACCGCGAGAGCGCGCCGATCTCGGGCACGGCGCCCGGGATCGACTCGACGTAGAGCGTGAAGGTGTAGGCCTGGGCCAGCGCGATCGCGACCGTGAGGTAGCGGGTCCACTGGGTGATCTGCTTCCGGCCCTCCTCGTCCTTCTGCATCTTGCTGAGGGTCGGCACGACGCCGGCACCCAGCTGGAAGACGATCGACGCGGAGATGTACGGCATGATGCCGAGGGCGAAGATGGCCGCCTTCTGCAGGTTGCCGCCCATGGCGTCATACAGCTGGAAGAGCCCGGCCGAAGCCGACTGGGCGATGGCGGCGGACAGGGCCGTCACGTCGACCATCGGCGCCGGAATGTGGGCGCCGACGCGGTAGATGAGGACGGCCATCAGGACGAACTTGAGCTTCTTCGCCAGCTCGTCGTCGATGTTGAGGCCCGGCGTGGTGGGCGCGGTCATCAGTCCTCGACCCGGCCGCCTGCCGCCTCGACCTTCACCTTGGCCGCGGCGGAGACCGGCATGCCGCGCACGGTGATGGCGCGGGTGATCTCACCGTGGCCCAGCAACTTCACGGGCTCGTCGACGTTCTTGAGGATGCCGGCCGCGAACAGCGTCGCGGGCGAGATCTCGGCGTCGGTCACGCCCGCCAGGTGGCGGAGGTTCACGGCGAGGAAGGTCACCTTGAACGGGTTCGTGAAGCCGCGCTTCGGGAGGCGGCGGTACATCGGCATCTGGCCGCCTTCGAAGCCCGGGTTCGTGGCGCCGCCGGAGCGGGCCTTCGAGCCCTTGTGGCCCTTGCCGGAGGTCTTGCCGGTGCCCGAGCCCGGACCACGGCCGATCCGCTTCCGGTTCCGGTGCGAGCCCGGGGCCGGACGCAGGTTCGACAGCGTGATCTGCTCGACGCCCTTGGTCTTGTCTGCCATGCTCACTTGCTCCCGGCCGGCGACACCTCGACGAGGTGGCGCACCTTGAACAGCATCCCGCGCATCGTCGCGGTATTGTCGACTTCGATCACGGCCTGGTGGTGGCGCAGCCCGATCGACTTGAGCGTCCGATTCATCGTCTCGGCGTGGCCGATGCCCGACCGGATCTGCTTGACCCGGAGGCGCGTCGCCTCAGCCTCGCTGGGGATGACGGCGGCATGATGCGCCGGTCCCTGGCGACCAACAACTGGATTCCGTCCCATGACTCAGGCCTCCTGACGGGCGCGATAGCCGATCTGGTCCACTTCGACGCCGCGCTCGCGCGCGATCTGCGCGACCGACACCAGCGACTGCAGCCCCTGGACCGTGGCCCGCACCATGTTGTGCGGATTGTTCGAGCCAAGGCTCTTGGTGAGGATGTCGGTGATCCCGGCACACTCGAGGACCATGCGGACGGGGCCGCCGGCGATGACGCCGGTACCGCTCGCCGCCGGCCGCAGCAGGACGCGACCCGCGCCGTGCTCGCCGATGATCTCGTGCGGGATCGTGGTGCCCGTGCGGGGGATGACGACCATCGCCCGCTTGGCCGCCTCGACCGCCTTGCGCACCGCCTCGGACACCTCGTTCGCCTTGCCGGTCGCGATGCCGATCTTCCCCTTCCCGTCGCCAATCGCCACGAGGGCGTTGAACGAGAAGCGGCGACCGCCCTTCACGACCTTGGCGACGCGGTTGATCGACACGACGTTCTCGACGAATTCCTTCTCGGCTTCGTTTCGGTCGTCACGACGCGGGCCACCCCGCCCGCCGCCGCCCGGCCCCCGGCCGCCGCCACCCTGCCCGCCACCGCGACCCGGGCCGCGCCCGCGATTGCCGTGCGTGCCGGTGCCGCCGCCGCCACCCATGCCACCCTGCTGCCCGCCGCCGTTGTTGCTCGACCGCGGGGCCGCCTCGGGGGCGCTCGCCGTTTCCGGCGTCTTCGTCTCGTCGCTCATTAGAACTCCAATCCGCCCTCGCGGGCGCCCTCGGCCACGGCCTTGACGCGGCCGTGATACTGGTAGCCAGCCCGGTCGAACACCACCTTGGTGATCCCGGCGGCCTTCGCCTTCTCGGCCAGCAACTGGCCGACGGCGGCAGCCTTCGCGGTCTTCCCTTCGCCCTTGAGCGTGATGCCCTCGGAGGTGTCCGACACGCCGAGGAGCGCCACGCCGAGATCGTCATTGACGAGCTGGGCGTAGATGTGCTTCAGCGAACGGTACACCACGAGGCGCGGACGCTCGGCGGTGCCGGCCACCCGAAGGCGGACGCGGAGGTGACGGCGATAGCGGCGGTCTTCCCGGCGCTTCGGTGAATGAATCGGCCGCATTACTTGGCTCCCGTCTTGCCCGCCTTGCGGCGGACCTGCTCACCCTGGTAGCGAATGCCCTTCCCCTTGTACGGCTCGGGCGGGCGGACGCTGCGAATCTCGGCGGCCACCTGGCCGACCAGTTCCTTGTTGATCCCCTCGACCTTGAGCAGCGTCGGGGTCTCGCAGATCAGCTTGATCCCGTCCGGCGCCTTGATGGCGACCTGGTGGGAGAGGCCGACGACGAGGTTGACGCCGTAGGGCTTGGACTCGGCCTTGTAGCCGACGCCCTGCAGCTCGAGCGCCTTCACGTAGCCCTTCGACACGCCCTCGACCATGTTGGCCACGAGGGTGCGCGAGAGGCCGTGGAGCGCCTTGTGCCGCGTGGCCTCACTCGGGCGCTCGACCAGGATCTCGCCGCCTTCCATGCGCAGCGTGATGTCCTGGGGCAGGGTGCGGGTGAGCGAGCCCTTCGGGCCCTTCACCGTCACCGTGGTCCCCTCGATGCTCGCCGTGACGCCGGCCGGCAGCGGAATCGCCTTCTTGCCAATGCGTGACATGGGCGCCTCCTACCAGACGACGGCGAGGAGTTCGCCGCCCAGGTTGGCCGTGCGCGCGTCGCGGTCCGTCATCAGCCCCTTCGGGGTCGAGACGATCGCGATGCCGAGCCCGTTCTTCACGCGCGGGAGGTCGCGGCACTTGACGTACCGGCGGAGCCCCGGCGAGGAGACGCGCTGCAGCTCGCGAATCACCGGCATTTCGTTGTGGTACTTCAGGTACAGGCGGAGCGTCCCCGCGGGGCCGTCCTCCAGGACCTTGAAGTCCGCGATGTAGTGATTGTCGCGCAACAGCCGCGCGAGCTCGTTCTTGAGCTTCGACGCGGGCATGTCCACGCGCTTGTGCCCCGCCGAGCAGGCGTTGCGGATGCGAGTCAGCATGTCCGCGACTGGATCTGTCATGCTCATGCGTTGCCGTCCCTCTTGGTCCCGTTCGTCATCATCATCGCGCTCCCTCAGGCCACTCGGAGAGACGTCGGCGTCTCCCCGCGGAAGGGCCAGCCAAACTCGCGCAGCAGCGCCATCGCGAGATCATCGCGACCCGCCGTGGTCACCAGCGTGATGTCCATCCCGTGGACATTCTCGACCTTGTCGTAGTCGATCTCCGGGAAGACCATCTGTTCCTTGATCCCGAAGGTGTAGTTCCCGCGACCGTCGAAGCTCTTCGTCGGCAGCCCGCGGAAGTCGCGCATGCGCGGCACCGCGAGCGTGATGAAGCGGTCGAGGAACTCGTACATCCGGGCCCCGCGGAGCGTCACGGCGCAGCCGACCGGCATCCCGGCCCGGAGGCCGAAGTTCGCGATCGCCTTCTTCGCCTTGGTGACGACCGCCTTCTGGCCGGTCACCATCGCCAGCTCCTCGACCGCGACGTCGACCAGGCGCGGCGTCTTGGCGCCCTCGCCCAGGCCGACGTTGAGCACGATCTTCACGAGCTTCGGCACCGCGTTCGGGTTGGTGAGGCCGAACTGCTTCACCAGCCGCGCGCGCACCACCTCTTCATAGTGGAGCTGCATGCGGGGCTTGCCCACGCGGGCCTTGGGGGCCGCGTCGACCGGCAGGGTCGAGACCGCGCCCTTGGCGCCGCCCGAGCTCGCCTTCTTCCCGCTCGCCGCGCCGCCGCCCTTCGCGCCGCCGCCACCCTTCGCCGGCGCCTTGGCGCCGTCCTTGCCGCCCTTCGTCGGAGTCTTCGCCATTACCGGGTCCTCGGAATCGCTGCCCCGGACTTCACGGCGATCCGCTCCACGGTCCCGTCAGCATCCTTCTGCCGCCGGATCCGGGTCGGTGCGCCCGTCGTCGGGTCGATCAGCATCACCTTCGAGTGGTGGAGCGGGGCCGCGAACGTGAAGATCCCCCCCTCCGTCGTCTGGGTCGGGCGGCGGTGCCGCTTCGCCAGGTTCACGCCGTCCACGGTGACGCGGCCGGTCTTCGGGTACACCCGAAGGACGGTCCCGCGCTTCCCCTTGTCGTCGCCCGAGATCACCTGGACGGTGTCGCCCTTGGTGATGTGCATCCGGAGCGAGACCGGCGCCGTGTGACGCACGCGCTTCGCCTTCTTGTAGACGAGCTGCTTCATGTCAGAGCACCTCCGGCGCCAGCGAGACGATCTTCATGTAGCGCTTCTCGCGCAGCTCACGGGCCACCGGCCCGAAGATGCGGGTCGCCTTCGGCTCGCCCTGGTCATTGATGATGACCGCCGCGTTCTCGTCGAAGCGGATGTACGACCCGTCCTTCCGGCGCACTTCCTTCGCGGTCCGCACGATCACGGCCTTCGCCACGTCGCCCTTCTTCACCTGGCCGGTCGGAATGGCGTCCTTGATCGCCACCACCACCCGGTCGCCCAGGGAGGCGTAGCGCCGCCGCGACCCGCCGAGGACCCGGATCACGAGCGCCTTACGGGCCCCCGAGTTGTCCGCGATCTTCAGGATGCTCTCCTGCTGTACCATCGTTTCGTCTCCCCGGCCTAGCGAGCCCGCTCGACCAGCTCAACCGTCCGCCAGTGGACGGTCTTCGCCAGGGGGCGCGTCTCCATGATCTTCACCGTGTCGCCCGCCTTGGCGTCATGGTCATTGCGAACCTTCACCTTCTTGCTGCGGGTGACCTGCTTCCCGTACTTCGGATGCGCCAGCCGGCGCTCCAGCACGACGGTCACCGTCTTCTGCATCTTGTCGCTCGTCACGACGCCCGTGCGGATCTTCCGGGCGAGGCGTTCGGCGGCAGTGGTCTTCTCGGTCATTGCCATCTCCTCACGCCTTGCGGCGCTTCTCGCCCAGAATCGTCAGCACCCGCGCGACATCGCGACGGATGGTCCGGAACCGCATCGGATTTTCGATCGTCTCCGTCGCGGCGCGGAAGCGCAGGCGGAAGCGCTCCTCCCGCAGCTCGGCCAGTTTTGCCTCGAGCTCCTCGACCGAGAGCGCCCGCAGGTCCACGCTATTCGTCATGCCTCAGATCTCCTCGCGCTTGAGGACGCGGGTCCGGACCGGCAGCTTCGCCTGGGCCAGCGCCAACGCGGCGCGCGCCAATTCTTCCGTCACGCCATCCACTTCGAAGAGCACGCGGCCCGGCTTGATCACGGCCACCCACCCTTCCGGATTGCCCTTGCCCTTGCCCATGCGGGTTTCGGCCGGCTTCTTCGTGATCGGCTTGTCCGGGAAGATCCGGATCCACACCTTGCCGCCACGCTTCATCTCACGGGTCATCGCCACGCGGGCCGCCTCGATCTGGCGGTTGGTGATCCACCCCGGCTCGAGCGAGGTGATCGCCCACTCGCCGAACGCCACGGAATTCCCGCGGGTGGCCACGCCCTTCGTGCGCCCCTTGAACGTCTTGCGGAACTTGATCCGCTTCGGTGCCAACATGGTGTCAGGCCCCCGTGCTGTAGGTGCGGCCGCTCATGTCGTCCACGACCTCGCCCTTGAAGATCCAGACCTTGATGCCGATGGCGCCGTAGGTCGTCTTCGCCGTGCCCGTCGCGTAGTCGATGTCGGCGCGCAGCGTGTGGAGCGGCACCCGCCCCTCGCGGTAGCCTTCCGTCCGCGCGATCTCGGCGCCGCCGAGGCGACCCGCCGCCCGCACGCGGATGCCCTGGGCGCCCATCCGCATCGCGCTCTGCACCGCGCGCTTCAGCGCCCGGCGGAACGAGATGCGCTGCTCCAGCTGCGCCGCGATGTTGTCGGCGACCAGCTTGGCCGAGAGCTCCGGCCGCTTGATCTCCTCGACGTTCACCGCGACATCCTTCGTCACCTTCAGCTGGCGCTCGAGCACCATGGCCAGCTCCTCGCGGAGCTTGTCCACTTCGGCGCCGCGCTTGCCGATCACCACGCCCGGCCGACCCGTGTGGATCGTGACCGTCACCTTGCCCGGCTTCCGCTCGATGTGCACTTCGGCGATCGCCGCGTGCCCGAGTCGGCGCTGGATGTAGTCGCGGATCAGGCGGTCCTCGGCGAGCAGCGACGGCATGTCCTTCGACGCCGCGTACCACCGCGAGAGCGGCTGCTTCGTGACCCCGAGCCGGAATCCGACTGGATGCGTCTTCTGACCCATTACTTCGCCCCCTTCGTCGTCACGGCAATCTTGACGTGACTGGTCGGCTTCCGGATCGGCGTCGCCCGGCCCTGTGCCGCGGCGGCGAACCGCTTGAGCGGCGAGCCCATGTCCACCTGCGCATCCGACACGACCAGCAGGTCGACGTCGAACGCCTCGTTGGCCAGGAGGGCCTTCTGCTCCGCATTCGCCACCGCCGACTTCAGCGTCTTCGCGATCTGCTTCGCCGCCAGCTTCTTGTTGAACATGAGGAGCGCGTACGCCTCATTCACGTTCTTGCCACGGATCAGGTCCATCACCAGGCGCATCTTGCGCGGCGACTGCCGAACCGAGCGCTGAATCGCATAGCCATGCATATCAGGCCTTCGCCTTCTTGTCCGCGACCAGCTTGCCGCTGTGGCCGCGGAACAGTCGGGTCGGCGCGAACTCGCCCAGCTTGTGGCCGACCATGTTCTCGGAGACGTACACCGGGACGAACTTGTTCCCGTTGTGCACGGCGAAGGTGTGACCGACGAACTCGGGGAGAATGGTGCTCGCCCGGCTCCAGGTCTTGACGACCTTCTTCTCGTTCTTGTTGTTCAGGGCGACGACCTTGTCGGCCAGCGCCTGCTGAACGAAGGGGCCCTTCCGGATGCTGCGTGCCATTACTTGGTCGCCTTCCCGCGCTTGCGCCCGCGCACGATGAGTCGGTTCGATGCCTTCTTCCGCTTCCGCGTCTTCGTCCCCTCGGGCTTGCCCCAAGGCGAGACCGGCGGACGTCCGCCCGAGGTCTTGCCTTCGCCGCCGCCGAGCGGGTGGTCCACCGGGTTCATGGCAACGCCGCGCACGTGCGGCCGCTTGCCCTGCCACCGGCTCTTGCCGGCCTTGCCGACCGACAGCAGCTCGTGCTCCGAGTTGCCGACCTCACCGATCGTCGCCAGGCAGCGGCCATGCACCAGCCGCATCTCCGACGACTTCATCCGGAGCGTCACGTACTCGCCCTCGCGGGCCAGCACCTGGGCGCCCTGACCGGCCGAGCGCGCCATCTGGCCGCCCTTGCCGATCTTCAGCTCGATGTTGTGCACCATGGTGCCCAGCGGGACCTCGCCCAGCGGCACCGCGTTGCCCACGCGGATGTCGCTGCCCGGGCCGCTCATCACCGTGTCGCCCTGCTTCAGGCCGGCCGGGTGCAGGATGTAGCGCTTCTCGCCGTCGGCGTAGAAGAGCAGCGCAATCCGGGCCGTGCGGTTCGGATCGTACTCGATCTCGGCCACGCGCGCCGGGATCCCGAACTTGTCGCGCTTGAAGTCGACGCGACGGTACATCTGCTTGTGGCCACCGCCGCGATGCCGCGAGGTGACGTGGCCCTGGTTGTTGCGGCCGCCCGACGACGTCAGGGGCTCGAGCAACGACTTCTCAGGGGTGCCCCGGGTGATCTCGTCGAAACCCGAGACCGAACGGAAGCGCGTGCCCGCAGTGATCGGGCGGAACTGACGAATGCTCATTTAGCCCTCGAACACGGCCAAGGATTCGCCGTCCTTCAGGGTCACGATGGCCTTCTTCCAACGCGGCGTCACGCCACGGGTCTTGCCCCGGGCGATCGCGTTGCGGCGCATCTGCATGGTGCGAACTTTGGTGGCGTTCACGCCGAAGAACTGCTTCAGCGCCGCCTTGATCTGGTCCTTCGTCGCCTCGGGATGCACCTCGAAGACGTACTCGCCGCGATCCTGCCACGCGGCCGAGCTCTTCTCGGTGATCATCGGACGCACCAGGATGCCGTGCAGGTCCGCCATCACTCACTCTCCGTCGTGGGGGCGGCCTTCTTCTTGGCTGCCGACTTCTTCGCCTTCGGGGCGGCCTCGGCCTCGTCGGCCTCGACCTCGCCACCGAACGCCGTCCCCTCGATCACCAGCGCATCCGCGCGCAGGATGTCGTACGCCGAGGCGTCGGCGAACGGCAGCACCGTGAGGTGCGGCACGTTGCGGGCGCTCAGGTATACCGCCGGCTTGCTGCCGTCGGTCAGGATCAGCGTCTTCACGCCCTCGAGCGACAGCTTGGCCAGCAGGCCGAGCAGCTCCTGGGTCTTCGGCGCCTCGAAGGCGACCGTCTCGATCACGTGCAGCATCCCCTCGCGGGCCCGGGCGTTCAGCGCCGAGCGACGGGCGAGCTGGCGGACCTTCTTCGGCAGGTCGGTCCGGTACGAGCGCGGGCTCGGACCGAAGGCGATGCCGCCGCCACGCCAGTGCGGCGCGCGGTTCGAACCCTGACGGGCCCGGCCGGTCCCCTTCTGCTTGTACGGCTTGCGACCACCGCCGGAAACCTCGGCGCGGGTCTTCACCTTGTGCGTGCCCTGGCGCTGGTTGCCGAGGAACGACTTCACCGCCTGGTGGAGCACGTCCTCGTTCACCGTGCCGTCGAACAGCTCGGCCGGGAGCGCATACGCCTCGGCGCGCTTCACGCCCTTGGCGGAATAGTGCGGCGCGTTAATCATGGCGGCTCTTTCCTCCCTGCTTCGCGACCGTCACGATGCCGTTCTTCGAGCCGGGCACCGCCCCGCGCACGAACAGCAGGTTCCGCTCTGCGTCGACCTTGACGATCGTCAGGCCCATTTCCGTGTGACGCTCGGCACCGTGGTGGCCGGGCATCTTCTTCCCCTTGATGACGCGCGACGGGTCCGTGCCGGGGCCGATCGAGCCGGGCTTCCGGTGCCGGGTGTTGCCGTGCGAGGCGGGGCCGCCGTGGAAGCCGTGCCGGTGCACGACGCCCTGGAAGCCGCGACCCTTCGTCGTCCCGGTGACCTTGACCAGGTCGCCGTCGGCGAAGATGTCGACCGTCACCATCGCGCCCGGGGTCAGCTCCGTGCCGGGCAGCTGGAACGAGCGGATGATCTGCGGCGCGTAGTCGATGCCGGCCTTCTTGGCGTGGCCGAGGGCCGCGCCGGTGGTGCGCTGCGCCTTGCGCCGGCCATAGCCGAGCTGCGCCTGAGCGTCGTTCACCTGGAGCACCGGGCACGGCCCGGCCTCGATGACCGTCACCGGCACCGCCGTGCCATCCGCGGCAAACACACGCGTCATGCCGAGCTTGCGTCCAATGATGGCCATGGGCTACTCGACCTTGATCTCGACGTCCACGCCGGCCGGAAGATCCAGCTTCGTCAGCGCGTCCATCGTCTGGGGCCGTGAGTCGTGGATGTCGAGCAGGCGCTTGTGCGTCCGCAGCTCGAACTGTTCACGGCTCTTCTTGTCGACGTGCGGCGAGCGCAGCACCGTCCACCGCTCGGTCTTCACCGGCAGGGGAATCGGTCCCGACACTTGCGCACCGGTCTTTTCCGCAGTGCGTACGATATCCGCCGCGGCCTGGTCCAGCACCACGTGGTCGAACGCCTTGAGGCGGATCCGGATCTTTCCAGCCATCGTGAGTCCTCTCTGATGCTCATCATGGCGCGGGATTGTCCCGCGTCACTGCCGCTGTGGGGCGGTCGAGCCACCCCGGTTCACCTGCATTGCATGGGCGCAGCAGGCTGCGCCCTTACTTCCGGAAACCGCACCAGGCCGAAGCCTGGTGAGTACGGGCGACGCATGCGTCGCCCCTACGCCTTACTTCAAGATCTTCGTGACGACACCGGCGCCGACCGTGCGGCCACCCTCGCGGATCGCGAAGCGCAGCCCCTCGTCCATCGCCACCGGGGTGATCAGCGTGATCGTCATCTGGATGTTGTCGCCCGGCATCACCATCTCCACGCCCGCCGGCAACTCGCAGCTCCCCGTCACGTCCGTCGTGCGGAAGTAGAACTGCGGCCGGTAGCCCTTGAAGAACGGCGTGTGACGACCGCCCTCATCCTTGCCCAGCACGTACACCTCGGCCTCGAACTCCGTGTGCGGCTTCACCGACCCCGGCTTCGCCAGCACCATCCCGCGCTCGATCTCGGCCTTGTCCACGCCGCGGAGCAGCAGCCCGACGTTGTCGCCCGCCATGCCCGAGTCCAGCAGCTTGCGGAACATCTCGACCCCCGTCACGACCGCCTTCTTCTCCGCCCCGAAGCCGACCAGCTGGACTTCGTCCTGCACCTTCACGATCCCGCGCTCGATCCGGCCCGTCGCCACCGTGCCACGGCCGGTGATCGAGAAGACGTCCTCGACCGGCATCAGGAACGGCCTGTCGGTCTCGCGGATCGGCTCCGGGATGTACGTGTCGAGCGCGTCGTACAGCTCCTGGATCTTCTCGACCCACACCGGATCGCCCTCGATCGCCTTGATCGCCGAGCCCCGGATCACCGGCGCGTTGTCGCCGTCGAACTGGTACTGGGTCAGCAGCTCACGCACTTCGAGCTCGACCAGGTCCAGCAGTTCCGCGTCGTCGACCAGGTCGCACTTGTTCAGGAAGACCACGACCTTCGGCACGTTCACCTGGCGCGCCAGGAGGATGTGCTCGCGGGTCTGCGGCATCGGGCCGTCCACGGCCGACACCACGAGGATCGCGCCGTCCATCTGCGCGGCACCCGTGATCATGTTCTTCACATAGTCGGCGTGCCCCGGGCAGTCGACGTGCGCGTAGTGGCGGTTCGCCGTCTCGTACTCGACGTGCGAGGTCGCGATCGTCAGGATCTTCGTCGAGTCACGACGCCCCTGCGATTCCGACGCCTTCGCCACTTCGTCGTACGCGACGTACTTCGTCCCGAAGCCCTTGTCGGCCGAGACCTTCGTCAGCGCCGCCGTCGTCGTCGTCTTGCCGTGGTCGACGTGACCGATCGTCCCGACGTTCACGTGCGGCTTGCTGCGGTCAAACTTTGCCTTGGCCATGTCCCGATCCTCGAAAGTTCTGGTTCAGTGCTACGGTCGTAAGTCGTAAGTCGTAGGTCGTGTCGGATCAGGTCAGCCTACGACCTGGGACCTACGACCTATGACCAGTTAGCTGCGCGCCACTTCCCGGCCGGCGTTCTTCGCGATGATCTGCTCGGCCACGGCCTTCGGCACTTCCTCGTAGTACGCGAACTGCATCGTGTACACGGCCCGGCCCTGCGTCGCGCTGCGAAGCGTGGTCGAGTAGCCGAACATCTCGGCGAGCGGGACGTGGCCGGCGACGACCTGCGACTCGCCGCGCTGCGTCATGCCGCCGATCTTGCCGCGCCGCGACGAGAGGTCGCCGATGACCGCGCCGAGGAAGTCCTCGGGGCAGACCACTTCGACTTCCATGATCGGCTCGAGGATGATCGGGCCGGCCTGGCGGACCGCCTCCTTGATGGCCATCGAGCCGGCGATCTTGAACGCCATTTCGCTCGAGTCGACGTCGTGGTACGAGCCGAAGACCAGCGTCGCCTTCACGTCGACCATCGGGTACCCGGCGAGGACGCCGTTCTCGAGCGCCTCGCGCATCCCGGCCTCGGCCGGCTTGATGAACTCGCGGGGGACCACGCCGCCGACGATCTTGTCGACGAAGGTGAAGCCCGTGCCCTGCTCGCCCGGCTCGCAGTTGATGACGACGTGGCCGAACTGGCCCTTGCCGCCCGACTGCCGGACGAACTTGCCCTCGACGTTCTGCACGGCCTTGGTGATCGTCTCGCGGAAGGCCACCTGCGGCCGCCCGACGTTCGCCTCGACCTTGAACTCGCGGCGCATGCGGTCCACCAGGATCTCCAGGTGGAGCTCGCCCATGCCGGCGATGATCGTCTGCGAGGTCTCCGGGTCGGTCCGCACGCGGAACGTCGGATCCTCCTCGGCCAGCTTCTGCATCGCGATCGCGAGCTTGTCCTGGTCGGCCTTCGACTTCGGCTCGATGGCCACGTCGATGACCGGCTCCGGGAACTTCATCGACTCGAGGATCACCGGGTTGTCGGCGTCGCAGAGCGTGTCGCCGGTCCGGGTGTCCTTGAGGCCGATCGCCGCGCCGATGTCACCGGCCAGCACCTCGGCGATCTCCTCGCGCTTGTTGGCGTGCATCTGCAGCAGGCGCGACGTGCGCTCCCGCTTGTCCTTGGTCGCGTTGTAGACGTAGCTGCCGGCCTCGAGCTTGCCCGAGTAGACGCGGAAGAACGTCAGGCGGCCGACGAACGGGTCGGTCGCGATCTTGAACGCCAGCGCGGCGAACGGCGCGTCGTCGGTGGCCGGGCGGGAGACCTTCTTCTCCTCGTCGCCGGGCACATGCCCCTCGATCGGCGGGACGTCCACCGGGCTCGGGAGGTAGTCGATGACGCAGTCGAGCAGCGCCTGCACGCCCTTGTTCTTGAACGAGGCGCCGCAGAGCACCGGCACGAACTCCATCGCGATCGTCGCCTTGCGGATCGCGCTGTGGATCTCGTCGACCGTCAGCTCCTCGCCACCCAGGTACTTCTCCATCACGGCATCATCGTACTCGACGGCCGCCTCGATCGCGGCATGCCGCGCGGCGTTGACCACCTCGAGGTACTCCGGCGGGCAGTCGACGACCTTGAACTTCTTGCCCATCGTCGAGTCGTCGAAGATGAACTGCCGGCGGGTGATGACGTCGATGTGGCCCGTGAACGTCTCGCCGCTGCCGACCGGAATCTGGAGCGCGTGCGCCTTGCGGCTCAGGCGGTCCTTGATCATGGTGAGGCAGCGGTCGAAGTTCGCGCCGACACGGTCCATCTTGTTCGCGAAGATCATCCGCGGCACGCGATAGCGGTCGGCCTGCTTCCACACCGTCTCGGTCTGCGGCTCGACGCCGGCGACCGAGTCGAGCAGCGCGACGCAGCCGTCGAGGACGCGCAGCGAGCGCTCCACTTCGACGGTGAAGTCGACGTGGCCCGGCGTGTCGATGATGTTGATGCGGTGCTCTTCCCCGGTGCCCGTGGAATCGCTCTCGCCGTGGCGCGTCCAGAAGCACGTCGTGGCCGCCGACGTGATCGTGATCCCGCGCTCCTGCTCCTGCTCCATCCAGTCCATCGTCGCAGCGCCATCATGGACTTCGCCGATCTTGTGGCTCTTCCCCGTGTAATAGAGGACGCGCTCGGTCGTCGTCGTCTTCCCGGCGTCGATGTGGGCCATGATGCCGATGTTGCGATAGAACTGGATCGGTGTATGTCGCGCCATGCTCTCCAACTCCCAGCGAAAAAGCGGGGCGACCGGACCCGGCAGTGCCGGCGGTATCGCTCCGCGCCACGTCCGGGCACTTGCCCGAGACAGGGACCTCCAAGGGAAGTCCCGGCGTCATTTCGAAGGTCCAGAGGTGGGTGGGGTGACTCCCCGCTCACGTTGACCTGATTATCCCAAAATCAGCCCTGCCGCCTCATCCGGTACGGGCGAGGCATGCCTCGCCCCTACTACCAGCGATAATGCGCGAAGGCCCGGTTCGCTTCCGCCATGCGGTGCGTGTCGTCCTTCTTCTTGATCGTGTTGCCCTCGCCCTTCGAGGCGAGGATCAGCTCGGCGGCAAGCCGCTCCGCCATCGTCTTCTCGCCACGGGCGCGGGCATACGAGATCAGCCAGCGCATCGCCAGGGCGGTCCGGCGCTCCGGACGCACCTCGACGGGGACCTGGAGCGAGGCACCGCCGACGCGGCGGCTCTTCACTTCGACGGCCGGCTTGGCGTTGTTCACGGCCTGCTTGAACACGGCCACGCCCGGCTGCCCGGTGCGCTCCTCGATCATGTCCATCGCGCCGTAGAAGATGCTCTCGGCCAGCGACTTCTTCCCGTCATACATCAGGTTGCTGACGAACTTCGACACCGTCTGGGAATCGTACCGCGGATCCGGCGGAACGACGCGCTTCACGGCCTTGGTGCGACGACTCACTTCTTACCTCCCTTGCCCTTGGCCGCCGCCGCGCCGGCCTTCGGCCGCTTGGCGCCGTACTTCGAACGGCTCTGACGGCGATCGTTGACGCCCGCGGCGTCAAGGGTGCCGCGGAGAATGTGGTAGCGCACGCCCGGCAGGTCCTTCACGCGGCCGCCCCGGATCAGGACGATCGAGTGCTCCTGCAGGTTGTGCCCTTCACCCGGGATGTACGCGATCACTTCGATGCCGTTCACCAGGCGCACCTTGGCCACCTTCCGCAACGCCGAGTTCGGCTTCTTCGGGGTGGTGGTGTAGACGCGCGTGCAAACGCCGCGCTTCTGCGGGTTTCCCTGGAGGTGCGGCGCCTTGCCCTTGTAGATGGGCTCCTGGCGGCCGTGGCGGAGCAGCTGGTTGATCGTCGGCATCGGATTCCGGTCGTGCGTTCATCGTTTGGCCGAAAAAGGGCAAAACACCCCTTTTGGGCGACAGATCCACAAGATACGGGGGAACCGCAACCCGGTCAAGGGAGCGGAGCAGGCGTGAGACGTGAGTCCTGAGTCCTGAGAATGGGGGGCGTGGGACCGTGAAACGAAATGAAACGGCGGCCAGGTCTCCCCGGCCGCCGTCTCACGACTCATGACTCACGACTCCTGCGGTTCAGACCTCGATCTCATCCCCGATCAGCAGCGCCGCATCCGGCACCGGCGCTTCCTCCACCACTTCCACCGGCGGCGGCGGTTCGAAGCCCGCCGGCGGCTGGATCTCGAGGTCGACGTACCGGTAGTGACCGGTGCCGGCCGGGATCAGGTGGCCGATGATGATGTTCTCCTTCAGCCCCTTGAGGTCGTCCTTCGCGCCGCGGATCGCCGCGTCGGTCAGGATCCGGGTGGTCTCCTGGAAGGAGGCCGCCGAGATGAACGACTGGGTCGTCAGCGAGGCCTTGGTGATGCCGAGGAGGACCGGCTCGGCGTTCGCCGGGGCGCCCTTCTTCTTCATCACCCGCTCGTTCTCGTCGCGGTAGGTGAGACGATCCACCGTCTCGCCGTCGAGGAACGACGTCTCGCCCGGATCGGTGACGCGCACCTTCTGCAGCATCTGGCGCACGATGACGCCGATGTGCTTGTCGTTGATCCGCACGCCCTGGAGGCGATAGACCTCCTGGACCTCGTTCAGCAGGTACTCCTGCACCGCGCGCGGACCCTTGATCTGCAGGATCTCGTGCGGCGACACCGGGCCCTCGGTCAGGCGGTCGCCCGCGCGGACGCGGTCGCCCTCGTGCACCCGGAGGTGCTTGCCCGCGGGCACTTCATAGAGGCGCGCCTCGGCCGCTTCCGGAATCGTGCCGTCCGGGGCGAGCGGGTAGACGTAGATCTCGCGCTTGCCGCGCTTGATCTCGCCGAACTTCACCATGCCGTCGATCTCGGCCATCGTGGCCGGATCCTTCGGCCGCCGCGCCTCGAAGAGCTCCGCGATGCGCGGGAGGCCGCCGGTGATGTCGCGCGTCTTGTACGCCTGACGCGGGATCTTGGTGATCGTCACGCCCTTGCTGATCTTGACCGGCGCCGAGAGGAAGACCGTCTTGTCCTTGCTCTCCTTCTTGGACTTGCTCGGCCACGCGACGTTGATCGGGTGCTCGGTGACCTTGAAGTGCTCCGACCACGGGTTCGCTTCCGGCGGCAGGTCGAGCGCCCGGGTGGCCGGGTCGGTCGGCGAGCCGAGGATGATGCGCGACCCTTCGGCCAGGGTGTACTCCTGCGGGTCCTTCCGGTTGACCTGGTAGACCAGGACGGACGGATGGAGCTCGCGATCCGGGTCGGTCACGACCACGATCGAGCGGAGGCCGGTCCCTTCGTCGAGCTCCTCGCGGAGCGTGACGCCCGGGACGAGGTCCTTCCACCGGAGCTCGCCGTCGACCTTGATGATGCTCGGGTCGTTGTACGGGTCCCAGGTGTAGAGGATCGACGCCCGCTTCTCGTTGTCGCCCTTCGACGCGAGGTCCCCTTCCTTGATCTGCAGGAAGGCGCCCTCGGGCACCGGGTAGCGGTTGAGCGCGCGCTTCGGGTCCTTCGGGTCGACCAGGACGATGCCCGCCTTGGTCTCCTCGGTGGCCGACTCGGTCTCGCGCGTGAGGGCGATGCGGACCGTGGTCCGGATGCCGTCCTCGTACTCGACCGGGACGTCCGCCCACTCGAGGTCCTCGGTGTAGGTGACGAGACCGTCGGTCCGCGCGCGACGCTCCGCCTCTTCGGCGATGCGCGACGAGGTGCCGCCGATGTGGAACGTCCGCAGGGTCAGCTGCGTGCCCGGCTCGCCGATCGACTGCGCCGCGAGGATGCCGACCGCCTCGCCCAGGTCCACCATCTCCATGGTGGCGAGGTTGCGGCCGTAGCACATCCGGCAGACGCCGCGCTTCGACTCGCAGGTGAGCACCGAGCGGATCTTGACCTTCTCGATCCCGGAGTCGTCGATGCGCTGCGCGACTTCCTCGTCGATCAGCTCGCCGGCCTGCACCAGCAGGCGGGCGTCGCCGAACTCGTCGAGCACGTGCGGATCGGTGACGTCGTCGGCCGCGACCGTGCCCAGGATCCGGTCACGCAACGGCTCGATGATGTCCTCGCCCTCCTTCAGCGGCGACATCTCCAGTCCCATCACCGTGCCGCAATCCTCCTCGGTGATCGTGACGTCCTGCGCCACGTCGCAGAGGCGGCGGGTCAGGTAGCCGGCGTCGGCCGTCTTGAGCGCCGTGTCGGCGAGACCCTTCCGCGCGCCGTGGGTCGAGATGAAGTACTCGAGCACCGTGAGGCCTTCGCGGAAGTTCGACTTGATCGGCGACTCGATGATTTCGCCGATGCCGCCGGTCAGCTTCTTCTGCGGCTTCGCCATCAGGCCGCGCATCCCGGCGAGCTGCCGGATCTGGTCGCGCGAGCCGCGGGAGCCGGAGTCGTACATCATGTACACCGGGTTGTACCCGCCGCGCGACTTCCGCATCGCGGTGAGCATCGCCTCGGCGACGTCGTTGTTGGCGTGCGTCCAGGCGTCGATGACCTTGTTGTAGCGCTCGCCGAACGTGATCTGGCCGGTGTTGTACGCCTTCTGGAACCGCTCGACGCGCTTCTGCGCCTCGGCCAGCAGGTCGTGCTTCTCGCCCGGGATCTCGAGGTCCTCGATCCCGATCGAGATGCCGCCGCCGGTGGCGAACTCGAACCCGAACCGCTTGAGGCGGTCGAGGAAGTCCACCGTCTCGCGGAGGCCGGCGCGCCGGTAGCTCTGCAACACCATCTCCGAGAGCTGCTTCTTCTTCATCAGCTCGTCACGGAAGCCGAGCTCGGCCACCACGCGACGCGGCAGGATGTTGTTGAAGAGCACCCGGCCCGCGGTGGTCTTGACCCAGCGCGGCCGCGCGTCCTCGGACTCGGCCGGCGGGATGAACCAGAAGTAGATCGCCGTCTGGTGCCGGATGGTGCCGTGCAGCAGCGCCATCTCGAGCTCCGCGATCGCGGCGAAGTACGGCGCGTCCTTCCACAGCTCGGCCTTGACGGCCTCGAGCTTGCCCGCCGGCACGCGCATCTTCTCCTCGAAGTGCGGCGGCAGCTTGGTCAGGAAGTACGAGCCCAGCACCATGTCCTGCGACGGCTCGGCGACCGGACGGCCGTCGGACGGCTTCAGGATGTTGTTCGACGACACCATCAGGAGGCGGGCCTCCAGCTGGGCCTCGAACGAGAGCGGGACGTGCACCGCCATCTGGTCGCCGTCGAAGTCGGCGTTGAACGCCGCGCAGACGAGCGGGTGGATGCGGATCGCCTTGCCCTCGACCAGCTTCGGCTCGAACGCCTGGATGCCGAGGCGGTGGAGCGTCGGCGCGCGGTTGAGCAGCACCGGATGGTCCTGGATGATCTCCTCGAGGATCTCGTACACCTCGGGGCTCTCACGCTCGACGATCTTCTTGGCGCGCTTCACCGTCTCCGCAATCCCCTTCTCCACCAGCTTGTGGATGATGAAGGGCTTGAAGAGCTCGACGGCCATCGTCTTCGGGAGGCCGCACTGGTGCAGGCGGAGCTCCGGGCCGACGACGATGACCGACCGGCCGGAGTAGTCCACGCGCTTGCCGAGCAGGTTCTGCCGGAAGCGGCCCTGCTTCCCCTTCAGCATGTCGGAGAGCGACTTGAGCGGGCGCTTGCCGCGGCCGCGGATCGCCTTGCTGCGGCGGCCGTTGTCGAACAGCGCGTCGACGGCCTCCTGCAGCATCCGCTTCTCGTTCCGGAGGATGACTTCCGGCGCCTTGTGCTGGATCAGCTTCTGCAGGCGGTTGTTCCGGTTGATCACGCGCCGGTACAGGTCGTTCAGGTCGGACGTGGCGAAGCGCCCGCCGTCGAGCGGCACCAGCGGCCGCAGGTCGGGCGGGATCACCGGGATCACGTCCATGACCATCCAGGTCGGGTCGTTCGGCTCCTCGCCGTTGTCGCCCGAACCCAGGAAGGCGTCGACGATCTTCAGGCGCTTGAGCATCTGCTTCTTGCGGTGCTGCGACGTCTCCGTCGCGACCGAGGCGCGCAGCTGCTCCGCGACCTGCTTGATGTCGAGGCGGCGGAGGAGCTCGCGCACGGCCGGCGCGCCGATCTCGGCGCGGAAGGCGGTGTCGGACTCGTCACGCGCCTTCATGCGCAGCGCGAGGTACTCGTCCTCGTCGAGGAGCTGCTTCTCCTCGACTTCCTGCTTGCCCGGATCGAGGACGATGTAGCTCGAATAGTAGAGGACGCGCTCGAGCTCCTTGAGCGTGATGTCGATCAGGTTCCCCATCGGCGACGGGAGCGTCTTGAAGAACCAGATGTGCGCGACCGGCACGGAGAGCTCGATGTGGCCCATCCGCTCCCGGCGCACCTTGCTGAGCGTCACCTCGACGCCGCAGCGATCGCAGATCACGCCGCGATAGCGGATGCGCTTGTACTTGCCGCAATGGCATTCCCAGTCCTTGACCGGACCGAAGATGCGCTCGCAGAAGAGGCCGTCCTTTTCCGGCTTGAACGAGCGGTAGTTGATGGTCTCGGGCTTGGTGACCTCGCCCCACGACCACCAGTAGCGCGACCCCTGGAGTTCCAGGCGCTCGCGCTCCTTCGGATCGCGCGGGCCCCGGATCTCCTCGGGGCTCGCGATCCGGATGCTGATGTAGTCAAAGCTCGAGCTCTTGGGCTCGCGTCCGCTGCGGAAGTCGATCATTGGTTACTCCTCCCCTTCGGCCGTGGTGCCCAGGGTGACCTTGAGCCCGAGGGCCTGCAGTTCCTTGACGAGCACGTTGAACGACTCCGGGATGCCGGGTTCCGGCAGGTTCTGCCCCTTCACGATGGCCTCGTACACGCGGCTGCGGCCGTTGACGTCGTCGGACTTGACGGTCAGCATCTCCTGCAGCACGTGCGCGGCGCCGTAGGCCTCCAGCGCCCAGACTTCCATTTCGCCGAAGCGCTGGCCGCCGAACTGCGCCTTGCCGGCGAGCGGCTGCTGCGTCACGAGCGAGTACGGCCCGATCGAACGGGCGTGGATCTTGTCGTCGACCAGGTGGCTCAGCTTGAGCATGTAGATCGTGCCCACCGTCACGTCGCCGGTGAACTCGACCCCCGAGCGGCCGTCACGGAGCCGCGCCTTGCCGGCCGGCGTGAGGCCGGCGTGACGGATCAGCGCATCGGCCGCCTCGCCGATCTGCTCCGGCGTGGCCTTCCCGGCCGCCACCACCGCCAGCGACCCCAGGCCGACGGCCTCGAGCAGCTTGGCATCGTCGGCCTTCGCCGCGGTGGTGATGACCTTCTTCGCCGCCTCGAACTCGGCCTTCGCCGCACCCGTCGCATCGGCCAGCAACGCGCCGTGCACCGAGAGCTCGGTCTGCCGCTGCGCCCGGAGGCGCCCGGCGAGTTCCGCCGCCGAGGCCGTCAGGAACGCCTCGACCGCCTTGGCCAGCCCGACCGTCACCTTCGACGCCCCCTTGATGGAGAGCGCCTCGACGCCGGTGGCATCAAGCGTCGCGCCGACGAGGGACTTGGCGCCCTTGAGGTCGCGGACCAGCGCCTCGACCGTCGCCGCATCCGGCGAGGGCGCGGCGTGGGCCAGGGCGAGCGACTGCCCGGCCCAGCCGAGACCGGCCAGGCGGAGCAGGACGCCGATCTCGGACTCTTCCGCACCGCGGAAGACCGGGGTCTTCGCCTTGAAGCCGAGGATCCGGCCGCACCAGCCGAGGTGCGTCTCGAGGATCTGCCCGACGTTCATGCGGCTCGGCACGCCGAGCGGGTTCAGCACGATGTCGACCGGGGTGCCGTCCGGCAGGAACGGCATGTCCTCTTCCGGCACGATGCGGGCGACGATGCCCTTGTTGCCGTGGCGGCCGGCCATCTTGTCGCCGACGGAGATCTTCCGCTTCTCGGCGCAGTACACCTTGACCAGCTGAATGACGCCCGGGGGCAGTTCGTCCGGCTGGAGGATCTTGTCGATCTGGTCCTCGGCCTTCTCCTCGACCTTGGCCCGCTCGGCCGTGGCGGCGTCGAGGGTGGCGCGGAGGCGCTCGTTGGCGGCCTTGTCGACCACGCGCAGCGTCTTGAGGTCGACCTCGGTGAGGTCGATCGTCTTGAGCAGCGCCCTGGTCAGCTTGGTGCCCTGGGCCTGCAGCTCCTCGACGCTCCCGGCGCGCAGCATCAGGCCGACGGCCTGGCCGTCGAGCAGCTCGAGGACTTCCTCGAACATCGCCTGCGTGATGCGGGCCTTCTCCTCGGTCTCGCGGCGGCGCACGTCGCCGATCCGCTCGCCGCGGTCCTTGTCGACCACCGGCCCTTCGACGCGCGAGAAGATCTTCACGTCGATGACGGTGCCCTTCATGCCCGGCGGCACCTTCAGCGACGAGTCCTTCACGTCCTTCGCCTTCTCGCCGAAGATCGCGGTCAGCAGCTTTTCTTCCGGCGACAGCTCGGTCTCGCCCTTCGGCGTGATCTTGCCGACGAGGATGTCGCCCGGCTTGACGTGCGCGCCGATCCGGATGATTCCGCGCTCGTCCAGGTCCACGAGGGCCTCGTCCGAGACGTTCGGGATTTCCCGGGTGATCTCCTCCTGGCCGCGCTTGGTGTCGCGGACATGGAGCTCGAGCTCCTGGATGTGGATCGACGAGTAGACGTCGTCCTTGACCAGGCGCTCGGAGAGGACGATCGCGTCCTCGAAGTTGTGGCCGTACCAGGGCATGAACGCCACCAGCACGTTGCTGCCGAGCGCGAGCTCGCCGGCCTCGGTCGCGGCGCCGTCGGCGATGATCTGCCCGGCCTCGACGCGCTCGCCCTGGTGGACGAGCGGCCGCTGGTTGATCGCGGTGTCCTGGTTGGTGCGCCAGAACTTCTTGACCCGGTAGCGGTCGATCCGCGCGAGGCGGCCGAGCGGGACCGAGCGGTCCGTCGCCTCGACGCCGGCGTCGACGATGATCTCGTCGGCGGTCACGCAGGTGACGGTGCCGGCGCGCTTGGCGATGATCACGGCGCCGGAGTCGGAGGCCACCTTCCCCTCGAGCCCGGTGCCCACGACGGGCGACTGCGGGAAGAGGAGCGGCACCGACTGGCGCTGCATGTTCGAGCCCATGAGCGCGCGGTTCGCGTCGTCGTGCTCAAGGAACGGAATCAGGGCCGCGGCGATGGAGACGAGCTGCTCCGGCGCCACGTCCATGTAGTCGATGCGGGCCGGGGCCAGCAGCGGGTAGTCGTCGCCCTTCCGGGTCAGCACGAGCGGATCGACGAAGGTGCCGTCCTCGGTGAGGGGCGCGTTGGCCTGGGCCACCGCGAAGTCCTCCTCCTCCGACGCCGAGAGCCAATGGAGCTCGTCGGTGACCTTCCCCTTCCGGACCACGCGGTACGGCGTCTCGATGAAGCCGAGTTCGTTGATGCGCGCGAAGGTCGAGAGCGACGTGATCAGGCCGATGTTCGGCCCTTCCGGCGTCTCGATCGGGCACATGCGGCCGTACTGCGAGTAGTGCACGTCGCGGACTTCGAAGCCGGCGCGCTCGCGGGTCAGGCCGCCCGGCCCGAGGGCCGAGAGCCGGCGCTTGTTGGTCAGCTCCGCCAGCGGGTTGGTCTGGTCCATGAACTGCGACAGCTGCGAGCTGCCGAAGAACGCCTGGATGACCGCCGAGACGGTGCGGGCGTTGACCAGGTCGTCGAGCGAGATCTTCTCCGGGTCGGAGTTGATGCTCATCCGCTCCTTGACGAGCCGGGCCATGCGCGAGAGGCCGACCGAGAACTGGTTGGCGATCAGCTCGCCGACCGACCGGATCCGGCGGTTGCCGAGGTGGTCGATGTCGTCGGTGTTGCCGCGCCCGTCGTGCAGGTCGATCAGGTAGCGGACGATCGCGATGAAGTCCTCTTCGGTGAGGACCGTGTGGTTCGGATCGACCTTGAGCCGGAGCCGCTGGTTGATCTTGTACCGGCCCACGCGCCCGAGGTCGTAGCGCTTCGGGTTGAAGAAGAGCTTCTGGATCTGCTGCCGCGCCGTCTCGAGGTTCGGCGCATCGCCCGGCCGGAGGAGGGCGTAGATCTGCTCCAGCGCCTCCTGCTCCGAGTGCGTCGGGTCCTTCGAGAGGGTGTTGCGGATGAGCGGCGACTCCCCCTTCCCGGCGGGGAGGAGGATCTCGACCTTCTGGACGCCGGCCTTGAGCAGCTTGGCGCGGAGCTTGTCGGTCAGGTCGGTGCCGGCATCGGCGAGGACTTCGCCGGTGTCCGGCTCGGCCACCGCGAAGGCGAGCACGTGGGCGCTGCGGTCACGGTTCGACGTCGGCAGCTCGTCCTCGCGCAGGTCGAGGATCGTGTAGCCGGCGAACACGCGCACCTGCTTGACGCCGACATGGCGCATCGCCTGGAGGCGTTCCGGGGTCAGCTCCTCGCCGGTCTTGCCGAGCGGGGCGCCGCCCTTGTCTTCGGGATTCGGGACGTCGGCGGCGAGCATCGCCCCGACGATCTCCCGGCGTTCCTGGCGCGAGTCGGCGCGGCCCGTGATGTCGAGCATCTTCTCGGCGAAGAACAGCCGGAGGATGTCGGCATTGTGGCCGTGGCCGAAGGCGCGCAGCAGCGCCGTCGCCGGGAACTTCTTCTTCTTGTCGATGTGGACGTAGATCACGTCGTGGATGTCGATCGTGAACTCGACCCACGAGCCGCGGAACGGGATGATCCGCGCCGAGAAGAGGCGCTGCCCGTTCGGGTGGGTGTCCTCCTCGAAGACCACGCCCGGCGACCGGTGCAGCTGCGAGACGACGACGCGCTCGGCGCCGTTGATCACGAAGGTGCCCAGGGGGGTCATGCACGGCAGTTCGCCGAGGTAGACCTCCTTCTCGATGGCGTTCTTCAGGCGGCGCTGCCCGTCCACCTCCTCGAACACGTCGAGGCGAAGCTTGGTGCGGAGCGGGGCCGCGTAGGTCATGTCCCGCTCGATGCACTCCTCGACCGTGTACTTCGGCTCGCCCAGCGCGTAGCTGACGAACTCGAGCGAGTACTTCCCGTTGACGTCCGCAATCGGGAAGAGGTCGCGGAAGACGCGCTCCAGGGAGACGTCCTGGCGGTCGCCATCGACGTCATCGGGCACGAGCAGGGAGTCAAAGGCCCTGGTCTGAATGTCGAGCAGGTGCGGCATCTGCATGCCGCCCTGCATCGAGGAGAACTGGATCACCGGCAGCGTATCAGGCATCGCCCCATCCCGTGCAAATGGCCACGGCAGTGCCGAAGCCCCCGCGCTGGGCGGGGGCTGGCACTGTCGTCATGCAGAACTCGAGTTCGCGTTCAGTCGGCATCGCGTCTCACTGAGAGTGACCGTGACAAAGGGGAGAGATCCCTCGCCGGCAGCAGTCGCTGCCGGCTCGGGATGACCCCCTTCGGGGGTCACTTCAGCTCGACGCTCGCGCCCTGCTCCTCGAGCCGCTTCTTCATTTCCTCGGCCTCGGCCTTCGAGACGCCGTCCTTCACGGTGCTCGGCGCGCCATCGACCAGGTCCTTCGCTTCCTTCAGGCCGAGCGAGGTGATCTCGCGGACGACCTTGATGACGTTGATCTTCTTCTCGCCGCCGGCCTTGAGGATGACGGTGAACTCCGTCTGCTCCTCGACCACCGCCGCCGCCGCGCCGCCGCCGCCCGCCGCCGGAGCGGCCGCGATGGAGACGTTGAACTTCGTCGTGAAGGCCTCGATCAAGTCGGCCAGTTCGAGCACGGTCTTGTTGCCGATCGCGTCGATGATTTCGTCGTTGCTGAGCATAGTCGCCATGGTTGTATCTCCCGTATGTTACGCGGCCGAGCCGGCCGAACGCTGTTCGCGGAGCGCCTCGAGCGCACCGACCACCTGATAGAGGACTCCGTTGAGCGCGCCGGCAAACTGGCCGAGCAGCACCTCCCGCGGGGGGATCTCGCCGAGACGCTTCACGTACGCCGGGGCGACGGCCTTCCCGTCGACCCACCCGGCCTTCACGGTCGGCTTCTCGTGTTCCTTGGCGAACTCGCCGATCACCTTGGCGGCTGCCATCGGATCCCCGCCCGCGAAGACGAGGCCGGTGTTGCCGGTCAGGTGGCTGTCGAGATCCGCGATGCTGTTCGCGGCCAGCGCCCGCTGGGCCAGGGTGTTCTTCACCACGACGTAGCGCCCGCCCGCCGCCCGGAGGCGCCGGCGGAACTCCGTCATCTTCAGCACGTTGAGGCCGCTGAAGTCGGTGACGAAGAGCGTCGGGGAGGCCTTGATGGCCTCGGTCAGCATGGCGACTTCCTCATGCCGTTCAGTCTTGCTCATCGGTACCCCGCCGTGTCGAGCTTGATGCCGGGGCCCATCGTCGCGCTGACGGTCGCCGAGCGGACGTAGGTCCCCTTGGCCGCCGACGGCTTCGCCTTCACGATGGTCTCCATGAATGCTTCGAGGTTCGCCGCCAGCTGCTCGCCGGAGAACGAGACCTTGCCGATCGGAGCATGGACGTTCCCCGTCTTGTCGACGCGGAACTCGATCTTGCCTGCCTTGATCTCCTTGACGGCCTTCGCCACGTCCATCGTGACGGTGCCCGCCTTCGGATTCGGCATCAGGCCGCGCGGACCGAGGATCCGGCCGAGCGCGCCCAGCTGCCCCATGACGTCCGGCGTGGCGACGATGACGTCGCACTCCAGCCAGCCTTCCTTCAGCTTGGCCAGGTACTCGAGGCCGACGAAGTCGGCACCCGCCGCCTCCGCGTCCTTGGCCCGGTCGCCCTGGGCGACGACGAGCACGCGAACCGTCTTGCCGGTGCCGTGCGGGAGGATCACCGTGCCGCGAACCACCTGGTCAGCGTGACGCGGATCCACCCCGAGCCGGACGGCGACATCGACCGTCGCGTCGAACTTGGCGTACGTGGTCTGCTTGACGAGGTCCACCGCCTCAGACGTCGAATGCATCCGGGTGGCGTCGACCTTGGCGACCGCGGCGCGATACTTCTTGCCCTGGGTCGCCATCAGTCGATGACCTCCAGCCCCATCGACCGCGCGGTCCCGGCGATCATGCGCATCGCGGAATCGAGGTCGGAGGCGTTGAGGTCGACCATCTTGATCTCGGCGATCTTCCGCACCTGCGCGGAGGTCACCTTCCCGATCTTGGTGCGGTTCGGCGCGGCGCTGCCCTTCTCCACTCCCGCTTCCTTCAGCAGGAGGTTCGGCGCAGGCGGGGTCTTGGTGATGAACGTGAACGTGCGATCACCAAAGATCGTCACGACCACGGGAATCACCATGCCCGACTGCGCCTGGGTGCGCGCGTTGAACTGCTTGCAGAATTCCATGATGTTGACCCCGTGCGGGCCCAGCGCGGTGCCGACCGGGGGCGCGGGATTCGCCGCGCCAGCCGGACACTGCAGCTTCACCATGGCTACGATCTTCTTGGCCATGTCGCTCCTGTAACGGTGCCCGCTGGCTGCGCGGGACACCGAATGACGGACCAGCGGTCATCGCTGGACCTGCCGCCGTTTGACCCGGGGCGGTCGCCGGGGGAGAGCGAGCTCTCCCGGTCCTGCACCAACTGTCGATGATCGATGATCGATCATCGATGATCGATAATGCCTAGTGACCCCGGAGCTGCAAGTAGTCCAGCTCCACCGTCGTCGGCCGCCCGAACAGCGACACCGACACCTTCACCTTCCCCTTGTCGGCGAGCACATCCTCGACGACCCCGGAGAAGTCCGAGAAGGGCCCTTCCGTGATTTCGACCGCCTGGCCGACGAGGAATGGGATCTCCTCCTTCGGGGCGGACTCGGCTTCGGGCTCGGCCATGCCGAGGAGGCGCTTGACCTCGTCGTCCCGGAGCGCCAGCGGCGCCTTCCCGGTCCCGACGAACTTGATCACGCCCTGGATCGAGTTGACGACGTGCTGCGCCTCCTGGCTCAGCCCCATCTGCACGATCACGTACCCCGGGTAGAGCTTGCGCTCGACCGTCACCTTCTTGCCGTTCTTGATCTCGACCACTTCCTGCGTCGGCACCAGCGCCCGGGCGACCAGCTTCTGCCCTTCCGGGCGCGGGTCATCCTTGATGCGCTGCTCGAGCAGCATGCGGACCTTGTTCTCGTGGCCCGCGGTCGTCTGGATCGCGTACCAGCGATACGTCACTTCCGTGTCGCTCATCGGGCCAGCGCGGCAACGCCGTCGACGAGGATCTTCTGGAGCAGCCAGTCCACCAGACCGAGCACGACGCCGAAGATGGCGGCGCCAATGAGGACGGCGCGCGTCGCCTTGACGAGCTCGTCCTTCGGCGGCCAGCTGACCTTGTCCATCTCGGCACGGGTGTCGAGGAGGAAGCCCTGGGCCGAAGCCAGCTTTCCCGTCGACGCCGTCGCGACCTGCGTGTCCTGATCCGTCATTGCCACTCCGTGCCTGGGCCTGAGCGGGCGCAGCAGGCTGCGCCCTTCCATCGATCCCCTCGCAGGCCGAAGCCTGGCGGGTGGGTACGGGCGACGCATGCGTCGCCCCTACGCCTTACTTCAAGATCTTCGTCACCACACCGGCGCCGACCGTGCGGCCGCCCTCGCGGATCGCGAAGCGCAGCCCCTCGTCCATCGCCACCGGGGTGATCAGCGTGATCGTCATCTGGATGTTGTCGCCCGGCATCACCATCTCCACGCCTGCCGGCAACTCGCAGCTCCCCGTCACGTCCGTCGTGCGGAAGTAGAACTGCGGCCGGTAGCCCTTGAAGAACGGCGTGTGCCGCCCGCCCTCATCCTTGCCCAGCACGTACACCTCGGCCTCGAACTCCGTGTGCGGCTTCACCGACCCCGGCTTCGCCAGCACCATCCCGCGCTCGATCTCGGCCTTGTCCACGCCGCGGAGCAGCAGCCCGACGTTGTCGCCCGCCATGCCCGAGTCCAGCAGCTTGCGGAACATCTCGACCCCCGTCACCACCGCCTTCTTCTCCGCCCCGAAGCCGACCAGCTGGACTTCGTCCTGCACCTTCACGATCCCGCGCTCGATCCGGCCCGTCGCCACCGTGCCGCGGCCGGTGATCGAGAAGACGTCCTCGACCGGCATCAGGAACGGCTTGTCGGTCTCGCGGATCGGCTCCGGGATGTACGTGTCCAGGGCGTCGTACAGCTCCTGGATCTTCGCCACCCACGCCGGATCGCCCTCGATCGCCTTGATCGCCGAGCCCCGGATCACCGGCGCGTTGTCGCCGTCAAACTGGTACTGCGTCAGCAGCTCGCGGACCTCGAGCTCGACCAGGTCCAGCAGTTCCGCGTCGTCGACCAGGTCGCACTTGTTCAGGAAGACCACGACCTTCGGCACGTTCACCTGGCGCGCCAGGAGGATGTGCTCGCGGGTCTGCGGCATCGGGCCGTCCACGGCCGACACCACGAGGATCGCGCCGTCCATCTGCGCGGCACCCGTGATCATGTTCTTCACATAGTCGGCGTGCCCCGGGCAGTCGACGTGCGCGTAGTGGCGGTTCGCCGTCTCGTACTCGACGTGCGAGGTCGCGATCGTCAGGATCTTCGTCGAGTCACGACGCCCCTGCGATTCCGACGCCTTCGCCACTTCGTCGTACGCGACGTACTTCGTCCCGAAGCCCTTGTCGGCCGAGACCTTCGTCAGCGCCGCCGTCGTCGTCGTCTTGCCGTGGTCGACGTGACCGATCGTCCCGACGTTCACGTGCGGCTTGCTGCGGTCAAACTTTGCCTTGGCCATCTCGAGATCCTCGTGTGTGTTCGGTACCCGTCAACGGGCGACCTGCGCCCGGGTTGCTCTGCTCTCAATCGGTATGGGCGCGGCATGCCGCGCCCCTACGTTCTCCTGACACGACGCGCCGGGCGCGGGAACCTCGCCCCGCCTGCCCGGCGTGCCTTGGGCGTCCAGGTGGCACGCCCCGTCCTGCCGTATTGTCCGCCCGAACCCTCGTGGCTCGACGGTGCTACAGAGCTCACGACCGGGATCGAACCGGTGACCTCATCCTTACCAAGGATGTGCTCTGCCAACTGAGCTACGTGAGCAAGCGGGCGACGGGACTCGAACCCGCGACCCTCAGCTTGGAAGGCTGATGCTCTACCAACTGAGCTACACCCGCATCGGGTCGTCCGTACGCCAACTTCGGTGCCACATGGTGGGGGTAGGATTCGAACCTACGTAGGGCGTAGCCCGGCAGATTTACAGTCTGCTGCCATTAGCCACTCGGCCACCCCACCGTTTCCTGCCCTACCCTCGCCGCTGGAGCTGACGGAGGGGATCGAACCCACGACCGCCCGATTACAAATCGGGTGCTCTACCAACTGAGCTACGTCAGCCTACAAAAAAAGGCCGTTCGACCGACAGACCCCAAACTTACCCGGCTCGGAAAGCCGCGTCAACCGGGCCGAGACGACGAAGCCCCGGCATCCCGCCGGGGCTCCCCGCCCGCTCGAGTCGAGCCAGGGGAGGTCAGCGTCGCTGGACCTCGGCCGTGCCGTCCCGATTGTCGCGAACGTCCCATCCTGCATCGGCCAGCAGCCCACGGATCCGGTCCGCTTCGGCAAAATTTCGGCCCTGCTTGGCCGCCAGCCGGCGGCCGGCCCACCCCAGCGCCCACTCCTGCTGCGCGGCGGGATCGGTCGGGACCGCCTCCGACAACTCCTGATTGGCACTCGCGCCGGTTGCGGGCAGCTGGAAGCCCGCCGCCGGGGTGGGGAGGATCTGCAGGACACCGGTCGCCTTCGCCCAGGCCGCCCGGAAGGCGGGACCTGGCTGCTCCCCGGCATCGAGGAGCCGATTCCCCTCGCGAGCCGCCTCGAACAGCGCCGCCAAGGCGCGCGGCGTGTTCAGGTCGTCATCCATCGCGGTGGCGAAATCGGCGGCGAGGGTCGCCCCGACCGCCTCGAACGCCGCACTCCCGGCCCCTTCGGGCAGCGTCGCCACCCGGGCCGCCAAGGCCCCGAGCCGCCGCGACCCCTCGCGGGCCGCGTCGAGCGCCTGGTCGGTGAAGTCGAGCGGTGCCCGGTAGTGCGTCGTGGCGAGCAGCAGGCGAACCGTGCCGGCATCGACCTTCTCCTCGCGCAGGTCGCGCGCGGTGAGGATGTTGCCGAAGCGCTTCGACATCTTGGTGCCGGCCATCGTGAGGAACTCGCCATGCATCCAGACGCGCGCGAAGTCCGGTTGCCCGGTGTGCGCGCAGCTCTGCGCGATCTCATCCTCGTGGTGCGGAAAGACGAGGTCGATCCCGCCGGCATGGATGTCGAGGACGTCTGTGCCGAGATGCTTGCCGATCAGGTCGAGGGCCATGGCCGAGCACTCGAGGTGCCACCCCGGCCGACCGCGGCCGAACGGCGCATCCCAGGCGGCGCCCACCGCCTCGTCATCCTCGCGCGCCGCCTTCCAGAGGACGAAGTCGCGCGCATCCTCCTTGGCGTACTCGTCGGCGAGCGTGCGGCCGCCCGCGCCGGCCTGCAGCTCGCGCGTGTCGAGCCGCGACAGCTTGCCGTACGCCGGAAAGCGGCCGATCGCGAAGTACACCGAGCCGTCGTCGCCCTTGTACGCGACGCCCTTGGCCAGCAGCGACTCGACCAGGGCGATCATCGGCGCGACGTATTCCGTCGCCCGCGGATAGACGTGCGCCGGCAGGAGCCGGAGGTAGCCGCTGTCCTCGCGGAAGGCGTCGATGAAGCGCACCACGTGATCGGCCAGTGACGCGCCGGCGGCGGCCGCGCCGCGGATCGTCTTGTCGTCGACGTCGGTGAGGTTCATCACGTGGAAGACGTCGTAGCCGCTCGCCTCGAGCCAGCGTCGCAGCACGTCCTCGAACAGGAACGTCCGGAAGTTGCCGATGTGGGCGTAGTTGTAGACCGTCGGCCCGCAGGTGTAGAGCGAGACGTGGGGTGCCTTGAGGGGAACGAAGTCCTCGACGGACCGCGTCATCGTGTTGTAGAGCCGGAGTGTCACGCGCCCCCCGCGGCGGCATCGGTGATCGCGGCGCGGGTGGCCGGATCATCCGGCGCCGCGCCATGGTGTCGCACATGCACGGTTCGCTGCGGGAAGGGGATCTCGACCCCTTCGCGATCGAGCCGGATCTTCGCCAGGCGGCGGAACTCGCGCGCCGCCTCCCACTGGTTGCCGGGCTGCGTGCGCAACAGCACGCGAATCGTCACGGCGTTGTCGCCCAGCGACTGCACGCCGACCACCTCCGGCATCCCGTCGAGCTTCGGCACCCACACCTCGTTCTCGCCGAACTGTTTCGCCTCGTCGCGCAGGATCGCGAGCACCGCGTCGACGTCGGCGTCGTAGGCCACGCCGATGTCGACCACGGCGCGCGACCAGCCGCGCGTCCGGTTGCTCACCGTGGTGATCTGGCCGTTGGGGATGATGTGCAGCGTCCCTTCCATGTCGCGCAGCATCACGACGCGCAGCGTCATCTTCTCCACGGTGCCGGTCTTCGCGGCGACCTCGATCACGTCGCCCACCGCGAACTGGTTCTCGACCAGGATGAAGAAGCCGCTGATCACATCCTTGACAAGCGACTGCGACCCGAAGGAGACGGCGAGGGCGAGGATGCCGGCGCCGCCGAGCAGCGGCGTGATGTCGACGAACTGGTTCAGCGTCAGGACGATCGTGAAGAGAACGATGACGATCTTCCCGACGCCGCGCAGCAGCTCCGCGATCGTCTGCGCACGCTTCTCGTGCGAGGAGAGCCGGGTGTCGTCGCCGTCGTCGGCCGCGATGACGATCCGGTCCGCGACGACCAGCACGACGCGCCAGGCGATGAAGGCCGCCACCCAGAGGAGCAGCACCTTCACGCCCGCGGCGCGGAACTCCTCGAGCTTGACGCCGAAGAGGGCCAGGACGCGTTCGACCGAGGCCATCAGGTCGAAGAGGACGGAGGGAACAAGCCGATTCATCCCGGCAACTTGCCCGTCCCGGGGGACCGGGTCAACGCCCGCCCGCCGTCAGCGCTCCGCGACCACGATCGCCCGCCGCACGGTGGCGGTGCGCCCCCCCTCCTCGACCGTCACCGTCACCCAGTGGCGACCAGCGGGGAGCTTGTCGAGCGCCAGGCTCCGGCGGACCGCCGTCAACGGGCCGGTCGCACGCTCGGTGCTCACCAGGCGGACCACCCGGTCGGTCCGGCCGGTCATCGGGCGCACCTCCATCGTGGTCCGATACGGCGTTCCCTCGGGGAGCCCGTGGACCTGGTAGTAGAGCTCCACCGTGCCCCCCCTTGGCCAGATGCCGAGGGTGTTGAGCGGGAAGCCGGCGCCATCGCCGGGCCAGCGCGTCGGGGAGGCGGCGATGCCGGTGAGGATGTCGCTGATCGCCAGTGACGCCTCGGGAACGACCAGGCCGCGCTGCAACCCGAAGGCCCCCACCGAGTCCGGATGCTGGGAGAGCCGGACGGCCACCTGCCAGGTGCCGGACGTGAGGGGCAACTCGAGCCACCCGCTGATGTTCTCCCGATCCCCTGCCCCGCCGGCCGTGACGAACTGCCGCACCGTGTCCAGCACGACGGTCGTGCCGCTCCTGGCCTCATAGGCGACCACGCGGAATTGCACCGGCGTGACGCGCTGCCCGTCCGGACCAGGCGCGGTGGTGAGCGCGGTGCGCGGAATGGCAAAGGTCACCAAGGCGCGCGCCGAGCCATCGTGCGGCGTCCCGACCGCGAAGCTCTGCAAGACGGCATTCCATGGATCGCGGATCAGCGGCGTGTCGGAATCGCTGCTGGTGCCGGTGTGGGCGTCGTCGCGGCTCTTCTTGATCGCCAGCGTCACGGCCTGGATGCAGGTCTTCTCCACGATGGTGCGCTCGATCGCCATCCGCGCGGCTGCGGCCGCGTATTCCGGCATCACGGCGCCACGGCGCTGCCATTCCGCGAAGTAGCCGTTCACCGGCAGGTACCCCGAGAGCGTGGTCGGCGCCATCTGGCCGAGGGCGTCACTCCCGCGGAAATGGAGCAGTCGCCACCCCCCCTCGAACCAGTAGAGCCACGATTCGTTCTGCCGCATCTTGAGTCGCGTCTCGTCCTCCAGCTCGGCGCGCGTGCTGAGGCGCCGTACCCGGAAGAGGCTCGACGAGGAGAAGGAGTTGGTGCTGTCGAGCGGCATGATCGAGTCGCCGGTCGCGCCGAGACCGCCGACGATGCGCTGCATCGGCTCGCCGTGGCGCAGGTAGATCAGGCCGCGATGGTCGAGCAGCGGCTCGAGCGCGCGCACGTCACCAGGCAGCGTCGGCTGCATGCGCGCGAGCGTCTCGTAGAGCGCGGCGTCGCTGCCGATGCACTGGTCGAGTCCCTCGAAGAGGTACTCCACGCGGCGGAACTGGGTGCGGCGCTCCGGGATGAAGACGCGATAGTCGCGGAATGCCTTCACCCATCGGCGGAGATGCTCCTGCAATCGCTCGCCGGGGAGGTTCGCGGCGGCGGCATCCCGTTCGGCCCAAAAGCGGTGGAGCCAGGTGGCCATCTCGTGGTCCGGCACGGCGTCGAAGGTCGCCAGCGTGTCGCCGCCGAGGATCCAGGCGAGGTCGAAGCGATAGGCCTCGCGCGTGGTGGGTGTCACGCGTCGTACGCCGTCCCAGTAGGAGTCCGCGGCCTCGGTCGGCCGGCCCAGCGCCATCAGCGTGCGGGCCCGCTCGAGCTGGACGCGCCCCGCATCGCCGCCGTGGCGCTGGGCCTCGCCGAAACGCGCCAGGGCACTGTCGAGCTGCCCGGCGCGGCGGAGTTCGCGCCCCCAGATCAGCAGGACATCGGGATCGCGGGACGCGGCGCGGGTGAGGACTGCGAGCGCCTTGCGCTGATCGCGACCCAGGCTCCGATCGCCACCCGCCAGCAGGAGGTCGAGCGCGAGCCGCCGCGCCGGCGTGAAGCCGGGCTGTCGTTCGAGCGCGTCGTGCAGGTGGCGCCACACCGCGTCGGCGTACGGTTCGCCGTCGAACTGCCCTTCGTTGGCGGTCGGCGGGGCGCCGGCCCGCCAAAGGGCAAGGAGCGCGCGCGCCGAGAGGTAGTACCCCCATGGCATGTCGCGCTGCTGCTTCTCGGTGAGCGTCGTGCGCCGCAAGGCCTGCGCGAGTTCGCGACGATCGCCCGCGAGTTCCCCGCGCCGCAACCGCCACAACGTCTCGGCGAGCGTGGTGGTGGCGTCACTGCCGCCCGGCGCCTCGCCGAATGCCGGCAGCGCGGCGATCGCCGACGAGGCGATCAGCGTCGAATCCCACCCGAGCAGGCGCGGGCCGTCGAGCCCCTGCCCCGACGCGGAGGCCGTGAGGCCCGCGAGGAGGAGGACGGCGAGATGGAACGACGCAACGCGGGCCATGGGCGCTACTCCAGGTCGAGAACCACCGTCCGTCGAGCCAGCGGCGCACCGGTCTTGTCACCGATGCGCACTTCCATCGTGTACTTGCCGGGCTTGAGCCGGGAGAGGTCGAGGACCCGATTGACGTTCGTCACGCCGTCGGGCAGGGAGCCCGTAAACGAGACCTGGATCGCGGCCAGCTTCTCCTGATCATCCTTGGCACTGCGTGCATCGGTGGTGGTCCCTGTCGGCGCCATGGTCCCGTCGTCCTGCACCTGGAAGGCGTCGATCGCCCGGACCTCGATCGTGGTGCTGGCGACCGCGAGGGCACCCTCGGCCCGGACCTGGTAGAAGAGGTGCAGCGGTTCGCCCCGCTTGATGGTGCCTCCGGGCGAGAGGAAGATCCGCTCGCCGCGGAGCACCCACGACAGCCCCCGCGATTCCGGCGCGACAATCAACGACGACACGGCGACCGCATCGGCCCGATTCGGAACGGCGGTCCCGTATGCGCGCCCCCAGCGGCGATCAGGCTGTGCCGCCGTCAGCCCCCAGCTGCCGACCCCGCCGACGCCGGCGAGCGTGGCGAAACCGGTGAGGTGCGTTTCGCTGCTCCGCGCCTTCGGCACCACGAACTCGCGCGTGAGCGAGTCCTCCTTCCACTCGGCCGCCTGCGGATGCCAGCGCGCCAATGCCAACGCGACCCGCGCCGTCTCCCTTCCGGTGCTGTCCTTCACGACCTTGAGGTCGGCCAGTCGCAATCCATACGCGATCACCGCGAGCGGCTCCTCGCTGACCGGGTCCCAGAGCTGCGCCAGCTGCGCCACCGCGTGGATCGATTTCTGGCTCGGTGGCGAGTTGTCGTCCTTCGTCGTGGCAATGCCGATGTACTCGCGATCGGCCTCGCGCAGCCGCTGGACCTGTTCCGGTGGCGCGGGCATGCCGACTTCGCCGCGCTCCGCGAGGCTGCAGCGCCACTGGTCGAGTCCGCACTGCCAGGTGCCGAAGATGCCGGTCATGAGCGTTGTCGCACCCGCACTCCCGTCATGATCGACCTCGCCGAACGTCACGAACATCGGCGTGCCGTCGACATCGTAACGCCAGGTCATGTACGCGGGAGCACCGGGCTTCGGCGCGTTGACCGCGATCTTGTCCGGCGCACCGAAGCGCATGTAGATCACGCCGCGATCGTCGAAATCCACCTGCCACCGGCGATACTCGTTCCAGGAGGTCGTATTGACGGAGGTGCCGGCTGTGTCGACCCCCTGAAACACGCCCGCCCCGGTCCGCGATGCCGCGCGGAGGTCGGACGGAATCGATAGCCGGAAGTTCTTCTCGACATGTTCGAGTCGTGCAAAGTGCTCCGCCAGGCGACTCCCGGGCTGGCGTCCATCGCGCACGTCGCGCTCGATCAATCGATCGCGCACCCAGGTGCCGCGGCTCGAATCGGCGACTTGTCCCCACGCCGCACGCTCCGCCGGCGAGAGGAACCACTGCAGGTGCCAATCGACGTCGAGCTGCGACAGCGTGTCGCTCGCCGCGCCGGCCCCATCGATGAAGTGTGCCACGCCACCGAGCGAGTCGCCCTCCCGGAAAGCCTGCCGCGCCAGGCGCAGCAGGTGCCAGGTCGAGTCAAGCCCGGCGGCGAGTGCGGTGTCGGCGCAGGCGTGGGTGCTGGCCGCATCGCCGCTCCGCACGGCAAAGTCGCTGCAGGCACGGAGCACCACCGGTGCGCGCACCCCCGAGTCCACCGCTGCGCGCATCAGCGCCGCCAACCGCGGGAGCTCCTCCGGCTCGGCGTTCGCCGTGGTGAGCAGCGCGAGCAGTTCGACGGCGGGACGGTCGGCCGGCGCGAGGGCGAGTGCCCGCAACGAACCGTCGATCGCCCCGGCGCCCCATGACGTGCCGGGACTCATCAGGTGACTGCCCCGTGCCGACGGGGCGTCGATGATCTGCAGCAGGGCGCGGCCGCAGGCGAGATCGCGCCACTGCACGCCGGTCACCGACCGCCGGGCGTCGCGCACGCGCGCCGCGAGGCGTTCCTCGTTCGCGACCAGCGCCGCGCGATTGAGCGTGGTCGGCAGCGGACAGAGGGTCCGGATCCGTTCGCCAAGGGCGGGGTCCGCGCCGGGGTAGTCCATCGGCGCAAAGGGGGCGGCCTGCAACAGGACACCAAGGGCCAGGGGGAGCAACACTCAATTGCCTCGGGCGTCGAGGAGGGCACCGGTGAGTTGCACACTGCCGTTGACGATCGGACGGCCGATGGGGCGCGGAGGCGGAGCGCGATTGCCACCGATCACGATGCTCCGGCCGCCCTGAAAGGCCACGAAGTTCGACTCGATCGGGGCGAAGATCTCCCAGCGCACCGGCAGCCATGCTCCGCTCTCGAGTCGGGCGAAGGCGATCATCCCGCCGGCCTTCCCCTCCTTGATGTGGCTCGGGAGGTTGCGATGGATGAAGGAGAATTCGCGGAGGGCCATGTTGCTGGCGTCGAGCACCAGCTCGCCGGAAACGTCGACCAGCTTGGGCTTCCCCTTCGGCTCGTACTTGACCCGGATGATCCCGGCCGCCTCGTCCTTGTCGTTCAGGTTGATGGAGAAGCAGTGGGTGTCGAGGAACCAGTCGGCGAAGAGGACGCGCAAGTCCGGGCCCCGGTACACACGCCCGCGCCCCTCCTCGGGGGCGAGCTGCCGCGAGAATCCTTCCCGCTCAAGGATGGCGGGATCGACGCTCTGGAGCGGCCAGGCCGCGAGCTCCCGACGACTGGTGTCGGCACGCACCGTCTTGCCGCGGGAGAGGTCCATCGTCCGAGACACCACCTCCTGGACCGTGAATCGCGTCCCGAGGCCGAGGGTCGCCTCGATCAGGGTCAGGGAGGCGCGGCCACCCTCGAGGAGGCGGCCGAGCAGCGGATCGTCGAGGATCTCGTGGCCGCAGGCGCGCCGCTTCCCCGCGGCCACCACGTCCGGCAGGATCGTCGCGGCCGGGTCGAGCCGAAGGTCCGGAACGACCACGTCGGCGTCACCGACCCGCACCGTTTCCACGGGACGCAACGTGAAGCCGATCGCGGCGACCCGGATACGGTAGATGGCGGGGCTCGGCACGACGAAGCGGTAGGTGCCGCTCGGTGAACTGAGCCCCCGCTGCAGTGCCCGCCCCGCGCTGTCCTGCAGTTCGACGAGCGCCCCTGCCACCGGCTGCCCCTGCAGCGCGTCGACGACGCGACCGCGGATCGCCTGCGCGTGACCGAGCGATGGCAGGCCGAGCACCAGCAGCCCCAGCGTTGCGAGCAGCCGCATGACGTGGGATCTCATGGCGGGGACGACGGGACGATGGTCCCGACCAGGACGACGCGCCCCCGGACCTCGCCATGAATCGTCATGGCGGGGGCGCGACTCGCCACGACCAGGTCGCGTTGCGTGCTCATCCCGACCGTCGCCATTTCCATGGGGGCATAGATCTCCCAGTGCACCGGCAGCCAGCCATCACCCTCCTGCAGAGCGAACGCGATCCTGCCGCCGGCGCTCCCCTTCGGCATGAAGGTGGGGAGGTGCTCATGCGCGAAGATCAGTTCGCGCAGCGCCAGCGACGAGACATCGAGCACGAGCTCACCCGAGATGTCGACCAGTCCGGTCCTGGCGCGCGGCTCGTAGCGGACGCGGATCACGCCGGCTGCGGCGTCCCGGACATCCCGGGAAAAACTGAAGCAGTGACCGTCCAGGAACCAGTCGGCAAAGAGGACGCGCAGGTCCGGACCGTAGTACACCCGGCCGATTCCCTCCTCCGGAGCGAGCACGCGCGAGAAGCCGACGCGGCGCAGCGTCTCGGGATCGATGCTCTGCAGCGGCCAGCCAGCGAGGATGCCGGTCGTCGTATCGGCACGCACCGAGTCCACCGTCTCGGTCACGACCGTCCGGGTCGCCACCTCCTGGAACGGAAACTCGGTCCCAACCTCGAGCGTCGCCTCGATCTGGGTGAGCGCGTTCTTCCCGGCCTCGAGGAGCCGCGCGAGCAGCGGATCCGCCATGATGTCCGGCCCACAGGCCCGGCGCTTCCCGGCGGCCACCACGTCGGGGAGAATCGTCACCGCCGGCTCGAGGCGGAAATCGGGAAGGGCAATGCTGCCCGCGCCGACCCGCGCCGCCACGACAGGATGGATCGTGAAGCCGATCGCGGCGACACGCACCCGATAGGCGGCTGGTCGCGGCACCACGAGCTGGTAGGCACCGCTCGGGGAGGCGATCGTGCGCCGCAGCAGACGTCCGGCGCTGTCCTGCAATTCGACGAGGGCGCCGGCAATCGGGCGGCCCTGCACCGCGTCGACGACGCGACCGCGGATCGCCTGCGCGTGACCGCGCGACGGCAGACCAAGGGCCAGCAGGACAAGCAATCGAAGAGAGCGCATCGGAATGGGGCTCACAGTGGGGGTGCTGGACCTTCCAAAGGTACCGCCCCGGGCGGCGATTGCCCCGCCACCCGTCGCCACTCGCAACGTCGCCGGTCCGGGCCCATCTTCCACGCCGTCCTGCACTCCCCGGAGCCCCGTCCCGTGACCCCCCTGCGCAAGTCGACCAAGCTCGCCACCGTCGCCTACGACATCCGCGGCCCCGTGCTCGACAAGGCGCGCCGCATGCAGGCCGCCGGGGAGTCGATCATCCAGCTGAACATCGGCAACGTGGCCGCGTTCGGGCTGCAGCCTCCCGACGCGATGGTCGCGGCGATGATCGCGCGCTTCCCGCAGGAGGCAGGCTACACCGACAGCAAGGGGCTGGCGGCACCACGGGAGGCAGTAGCGCACTACGCGGCGTCGAAGGGGATCGCCGGCGTGACGACCGAGGATGTCTATCTCGGCAACGGGGTCTCGGAGCTGATCCAGGTCGCGATCAACGCCCTGGTGAACGACGGCGACGAGATCCTGATCCCGACCCCCGACTACCCGCTCTACACGGCGCTCGTCGGCCTCGCGGGTGGCGTGCCGGTCCACTACCGGTGCGACGAAGCGTCCGGCTGGCTGCCGGACCTCGAGGACATCCGCAGCAAGGTCGGCCCGCGCACGCGCGCGATCTTCGTCTGCAATCCGAACAACCCGACCGGCGCGCTCTATCCTGAGGCAATCCTGCGCGAACTGCTCGAGGTCGCTCGGGCGCATCGCCTCGTCGTCCTCGCCGACGAGATCTACGACCAGACGCTCTATGACGGGCACGTCCACACCAGCGTCGCGTCGCTCGCCGACGACGTCCTGGTGCTCACCTTCAACGGGCTCTCCAAGAACTATCGCGCGTGCGGCTTCCGGGCCGGATGGATGATCGTTTCGGGCGATCGCGACGGCGCGCGGGACTACATCGAGGGCCTGACGATGCTCGCCTCGCTGCGCCTCTGCTCGAACACGCCGGGGCAAGTGGCGATCCAGGCCGCCCTCGAGGGCGATTGCGCGATCGAACCGCTGGTGTCACCGGGCGGGCGGCTCCATCGCCAACGCGACGTGGCGCATGCGCTCCTCTCGGAGATCCCTGGCGTGAGTGCGGTGAAGCCGAAGGCGGCGCTCTACGTCTTCCCGCGCCTCGACCCGGCGATCTACCCGATCGCGGACGACCAGCAGTTCGCCTACGACCTCCTCGCGGAGGAGCGACTGCTGATCGTGCAGGGAACCGGGTTCAACTGGATCGCGCACGACCACTTCCGGCTGGTCTTCCTGCCGGAGGAGGGCGTGTTGCGCGAGGCGATCGGGCGGCTGGCGGCGTTCCTGACCCGGCGCCGGGAACGGCGTCCGCCGACCTGACGCGCGACGCGACTACGGGTGACGCGCGGCGGGCGGACCGCCGCGCAGGTACGCGACCCAGTACACACCGGCCACCAGCAGGGTGCCGCCGATGATGTTGCCCGCCGTCACCGCCACGAGGTTGCGGAGGGCGGCGACGACGGTGATGGTGCCGGTGGTGTCGAGGAGCATCCCGTAGGGGAGGAAGAACCAGTTCGCGATCGAGTGCTCGAAGCCGATCGCGACGAACGCCGTGACCGGAAAGAGGATCGCCAGCACCTTGTCCGCGACGCTGCGACCACCCATCGCGAGCCAGACCGCGAGACAGACGAGCGCATTGCAGAGGACCCCGCGCGCCACCGCTTCGCCGACCGTGAGCCCGCCCTTGAGGGTGGCGACCTGCACGGCGGTCGCCCCGACCGCACCACCCCCCAGCGCCGCGATGTTGCCCCACCACGCCAGCAGGACGGTGGCGAGGCTGCCGACGACATTGCCGACATAGACGATCAGCCAGTTGCGGAGCACGGCGCGCGTGCCGATCAGTCCGCTGGCCCAGGCCATCGCGAGCAGGTTGTTGCCCGTGAAGAGCTCCGCGCCCGCCACGATGACGAGCACGAGCCCGAGGCAGAAGCTCAGCCCCCCGATCAGCCGGGTGACGCCGAAGCCGAGCCGAGGGTCGGTCACCACCACCGTGAAGAGCAGCGCGGCGAGCGCGATGAAGGCGCCGGCCAGGATGGCAAGCACCAGCAGCGTGAGGCCGTCGGTGTTCGCCTTCGCCACGCCCGCCTGTTCGGCTCGCCGGGCGATCTCGCGGGGCGGAATGGCCTCGACGAGATCGCTCATCGCGCGCGGGTGAGCTCGTAGAAGCCCGCCGGGGCGCTGGCCGGATCGTCGGGATCGACACAGACGCCACACACCCGGCCCGCCGCGGTGACGCCGTGCAGGGTGATGTGCGGCGCCCGGTGCGTGGGCAGGACCGGCTCCTCGCGCAGCAGGTCGGTGCTCAGGTACTTCTTGTTCGAGTCACAGAAGACGGTCACCACGACGGCGTCCGGCCCGAGCGCGTCCTGGGCGGCGACCGCGGCAAGGAAGTTCGCACCGCTCGAGATGCCGACGGCCAGGCCGAGCTCCTGGGCGAGCGCCTGCGCCATCAGGATCGCGTCGCCGTCGTCGACGGACAGCACCGTGTCGAGCTCGCCGAGCTGGACGATCGGCGGGATGAACTCGTCGCTGATCCCCTGGATGCGATGCTTGCCGACCTTGTGCCCGGTCGTCAGCGTCGGCGAATTCGCCGGCTCGACGGGATGAAGCTTGATGCCCGGCTGCACGCTCCGCAGGTAGCGCCCGGTGCCCATGATGGTGCCGCCGGTCCCGACCCCCGCGACGAACGCCGCCGGCCGCAGCCCCTGGTGCTGGAGCTGGGCCCAGATCTCGGGGCCGGTGGTGCGAAGATGCGCGTCACAGTTCAGCTCGTTGGCGAACTGCCGCGGGAGGAAGGCGCCCGGCGTCGCCTTCGCGAGCGCCTCGGCGAGCGCAATCGATCCGAGGAAGCCACCCTCCTCCTTGGAGACCAGCCGGATGGTGGCCCCGAAGGAGCGGATCAGGGCGATCCGCTCAGCGCTCATCCAGTCGGGCATGAAGATCGTCACGGGGTGCCCGAGGGCCCGGCCGATCGCGGCGAAGGAAATCCCGGTGTTGCCGCTGGTGGCTTCGACGATCATCCCGCCCGGCTGGAGCTCACCGCTCTCGCGCGCGCGCCGGAGGATGTGGAGCGCCATCCGGTCCTTGATGCTGCCGGTGAGGTTGAGGCTCTCCGCCTTGGCGTGGAGGCGGCGCGGAGGGCCGCCATCGACGGAGAACTCGATGGTGAGGAGGGGGGTGTTCCCCACGAGGACACGCAGTCCGCGGAGGCGGTCGGCCAGCGTCATGCCGCTCATGCTGCACTCCTGACGGGGCAGCCGGGGGAACCGCCCAGCATGGATTCTACCACGGGCGTGCGCCGGCCGCAGGGTCTGCCAGGGGCACGAGTGGCGGGGTGGCGCCTCGCCGCTGGCGGGGTCGAGGTAGCTTGCGGAGAGGCCCGTTTCCTCGCCCCCTTTGGAGCAGCCATGTCCCGACTCGTTCGCCTGCTGGCCGCCGCGGTCGTCCTGCTCCTCCCGGCGGCGTTGGTGGCCCAGCAACGGGGGCCCGCAGCGCCACCGGACGCCCCCGCCACGCTCCGGCTCTTTCTCGACTGCGAAACGTCCGGCTGCGACTTCGACTATCTCCGGACCAAGCTCACCTGGGTCGACCATGTCCGCGACCGGACCGCTGCAGACGTGCATGTGATGGTGACGTCGCTCGAGGCCGGGGGCGGCGGCGCCGAGGTGACGATGCGCTTCACCGGCCGCAATCGTTTCCAGGGCGTCGACGACGAGATCCGCTACCCGGCCGCGCAGGGTGCGACGGCGGACGAGCGCCGCATCGAGCTCGGCCGCTTCCTCGCCCTCGGCCTGGCGCGCTACGCGGCGCGCTTCCCGCAGGCGCGGAACCTCGCGGTGATGTTCACCGCGCCGGCCAAGGCGGACGCCGCCGTCCCGTCCCGTGATCCGTGGAAGCTCTGGGTCTTTTCCGTCGGGATGAACGGCTATCTCAGCGGCGAGTCGAGCTCGAAGTCGAGCGACGTCGGCGGCAGCTTCTCGGCCGGCCGCACCACGGCGGACTGGAAGTTCCAGGCCTACATCTCGGGCAACAAGAGCGACAACAGCTTCGATCTTGGCGACGGCAGCACCTTCACGTCCAACGTGCACAGCTATTACGGCAGCGGACTGCTCGTGCGAAGCCTCGGCGGCCATCTCTCGGCCGGTGCCCTCTTTTCCGGCAGCTCCTCGACGCAAGAGAACATCGACCTCAACCTGCGCGTCGCGCCGACGCTCGAGTACTCGGTGTTCGGCTACGCCGACTACACCAAGCGCCGACTCACCTTCCAGTACAGCGTCGGATTCAATCGCTACGAGTACACCGAGACGACCATCTTCGACCGCGACGAGGAGACGCTGGTGAATCAAACGCTCGGCGCCTCGTACGTCACGCGGACGACCTGGGGCAGCGCGAGCATGAGCATCAATGCCTCGCAGTACCTCGCCAACCTCCGACAGAACCGGATCACCCTCGGCGCCAACGCAAACGTGCGTGTGTTCAAGGGGATGGGGATCGACTACGGGGCGAGCTATTCCCGCGTACGCGACCAGATCACCCTGCCCCGGGACGGGGCCAGCGACGAGGAGATCCTCCTCCGCCTGAAGCGGCTGCGGACCAACTACCGCTACTCGGCGTTCTTCGGGCTGAACTACACCTTCGGCTCGGTGCTCAACAACATCGTGAACCCCCGCCTCGGCGGGAGCGGGAGTATTACTGAGCAGGCGCCGCCTCCCCCCGTGTGGTTCCGGCTCGAGGCGGCGTCTCCAGAGGATCCCCACATTCGCGTGTCTTCACCCCGGGAGGGCTGCCATGTCCCAGGCTCGTCTGTTGTGGTTACTTGCCACGCTGGTCGCCGTGCCGGCTGCGGCGCAGGGCGGAACAGCCTGCGTGCAGGGGCGGGTGTATGGGTCGTTCGGGTCGCCATTGATGGGCGCACGGGTCACCCTGCTCAACGCCGGTACGGCGGTGATGACCGACCTCGAGGGGCGATACGCCTTCCTTTCGCTGCTGCCGGACACCGTCAGCCTGCGGGTCACCTATATCGGGTACAAGAGCGGGATGGTGTCAGGACTCCGACTGGAGGCCGGCAAGCCGGTGACGCAGGACTTCACCCTCGAGCAGTCGAAGGTGACGATCACCCCGATGGGCGACGCCCCGCTGCCGGCAGCGTCGGCACCGCGGGAAGGACGACCCCAGCCGCCAACGGTGATCGAGTCGGAGCGCACGTGCCCGAAGAGCACGGCGTCGAGTCCTACCCGGATGATGAACAGAGGCTCGGTGGAGGTCAATGGCGGGGCAGCGAGCCCAACCGGCGCCCGCGTGCGGG